>NZ_JBMHEX010000002.1:0-118525 GCF_050499225.1 Enterococcus sp. AZ015 | reverse complement strand
CAATGCTAATTTTTGGTATACCTGTTGTACCAAAATTTATCTCTGACCAACCTAAGCTATCATTAATGTTCAGTCTACTATTACTAACTTCAACGGTACTATTAGCACCAGACCACAATATGGCCCTGCGGCGCCGCCCACTAGTTATAGTGACATCAACTAATGAATCTTGTAAGATCTCGACATGTGCGGATGCCCCCCCAATATGCAATCCATTATTGAAACTTGCATCAGGCCCAATATTGGTTGACGATGATCCTGCAGCCGTAATAGCTAGTTTTGATTCATTTTTCACAGATAACGTTGGTTGTTTTTTTCCATTTCCCAATCTAACTGTATCTGATCCATTTGATTGTACCGTTGTAGCCCATGTACTAATAACCTCTAGTCTGCTTTGATTGTCTAATGATAACAGTGAGTTACTTCCATCTAGCAGGAGTAATGTCCTATTACTTGCACTCGAAATAGTTACCTCACTGGCATCCAGAATCAAACGCGCCTGATCTCCGATTAACGACAGTTGATCTAGACGGATCTTTGAGTTCTTTATATTTACTTCTGGTTCGCTTCCTGTAAGCGCTACTAACCCGTCCATAGTTACTTCTGATTCTTCAGCAACTGATATACTCGGTGCTTGGCCGGTTAAATTCATTGAAACCCCTGCTGAGGATGTCACAGTAAGGTTTCCACCATTAACATGTATGTGTGAATTGCTTCCTTGTAAATATATCGCAGGTATATGACTACTAACAGATAGATAGATAGATGCACCATTCTTAACTTCGATTTTGGGTGCGGCTATAGAGGAATCTGAAAAAAAAATTGACGCTGCTCCTCTATCTATTATTACTTTAGTATTATTTGTAGCTATAATTTCTTTAGCTTGAATAAACGTTTGATCAGCTGCTGGACGTGTAAAGTTTGACTCTCCGCCAGTAAAGAGAATCCTTCCATTAGGAAGATTGGCTAATTTCATTGAATTTGCACTCAATTCATTCGTATCTTCCATTTCAAAAGTCCAATTAGTACTATTGACTGCAGTAGAATTAACTAAAGGCCTAGCATTGACTTTTGTAAGTGTCGCATTTTCAATTCGAAAGATGCATGGTTCAGGCACTTCTCCTAGTTGAAAATACAAATCATTATGACCGAAAGTCAATGTATATCCGTTTCCTTGGATAAGTAATGAACGATCCACAGTTAATATGTTTGCGGTAGCTTCTGTCAAATTAGTTTGAACAGAAATGATCCCAATAGCTGGATTGGCAACTGCTTCTCTGAATTCTGCCATCGTAGCGACTTCTGCTGTTTCTCCATCAAAAACTGTCGGTTCGACCACTTGTGACGCCTCATCGGTCTCTTCCGAATCTGTTTGTTGCTCCTGTGGAGCTTCTGATACAGGATCACGTACTTCTTCTGCCGGTTGTTCATTCTCTGGATCTTCTTCTATTCCATTGTCTTCTTTTAATTCCTCTTTTCCAGTTGGATCATCCTCTGACAATTCCGTTTCTTCGACCGGGACTTTCTCATTCATCTCTTCTTTCTCAATGATTTCTAGATGAGCTGTCGTTTCTTCCACCGACAATTCATAGTTTCCAGCTTCTACAAAGACTAGAGGAAGGACAAATGTATTTTGTGCACGTTTTGACTGAAAGATCCACTCATTAGGCTGTGCTCCTTCCTCAACTGAAATCCCTGTTGGTAATTTATCTTTAATAATCGTTGCTTCTTCTGGTATGAGTATTCGTACTTCTGACACTTCCTGATTTGAAAAAAACGTCACTTGTAGAGGAACCTCTATCGTTCCTTGCATGCGCGAATGAGTAAAGAAAAAATGTGGAATACTAATCGGTTCTTCTTCTAGATAGTTTTTCATCGGGGGAAGTTCCATTAGTTCTTGTTCCTCAGTGTCCACCGTTGTCTTTGCGTAGACCATGCCGACAGGCGTAAATATAGCTTGCATGATCAAGATGGTTGTCCCTAACACAAGCATCGGTCGTCTAAACCTCGTGATCATATCATCCACTCCTTCTTACTGTTCTTGCTCGTTTGTTGCTCTTGCTTTCTGTTTTTGAATCAGTAGATACAAAATGACGCCAAGTAAAAGAATACCCAAGACGATTGATCCGACCATCCACCAGTTGGTGTTCGTATCGATCGTCACATCTGATCGATTAAAACTCCGGGCATCTTCTGTTTCAATTATAAATGTCCGCTCCCAAGACCATTCTTCTTCTCCTGAGGTGGCTTTTAATTTTAATACATACTCGCCAGATCGGAAACTGTCTCCCTCAAGGGGAATCGGGAAGTTAAAATTTGAATTGGGTGCCATCTGCATCATTTCTTCACTGGCTTTGTAGAGAATATCGTCTTCTCCAGCTCGTTGCACCGTGGCTTCGACCGCCAGTTGATTGATAAATGCTGGCGTAAAGTTTTGTAAATTAGCACTGATCACGTTTCGATAGTTCAATTGGTCCGCAAAAACATCTAAAAGCTCAAGATCTGGTTGGACTGAATTTCGTGCGTTACTGACGACGACACCTATGACATAGGCAAATTCGTTTTTGATTGCGACCCCTTCTCCATTGTTTGGAGATTCTTCTGGTTCGTCTTTGACTTGTGCGATACGCAATCCACCAGCTAGAAAGCCTTCAAATGATTCTTGGGGCATATGTAACGGGACACTGATCGTCTTTGTTTCGTTACCAGCTAATTCAATGATTTCCGATGGATCGATCAGTTCATCCAATGAGTGAGACAGACTCGGATCTGGTTCTTTTGCATCCTGACCATATTCTACGACGCCATGGACATTGGTGTACGCAGTATGTGGGGTTACTTGCACTCGGATCGAATCATTACTGGCATTTTGTAGTTTTAGTGCTAAATGTTCTGTTTCTCCAGCAGACAGATTCAAATCAAAATAGCTACTGGATCCTTCAACTTGACTATCAGGAAATTCCGGTGTGACGTAAAAGTTCAACGTACCTTCCTCTGCTTGCCCTATAACTGGAAACAAGCCAAGCATCAGCGTGAAAAGTAATCCAAGCCAACGCGCCTTTTTTTTCATTATCATCGCTTTTTGTTTATTCAAGAAAAACATCCTTTCTAAAAAAACAGCGCTACAAGTAGCTGCAACGCTGTCGAGAGTCAATTATCTAATCTAGTGTCATTGAATACTTGTTCGTTTTCTGCCTTTTACTAGGCGTTATCATCTTCGTCACCACCAGAGTTATCTGGTGTGTTCTCTAGTTCCCAAGTCAGAGTAGACGTATAGGTCGCCTCATCTTTGGCGGTGGATCCAGGGATGAACAATTGAATCGCACTATTTTTGACCACATCTTTTTCAGGATCAAAGCCTTCGGCTTCAAATTGATCCATTAAGTCTTTTTGATTTCCCCAGACAACAGAGGATGCCCCTGCCCCTTTCCCTTTTTCTGCTTTCATGACTGATTGCGCAGCACCATTAGGCAACAACGTTAGTCCAGCTGTATGGGCCGTTGGTGCATTTTCTTGGTTACTTCCTTCGTAACGAATAGCCGAATCAACTAGCGTAATTTGAGAACCGATCAAAATCTTGTTCTGTGAGTTTGACTCAAACTCACTCAAACTCACCTTTAGATTCCAACCTTCATTATTCCCCCTTAGATCCTGGACTTGCGCAAATGATACGTAAGGAACGTGGGTTGGCCCATCTGTCACTGGATTTGTTAATTTTGCCATTTCTGCAATCATATGATAGGTTTGATCTTGGTTTGAGATGACTTGTGATCCAAAGTTCATTGTGGTAGCTTTCATGATGGATAATGGGCCTGTTGTTCCGGGTACTTCTGGTTCAATCTCGACATCTGGTCCGCCTTCGTCAGGGTCGACTGGTGGAATAACCACTAACTCACCATCTTCGTCTGTTGGTGCTGTAAACTGAATCTGGCCTTCTGTCGTGACTTCCCTCGTTTCACTAGCCAAAACGGATACAGTCCCTCCCATTAAGATCGTGCTTGATAGTGCGGTTATTGTTGTTAAACGGAGTAATTTCATGTACTAATTCCTGCTTTCTTATAGTTCTCATTTTTTATGTGATTTTTCTTTCGTTTCCACAAAAGAAAAACGAAACTGACACTCAAACTTCCTAAGCTTTGAAGCCAAGAAGAGACGTTATCATTTGTTTGTGGTAATATTCCTCCTGGCTTGGCTCCTTCGGTGATTGGTGGTCTCACCATACTTCCAGGTGGTGTTGGATCAGGTGTGCCGATAGGTTCATACACCCCAGTAAAGCCAACGGTTCCATTTGTCTCAACCTTTTGTACTTCTGTAGCATTTATCATAATACATGGAAAAAAAATAAGGATGATAACGAACACAAGACCTTCTTTTCTATTAGAAAACATGGTCCTCCTCCTAGATTTGTCTCAAAATTCTTTGTTATTCAGAATACAATATAATCGATTTCGTGAACTTTGAAAAAATTGATTTATTAGTATTCTTGAGACCTTCAGACTTATTACGAGTCTTTTTTATTGCAATCTCAATAGCGGAAGGCTTTTGGTAATAGTTGTTAAGTCTGCACGCGTGTTTCCTTACAAGATTCATCATAACTTGATAAAGAGAAAAAACGAAATCGCTCTTTTCATCAGCATCGGAAAAAATCGAAAAAACCCCTACACCTAAGTCGTGAAGGGTTAAAAATTACACGTGTTTTTTTCTGTAACTGTTGCCAATCTTGTTCATCTGGTACTGCTTTAAGAAAAAGATACTCTGTATGAAGAGTATAGTCTAATATATCTAGAATAATTCGTACCGATCAAATCTACATCGATATCTTCTAGTCTTCTTAATTTTATATTTAATTATTCTATATTTATTTTACTGCATTTAAAGCTTACAGGCGCTAAATTTTTTTCAAGAGTTTCTATCACACTGTGAGTTTTTTTATGACTTTGTTCTTTAATATATAGTGGTATGGTATAGTGTAGTTTTTTAAATCCCAGTTGAGTGTATAAAAATCAAAGTTTCTGGTAAATAGCAGTTATGTAATTTGTTTCTTAGTTTCTCTACTATCAAAAAAACAATAAAAACTTGTGACAACTGGTCGTTTATTTTTCTGGAGATGCTACTGATCAATTTAGTTTTCTTCCTCTAAAAGTGACAGAAAAGCACATTTTAGAATTTGCAGTTGACTTGAATGAATACTCCCAACCATGTTTTTCGAAAAGTTGCTTTACGATAAACAATCCTAAACCTGAACCCCCAGTATCTCTGCTTCTGTTGAAATCGGGGCGATAAAAAGGTTGGAAAATCTTACTTAATTCTTCTTCCGTCAGTATCTGATTCACTTCATTTTCAATCACTAACTGTTTACCATCAAAAAACAGATTGATTTCTCCCTCATACTTCGTATATTTGAAAGCATTACTTAATAGATTATCTAAAATTTTATCTATATCATTTTTATTGCCGATGATCATCCCCTCTTTTAGATTAACGACTAATTTTTTCTGTTCTGCTTCAGCCATGATCTGGAAAGAAGTCAATTTATGTTCGATCATATCTTTGATTGAGACTTCTTCATAGTTTACATCTTCTGGAGGCAATTGGTTTCTTGAGGCAAAGAGAATATTGTTGATCATCTCTGTTTGTTCCTGCAAAATATTTTTACAAACTTTTAAATATCGTTCTCTATCTTTAAATTTCCCTACATTATAAATCATACCATCAATCAGCCCCATCAATGAAGCAATGGGTGTTTTCAATTCATGAGAGGCGATTTGCATAAACTCTGACTTTACTTGTTCCAATTCTTTCGTTTTAGCTACTTCAAGCTCTAACACTTCAATTGTTTGGATCAAAGAAGCATATAGATGGTTGATATCTTGAGCTAAAAGTGAGATTTCATCGATACCGTTGGATTCACAACGAATATCCGAATCTAATTCCATCATTTTCTCTGTTACTTTGGATATTTCTTTAATTTTTTTTGTCGAATAAATACTATAGAAGTACGCGCCTATCCCACCGATGATCAATGATATGATAATAATAAATGGATATAAGTGAAGTAAGACTTTACTTGCTTCTTCGACTGGTTGCATTGAATACATACCAACTAATAAATAGGTGTTGCCTTGTTTGTCAGTAATTTCTTGAAAGAGGCTCATGTCATCTGAGAAAAGACTTATTCCTGAATAGTCAATATTCTCTTCAAAGAAAGGGCCAATGACTTGACCTTGGTTATTAATCAGCATGATATCAAGGTTTTGTTCTCTTCCAAACCAGTATTGATCAATAACGTTTTGCATTGTAGTTAAATCTTTGTTCTCTATACTATTTATTACTTGATCGAATTCCTTGTTTATTTCATTCAATTTCATTTGCTCATAATATACAGGCATCGTAAAATATAAAGCAACCAACGAAGTAATTGAGACTAAAAAAATGATGATCCCAGAGAACAGAAAATTTTTCAGCATGATATTCATGGTTTGTCCTCAAGTTGGTAGCCTCTGTTTTTGATCGTTTTTATTGATAAAAGAGGCATTTTCTTTCGGATATTTTTTATATGATTATCCAATATTCGATTTTCCAAATGATATTCATACGACCAAACTTGATAAACCAATTGTTCTCTCGTCATTATTTTCCCTTTGTTTCTTATTAGAATGGCTAAAATATCATACTCTTTTCTTGTTAAATGGATTTCTTCCTCTTTGACTTTTACAAGACCACCTTCTAAATCAATAGCATACTCACCGATGGTGATATGTGGATTGCCCTGATTTATCCGAAAAACATTTTCGATCCGTTTGATCAAAATAAGCGGGGAAAAAGGTTTGACGACATAATCACTGATCAAATGGGAAAAACTAAGCAACTGTGTATATTCATCATCCAAGGCAGTCAGCATGATGATCGGCACATCCGACGTTTCTCGCATTTTCTTTAAAACATCCGTTCCGCTTATTCCAGGCAACATAATGTCCAATAGGATCAATTCAAATGTTTGCTCAGCAAAAGCCTCTAGCGCCTGTTCGCCACTTCTCACTGAATAAACTTCATACTTTCGATCCTTTAAAAATTCCGTCACGATTTGATTGATCATATATTCATCTTCAACAACTAAAATTTTTTCCATATAGCTCTCTCCTTATTCAAAGCGTAATGCTTCGATAGGGTTCAATTTCGATGCTTTCATCGCCGGTAATAGACCAAATATCACACCCATTAGTTTACAAAATACTAAGCTACCGACAATGGAAATCACTGATACGATATAAGGATAATCCAGTGATTGCGTAATGACATAGCCACTTAACAAACCAATAAGCACACCTAGTATCCCACCAATCAAAGTTAGAACGATAGCTTCTACTAAAAATTGTTTCAAAATTACTTTTCTTCTTGCGCCGAGTGCTTTCTTTATTCCGATTTCCTTCGTTCTTTCCGTGACAGAGACCAACATGATATTCATCACACCGATTCCACCTACTAATAATGAGATACTTGCTATACCAGACAAAAGAATAAAACTTGACTGGTTAATTCGTTCCAATTCTCTTGCAAATTCTTTAAGATTCATCACTCCATACTCATAATCGGATGGGGGGACCTGTTGATTGAGAATCTTCGCAGCTTTTTCTGCAGCCCCTTGTAATTGATCGGTATTATTTGTTTGGATTGTGACAAGCGGTACAATATTCAACTCATCAGAGAGTTTATGCGCTTGCTGCAAAGGAACGTAAGCTCTTTTATCAAAGCTAAATAGATTACTACTATTTGGATCTAATTTAAATACACCTTGAACTTTAAAGGGGACTCCACTCACTTCGACAAACTGTCCTATCCCTTCTTCATTTGGAAATAATTTGTCATACAAGGAATCTTCCAAAAAAATTGCTTGTTGTTGCTCTTTGAAGTCCTTGGAATTAAATCCATTTCCTTTGATGAAGTTTAATTGCTCCAAATCCTCAATAGATGAAGTGACAGCAGAAACTTTGGCGTCAACCCCTTTTTCTTTCCTGTAGATTCTCCCATCTTTTTGATAAGTCAAACCACTTGCTAAGACTTCTGGTATCTTATTGATGTTCTTTAGTGCATCTTCGTCTAAGAATGGGAAATATAACGGTCTTTGCTCTTCCTTCTCAGACATGATTCCCTCAGAAAAGGCCCCATGTTGGAAAGCATTTTTTCTATCATATTGGATATTCATCGTATTATTGTTACCACCAATCATTTCTCGCTTCATTTTTTCGGTGTTGCCGCCTATGATACTGGAAATCGAAATAATTGCAGCAATTCCAATGATGACACCTAGCATAGTCAATACCGAACGCATCTTATGAGCAAAAATTGATTGTAAAGCAAATCTGATTTCTTCCATTCCTGATCACCTCACTTCATTTTGCTCGTCGTTGACTATTTGACCATCTCGTAAAGTGATCGTTCGTTGACATAAAGCTGCGATTTCTGGCTCATGGGTAATTAGAATAATCGTTTTTCCTGCTTTGTGGAATTCCTTAAAGAGATCTATGATTTGACTACTAGTTTTTGTATCAAGTGCACCTGTCGGCTCATCACCCAGAACAAAACTAGGGTTAGTCACTAAAGCCCTCGCAATTGCAACTCGTTGCTTTTGTCCTCCTGATAATTCCATCGGTTTGAACTCACTTCGATCTGACAACCCTACTAGTTGCAACATATCCAAGGCACGCTTTCGTCGCTCTTTTTTATTGACTTTTTTATACGTTAATGGCATTTCCACATTTTGAGAAACCGATAATTTTGGCATGAGATTGAAATTCTGGAAAACAAAGCCGATTTTTTCGTTACGAAAATCAGCTAATGAATTGTCCGCTAACGTTTTAACATCAGTTCCTTCAACGATGTAATCTCCTGACGTAGCGGTATCCAGACAACCAATGATATTCATCAACGTCGACTTTCCTGACCCCGATGGCCCCATGATTGCAACCAATTCTCCTTCATTGATTTGTAAATAAATATCTTTAAGGACTTGTAACTCTTTCCCGCCCTGCCAATAAGACTTCTGAATGTTACTAAGCGTTAACACTTGCACCAACCTCCATTCCCTCGACCATCCCTGTTTGAGGAAAAGCAAGCTGATCTTCAACAGTCAATCCTTCTACTATTTCTGCGAGCCCATCTTCCATAGGAGTTACCTTTACTTCATGCTCATTGATCCGGTTATTTTCTACTTTCCATACATAATATTTTTCATCTTTTTCAATGAGGTATCTTTGATTGATAATTACCTTTCCTGACACAAAACCTTTCGGTAAAACATTGACGTACACATTAGAACCAATCAATGGCATTTCTTCTTTTTGATCAATCTTAACTTTATAAGGAAACTTAGATAAATTAGGATTTTCTTCTTTTTGATCATCTTGTTTTTCATCACCAGTTAAGTTTGCCACTTGCACAATATTTCCTTGCCAAGTTTTCTCTTGGTCTTTACGGTCCATGATTTCTACTTGCTGATCGACAGCGAGTTTTTCACGATCAAATTCAGTGACTTGACCATTAACATACAAGTTCGAATCATCAAGGATCTCCATAAAATTTTCTTCTTTTTGACGTTCTTTTGATTGATTGACTAAGTCACGATTCAACGATTTAATTTTTCCTGAATGATCAGCTGTCACTGTGTCTTCATTCAGCCGTTCATTTTCATTTTCCTGAAGCAATCGTGCCCTTCTTAATTCTGTTTCGGCGTTCATCACTTCATTGTCGCCAACCATAGCTTCTGCATGTAGACTTGTGACTTCTCCTTCTAAGGCTTTGATCATACTTTGTAACTCTTCGGATTTTTCTTTCGCATAATCCTGTCTGGCTTTTCCAAGCTCTGTTACTTTTTCGTTATGTGCTGTCCATTTTTGATTTGCAGTCGCTTGCGTTTGTTCTACCGCTCTTGCTTTGATTTCTACTTCCATCTCAGCTTCCAAAACTTTTCTCTGTTGATCCGTTTGGTATTTGAACAAGGGCTGCCCCTTTTCTACAACATCTCCTTCATTTACCATAATTTCTTTTACTATTCCTCGTTCTGGATCAATTTTGATTTTGTTGCTATTGTTTGGCATGACTTTTCCGGCTAAAATCAAATTCGACGCTTTCACCTCATCAATGAGGGATTTTACAGACTGAGCTTCAACAATCGGGTCTGAGGTTTGTTTTTTTGTCTTCCCATTAGAAGTAAATATACTTATTACGCTTACCAGTGATAACAATATGATGACCAGTAATGAAAAATACAACTTTCGATTAATTTTTTTTTTTTATTCATGTGTTTACTCCTTCATTATTATCAGTCGCTACAAAAGTACCCTTATAAATATTCGATCCAATGCTTATTCTTCGTTTTGCTGCGATACCTCTTCATCAAACGTCTGAATAACCGTTCCATCATCCAAAACTTGTTCCATCCCTTCTTTCCCGTCGATAGTAATTTTTCTTTCACTTTTCACTTTTGGTATCTCTGCTTCATCTCCATCTTTAGTCTCAGAACTGCATGCTGCTAAAAGGCCGATAGAAAAAACTAATACGAGGCAACCTTTATAATTAATACTTTTTTTCATAATTAATAATCATCCTTTTCTTTTGTTTTATTTTTTTAGCTTTGTTATATTTATTATCATACATAACATACCTATTCTCTTTCTAAAGCTAATCTGTTTTTTATGTATTTTTTTTCGAACAATAAAATACTGATCGATTTCCATTTTAAAAGATAATTAAATGTTTTTTTAAATATTTTTGATTAAAATTCTATATTCCGCTATTGTTTTTAATACTCTTTCGTTAAGTCATAACTCTCTTCCAGCAGGTAGATCAGAATGTAGATAAAAGAACAGATTTCTCTTTTACTAAGACACATACTGTATCTTAGTCCTTTTTTTGTGAAAAAAAAGGAATGAATCAGCTTGCTTCACCATGCAGGTATTTTTTTGTTATCTCTAAAATATCAATGGAAATCGTATCAATTTTGGTGACGTAACATGGACTCAAACGATCTTTTACATTTGTTTGGTTTCCCATTGCCATCGGGATACTCACCCTCATCAAAAAAGAGGACATTTATTAACTTCAAATTGCAAATGATTACTTGCTCTTGGCCGCAAATTATCAGCTTCCCGATTCTGAACACTTCCAGTGATATAGTTTTTTGTGCTTTTTTGGCTATGTTGTAAAAATTATGTGAGGAACAGGAAAATTTTTCTGTATTTCTATTTGTTGTGTACTCCATTAAAAGCTCAAATTAATATTATAAATTAGGACGCTACTCCTGATGATTGAACATTATTGTCACCTTTTCTCACATTATCTTATCCATTGATAAAACGATAGCCGCACATTTCGAGACCTGCCCTCCAATATGATGATGTAGCCTTCGTATGATTTATCGCTATGACAATATCTCATATAAATTTATAGTTCAATCTTTATTCCATTTCAGAATCTTGTAGGTATTAATCGTATGTTTATTTAAGAAATAAATTTGATTATCTAATATTAAAATTCAAACAGTCTAATATATTCGCCTTCCTCTACTCGAAATAACTTTTTAATTCAGCCACGATTCGCTCACTGGCTTGTCCATCTCCATAGGGATTTTTGGCTTGCGCCATCTGTTTGTATGCTGCCTCATCAGACAATAAATGAACGATTTCTGAATACACATGCTCCTCATGGGTACCAATAAGTTTCAAAGTCCCTGCTGCCATCCCTTCTGGGCGTTCCGTCGTTTCACGTACGATCAAGACAGGAATCCCCAAGGAGGGTGCTTCTTCTTGAATCCCTCCTGAATCGGTCAAAACAAGGTAGCTGCCTGCCAGCAACTGATAGAATGCAGGGGCATCCAATGGTTCGATCAGCTCAATATTTTGCTGCCCTTCTAAATAGTGTTGGGCAAGTGTACGGACGCGGGGATTTTTATGCATGGGAAAGACGATCGTCAGATCTGGATAAGCAACAGCGATACGTTTTAGTGCACGAAAGACTTGTTCCATGGGTTGCCCAATGTTTTCTCGTCGATGCATCGTAACTAAAAGGATTTTTTTCTCACTAATTAGTTTTCGCTCTTTTTTTTGTGCCAAGGTGTGGTACAAAGCGTCGATGGACGTATTGCCCGTGACTACAATACGGTCTTGTGGGTGGCTTTCTTTTAAGAGATTGGCACGGCTTTGATCCGTCGGTGCAAAGAGAAAATCCGCTAGTTGATCAATCAACCGGCGATTCATTTCTTCTGGAAACGGATCATTCTTGTTACCTGTTCGTAGCCCAGCCTCCACATGACCAATCAAGATCTGCTGATAAAAAGCGGCCAGCGCAGCTGCCACTGCCGTCGTCGTATCGCCATGAACCAACACCACATCTGGTTCTTCTGATTGGAAGATGTTTTCTAATCCTTCTAAGATACGACTGGTGATACTTGACAAGGTTTGATTTTCTCGCATGATAGCCAAGTCGTAATCAGGAGTCAGTTGAAACGCCCCTAATGTTTGCTCAAGCATTTCACGATGCTGCCCTGTCACGACGATCTTTGATAGGAAGCGTGGATCATTTGCTAGTTTTTTTATGACCGGTGCCATCTTGATGGCTTCTGGTCGTGTACCAAAAATAGATAATACCTTTATTTTTTGCATCGTACTTCTCCTTTTTTTCAGCAATTTGAGCATTAATCAAGTTGCTTTTTGTAAATCTTCTGCCAGCGCTTCATATACGACGTTAAGGCATACTGTTGCTCAATCGTTGCTCTGGCTTGTTGGCTGCTTTTGATTCGTTCTTCCTTGTTAGCTAACAGACTGCTCAACGTCTCGATCATTGCTTGAATATCACCGGCAGCTACTAGGTAGCCGTTTTCACCCGATTGGATCAACTCTGGGATTCCCCCAACCTTCGTCGTTACATTGGGGATACCTGCCGCCATGGTTTCTAAGATCGCCATCGGCAAGCCTTCGTGATAAGAAGGGAGAAAATGGACGGCTGCCTTACGAAAAACAGCTGGTAACGCATCGGTTGCTACCCACTCATTTAAGAACACATTGGTGAGAGCCTCTTCTTGGAGCTGTTGGGCAACCTGTTGATTTTCTTGATCGCCAAATAACATAAAGCGAATCTCGGGAAAGGAAACAGCCATTGCTTTTGCAACTGCCAACAGATCAAAACTGCCTTTTCTTTGCCCGATCCTGCCAAGAGTGATGATCCATTTTGCGGTGGGGTCATAAAAGGATTCCTCCGGCACCGCTACGGCATTTGGCAAGACCTCGATTGAGGTATCGGTAATCGTTTGGTAAAATGCTGACCAGCTACTACTTAGCACTACGAGCTGATCCACCCGAGCTAAGGTAAAACGGACCCACCACTTTGCCCATGAAGGACTGTTTTGATAAAACTGGTCAAATTGCGAAGCATGCATATGAAAAATCGTCTTGCAATGTTTTGGTGCTAGCAACAACAGCAAACTCTTGCGATAGAAACTGCCCTTTTGCGCAACGTGGAAATGAAGGATCTGGCACCTTTCTTTTTTGATGTGCCGACGAAACGTAAGAAACGCTTTGATCTGCGTCCAATATTTTCCTTTTTCCGACCAAGTCTTATGGACGACGAAACGCACGTCCTCTGGCGCTTTTGCTTTTTGGAAATTATAAATGACCGTTGCGATCCCCCCTTTTGCTGCTGGATCTGGACCGATAAGTAAGATATTCATGCTTTGTTGATTTTCCTTTCTTGTACAAATCTAGTTACCTGCTTTAGTTCCTTGCGATAAAGAACAACGACGAAGAGCATCAGCAGCAAAACGAGGCTCTTTTCCAGCCAAAGAGTCCGATTGAATGCCGTAAACAGCGCAAAGCAATACAGCATGATCGAAAGGCTGATTTGGCGTTTGACTGAGAACCCCTGCCAATAGGTCATCGAAAAATATGTACGGGCAAAAAAGAAGACCAAGTACCCTAATGCCGTAGCACAAGCCGCTCCTGTGGCGCCAATTGTCGGTACGAGTAGGAGATGACCAAGGGATGCGGCTAAGACCGCCAGCAAAGAGGCAGCAATATTCAAATGACTTTTCTTATAAAAAACGATCCCGAGATTGGTCGTTTCACTGATCGTCATCATCAAGGGATAAAAACATAACAAGGGAAACAAGTACTGGGCCTCTAAGTAGTCTTGCGACAATAAGATGACGATCGTTTCTTTGAAAAAGACCATCAGTAAAAAGAAAATCGACAAGACGAACATGATAAAGTGACTGACTCGTTCGTAATAAATCAATGGTTTGCCTTTTTTGAACCATTCATAGGAGGTGGGAATCCAAAAATTGGCAAAACTAACTTGTAGAATCATCAAGGCACTTGCCACTTTGAATGCAGCCGTGTAGATGCCCAAAGCGGCAAAATCAGCAAAATAGCGCAGCATCATTTTGTCGATAATCATTAACAGGCTATAGAGGAACGTTCCCACCACCGTCGGCAAGCCAAAACGACTCAGCTTTTTGATCAGGTTGCGATCGATTTGGCGAATGAGCGGCATAAAAAGCGCCAGGTTTGCCAGAATCAACAGACAATCACCGATAATCTGACCGAAGAGCATGCCATAGACCACCGTAATAAACGTCGGCGGACCAAAAAAGAGAAACAGCAACGTGATGAACAAGACCATGAATTTCACCAAAATACTGTAAACGGAGAACTGGATCGCTTTGTTTTGCATTCGAACCGTTAACAAAAGAAACCGTTCAAAAATCAGCAGTCCCGACGAAAGAGCAAATAAATAAATCGCACGGGTGTACTGTGGAGATTCAAATAAAAGCTGCGAAAAATCTGCCGCAAAAACCACTAGGATCAGCTGAAAGAAAAATGAACCGAGCAACGGGACGAGCATCGCTTGTTGCAATAACTCGCGTTTGTTTTCGTGGTCATGGTATTCCCTCGTAAAGGCTTGGTCGAAGCCGAGATAGATCACGTATATCAAAAAGGTCTGTGCAAGGAAAAACATACTGGTCTTCCCATATTCTTCGGGTGTCAAAAAGCTGGTCGTTACGGGCAAAAGCACCAAGTTTAAGACCGCCGAACCTAACGAACCGAGGGAGAAAAAGCCCAGCCTCAAAAGTAATTTTTTCAATCAGTTGTTCACTCTTTCTCTGTTAAAATAATGCCTCCACAAATCAATCCTAAAAAGGTGGAAGACAATGCCGAATACAAAACATGCCCGGCAAAAAAACTATAAAAAAGCACCACGATCAAGGCAAAACTATAAACCGATCGTTTTCGTGGCTGAAAGGCCAAATAGACAAAATAGGCGAGCATTAGCAGCAATAACGCTATTCCCAGTAGGCCTTGCCCGAAAAGGGTGTCGAAGAAGTCCATTTCAATTAAGCCAAGACGACCAAAGTGTGCCAAACGGTATTCAAAGCCTTGGCCAAAGATCATGGTAAAGTGTCGGGCCTCATCATTTAAGAAGGCGTTCATCCCACCAATCAAAAAATCACTTCTTGAACTAGAAAATAGCCGGATCAAGTCCCCGTCGAAAAGATGATAAAAATACACCATGCGAAGATAGGTTCCTTCGACGGCTTGGATCAGCAATGGTAGTCCTTGAATAAGCAGCCAAGCAATCGTAATAAAACTCATAAACCAGATAAACAATTGTTGCAGAAATGCTTTACGTTCAATGCCTAGCACCAATCGGATTAAAAGATAGAACAACACACCGACACCATAAAACACGCCGGTTTTCGTACCGACCAAGACCAAACAGACGAAATTCCCAGCGAATAAACTAGCCAAAAACAGTGAAAACTTATGGGTCTGTTCTTTGATCGAAACAATTAGTGCCTGGACTGTAAAGGTGATTGAAACAATAAAGGCAAAGCTCGTATCATTATTGGCAAAGAAATAGCCTTTATACCCAGCATCAGAATTGTCATAAGTTTGGTAGCCTAGCCCTAAAAAATAAGGAATCAGTAGCCCCAAGGTGAAGCAGACACTGATAACAATAAATAAGCTGTCGTAGTGCAGTTTGGAGAAGTCGTTTTTTCGTTGATAGACATAATAAGGAATCAGTACCCATAAGAGGTATTTGATATACACCGATAGATCCTCGATCACCCACTGCCAGCTGTACCCTAGAAAAAGTGCTTGTAACAGAAAAATCGTAAGCGTCACAGCGATAAACCCATACGTTAAATATGTATAGTAGCTATGGGGAATCTTTTCTGTCACGATCATAATCACTAAGAACAAAAAGAACAGCAAACGGTAGAACACGCCAATGGGAAAAGGAATGCCCAGACTTAGAAATAAGCCGTTTAAGACGTCGATTATCGGAAAAATGGCCACAATCCCCAGGAAGAAGCGGTGATGGCTTTGCTGTTTTGATTTCATGCGTTTCTTCTTTTTTCTCCCCACACATACTGTAAAAAGCGTAAATTTCCTATGATATAGCGATCAAACATCCTGACTGGCTCTTGCGCAAAGCGATAAAACCATTCCAAACCTGCCCGCTGCATCCACAAAGGCGCTCGTTTGGTTTTGCCTGCGACGATATCAAAGCTGCCGCCAACGCCCATCGCAAATGGCACTTGCAACACTTCGCTGAATGTATCGAGCCAAATCTCTTTTTGCGGGCTAGAAAAAGCGACAAACAGCAAGTCTGGTTGCGTCCGTGCAATCTCTTTTGCCACGTCCAATGATTCGACTTCGGAAAAATAGCCATGGTGAAAACCCGCTATGTTCAGGTCGGGATAGAGCTGTTGGTCATGTTTGACGACGGCTTCTACGACTTCGGCAGTTGCTCCTAAGTAATAAGGACGCCAGCCTTTTTCTGCTGCCAATTTGACCAGCTCGCGAAAAAGATCGATGCCTGTTACCCTTTCTGGTACCGGGCACCCTAAATATTTCGCTGCCCAGACAATCGACTGCCCATCAGCCGTGATCAAAGCTGCCCGATTGACGATCGATCGCAACGAGGGATCTTTTCGCATCAAGTTTATTTTTCCCGCGTTAATTGAAACATGCTGTGCGGGCATCCCCTGTTCGATCATTGCCTCGATCTTAGTAATGGTTTCCTGAAAGTTTAAGGAATCGAGATTGCTGCCTAAAAGTGATACACGTACTTGTTGCTCCATTAGAATGCTCCTTTGGGTAAGAAAACAACGCCAATCGTTTTCATAATAATTCTCAAGTCCAATAACCAGCTCAGGTTATTGATGTAATAGAGATCCAATGCGACCATCTCTTGAAAGCTCAATTCGTTTCGTCCACTGACTTGCCACAACCCTGTGCACCCGGGTGTGACACACAATCGTTGCTTGTCTTTTTCTGAATAACTGACGACTTCTCTTTCTAAAGGAGGACGGGGGCCGACCAGTGCCATCTCCCCTTTCAAGACATTGATCAATTGGGGCAATTCATCAAGACTCGTTTTTCTTAAAAAACGGCCTAAGCGCGTCACTCGCGGATCTTTCTTCAGCTTGAACATGGCCCCTTCAATTTCGTTTTTATCAAGGTATTGCCCTAATAATTGATCGGCATCAGGCACCATCGTTCGAAATTTGTACATCACAAAAGTAGTTTCATTTTTTCCAACACGGACTTGTCTATATATTACTGGTGCCTTCCAATCAGACAACTTAATCACTATAAAAAGTGTCAACAACACTGGGCTAAGAATAACTAATAAAATTAAACTAAAAAAATACTCTAAAATACGTTTAACTTGCATATAATTTTTAATCTGAAAAAATCTTTTATTACGTGTTGCGGATTTCTCCATCAATTTTCTCCTTAATAATAGTAATTTTCGGCCGTATCCGTGCCATTCACTACGACACCTAAGATGTTTGCGTTGACTAGGCGCAGTTTTTTGACCGCATTTTTTGCGGATTGTTTGGTCGTTTTATCCGCATGAACAACTAAAAGTATACCGTCGACTTTCTTGGCTAAGATCAAGGCATCAGAAACGACATTGACTGGTGGCGTATCAATAATGATCACATCGTATAGTTGTTTGACCTCTTGCAAAGCTGCAGTCATTTTCGAAGAATCGAACAAATCATTGGGATTTGGAACGATGGATCCGCTAGTAATGATTGAAAATTCGCAATCTTCTGAAATTACTTGTTGGACACAGCTTTCGATCGAGATGTCCCGTCGGATATAGTTGGACAAGCCCACGTGCATTTCTTGTGAAAACAAATAATGTTGGGTGGGTTTACGCAGATCCGCATCGATCAATAAGGTTCGGTTCCCTTTTTGGGCATAGGCGACCGCCAAATTTGCCGAGACCGTGGATTTTCCCGTACCGCTTTCTCCTGAAGTAATCAAAATCGTTTGAGCATCTTGTTGTTGGCATAAATAGTCGACATTTTCGCGAATCAACTTGACTTGTTCGCTGATGATGGAATAATTTTCCTTCATGCTACGCATCACACACGCTTCCTTCCTCTAAAGCTTCTCGACTGGATGGTTTTAAACGAAGCAACTCGTTTTTCTTTGCTTATCTCTCCGATGACCTTTACCCCTAAGACCTCTTCGATTTCCGTATTCGAAGCAAAACTGCGCTCAAAAACCAACAGGAGGAACATATACGTAAAAGCGAAAAGAAGACTTAAAAAAGTGGTCAAACTGTACAACAAAAACTTGTTTGGACGAGCAGGCGTTTCTTGTGGCAAAACGGTTCCTTCTGCTAAGATCGTGACATTATCAATGTTCATGATTTTAGGGATCTCTTCACTAAAAACGCTGGCGGTCGTATTGGCGATTTCGGCTGCGATCTTCGGACTTTGATGGTAAGCGTTGATTTCGATGATCTGTGAGTTGGTGGCATTGGTAACACTCAAAATCTCCGACAATTCAGACACATCGTAGCTTCCCTCTAGCGCCTCACTGACTTCATTTAAGATGCGAGGGCTCATGATGATGGTGCTATAGGTACTGACGAGTTGAAGGTCTGCCTGAATCGTCTGGTTTTCCAGACGATTGCCAGCTATCGTTTCTGACTGACTAATCAGCAACTGTGCACTTTTTTGATAAATGGGTTCAGCAAACAGGGTTAGATAAAGCAACATCGCTAGTAAGGGAATACTAATGATCATGAGGATCCAGCCTATTCGTTGCTGAAGGACTTGCTTCAATTTTTTCATATTTATTTCTTTATTCATTGGTTTTCCCTTTCAATAACAGAAATAGCAATCAAACCATTTACTGGGCGCTTGGTAATGACCCAAGAGAATAGGCAGCCTCGAACCTCGTTTTACCTGTCACAATATTTTTCGTGTCAAAAACGATTTTTTGTTTCATCGCTTGAATGGCTGCCGGCGCTATGTCTTTAAAGGCATCATGGTCACAGAGGATCAATGCCAGATCACTGTCTGTTAGTGCTGCTTCAATTTGTGCAACATCAGAAGTGGCGACATAAGGATCATAGGTAGTGACTTGCAGAGCTTTCTTTTGTTTCAATCTTTTGGCGATCTCAACAGCCGGACTTTCTCTGGCATCGTCAATGTTGCCCTTATACGCCAACCCTAGGACCGCGATTTTGTTTCCACCATGAATCGCTAAGATCTCTTCGACTTTTTTTATAATGAATTCAGGCATCTCTGTATTGATCATCCGCCCCAATTGAATTAACTTCGCGTCATCAGGTGCTGCCGCGACAACAAAATACGGATCGACTGCTAAGCAATGACCGCCGACACCAGGTCCCGGTTGATGGATATTGACCCGTGGATGCTGATTGGCTAACTCAATCACTTGGAGTGCATCAATGTTTAGGCGATCCCCAATTTGGACCAATTCATTGGCTAGTGCAATGTTCAAGTCGCGATAGGTGTTTTCCATCAATTTCGATAGCTCAGCGATACTTGCAGAAGTCTCCAGCACGTTTCCTTTGACGAAGGACTGATAAATGCGTTTGCCTTGTTGGGTGCAAGCGCTCGTCATGCCACCAATGATTCGATTGTTCATCACCAGCTCTTCAAAAATTTTCCCTGGTAAAACTCGCTCTGGGCAATGCAACAAATAGAGTTCTTCTCCAATGGTATAGCCTGCTTTTTCAAAAAATGGTCCAACGATGTCCTCCATCGTGCGAGGTTGAATGGTCGATTCAACAATGACTGTATTGCCTTGTTCAAGATAGGGTAGGATAGCAGCCATCGCCGCCTTGACGTAGGACAAGTCGCAACTACCAAATTGATCAGCGAGGTTTGGCGTTGGTACGGCAATGATAAAGGCATCCGCTTTTTCTGGTACCAATTGTGCCTTGAATGTCTTTTTCGCTAAAGCTTGTGCTAGATAGCGATCAATGTCGGGTTCTTCGATTGGTGCCTGACCAGCTTGAAGTGATTGAACGACTGTTTCTGACACATCAACCCCAACGACTTCAATCCCATGGTTTGCAAAAGTAAGTGCTGTGGGTAGCCCGATATACCCCAATCCGATAACGTTTACCTTCATTCGCTCTTAACATCCCATTCTGCCAATTGTTCTTCTCCAGGCTTATAAATCAATTTTTTCGCCACTTGCCCTTCTTCTAAAGCAAAGGAAACTTGTCCAGTGATGGTTTCACCTACAGCGATCTCATTGCCAAACATCGCCATAGTATGATCAAGTTCAAGAAGTTCCCCATCCTCGGTTTCTAGCAGGAAATCAATTGAACCTAACCCTGCGGCAACTGACCCCATATTTTCTGCTGTGATGGTAAATGTATGTAAAACTTGTTCCCCATCTTCTGTTTTCTTTTGATTGATTTCTTGTTTGTCGATGATGATCTTTAATCCACCAATGATCGATTGCGGCTCGGCATTGCTTTGGTCCGTGATTTGTTCGATCGGTTCGCTGCCTTGGGTAGTATCCGTCTTTGCTTGGTCATCCGTCGAGCAAGCCGCTAAAAAACTCCCCATAAGGGCAAGGCTAAAGAAGGTAACGATTTTTTTCTTCATGTTCATTTGCTTTCTCTCTTTCTATCAATGAAGAGACCCTTGCAACAGGCAAGGTACAAGGGTCTCTCGTAGTTTTTGTTTCTTATTCTGTGATCGAAACGGTTGCTTGTGCAATCTCTCGTGTGCTTAAGTCAGCAAAACGATGCAATGCATAGATCGTCATCTGGCTGTCTTTTGTCACGCTATTGGCTTGTTCTTGGTTCAAGTAGGCGGTAAAGGTACCATCCGCAAAACTGCTCACCCACAGGATCATGCCATCAATTTCAAGTCGAGCAAAGTTGATGTCATCTCCTGTATAGGTTCCCGTAACGATTCGATCCCCTAATTTGTAAGGGTTTGGCGTAATTGTGCCAACAAATTCTTTGTCGATAGTGACTACACTGCGATCCAATTTGGTGTCCACCGGACGGCCATTAACAACCTCCCGATGGTAAGCAACCAATTCAACTGTTTCCGCATCGCGAATCAAGTCGCGGGTCGTTTGATTGACAAAGTAAGTAAATGTCTGGCTCGTTGCGTCAAATGAACCGCCCCATGAAACCGAGCGCCCATCAACGATCAAGTTGGCGAAATTCACATCGCCTGTAAAGGTTCCGGTAATTTCACTCTCTGTCACTTTGAAGGCTGCTGGTTGAATCGTGCCTGCTGCTTTGACGATTTCTACCGGCTGCAACACCAGCTTATGATCAATCGTTTGTCCATCGACTGTTTCACGATGGTAGGTTTGCAATTCTACTTTCGCTGCTGTTCTGATCTGTTCTCTAAATTGCGCCTGAACAAAGAACTCAAAGCGACCCGTTTCTTTGTTGAAGGTACCACCCCAGTTTCCTACCGATTGTCCATCAATCACCAAGTTGGCAAAATTGATATCTCCCGTAAAGGTTCCCGTAATCATGGTATCGGTGTAACTGTATTGATCCGGTGTGATCGTCCCTTGAAGTTGATCAATCACTGTTACTTCTTTGGTTTCTAGCACTTCGATGGCTTCACTGTCACCGTTGGCTTGACGATTCAACGCTTGGATCTCAACTTTATCGCCCGCTTTGATTCCAAGATTCGCTACATAAAACGAGAAGGTGCCATCGGCATTGAAGGTACCACCCCATGCATTAGAAGGCGTGCCATTGATCACTAAACGTGCAAAATTGACATCACCCGTAAAGGTCCCTGTAATCATTGTTTCGCCAACACGATATTGATCCGGTGTGATCGAACCAGCCAAATCTCTAGTTAATTCAACGGTTGTCCGATCAAGTACTTTGCCATATTGATCCAAGGCTTCGATTTCTACGACATCATCTACGGATTGGATGCGATTGCCGATAAAGAATTCAAACGAACCATCAGCAAAATTCCCACCACGAACGGATGATCCATTTACATACACACGGGCAGATACAACATCACCGGTATACGACCCTCTCAGGAACTGATCGGCCGAAGAAACATTGTAGCTTGCTGGTGTAATCGTGCCTTCGGTGTTTGCTGGATCAGTGACAACGATCGTTGAAGCAATATTTGATTGCAATCCATCGATGCTTGCTTGAGCAGTAATAATTGTTCCCGCTGCTTGTTGATCAATTTCTACTTCAAAATTGCCATCACTGTCAACAGTGACATTTTTCGTTTCAGAATCGCCTATAGTAATTTCCACATGTGCATCTGGTTCGGCTGTTCCGCTAACGGTAGTGGATGTAGTTGTCACCTCATTCAATGTTGTTTCGGCGATCGTTGCTCGCTCAACCATGGTTTCTGCAATATTTGATGAAATGCCATTTAAGGTTGCTTGGGCGGTGACTACGGTACCAGCTTGTTGTTTCTCAATCGTCAATGCATAGATACCATCACTACCCACTCGTCCATTCGCAATGATCGTGTCACCGGCTTTGATCGTAATCTCAGCATTCGGCTCAGCCGTTCCCGTCACACTTGTGGAGTCAGTATTAAGCTCGGAAATCGTTGTTTCATCAATTCCTTCTCTAATAACAGTTGTTTCGGCAATATTTGATTCGATATTTCCTAGTCTTGCTTGAGCAGTAACTATGGTGCCTGCTTGTTGTTTTTCAATCGTTACGCTATACTTACCATCGCTTCCTACACGTCCACTTGCTATGATCGTATCGCCTGCTTTGATCGTAATCTCAGCGTTCGGCTCAGCGGTTCCCGTCACACTTGTTGAATCAGTAGTTAGTTCAGAAATTGTTGTTTCAGATATTGAACTTCTTTCAACGGTTGTTTGGGCAATATTTGAAGAAATACCATTCAAAGTTGCTTGGGCGGTGACTACGGTGCCATCTTCTTGAGGTGGAATGGTAATTTCATATTGACCATTATTATTGGCAGCTCCTGAACCAATTTCTGTATCACCAACTTTAATTGATAAAGTTGAATTAGGTTCGGCAGTACCACTTACTAAAATAGAACTAGTTGTTAGTGGATTTATTGTTGTCTCCATAATCTCTTGTTTAGGAAGAACTCTAATTGTTCTCGTAACAGTGGAAGTACGATTGTGAATATCTGTTACAGAATACGTCAAACTATAATTGCCAACCTTATTAACATCTACCTGGCCCGATACTCTGATTTGATTTGTAATGATTTCACCTCTGAAATCTGTGGCTGCTACACCTTCCAGGGGGTCAAAGGTAGCGCCTTGAGGGATTTCCCGCGTAGTAGCCCCAGTTATTCTAGGTAAAGGAGTATTTACGTTAGACACTGGAACCGTGTATCTAGTAGAATCTATTCTTAAACTTAGAATACAATGTAAGGACAATTCAAATATATCTCCTGCCCAAACTTCATTATTTCCGAAGTAAAAGTCAGCATATCCGATTTGACTGATAACGCCACCACTCCGACGTAAAGATGTGGAACCTCTTGCGATAACGCGACCATTTCTGATTTGTTGATAAGCTACAGAGTCTCCAACACGATGATTGCTAGTCATTGCCCTTAAGTTTCCATGACTATAACTAACAGACCGAAAGTTGTTAGTTATCAAATTTGCAGGACTGACTTCCTCAAAACTAGGACCTAATATATCATTTTGATCTTCATTTACCTTAGGATTTGCGTTATTAAATTTTTCTGTTTCAAAAGATGAATCACTGGTTAATGATTCCTGATTACCGGAAGATTCTCCATCTATATCATTAGCTAAGACAGATATCGGTAATGCCGATAGTGTTAATTGACTGATCATAAAAAAAACTATTGATTTCTTTTTGAATATTTTACTCATATCTAACCTCTCTTTAATAATTTATTGTCCAATTGTCAAATTAAGTTGTTCTTCATCCCCTTCCCCTATTTTTTTCTCAATATTCTTCATTTAAGAGAACAGCTAAAAGATGTTATTTTAAGTTTAAGTTATTGTTCTATCAATGAAGATTTTTGAAAAGATAAAATGGTCGTTTAGACAATTATTACTGTATCATCGTTTTGAAAAATCGCTAAATCAATATTTTCATTATTATGTGAAAAATTCTGAGAATAAGCATTATATAAGTGTTTATCTGCAACATAATTTATAAATTTAAATAAAAATTGATTATACATATAGTGGGGGGTAGAATGATTTAAAGAGTATTTCTGGGTATTTTTTTAGAACAGGACTTTATTTGTTCTTTCATAAAAAAGGATCAAAAACTTAAAAAGTTTCTGACTCCAGATTGAGCTCGTTTTAAATTTGTAAATTGATTGTTATCCAAGCTGTATTTTCAATTTCAATTTTGTAAACACTAACTCATACATAAACTCCTTTTAGTGTTCATGTATGAAACTTAAGTTATAGTAAAGACTATTAAGGACGTTATTTTCGTTTTCTGATTATACCCAAATAACTCTTTAAAATAACTTTTATATAATCGGTTTGCGATTTCAATGTTCTTTTGTAAAAATCAAGATCATAGAATAATCCTTTCTTTAGAAGAGTCGCATAGTCTTTGAATGCTGCTTCATAGTCCCCTTACTTTAGTGTCTGAACCGTTTCATGAGTTACTGACGACAACCCCTATGAAATAGACAAAATTATTTTTGAACGCCACTCCTTCGGGCTCAAATTGATTCGTTAAGTCATTTTGATTTCCCCAGACAACAGAGGATGCCCCTGCCCCTTTCCCTTTTTCTGCTTTCATGACTGATTGCGCAGCACCATTAGGCAACAACGTTAGTCCAGCTGTATGGGCCGTTGGTGCATTTTCTTGGTTACTTCCTTCGTAACGAATAGCCGAATCAACTAGCGTAATTTGAGAACCGATCAGAATCTTGTTCTGTGAGTTTGACTCAAACTCACTCAAACTCACCTTTAGATTCCAACCTTCATTATTCCCCCTTAGATCCTGGACTTGCGCAAATGATACGTAAGGAACGTGGGTTGGCCCATCTGTCACTGGATTTGTTAATTTTGCCATTTTTGTGATCATATGATAAGTTTGATCTTGGTTTGAGATGACTTGTGATCCAAAGTTCATTGTGGTAGCTTTCATGATGGATAATGGCCTGTTGTTCCGGGTACTTCTGGTTCAATCTCGACATCTGGCCCGCCTTCGTCAGGGGGCGACTGGTGGAATGACCACTAACCCACCATCTTCCTATGGGCGATAGGAAGCGAATTTTTTTCCAATCGAAATAGCTTTTACTGACAAATAATTCACTTAAGAAAACCACTAGCGATATCGAAAAAATTAAGTTCTATATTAACTCCGTTGACCTTGCAATGAATGGGTTACCAAAGAATTCAATTTGTCTAACACGCGGATCCAATCTAGTCGATCTGGAACTTGTTTCATCAAGACATAATCTGTAGTCAATCTATATTCTGATACATATGGACTGTAATTTGTGACTAATAAATCGATTTGATTCCCGTTCAGTTGTTCTTCATTCAGTTCCCTGATTTTTAAGTACCGAATATGGTGGTGGTACCCTAAAAGCTGTTGTGCTTGTGCTCTGATATACTGGGTGATAAAGTAATCTCCTTCCAAAAGAAAACAGATCGTTCTTGCCGGGGCATAGTAGCGAAACAAGATATGACTATATAACGTTAGACTGTTTGCAATATCCTCTGAATAAGATGGTGTCAATCCGAGCGTTTTTCGGTGATCCTCCAGAAATTGGCGGCACTGTTTCAATTCATTTGGGTAATGCACAAGCACGGATTCTTTTTCTTCTTCCATCAGCTTATTTAATACTGGACTGATTTGGTCATTGATCTTTCGGGTTAAAAAAAATGAATTAAAGAAGGGAATCAGTTGTTTTTGTTGTTCTTTGTCTATGCTGCGGCTAGTTAAAAATGTTGTTGTAACAGTGCTCAGTTGAGGCCAGTGGTTGAAACGCTGATAAAAAGTCTGTTCCTGCTTGGTATTATGCAATGTACGTCGAATAATCACTTGATAATACACCCAACAAAATTCTTCTTTTGATAAACGGACCCCGTATCGCTTTTCGATTGGTTCTTGCAAGGTAAACAACAAGCGAAAATCCTGTTCTTGATAGTCGATGCTCGTTAATGTTTCTGGCAAAGTAATCAAAAATCCCTGACGACTTCGTTCTATCGCTATATAAAGTAGGTAGTAAAATGCTGTTACGGTACACCCCGTCCCTATCTCATATTCTCCCAGATGTTCAGATAGCTCTTCTATGAGTAACTCATGCAATTCCTTGGGTGGGTGCAAAGTGTGGGAGGTCGGGGCCCCTTCGTAGTAAAAGTCAAAAAAAAACTTGCGAATACTTTCCTCATTGCCAATGATCATGACCGGTGTGAATGTGAGTGTTAATTCGTAGTCCCTCAGTGCTTTTTGTGCCAAGGACAAAAAGCGTCGCAAAGTGTTCTCCGAATAATTATAGTATTCCGCTAAAGCAGCGATTGTTTCATGCTCACCATAGAATATATTCCCCATAATCTCAAATAAGATTTCCTCTGATAATAGTGCTTGCTTTTGTTCCTGATACAATAAGCGGTCGGTCTCTTCAAAGGTATAGCGGTTGTTCTGGTACGTAAATCGGGCACTGTATTCAAAATGTTTTTTCAAATACCCAATGTCTGCAATCAAGGTGCGTTGGGAAACTTCCAATCGCTCCGAAATATTGGTGATGGTAAAAGTCTGTTCCCTTTCGATTATATTCAAAACACGCAACCAACGCGCCGTGACAGCATTACAGATAAATTTCAACTGAAGTTCGCGCATCCATGGTCCTCCTTCTATATGATCGGTTAAGCGTAAGATAAACCGAAATTTTCAAATATATTAAATGGTTTATGCATCATTAGGAAACATTAAATTGCAAATAGTACATCAACTCCTTGCTCAAGTTCTAACTGCGATTCAAATTAACTCTGTGGCTGAAAGATCTTCTTCTTGAAGTGTTTCTGCTAAAAGGACCAGCTTCGCATCGATACATAAGATCTTTGAAATCTTTCCCCACTAGACAGTTGGGTAAAGGACTTTCAACAAAGCATCCAATTGATTAAATAAACTATACATGTAGTCGAAAATTCCGGGGGCTGCTGTTCTATAAGGGACTTTATTTAATGGAGGTTACTAATGTCGGTCCTAATTCTTTCGCACAGACTAAATTGTGGTTGTACATTACCTTTTAGCAGCTGGTCAATCAATAGGAATAATTGCTAGCCAGAGAATGAGCCGTATGCCGCGCTATGGCGCCTACTTTTCAGGAACCGCGCTTAACTCCCAAACAAGCGTCGCGGAATAGATCGTAGATTCTGGGGTTGAGCCTTTTGGCACAGTCAACGATATACTTTCCCCCTGCGTATCGGCATCACCGAAGCGATAGATCCATGTGCCTGTACCATCATTCCCCGTCGCTTTGAGAAGCGTTCGCCTATTGCCAGGAATGAGGAGTATACAAGGAACAGATTGAAGTTCTGGTGCCGTTCCACCTTGAGCGGTAATGATTTGTTGATTCAATAAACTTAAACTAGCCCCAAAAAGCTCCTGTTCTTCTTCCCCTCTAAATTGTTCTTTTTGGGTAACGGCTAGTTGCCAGCCATGGCGCTCATTTTCAGGACGTCGATCACTGATCTGTATATAGTTTGGGCGTTCTTCGGTTTCATTAAGAGTCCCATCTCCGTTCAATAAGCGTTGTGGTTCCCCAAAATAGATCTGTTCGTTAACCGAAATGGCTTGTGTACCAAAGCTAAAGGTCGAAATGAAATCGATACTTAGTGGTCCTTGATCCTCCGGAAGGTCTGGTTTGTTTTCGGGATTCACTTCAATTTCTGGCGCTAGCGGATCGGCAGGATTTACGGGGACTGTAGTTTTAGGCTCTTCAACATAAACAGCTTGAATTACCACATCCGAGTTACCCATGACAAACACCGTCGTTTCTGCTGTAATGTTTTTTATATTTGCACCATCCCCATCAATGATTTCCCATACCTCAAAGCGATACCCTTCATTTGGTTTCGCATGAATCACCGTCTCTTCTTGTGAAATCAAAGATTTCTTCTCAGCAATGGGAGATCCTCCTGTGGAAGGATTAGTTTGAAAGGACAACTGATGTATTCTTTCATATATATAATTCACAGTGATCTGCTCTCTTGTAAAAATACCGTTGGCATTGGATGGTACTTCTGACAATGACCAATACTCAAGTTCTTTTGCTTGTGTAGAATATAGTTCTCCGACGGTTCCTGTCAATACTTCAGAAGGGGCTAACGTATTTCCCTTAGTATCGGTATACGTAGCTTTGACTGTACCGGTTTGAATAGGTGGGACAAACTCTGCATCGGTTCCATTGAAGATAAGCGCATTGTACCAATTTTCATTGAACAATTGTGTATACCGCTCTTCAAAATCTCCTTGGTCTGAACTACTACTGAGCACTTGCGCCCCATTAACTCCAGTAAGCGTGACGTTTACTTTAGACCAAGAAGATCTAGGAGTGATAGAATGCCCCATAGTTCCCATAGTCATACGATTGACGTCGTTAATTATAATTCTACTTGAAGCAGTCGATGTGATGGGTTTTTGCCCTCCCCCCCCTGTTCCTATAAGGGATCTTTCTGAGGGATTATTTATAATTAAGGTTCCGTTACGTACCAAAAATATACTGGAGTTACTTGATGAAATAAGATGAAAATCATCATTAAGAACAATATTTTGAGCTTCAATAACCGTAGAATTTACCAAACCAAAACCGGGTGAGGATATCTTACTTGCTTCAACTACACCCGAACCCAAATGTCTAATATGTCCAAGATGTAGGCTACCCCCAAATAGCGCAATATTCTGCACTGTTAACTTATTATTCCCATCCATGACCAAGTTATTATTAGAACTACTGAAATCCAATCTCCACTGTCTAGCATTTTGAATGACTATGGATGAATTTCGCGCATTTAAATTACTACCTAAAAGTGATCCGGAGTAGGTGATTGAGTTCGTCATGATTATGATACTTGTTCTAGAATTGTTCCAAGCACTTCGAAATTGAGACCAATTATTAACATTGCTAGTAGATCTTGTTTCTGGATCAAGGGTCTCTTCATAAATACGTAGCTCTTCTTCTGCAATGATCGAAGCAGGGATGGATATATTTTCTTCCTTTGCTACTTCAGGTTGCAAAACTTCTGGGATTTCCTCGACTAATCTTTCTAGCTCAGATTCTTCCAAATAGTCTTTTTCAAAGATTGGCTGTTCGAGTGTTTCAGGTTCATCTTTTACCTCCAAATAAAAATGATCGGCATCATGACCCACTGTGAGAAAATAGCTGCCTGATTGTTCAAACAAAACAGCAAGTTCAAATGTGGTCTGAGGTATAGGTGTTTTCATTAGCCAATATTCACCATGTGAGTGATGAATATGTTCATCTTTGGAAAACTCAGAATTTAAGATTTGTCCATATTCAGGAACTCTCACCACTACGTCAGTTGTTGCTATAGTGCTCGTGAATTTTATGAGTACTGGTTGATTGGTAGTTGTTCGAAAAGTTTTTGCAACAAATGAAAATTCTTGGGACATCTCAGGCATTTCTTGTGACAAATGACGCTCTTCTTCAGGACAGAAAAAATCAAGATTGTTTATTTTGAATTTTTCCACGTCTGTGTCATTGACTGCCTCTTTAGTAGTCGCAAATACATAACTAGTAGACAATTGAGCGATTGGAAAAAAAGTAAATATGAAAAAAATAGTTAGAACTTTAAATGATAATCCTTTCATGTGTTCAATCCTTCCTGACTTCGTAGATATCCTTTACTTTTATTGATGGATCGCGTATTTGTTGAAAAACTCTTTGAGAATTCTGAATCTAGATTCGCGTTATTTTTCAAACCTATTTCTGAAAAGCTATTCCTGTTTCGTTCCTTTCTTTTTTCAAAGAATGTTTAGAAAAACAGATCAAGCAAAAGGAAAATTTATACAATGCCAACGGTCATTTACCAAATAAAATTTTTTGTTTATTCTCTATCCTTACTATACTCCTTGATACTATGGGATTGGTGTATGTAGTAGGTGGTTTCACTTGTATTTTGATCGATTTGCTATTGGCATTTTGTAGTTTCAATGATAAGGTTTCTGTTTCATCTGGTCCGATATTTGAATACAAAAAGCTACTGGATCCTTAAACGTGGCTAATAATTAATTGCGATGCGAAGTAAAAGTTCAACGTACCTTACTCTGCTTGCCCTACAACTGAGAATAATTCAAGCATCAGAGTGAAAAGTAGTACAAGCCAAAGAACCTCTTTTTTCATTATCACTGCTATCACAAAGGTTATCTAGACGTATTTGATTACGATTTTTATAATAACTTCATAAGTAAAAAAAACGAAATCGCTCTTTTCATCAGTATCGGAAAAAATCGAAAAAACCCCTACACCAAAGTCGTGAAGGGGTAAAAATTATACACGTTTTTTTCGATAGGGATCGATTTTTTTCTCCAATTGTTGCCAATCTTGTTCATCCGGTACTGCTTTAAGCAAAAGATAATTTGTATGAAGAGTATAGTCTAGTATATATCGAGAATAATTCGTAACGATCAAATCCACATCGGTATCTTCTAAAACATCATTTGTTAAAGACTGTAATGGCAAGAATGATAAACTGTGCTTCATACCAAATTGTTGGATCGCTCTTGTTCGAATATATTGACACATAAAGTGATCACCTTCCAATAGGAAGTATATCTTTTTTGAGGGAGCATAAATGTCTAAAATCAAATCACTATATACCGTTAACGCAACAGCTATATCTTCTAGATAAATGGAAGAATTAAAAATGTTCTCCCCTTCTTTTTTTAAGAACAGATAATTGCGCTGATAATCTACATAGTCAAGATTAAATATGACTTCTTTTAGATCGGACATCTCCTTATTTAAGACCGGGGAAATCCGGTGATTGATATTTCTAGACAAGAAAAAGGCACGTATAAATGTAGCGATGGTCTGCCTATCTTTCCCCGACACTTCACGCATACTTAAAAAATCATCTGTTAAATCAGCTATTTCATTTCCACTATGAAAATGATCATAAAATCGCTCTTCTTGGTCTTGACGGTCCAACGTGCGCTCACACAAGGATACTAGATAGATCCATACAAACTCTATTTTAGGAAATGTAATATTATAAAGCTTATCAATATCTGGCTTTAAAGAATACATTAATGGGAAATCTGTTTCTTGGTAAGCTAATCTCTTTAGTTCTTCAGGTAAAGAGATCGTAAATCCCAAACTCGCTCTTTTTATTGCAATAAAGTACGTATAATAATGCGAGGCTGGAGTTGTTCCAGAGCCAATCCCATAGTTACCCAATTTTCCTTCTAATTTTGTTAAAATTAGATTTTGCAGCTCGAGATCCGGCAATAGCGTATATTTTGTCTCTATGCCCTCATAGTAAAAATCTTTATAAAATTTACGTAAGTTTGCCTCTTCTCCTTGAATCGTTAATGGATTTGATGCCCATTGCAGCCCATACATTTTTAATATTGAATTACTTTGGTTGAGCATGCGCCTAAAAGAGCTTTCTGAGAAATGATAATGTTCCGCTAATTCGTCTACTCGAGCAAATTTTCCATAAAAAATATTCCCAATTATTTCAAATAAACATTCATTATCCAATAGTTTTTGTTTTAACTTTTTGTATTCAGACGGTTTTTTTTCCTCAAACAAAACCCCGTTATTCCCAGACGTTAATGCAATACTCCCATCAAAATAGTCTCGTATATACTTCATGTCATTTGCAATTGTACGTTCAGTAACTTTTATTCTTTCTGCTAGTTGTTTAATTGTGAATAAACGCATTCGTTCGATTATCCCTAATATTTTGAATATTCGGCTCGTTGTACGGTTACTAATGAATGCTAACTGAATATCTCTCATATTCTCTCCCCCATCTTCAATTCCGATTTTTATAATTAGATATATTAATCTTCAAGCAGGTCTTGCTAGAATATCAGTATGGTATCTTATAAAAAATGATATATTTTAAAGGATATCTAAATATACCATACCAAACAGATATTAAAAACTCAGAAAGTACCAAAGGTTCTGTCCTACTTACTGTGCTACTATTCTTACTATGCATCATCATGGTTTTCAATACCCATTCACTTGGCTTACTGATAGTACTTAAGAGACGCTCATCCCTCAGAAATAGTTGCTCCAATTCTTTAATCGTCTGTAACAGTCACGTGAGGTCTCCCACTTATTCAGCAGTTGATATAAAACTTTGTAATTGCTGTTCTTATTTTTCATTTTAAGTGGAAGACACCAGAATCTTTTAAACTACCATATTCTATAGATTCATTTAGTATATGACTTTTTCTGTCTTTCACTTCATTTATTGTTTCCACATGTGAATTCATAAGGAGAAGTATTATAAGCAACCGTCTCATGGTTTTTCTTTTCCACAAAAATTTGTAAATTTATTAAAATGTATTTAATGCTACCTTAATTATCGAAAATTACATACTACTTCAAAACATTATGGTAGTACTCAATATAGAGATGACAAGATAGTGTCCAACCATCACACTAGAGCGTTTTTGGTTTTAATACCTAGTGCAAGATTTATAGTATTCTATTTTAAATTACATACTACCTCAATACGTGTCGAGGTAATTAAAAATCTACTACCATAATTCTAATATAGAGGGGTCAATATATTAAGAAAAAATATTTGAAAAGCACTGGCAGCTATGTTCCAATGAACAAAGGGCGGGATAGAGTAATCTGATGTTCCCTCCCCCACTGTTGAATGGACATATAAGTAAAAGAAATATCTGCTATTGTTGTGACAACTAGATATAGATACTTTTGAGACGATGGAAATTATTTTCGAGAGGTATACTAAATCGTATAAATGATTTGATATAATAGAAAAGGAAACTTGCTCCCAGAGAGGGTGTTTGTAGTGCTTACTGATAATTCGAGAGCGCTTCGTGCAAAGACTAAATCAGTAATCCACACTTTGATAGGAACTTTTTGAATGATAATCGGTGTACGATCGTTGATAAGTGAAGCTGACTCATTAGGTTTTGTTATCTTAACAATCGAATCAGTTCCAAAGAGACACCGGGTTTGTGGGTCCGGTAAAATCCGCCCAAGTAAAAAATCACTATCCTGTGCGGAAAATAAAAGTTCTAGCTTTTATGAATCCCATTTTATATCTAAGTTCTTCATGATTTCAAGATCGAGTGCAAATTTCGCTAAGAGCGAATTGTCATCTATTTCGAAGTGTAAATTGACATAGTTCACTTGTGTGAAGACATTCTATTGTAAATTTTAAGGATAAATCTGTTCTATTTATCCGTACTAATAGATGCAGGCATCAATTCTGTCAATAAGGTATAATTTATATCTTAAATAAAAATCGTATAATTTATACCTTTGCCGTGCTGATAGTACTTAAGAGACGAAATAGTTGTTCTAATTCTTAATCGTCTCATCCCTTCTTAAGCAGTTGATATAAAACATTATAACTGATGCTCTTATTTTTCATTTTGAGTGGACACCACCAGAATTTTTTCAACTACCATATTCTATAGATTCATTTTGGGTATGGATTTTTCTGACTTTCACTGCATGTATTGTTTTTACACGTGAATTGATAAGGAAAAGTATTATAAGCAATCATCTCCTCGTTTTTCTATTTCATGATCGTTTGGAAACGGATATTAAGTGTATTATATATTACTTAAATAATCATTAATTAGTTGTTACTTTCATATATTAAGGTAGTATTTAAGATAAAGGGATCAATATATTATAAACCTCTCGTAGTATGTATGACATTTTTTTGTTATACTACATGGTGCAAAATATATAATATTCTATTTTTAATTAAATACTACCCTAATTCATGTTGAGTTAAATAAAAAGTTACTACCATAATTGTATTTATGGTAGTAGCTTTTTAGTGTTTATAGTTCATTCCCCAATTATTACGTAAAGTCATCTTGGTTTCTTCCTCAATCTCTTCAACTGTGCGAATAACTATACCATCTATGTCAGTTTCTGGAATAGTCGGTTTTTTCTTTCTAAATATATCTACTTCTCTCATAACATCATTAAAAAGGTCTTGTTTATCTTCTTGAGTTAAATGTTGTTTAATGTATTCATCAAGGGCTTTTCTCAATAGCTCGTCTCTGGTTAAATTAGTATCGTATTTTTCAACCATGATTCTCGAGGTTGCATTTAAAATAGGCGAAAGCTTTAGAGGCATTTGCGCAGAGAATGAACGATCAAATTTTCTTATTGGAGCCCCTACCCCTTTTGCTTTTTTAGAGATAACAGATTTTTTCTTAGTTTGAATAGTCGGTTGATCCGTACTTTGCGTAGCAGTGATCTTAGACTCTGGAACAAAGGCATTATGATTAGTAGATTCTTTCAAAGTTTCCGTCTTCTCTGTAAGATCAGATTGAGGTTTTTTGATATTTTTTCTCGATGAGGTCCCTGCCCTAATTTTGTCTAACCCTTTATTGCTTCTAAAAATACCTAAATCTTTTATATCCGCCATTTGAGGAACCTCCTACTCATACCAAGCTTCGTGTTGAAGTAGCTCTTCATAAATATTAATAAAAAGATGATGGCAACGTCTATCCCACTGCTTTAGTTTACCAGCTTTAGTTAATTCCATCGTTATCCCAGACCCGTCATAACGTTTTAAACGTGCATTCTTAAGTACAACATTTTTTAACAAATGATTACCATAAATTCGTTGCGCTTGTGCATACATTTCTTGATCTACTGCGTCCCCACTCTCTAGCATAAAAGGAATCACCCCCGCAACTTTTAAAGATGTATCAAATCCTTCCACAAAGAAATCCATATATTCTAAGTATTGCATGGCATTTCTCATGGACTTAACCTGCGTTTGAAGAACAACAATTGCAAAATCAGCTATATACATCGCTGACTTACTATAGATGGAAATGGATGGTGGTACATCTAGATAAACAATGTCAAATTCTTCAAGTAGCGGAGCTAATCGTTTTTGCATATAAACCAGCTTGTCAGCAGAATCAGAGAACTGATCTTTGATCCAATCATCATAAAGTTCAAAACTCATATCTGCGGGTAATATATATAAATTATCTACTATCTTATATATGGCATCTTTTGGATCAACACGAGTATCATTATCTACTACCTTATTCCAATCAACTTCTCCGTCCGATTCGAGATTTAGATCAATAGGCTCTTTCCCAATCAGTACATCAGTTATTGTATTTTCGTAATCAAGAGGCTCACCATCTCCCCCACCCTCTTCAGAAGGAAAGTTCATATGCGTTAAGCTCATTACGTCAGAGGTATTCCCTTGCATATCCAGATCGACGATAAGAGTTCTTTGTTTTTTTGCTACAGCTGCTTCAAATCCTAGCATTTGTGCACAGGTACTCTTCCCTACGCCACCTTTAAAATTTCCAATAACAAATTTCTTTGACAAATGATATCACTCCCTATATTATCTACTACCTTTTTTAATAATAGTAACATACTACCATAAGTATTACTATCTAATTTTAATTATATACTACCGTAATAGAAAGTAGTAACTATTAAAATAAGAAGATTACTCCATTAATTGCTCTCCTTCAATAAGACGCTAGAAGTATCGTATGTAACTTACGTTGGCACATTTAATTTGGGACGGATGTTAGTGCTACTGAGATATTTCAGCAAGCGTATGATCGGTAAAAAATTAGTTATTTTAGGTAGTACATAAATAAAAAGAAAATTGCTTCACTTGAGATTCAATTAGTTGGGTAGTAATTAAAAGTATAATATGGTAGTAGATATCGCCTTATTAGGGTAGTAACTAATAATGTTTTAATATGAATTAAGTAGTAGATAATTCGATTTATAGGTAGTATCTAATCAAGATTAAAGTAGTATATGACTAGATATTAAGGTAGTAAATAATAATGATATGAAGAGGTAGTAGGTAATTATAAAGAGCATACAATAAAGGTAGTACTCAATCAAATTGAAGTAGTATATAATTATAAGGATAGGATTTTTACGTTAAACAGTGTATTTAATCTAGTCTTATTATCTACTACCTAAGTATAAGATATTATCCACTACCTTCAAGCATTTCGATGATAAGGTAGTAGATAATTAATATTTAAGGTAGTATATAATATAATATTCGGAACAAAAGAGTAGTAGTTAATTAATAATTTCAGTAGTTCATATTATAATAATTATTTCAATAAATGTAGTAGATAATCATTAATTAGGGTAGTAAATAATAACGAAGGAAATATATTTAAGGTAGTATGTAATAGATTTTCGGGGAAATAGGGCTTGAATTAAATGGTGTTTTCATATATTCTTATTATGAAAATTAAAACAAAAAAAGAGACGGATAAAAAAGTGAATTTGGCCTCACTCTTTCATCTGAATCACATACAGAACTATGTGTTCTCGCTCGTCTCAGAATTATGTAAGTGGCTGGTTACCACTTATGTGATTTAAATAAATCTATTCGGACTGGTAATCCGAACCTATAGATTTATTTTATCATTTTTTGACGGGAAACTCAATATATATATATGCTTATTTTGTCATGCAATTTAGCGAAATGTTGACGTTCTAAGCCATTGAGAGAGCACAAATCGAAAGATTATTTGTGTTCTCTTTTTGTTTAGGAAGGATTAGCAGGCATGTCAGTAGAGCTAGATACAGTTTATTCAACGATTTTAAACAACGGTATTCGTAAATTTAAATATAAAAATAGCCACCTAAAACCAGTCTCTTTTAAAGATCAGTCGGGTAAGGGGGCTATTTTTGCGTACCGTTCAAAGGAACACATGGTCGAGGGAATTGGACTAGTGATCACTTCAGAAGAAGGGGTGATCGAAAACAATAATCGATTCACTCATTGGACACCAAATGTATTTCGCTATGGAACGTATGCTGATGAAGCCAGAATGTTTACAAAAGGTCATTCTGAGGACAATTTACGTCAAATCAATACTTTCTTTGTTGATTTTGACACATTGGATCCAAACTTTGACTACGGAGAAATTATCCTGGCCAGTCACGAGATCGGCTTTATGCCGACAATGATTCTACGTACACCGCATGGATTTCAAGCTTTCTATGTACTAGACAAGCCTGCATACGTGACGAAGAAATCAAATTTTAAAGTGATCAATGTGGCCAAAATGATCTCAAAAAATCTAAGGAATAAATTTTCAAATGATTATCGGTTTCCTGTCGATGTAAATGCCAATCATTTTGGGATCACACGGATGCCTTCTGAAGAGAATGTTTTATTCTTTGAACCACAGTATCGCTATAGTTTTGAAGAATGGATCGACTGGTCAATGAGAGAAGATGCGGACAAAAAAGCGGAGATCAAGAACGTTTTTGTATTACCATCTACTCAAGAATTTCGTCAAGTCGATGAACCCTGGTTCCAGCTGTTGCTAAAAAGTCAAAAAATACAAGGTGAAAAGGGCGTATATGGTCGAAATAATGTCATATTCACCTTGTCTTTGGCATACTTTTCGTCAGGATACGAAGTAGAAGCATGTGAATTGACGATGTTAGAATTCAATGACCGCTTGGCTAACCCTTTATCTGATCGAGAATTAACCAGAATCATTCGTTCCGCTTACTCCGGAAAATATCAAGCAGCGCACAGAGAAAAAGTTGTCCTATTATGCCAAGAGTGGGTCGATGCCAATCTTTCTGAAGAGCAGCTATTCAATAAAAAACGGGGTTGGTGGAAATTCAAGAAAGAAAGAGCTGTTCGCAAGTATTCACATAGTCATGAATGGGCAGAAGATCTACTGTCCTATTTGAATGAGCAATCCTATGAAGAACAACCATACATTATTTCTACAAAAAAAGAGTTAACTGAAAGTTTAAAGATCCCAAAACGTTCCCTGGACAAAGTACTGAAGCAGTTAAAAGAAGAGAACAAAATTCATATTAGTGTTCGTGCTGGTCGTAATGGAGGTATTATGCTAGCTTCGATACATGGATTGATGCGCTCCGTTATCCGGCTAAAAAAAGAAAGCCAGGAGGCTTATTTCGCTGCGATCTCAGAAGCTTTTGGAAGAGAATACACGTTTATCCAGACAGCACTGAAACGCTTGATAGAACCCAATAAGATCGGCGTGCAAACAAATCTGTTCATGATCGATACAGGTTAAAACTAAAAGGTGCAAATTGCCTATTACATTATATCTATGATACGTTCCTTCTTTTTCTCCGCCTTGCTTGCTGGTCTTAAGAAAGAGTAGTACTATTATCGCAAACGTAATAATATGGTGGGAGGTCTTTCTGACTATGAGTATCAATACCTTTGTATATCCCTACCCGATCAATGTATTTATTATTTCGCGGTTAGGTATGACAGTAGAGCAATTTTGTGAGTTGCATGGATATAAGCAGAGTACAGTAGCAAGCTGGGTAACAAGGAACCGTGCAGTAAAAACATTACCTTGTGATTTTTTATATTGTCTTAGTCTTTCTTCAGGCTGGTCGATGGATGATGTTTATCGTCATTTATTGGTATTGGAGGAGAAGTTCTTAAAGAGTATCAATCCAAAAAAAGAAAAAGAACAAATTAATTAGTTATGTCGATCATTCTTCGTTGTATTTTAGTTTTTTACGTGTTCGTTAAGTGATATAGGCAATGTAAATTAATAAATGATTTTGTCAGTTTACTTTTTTGGGAAGGTTCAAGTATCTGTATTTATTTGTGAAAGGTAATATTATTACATTTTTGTAAGGGTTATTTAAAACAGCAATAGTGTATAATTTAAATAAGATTATATCTTGTCTATGTTTAAAATATCGATAAAATAAATATTTACAATAACCTATTACTAAAATATACTTGAGTTAGAAAGGGGGAACAGTAGATTCATTTTTCGAATTTACTGAAAGATATGAATAAATCAAAAAGGAAAGTATTGACGATTGTTTTATCTTGCACAGTTTTGGTAGTACTTGGTACACTATTTTTCCTGAAAAATAATGGTAAAACATGCATTTTTATTGAAAATAATAAAGGTGCAATAGAAGTTCCTATTACAATAGCAAGAAATTATCTGAATGATTCAGAAGTTCTTTATGAAAGTAATTCGATAAAGTCTACGAATAAACCAATAGAGGAAGTTAGTATAAGTGGTGAGAGTTCTATTTCAGTTACCATTTATGGAGAAGAGCAAACAGTTACTGGTTATGTTGATAGCAATACTAAAAACTTTTCTTTATTTGTAAAAGTAGCTAGTTATGACGAATCAACGGGTAAAATAGTATTAGATTGCAACTATGATGATGGTATAAACAAAACAGAAAAACAATTGATTTTCCAAAAATAAGGAGAACTAAAAATGAAAAAAATATTTTTAACGTTAGTTTTATTCTTTGGTATTTCAGTATCAAGTAGTATCCATGCTTATGCAGATGAGATTGCAACAGATGAATCAGGATCAGAACAAATTTCAAATGAGAGTCTAAGCGATGAAGTAATAGATAGTTTAACAATTGATGATTTTGTTAAAGCTTATGAAATTTCGAGCTCAGATGAAGCATTTAAAGATCTATCTGAAGATGATCAAAACTTATATATGATTAAGCTATACAATGATATATATGATTCAAAAAGCTATAGGGTAACAGCAAGATACCTGCCATCTGCCTACGAGAATTTGAATAGTGCGGAAAAAAAGCTTGTCAAATCATATCCTGCGCAAGCAGCACAAGTGTATACTGCTTCTAGTTTGGCTACAAAAAGAACAAATGCATTATACAAAAACGGGTTGCATAATGGAAACGGAGATGCTTTTAGACATACTTATTGGAATGCTGAGATGGCAACGATGTTAGCTGGATATGGATCAAGTTTCAATCCTTCTAACGGTAAAACAAATGCGAAAAGATGGGCAGATGCTCACGAGGAGAATAAAAATCAACCAGCTAATGAAAAGCAGATGGATCTTTTCAATAATAATGTTGGTAGATCGATTGTAAATAAGAAATATTCATCAAAGGATTTGGAGAAGAAGGCTTTAGCAAAAGTTGATGCAGGAAGTTGTAGAAGAATTGTAAATAACAAAGTAGTTGCTACAACTAAAGCAAGATAGTTTTTCGAGAAGAGATGAATAGTATCTCTTCTTTTTTTGTATTGATGATTTGGGAAAATAGGAAACTTCAGTTTTAAATATATAAAAAAAGACCATCAAAGAATACTAGGCTTTTTCTTATGGTTTTAAAATGTATACAGGTGGAATATGAATATTGTTTGGACGATCACCGTTTCTGTCAGATAGACGTTGGAAACCGCCATGTAGCCCTTCTACCAAACGACTTGAGGGTAATAAGTTGCGCCAATTAGTAACAATTTGATTCAATTTGTTTAGCTTATTTTGTTTTTCATTGTTTTGATTTTCGGTGTAGATGGCTAGAACATTCTCTAAGTATTGGGCCCAAATTTTCAGTTCAATGGAGTCAACATGGTCTGCTGTAGCTATTAATTTATTTAAAGGCTGCTTGGCTTCTTCAAAATAACCTAAATCCATTAAGCAATCGGATAGGTTTCCTAAGCAGATTGGATAATACTTTTTGTAGAAATGATTAAATGAGTCCATAACATTGAAGTCGACGTCTATCAATTTTTGACTGACAATCTGAAGCTGATCCATTGATAGCAGGGTCATAAAATCTGCGAAGAATTGAAGATCGTAAGAAGTCAGATGATTTGTGACTAAGATTTGATTCATCAATGCCTGGACTTCAAGAATATCTATTTTAGGTATTTGTCTTGTATCTTTTGCAAAATACTTTTCTATCAACAATCGCATTCTGCTTAGCATTAGACTGTTTTTTTGATTTTTTATCAGGTCTTCGTATAGGATAATTGCTTCAGCTATATCATGTGTATCAGTGACGATATTGTATCGCTTGAAAAGATTTTTGTATTCATGATTTTCACTTCGATAATAGAGATCCAAGATATCTTCAATCCTAGCATTCAATTTTTTTGCTAAAGGAATAAGCATATATATCGGAAATTCTCTTTCGCCTTTTTTTATTCTTGCATACGAGCTTTCACTAAGAATAGTATTTACTAATTCTTTTTGGGATATTCCACGACTTTTTCTTAAATCTTCAATTATTTCCACTAAAATGATAGACTTCTCATTCACAGCTCATTAAACCTCCATAAGAAATTGCCAATTTAGCAATTATCCATTTTTTTGTTGTAAAAATTTTATCAAGTGGTACTATTTGACTTGTAAATTTACACAATTAAAGTATCGGAGGAAAACAGTATGAGTTTAGACTTGATCTTATTATTATTAACTGGGTCAACTGGTGTTCAAACGCAAGATGTACAAATTGGTACACGCTAAAACTAGTTTCAAAATGTATCATAATTTACTATTCAGTGTCTGTTTAAGTTAGTTATTATAATGTGCCGGCCATTTTAATAACCTAATGATGAAATTTATTTTTAATCAATCCCAAAATAAAAAAGCTAGTAGATAAACTAGCTTTCAGGCGGATAATGATTAAAAGGTGGCATGCTTTCAATGTCATAAAATAATTCTGGCATCGATATCTCTAATATTTCGAATAGAGTGAGATAAGTATGCATGGATGGTTTTTCTATATGGTTATTTTCAATCTGAGATAAATACGAATAATTTATTTCAGCTATTTCTGCCAATTCTCTTATTGTATAGTGATGTTTTTTTCTAGCTTCTTTTATTACATTAGCAAAATGAATTTTGATGTTTGTGTACTCTTCATTAGTCATTTGTTTAGCCTTTTTATTTTTGAAAATACCATAAAATCTGAATTTTTGTTTGTCTGAATGCAAACAAAATGGTATAATATTATTGTAAAAGCTTAAATTTATATATCATAAGAAATAACTTAATTACTTAAGAAAATGACCGATAGTATAAGAATAACTAATAATGGTATTTTAGAGCAACAAAATAAATTGTTGTCAAAATAAATTTCTTATGCTATGTTTTACACATAAAAATAAAACAATATTTTTGTTTGACATACTTGTACGAAGCCAAACAAAAAGGAGCCCCCGAAGTAAATCTCGTCACTGCAAGAGCGCCAACTCATGCAGGAGTCATTGATAAACCTCGGTTTCCAATCAAGTGCTGATACCACCTGAACGGATTGAGCTCCTTTGCGTCGTAGCTTCTCTACAACGATGTAATTATAACAGATAATGATTGTAGAAAGAAACTTCTGATTCAATGTATTATTGAAAAATGTATGTTTAATCTTTAGTTTCTTCTACAGTTGATCTAGGTGTATGATAGGCCAAATCATCATTTTTGACGCCATCTGTTATTTTCGTTGAAGAGACTGCGATTCTTAGGAGGTAAATTCATGTTCTCGTGAATTTACCTCCTTTTTGTTTGCTTTTATGTAAGTATGATCTAGGAAATGAGGAATGACAATGACAAAAGGGTTAGCAGTATACGTTAAAGATCTAGCAAGAATCAAAACAACGGTACAACTATTTAACACGCAGCATTGGATGATCGAAGGGGAAAACGCCTATCGTTATACGACTCTTTTTGAAAAAGGGAAGCCAAAAAAAATATTTTTCGGGGCTGCCAAAACGGAAACGATCTTTCCACAAATCAAACTTCTTTTTGATCAAAAGGAAAGAGTCATTGCTCAACGGTTAAATTCAAATGGTCGTCTGATAACGACACGGGAAAACAAATATTTCAAAGTCCGGAATCATCGAGCGGAACGAGCGTTAGAAGTGTATGCCTTGATCACTGCGATAGAAGAAAAGGAATACGAAGAAATGATTCAAAATTATTGGTACCAGGAGCGCAAAAGAGCATAAAAGAACTGGAACAAAAAGTAATTAAACATCTTTTGTTTGCTAGTTTCTAGCAAAATCTCTTGATATGAGTTGATAACGAACGAGTATCGAGAACTAATTGAATAAATGAATTGGGTATTAGAACGCCCCTCTAAACTAAACAGCATGGCTACTAAGGGGTTTAGAGTAACCAGGAATACAATGAACTGGTGAGCCAAAAACATTGAAGGATTTGCCAAGACCGCAAGTGTGCGAGCGAATATCCGGCCTTCATAGGAGTTAGATTTCTCCGGTTGTAAAAATCTGCGACTTTTATTTTGTTCTATTTTCGAATCTGGTAAACAAAAGATGTTTAATTGGTTAATAATAAATTTTAAAAAGGGAGTGGAAGTTATGACGAAGACAAATAAGTTATTGGCAGTTGGAAAGTTTTTCTTGAAGATGATGTTTAAAGTTAGTATGGGATTGCTGAAGGTTGCTGTATTTATCTTCATTTTTACTTTCACGTTTGCTGCGATCAACGCTACTTCAACATCATTTTCTAGAAGGTGATAAAAGTGAAAGTCTCTGAATTAATCAAGATCACGAATAAAATAAGAAAAATAGATAAGTTGAAAAGCCGATTATTTTCTTTGCTGATTGTAATAACAGTTTTGTTTGGTATTGGAATCTTAGGCACATTATTTTTATTCGGCAATCAAGGGTTGGTTGTATCGTTTGTTTTAATCAAGTGGCTTATAGCAATAACTATCGTCATTTGGCTTTCAATTAGCGTTTTGCAGATCAAGATTCTTCTAGAAAAGCGAAAAATTTGAACTTATTTCTTATCTATATCAAATGTAAAACTGAAGCAGGAGGGAAATATTCTGAAGACGAATCAACTGAAAAGAATGAGAAAAACTAATCCAAATGTATTTAAAGAGACATGGCGTAGCAAGCAGATTAGATTAAAACAAGAAGAGCAGCAAAAACTAGACCATGCTACTGTTCGAAGAGGATCCTTTTCTTGGAAAGAAGGGGAAGTCATTAATTGACAGAAATAATGGAATGGGGGATATAGTTATTAAAATTCTACTCTCAATAATATCATTACTAGTTTTAATAGGTTTTACACCTGTCGTATATTTTGCAAGTGGAAAAGTCGTAGAATTCTTAATTAATAAAAAAGGTCTATCGGTTGAGAACAAGAGAACATTACCGTACGGAAAAAGAGCTGCGATTGTAAAAGATGAAATTGAGATTTTTTATTATAAAAATATTTGGTGGAGAATATCTATAACTTTATTATCTATTCCTGTTGCAATTATAGTAGCGAAATTGATTTTAAATTACGCCATTAATAGATGACAGAGATTACGGAAATGGAGGAATACAGAAAATGAAGCCAGCAATAACAATTGAAATTGATCATCAACTAAAAATTTTGCCGCAATACTTTCAAGCCGTTTCGATTGGTGATAAAACTTTTGAGATCAGGAAAAACGATCGAGATTTCAAAGTAGGGGACAACATTGCTCTTTCAGAATATGAAGATGGACAATACACAGGAAGAAGTATTTTGGCAGCAATCACGTATATTACAGACTATGAGCAAAAGGATGATTACATTGTCTTTGGGATTAAAACAAGCTTTGATTTAGTCCACAATCCACCAAAATAACCAACTGAAAGGAGTGAAGCCATTGCTACAAATTTTAGAACTTTTCGGCGGCATTGGCAGTCCTCGAATTGCATTAAGAAATTTAGGGATACCGACTAAGTCAATTGATTACGTGGAAATCGATCAGAAAGCCGTTGATAGTTACAATGCTATCTTTGCAAACGAGTTACCGTTTAGTGCTCAATCAGTTGTTAATTGGAACCTTAAACCAGATATTTTAATTCACGGATCGCCTTGCCAGGATGTATCTATTGCTGGTCATCAAAAAGGTGCTGATGAGGGGTCGGAAACTAGATCGAGCTTGATGTGGGAAACAATTAAAATCATAGGTGATATGGGCATGTGGAAACCAAGGATTGTGATATGGGAGAATGTCAAAGGTGTATTGTACAAACACATGCGAAAGAATTTCAATCGATATCTCGATGAAATGGAAAAACTAGGGTATTCGAATTCATTTGAATTGTTAGATGCAAGGGATTTCGGTCTACCGCAAGCAAGGCAAAGGGTATTTACGATTTCAGTTCTTAATCAAGAACCTTTTAACTTTCAAATTCTGAGTCGTAAACCTATGAAAGATATCAAAGAGTTTTTGCTTAATAACGACCAGGTCGATCCAATCTACAACGTAACGCAGCCTAGTGTCTTGTCTGTGATTGGAAAAACAGGAATCAAACGTGCAACAGTGATTCAAGATTATGCTTACACGATTACAACTCGACAGGATCGTACACCAGCACAAGTTATTGACTGTGGGAAAGAACGTTATAGATATCTTACTGAACTGGAGTGTTGGCGACTACAAGGATATTCAGACGATGATTACTTTGCTGCTGCTTCGACCGTTGAGAGAAACGGAAGATTTCGAATGCCAATGTATAAGCAGGCCGGGAATAGTATTCCAATTGGTATCTTTGAAAGTCTGTTTGAAACACTAATTTAGTTAGCTATCCACCAATATTGTTAAATCAATTAAAGGAGGTCAATATGAGTAGTATTGTATATATGATAGTAATCTTTACTATGTGTCTGTATGGGCTATATCTATATGGGCAAATGTTCAAATTGGAAGATATTGACCTATACCTATCAAAAGAAAATCAAGAGTACGTACTAAAAAATTGTTATTATGATCATTCTTTCAAGAAAAACACTCTACAGGAAATTGAGATAATGATTTATCGAATCAACGCACAGTTGATGGATCTGAACGAGGATAGGATCTTAATGAGGGCAGAACTATCAAGCAAAATCGATAGATTGAAGGACTTGAAACACAAAATTCTTGTTGACAGTTACAATGAAAAATTAGCCGAATTATTGCCAGATCAACGTGCATTAGATGATTGGGATCGATTTTAATCTTTGTTTGAAGGGATAAAAAAAGGTCTCCTAGTTTCCGCTAGAAAGACCAAATTATTATGTCCTAAGTAAATATAATAAAAAGAAGAATTATTACAAATATATTGACTTTATTTTTTGAATATTTGAATGCGGGAGCTTGAGGAAAATTTCTCAAGTTTTTTTGTTACCCAAAAAGGAGAAAAAAGATGAAGAATGTCTGTCGTAGTCCATAACTAAAGAAAATATCAACGAGTGAAGGGAGGGCAGAAACAGATGGATGCTGAAAAGAAAACCTTGTATTTAACCGTAGGAAAGGAGGTTTCCCTAAGTTTTACAGGAAACGGTGAAGCATTACAGTATATTCGCTTGAGCGTGAATAAGCTGGCAGAAATTATTAATAATGGCTTGGTCGATCGCCAAAGTATTTTTGAAATTGACGAAGTTTCACTGATCACGAAAAGTAATTATAAGACCGTTGTGCAAGTGGTCGCTGGGAAACAAGTATTACACGGTAATACGGATCATGTAGACGTGGTTATCGATAAAGACAAAACAAAACAAAAAGCCGCTGGAAAAGATATTTTCACGAATGGCGACTTTTTATTTATCGTTGATCAAGAACAACACATATCGAAACAAGAGCTGCATACGCTAAATATAAAGAACTCAAAAAGTTATTTAAATGAAGGAGACCGCCTATGATCTTATATGGCCAAGGAACAAAGAATGCGTAATCGATCGCCACCGTCCTTTTCGAAAATCCATTTTGAAGGAGAGGATGTGAACAGGTACCAATGAAAAAGAAGCACAAACTCGTCGTTTCGTTTTCAGTGATGATCATTTCTCTTCTTGCTATGGCCAACTTTCCTTATGTTTTGGCACAAGAACAAACAGATACCGCTAAAACGGATCAGGAAGTGGCTGCAGTATCGGAAGAGACCTTAAACAAAGAACAGGAATCAACCGTTGTTCAAGGTGCTGATGGCTTACTGTACGTGGTAGCAGACAAATCAGACAAAGAACAGCTGATTTCTTCAGATACACCGAAGATCGCTGAAAAAACAGAAGGAGACTTTACAGCTGTTGAAGTAGGGGTCGATGAAAAGCGCCAGGAAAAAGCGGATCAGGCAGATCAAGAAATCAAAGACTTTGATGAAATCGATCTAAATGATGTTGAATCGCTGCAATCGGCAGTCAATAGTGAAGATCTTCCATTTATTGAAGAAGATCAAGTCGCTGAAGAATTGTCGAAAGCCAAAGATTTAGAAGAATCCGAACAGATCTTAATGCAGACACGTTTCTTTTATGCTGAAGAGATCCTGAACCAAACGAATAACTTGAATGATGTTCCTTCTATGTTAAAAGAAAGCAAAGTTGCTTTGCTGGCTTCTGTTTCAAAAACAGTCTCTGAAACAACTATCAATCCGCCTTCAGGTTATCCTTGGCTGATGTATATCGTTCGCAGCAACGGCTATTCTTATACAGAAGACCGTGGGATCCGACGGTCGATCGATGGGAAAGATGCGTTTTGTTTACAAGCAGGGGTTACGGCAGCTAAGACGTATACGGATGCCGGCAGCAGCTATTTGAGTACTTCTCAAAAAGAAACGATCACGTCCATTATTAGTGCGTACCGTGAGTTAGGCGGTTGGGCAAATAACGACGCTGGAAAGCAACGTTGGATGGCCGCACAGATTCTTGTTTGGGAAAATTCAAATGAAAAACCAAAAAGTATCACCATTACCCCATACCATAAAGCTGGTGTAACTGACTGGAAAAGCAAAATGACTACACGAGCTGGTCAGATCTGCACACGTCCGCAATGGGACGCAACGTCTAAGACGGTCTATGAAGGAGAAAAAGCAACCTTTACTGTGAAAAACAGTTGGGGTGATCATAACCTCTATGTGGAATCCGTCAGTGGTGGGGCAAAAGCGACGATCAGTGGCAATAAATTAACCGTCGATACGAATGGATCCACTGCAACAAAAATCACTGTAAATATGGTGAAAGGCTCGAAAACAAACGAAAAATATCCCACTACTGTTTGGGCGAACGGTTCGTATCAAAAACTGGTCACTGGTTCTTTTTATGTTTCAACTTCCGTAACCGTGAATGTGAAGCGAAAAGGGACTGTGGATGTCTTGAAAGTAGATGCAGATACGAAAAAGCCGCTAGCAAATGCCACCTTCCGCTTTACGTATGATGGAAAGACAACAGACGTAAAATCAGGAACGGATGGGAAGGCAAAGCTAGGAGAACGATTAAAGGCTGGGTCAGTAGTCAAAGTAAAAGAAATAACCGCTCCTTCAGGTTACAAGTTAAACGGAACGGAGTTTTCAATCACGGTAGGGGAAAATACGAATGTATCGAAGACCTGGACAAACGAGCGACTCGCAGGCGCTGTAGAGCTTACCAAAATCGCAGACGTCGATCAAAAGTCGTTAGATGGTGTGGTGTTTACACTATACAAATCGGATGGATCCATTTTACAAGATAATCTAAAAACCGATACAAATGGCCAACTGAAAGTAAAGGATCTAACGCTGGGATCCTATTACTTTAAGGAAAAAACGGCAGCAGTTGGTTTTGAAACAGATAGTAAAAACTACTCGTTTACCATTACTGCAGATGTGACTGAAGCAAAGCCGGTGAAATTAACGATCACCAATCAGTACAAATTGAGTGCTTCAAAGACGGTATCAGACAAGAATGAGACAGGCAAAACCAGCAATACTTGGTCAGCTGCTTCCGATGATTTTCTACAATATGATTTAACGACAAGTACGGTAGAAAAACTAGGGTCTCGTTACTTAGCTGATTTTGTGATAGAAGACCAGTTTCCAGCTGAAACGGTTGCTATTTCTACGGTACAAGTTTTGGCGCAAGGTAGTGATGTGACAGATCAATTTACAATTACCAAAGATCTGACGAACGGGAAAGTGATTGCTACTGCAAAAAGCACCGCCCTTACAACTTCTGGATTTTATGGGAAATCATATGATCTACGTACGAAAATGATGCTAAAACAAGAAGTTCTGACCGCTAAAAACAAAGCAACACTGTCCTTCAGTAAGCAAGGTAGTGTGAAAACAGGAACGAAAACTGCTGCTTCAAACGCTGTTACAACGACTTTACCACCATTCAAGCTGACAGTGAATCATGTGACAGAAACAGAAAAAGCGCTGCTTAAACAAGTCGTTGAGACCAAGTACGATGGGGAGTCGTACGAGTATAAGCCGCTGGATGATCTATTCGACGTGAAAGGCAATCGCTACCGCTCGAAAGTGACTAGAAGTGGGATCGTTGCTGGCAAAGATCTTGTACTTGAGATCCCGTATTATCTACCGTCTTTAGAGATCAATGCCGAGAAAGTTTCAATACTGACTGGCAAAGCGTCATTGACGGACAACTTGAAGGCGACGATCACTTTTTCAAAGTCAGCGAGTTACGAAGAAGAATTGAAAAACGTTCTTTATCGATTGACTGTAACTGATCAAAAACAGAAGAAAACTGTCTTTACAAAAGATATTTCGCTTGGTTCTTATGCTTCAAGCCTAGCTGTTGATTTACCTACTGCAGGCTTTACTAAAGGAGAGAAGGTTCCTTACTCTCTTTCACTGCAGGTGCTGAAAAATCCTGACAAAGTAAAGGCTGAAACAGATACGATCGATTTTTCAACATTCGGGTATACCGCTTCAGAAAAAGTCCTCACCAATGCGGATCTGAAAAACGGTAAGCTTTCCTATGGCGCAGTGAGCCAAACAGAAGCAACGAGAAAAACCAAAACGTATGTAGAAAAGAAAGAGACCCTTCAGTTTGATTTTGAAGAGCAGCGTTCGTCAAAAACGGGCTATGGGCTACCAATCACATTGGAACCGATCTACAGCAGTGAGATCCAAGATATGCCACTACTCTCGTTTACACTTTCTTCTCCAACGAAGCTAGTCGATACCTATTTAGATCTTCAGTATGTCGAATCAAAAGGGAACGTTCAAATCCCGTTAGATCGTACGGTCAATCAAGTAGCGAAACAAACGACTGCCGCTATTACTTCTACAAAATTTGAGTTTCCTCAAATAAGCGTCGAGGAGAAGACGGGTGCATTGTATACGCAAGAACAAGTAAAAAATCCAACAAAAAAGATATCAAACAAATTACTTGATGGGGGAAGAAAGTTTTATTTGCCGATTTGGGCAGAAAAAGGGGACTACAATCTGACGCTGCAATCGAATGTGATTGGCCGAAACTTTATTCAGGTATCGATGAACCAAACGCTTTCGATCTACGCAAACATGTATGCGACGATTGATAGTAAAACAAAGAAAGAAGATGAATTGTTACTCACGCCGGTTTATCCTGATACGACTGTGCCGAAAGGATGGTCAAAAGCAGAGATCACGTGGTTAAGAGGAAAGTAAGGAGTTGGGCAATATGTATGGTTCAGCCGTTTTTGATGTACGATCGGAATTAAAACAGTCCAGGCACCTATTGCGTAAAGTAGTTTTTAGCAGTTTAGGGATCCTGGTCTTTTTCTTTCTCTTTAAGCAGTTGATCGGGATCCCGTTCAATTACTTGAATCAGATCAGTTCTTCGTTTTTAAACTTTGGTTCTGGAAGCAGCAATGTTTCCGGTTCGCTGACCTCAGCGATTCAACAAAATCAATTTGTTCAGGCAGTTATGGTATTCGTTACTGGGATCTTGGCAGTCTGCACCAAATTTTTTGATGAAATCAAACAAATGTTTTTCAAATAACGATCGGCTTTAATAGCCGGTTTATATTTCTACTGAAGGGAGGTGACATTCATGGATACAGTTCAAAATCATTCTCACACATTGATGAACGTTGCGATTGCAGTAGGTTTAGTTGCAATCGTCGGCGGTGTTGTTTTCAAGTTTTTCCCTGATTTCACAACACAAATGCTAGCTAAAATCACTTCTTACGTTTCAACATTGCCAACAAAATAATGGTTAAAAAGATAATCGGGGAAGACATTCTTTGTCTTCTCCTTTTTCTTGGTTAGGAGAGGGAGGAATGACACATTATTGGCGACAGATCACGGTTATGATCGTGGGGGCACTTTTTATGATTCTAATTGCGTGGTTTTTTATAGGAAATGCCAAGAAAGATACCGAAGCATTTAACATTACCGAAGCGTTAAGAACAGCTGCAATCAGTAACAAAGATGATTCTGCACGCATTCAGCCTGGCGTTTTTTATTTGGATCAAGCCAACTTTGAAAAAGAGTTCGAACAGACGATCAAGAAGCAGCCATTCTATGCAAAGAAAACAGTAAAAGTGACGTTCAACTACTTAAAAGAAGCAGATAACAAAGGAATCAAAGGCATTCGTGCCTATGTAGAGTCCGATGGATCCATTGACGAAGCCACATGTATTTTAAGTACGCCGGAAGGAGGGTAAATCAATGGTTGTAATTAGAGAAAAAAAGGCCATTTTTAAAGATGAAAAGGACGTGTTAAGAAATGTAAGGAATATCGTGACTACCAATCAATTCCGACATATACCGTCAGTTACTGAAGAAGAGCGAGACGATTATTTGGAAAAATTAGTTGAAGATAGTCGAGTGGAAGTGATTCGAGACGATTTAGTTGAGCACTATCCGGATGAAGTGATGCGTGCTTTCACGTCTAAAGCTTCTCGTGAAAAGCTCACTAAATTAGTTCAAGAAGAGCAGCGATTTGGAAAAGATGATGAAGGACAAAAAAAAGCGGCCTATGTCGTCAATGAGATCGTCGGTTTTGAATTTATCGATCGCTTGCTTTTGCATGACGAGTCAATTACGGATATCGGATGGAACAGTACGTTTCTAACCGTCGAAAGTGCGGATCAACTACGAATTTATACGGCAGAACAATTACAGTTGACCGATCCTGAAAAGACGGTATTTCGAATCGTAAAGAAGTTCGCGGATGCTGTAGGAAAGCCATTTACTCGAAATGATCCTATCTTGGATAGTGTATCAGGAAATTTACGATTAAATGCTATGCATCAAGTGATCAGTCCAACTGGAACAACGATGTCCTTGCGGGTAAGTCGACCAGGTCTAGCGTTGACCGAAGAAACGTTTGTCGATTTTGCGCCATCTTTTGTTTTGGAATTTCTAAAAATAATCATGAAGGCTGGATCAATGAGCGTGATCGGTGGGGAGACTGGTTCTGGGAAAACGGAATTGATCAAAATGATGTTATCATTTGTGCCCAAAAAAGATCGTATCTTTATGATTGAGGATGTTCCTGAAACAAGAATCAAGGAACTTTTGCCAGATCATGATATTTTTTCTCTCGTTACAGGAAATATCGTGACGATTTCAGATCTGGTTCAAGCTGCTTTACGGAATTACCCTAAATGGATCGTTCCCTCAGAGACACGTGGTTCTGAAGCTTATGAAATGATCCAAGCTGCACGGACAAACCATTCAGGATTGACGTCGATTCATTCAACGAATTGTCGAGCGCATCCTCGAAGGTTAGTAACCATGTCTAGTATGGGGTATAAAATTAATGAAGAAGCGGTCACTGAAGATATCCTTACTTTCTTCGACTTTGGATTTCAGATCAAAACTGCTTATATCGAGATCGATTCGGAAAATCTTATTTTCAAAAAAATTCGATATTTGTCAGAAATCGTAGAGTATTCAGTAAAAGATACGGCCACTACATTGTTTAAACAAGTGTTAAACAATGGTCAGTTCTACGTTACTACGGGTCAGTTGTCTGATCAGTACAAGGAAAAGCTAGCAGAACGCTTCTTATCCTTTGATTTTCCTGAAATGACCAATGAAAAGATTAATAAATCGGAAGAGCTTGAACAGATTCTTCAAAAGGCGGTGGCTGAGTTTGCGAATCAATCAACTTCAGACGGAAGCTAAGAACCGTGTGAACCTTGAAGAATTACATGCTTTAAACAGTGCTTACGGGCAGCGATTAAAGCAAAAAGAGATCATTCAGCTTGTCGGACTCCCAGCTGTAGTCTTAGGCGTTTTTTCATTGATTCTGACGTATATTTGGTGGATCGTTGTCGGGTGTACAGTGATTGGTGCCATTTACGGCTACCGGTTTATTTTGCCAAAAGTCGTGAATCGGAGGTATCAGATGCAGTCATTGGTGGCCAGAAACAAATTTCTTTTGAATCTCACACAAGTGACGATGGACAATGATTTAACTGTTCTTCAGTCTTTGGCCTATGTGATCGATGAAACAGAAGGAGAACTTTCTGAAGATCTTCGAAGCTTGTATGCCGCTCTTGGTGTAGGTTCTGATCCGGAAAGGGTCTCTTATTTATTGAACAACCTATCCGAAAAGTACCATGATGATGCGATTTTTGGTCAGTATTTGGAACAACTTGACACGATTATTCAAGAAGGAAAAAACAATACGGATTCGTTGCAATATCTAACAGAACACCATAGTAAAATGTTAGAAAAAGTCAATTTGTTTCTAAAGAAGAAGAATGAAATGTTAAGCGGTGTGCAGACACTCCTTATTTTAATGGGCGCTATTATTTTGCTATTTCATGGGGTTTCTTTCTTCATGAACGGTGATTTTGCGCAATACATGGACGGCTATGCCCACCATCCAATCGGCTATGTCAGTTCAGCCATTTGTCTTATTTCGCTTAGTATGATCTTAAATAGCTTTTTCAAACAGTATTTTGATGATTCTGTCACGGAATTGGGGGTGCGAACCAAAAAATGAATCTCGTTATTCGAAACAAAACTACAGAACATAGTGAGAATCGACCATTCTTTTCTCGCTTGCTTCCGGATCTTGTTTATGAAGATCTCTTAGAAATGAATAATACCAAAGAAAATATTGAAAAGTGGTCAAAAAAGAATGCTCGAAACTTTGGTATCTGCTTTTCTTTTTTTATTGCTCTTGGGTTGTTATTAAGTTTGTATCTGATTCCAATCGGTTTCGTGGTCAGTGTGTTGGTCTACCTTAACACGATCAAATCAGTAAAAATCGTGTATCAGCAATTTCGATTTGAACGCCAAATTCAATTTTCGAAATTTTCACGGCTACTTGTCCCTGTATTAAAACAAACAAGAGGGGGGATCAATCTTCGCTCTGTTTTTGAGCGAATCGTTCCAAGGATGCCACATGAAATCGATAAGAAGATCTTACAACGGCTCATGTTAGATATGAGTCGAAATCCAAGCAGTTTCGATCCGTTTAAGATGTTCGCCAAACAAATGTCTGGAACAGACAGCAGCCGATTATTTATGGTTACTTTGGCACGTTTGGCACAAGGATCAGCGAATTTGCAAGTGATCGATCAGCTTTCGAGGATCACCAGCGAAGAAATGATGGCTGGTATTGAACAAATCATCCACTTTAAGATTAGTCGCTTTTCCGGTCTATATATGAAGCTAGTAGGAGCGATTTTGGTCTTTGTTCTCGGTGCTTCTATTGCGATCATTCCTTTCCAACTTGGAAAAGTCTATGTTTATCTCTAAAGAAAGGAGCATAAATTATGGATGTAGAAGATAGTCAGGGAGAAGTTTTCAGCATGTTGTTTTACTGTTTGACCGTACTCGCCTTTTTGAGCGTCGTCGTTTTCGGCTATCAGCTTCAGACGATCACTACTTATCGGCAACAAGTCAATTATCAAATTGAGCGAAAAGGTGGTCTGACAGCTGAAGCAGTTTCAGAGCTTAAAGATTACTCAACTAAACAATTTCACGGCTGGTATACGGTCGAAAGTCCCTCACTAGGGAAAAAGGCTGCGTTTGGAGATACGGTGGCTTATACGATCAAAGCGACTTATCCAGTTTTATTTCTACCAGACAATATCTCTGTGAAAATCGGAATTGAAGGACAAGCGCCTTCTCAAGTGAGGTGAAGATATGGGAAAAGTATTTTCCAAATTGTTACGGCTCATTTTCAGTTTGGTCGTGGGTGCGCTTCTTCTTAAAGTAGTCATTGACTACCAAGACGTCATAAAAGCTGCATGGGAACAGTGGTGGACGCAGCAAAGTATAAGAATGTGAAAGGGGTGATCGTGTGTCCGGGCAATATCGGGTACATTTTTCGCACGTCAACAAAAAATTGACACGAAAATACCGTGCATTGAACACAAAGATGGTTCACGGTATCTTTCAAGCACAACAGATCATGGAACAGCTACAGCGTTCAATCACGGAGCCTACGAAATTGTCAGTAGTGATTGACAATGGCGAACAAGAAATAATCTTAGAAGACGTGGTCGTTGATCCTACACGGAACACGGTACAACTGTTAGATATGTTGCAAGAGGAGATATCCACTCTTGAGTCAAACCGCTTGGAAGGAGAAAAGCTTTACCAAGAAATCAATCGGCAATTCAATGAAGAACGAAAAGCATTGCCAGAAATGGAACCAAGACAAAAGCGAACCTACTCGAAAAAATCGAGGGGTTTTTCTTTTTTTAGATAGTCAATTAGCCAGGAAGGAAGAAGTATATGGCAGGGAAAAAATCAGCGGTGTCACCATTTGTAGAAGCCGCAAAAGAATTACTTTCTCAAGAAGGTATTCCCTTTAAGGAATGGACGAATGATCATTTACGAGATAAAAAAATGGCCATTCTTGAAGGAAAAGACAAGGAATGGGAAGAATCAACGATTGAAAAACAATGCGAGTCTTACGTGCTTTCAAAAATCAATACTCTTGTATCAGATAAAAACCAAGTGAAAAATGGAGGAAATAAACATGTTAATGAAACTACAACTAGCACTGCTAACACTACCAACGAATGATTGGGTCACTTCGTTAGATAATTCAGGAAAAACAATCTACACAGCACTACAAAAACTATCACTACCACTGGCCGTTATTATGACGATCGTTGCCGGAATTATTTTCATGAGTTCAGATCGAAAAGCGGACATGGCCAAAAGTATGTGGTTTCGGATTGCTTTAGGAATGATCGTAATTATGTCAGCTGTTTCATTAGCAACCTACTTTCAAGGGATTGGTAAAGGATTCTAAAATTAAATGTACAAAAAGATGGGAAGCATTAGCACTTTCCATCTTTTTTTAAAGGAGAGAACCATGGGAAATTATATTTTGCGTTTTACAAAATTACCAAAAGAAATCAAAGCTACGAAGCGATTGACCCTGAAAAAGAAGTATTCTCTTCCTGAAGCGAGAGAACTTTTTTACCAGGTTAAAGCAGACGTTGGGCCGCTGGATAATAAGATGACTTTAGAGATCCATCGTATAGAAGGAACAAAAGACTATTGGGAGTTCACTCTTCCCTTATCAAAAGATGTGCCTTTAGACCTACTGATTGACGAGGATATTATTCAGGAGCTTAGAAACTTAAAGGGAAGTCAAAAAGAACAGTTTGAGGAATTGGAAAATGATCTTTTAATCGAGTTCGATCAGCCATTTGAACCTGTCGAAGAAGAAGTCAACGAAACAAAACCCTCGTTTCTTAGCGGTTTGTCCTTGCCAGAAGTGAAATTGACGGAGGTTGCGGAAAATTTACTTTCTCGTGTATTACCGAAAAAACAACAAGCAGCCGTACCATTGATTGAAGAATCACCTTCAGAGAATTTTGTAGAAGAAGCCTTGGAGTTGCCCGAAGACAACTATGTCCCTGATTACGAAACCGTAGAGGAAGAAGATGGAGTTCCTCTTGAAGATCTGGAAATGGAAAAAGAAGAAATTCTTAGCCCACAAGCACAAGCTTCTCAGGACGATATTGTTCCTTCTACAGTCAAAGGATCGATTCCAGGTGTCGTTATTCCACCGTTGGACGCCTATTTGGATTTAACGACACAACCGATTTTTAGTCCTATCGAATCGCTGATCGCTAAACTAGAAGCAAAGCTGGATCGTCAGACGCAAGAATTGATCATGTATTTTGGTTTAGCCGATAAAAATGATTTTATCAGTGAGAGAAAGAAAGAATTTATCCGAACACAATACAATCCAACGTTCTACAAACAGTTGATCTCAAGCCTATATAAATTAAAAAATGACGTAGAGAACAAATTGATCAAAAAGTTGACGATCGCTTATCAAGAAATTACTGCAGACGATGGTTCTGAAGAATGTCTTGCGGAATTAGCTGCTAAAAAAGCAATTCTAAGTGAAGAATTTACTGATAAGATCGAAGCAGCGTTCACTTCTTTAGAGAATCAATTAGCGCTGGATAAAGCGAGGATCCAAAAGCGCCAACAAGAAGAATTGGAACGATTGAATAAGCGCCATCAAGACGAGCTTTATCAAATCGATGTCAAATTGCAGGCAGACAAGCAGGAAAAAGCGGCACAACTCGATCAAATGAGACAAGAAGCAATCGAACAAGAAGAAGAAAAAATCACTGCTTCTTATGAAGAAAAAGCTCATAAGTCACAGTACGGACGATTGATTGAGCGTAAGAACAGTCAACTCGAAGAGTTAAGCACGATCCTGGTCGAATCAGTGCAACAAGTCACGGATCAAGAACTGCAGTACTTACAATCAATGAAATCAAAACTGATTGAATCACAGCCTGTCTTTGAAGAGCAACGTCGGATCCATGAACAAGAGTTACGGGAAAAAGCCGTACTTGCGCAGCGTGATCGTGAATTGGCTATAAAAGAAAAAGAATTGTCCCTAAAAGATAAAGCCGTGCAGAATGTTGAATCGACGAAGCAACAAAATCAACAAAAAGAAATGGAAATCTCTCAATTCCTTGCAAAACTGATTGATGATCAGACCCGAAGAGGGGCTGAAAACTTAGCCACGCAACAACAGCTGATGGCATTTATCCAACAGCAACAACAAGGCACGCCTTTACAGGCAGCGCCAACACAACCAGGTGCAGTACAACAAGCAGCTGGGAAATCGTCTTTATGGAAAAAAATCACTTTGAGTGGTGCGGTTTTACTTGCGGTGGCAGGATTTGGCGGCTATGTTCATGCAATAGCCCAACAAGATTCAAATCAAACAACTGTATCTGCAGCTGTTCAAACAGAAAATTCTTATGCGAGTTTCGAATCAACGGAACCAGCGGTTCCTTCTTATGACGATCAAATCAGTGCTGGCAAGTATATTGAAGCGGCTAAAGAATATCCTGAAAATATTGACCATGTGGTTCAAGTCGTCTTTGAAAAAGAGGACACAGACACCTTAAAGCAGTTAACAAAACTAGGCGAATCTGATTATGGTTTATTGGATCTGGCCATTCTACAACAAGATCAAAAAGCCATTACGTCCATCTACCAAGAGCTGTCAGATGCGTTGAAAAAGGATTTAACCATGGGTCAAAAACAACAGATCGCTTCTGCTTACTTGTTGCAGGACAAGCCCAAAGAAGCAAAATCGGTATTGGAATAAGGTGAGCGTCTATGCGAGTACGAAGTAAGAAACGCTCCTTTTTCTACCGATTGTTTTCTGCTTTTGGACTGAAAAAAATAGCCCTTTTTATCGGAAGGGGTTATTCGATAAAAGGAGAAGGACTAGCCGAAGAACATAAGCGTCATGCGCCGATAGCGTTTCTGGGTTTTTTCAGTGCCTTCTTCTTTGTTTATTTTATGAGCAACTATCTGATCAATTTTATCGTTTCATTTCTGCCGATTCTTGGCCAAGCTTTTACACTTTCGATAAACCAGGACTTTTCAACGGCTGGGAAGCTGTTTCAAACGTTTCCTTATTTTGCCCGTTCCTTGTTCATTCATGTAGGAACGAACAAGCAGCTGCTTATCACGCTACCCTTGGCTTTCTTTTTTGCCTGGTTCGTCTTTAAAAAACTGACTCGAAAATTTGATTCATTGAGTTATGGGCAAGAAGGAGACGCCCGTTTGGCGACGATTCAAGAGATCAAAGAGCAATATTCGGCCGTACCTGATCGAAAGGAACGGTTTGAAGGAATGGGCGGTATTCCTATCACGCACTATATGAACAAGTTTTATATTGATCTCAATACAGTCAATTCACTCATTCTAGGTACGAGTCGATCAGGTAAGGGTGAGTCGATCGTTTTTCCACTGACTGATATCTTGAGTCGAGCGAAGGAACAGTGTTCTCTGATTTTTAATGACCCGAAAGGAGAACTCTACAAAGGATCAAAAGAAACATTAGAAGAAAGGGGCTATGAGGTACAAGTACTTAATTTAGAAACACCCGATCAATCCATGAGTTATAATCCGCTGCAGCTGATCATTGATGCTTATGTAAGAGGGGATTCTTCTTCTGCGCAGATGTTGGTGGATCAATTCACGTATGCATTGTTCAACGATCCAAACGCCGGTCAGAACAAATGGGTCTATAGCGGTGCGCAGAAGCTGTTAAACGGTGTGATCTTAGCCCTAATCGACTATTATTTGGAAAAGGACGATTTAGGAAAGATCACAATGTACAATGTGGCACAGTGGATCATTGAAATGACAAATCGAAAAGTCATTGATCGGGTCACGAAAAAAGAGTACACACAACTCGATCTCTACTTTGAACGTTTGCCGCAAGGGCATATCGCCAAAGCACAATACTCTTCATTTTCTTCTATGGATTCGAAGAATAAAGGGCCAATTCAAAGTGCCGTCTTGGATAAGTTAACGATTTTCCAAGGGTTTGAAGCGATTGCGAAGATGACGTCAAAAAATAGTTTTCGGCTGAAGTCGGTGGGTTTTCCTAAGTCGTTGTTCTTCCAATTTGATCGATCGATGTATGATCAAATTTTGAAAGTTCGCTTCTTACGCAATGGGCAAGTATTAGGAGTAGAAACGATCCGTCCGAATATGGCTGGTGTGGTGGATTTGAACTTCAATTTGAATTTAAACACTGGCGATCAATTAGAAGTGGTTTTTCAAGATAAAAAAGCAACCTATTCGATCACTCTACTTGAAAAAGATGGTGAGTTAAATCGAACCAGCGGAGATTTAGACGAGTTGAAGCAATGTGAACTTTTCTACACAGAAAAGCCGATCGCTGTATTCATGATCACGCCGGATTATGATCCGTCTAAAAATGTGATTTCTTCCATGTTTGTTAAACAACTGTACACAACACTTGCGCAAAATGCTGGAAATACAAGAGGTGGGAAGTGCTTCCGAAGAGTCCATTTTATCCTGGATGAATTTGGGAACATGCCAGCCATTGAAAGTATGGATAACATTGTGACCGTTTGTTTAGGGCGAAACATTCTGTTCGATCTATTTTTACAAAGCTATGCGCAATTAGGCTCTGTATATGGAGACTATACGGCGAAGATCATCAAAGAAAATTGCCAAAATCATTTGTATATCATGAGCCAAGACAAAGATACGCACGAAGAAATATCGAAAAGAGTTGGTGAGAAAACGGTAGAAAAACATTCGACTGGTGAACAGGATCCACTTTCTCTTGATACGAGTAAACAAACCAACGTCGGCTCTCAACGAATAATTACTCCGTATAAATTATCTACGCTTATGATGGGCGAAATGGTTGTACTGAGGTTGCACAGGGAAAACAAAAAGCGCCAAAAAATCCGGTCGTACTCTATTTTTTCTACGAAAGAGACGTCGATGCCTTTCCGATTTGAATATTTGGGTGAATACTTTGACCCAAACCGACCGATTGAAGACTTTAACATTCCCTCTGAACATAAAACCTTTGATTTAGCAGCAAACGCAATCGACGTCGATGATTTGATTTCAGAATCAATCAACCGATCGCTGCTTTTGTCTCTGGAAGAAGGCCTTCAGTCAGAAGAGGAACTGTTACAGATCGATGAAGAAGCCTTTGCATCAGTCCTCAAACGGTTTGATACAAAAGATGTGGACAGGTATCGAGAAATTGTCAAACTTTCAATCGTAGAAGATCTAGTCAATTCTGAAAAAATCAACTTAGTCGACTTTTTGAAACAAGCGGTAACCGAAGATCTTAAACCACTTTTTAAAGAAGAAGAACGGTGTGCGTTTTTACAGCTGGCGAATTTTTATTTAAACAAGCCATACTATAAAGATATTTCTAATTTAGTCCGATTAGATACAGAGTAGACGTGCTATACTAAAATCAAATGAATAGAAAAAGAGGGGTTACTGTGAAGCGTTTAAAAATGAGTGTTTTTGGGATCTTTTTGGTAGTGGGAACTGTATTTCTTTTAAGTGGGTGTTCCAATTCACCTGAAGCCAAGCTGGCAGATCTTTTTGAAGAAGATCAGACTTATTATTTAAAGGGTTCACCAACGGATGAACCAATGATCGCAATTGAAAAATTGTCAGATGATAAAATTACTGCTAGCAGGATCAAAAAAGGAATTTCAGAGGAAATGACCTATTCTGTTGAAGAAAAAGAAAAAGGTCTATACTTGTATCATATTTCAAACGATGAAGGGAAAAGTATTTTTAGAGTATCGAATTTAGGTTCTGATACAACTGATTTCAACGTATTTTACGATGAAGAACATGAAGGATATGCTTTCGTTCCGGTTTCTCAGAATTATTCTAAAGCAGATTCAACATTAACGGAAGTGAAGGTCATTTATAAAGATGATCCGATGTACTTCGTTTCAATTTATCAATAAAAGCAACTGTAAAGGGAGACTCAGCATAGGGTCTCCCTTTTTTTATGATTGGAAGGTGAAAATCACGGAAAAAGCGACGGAATTTTTACAAAAATTTAGTGAATGGATCCATGATGCGACTTTGTTTGGCTATATTTTCAAATGGATAAGCAGTAATTGGATCAAAGGATTGTACAAACTGGCTTCAGGAGTGGAAGATATACTTGATCAAGTATTTAAGGTATTTGGCTTTTTGGAAAACGGAAAAATCGGTACGATTTACACCAGTATGCGTATCTTATCTGGAACGATATTGGTCATTATGATCATTGTCTTAGCTTATAAATTTATTCTTAATGAACGTGTTAATTTACAAGCTGGCTTGTTTCGAGCAGCTTTGATCGTTTGTTTGGGCATTCAACTACCTGGTATGATCACGTCCAGTGTCGATTTGGCTGAAAAAGTTTATGGGCAAACAAAAACATTAGATGGTGGGGAAGCAAGTACGTTATCTTATAGTATCGTCAAGGAAAATCTAGCGGATCTGCAGTATGCATCGAAAAAAGGTTTTGGACGGTTGAACGGGCAAGCAGGAACACCTAAAAATAATTTGTCAGAAAATGCTTTTCAGTCTACGGATCTTACTCAAGTGATTACAGCAGATGATTTAAAGACAATGAAAGAGAAAGCTCGTAATGAGGATGATGTTTCTTACTTAGAATATAAATTAGTAACAGATGAAGAAGGAAATATCACTTCGGAGAAAATCACTAATGGTGCATTCAGTTTTTTTGACGAAGGAAAATTCCGTTTCACATACAAGACAGGCACGATCACTTTATCATTAGTGACCGTGTCTTTTGCGTTTATTTGTTCGGCGTTTATCATTGCGACCTCTTTGCTTGAGTTGGTTTTTGCAAAACTGATGTTTCCAGTACTTTCTGTATCAGATATTGAGACGGGACAGCGTGCGAAGAAGATCTTCTTGGATATCGGAAGCAGCTTATTAGCAATCATGTTGACAGGGTTTAGCTTGAGTATTTTCAAACTGTATTTTTCCTATATCGGAACCTTGCACATAGGCTTTTTGGCGTACTTGATCTTGTGTATCGTTGGGGTTCGAATCACGATCGACGGGCCGAATTTCTTTGGTAAATACCTTGGCATAGATATCGGGGTTCGTTCAGGATGGCAAGCTATGGTTGGTACAGCAGTTGCGGCGAAAGCTGCGACTTCCGGAACTGCCGCAGCTGCCGGTGCAGGCGCAAGTGCGGTAAAAGGCGGAATCAATGCTGGAAAAAGTATCAAAGATCATGCTGGCAATGCAATCAATCGGATGCGAGTCAATAACGGTGTTCATGAAAGCAACAATGACAAATCGATTCAAAGTCGCTCAACGGTTCCAGGAAACAATGGCTCTTCTAGAAGCAGTGTGCAGGAATTTGCGGCCAACATGCGCCAAACATTTGGCATGAATGACCAACAAGAGCCGGTGACACAAACGCAAGGATCGAATCGATCAGCGGTTCCAAATGATCAGATAAGTCCATCGGTTCAAGACAAGGATCAGGTTTCTGCTAATGGAGAGTTGCCTTCAGGAACCAATCTTTCACCAGAAACAATGTATCAACCAATGAACGCATCTGCTTCTTCCAGCACCGTTCCCCAAGGAAAAGAAACAGATGGAAAAAGCATTGGCAATATTTCAGCTGAAGAGCTGAAACATATGGGTGAAAGCGGCAATCGAACGGAATCAACGATCGACCCTATCAACGGCAATCGTACGAATGGTTTGGCAACAGGGAAAACGGCCGCTTCACAAAAAATCCAACGAACGACCATTCCGCCGATCCATACGCCAAGTAGAAAAGCCGCCATCCAAGCAGCGACTGACAAAGTCAATCAGAACAACAATATGCAACAGTCAAACAATCCGAGTGCCTCTGAAGGAAATCCAACTAACACTCAGAGAGCCAATGATCAAGAAGTGAAACGATCCGCACCAGAAACGTCTTACGGCACTTCTGCAGTAGCACCTAGTCAATCTGTTCAATCGAGTGAACAAGCGCCTGAAGGAGCTTCTGTGGCGTTTGAACGGACTACAAGTGTAAGTCCTTCTACAGCAGCGAGCGTACAACGAAGCAATCCATCGTCCACCAGTGCTGGCACTCAAATAGTGCAACAATCACCAAGTAGAGGAATTGATCGATCAACGGTGATACCTGCTAGACGTAGTGAGCCAAAATCAGGTTCGATCAAACAATCAGTACAACCAACGAACCATCGATCGGTGACTAGCCAGAAACCTGCAGAAAAATCAACGGCACCAACGTATCATATTCCAACGGTTGAATCAAAAACGAAGGAGCTTTCTACACCAAAAGAATTGGCCACTAAATACTTGAAAGAGTCGAGTGTGACACCAGAAAATGAGTACTATGATATCTATCAATCCATGAATAAAGTAAATGCCGATGATTATATTTAGGAGGAGATCTCGTGTTAAATGTCCATTGTATTGAAGGCCGATTGGCTGAAAGTCCCGTCTTAAAGAAAACGGAAAGTGGCACGTGTTATACACGTGTCTTGCTAATATCAAAACGAAACTTCAAGACAAAAAAGGAATCTGACTATCAATCAGATTCCTTTTTATGTGTGCTGTATGGCACGATCGCAAAGTCCTTTGTTGAAATGACGTGTCGAGGATCTCATGTGTCCTTTGTGGCCAGAGTCCAAGTCCGACCGTATGAAAATCAGTCAGGGGAACGGTGTTACGTGTCTGAAGATATTGTACAAAGCTACAACTTGTTAGAAACCAAGGAAGTGACCGATCGTCGTAGAAAGCACTTATCTGAAGGTCAGCCAGCAGAAGAAACGGCTTTAAATGAGTACCGTCAAGCGGTAGAACATATTCCAACCAGTTATGACGAAGCAGATTGGTACCAATAGAGGAGGAAAAAACATGGATAAATACCATAATATAGTGATTCAACGAAGTATTAAACAAGAACTAAAATATAAATCTTTGTATATCTTGGATCTTCTGATCGTCTTTGGCCCCTCGATGTTCCTTTTGTATCTACAAGGGTATCTGCATTTTTCTCTTGTGACGTCGATCCTATTAGGCATTGTTTTCTTTTTCCTTGGCTTGTTCCTATGTGCAAAGCCAGCGTCAAATGGCAACAGAAGAAACCTATATACGATCTATTGCTTGATCGTTATGGATCGAAATGTGTATGAAGTACAAAGCTATAAAAAAAGGAGAGGGTAAGGCATGGCCGCAAAACAAGTTCAAAGTTTCCGATCAATAGGACGAAAGCGCACTAAAGGGGAGAACCCTTCTATTCAAGAATTGGTACCAATCAAAAAAATGATCAGAGGAAACGTGGTCAAAAAAAATGGCCGGTACCTCTCTTTTTTGAAAGTCACGACAAGAAATATTAACGGTCTCAGTGCAAGCGAGCAATATCAGGCTATGCGACATTTTGAAAATATGTTGCGGATCTATGAAGAAGAAATGAGTATTTTATCGATGATGTTTCCTACAAATATCGATGATAATCTGGTCTATTGGAACCGACAGCTGCAGCTGGCAAGGGAAGAAAGAAACCCCGTTCGAGCAAGAATCATTCGAGAACAGATCAGCCGTTTGGTGTGGGTCGAACAAGAACTATCAAATTTAGAATTCTACTTTATCGTTTATGGAAAAACAGAAAAGGAGCTGAATCTTTCCAAAACGATTCTAAAACGAGCAGGCGGATCCAATCTAGGAATCAAGGATATTCCGCCGAAACAAATTGAGCAGATCTTAATTAAATTAAATAACCTGAATACCCCGATTTAGTCTGGAGGATAAAAATTATGTTAAATGAAAAAGAAATTCAAACACTTGTTAAAGAAGGCTTTGACCTCAGTTTCATCGAAAAAATCCAACCTCAAGGCGGCATTACGTTTCCTGAAGACCGAATGGTCGCAGGGGACGGTACCTATGCTTGCCTTCACATCTATCAATTAGCCAAACGGCCAGCGCCATTTTGGTTAACCACGATCATGAACAATCAAAATTCAATCACAAAATTCGATCTAGCGCCGATCGACAAAGAAGTCATTTTAAGCGATATTGACAAAGCTATGCGTGAATTAGACTCACAAGCAGAAGAAAACCGAACCCGTACCCAACGAAACGAAGCAGTCAATGAGTTTCGTTCTCTGGAACGTTACGCAAATGAAATCAATCAAGGCGACGAAGTCAGTAAAATGGTCGATATACGTATCTATGTGACTGCAGATACACAAGAAGAGCTTGAAAAGGAAGTGGGTGATCTTAGACGTTCGCTCAAAGCCATGGGCTACAAATCCGTTTCTTATATTGGCAAACAAGCTCAAGAATGGCTAGCTTTCTTTCAAAGTTATTCTGAACAACAAAATGAACCAGGCAGTAAGGAAGGCATAACCGTGCCAAGTTCTGCGATCGGTGGCGGTTATCCTTTTAATCACCAATTTTTAAATGATACGGGTGGTGGCTATATTGGGAAAACAGACACAGGTGGGTCATTTATCTATAATCCGTACATGATCACTGCACTTAGAAAATCATTTAGTTCTATGCTTCTTGGGAAATCTGGTATGGGAAAATCGACGTTACTGAAGCTAATTGAGGAATTGTTATATGGCAAGCGGACGATCATTCGAGGGTTTGAAAAAAATCGAGATTGGTATAAATTGATTCAGTCGCAAAACGGGAAAATTTATGATCTTTCTGGAAAAGAAGGCATGTTAAATCCGATGGAACCACTAGCCACAATCACCGATACTAGCGGTAAAGTAATCGATGAACTGAACAGTTACTTGCAGCATAGAGCAACTTTTTTTAACAAAGTGCGCTTCTTAAATCCTGCTATGCGTTCAGTAGATATTCTCGATTTTGGTAAGATCATGGATGATTTTTATATCTCTTACGGTCTATTACCTGAAAACTATACACAGAATCAAAAAGATATTCATATCATTGGATTGGATCCTTCAAAATATCCTACAGTTGGTGAATTCAAGAAATTCGTTGATCAATTTGTGGAAAGTGGCTATAAGGATCGTGTGACAGACGTCAAAATGGTGGAAATGGAAAACTTTCAAACGGTGATCACGTCAATGTGCGAACAATATGGGTCGATCTTCAATGGACGCAGCACGTTTCGAAATATTGATGAAGAAGATGTCCTTTTCTTTGATATTGAAACGATTGGTCACTTTGACGATGAAGTGTACAAATGCATGCTTTATACGGCTATGAATATCGTTTGGAACCAGGCACTTAAAAATGGCCGGAAACAAAAAATTGCTTTGGAGAATGGCGATATTACTCCTGATGAAGTTCGATTCTTTGCCTTTTTCTTGGATGAATGTCAAGAGATTCTAAGTCCTGACACGGTATTTGTTGTTAAACAAGTCGTGAAATTTTTAAAAGAAATGCGGAAGTTTTCGGCCGGTGCTTTCTTTGCGACACAATCACCACAAGAGCTATTGCCTGAAACGTCTTCTGATGATTACATTTCAAAAATCAAACAAGTCTTTGAATTATGTAATGCGAAATTCTTTCTACAGCTGGATGCTTCAGTCAGTGAGACAATGAAAAAAGCAATGGGAAATCTGTTGACTGATGGACAGTATGAAGACCTGGCATTACTCGAACAAGGAGAAGTAATCGTCAATTTAGGAGGAAATAACAACTACAAGATTAAAACGGATCCTGATCAAGAACAGTTGAAACGATTTGCAGGAGGTCATTAATAAAATGAAATCGAAAATAATTAAATTATTGGCAGGAAAAGCAAGTAAGAAGGAGAAAATCCAACTCTTACTTGCTTTTTTAGGTAGTTCTACCGCTGTTTTAACTGCTCTAGCTGTTGTGGTAGCCAGCTTGCTTCTCGTGATCTTTATCGGTGGTGCTTCTCAGACAACATCGACTGATGGAGGTATTGAGGGGGGCGGAATTAGTGTCTCAGAAATGACGATGCAATGGAAAGATAAGGTCACAAAAGAAGCAGAGAAAAACGGGATCCCTGATATGGTGGATCCCTTACTTGGCATTATTGAAGCAGAGACGGGTGGAAATGCCATTCGTTATCCTGATGTCATGCAGTCCAGTGAGTCACAAGGAAATGCCCCTAACACGATTTCAGATCCTTATACGAGCATTGAAGTCGGTGTAAAGTATTTCGCTAGTTTGGTTAAAGCACATAAGGATATGGATTTGTTAAATCTCATTCAGGCCTATAATTTTGGCCCTGGTTTCTTGTCCTTTTCGACAAACAATTACGACTTAAATCGAGCGATCGCTTTTTCGAGTAAATACGCTCACGGCGTACAAGTGACCTACACGAATCCGATGGCGGTAAACCTCGGTTATACCTATCGTTATGACTATGGAAATATGTTTTATGCCATGATCGTTAAACAATATCTAACACCGAAAAGTTCCGGCCTTCCTGGTGGAAGCAGTGATATGGCGAAAGTCGCTCAAGCAGAAATCGATGAAGGTTTGCATGTCGGAGGACAAAAATATTGGTCATGGTATGGCTATGGTGGCCGTGTTGAATGGTGTGCAGTCTTTGTTTCCTATGTGACCGCAAAAGCAAATGTGAACATGGAAAAATTCGCTTATTGTCCCACTGGTATTCAAAATTTCAAACAAAAAAATGAATGGCAGCCAGTCGGTGTGGAACCAAAAGATGGTTGGGTGATCTTCTTTGATTGGGACGCAGATGGCATCAGTGACCATGTGGGTATCGTAAAAAACTACTCAAACGGCACGGTCTATACGTTGGAAGGAAACTCAGGAGACAGCACGAAAGAGCGCAATTACGGCAAGACTAGTCAGTATATTATGGGTTATGGCACACCTAAATAAGTCATAGAAAAGGAGCATAACAAAATGATAAAAGAAGCTTTTAAACAGTGGAAACATGAACTAAAAGAAGAGCATTTACAAATTAAAATCCAAAACAAATGGTTCGAAGAACTAAAAAAAACAGACCTTTATCGACAACTTAAGAAGTACAAATGGTTGAGGAATGGATCTATTTTGATCGACTATATCATTTTAGTCGGGTGCTATCTATCTATTTACACGTTGCCAGTTAGTAAACTAAATGCTATTTTGGGTAGCCATATTACAAAAGTAACCTATCAAAATATTGTATTTATTTATACAATTTTAGTTTTATTACTGATGATTTTCTCTGTTTTCTTTACTGTAGTTCTATCTAAAGACAAGCTGAAGGATGTTCGGGTGCTAAATAATATGCTTATTTTTTTCTTGTTTGGCGGTGTAAATTATTTGTTGCTTTGTTTGGCCTGTATCATTCAACCAGCATACTTATTGTTCGTTTTAGGACTAGGTATTGTAAAAATAGTCATTCGAATATGGAAGGATCTACAAAGAGAAGCCGTCTTCCTATCTTATAACGAAGCAGAGAAAGAAGATTTGATCGGTCATTATAAGCGTCATGGCATACGATTTGAAATGGGAGATGAGCCACGTATTTATCGAATGGACTATTTTCAAGAAGAAAATAAAAATGAGGAGTTGAGATCATGAGTTATCAACGATTGAGCGGTATTTTAATACTTGGTTTATTAGCTAGCTGGGGAGTTTTTGGACTCTTTATCTGGCATTCAAGCAAACAATCAGAAGCTGTTTCAGAAACCAAAATTGAACAATCTATTGAAGAAAACCATTCGGAGCCGGACAATAGCAGCACGGTTGTTCCTACTGAAAATCAGGCATCAGAAACCGTTGAAAGTGAACAAACAAATCAATCAACGGATGAAAAAAGTGCCGTTGTGCAAGACTTTGTGACGACCTATTTCAACACAAAAGATGAACCATTTATTAAAGATCGTGTTTCGCTGTTGAACGAAAAGAAGTTGATTACTGATGAATATAACCAAGAAATGAAGCTATCGATTGGGGATATGGACAATGAAGATGCCAAAATGAGCGTAGAAGATCTACGTGTTTATACGAACGATGATCAAACCTATTTCGTCGTTTTTGATCTCAAATATGAAGGATTGGATTCAAATCAAGTCCTTGTTTATGTAGCATCTGCGCACGTCAGTGATTCGAATCAAATCGATCATTATGAGCTGATCGCAACAAATACCAAATTAAAAAAGGGGGATGAATGATGGTTATTTTCGGAAAAATCTCTCACTTTATTTCTTCAGTAAAGGAAATGAAATCGAAAATAAAACAAAAACATTTTCGAACGAAGACACAAACATACACCAAAATATTAATGGCTTTTGGTTTTTTATTTCTATCGATCATCGGGCAAGCTGTGTTATCAAAACCAGCAAATGCGTATTCGGAATCGTCAGTTGAAAAGCCGATTCCTTTTGATGCAGGAGAGGTCACAGTACTAAAAAAACAATATTCACCAGTTAGTAAAAGTTATCGAATGGATATTTATGTCGATTCAGAAGTCGATCTTGTATCTGATGGAGAGCCAGTTACAAAGGCAACTGTCGTCACAAAAGAAGAGATCAATACACCGTTAAAAGTAGAAGTAATTCCCGTTTCTGAAAATTATTTTGTTCTTTTAGCACAAAATATCGACGATGAATTCGGCGCTTTGCGGTTTGATGTTACGTATAAACGATCCAAAGATTCCGATGAATCAGCGCTTAGTCTGTATGGATCCCAAGAAAAATCGACGATCGTTAAAAGTGATCTTTCAACTTTAAGTCAAGCTGAATTGAAAATCAGCGGACTTGAAAATGATATCCGATTACAGCAGCTAAACAGAAAAGTGATTGAGGAAGAGAACAAATCTCTTGTCGAAGAAATCAAAAATACACGAGAAAAAATTGCTTCTTTCACTGAAGAAAAAGAATATCAAGTCGGAGAGCAGTTAGCAAAAACGGAAGATTCAATCACCACTTTGGAGAATACGATTGAATCATTTAAAGGGAATATTTCAGATAATCAAACGAAGATTTCCGATATAGAAAAGACAATTCAGTTGATTAATGAAAAGATTAATGAATTAAAAAAATAAACTTTTCGTAGTCTAAATCGAATTAGTAAGAAAAAAATAAAGAATGGTGGAATACCATGGCAAAAGAAAAACTACAAGTTTATATCGATCTAGAACATAGGGAAGCGTTGGAAGAATTAAAACTCTGGTTGCACGTAGATGAGAGTGTAAAAGACGGTGCGCTGATTCGATATATCATAATCGATTTGTTAAATCGTTTGCGAAGAGAAGAATCATTTGAAAAAAAAGTGCTGGATTCTTTGTCTGTTTTGTCCGTAATGACGAATGCAAAGCTAGAACAAGATCATACAAAAATTCAAGATCTTTTTTCTTCTGATGTGTATCAAGAAGCAGTAACAATGAGCAAAAAAATTGTTCGAAATAAAAATTATCGGTTCAAGAATAAGAAAAAAGTTCAGATTAATCAGGAAAATAAAGACAATAATGTTGCCAAAGAAGATACAAAAAAAGAACTCAGTTTCGAAGAAATGGTCGCTCCGTTTCTCCACAAAAATACCTAGTAGCTGGATTTTTTTCAAAAGAAAATGGTAACAGCGAAAGTAGTCGCAAAGTAGTCAAAATAGCTAAAATGACTACCTGAGTAGTCGTAGTAGTATTCATGGGAGAATACAAAAAAAGAGGCAATGATATCACTTTGAAATCTCTTAAAACCCAATAGGCACAGCCTATTTTCCACCTTCTAACCAGAAGGTGGGGGTATCTACCTTATGCTCTTTCATTACTTGGGGCTATTTATCCGAATTTACAACCTACAATCAGAGATCTATATTACTATTTTTAACTTACTGAAGGAGAAAACTATGAAAGAAATTGTTGTTCGATTCGAGCATGATGAAACATTAACGTATCTTACTAGAAGAGCCAAAGAATTGTCTGAGCGGTCAGGAAAAAAAATCTCGAGGAATCAATTAATTAACATGATTATTGAAGATGATATGAAAAAATTTTTATCTCAAAATAGAGAAGTCGATATGCTTAAAGATAGTTTGGATGATTTTAAGCACATTCTACAACAATACGTTGATACGAATAATGCGCTTTTGTATCGTGCATTTGAATCTGATGGCATTTAAATGAATGAGGTGATCACATGGCACAATCTGCTGGCTCTTATATAAACCTAATAAGCGTTTTTGTCCTTTCGTTTGATTCTGAGTATGTACAGTATATGGATCGAGAAGATAAGAAAGTGTATCAAGAAAAAGATCTTTCTGACTTTGAAACGGCCATGACGAATGACGATTCGAGTCAATCATTTGAAGGCTATTTGGATTATATGGATCGAAAAAATGCGTTACTTGCTCAATCAAAATTGACAGATGAAGAAAGAGTATCGCTAGGAGAGATCAACAAACGTCTCGCTGATTATTCGACTTTATCAAAAGCACAAATCGAGATCATGCAAAAGGAAACCCAAGAAAAAATATGGTCACTGAATACAGGGATGTTTGATTTCAACAATGATGATTTGACGCAACAAGAAGTTGAACAATACAAAGAATTATTCGATCGAGCGAACAAAAATGAATCTGTTTTGTTTCAAGATGTGGTGACTTTCGATACAAAAGCATTGATTGAAGCAGGCTTATACAATCCATATTCAAATGAATTAAAAAGGGAACCGTTGATCATGGCCGGTCGAAAGATGATGAACGTTCTTTATGAGAAAGAAAAATTAAATGGATCAACAATAAGTGTCGGTGAGATCCATTACAATACGGGTCACTTTCACGTACATTTTGCGACGACGGAAGTCGAACCTACCCGTGAAATGATTTTTGTCAAAGAGAATAATCGTTATGAACGAAAAGGGCAACGTTCCTATGAAACATTAGAAAAAATGAAATCCACTTTTGCGAATCTCATTTTTGATCGATCGAGCGAATTGGAACGATTGAATGATTTGAGAAATGGTCTGCGTAATGAAATAAAAACAGAAATGGCAACACCAAAAAAAGAAAGTGTTTTGTTACTTGAGGAATTAAAAGCGCAGCTGCCGGAGAATCAAAGCAAGTGGAATAGTAAAAACTTAACGCCAGAAAGTCGAGAAACAATGAACCAGCTGATTGATTCATTGATGAAAGACAATGGCCACTTTGAAGAATTCAAACAGCTGGCAAAAGAGGAAGACATTTTCAAGAAAGCTACTTATGGTGAGGGAGATCCTAACAAAGAGAAAAAATCATTTTACGATGGCCGAATGTACGGGCCGGATGGCATCTACTATCGATTAGGAAACAGTATCCTCCAAGAACTAAAAAAGGAAAATGATTCTTCCCCACAAGACAAACCTTTCCATCGATCTTCGGTATCAGGGCAACAAAACCCTAACAAAGAAATATACAATAGAATGAAACAGGAGTACTTCAAGGGGAAGGAAACGAATGAAAGTCGATCACCGCCAAAGGGAAATCCAAGTGAGCGAACCAAACCATTTAAGGAATCATTTAAGTATCGTCGGTCGGTCACAAATCAAGTCAAACACCTGGAACGGGTGACGAGCAATGAATTTGATCAATTCAAAAATAAAGTAGCCTTTGAAAAGCTGCAACGTGAAATCGAACAAGCAAAAATGAGTCAAGAGTCAGACCTATTCAATTAGGAGAAAGAGGAAAGTCATGGAAAATTATTACTTTATCAATAGCGTGGATCCAGAGAACCAAACGATGCGTATTCAAGAAGTGGGTGCTGGCGAAATGAGTGCGCAACAGGTACGTATCACGAAAGAGGATGCCGATGTTTATTCTTTAATGTTGAATGAAGCAACGCAAGAAGGGGAGCCGTTGATCGTTCAGCTGGATCTAAAGTAAGGTCAAAACCGGCTGTAGAAAAATTTTTTTCGACCAGTACAAATAAAAACCGATTTTCTTTTTTTAGAAAGTCGGCTTTTAATAAACGAAGCTAATTTAGTTGAAGTAATTGCTCAATAATCGAAGAGCTGCCTGGTAAAAATAAAAGTAGACTACCTATGACTAACAAGATCCCTAAAACAAAACAGGCTATTACAAATTTGGTTGATCTAGATACTTCTTTATTTGAAACACTTATGATCAACAAAGTTATGCCAACAGCTAACGTTAAAAAATACCAAAATCCCATTATTATCGCCAACTTTCTTTAAATAGTTTTTATTTTTAAACTGTTAAATAAATTTTATCATATGCAATAAGAGCTAATCCTTGTGCAAGAAAAATATATGTAAAGTTTAAACTTTCTTATTTCAAGGAAACTGATAGATTAATTTCAAAATTGATAGAGCCGCTTTCAAATAGTAAACAGAATAAAAAAAGAAGATCGGCGAAAGCCGGTCTTTTTTTGGAGGGAAAGTTGATGGAACAACAGGACAATGATCGACAAGAAACGGACAATAGTCGATTAGCAAGAGCAAAAAGAAAGTTGGAACGTCTGAAGAGAGAGTACAGTGCGCAAATTTCAAGAGTCTTTGACCATCAAGCACAAACAAACGGTCAGCCGATGAATGACAAAGCAAATGGCCGATCTTTTTTTAATAGGCAAGAGCAGCTGGAAGGTAGGGCTAGAACTTTGCTTCGTGAAATAGAAGCACAAGAGGAACGAATCTCGATGCTGGAACACCAAAAGGAACGCAAAGAACTCGGCCTAAATAATCAAGGCGGTTTAATCATGAGCGTTGATAATATTCCAATGATCAAAGCAGAAATCGAACAAGCAAAGCAAGGAAACTCGATGTATTCGGCCGCAACAATTCGGAAATACGAAAAGCAACTGGTGGAGTTAGAAGAATTGAAGCGTCGATCAGAAAGGGCGGATAAACATATGAATGAACAAGCGCAAAAAATGATTGAAAGTGGACGTCTGACACAATGGAAAAAAAATCCAATGATCTACTTTGTAAAAGGCTATCGAAAACTGGCCGTTGAATTAACGGAGGCGGGAACATTCGAACCTTCTCAACGGTATGCGGCAAAAACGGAAGCAGAACAGTCGGTCATTTCTGATATTTTAAGCGAACTAAAATTTAACACTGAAGAAATACCCAATGCTACAAAAGATCAAGAAGCTGCCTTGAACCATTTCTACCGAGTGGAATTTAATGAGGGGTCGGAAAGCATTCGTAATTTTGAAGGAGAGATCGTTTCACAACCTTTGATCGAAGAAATCAAACGTTTAGATCGACCAATGGAAAGTGGGTATTACAAATTTTACTTTCAGGAAATTAAAGATGGAGAAATCGTCGATGCGTTTCGTTTAGACGTCGGGGACGGGGTCAATAGTAACCAAGACTATTATAAAAAGCTCGAATCGTTAGCTGCACAAGATAAGACAAATGCCGTAACAAACGAACGTCCAAAAGAAGGCGTGAACTCAGGAAAAAATGATGCAGTTAAAAAGAGAAAATCAGCCGATGAACTAAAAAAAGAAACAGACCAACTCGTCAAAGACGCCATGGAAAATATCAAGAATCATTTTGATGATCCGGAAGACGTCTTAGAATTAGGTGCGTTTATGAGTAAGTTTTACAATTACTCACTAAAAAATACGGCATTGATCCAAAATCAATTACCGCATGCCCACGCTGTTGCCGGTGCGAAAAAATTCAAAGAAGCTGGCTTTTTTATTCGAAAGGGAGAAAAAGCCATACGGGTTTTGGCGCCAACAACTTATAAATGTTTTATCAATGAACAGGGACGGTCACAGTCATTATCGAAAGCCACCAAGCTACAAAAAGAGAAGATTCTCAAAGGAGAATTGAAAACGGAGGAAAGAAGAGCATTCAAAAACGTACCGGTCTTTGATATTAGTCAGACGACGGCCACAGCTGATGATCTGCCGAAAATTTTCCCTAATCGTCCTTATAACTTTGATTTGACGAAGGCCACAAACACAAAACTGTTATACCAATCATTAGAAACCTATGCCTTATCAGAAGGCCTAACGATCATTGATGATCTAACGACTGTTACGCCAGTGTTAGGAACTGCAAAAGGGGCATATGGTCAGGGTATCGATGGCTCAGAAATGCTTTTCATGAATCCTCGGTTTACACAAGCAGAACAAGTGCCAACCATGATCCACGAATTGGCACATGCAAAACTTCACTCAAAAGCGAGTAATTCGACTTATTCTAGCTCAGTCAAAGAATTTCAAGCGGAGCTGGCTGCGTACATCGTTGCCCACCATTACGGCATTGATACGAAAGAAGAATCGATTCCGTATATTGCGGCTTGGACAAAGAATGGACAGACCGTTGAGGATAAATTGGCTCAAATGGAAGAGGTGAAAGTGTTCTCTCGCCAAATGATTGAACAGATCGACACGCAACTGGTGATCCAACAAGAATTGGAACAAAAAGAACAAGAGCACGCGCCCACGGTAGAAAAACAAAAGCTGACCAAATCACAAAAGACGTACAAAACGTTCTCGGAACAGATTGCTTTTGCGAAGACGGTATCGATCCTAGATATCGCTCATAAAAATGGCATTGACTTAAAAAAAGATTCTGCCAAACAATATCGTATTGCAGACAATCATTCTGTAGTTATTACAGCCCCCAAAAATTTGTTTATTGAAAATAATGGACATTTTGGCGGAGGGCCGATTGATTTTGTCCAAAAGATTGTTGGAATTAAGGACTTTAAAGAAGCCGTTAGACATATTACAGACAATGATTATGACGCAACGGAATTTGTACCAGAAGAAAAAATTGACTACAAATATGATAAAGAAAATGAACGGCCTTTTGTTCGAGCAAAAAAATATTTAATAGAGGAACGCTGCATTGATGAAGAGCTTGTCAATGTTCTTCATAACAAAGGGTTTTTACGACAAGATAAACGTAATAACCTAGTATTGATTTGGAATAATCAAGGGGAAATCTGTGGAAACAGTGAAAAGGGAACGATCAAAGACTCAACCTGGAGAAAAATCGAACCAGGTTCCGATAATTTTGTTGGATTTAACGTTAGAAATGGCGAACCTAAACGGTTGAAATTCTTTGAAGCTGGCGTTGATCTTATGAGCTATATGACACTAAATAAATCTGATCTGCAGGATACCTGGTTTGTCTCTATGGAGGGGTTGAAGCCGGAAACGGTCTACTATTATCTTGAAGAGTCACAGCGTGTAGCGCCTTCAGGAGTTGAAGAAATATCCTTCTGTGTCGATAATGATAATTCTGGGAAAGAATTTTTGGAGAGATTTGAAAAATTCACCTACAATCAAAAAGAAAAACAACCGATTGAATTTCAAGCAGAGTTTCCGCAAGCTCCGATCGGACAAGAAACACAAAAATGGGATTGGAACAATGAGTTGGTCTATCAAGTGAACGAGGGCGAGAATCCAAGAAAAAAGTCTCTCGAATCTGAAGCCGCATTGAGTTTATAAAGAAGGTGAAATGATGAAACGAATGATTTTTACAATCATTCAGGGAATAGGGATGGCCGTTGTGCTGTCCCTTCTTAGTATGTGGATCGGCGAACAATTTTTTTCAACGTATCTTCCTAGACTTCCTGAAGCAAGACACGGAATTTCCATTTCTGCCGCAACGTTCTCTATTGTATTGGCACCGATCATTGAAGAATACTTGATACGGGTCAAACTATTGCCTTTTTTGATTCGACGAACGAATTTGCCAGCGGCAGTCTTTTTCTCTAGTTTCATTTTTTCTGTTTTACATGGGCAGGTTTTTCTACTGCCCTATTTTTTAAACAGCCTGGTCTATTCCTGGGTTGCTCTCAAAACAAAAAAAGCCTATGGATCGATGATCGTTCATAGTGCTTATAATTTTATCGCCCTGATTCCTGGTTTATAAGAAATTTAAACCATTTTTAGTTATACTGATTATCAATCAAAAAAAGAGGTGTGTACGTATTGACTACCGTAATTTTAGCAGAAAAACCAAATCAAGCAGCTGACTATGCTAGTGCGTTAAAACATAGCGTAAAAAAAGATGGCTTTTTTGAGATCCAGGATCCACTTTTTTCAGATGAGACCTTTATCACGTTTGCCTTCGGTCATTTGGTCGAATTAGCAGAGCCAGGACATTATGATGAAAAATGGAGGAATTGGGCATTGGATGCATTGCCTATCTTTCCGCAACAATACGATTTTCAGGTCGCAGCTGACAAGAAAAAACAATTTAAGATCGTTTCTGGACTGCTAAAGAAAGCAGATACGATCATTATTGCAACAGATAGCGATCGTGAAGGAAGTAATATAGCATGGAGTATTATCCATAAGGCAAACGCATTTAACAAAAATAAGACCTACAAACGCCTATGGATCAATAGTTTGGAAAAAGATGTGATATTAGATGGATTTAAACATTTAAAAGAAGGCGCTGAGGATATACCCGCCTATCAAGAAGCACAGACACGGCAAATCGCTGACTGGTTGATCGGAATGAACGCCAGTATGCTTTACACATTAAGCCTTCAGGCACAAGGAGTTAAAGGTACGTTTTCTTTGGGACGTGTTCAAACACCAACGCTTTACATGATCTATCAACGCCAACAACTGATCGAGAATTTCAAAAAAGAACCCTTTTATGAAATTGAATCATTGATCAATACAAAAAATGGCTCGTTCAAAGCCCTATTAAGCCCGTCACAACGTTTTTCTACTAAAGAGGAGCTACTTTCCTTTGTTTCTTCTAAGGGCGCTGCAATCGGGACACAACCAGGCACGATCAAAGACCTTCAAACCAAAATGAAGAAAACGAATAGTCCCAATTTGTTCTCATTGAGCAGCCTGCAGTCAAAAATCAATCAGCTGTATAAAGCAACAGCTATTCAGACGTTGAAAGCCATGCAAGGACTGTACGAAGCAAAATTGTTGAGTTACCCAAGGACAGACAGCCCCTTTATTACAGACAGTGAATTTCAGTATCTAAAAGCAAATTATGACAGTTACGCCCGCTTTCTATCCATAGATGAACCTATGGCACAAGATCAGCCTAGAAAGCGATATGTCGATGGCAGTAAGGTGCAAGAGCATCATGCCATTATCCCTACAAAACAAGTTGCAAGCCAAGCGACGTTTGATCGGCTGGATGATTTACAGAAAAAGATTTACTTATTAGTCATGAAAACAACAATCGCTATGTTTCTACCTGATTACGCTTATGAAGAAACTGTGATAGAAACCAACGTATCAGCTCTTTGTTTCAAAGCGACGGGAAAAGTGCCAAAAGTCGAGGGATGGAAGATCTTATTCAAAGCCGATACCAACAAGGAAAACGAAGAGAGCCAAACATTGCCAGCTGTGATGATCGGTGAAGCGATTCAAGCAGATGTTAAAAGCGTGGCGAAAGAGACGCAGCCACCGAAACCATTTACTGAAGGTACCTTACTTGTAGCTATGATGACGGCTAACAAGACCGTAGACGATGAAGAAGCGATCAAGATCCTTCAGGAAATCGAAGGTATCGGTACCGAAGCGACACGAGCGAATATTATTGAAACACTGAAGCAAAAAGAATATATCAAAGTAGAAAAAAATAAATTGATCGTTACCGAAAAAGGAAAATTATTGTGTCAGGCAGTCGAAAGCCAGCACTTATTGACGAGTGCTGAAATGACGGCAAAATGGGAAGCGTACTTAAAGAAAATCGGGAAAAAAGAAGGGAATCAAGAGACTTTTATTGCCAATATCAAGAAATTTATCGTGCATTTGATCGAACACGTGCCAGGTGATGTTCAGAAGTTGAATTTCCATACCTACCAAGCGGAAGTCCAAAAAGAAGCTGATAAGCAGACGATCGGTAAATGTCCGAAATGTGGCGGAAATGTGGTGTTGAAAAAGTCTTTCTACGGTTGTTCGAATTATCCCAACTGTACGTTTACGTTATCTGATCAGTTCCGGAAGAAAAAATTGACGAAAACCAATCTGAAGGATTTGTTAGTCGGGAAAGAAACCGTGGTTTCAGGAATCAAAAAGGCAGATAAGACGACCTATAATGCAAAAATCAAGTTGAGCGATACGGGACAGATCACTTTTGTATCATTTGTCAATGCGCCAAAAAAAGCAAAGAAAGTAGGGAATAAAGCATGATCAATAACGTCGTATTAGTAGGAAGATTAACGAGAGATCCAGAATTAAAATTTACACCGAACGGTGCTGCAGTGGCCACGTTCACTTTGGCCGTGAATCGAAATTTTACCAATCAAAGCGGTCAAAGAGACGCTGACTTCATAAATTGTGTCATTTGGCGTAAACCAGCCGAAACCCTTGCCAATTACGCCAAGAAAGGGACGCTTCTCGGCGTGACTGGACGTATTCAAACAAGATCTTACGATAACCCACAAGGGCAGCGAGTGTACGTCACAGAAGTCGTAGCAGAGACGTTTCAATTAATGGAATCAAAAGAGGTGTCTGAGCAGCGTGCGAATGAGACCAACGAAACAGCTGAAAAAAGCAAACCGACACCGCCGCCGCTACCTAAACAAGAAACGGATCCATTTGCACAAAGCAGTTCGGCCATCGATTTATCAGATGATGATTTACCATTTTGAGATACAAAGACGAAAAAAGACCTGGAAACCCCAGGTCTTTTTTGATATAAAATTCAGGTTCAAACGACAACTGTTTGTATCACCTATCATGAAAAGAGGAATAATGTGCGATTATTTGATGTTCACCAATTTGAATTACCTGAAAAAGAGGTGATCGATTGGGAAAAAACCAAAGGAGAGATTGGATCGATGCTCTCTAGTTATCTTGTTTCAAGAGAAAGGATGGGATTGACGAGGATGCCGCCGATCCATTCAACTTATTCGCTCTTAGACCAAGATATACCAGAAATCAAACACTCTAGCTTTGTTCAAGAAAATCAGCAGTTCAAACAAGAGTTTCTTTATTTTCACCACTTGTTTTCTTTGGGTCTGACGGCCATTAGCCATCCATATAAACCAGAAATCACCGATCGGAGACGAAAGATTTTTTTGATGCGTTTTGTCTACGGATTATCAATCAATCACGTGAGTGATCGGATCCATTATCAGAAAAATGTGATCGTCGATGATTCTCAATCCGGTTTACTGCAGTTTGCGAATGCTTTGTCTATCCTGGCTTTAAAAGAACAAGAAATCTCTGCCTGATCCTAATATTTTTTCTATCGATCACTTCGGGTTGTGTCAGCAACACGGTTTCTGAAGGAGCGGTGGTGGTGGCTGGAGCGACTGAAGGAACAAGCATTTCACTCGAATTTAGACATAAAAAAACGCTAAAAGCCTTGATAAATCTAGGTTTTTAGCGTGGGGTATGGTATAATATAAGTACAGTAAAGTTTGTGACGGTGGCTATCTTTTGAAAGGTGGTGATGCTTATGAAAGTAAGTGTTCACTCTTTAGAAAGGAGAAGTCTTTTGTCTGTAGCTGAAGCATTAGGGCTAATGATTAGTTTCGGTTCTTTAATCGCAACGATCATCTTTGGCATCCTAACAGCAGTGAAAAATGACAAAAAAAAATAACCGTCAGCTTTAGCAGGTCAGCGGTTATTTTTTAACTTAAATATCTGCCACCGTCTTAAACGGTGCTGTAGGGGAGTTGTTAGCGCAACTCCTCTTTACATAGTAATTATAGCAATATTTTAGTGAAATATCAACCTTTTGCTCTACAGACGTGCCTTGCACGTCTATTTTTTTTGCCCTCCTAAGTGGTGGAGGCGGCTGGAACGTGGAGGGCAAAAAAGATCGCTTTTCTTTCTTAAAAAAGGTCTAAGCACCACCATTGTTCCGAAATTTAACCAACCATTATCTCGGTATTCTTAATCCATCAGGTACTTGAAATACCTTTCATGCGCATGAAGAAACTGAGTGAACAATGGAAAATGGTACAACAGAAAATAAAGGCACCTTTTTAGATCTTTTTTCAGGAATCGGAGGATTTCGTTTAGGGATGGAACAAGCTGGCTTTCGATGTGTTGGGTATTGTGAGATCGATGGCCATGCCAGAAAAAGTTATCAATCAATTTTTGACACAAAACAGGAGGTAGAAATGCATGATATCACAAAACTTTCAGATGAATTTATTCGAGGAATCGGACGTGTGGACATTATCACGGGAGGATTTCCGTGCCAAGCTTTCAGCCTTGCAGGAAAAAGAAAAGGTTTTTCAGATACTAGAGGAACTCTCTTTTTTGAGATTGCACGCTTCGCATCTATCTTGCGACCTAAGCTTTTATACCTTGAAAACGTCAAAGGACTCCTCAACCATGAACGAGGGGCTACGTTTGAGACGATCCTCCGAACCCTGGATGAATTGGGGTATGACGTGGAATGGCAACTGTTTAACAGCAAAGAGTTTGTCGCCCAAAACAGAGAGCGTGTATTTATTATCGGACATCTTAGAGGAGCAGGTACCAAAAAGATTTTTCCTCTCACAAGAGAAGAAGGATCAGCTGATCAAAAATCAGGAAGGATCCATTTAGCTGGAACGACACATGCAGCGAATGATTTAAGTCGATTTACACGAGAAAGAACGTACTATACGGACGGTCTGATGGGGACTTTGACCGCAACGGACTACAAAACACCGAAACAAATCGTTGTTGGCAACGTCAATCCAAGCGGTGGCGGAATGAATGGCCAAGTGTATGACGCTTCAGGACTTAGTCCTACGATCACCACAAACAAAGGAGAAGGAAATAAAATTGCGATCCCGATCCTAACGCCAGATAAAGCTACTGTTCGTCAAAACGGCCGTAGAATGAAGGAAAATGAAGCGCCGATGTTTACCTTAACCACACAAGATCGTCACGGAATTATCGTGGCAGGGTCGATCGATGGTTCCTATCGATCAGCTGCAGCGATCCATTCCGTAGAAGGGCTATGCCCTACACTTACCACCATGAGTGGTGGCGGCCACGAACCCAAAATACTGGTGAAAGAAGCCACGAAAAAAGGCTATACTGCAGCACTACCAGGCGATAGTATTAATTTCGCTTATCCTAAATCTACAAAACGTCGGGGACGTGTTGGAAATCAGCAAGCAAATACCGTCGTTACAGGTGATCAGCAAGCCGTAGTAACCGATGATTTTCAGATCCGGAAACTAACACCACTTGAATGTTGGCGACTGCAGTCGTTTCCTGATTGGGCCTTTTTGGCAGCGAAATTCGGTAATAGGCAGATCGCTGAAGAAATAATCAGTCATGGGCTTGATCACTATAACTGCAGATACGATCAAAAAACTTCGGACAGTCAGCTGTACAAACAAGCTGGAAATTCGGTTACTGTATCAGTCATTTATTTCATAGCAAAACACTTTCAAATTGGCTAAAATCAACTTTTTTGACAACAAAAACGGATATTGACCCAACAAATCAATCAGTAGAATAAACGTATCAAGACTTGAATAAAAGATTTAGGCCTGAATCGTTAGGATGAACCAAATGATTCAAAAAGATACGATTTATTTTGAAGATTGTTTAGAAGGAATGAATAGAATACCAGATGATTCGATCGATGCGATCATTTGTGATTTACCGTATGGAACGACAGCTTGTGCATGGGATAGTATCTTGCCTTGGGATCGCTTATGGAAGCAGTATTTGCGAGTCATAAAACCTGAAGGTGCGATCGTTTTATTTGGTGCAGAACCTTTTTCTACTCAACTGCGAATGAGTAACTTCAAGGATTACAAGTATGATTGGTATTGGATGAAAAATACGGCGACCGGCTTTGCATTTGCGAAAAAACAGCCGATGAGATCAGTGGAAACGATCTCTGTATTTTCCAAAGGATCTGCTATCTATTATCCTCAAGGATTGCAACGGATCCAACAACCTAAGATAAGAGTCAGAAACACCACGGAAGGGTCGATTTATCAGTCAGAATCCTTAGCAGAAAAAGCGTATGTCCAGGAATACACAGGTTATCCGAACAATATTTTGCGTTTTGATAAAGAATCAATGCACACTTTCCATCCAACTCAAAAACCAGTGAGTCTATTGGAATACCTGGTTAAAACATACACTAAGAAAGGAGATCTCATATTAGACAACTGCATGGGAAGTGGCACGACGGCGGTTGCTTGTCTAAATACAGAACGTCACTTTATCGGTTTTGAAACAAATGCCGAGTACTACACGAAAGCAATCGATCGGATTCAAAACAATGTGACCCAGCTGGATCTTTTCGAATAAAATAAAAAAAAGACGATAATAGATTGTCATTATCGGTATACCGTGGTATAATAAATACAACGGTATACCGATATATTTGATTTTTAGAAAGGATCTATAACTATCTGAAGATCCGGTATACGAATAAAAAAGGGAGGGATCACTACTGAAAAATCAAAAAAGCACTTATTCTGAGTGGGTCAGAACAAGTGCAAGTAACAAATCCTTTGACGGGAATGCTACTACTCAAAATATACCATAATTGTGAGTAGTGGCAAGTTTAAATTGTCATACTCCTTTCAGGAGGAAAAAAGATGTACGCAGATAAAGATAAGATAGAATGGTTGCTTTTTGAAAGTGGAAAATCATTGTATGAAATTCAAAAAAAATCAGGAGTTGCCGCAACAACTGTTGCAGATCTTGCTCATAAAAGGTCTTCTATAGAAAGAATGCGATTTGATAATGCCGCCAAGCTTACAAAACTTGCGGATCAATTAAAAGAAGAAACCACTGAATAATCAGAGCTTGATCTTGTAACTCCTTGTCTCTAGGAGGAAAAATAATGAACGCCGTTTTAAATAAGAAAAAATGTACTGTGATATTTGATCACTATGAAGATAATAACAATGTAGCGATTCAACTGGTTAAGAAAAGAAGAGGTCAGTCTGAAGAAGAGCTGATTGCCACGGCCACGGTGAACACGAGTACCGGAATCAAACAAGATTTCGTCGCAATCAAAGGGTGGTCTGAAAATACGGGCATTGAAGAGGTACTGATAGCAGCTGGTGTCATTTGTGAGGAAGCTGTAGGAGCAATTCCTTGTGGCATGGCTGTTGCAAAAGTCTTTCCCCTTACGAAAGAAGCAAAGGAAGTCATGAAAAACAATCAGTAGAAAAGAGTCAATTCAAAGATAAAGCGAGTGTGGTTTCACTCTCGCTGCGTCTTTGATTAAATCTATGATCGTTTCAATGAAGGAGAGTGAGTTATGGCCATTGCAAAAGGAAATACGCGTCTTCCTGTAACGCTTAATGAAAAGAGTAAGCAGGGGCTGAAGCACTTGAACACCAAGTACAAGAAAAGTGAATCGAAATTAATGTGTATCGCTTTAGATATGTTGCTTGAGCAAGAAAAAGCGGGATTTGAGATTCCTGCGCTCAGAAAGTGACCGCACTTTATTTTCTATTTCATTGAAGTGCTATCACTTATCAGTGAAACCGTTATCCAATACGTGGTAAACTAAAATCAGACAAAAGGTGAGATCTAATGGATGAAAAAGCCAAAAAGAAAATCGTAAAATTATTAGCTCTTGCCAATGATGCCAATGACGAGGAATCGATGTCAGCTTTAGCAAAAGCACAAGAGTTGATGCTTCAGCACAATATCGATGAATCAGACGTTTTTCATTATAAGCAAGAACAAAAGTCAGAAGTAGTGATCAATACGGTGATTTATGAAGGCCGGCCACAAAAATGGCTTTACCGATTAGCGAGGATCATTGCTAAAAATTTTCGTGTCCGGTATTATTATCAGTCCGGAAAACCGATTGAACTTCACTTTGTTGGGATCGTGTCCGATGTACAAATTGCTCAAATCACGTTTGAGTACGCCCGTGGTAGTGCCAGCTATTGTGCAAGGCAGTTTCTTCAGATGCCTGAGATCAGACGAAAATACAAACGGAAATGGCAGTTAAAACAAGACTATTTGGAAGGATACTTGAAAGGTTTGTCGGAAACATTTCGAAAACAAGTGCTGACAAACGGTTATGAATTGGCTTTGCAGGTACCTGAAGTGGTTCAGGCTGAAGTCGAAAAAATTGGACTGGTACCTGGTAAAGATACCTCTCACAACGTGAGGGATCGGGAAGCATTTTACTCCGGTTATGCAGAAGGTGTCCATTTTAAGGATAAGGATCGATTAGGTGCTTAATCGTATGTTGAAAGGGGACTTATAAAGATGGCTGAAGAAAGACAATGTTACGGTGGGCAATGGAAAGTACCAATAACGCCCTACAATCGACGCTTATACTGGCCGCCTAGCTGGATCAAATGTGATTGTGGTGAGTTAGCAAAACAAGTTCGTGTCAAAAAAGGTGACGTTCTTTATCCTAATGGTCATTATTTATGTAAAGAGTGTCAACGAGAGTACCAGAAGGTCGATGGAAGAGATCACTTTATCCTGGTCAAACCAAATGAAGAATGATGTAGGCGGTAAACTATCTTCTATTGAAGATAGAAGAAAAAAGGTTTGGACAGTGATCGTTTTCAACCATTTTTCTAAGGAATTGATGGGCTTTTTGAGTAACGCTGCGACGGTTGAAAATTTGCAATTTACGCAAAGAAGAGAAGAGTTAGGTATTTTTAAGGAGAACGAAGCAAAGGCAATCCTTGATGCCATACTTGCGCTAAAAGATGAAGAGGATGTGATCCGCAAAACTTTTACAGATAGCGGTCATGTAGACTGGGTATCTGTAAAGTATTTTGATTTTGAAATTGCAAAAGTAACGTTTGAGTAATTGCTGAAGGAATGGTCAAAACCGATTAGAGGAGGAACAATGATGGAGGAATTATTTCTAAACAAGGAACACATTGCAAGATTTAATTACATGATGGAAGAATTGGGTTTTATAGATCTTCGAGATCCTTATTGGCGTAGCTTGGTTTTTATATTCACTGGTGATGAAAGATTATTTAACCAACGTCGCTCGATGGTTAATTTTGTCCAAAAAGAAATCAATAGTGACCTATGGTTTGATGGCACTTTATCCGGTGGGGAGCAACGACTGGTTGCTTTAGCCTATAACTTGTTTACCAATCAAGATTTCTATGAATTCGAAGATGGTAAGAGGTATAATATTTCGCCATTAGAAGTATTTTCTGGTGTTGATGAAGCTGGCTATCAGGTGGCCAAGAATGCGATTGATATGAGACTACAATTCTATTAAATTAATCATGATATCAAAAAAACAGACCAATGAAATGGTCTGTTTTTTTTGCCTATTCAATTTAAAATGAGTGTTTGATTTCGATGTTAAAAGGTTTGATTAGTCCTAATGATTGCATTGCGTAAGCATAATTGTTAGCAAAACCTACTTTAATACTTTCGTAATTAGAAGGAGCAAAATCATAAACGTCTGTTACTACACCAGTTGTTTTAACCGATCCGTTTGACTGTCTCACAAATGAATATGAATATTTAACATTGTGTAATGCATAGTACTTGTCTCCACTTGTAAAAGCAAATGATCCTTTTATTGTTTTTGTCTTGCTTGTTCCACGCACCCAAGCTTTGTATTCTGAGTAAAAGCTCCCTAAAATATCATTACCAGATACAACGTTTTTAGCCCAAGCATTTCCGTTAGATACATGTTTCGCAGGTGAAGGAGATAAGAAACTAGGCACTTCTGCATATTTCATATACATAGCAGTATTAGGATAGCCTTCGTTTCTAACAATCGCAATCCCTGCTGCCCAGCCGGACCTAGCAAGTTTGATAGGGTCAACAGCTGCACGGCTAGTTGATACTCTACTCTCAGATGTATTGACTAGTTCATTTGCTGAAACAAGAGCTTCTTCAAGCTGCGTGGGATCAATTGTCGCAGATAAAATGAAATCTGATATCGCCTTATTCATTTCTTGAGAACTAATTATGCCACTTTGTTTACAATTTTCAATGATTTCGTTAATTGTATCTTGATTACCAGAAGATTCAGCAACATAATTATCAATCAAACTCTGTGTTTCAGGAGTGATTTCTAAATTTGAGCTATTTGAGATAATCGGTTCTGAAACTTGAGGATTACCTTTAGCGATCTCATCTGCCAGATTGTCGGCAAAAGTTGTTACTGGATTTGAGAAAAATACCAACATACCTCCCATAATAGTAATTGTTCCTAACACTTTTTTAAACATATAAACACCCTTTTCTTTTTTGTATATTTTTAAGAACTACTCGACTCTATCAAAATCATTCTTTTCTTTAAGATCCAAATGAAAGGATAATTTATCTTGTAGATCTTTAAAATCTTGATAATTTGAAAATGTTGATAACTCTTCAGTATCCATATCATATATATAGTATTCGCCATCATAATCTTGAAGAACAACATATTTTTCGTTCCAATTTAATTTATCAACTTCATCTACGATTACTTCCATCTGATGGATTTTTCTATTTTTAACAAAATCGCTCGTTGTAGCAGATGTCTGTACAATGTCATATGTATCGTTAATCACAATAGTGAACGAGCTATTTGTGACTGATGGAAACTCATTCCCATCTAAGACAGAGCAACCAGAAAAGATGAAAGACATAGCTAATAATGTTGAAATGATAATTTTTTTCATTATATACCTCAATACTTTCTAATTAACAACTATTCAAAAAAATATTATATACATAAATATAACTAAATTTATTTTTTGGACTATTTTATCGTCCGGTACATTATAAATAACTGTGTAAGGAAAAAAGAAAATCAAACCGTAGAAGATAACTTATTTAAGAAGCCTACACTTCAATATTATGGATATGATTTGCTAGGATGATCTAGAAGTGTTAGTGAAGAACAGTTTTTGTCAGTAATAAATTCTTATTCTGCCGATTGCAGTAATAAAAAAATGCGAAGCTTTATTTTTACTTTCATAAGATGTATTATATATTAGACTTGAATATTATTCAAAAGGAGATATATGAATGGCTTCAAATTTTAATAAGCTGCCATACCATTTGAGAAAGTGGTATGCATGGTTATATATGGTACCTCTAGTTTTAATCCTGATAGATATAACCTTAACTGAGTGGTTGGATGGTTACTCATTATCAGCGTTGTTTTTAATCCTATATGGTATAAGTTTTTTCTTTTCTACAAAAGCAACTATGGGCAGGAAACAATGGATTATATTAGATACTATCATATACGTATTTTTACTGGCGGTTATTTATATATTTTACAAATAGAGAATAATCTTAAAAAGATAAGGTGGACTATTATGCTAGGATTGAGTAAATCAGAATATCAAATTCTTTATAGTCTTTATGATGTCAATCAATCGTTAACTAAACATGAGATATTAGAAAAAATGCCTGAATTGAACAAGAATACAGCCGCTGTTGTGATACGAAGTTTATTCGATAAAGGATATTTGGAAGTAGGAGAGATTAAATATTCGCAGACCGTATTAGCACGGGCTTACAGGCCGAGTATCCCTTTTATAGATTTTATAAAAGGCGAATACGGAGAAACGGCTGTAGAAAAATTAGTTAATCACGCAATAAGCTCTTTGATGACCAAACAACAAACGGAATATTTTTCTAATCTTATAAATGAAAGGAAAAATATGATAAATAAAAATAGTTGAGTTTTTCATATTTAGAAAACTATTCAGGGAACGATAAAAGGGTCAGAAACTTAAAAGAATCTGATCCTTTATTTTTCCGTAAGCCATAGGTTTTTTTACAGTAGCTCAATTAATCAGAATCATCAATTTATACACTGAAGTCTAATAGTTATATATGTTAAATAAAAGCTACCGATAGATTTATTTGCGAATGAGGAAGGAGATAACAGATTGTGAGTATAGAAGAATATTGGATTCAAATTGGTAAACCAAAAACTATTTACGACCCACAACAAATAGAAATGTTTTTGAATAAATTCATTTCAAAGACAAACGGAAACTTAAATCTGGACACAATCCATAACAATGAATTCAGTGATAACATAGTTAGAATAGAAAGAGACGGAAGTTTATTCAAACTATACTGGAAAGATTATAAAAAAATTTTTGATAAACAAAAAATCGATTCTGCTACCGAAAATGAAATAGAAGAGGTAATAATCAATGGTAGATTCACATTTATCTACTATTTAATGGATATTCATAAAATCTCTATAGATATATGGCCTGAACGTGGACTCTATGTTATATTTCACTGCAACTATTTACCTCAAAAAACAGCTATGAAATATTTAAAAAAAATTTTTTTATTTGAGAATTTTGATTCTGAAAACATTGAAATTAAAGAAACAAGAAGAAGAATTTTTTTCTGTGACAATAATAATTACAAGCATGAGTGTGTGATCGATATTTTACCCATTAGCAACTCGATACTATTTCAAAAAATAAAACCATGGAATACTGGTACATCTCAAGCTATTTTAAAGCTTACAACGCTTACTGAAATAATTAATCCTATATATAAGAATAAACAGCAATTCTCAAAATTAACTGATGATGACGATAAAATTAGATCCATGATAAGTGACTTGCGTTATTCATTGGAAGGATTAATAAAGTTTTATTTCATTACAAAAGCAATAGAAATAGGCATGGATGAAGCAAATTCCGTCAGTTGGAACTCTGTGATAACAGATATTATAATAAAATTTGGTTATAATATGTTATCTGATTTAAAAAGAGGTTTAAACTTGATGGGTATCAATTTGGAGCAATCTTTTATAAAGGATTTAAATACGTACTCTCATTACTCCGGTTGTTTCCCTACAAAAACTACTTTATTGGAGTGTCACGAAAAATACTGTAATACGCTAGAAGATCTTTTTGACTTATCGGAGTATAAAATAAAAATAGATTTACTAAGGTATAATAATGAATAAAAAGCTTAAAATTATTAGATTATGCTATATTTTATAAGCAAATATAATAGAAAGGGGTGTTTACACAAGTGGTAAGCAATGAATTTATTAAGTGTAGCATGTGTGATACTACAATTAATCTTAGAATGCAATTGGGTTATTTTGATATCCCGTTTCATTTGAATTGCCCGAAGTGTAAAACTTCTATTGATGGTAAAATATTTCTTGAAGATGTAGAACATTATGAAGTCAGTGTCAACAATGCTTACTTAGTACGTGACTATGATTCCATTTTCTATTCAGTAGAACTATCAGCAGAATTTCCTACAAGAAAAATAATAAAAAAAAATATGGAAACCGATCGTTTTGAAGAATCTCCTTACATGAGATCATTCCAATGGTATCCTGATCCCCTTGAATCTCAACAACTCATGAAAAGGGCAATGATTTTTGCGGATTACTATAGAACTGAATGGTACGAGTTAAAATCATTTTTTGAACTTTTTTGGAATAATCAAAACCATATTCTATATAAGAAATTAAATGAAGAATTACCTAAGCATCAACAGCTTGGTGTTACAAAGGTAGCCAACAATCTAGATGCTTGTGTATGCTTACATCAACTACTAATTACGACTACAGGAATTAGTAATATCTTAGAAAAAAAATCCCTATCCAAATATAATGAGATAGGGAGGAAAATTCTAACGGATAAAGATAATTCCTTAGCATATGAAGAATTTGCAAAGAAGATAGCAGATAAATTCACTCCTGTAGAGAGAAAGGCATTTAATTTAATAGAATCATTTGCGAAAATATATGAGCAGTTGATTCCTGTTATAATGCTAAAAAAGGCCAATACTTTCGATAGAGTGGATAAAGAAAACTATGGAATAATGACTGCTAACTTTGAAGAATTGACTTCATTCTATGCAAAAAGCTTTGAGTGGATACTTGAAAATATAGATTTTGTCATAGGATTAAACAATATAGCTGTAAGAAGAGATCACAATTCGTTTAAAAAAGAAAACAGAACATTCGAAGATTATCTGAAGGTTTTAAAAGGAAATAAAAAAGACTGGATGAACAAAGAAGAACCTTTCAGTATACCTCTCCAGAGCTTAGATACTAAAAAAAGGAATGCTATCCAGCATTTTGATAGTGAGATTGACTATGTCACACAAAAAATAGTATTTAAAGATAGAGATAATGTTCAAAGCATTTATCTGATTGAGTTTGCTTCACTTTGTGTTGATAATTTTGAGTTAATATTTTATATATTAGAGTTAGTGTACAGTTTGAGAAAAATCTACTATATTAAGCAAAATTTTATTCCACATTTCAAGCAGTTTCCAGATCCTGATGTAGTTCGAAATTCGCCGAATTCAAAAAAGGTAGGACGAAACTCACTTTGTCCATGTGGTAGTGGAAAAAAGTATAAGAAATGTTGCTTGAAATAGGCACAGAAATTCAAATGATTAATTCGTTTTTAATTCTATAAACAGTTTGCCTAGTAACATTATGATCCTTTGCAATTCTTGAAATAGCAATTCCATTTTTAAGATCCTGAACGATGCTTTTATAAACAAGGCGACGTTGGGGATCTTTTGTGTCTGCACTGTATAACTTAGGCCGACCTTTATAAACGCCATTCGCTTTAGCAATCTTAATTCCTTGAGCCTGACGTCTTTTAGATTCTGTCCGTTCTTGCTCGGCAATCATGGCTAAGATTTGAATAATCAAGTCTTTGATGAATTTATCCAGAAGAGGATTTCCGATTGCTTCAGCCATGATTGGTAAACTCGTGATAATAAGCCGCACATTCTTCTTCTTTAAATAATTAACTGAATCGATAATCTCGTCATAATTTCGTCCAAGTCGATCGATTGCCTCCACAATAAAAATATCTTGCTCTCTGACAAAATCTAAAGCTTCCTGGAAAATTGGACGATGACTAATAGTCGCTCCAGATTGTTTCTCTATGAAAAATTTTTTAGCACCAAACTTTTTCATTTCTTCAATTTGACGTTGTTCATTTTGATCAATCGATGAAACTCGGATATATGCAATTTTCAATAATTTTTACCTGCTTTCTCGAACCATATAAAATACACCCTAATCATACATTGAAAAACCATATTTTTCAATGTTATATTCATGTCTATTTAGGGTACGCTTTAAATATACAATTTGATTTAAAATGATAAAAGCCAAATACCTTATAAAAAGCATGCCCCTCCTTTTCGGTGGGATTAAGTATTTTTGATGTTCCACAAAAACGGCGAGAATTATAAAAGTTTTAAATAGTTATTTTAAAAAAATGACCATTGCAATTAAATGATGATAGGTTGTATAATTAATAATATAAGAATTTCGTTGATTGATGTCCCAGAATTTATGTTTGAACTTAATTGGTCTTAATTTCAAAGGAGAGTAAAAGATGAACAATTTTTCGAAAGCTTTACGTGAAAAGAACTTTAAATATTTAGTTACATTATTCTGCAGTATGATGATGCTCACTATCGTATTCCCTCCCGTCCAAGTGAGTGCAACAGAAGCATCCAATGTTCAAAATGAAGAAATAACAAATGACCAAATTAACAAGTTAGACAAATATGTTTTGTTTAGCGAAGATGGTTTTTATAGCATATCCGAAACAGCATCTACTGAACTTTCTTCTAATGAATATGCATTATTAGTTGAAAAAATTAATGATGCAAACAGTATGGTTGAAAGCTTACAGGTTGATTCAAAAACTGAAAAATTGTATATTGATGTTAATGAAAAAACTGTAACGATCGAAAAGACTGGTAATAACGCCTATCTTAGAGCATATAAACAAGGAAAAACAGCAATTAAAGGTTACTGGTGGGGCACAAGAATCTGGATTTCAAAAAGCGCAGCAAATAATCTTTCTACTGGAATTTCAATTGGAGGAGTTTTCATTAAATCAAATCTAATTGGTTTAGCAGTTGCTTTAGGAGGTGTCGCTTTATCAAATGTACCTGGAGGTTTTGTATTTAACGTGTCTACCATTTTCGTACCTGGCATGACATTTAGTGGGACTTCAATACCATGGGGATTTGAATGGCAATAAAAAAGAGGGTGAGCTATCATGAAAATTTCTAAATTTAAAATTTACCATATATTTTTAGTCGTTGTTTTTATTTTAGCTTTAGTATTTCTAAAATATGATCAAAGTTTGTACCGAAATATTTTTTATATAGTCTTAATTATTTCTTTAATTGTAAAAATTATATATGATTATGTAAAAAAGAGTAAAACAACTAAAAAATTTAACTGATTAAAGAATTACAATGACAAAAGAGCGAATCTATAAAAGATCCGCTTTTTTTGTTTCTACCCGATATCCTGTTGTATTTTACTTCCGAATATGGTCTATTTGATTTATAAAGAAGGTAATAGAATTGAGGATTAAAAAGGAGTAAACGATTGAGATTACTTAATTTAAACGGATAAGCGGTTGTATAAAAATTGGTGAATCACGCAATCAGATCTTTAAAGAATACGCAACAAACGGAATATTTTCCTAATCTTATAATTGAAAGGGAAAATACTTTGAGTAAGAATAGTTAAGTTCTTCATATTATTGAACTGTTCAGGAAATAATAAAAGGGTCAGAAACTTAACAGTTTTTGATCCCTTTTTGATTCCTCATTTCACAGCTCTTTTGGTGGCTCAATTAATTAGGTCAGAAAGTTACTCTCTTTCGGGGACAACAGAGTATATGGTGTTAGGATGATTTAGTGGACGCATTTTGGGAGAGGACTATAATAATCTCGAACGAAAGGAAGTTCACCAAATGAAAAAATACAGTCAAGAAAGAAAAGACCTGATTCTTCAACTTGTCGCAACTGGTAAGCCAGTCGCCGAGATTTCTCCCAGATAGATTAGTTGAATATTCGTTCTAAAAATTTTATATCTAAGGAAACGATTAGTTTACATAGGCATAAAAAAAGCTGCTAATAAAGGGCTTTTCATATATGTAAACCATTCGTTTCTTTAAGAGTCCATTTAAATAGTAGATAATATAATGAGAAACAAAAGTTTAAATCTTGAAAGGAGTAGATTTTGATGAAGAAGTTGATGTTTGGTTTAATCTTTGTTTGTGGGACATGTGTTTTATTAGGTGGCAGTGAGTTGGTTCATGCTGATTCTAGTCCGATGGCAGACTCAAGTGATAGTACCCTAGTCCAATTAGAAGAAGGAGATAATAACGATCAGTCTGTTATACCATCAAACCCAGTAATTACAATGGAGGAGTTTGAGAAAGGTCAATTAAATGATGGCTCGCCATTACCTGAAGAATTTAACATTGAAACAGGAAACTCTTTAGCTAGATCAGGAGGATACACTTATTCATATAAGCGAGATTCTACAAAAATACTGAAATCAAATGCTGTTATTGGCGATCACCCTGGAATATCCAAACAAAAAAATATCGCCTATTACTATGTTTATGTTAATAGGACTGCAACAGCGACTATTTCTTTTGGATATGGACCAGTGTCTGTTACCTATTCGCCCGCTGGAACCACGGCTGGCGGTGTTTTAGTTGAGTCTATTTCGAAAGGATGGACCCAATTGCGCATTAGAGGAAATGTGAGAGAAAGTAAGTATACAGTAACAGTGTATGATAAGTACTCTGGAAACCGAATTAAATCGTACAAAGAAACTAAAAAAACGACTGAAAATATATGGTACGATACTAGAAGAGCTTAAAACAGAAAAATTATTGAAAGTTGATGATCACTATGCGAAGAAAAGGATTGTTCATATTAAGTTTCTTACTCCTTTTATGTACACTTTCAGCCTGCAAAGATACCGCAGCTGATCTTACTAAAATTCCGGATTCGGATCAGTTACTATATGCGACCAACGCCCCTGTCAATCAAGAAGATATTGGTGAAAAGATTGGTTCCATCGAGAAGAAAGTAAACTCGGAGGCTGATCTGGTAGATTGGAGTTCTATGGATTTGCAGGAAGGGACAGAAATATATTTATTAAAAGATCATGAAACAAGCGAAATAAAATATGCCTACAAAAAAGGGGATACTTTCCATAGCTTTAGCCCCTATACCTCAAATTAAAACAAAACGAAAGCACGTTGTTTCTTCCCCGTTTTTATATAAACTTGGACAGTCCTCAACCGAATTTTTAACGGAGAAGATGTCTTGTTCTTGAACAATTTTCTTAAAGAAGGTAGACTGAGTTTATCCTAACAGTTAGAACCTTTCGTTCTAACTCTCTAAGCTCGATCATTGATGATCGGGCTTTTTTTTATGCTATAATCAACTTCAATAAATTTAGGACAAATTTCTAGGAGAGACGATCATATGATTGAAGTTTATTATCTTTCTAATACCAGCTCTGGGCGTACTGCAATGAAATGGCTAGAAGATCACAACTTACAATTTTTCGAAAGAAAAATCACTAAAAAGAGTCCACTTGAAATACATGAGATCAAAAAAATGTTAGAACATACTGAAAATGGATTTGATGATTTGATAAACACTCGGACAAAAAGATTTAAAGAGCTTGAAATCAATGAGAATGAATGTTCCACAGATTATTTATTCGAGTTACTTATTAAAAATCCATTGCTAATTAAGCTGCCCATTATTATTGATGATAAAAAGCTAGTGGTTGGATTCAATGAGAGAGAAATAAGGTGCTTTCTTTCAAAGGAGTATCGACGTACACTATTGTTAAATAGTGGTGGATATTTGGTAGAAGAAGAGCTTTAAGTAGTTTTTTTAATTATAGATAAATCGCTTTTTGAAAGTGTTTAGGAAAGGCTCTAAGATACAACGGTGTATTTTACTTTCTTATCTGACACGCTCACTAATCTAGTGGGATTGTGTGCTGTAGTTAGGGGGAAGTGTCAACGGTTTTTATCGAAATAGATAAAACGATAAAAATAATAATGGGACAGGGACGAATATATTACTACTTCTTTCTGTCTTTATAAGAGGTGGGTTAAGTTAACTAATAGATACGGACTTCACAAAAATTTATGTATATTTAACGATACCAGAAGTTGTACATATACAATTAAATAAAACGAGTATATATTAGCAAATAATAACATTTGTTTTATAAGATGAAAGAGTCTCTACTATGTATAAAAGCCATTTACTATAAAATAAAATATCGTTATAATGAATAAGATATATAAATCTATAAAAATAGGTGGTTTAAAAAAATACCACGAAGGAGATGGCAGATGAAAAAGAAAATTTTTTCCTACATATCTTTGGCAAGTTTACTAATGCCTTCTTTTTTTGCTCCCATTGTGAATGTTCGAGCAGATGAGCAACAAGAAAATGTAGCGCAAACAACGAGTGAAGAATCTGAAAATATGAATAACTCGAGTACAATGTTGGATTCTTCAACAACGCCTAGTGAAACTTCCGATACTTTGGCAGAAGATAATAATGAATCTACGGAAGAAACAACAACGGAAAGCTCTTCAAACAACGCAGAGTCTTATAGCGAAGATCAGGGTAATTCCCAAGTTGAAAATGAGACGACAAGTCAAAGTGCCACAGATCAATCTGAGGTTGCAGTAAATAATGACCAAGAAGAGCTTGCAACTTGGCTTCCAGATCCAACACTACAATCCGTGGTAGCTAAATCTTTAGGTATAGATGTGTCCGAAATCACAAAAGAACAGATGAGCAAACTTCAGACGCTTTATATCTATGCTTCTGATTCTGCTATTGCTGATTTGACAGGATTGGAATATGCAACAAATCTATCATCATTTTATATGAGCGGCAAAAATCAAATTACTGACTTTTCCGTTCTTACTTCGTTAAATAACTTAGTTTATGTATATTTGATGGGTGCTAATGTAACGGATGATAATGTGCCAAACTTTGGTGACAATATAACTAGATTAAATCTTAGTTCCGCGAATGTAACTGATGCTGTATTTTCTAAAATCGTTAATATGAAAGGACTAGAATCGCTAAGTTTCGAGTCCAATATGAATATTACGACTATTGCACCGCTAGTTGCATTGCCAAATCTAACAGAATTGAGAATTCAGTTCTGTGCTGTGACAGACTTTACTGTAATAAATGAGTTTCCTAAATTATCAAACTTAGCTGCTTATGGCCAAAACACCGGAAGAAATGATGCGAGTACTTCACTATCTGCAAGAGAGTTAAATTATGATCCCGATACTCAATCATTTTTTGTTCCATTTTCCATTATGCCTAATCGTTTAACAAATTTTGATGGGTATCAGCCTCCTTTTACAACATCGAATAGTACTAGTCAGACGTACTTTGATTTGAATGGTGTACAGGTACCATCTTCAAGATTAAGTATCACAGAAGATGGAATTACTGTATCTGGGGTTACTCAAAGTGAATTTGAAAGTATTGAAACAATGGAATACAATGCGTTTTACAATAATCCTGCCGGATCCTATGCACAGCCAGATGGATATAGTTTTTACGCCATTTCTTCTGGAACCTATTTGCATCAATTCTCGATCAATCATCAAGAAGCCGCTGCAGATGTTACGGTGAGTTATATTGATACTGAAGGGAATGAATTGAAGCCTTCTCAAAAAATTAGCGGTAACATTGGTGAATCTTTTGATGCAACGACGCCAGAGTATAAGTTAGAAATAGACGGGTATACTATAAAAGAAGTTCAAGGTAATCCGACGGGCACATTCAGTGATACAGCGCAAGAAGTGGTGTACGTGTACGAACGCAGCGATGCAGCACCCGTCACGGTGAAGTATCAAGATTCCGAAGGGAATCAGTTGGCAGATCCAACCGTATTAAGCGGAAAAGTAGGGTTATCATATACAAGCGAAGCCAAAGAGATCCCTGGTTGGTATGTGGTAGAAACCCCAGATAATGCTTCCGGTACATTCAGTGACGCAGCGCAAGAAGTGGTGTACGTATATGAACGTAGCGATGCAGCCGATGTGACAGTGAAATACCAAGATTCCGAAGGAAACCAGTTGGCAGACCCAACGTTATTAAGCGGAAAAGTAGGGTTACCATACACAAGCGAAGCCAAAGAGATCCCTGGTTGGTATGTGGTAGAAACCCCAGATAATGCTTCAGGCACATTCAGTGATACAGCGCAAGAAGTGGTGTACGTGTACGAACGCAGCGATGCAGCACCCGTCACGGTGAAGTATCAAGATTCCGAAGGGAATCAGTTGGCAGATCCAACCGTATTAAGCGGAAAAGTAGGGTTACCATATACAAGCGAAGCCAAAGAGATCCCTGGTTGGTATGTGGTAGAAACCCCAGATAATGCTTCCGGTACATTCAGTGACGCAGCGCAAGAAGTGGTGTACGTATATGAACGTAGCGATGCAGCACCCGTCACGGTGAAGTATCAAGATTCCGAAGGGAATCAGTTGGCAGATCCAACCGTATTAAGCGGAAAAGTAGGGTTACCATACACAAGCGAAGCCAAAGAGATCCCTGGTTGGTATGTGGTAGAAACCCCAGATAATGCTTCCGGTACATTCAGTGACGCAGCGCAAGAAGTGGTGTACGTATATGAACGTAGCGATGCAGCCGATGTGACAGTGAAATACCAAGATTCCGAAGGGAATCAGTTGGCAGATCCAACAGTGCTAAGCGGAAAAGTAGGATTGCCATATACAAGCAAAGCCAAAGAGATCCCTGGTTGGTATGTGGTAGAAACCCCAGATAATGCTTCAGGCACATTCAGTGATGCCGCCCAAGAAGTGGTGTACGTGTACAGTACTAAATCGCATAATCCGAAGAACAATGGCAATTCAAATAATTATTTGCCAAAAACTGGAGAACAGATTAAAGGACAATTAATTTTAAGTAGTGTCGGAGTTTTATTAGTCACTCTAGTATTTGTAGCATTTAAAAAACGTAAAAGAAGTAATCGATAAGAATAAGAAAGAGTGTTCAGAAAATGACCTATTTCTGAACACTCTTTTTAGATATCATAATTGGTAGGTATTGCTTTATTTTTGTGTTCATAAACTCGTAAATAAATCATTGTTCAATAAAAATTTAAATTTATGAGAATTAGGACAAACATAGAATGTGGTCAGAGCCCCTTTATTCTCGTTATATACTAGTCTATGCTTTTCCTACAGATTATCTTTTGCTTAAAGAAGTACTTGATGAACAAGATAGGCAACAATTAGAGAAAAAGATCGATCCTTATCGAAAAAAACGTGTATAATTCCCCCCACGTTCTTAGGTGTAGGGGTTTTTTCGATTTTTTCCGATACAGATGAAAAGAGCGATTTCGTTTTTTCTTTTTCTCAAGTTATGATAGATCTTGTAAGGAAACACGCGTGCAGACTTAAAATCTATTACCAAAAACCTTCGTTTTTTAGAATGAATATTTGTTATGTATTCTCTAAAATAGAAAACTTAATCTAATAACTTTTCTAAGACATTCGATTTAATCGTATGTCTTTTTTTGTTCTCCTCTCAAAAACGAAGATTTTTGAGATAAATAAAGGAGGAGGGACATGTTAGAGAAAATAAAAAGGTTGAGTATAGCTGTTTTAATGATTGCTGTCTTTTCATCCAGTGTGGTTGCTGCCAAGGAAGTTCAACGAGTTGAGACAAATGGATCCATTGGTTTTACTGGGACCTATGAACCTATCGGCACACCTGATCCAACACCACCTGGAAGTATGGTGAGACCACCAATCACCGAAGAAGCCAAACCAGGAGGAATATTACCACAAACAAATGATAACGTCTCTTCTTGGCTTCAAAGCTTAGGAAGTTTGAGTGTCAGTTTCGTTTTTCTTTTGTGGAAACGAAAGAAAAATCACATAAAAAATGAGAACTATAAGAAAGCAGGAATTAGTACATGAAATTACTCCGTTTAACAACAATAACCGCACTATCAAGCACGATCTTAATGGGAGGGACTGTATCCGTTTTGGCTAGTGAAACGAGGGAAGTCACGACAGAAGGCCAGATTCAGTTTACAGCACCAACAGACGAAGATGGTGAGTTAGTGGTTATTCCACCAGTTGACCCTGACGAAGGCGGACCAGATGTCGAGATTGAACCAGAAGTACCCGGAACAACAGGCCCATTATCCATCATGAAAGCTACCACAATGAACTTTGGATCACAAGTCATCTCAAACCAAGATCAAACCTATCATATGATTGCAGAAATGGCAAAATTAACAAATCCAGTGACAGATGGGCCAACCCACGTTCCTTACGTATCATTTGCGCAAGTCCAGGATCTAAGGGGGAATAATGAAGGTTGGAATCTAAAGGTGAGTTTGAGTGAGTTTGAGTCAAACTCACAGAACAAGATTTTGATCGGTTCTCAAATTACGCTAGTTGATTCGGCTATTCGTTACGAAGGAAGTAACCAAGAAAATGCACCAACGGCCCATACAGCTGGACTAACGTTGTTGCCTAATGGTGCTGCGCAATCAGTCATGAAAGCAGAAAAAGGGAAAGGGGCAGGGGCATCCTCTGTTGTCTGGGGAAATCAAAAAGACTTAATGGATCAATTTGAAGCCGAAGGCTTTGATCCTGAAAAAGATGTGGTCAAAAATAGTGCGATTCAATTGTTCATCCCTGGATCCACCGCCAAAGATGAGGCGACCTATACGTCTACTCTGACTTGGGAACTAGAGAACACACCAGATAACTCTGGTGGTGACGAAGATGATAACGCCTAGTAAAAGGCAGAAAACGAACAAGTATTCAATGACACTAGATTAGATAATTGACTCTCGACAGCGTTGCAGCTACTTGTAGCGCTGTTTTTTTAGAAAGGATGTTTTTCTTGAATAAACAAAAAGCGATGATAATGAAAAAAAAGGCGCGTTGGCTTGGATTGCTTTTCACGCTGATGCTTGGCTTGTTTCCAGTTATAGGGCAAGCAGAGGAAGGTACGTTGAACTTTTACGTCACACCGGAATTTCCTGATAGTCAAGTTGAAGGATCCAGTAGCTATTTTGATTTGAATCTGTCTGCTGGAGAAACAGAACATTTAGCACTAAAACTACAAAATGCCAGTAATGATTCGATCCGAGTGCAAGTAACCCCACATACTGCGTACACCAATGTCCATGGCGTCGTAGAATATGGTCAGGATGCAAAAGAACCAGATCCGAGTCTGTCTCACTCATTGGATGAACTGATCGATCCATCGGAAATCATTGAATTAGCTGGTAACGAAACAAAGACGATCAGTGTCCCGTTACATATGCCCCAAGAATCATTTGAAGGCTTTCTAGCTGGTGGATTGCGTATCGCACAAGTCAAAGACGAACCAGAAGAATCTCCAAACAATGGAGAAGGGGTCGCAATCAAAAACGAATTTGCCTATGTCATAGGTGTCGTCGTCAGTAACGCACGAAATTCAGTCCAACCAGATCTTGAGCTTTTAGATGTTTTTGCGGACCAATTGAACTATCGAAACGTGATCAGTGCTAATTTACAAAACTTTACGCCAGCATTTATCAATCAACTGGCGGTCGAAGCCACGGTGCAACGAGCTGGAGAAGACGATATTCTCTACAAAGCCAGTGAAGAAATGATGCAGATGGCACCCAATTCAAATTTTAACTTCCCGATTCCCCTTGAGGGAGACAGTTTCCGATCTGGCGAGTATGTATTAAAATTAAAAGCCACCTCAGGAGAAGAAGAATGGTCTTGGGAGCGGACATTTATAATTGAAACAGAAGATGCCCGGAGTTTTAATCGATCAGATGTGACGATCGATACGAACACCAACTGGTGGATGGTCGGATCAATCGTCTTGGGTATTCTTTTACTTGGCGTCATTTTGTATCTACTGATTCAAAAACAGAAAGCAAGAGCAACAAACGAGCAAGAACAGTAAGAAGGAGTGGATGATATGATCACGAGGTTTAGACGACCGATGCTTGTGTTAGGGACAACCATCTTGATCATGCAAGCTATATTTACGCCTGTCGGCATGGTCTACGCAAAGACAACGGTGGACACTGAGAAACAAGAACTAATGGAACTTCCCCCGATGAAAAACTATCTAGAAGAAGAACCGATTAGTATTCCACATTTTTTCTTTACTCATTCGCGCATGCAAGGAACGATAGAGGTTCCTCTACAAGTGACGTTTTTTTCAAATCAGGAAGTGTCAGAAGTACGAATACTCATACCAGAAGAAGCAACGATTATTAAAGATAAATTACCAACAGGTATGACAGCTCACCGAGAAGATAATTCTCAAGAATGGATTGTTATGACAAAACATGCTCAAAATACGTTTGTTCTTCCTCTAGTATTTGATGCAAGAGGAAGCTATGAAGTATCTGTTGAAGATAAGAGATTGTTCATAGACATTAGTGAAAAAGAGGCCGAAGAAGAACCTACTAAAGACGAAAGCTTCGAAAAATCAGAAAGTAGCGATTTATATAGTAAAAATGACCAAAGTAATATAAGGCATGATCTGGAAAATGCTGATGAAGAATCAATTGCTGTAAATACTGATGGAGTAGCAAATGTAATTGATTGGATAGGTTTTATCGAAGCATTTTCTGATCCTACAATTACTACAATAGATATAAATGACGATTTTGAAGTGCCTACAGCACCATTGTCAAACCAAATTGGATTATTGACGGGTGACAATTCAAACATTATTGGCGGTGCAACTTTTGTCTATTTGAATAAATCAGGTATTTCAAGAACATTAACGATTAACGGTCATGGCAATCAAATAGATTTTGGTTCAGTCTCACTAGGAATGAGCTCAGTCACTCATAACGCTAATTCTCCTTGGGATATTACATTTAATGATCTAGACATTTACTCAGGCAACTGGTGGGGATTTTTTCAAACTGCTAATTTGACAGTAGCTCAACATACTGTTTCTAATATTACTTTACACAATATTAATAGTTATGGTAATGAACTGATTGCCCCATACTTTACTAATGTAAACATATCTGGTGTTGTCAATAATCACATTACAGAAACGTATAGTTCAAAGTTTAGAACAAATTGGCGAGTTAATACAGTAGAGTCTGTCAATTTAGAAACTAGGAGCTTGCATATTAAAGAGGATGCCACATTAAATTTGAGTACTGTTAATAGTGGGAATATTATAATTGGATTAGGAGGACTTGATGCGAGTCTTACTTTAGAAAAGAATGCTACGATTAACCTTGAATCAAACGGTACTACCACAGGTGCTAATGCTCATGGACTGGGAGCAAGTATTGATATAGTGAATGGCAATTTAATAATGAGTGAAGGTTCGGTTATAAATTTAAATACTACTAGAAGTTACAGTGCCATACAGTTACGTAGCTCAGGATCCAATCTTCTTATGGAAAAGAATTCAAAAATAAATGTAACCTCTACCGGACATACAAATTCCACGAATTCAATCCACAGAAATTTAATTTATATGGGAACCGGTAGCAGCTTAATGGTAGAAAATGGAGCAGAATTTTCTATAAACGCTATTAACAGAGGAAGCGCTAATTCACATATTTTAAATGTAGCTGGGAATGCCCAGGTGTCAATTGGTAAAGATGCTAAATTAAATATAAAAAGTGATAGTACTTCAAATACTCAAAGCTTAATGTATTTCGCTTCTGCTGGGTCAGTTTTTGAGTTTTCTGATGCAAAGAAAGTAAACCTAGAAAGAACTGGAGAAATTGCTGGAGCTACGAATAATGGATTAATTAATATTGCAGGAAGTAATGGTCTCTTAGATATAGATGTCCAATCAGTGAAGCAATGGGAAAGAGGGAATTTTGAAGTAAATCCAGACTTTTCTTGGACGCCTGTCTTTAATTTGAATCTCCGCTATGCTGGAGTAGTTCCGACAATTGATACTATGTCCTCTATTTCAATAGAAACTATTGATAGCTTTAAAGAAAACTTTACGACTCAAAATGTTCAACGAGTCTTATTCGAGAAAATACCTGATGTTGAAATTAGTATTGATCCATTGACAGAAGATCCAGCTGAGGTTAATTCTTTTACAGTCACAGGAAAGGCAACACCAAATAGTTATATACGTTTATCCGGAGATCCTGCGTTTCCAATCGGAAACATTGTCTCTCCTAACAATTTTGAAAGCGAGTTTTACCATACTATTGCAGATGAAAATGGTGATTACCTTTATGAACTTCCTGGTGACTTAAAATTTACAGCAGGTAATACTGTAGTGGCATATGCCTTTTTAAATGGCAAATATAGCACTGCAAGAACGATTGTAGAGGAGAGAAGATACATTCCTCCAGCTGATCCATTGAATCCTGAAATAGAAGTTGATCCAGAAAATAAACCGGAACTACCAGAAGATCAAGGACTTTTAAGTATTGATTTTATCTCTTCGTTTAACTTTGGCTCTCAAGTTATTTCAGCTCAAGATCAAACCTATTATGTTCAACCACAACGATTATTAAATGAGGATAGTACAGTTAATGAGATGGAAGTAAGACCAAATTATGTGCAAATCAGCGATAGACGTCAGGAAAACGAACGCAATGGTTGGCAACTAGCCGTTACACAAAAAGAACAGTTCAGAGGCGAGGAAAAACAAGAGCTTTTTGGGGCTAGTTTGAGTCTATCGAACCAACAAGTCATTACCGCTCAAGGTGGAACGGCACCAGGCTTTCAATCCGTTCCTTGTGTTCTCATTCCGGGCAATCGACGAATACTGCTTAAAGCGCAGGGGGGTGAAGGAACAGGTACTTGGGTCTATCGGTTTGGTGATGAGCAAACTGCAGGAGAAAGTATTGCACTCAATGTGCCAAAAAGGGCAACCCCAGAAGCTACGACTTATTCAACGACACTTATCTGGGAATTGAACGCAGTTCCTATAAATTGAAAGGAAAATATAAAATTTAAAACAGCTTTTTTCTTCCATTTATAAATCTATATTTGGGAGGAAAAAGCAATGTATCAGCAAATTTTATTTTAAGTTTACTAAAAATAAAATGGTGGTATACGATTTTTAATCAGCTATAAGAAAAGCAAACGTTCATAACAATGAGAAGAGTGAATAAAATGATTGTTCGCTACTATGTTCTGTTGTAAGAAGTTTATTTGACTTAGAAATAGTTCTTTATAAATTATAGCGAATAGAAATAAATCATAATGAGAAAGGATTTTCATCGATGACAAAGTACTTATCAAAAAAAGAGTATATGGAACATTTTCGAGAAATTGTACCAGCGAATATACAGAATACGAAAGAATTAGAACAATGTTTAGCCGAACAATTTAACCGACTAGAGGATTTGGCTGCAGAAGTCCTCCCAGAAAATTTCTGGCAAACCCAATTGGAGGTCTTGGGGATTGATGCAAAATTATCGATTATCACTGAGTTGGCTCAATATGAGGAATTTTCAATGGATGATATCCTACGTATTGTTGAAACGGATTATCGCTCGTATTATCAAGAACTATGTGGATATGGATTAAAGGCCCAAACAAAACCTTCGATAATATTTCATGTAATTTAATACAGATAATAAAAAATATATACGACTAATTTTTTCAGAAAAACAGATAATTAATCTTCAAGTTATTTTTCAATTTAAATAAATGATCAGATGGAGTGACTAATGTATGCTAGAAAGACCAGAATCATGACAAACAGCCTATTGATAGTGACTGCAGGGATGCTATTAGTTACGCCAATGAAACAAACCCAAGCACAAACCATCTCAACTAGTGAAATCTATGCACAAGATTCCGACTGGCTAGATGCAACGAACCGAGAACTGTTTGGTGACAAGGCGTTAGATAAACAAAGTCCTCTTGACCAATCAGAAAAACTACAAGCGATCATCAATCAGGCCCAATCTTTGACCAATCAGATTTATATCCCTGCAGGTATCTATATCCTTAATGAAACAGTAACTCTAAGGAATGGTTTTAAACTAAAAGGAGATCCACTAGCACCAACGATATTCAAAAACACTACGAATAAAAATGTTATACTATCAGACGAGAATTATCAAACGAGCCATAATATTGAAATCACCCACTTCTTTTTTGAGGGTGTTGGAATCTTTACACGTCGTTCCCACGATATTGTGATCAATGAAAATGTTTTCTATCACCCAATTTCTGTGTATCTAATCAATCTATATGCATCTGTGGGTACAGTGTTACAAAATAATATTTTTATGAGGGACCATGAACATGCGACGCCGAACACTGAAAATCGAGCGATTTATGTAGGAGGGTTTGCGACCTCAGGTCTTTATGAATACATGGAAAACGTTCAAACCAGTGACAATCTGTTCGGGTTAAGAATCAATGAACTAGACGCAATCAAAAGTATTAGTAATGACCCTATCATTCGAACCATCGATCGACTTCAGGATGCTATCAGATCACAGAAAGTCACATTCACACACAATGACCAAAACTATCTGTCTTGTGGGGTAAATTCTTATAATAATGTAAAAGGAGCGCTGATCAAAGACAATTTTTTCCAGCAAATGTATGAAAACGAAGATCGTTATGGGGTCGTAGGCGATCATGCCATCTATCTGCGGGGATCACAAGATATTCAGGTTATTGGAAATCACTTTCGTGGACTACACAATGGCCCTTATGGGGGCTTCAAGTTTAAATCTGGGCGCGATATCACCATCATGAACAATTATCTTCGGAACACAGGACTCATACTGTATGAAACACCTGAATTTGGGTTAGGCGATAGCTTTTTCCAAGGAACAGTAGCGGAGCTATCCAATTTTTTGGTTGCCAATAATATATTTGATTTCAAAGAATGGCAAGATCGCTTTGCAATAGGAATGGAATATAACCGTCATACAGGAGTAGATAATGTGTTCAATGGAGTTTTTATCGATAATCACTTTGTAAACTACCACAATATCCCAGAGAACCGTAGACGAGAGCTTTTGATCATGAACAGTGCCGGAGAAGGCTTCAAAGGAGATACAACGTTTGTTTCTGGCAATACTCGTGATGATACAGAAAATAAAGCGTTACTCGTTGAGTACTGGTCGCCTGAGGATCATCATAATATGCCTACTTCTTGGTCAAACATAATTGAACCGAGTATATATGAGCACTTTAAAGAAGCGAGAATCCCCATTAGAAATACTCTTCCCGTGGGTCGTGAAGTAAGCTTAACACTGGGTGGAACATATGATCCCTTTGATTTCTTAGATCAAGCTTATGACGCAGATGATGAAAAGCCGGGGGTGGCCATTCTAAATCCAGAAGTTTTGTCTATAATCGGACAGCATGAACTTGAATTACTACTTGTTTACAATGATGGGAGTGAGGTTAAAGTTTTGTCCAGAGTAACAGTTACCGCTCCTTAAATTAAAGCAGATTGACCTATCGAAAAAAACTTGGGATTATAAAATTTTTTGGGGTATATTGATTTGATTCTCTAGTTTACACCGACTCACAAAAGTTAGACCAAAATGGAGTTGGTATAATGAAGTTGTCAAGAAAAAATGATTTAACAAAAGTACTTGTAAAAAATTTGATAACTGATAGAAATTCATTTAAGAAGTACGAAATTCAGACCTGACATCAATGGTCTGAATTTTTTTATCTAGCATCAAACTCGTTAATATGAGTAACTTCCTTTATCAATTATAACTGCATTATATTTAAAGTTTGAACACAAATCAGCATTATTGTAAGTATTAAAATCTAAGGTATTAAAGGAATAAACGTGGAAGTTTATCTTTATAGTACAAGAAATTATATTTTTGGGGTGATCTAAACAAATAAGTTAACATCATTAAAACGATACAATTGTAACTCTTTTTTTAAATAGGCGTTCCACTTCATAAACTCCTGGATAGCAAAATAAAGCGCAATAAACCTCCACAAACTTATATGGATGCTAGTTATTTAATATGATACGATGTGCCTGCATACTGCAGGGAGTACGATTTGATTATGAACACAGATATGATAGCCTTGTATCGGCTGAGCTGACTTGTCTTAAGTTAGCTCCTAGTTGGAAGCGGATCTCATATCTGTGAAGGTTCATTGTCAAATCATTCGTTGTTGTAGTAATTAATAGAGCAAGGGAGCTAGTTTGATACATGGTATATAAGCATTGAACCGCTGAAGAGCGTGGGAAAATTGAGACCTATCTTGACGAAGGATTACGACCAGCTGAAATAGCACGTAGATTAGATCGTCATCGATCGACAATCACTCGGGAGATTCAACGGGGGACTGAAGCTAGAAAAGCCAACAGTATCGCACGGTTGCCTTATCAAGCTTCAAGTGCACAAAATATCGCTAAATTGCGGAAAAAGAACTGTGGAGTTACTAAAAAAGCCACGATTCACAATACCAAAACTATTTTAAAATATCTGAATCTAAAATATTCTCCAGAACAAATTGCACATTCCGTTAAAAGCGTAAAGATATGTACATCCACGATCTATAACTGGATTTACTCAAAAACCATTGATTTCAACATCAAAAAGCTTAGGAGACATGGAAAAAGAAATAAAGTAAAGTCATCTGGATCGAAGATTCGCATTGATCGAGCTTTTTTTGAAAATAGAACCATTGATTTGCGCCCAGAAGCTGTTCAGCTTCGTACAGAATTTGGTCATTGGGAAGCTGATACAGTAGTTTCAAAACGAGGCATATCAACCTGTCTAGCAACTTTTATCGAAAGAAAGACACGACAATACGTAGCGATTAAACTCCCTAATAAAACAGGACGCGCTATGATGGCAGCGATTAAAAAACTAATGGAAATGTATCCTCAAGGGGTAAAATCTATTACTTGTGATCGAGGAACTGAATTTGTAAATCAATTTCAAGTCGGTCTTATTGAAGACACCTTCGGGTGCAAAATTTACTATGCAAATCCGTATGCACCTCATGAACGTGGTTCTAACGAAAATCATAATGGATTACTTAGAGAATATTTCCCTAAACCGTTTAATTTTAAGAATGTCTCGCAACGTATCGTCGATGACGCTGTAGAAAACTTAAATACTAGACCAAGAAAAATTCTAAATTGGAAAACACCAGCTCAAAAGTTCAAACTAGAATACGCGAGAATTACATGATATTTTCAAGAGGATATTTCATTTGTTATAAAATGTTTTTGTCGAACAATCGTATCAATTTAAGTTTACAAACAGGAATAAAAAGAGCAAAAGACGAACTATGTTTATATAAAAGCAATTTATAGTTGCGCTTAATATTAACATTCGCCCTACCTTATAAACTTTGTATAATATATCTTATGTAAACTAAAAAACTAAAATCACCTGGTTCACATTAAATATGTTTATCGCAAACAATCATGTGCTCTCTTTTTTTAGACGTGAAATTAATAAAAAATCCAACTCAATATTGCTAATAACTCTTTATGACCGAGTCTGAAATACTTCCGCAAGCATTCATCTTAAAATCTCATCAGACAGCATTACATGTTAATTAGCACCTTACGCAATAAAATGGATTTAAGCAAGTGATTTCCTTTAGCAATAGTGATATCAGCCCAAACCCAATTTGTTAAAGATTAACAGACTAAATTTAGAAGCTCTGTAGTTCTTTATAACTTATGATTTTTTTTCTGAGGTAAATTTTATTGGTGCTGTTGATAAGTTAACAATGGCAGAATTACCTAGTAGTTTTATATTTGTTCCAACTACTTGTTTCTTTCTATATACAAACACGACTTTTTGATTTTTATGAAATGCTTGCCCTTCGATTGATGGTTCTTGTGGTTTCCATTGTGAAAAACTCATTATTTTCTCTCCTTTGAAAGTATGAAAAACCCATCTCAAACGTGTTGAGGCGGGTTAAAAGACACTTTTATACTTTGTAAATATTAGTAGCTTGCAAGCCGTGTTGCCCTTTGTATTAAAATGAATTGTGAAAATAGATACAATCATTTTTAAATTTATCAAAAAATGATAAAATATTAAAGAAGAGTACTGAAAGAAGATAAATATAATTCCCCAAAACTTCCCCAAGTTTCAATTATCTACTCTCAGTGCTCTTCTATATTGAATGCAACCCTTGCGTGATTATGCAAGAGTTGCATGTATCATATATAAAGATAGGCGAAATCATCATATTATGCAAGCGTTTTTTATACGATTTATAGTTTCTTATATCTATTACTTATCATCAATCATAGTGATCTAGCGTTTATTATTTCCACACATAACCTATATATTCCAAGTTAAAAAATTCAACTTAGAAATTTAAAAAGACTTTGCATATGATCATTTTATATACAAATTAACTTAAGTTAGGTTATCTTTTAATAGTTAAAAAATTTGTTATAAGTATTCGCCGTACAAGAACACAAATAAATAGTCCTATCTAGTTAAGAAAGGACTATTTATTTTGATTTCCTAAATCCTAAATTTCGATGCCACTAACCCAGTATGAGGTAACTAACCCATTGACAGTCGAACCGATAGCTAACCAGACAAATCCACTATTGATTGATTGGCGTACAAAGGCGTGTCCATTTTTCTGAATCAGTACTTTGTCATAACTAAATGTCTCCCCAAAATCTAATCGACGCATAATTGGTAAACTCGTCGGGTTCGTCACATCACCTGCCGAAGGACCTCGGAGATTAATACCTCCAGAAATAGCAACTGTCACTTCCCCGCTTTGTTCGATCCACTCATTATCCACAGAGGATTCTGCAACTAATGATCCTGAAACCCATCCATTCCCATCAACTTCATACCAATGTCTGATTCCATTTACTAATTCACCATTTATAGTGACACGCGCGGATTGGAAAACTTGGCTTCTCGTTAATTGTCGCAAAATTGCTGATTGTGTATTTGGCTCTTGTCGCACATTCAAAATATCAGCTGCAACAACCATCTCTTTGTTCCAATCTTGCATAATATAATCTGGCTCTGGGATATTACCATCACCACCGTTAAGAATATCTCTCACAACATCCATGTTGATTCCCGGGCAAATGTTTGACGCATGACCACTAAATTCGTTATGACCCAAAATATTTTCAACACCTAAACCAAATCGTTCCATTGCTGCTTTTGCTCGTTCATTAAATGCTTTTTCTTGAGCTTCAGTAAATGAACTATTCCCTACTAAACAAATATGATAGGTCGGTGTATTGTGGCCACCTACACCATTTGTTACATCATCATCGAAGTAACACCATTGAACCGTTCCATCGCGTAGGATGATTTCATGATAACCACCCGTTCCCCAACCTAATGTTCCATTCCAATACTCTTGGAATACAAATACATCACCAGTGTCCGTTGCTGAATGGTGACGAGCAATATTTGTCACCACAGAAACATCACGCTTTGCATTTGATGGTCCTAAAATCCTTGCATCTCCTCGTAAGTCCTGAATCGTTGTTGTCATACTAATCTCCCTTTCTATCTTTAATTTTATTACCTAAACTTATTTTTACATATTTTTTTGAATTTATTTGGTGTATTGTATGCGTTTTTATAGGTGGAATTATGATTTCGACGCTTCATTTTAATTCTTCAGGCTAGGCATCTTTCATAGGTTGGTATCAAAGTAACTCATTTAATTATTTTAAAAGCTTCTCACCATTTATGACAAATTGATGCCCCAAAACCGCTGCACCTGTTACAAAAACAGCTTGTATTATGTTATCAGCAGTATATGCACCCAACTTAAACGGCGTAAAGAATAAACTAATTATGAGTAGTATAAAAGGAACCCATTCATGCTTTACTATCTTTGTCATTTTGATAAAATACCCGACGATCCATAAAAAAACGATTAACTCTAATCCATCTTCTATAATAAACTGTGAAATCTCCATATGATTTTCCTCCTTCCATATTAGTTTTATAAAAAGTATGCCATAAAATTATGTTTTAATTGAAAACGATTTCTTAATTTAGTTTGATAATTATCTGAATAACAAACGAATGATATATTTATATAAGAATGTATTATTCCAATCGTCACCGTAATTATGTTTTATTCTAATTTTTTGATATCAAATAAAAAAACAGTTATAAACTGTTTTTTTCACAATAAAGATATTTATCCTCAGATCTTCTTTTTTTTTCTAATAAGACCATCCATAGATGGACTATACAAAAACAAAAATTATATAGCTAACATTTTGTTTTCTGAAACTAATTATCTATTACAAATTCTCTAATCGCTTTAAATTATAATTTTAACAATGAGAAAGCTTAATAGGTAATTCCAAAAATACAATGATTGTACATAAAAGAGGTGATGTTTATTAAGGGAACAATATCATTACTATTATAATACATCGATAGTAGTTCATTGAATTTTACAAATTCTGTTTCAGGAATGGACAGCAATCCCAAACCTTGGCTAAACATAATCTGATTAGCAGTTAATAACGCAGTTCTCTTATTACCGTCCCAAAATATTTGATTTTTCGAAATGAATAGAAACAGTCGCAATGCCTTTTCTGTCTCTGATATCTCTTGATTCATTATCTTGTCATATTGATTGTTTACCTCGTCTTCAGTTAACATTGGTGGCACATATCTTCCTTGAATAGTCGATACTTCTACCCCACCGGTTCGTATTTCACCAGGAAAAAGGGCATCCTCCGCTGCAACGATCCGATTAATCCGCTTACTTGTCTCTAACAGGGGCTCCTGTATGTGATTTAAAAGCATTTCAAAGCCTCTTTTTAAGTTAACGACGGTCAGGACATCATCTACAGCCACGTTGTTGGCCCGATTATACTTAATAATCTCTTCTGTTTGTAATAGTGTTGTATTCAATCCTTCAAATTTTCCCGCATTATACACCAGTTCCACAATGTTTTTCTTCAATAAATACACAGACTCTTTGCGAGATAAGTGGTACTTATCAGGAAATTTCGGCTGCTTTTCTTCGTTCATTTTCTCACCTCTTGAATTTTTCCATCTATTATATAGGGCATTATTCTGTCATAGATCCAAACTCTTTACTGCGGTATCCTTATCTTCCTGGGTGATCCCAATATAGCGTAAGGTCTCCCGTTGCGAAGAATGGTTGAGCAGCGACTGAATGATCTCTGTTTTGGTCCCTTGCTTGTACAAAAAGTAGCCGAAGGTCTTGCGCATCGAATGGGGACCAATTTCATTTAACCCAACCGCCGTTCCTGCTTCATGAATGATCCGCCAAAGACTTTGTCGGGTCAAAGGCGTATCGGCTCCTTTTCGACTTGGAAACAAATACTTGCTGAAGTCATGTACTTGCAGCTGCTCAGGAAATTCGGATTGAACATAACCGAGAATCACCTTTCGTAATTTGTTCGAAATGAAGACCGAATTGTGTTTGGCCGTTTTTTGTTCCTTCATGGCCAGACGTTCTTTGACAATCACCCGCCCACGGGAAATTTCTAACACATCACTTAATTTCAACTGTCTCAAATCGGAGATTCGATACGCCGTATTGATCCCAATCGAAAAAAGTACCAAATTTCGTTGTCCATATTTTCCGGAAGCCAAAATTGCCTTCATGGCATCGATCTTTTTTTTGTCGCGAATCGGTTCCACGCTCTTCATTTTAAGCCACCTCTCAAATGTTACTTAATATGATTATAGCAGATAATAAGTCACATTTAAATAAGCTATAGAAAAAAGGCTCTAAAAGAAAAGTGATTTTCTCATAGAGCCTCTAAGGATGGAGCGATTTTCGCGAATGTGACAGAATCCGATTGTGTCTCATTTGTTAATTTAGTGAAATTATTTTTAAAACAAAAAATAGGTATTTGCTAATTAAATTTATTTCTGATTAATTAATAAATAGAGAGATATTGATCAATAATATAAAAATAAGATCATAAAAAAATAAAAGATATTTTTTTATGATCTACGAATATAAAATTTTTTTTTAGAAATTTACCTTGATCTCTAATAAAGGAGATAAATAGTTCAGGAAAGAAAAAAATAGAATTAAACATATATACTTTAGTGAATGCTAAATAATCTACTAGTTGTAAAATTAGTCCGTCACTTTAATTGTACCTTGTTATTAGTGTTATTCAAGAACATTTTTTTCCTATAGATAGGAAGATTTCGATTCGTTATATATTTATAGAAACATTATAATGTAATTGAGATAAATTTTTCGTGCACCTCATTCCGTGCACCATAAGAGACGTTTGATCTTTTTTTAATCACTTATTAACTATTGATTAAAGTAAGATTGTCATCCTTTAAAAATAAATACAAGAATATATTTAGGAAGGGAGTTTTATTATGAGACACTTATATTTTTCATCTGACAAGATCAAACGAATCGAATGGGAATATAATATACTTGAAGTTGAGTTCAAAGATGGTTCCATATACCAATATCACAATGTTTCAGAGGCCGAACTAAGAGTACTTATGGAGTCTGAGTCAATCCATTCTGGCCTGCTCCGAATAATGAAAATTCATCCTTACAATAAAATAGAAAGTATGTAAATCATAGTATTCATATACCACAAAAAAGTAGAATTTTAAAACATTGAGAAATAGAGTAATCAACCTCCTTAAATTTTAATCTCTTTTTTCACAACTTAGTATACGATTTACAAAGTAAATCCGTCAAAAGAACACTCTTTTTCAAAAGTTATGCATGTTAACTCGGTTTCCTACTTTTTTAAGAACATAATCTCATATTATAGTGAAAATCATAGAGGGTTTTGTTTTCGTTTTCAGATCATATCCACATAACTCTTTAAAATAACTTTTATAATCATTTTCAATCATCTGAATGATTTCTGTATTTGTAAAATCATCAAATAAAAGCAATTCAACCAATAAGGCTAATCTTGCATCAACACCTAGTATTTCTGGGAAAATCTCCCAAAAATTTTTTTGTGAGATTGTTGCAGTTAGTTGTTCTAATTTATCTATTTGCTCATTCAGATAAGCTTTCAGCAGTTCTCTTTCTTTTCCAGCACCTTTAATTGTATTTTTAAAATAGTCTATATAATCCTGCTTTATCATAATTTCTGTCATAATATTTCTCCTATTTCACTTATTCTGATCTATCATTTGTTAGGAATTCAATTCCCTTTCTCCTATTTTTCTAATAAATATTGATTGTTTTGTTCGATGGGAATATCAAGCGTATATCATCTTGTTAAGACCAAGAGCTATCGGGTTCGTTTAACAAGTAAAACGTTCCTTCCTGCCTCCATTAATAATTATTTTTTATGATTAGATAAATGATGTTAGTAAAAAAGAATAGAGCCCCCTATTATCTGATCTTTTTTTAATTTTCAGGAACCGCGCTCAATTCCCAGATAAGAGTTGTAGAATACTTCGTAGCTTCAGGATTTGCGCCTTTTGGTACGTTCAACGCAACGCTTTCTCCTTTTGTAACGGAGTCACCGAATCGATGGATCCATGTGCCTGCGCCTTCATTCCCTTGCGCTATGAGCAAGGTTCGTCGCTTTCCAGGAATAAGAGTACAAGGATCGGATTGAAGTATTGGTTTCGTTCGACCTTGAGCTGTAATGATTTGCTGGTTCGACAGACTTAAACTAGCGCCAAGAAGCTCTTGGTTTTCGTCGCCTTTAAACTGTTCTTTTTGGGTGACCGCTAGTTGCCAGCCATTACGTTCGTTTTCCGGACGTCGATCACTGATCTGGATATAATTTGGTCGTTGCTCCGTGCCATTAACTGTACCATCCGCATCTAACAATCGTTGTGCTTGCGCATAGTAAGTATGATCTTGAGCAGATATGATTGAGATACCAAATTGAAATTGTGAGACAAAATCAATACTCAATAATCCCTGATTTTCTGGAAGAATAGGTGGATTCTCTGGATCTATTTCATTTTCAGGCAGAAGTGGGTCAACCGGCGGTACAAGCGAATCATTCTTTTGACCGTCTCCTTCGGACTTCATCCTTGAATACAATGACAAACCTTCCCCAAAGGATTCTACATTATTATTAAAATCCGTATTATTTGCTTCAGTAATTACATTAAAATCACGACCAGATAATGCATAGTCAAAAGAATCCCAAACTCGTTGTGGATCGTTGTTCAAATTAGAGCTTTTCTCCCATAAACTTAAGTTATTATTTTTGGATATTAAAGTTGATCCTACTGCTGCATCAAAAATATTCCCTCTACTCCTGTGTTGTATATCAATTAGTAATGCATCGTCAAACACAATATTCATTACGTCTCCATTGACTACACCTGATTGTGAAGCCTGTGCTATAAAAGAACTGGATTCTAGAACATTAATCGTTGCGTTTGCTCCTAAAGTCATTCCTTGGAACGGACTATTCATAACGAGGCTACCTCCCTTAATATTCAATACTGGGGAGTTCCCATTTAACCATATAGCCCTGCGGCGCCGCCCACTAGTTATAGTGACATCAACTAATGAATCTTGTAAGATCTCGACATGTGCGGATGCCCCCCCAATATGCAATCCATTATTGAAACTTGCATCAGGCCGAATATTGGTTGACGATGATCCTGCAGCCGTAATAGCTAGTTTTGATTCATTTTTCACAGATAACGTTGGTTGTTTTTTTCCATTTCCCAATCTAACTGTATCTGATCCATTTGATTGTACCGTTGTAGCCCATGTACTAATAACCTCTAGTCTGCTTTGATTGTCTAATGATAACAGTGAGTTACTTCCATCTAGCAGGAGTAATGTCCTATTACTTGCACTCGAAATAGTTACCTCACTGGCATCCAGAATCAAACGCGCCTGATCTCCGATTAACGACAGTTGATCTAGACGGATCTTTGAGTTCTTTATATTTACTTCTGGTTCGCTTCCTGTAAGCGCTACTAACCCGTCCATAGATACTTCTGATTTCGCAATGCTAATTTTTGGTATACCTGTTGTACCAAAATTTATCTCTGACCAACCTAAGCTATCATTAATGTTCAGTCTACTATTACTAACTTCAACGGTACTATTAGCACCAGACCACAATATGGCCCTGCGGCGCCGCCCACTAGTTATAGTGACATCAACTAATGAATCTTGTAAGATCTCGACATGTGCGGATGCCCCCCCAATATGCAATCCATTATTGAAACTTGCATCAGGCCCAATATTGGTTGACGATGATCCTGCAGCCGTAATAGCTAGTTTTGATTCATTTTTCACAGATAACGTTGGTTGTTTTTTTCCATTTCCCAATCTAACTGTATCTGATCCATTTGATTGTACCGTTGTAGCCCATGTACTAATAACCTCTAGTCTGCTTTGATTGTCTAATGATAACAGTGAGTTACTTCCATCTAGCAGGAGTAATGTCCTATTACTTGCACTCGAAATAGTTACCTCACTGGCATCCAGAATCAAACGCGCCTGATCTCCGATTAACGACAGTTGATCTAGACGGATCTTTGAGTTCTTTATATTTACTTCTGGTTCGCTTCCTGTAAGCGCTACTAACCCGTCCATAGATACTTCTGATTTCGCAATGCTAATTTTTGGTATACCTGTTGTACCAAAATTTATCTCTGACCAACCTAAGCTATCATTAATGTTCAGTCTACTATTACTAACTTCAACGGTACTATTAGCACCAGACCACAATATGGCCCTGCGGCGCCGCCCACTAGTTATAGTGACATCAACTAATGAATCTTGTAAGATCTCGACATGTGCGGATGCCCCCCCAATATGCAATCCATTATTGAAACTTGCATCAGGCCCAATATTGGTTGACGATGATCCTGCAGCCGTAATAGCTAGTTTTGATTCATTTTTCACAGATAACGTTGGTTGTTTTTTTCCATTTCCCAATCTAACTGTATCTGATCCATTTGATTGTACCGTTGTAGCCCATGTACTAATAACCTCTAGTCTGCTTTGATTGTCTAATGATAACAGTGAGTTACTTCCATCTAGCAGGAGTAATGTCCTATTACTTGCACTCGAAATAGTTACCTCACTGGCATCCAGAATCAAACGCGCCTGATCTCCGATTAACGACAGTTGATCTAGACGGATCTTTGAGTTCTTTATATTTACTTCTGGTTCGCTTCCTGTAAGCGCTACTAACCCGTCCATAGATACTTCTGATTTCG
>NZ_JBMHEX010000001.1:3232500-3550066 GCF_050499225.1 Enterococcus sp. AZ015 | reverse complement strand
AAATTGTCCTCCTATAACTAAGAATAGATATAACTAAAATAGCACGGATTGAAAAAGTTTTCCACAGATTACGATAAAAAAGGTTAGAAAAAAATACTTTTCCACAAAACGGGATAAAAGAAAAAAGGAAATGCACATGTTCGAAAATGCACTATCCACAGGTAGAAAAAGAATGTGCATAACTAGAAAAAAATCTCTCTTATCCACAGATCTATGTGAAGATCATGCCTTGATAATACTAGGTTTTAGGGCAGTTATCAACAGCTGGAAAAGCGATTGTGGAAAACTTTTCTACAGGCTGTTTGTTTGTGGAAAAAGTCAAAATAACTCTGGGGAAAAAGTTATCCACAAAAATTAGCTGTAAACAGCAAACCCACACAAATCAAGGGAATTGTGGATAAAGAATGGTCGATTTTGAGCAAACTTCTTATTGACAAACTAGTACTTGACTCGTTATACTATCAAAGTATGTCTGTGCGCATAAGCATTATCCTGATGGAGGTGGAAATAAATGAAAAGAACGTATCAACCAAATAAACGTAAACGTCAAAAAGTTCACGGATTCCGTAAACGTATGAGTACAAAAAATGGACGTCGTGTTTTAGCTAGCCGTCGTCGTAAAGGCAGAAAGGTTATTTCTGCGTAAGCCACTGAATGCCAGTGGTTTTTTTTTATGCCGTTTTTGCGGAATATAGTGTCTGACTTTTGGCAAATATGGTATTATTGACAGGTGAGTGGTTACGGATTCAATCCGTTTCGCGAAGCTTAATTGAAAGAAGTGAAGGAACCGAAGATGAGAAAATCCTATCGAGTAAAAACAGAGCAAGATTTTCAAAAAGTTTTTCAGGCAGGAAATTCTTTTGCAAATCGGAAGTTCGTGGTGTATGTCTTACCTAAAGAGCAATCACATTTTCGAGTTGGTTTATCTGTAGGAAAAAAAGTCGGTAATGCAGTGAAGCGAAATGAGGTCAAACGCAAGATTCGTGCGAGCTTAACGGAAATGAAGCCGCGAATCGAACCAGCGATCGATTTTATTGTGATCGCCCGTCCAAGTATCGCCACTTGTTCCTCAAAGGAAATCTACTCGAATTTAGAGCATGTCTTAAAGCTTGCCAAAATTATTCATTAATGGAAAGGAATTAGTTACGTGAAAAAAGGGAAACGCGTCTTACTATTTTTGGGAGTTCTCTCATTAGTAGTTGTCTTATCTGCCTGCGGTGCAACAGGTGAAGTAAATGCACAAAGTACCGGTCTATGGGATCGTTACATCGTTTATTATTTTGCAGAGGCGATCAAAGCCCTCTCCTTCGGCAATGCCGGGATCGGGATCATCCTCTTTACATTGATCATCCGGGTCATTTTGATGCCGTTGATGCACTTTCAAACCAAAAGCATGCGCAAAACGCAAGAATTACAACCGAAGCTAAAAGCGCTGCAGCAGCAATATGCGTCAAAAGATACAGAAACACAAAGCAAGTTAAAAGAAGAAACACAACGTTTGTATGCGGAAAACAATGTCAATCCCTATGCCGGCTGTCTACCATTATTGGTACAAATGCCGATTTTGATGGCCTTGTGGCAATCGATCTCACGGGTTCCTGCTCTGCAAGAAGGAAAATTCTTATGGCTGCAGCTGGGTGATCGTGACCCATACTTCATCTTGCCGATTTTAGCGGCGCTCTTTACTTTTGCAAGTACCTACTTATCAAGTATGAGCCAAGTGGAATCAAATGCGAGTTTGAAAATCATGAATTTCGCTATGCCGATGATGATCTTACTGATGGGGATCAACATTGCCAGCGGTCTTTCCTTGTACTGGGTTGTTTCTAATGCATTCCAAGTCTTGCAAACAATGATCTTAAATAACCCATTCAAGATTCGCCAAGAAAGAGAAGAAGCCGCCCGCAAAGAACGCGAGCGTGAACGAGCCCTGAAAAAAGCAATGAGTCCTAAAAAGAAACGGAAAAAATAAGAGGAGGTTGCACTGCAATGCCGATTTATGAAAATCTGACAGTAGCTGAAGCAATTCAAGAGGGATTGCAAGTCCTTGGTATCACCAAAGATCAAGCAGTAATCGAAGTCCTGGATGAAGGAAAAAAAGGCTTCTTGGGGCTAGGAAAAAAACAAGCACGGGTCTCCATTGAAAAAAGAATCGTTGAAGAACCGGCACCCGTTGAAGAAGTACCAGCAAAACCGCTGGTAGAACCAGATCCTGTGACGACAGAGGATGCAAGCAGTGTGATGGAGGCGGCCGCGAGCGAACCTGTTTTGCTGACGGATCTTTCAGATGAGGAAGCACTGGCTCAGTTGGGACTCTATCTGACAAATATTTCAAAAGCATTGAATGCACCTGCCTTAGTAAAAACCGCTCGTCAAGACGGCGTGATCATCTTTCAATTAGAAACGCAAAAACAAGGCATTTTGATTGGGAAGCACGGCAAAACCTTGAATGCACTGCAATATTTGGCGCAAGTTTATATTCATCGCATCGCGAAAAACAAATTGTCGATCGTTGTGAATGTCGGGGATTACCGTGAAAAACGTCAAGCGATCTTAGAACGTTTGGCCAGCCGTACTGCTGAAAAAGTCAAACGAACAGGCCGCCCGGTCTTTTTAGAGCCGATGCCGGCGTTTGAAAGAAAGCAGATCCATTCCGTATTGAGTAAAGATGCGTATGTTCAAACTCATTCTGAAGGGGATGAACCGTATCGCTACTTAGTAGTGGAACCTGCGGACAAACGAATTTAATGAAAAAAGGGAAAGGCGGTCTGACAAGCCTTTCCCTTTTTTGATGGGAAAAAGCGATTGACAACAAATTTAAAACCAAGTATCCTTGACTAGAAATCATTCTTATCAAAGTCAACATACGTTACGTAGGTCAGCCTTTGGTATCAAAAAAGAGTCCGTATGCCGCGGACTCTTTTTTGTATTTCGTTGTTCAAAGGGGCAATTAGCCGCCAATGGTTGATTGAGTAAATTGAACCACCGTACCATAGGCAAAGATCTCAAGGTAGGTTTTGTCGCCTTCGACGATGCGGTCGTGTTCGAAATGACAGTTGATCACTGCATTCGCACCGTAGCTGTGAGCTGTTTCTTTTAAGCGATAGGTCACATCTGCCAAAAGATCGTTCAAATTCACAGATGTATCAAATAGATCTACTTCGATTTTGTCTGCCGCAAAGACGATATCCCGCACGACATAAGGCCGATTCACGTTTCCTGTCGATAAAATGATTTCTTTAATGCGGGCAGCACTGTTTGATGATTTGATGGTTTCCATAATAGATCCCTCTTTTCTTATTCTTTGCTTTTATTTTAAAGGTTTTTGCGGACAGATGCAAAATTTAAAAGTTTTTGAAGGAAGCTTGCGACTCGCGCAAAAATGTGCTAATCTATTTCCAGAATTTAATTGACAAGCAGTCAAAGTGCTAAGTCTACTCGTTTTTATTGATTTTCAATCAATTTGACGGGTGGAGTGGGCACTTTTTTTATGTGAAAAAATAGGAGGAGCATGCAACATGGCGAATATTACGCAAGAATTTGATACGATTGCCGCAATTTCCACCCCGCCAGGCGAAGGGGCCATCAGTATTGTGCGATTAAGCGGGGAAGAAGCAATCGCAATTGCGGATCGGATTTTTCAAGCAGGCACTAAAACCCTCGCCCAAGTCCCTAGTCATACGATTCATTATGGTCATATCGTGGACCCAGAAGAAAACCGTTTGATGGATGAAGTGATGCTTTCAGTGATGAAAAAGCCGCGGACCTTTACCCGAGAAGATGTCGTTGAGATCAACTGTCACGGCGGGATCGTGGTCGTCAATCAACTCTTGCAACTGGTTTTACGACAAGGTGCACGTTTGGCTGAGCCGGGAGAATTCACGAAGCGAGCCTTTTTAAATGGACGGGTTGATCTTTCTCAAGCCGAGGCGGTGATGGACCTGATTCGTGCTAAGACCGATAAGGCGATGAATCTCGCTGTCAATCAGCTGGATGGCAATCTTTCCCACTTGATTCGGACCTTACGCCAAGAGATCTTAGAGACGTTGGCGCAAGTTGAAGTGAATATCGATTACCCTGAATACGATGATGTGGAAGAATTGACGACCCGCTTATTGTTAGAAAAGGCCACGATGGTCAAAGGGCAGATCCAAGCCTTATTAGCAACTGCCCAACAAGGAAAAATTTTGCGAGAAGGTCTGAGTACTGCGATCATCGGTCGGCCGAATGTCGGTAAATCCAGCTTATTGAACCATTTATTAAGGGAAGAAAAAGCTATCGTAACAGACATTGCTGGTACGACTCGAGATGTCATTGAAGAGTATGTCAATGTTCGCGGGGTACCGTTGAAACTGATCGATACGGCTGGTATCCGCGAAACGGAAGATGTCGTTGAGAAAATTGGGGTCGAACGCAGCCGCAAAGCACTGGCAGAAGCGGAGTTGATTTTGCTGGTTCTCAACCAAAGCGAAGGATTGACCCAGGAAGACAAACAATTGCTGGAGCTGACTGCTGGCAGCCGTCGGATCATCTTATTGAATAAGACCGACCTTGAGCCAAAACTAGCGCCCGCTGAATTAGCGCAGTACGCAGCAGATGAACCGATTTTTCCTGTCTCTGTATTGACCAACGAAGGCTTGGATCAACTGGAACAAGCCATTGCCGATCTATTCTTTGGGGGGAAAACCACCGACAAGGATGCTTCCTATCTTTCTAACACCCGCCACATTGCCTTATTAGAAAATGCCGTTCAGTCGTTGTCTGAGGTCATCCAAGGGATCGAAGCAGGAATGCCTGTCGACTTGGTTCAAATCGATATGACACGCTGCTGGGACTATCTAGGAGAAGTTGTCGGAGACAGTGTCCAAGATGAGTTGATCACCCAATTATTTAGTCAGTTTTGTTTAGGAAAATAAAGAATGCGCCACTGGCGTAAAAAGGAGAACACCATGCAAGAATATCAAGCAGAAAGTTATGACGTGATCGTTGTTGGTGCCGGCCATGCCGGATCAGAAGCTGCCTTAGCAGCCAGCCGAATGGGGGCAAAAACCCTTTTACTGACCATCAACTTAGACATGGTCGCATTCATGCCTTGTAATCCCTCCGTCGGCGGACCAGCAAAAGGCGTCGTGGTGCGCGAAATCGATGCTTTAGGCGGAGAAATGGGCAAAAATATCGATAAAACCTACATCCAAATGCGGATGCTCAATACAGGAAAAGGTCCCGCAGTGCGGGCTTTGCGGGCGCAAGCCGATAAACATGCCTATGCGGCTGAAATGAAACGAACGATCGAAAAAGAAGCCAATCTAACACTGCGCCAAGGGATCGTTGAAAAGCTGATCGTTGAAGAAGGCGAGTGCCGTGGCGTCGTGACATCTACAGGCGCTCGTTACCAAGCCCAAGCTGTAGTGATCACTGCAGGAACAGCGTTGCGAGGGGAGATCATCATTGGAGAGTTGAAGTATTCTTCTGGTCCAAACAACTCCCAGCCATCGATTGGATTAGCCGATCATTTGAAAGAGCTTGGTCTAGAGATCGCTCGTTTTAAAACCGGTACACCACCGCGGGTCAAATCCAGCACCATCAACTATGAGGTAACGGAGATCCAGCCTGGCGATGAACAACCGAATCACTTTAGTTACAGCACACCCGATGAAGCCTACAATCAAAACCAAGAACCTTGCTGGTTGACCTATACGAACGAAGGGACGCACCAAATCATCAACCAGAATTTACATCGGGCGCCGATGTTTACAGGGATCGTCGAAGGGGTAGGTGCCCGTTATTGTCCATCCATCGAAGACAAAATCGTGCGTTTTGCAGACAAATCTCGTCACCAACTATTCTTGGAGCCAGAAGGATTGAACACCGAAGAAGTGTATGTTCAAGGGCTTTCTACTTCTATGCCAGAAGACGTCCAAGTCCAAATGCTGCATTCCATCGCAGGTTTAGAAAAAGCGGAAATGATGCGGACGGGCTACGCCATTGAATATGATGTCGTGGTACCTCATCAATTGCGTCCAACATTAGAAACCAAAGTCATCGAAAACCTCTTTACGGCAGGACAAACCAACGGAACCAGCGGCTATGAAGAAGCGGCCGGTCAAGGCTTGATTGCCGGCATCAATGCCGCTTTGAAAATTCAAGGCAAAGAACCTTTCATTATGAAACGCAGCGACGGTTATATCGGTGTGATGATCGATGATTTGGTGACCAAAGGAACCAATGAACCATACCGTTTATTGACCTCTCGTGCCGAATACCGCTTATTGCTGCGTCATGATAATGCCGATCTGCGTTTGACCGAAGTGGGACATCAAATTGGGCTCGTCCCAGAAGCGCAATACGAAGCATATGTAGCGAAAAAAGAAGCTGTTGAAGCAGAAATCAAACGCTTGTCTAAAATCCGCATCAAACCAACGCCAGAAGTACAAGCATATTTGACTGCCAAAGGGACGGCCACCTTAAAAGATGGCGTTTTAGCAAATGAATTCTTGCGCCGGCCTGAAGTGACGTATGCGGAAATGCTGCAATTTATTGAAGCCAATGAAGCATTGAAGCCAAAAGAGATTGAACAAGTCGAGATCCAAATCAAATACGAAGGTTATATTAAAAAAGCCCTCGAAAAAGTGGAGAAACTCAAACGGATGGAAGCCAAACGCATTCCTGAAAACATCGACTATGCCGCTATCAATGGCTTGGCAACTGAAGCCAAACAAAAACTGCAAAAAATCCAACCCGAAACCATCGCCCAAGCGAGCCGTATCAGCGGAGTAAACCCAGCTGATATTAGTATTTTGATGGTGTATATCGAACAAGGGAAGATTGCAAAGGTTAACTAAAGACGGTGAATATTCTTTGAAAAACCAATTTATAAATGGTAAATAGAGTGTCAAAAGCCCGCTACGAGAGTAACTCGCAGCGGGCTTTTTGTGTTAGCAATTGAATTATTCAACTTTTTCAATCGTAGTGGTTCCCCAGTTCATGATGTTGCTGAGATGGACATAGCCATCGTACAAATTCAAGAAAATTGAGAAGGCACAGACGATATAGATCAATACATAAAAATTATTGGCCTTTTTGTTACGCCATAAGACAAAGCCATCTAAAATCAAACCTAATGGAAAGAGAAATGAGCCGATTCCAGCTAACAGTAGCAAGAGCAGACTTTCATCTTTTTCCGTTGCCATCGTTCTTTGGAGTAACGACAATTTTTCTTTTTTGTCGTTAATCTCTTGATTATTGGTTTCGATCCGCTCTTTTAACGCTTCGTTTTCCCGCAAGAGCTCATCAATCGAGACTTGATAGAGATCGCTCAACAAAATCAAATTCTCAATATCTGGATAGCCGCGCCCGTTTTCCCATTTTGAAATCGACTGGCGTGAAATCTGTAATTTTTCTGCGACTGCTGTTTGCGACAATCCGGAAGACTCGCGACAGCTTTTTAATTGTTCTGCTAAAGCCAATGTATGCTCCTATCTGCTATTTAACAACTAGCTTCCCATTTGAGATCGTGGTTACGACACTCCCATTGGTAGTGATTATACCTGCTTTTTGCTTAAACGTACAGGTGGCTTTAGTGGACGTGTGAGTTAATGAACTAGAAGTGATACTTCCTCTGTGAGCAACTAAACTTAAATTCGAAGTGCCTGTAAATTGATTGCGGCTATTGACCGTGACATTGTAACTAGCGGTCCAATTACCGGTGGATGTTTTTGACACGCGATACGTTCCTGCTGCCAGATTTGCCCGGAATGACGGCAATTTTTCAATGGTCAAAATCAACTCGTTGCCTTCTTCATCTACGGTGATCAGCTGCTCATAGGGACTATCTGATGCTAAGTCGTAAACGAGTTCAGGTTCTTCCACTGTTTGGGCGGCAGCTGGGAGAGCAAAGAGGAAACAAATAAAAATAAACGGCACAAAAAATAATTTTTTCACAAACACCACTCCTTGTACTTTTGATAATTCAAGTATACAAGGTTTATTTAGTTAAAGAAAGCACAAGCTAGTTTACAGGGGTAACGGATGGTTTACAGTTGTTGCTAAATCAGCATTTCATAGGCTTATTTTTTAGGATGTCGAGAAATTTTAAAAGTAATGGTTCATTCAAAAGGTCTTCGTTTTTTAGGTTTCTGACAATGAAACGCTGTTTTTTAAAAGAAACGTTAAAGAAGCGGTTGCTTTAGTTTTAACCAAACCTAGCTGTAAAAGGAAACAAAAAAGCGAAAGAGAAGGTAACGTTTCGCGCCGTTAAAACGACAAACGTAAGACCTCCTTCCGCTTTTTTGCGGCCAATTTTATTCTCCTAAATCAATATCCTTTTGATGGTCACCATCTTTTTTATAAACGTTCACCACGGATTCTTTGTTTTCGGCAATTTCTTTGGCACGGGCGATGGCCTCTGCTTTCTTGTCGAAATGATCACTGGCACGTTTTGCTCCTTTGGAACGGACTTGCCATTGGTCCTCTTCATACACAACTTCAACATCCGCATTCATTAATTTTTTCGCATTTTTATTGGTTTGATGGGCATCATCTTTTTGCGGATTTTTCTCTTTCTGAAAAGCTATCTTCTCCTCTTCATCTGCATTGTCATACCATTTTTCTGCTTGACTCGTGGCGATCGGGATCGCCCGATCATCGGAATAGCCATCGGCTAGCAGGGCATTGGCGATATCGATCGCTTTTTTACGAACTAAGGGGTCTAGATTCTTCATTGACGCAGGATAATCACGGACATTCCAAGGCATTGTTTGGTTCCTCCTTTTTCTTGATCCAAAGTCATTTTCCTAGGGGTTCCTTTTTACAGGCACCACCAGATATTACTTATTAGTTTACCCCCTTCTATAAAAAAGTGAAATCATTTGCTTTCTGGTCAAAAATGAGGGCACTTTCTTTTTTCATTTTCTAATAAACGAGGATTTATTTTTGTTAACAAAGCGTTATATTTCCCAAAAAAAAATGAATGGTTTAGAATTTTATTATAGAGAAAAGGAGGACGTAAGAATGAGTGAACCTATTTTGACTGATCCACGGGAACTTTATCACACGGGTAAATACAGCAAACAGGAACAAGATACGCCTGCTTTACAAGAAGAAATGCGACCAAAACCTGATTGTGGTGAAGACTCTTATGAGGGAAGTCAGCAGTTAGAAAACCGGCGGGTACTGATTACCGGTGGGGATTCTGGGATCGGACGAGCAGCAGCGATTGCCTTCGCTCGTGAAGGAGCAGACATTGCCCTGCACTTTTTCCCAGGAGAAGAAGAAGATGCCGAAGAAGTTGCAGGGTACATCAAAGAAGCCGGACGCAAAGTGATTTTGCTACCCTATGACCTGCGAGACGAAGCGGCACCACAAGAGATCGTTGACAAAGCGGTAGCAGCATTAGGTGGGTTAGATACATTAGTATTGAACGCAGCCCAGCAAATCACGCGGCCATCGATTGCAGAATTACCGATTGAACAAGTGAAAGACACTTTTATGGTAAACATTATCTCAATGTTTGCATTAGTCAAAGCTGCTGAGCCACACTTACCGGCTGGGGGAGCGATCGTGACAACGACTTCTGTCCAAGCCTTTAGTCCAAGTGCTCATTTAATGGATTATGCGGCAACCAAATCGGCGATCGCCAGTTTTACAGTTAGCTTGGCGAAACAATTTGCTGAAAAAGGGATTCGGGTCAATGGGGTAGCCCCAGGACCAATCTGGACACCATTACAGTTAGATCATGGCCAACCGCAAGACAAGCTGCCTGAATTTGGTCAGCAAGCATTACTGGAGCGGGCAGGACAACCAGCTGAGCTGGCACCCGTCTATGTCTTTTTAGCTTCCAATAAAGCTAGCTATGTGACAGCACAGATTTATGGTGTTACCGGCGGAGAAGCCATCAACTTGTAAGCTTATCAAAAAATCGGAGAAAAAGGAGGAGGTGTCCTATGAGTAAAGGGTGGAAAATCGTATCAATCATCGTTTCGTTGATCTTTATCACTGTCTTATTACCAATCGTTTTAATGAGTAATCCTTACATGCAGCTGCCATTTGGTTTGGACAGCAGAGGCAATGTCGTCACGTATTTCTTTGACAACTTGTTTATGCGTCAATATATGTTTTGGGTAGCCGTTGTTTTGATCGCCGTATTCTTGATCGTGATCTTAGTCGTGCTGTTTTATCCAAAAACCAAAACAACCTTTGTTTTGAAAGAGGATAAGGGCGTATTGACGATCGATAAGAAAGCGATCGAAGGACTTGTACGTACGAAAGTAAATGAAAAAGAATTTGTTGAAGGACCAAAAGTTCATGTCAAGGCGACCAAAAATCGAATTTTAATCAAAATCAAAGGCCGCTTGAAACGGACGTCTGCCTTAGTTGGCAAAACCGAAAACTTAATGGCGGAAATCCAACAAGATGTCCAACGAGTGCTTGGCTCAAGTGAAAAAGTCAAAGTCGAAGTCAATTACGCGAATTTTGAACAAAATGAGACTCCGGAAAACCCGCGAGTAGAATAGGAGGGCTATGATGAACGAACTACAACAATACAAAATCCCATTGATTTTTGGAGCAATCGGCCTTGTTCTGGCTGTGTTGTTTGTAACGATCGGTTTTTTCAAAACATTGCTGATTCTACTCCTAACAGGTTTGGGTTTTGCGCTAGGATTGTATCTCCAACGTACCGGTATCATCGACGAATTTTTTAACCAACAATAACGTATTTTATAGGAGGAATTTTTAATGAATAACGATAAAAACGAATTAAACAATGAAAAAAATGTCAGTGCACATCCAGATCCAGTGGTTCCCAACACCAATCATCAAGCCAATGAAAATGCGATTCCAATGACTGAATCACCTGATCCAGTAGTACCAAATGCTGAAAAAGCAGTAGCAGGACAACAAAATGGACCAAAACCAGGGGATCATCCAGCACCAGGAAATCCAGATCCAGCCGGACATCATCCAGCACCGCCAAAACCTGGACACAACGATTTTGAAGGACCAACCGGGGATGCACCCGTTCATGGTTCATTGACCTATGATGATAAAGTGATCCAAAAAATTATCGGAATTGCATTAGAAAATGTAGATGGTCTGTTGACGGTCGATGGTGGTTTCTTCTCTAATATTGCTGAAAAATTAGTTAATACAGACAATGTGACTGCCGGTATCAATACTGAAGTTGGGAAAAAACAAGTAGCCGTTGATTTAGATATCGTGGTTGAATATGACCGCAACATCCCAGAAATCGCTGAACAAGTCAAAGAAGTCATTCAAAAAGAAGTAACGACAATGACCCAATTAGAAGTGATCGAAGTCAACATCAACGTTGTAGATGTAAAAACGATCGCTGAATACGAAGAGGAACAAGAAACGGTTCAAGACAAAGTAACGTCAGCTGCTTCTAAAACCGGCGACTTTGCTTCACGTCAAACCAACAAAGCCAAACATGCGGCTTCCCGCGCGTCTGATCGTATCGAAGAATACAACGAACCTCGCGTGAAATAAAAAAGTTTCATATGAAACAAAAACAAGCATTGATCCTGAGATCAATGCTTGTTTCTTTGAGAAAAAAGCTGACCAGCAGGGTTGGCAGCCTTGCTGGTCAAGGAAAAATGAAAAAAGTTTTTTGGATTGAAATGAGTATAATTTCTATGCCTTAAACCAACCTTAAAGCCCCAGTTAAAAAATAGTAAATTCTCCTAGAAAGCAATCTCTGGCTATTGCATCGCACTGCTTTTTGCGTTAAAGTAGGAACTAGTCTGTGAAACATTTTTCTGTTTCACAAAATAGAAAGGATTCGTTATGCTACCTGAAGAATTTCATGAAGAATTACGCAAAAACGGGATCGTTTTAACCGAAGAACAAATGGAAAAATTCGCTGTCTATTTCGAGCGTTTAGTCGAATGGAATCAGAAGATGAATCTAACCGCAATCACGGAAAAATCAGAAGTGTATTTAAAGCATTTCTACGATTCTGTTTCCTTAGCTTTTGAAACCGCCTTTGACCCGCAAAGTCATTTGTGCGATGTCGGTTCAGGTGCTGGCTTTCCAAGTATTCCACTAAAAATCGTGTTTCCTGAATTAGAAGTGACGATCGTCGACTCTTTAAATAAGCGCATCACCTTTTTACAAACTCTTGTGACGGATCTACAATTGGAAAATGTCCACTTGTACCATGACCGTGCAGAAACATTTGGTCAAAACCCGCAATTTCGTGGGCAATTCGATTATGTGACCGCTCGAGCGGTTGCCCGTTTGAATGTGTTAACGGAACTCTGTGTGCCATTGGTGAAAAAAGCAGGCTATTTTTATGCGCTCAAAGCTGCCAAAAGCGAGGAAGAACTGGTTGAAGCCAAACCAGCGATCTCACTCTTAGGCGGCAAATTTATTGAAGAAAAAAGCTTTACCTTACCGGTCAGCGGCGATGAACGCCATCTTTTGATCATTCAAAAGAAAAAAGAAACGCCAAAGAAATACCCCCGCAAACCGGGAATGCCAGCGAAACAACCAATTAAATAGGAGGAAAATCAATGGCCCGTATTATTTCTGTTGCAAACCAAAAAGGCGGCGTAGGCAAAACCACCACAACGGTGAACCTAGGTGCGTCCTTAGCATTTGTCGGCAAAAAAGTGTTACTCGTAGATATTGATGCCCAAGGCAACGCCACAAGCGGTGTCGGCATTCGCAAACCAGATGTGGAACAAGACATCTATGATGTATTAGTCAATGAAACACCGATCGTTGAAGCGATTTTACCTAGCAGCCGAGAAAACTTGGATATCGTTCCAGCGACGATCCAATTAGCTGGTGCGGAAATTGAATTGACCTCCATGATGGCACGGGAATCTCGATTGAAATCGGCTTTGAATGAAATCAAAGAACAATACGATTATATCTTTATCGATTGCCCGCCATCTTTAGGTCATTTGACGATCAATGCCTTTACCGCCAGTGATTCGATTTTGATCCCAGTCCAATGTGAGTACTATGCATTGGAAGGGCTGAGCCAACTATTGAATACCGTGCGTTTAGTACAAAAACATTTTAACCCTGAGTTAGAGATCGAAGGGGTCTTACTGACGATGTATGATGCCCGCACGAACTTAGGCGCGGAAGTCGTGGAAGAAGTCCGCCGCTATTTCCAAGAAAAAGTATACGAAACCATTATTCCGCGGAATATCCGGTTGTCTGAAGCACCTAGTCATGGATTGTCGATCATTGATTATGATCCACGCTCAAAAGGAGCCGAAGTCTATCAGACGTTAGCAAAGGAAGTGTTAGCCCGTGAAGAATAAAGGGAAAGGATTAGGGCGTGGGATCGATGCGTTGTTTCAAGACCTGCAAGGGTTAGAAGAAGTCGATATCAAGACAGAAAAAGTCGTTGAACTGCCTTTAAACGAATTAAGACCCAACCCTTATCAACCGCGAAAAACCTTTGATGAGCTTTCATTACAAGAACTAGCCAATTCGATCCAACATTCGGGGGTCTTTCAACCGATCATCGTGCGGCAATCATCCGTCAAAGGCTATGAGATCATTGCTGGTGAACGCCGGTTTCGAGCATCCAAATTAGCTGGCAAGGAAACGATCCCAGCCATCATCCGCAATTTTGATGAAGAAGCGATGATGCAAGTCGCCGTTTTAGAAAACTTGCAGCGGGAAGATTTAAATCCTTTAGAAGAAGCAGAAGCCTATGACATGCTGATGAAGAACTTGAAATTGACCCAAGCACAAGTCGCTGAACGTTTAGGGAAAAGCCGCCCGTATATCGCCAATTATTTGCGGTTACTGTCCTTGCCGAAACTCGTCAAAGAAATGGTTCAAGATGACCGTTTGTCTATGGGGCAAGCCCGGACATTATTAGGCTTGAAAAACAAAGAACAGATCTTAAAATTAGCCAATCGTTGTGTCAAAGAAAATCTGACAGTCCGCCAATTAGAACAAATGGTCGCTGAGATGAACGACACGAAAAACGAAAAGAAAAAAGTGCCGCGTCTGATTCGGGAAAAACCGTACTATTTACGAGAAAGCGAAGAACGGTTGATGGATAAATTCGGCACGAATGTCGAGATCCGCGAAAAAGAAGGCAAAGGAAAAATCGAGATCGAATACCTGTCACAAAAAGATTTAACCCGTATTTTAGATTTATTGAACATTCAATTTGATGAAGCTTGAGGTGATAAAGATGTATGATCTTGGGGATATTGTCGAAATGAAAAAACCGCATGCCTGCAAAGCCAATCGTTGGGAAATCATCCGCATGGGGGCAGACATCAAAATAAAGTGTACGAATTGCGGCCACATCGTCATGATGACGCGCCGAGAATTTGATAAAAAGATGAAGAAAATCCTAGAAAAAAAAGAGAAAGAGTGAAGTGAAGCATGGCGTTAACTGCCGGAATCGTTGGATTGCCAAATGTGGGCAAATCTACTTTATTTAATGCAATAACCAAAGCAGGAGCAGAAGCCGCAAACTACCCGTTTGCGACGATCGATCCGAATGTAGGAATGGTGGAAGTGCCAGATTGGCGCTTACAGCGTTTAACAGAATTAGTCCGTCCGAAAAAGACGGTCCCAACCACCTTTGAATTTACGGATATTGCCGGAATCGTCCGCGGTGCCAGCAAAGGGGAAGGATTAGGGAACCAATTTTTGAGCCATATCCGCCAAGTGGATGCGATCTGTCATGTCGTTCGTTGTTTCGACGATGACAACATCACCCACGTGGAAGGCCGCGTGGACCCATTAGCTGATATCGACACCATCAATTTGGAGTTGGTTTTAGCGGATTTAGAATCCGTCAACAAGCGCTATACTCGGGTCGCAAAAATTGCCAAAACCAAAGACAAAGATGCAGTTGCGGAACTGGCCGTTCTTGATAAGATCAAACCGGTCTTAGAAGAAGGGATCTCTGCTCGTTCGATCGAATTTACAGATGAAGAACAGCGCATCGTCAAAAGTTTGTTTTTACTAACGACCAAACCAGTCTTATACGTTGCCAACGTAGCAGAAGAAGACGTGGCAGACTATGAAACCAATGACTATGTCAACAAAGTGAAAGAATTTGCAGCAAGCGAAAATGCGGAAGTGATCGTCATCAGTGCTCGTGCAGAAGAAGAGATCGCTGAGCTGGAAGAAGAAGACAAAGCAGAGTTTTTAGAAGCATTAGGAATTGAAGAATCAGGGTTGGATCAATTGATTCGTGCCGCCTATGATTTGCTGGGTCTAGCAACGTACTTTACCGCTGGTGAACAAGAAGTGCGTGCGTGGACGTTCCGTAAAGGCATCAAAGCACCGCAAGCAGCGGGGATCATCCATACGGACTTTGAGCGCGGCTTTATTCGTGCGGAAACTGTTTCCTTTGAAGATCTGAACCAATACGGCACGATGCAAGCGGCCAAAGAAGCCGGTCGGGTACGTTTGGAAGGAAAAGATTATGTCGTGCAAGATGGCGACGTGATGTTGTTCCGTTTTAACGTATAAAGGGCTTTCTTCCCAGTGAATTTGTGGTAAAATGTCCATTGTGAAGAAAACGCAGAAGGGAGAATCAATTCATGGAACCAGAAACTCTGCGAAATTATGTTTCCGAAAATCGTGAATTAGAACAACAATTAACAAAACGAAACCAACAATATATATTTGATTTAAAAAAATCGCTAGAGGCAGCCAACCTTTCTGAAGAAGAAAAAACGATTGCCTTGCATGAGATGCTGCCGGTCTTAGTCAAAGAACAAAAAGGCGGCAAAACGGCCCGCCAATTATTTGGTACAGTGTCTGAACGTACCGAAGCCATCATCAACAAACCCGTTGAGCAAAAAGAATCCGGCCCCTTCTTGATGTGGTTGGATAACACCTTGCTGATTTTAGGGATTTTTGGGTTGATGCTAGGGGTTATGGGAATCTTTACTAGAGGACAAGCACAACCTTATGGCTTATTGACCCTCTTCTTGATGGCGATGCTTGCTGGTTGGGTCTTCTACTTGATGTACAAATACATGTATCAATATGAACGCCCGGGTGCTGATAAGAGCAAACGGCCGAAGATGTGGAAGATCATTTTGATTTTAGTCGCAGCCTTCATGCTATGGATCGTTGTGATCTCGCTTTCTGCGATGATCCAGCCACCATTGAATCCACAAGTGGACCCTGTGATCGAAGCCTTGATCGGGGCAGTGGCATTAGCAGCGAAGTACTACTTGAAACGCAAATACAATATCATCAGCAGTCTGTCTGTTCCTAGAGGCTGATGGCTACACGTTGATCGTGCGCCTTCTTTTGTTAAAAAAGACCGCACGATCAGCGTGTTTTTTTAGAAAAAATGGCGAATTATGAGATTTGACCAAAGGTTTGAAGAGGATTATTAAGAAAGCTTTCCGAATGGTTGACTTATGAAAAAATCTTTGCTATTTTTTTTAAAATACCTAAAAACTTTAAGGAGTGGTTACAAAAATGTCCAACTGGGAAACCAAATTTGTAAAAAAAGGGTTAACGTTTGATGATGTCTTATTGATTCCGGCAGAAAGTCACGTCTTGCCAAATGACGTGGATATGAAAGTGCAGCTTGCCCCGAATATTACACTAAATATTCCAATCATAAGTGCCAGTATGGATACCGTAACTGATAGTAAAATGGCGATCTCAATGGCGCGTCAAGGCGGACTTGGCGTGATTCACAAAAACATGAGTATCGCCGCGCAAGCAGATGAAGTGCGCAAAGTAAAACGTTCTGAAAGCGGCGTGATCATCGATCCGTTTTTCTTAACACCAAGCCACTTAGTTGCTGATGCAGAACATTTGATGAGCAAGTACCGCATCAGTGGGGTACCGATCGTAGAAACGATGGAGAACCGCAAATTAGTCGGTATCATCACGAACCGCGACATGCGTTTTGTCACGGATTATACGATGCCGATCAATGATGTGATGACCAAAGACCAATTGATCACAGCACCTGTCGGTACTTCGTTGAAAGACGCGGAAAAAATCTTACAACAACACAAGATCGAAAAATTACCGATCGTTGATGAAGCAGGGATCTTAAGCGGGTTGATCACCATCAAAGATATTGAAAAAGTGATCGAATTCCCGAATGCAGCCAAAGACACGCATGGACGCCTATTAGTGGCAGCAGCAGTCGGCGTTACCAGCGATACCTTTGAACGTGCACAAGCATTATTGGATGCAGGCGTGGACGCGATCGTCATTGATACTGCCCATGGACACAGTGCGGGTGTTTTACGAAAAATCTCTGAAATTCGCGCGCACTTCCCAGAAGCAACATTGATTGCTGGAAATGTTGCCACTGCAGAAGGCACGAAAGCATTGTATGATGCTGGTGTCGATGTCGTAAAAGTCGGGATCGGTCCAGGATCGATCTGTACTACTCGGGTGGTAGCCGGTGTCGGAGTTCCTCAATTGACAGCGATCTATGATGCAGCCTCTGTGGCACGTCAATATGGCAAAGCAATCATTGCCGATGGTGGGATCAAGTACTCTGGCGATATCGTTAAAGCTTTAGCAGCTGGCGGACACGCTGTAATGCTCGGTAGCATGTTGGCAGGAACTGACGAATCACCAGGTGAATTTGAAATCTATCAAGGTCGTCGCTTCAAAACGTACCGCGGAATGGGTTCATTGGGGGCAATGGAAAAAGGCTCCAGCGACCGTTACTTCCAAGGGGGCGTAAACGAAGCCAACAAATTGGTTCCAGAAGGCATTGAAGGACGTGTCGCTTATAAAGGCAGCGTTTCTGATATCATCTTCCAAATGATCGGCGGGTTGAAATCAGGGATGGGTTATGTCGGTGCCGGCAATCTGCAGCAATTACGTGATGAAGCACAATTCATCCAAATGAGCGGCAACGGACTAAAAGAATCACATCCCCACGATGTTCAAATCACGAAAGAAGCACCAAACTACTCCGTAAAATCATAAAATGTTTCACGTGAAAACCAACGCCCCCTCTGTTCAAAAGTGGACAGAGGGGGCGTTTGGTTCTAAAAAAGGGTGCCGATCTTGCCAAAATGGCTGAGATCGGCACCCTTTTCTCTAAAATCGCTGCTGGATGATCAGCAAATCGCTTTAGCAGTAACTTATTCGTTTGATTTCAACGCATCGATCATATTGACATGAGTCAGTTTCACATGGGTGACGTACATCACGATGATCGTAAAGAGAATCGTCATGCCACCGGCTAAAGCATAAGCCGGCCAATTGATCACTAATGGAAAGACCATGTTCTCCATCGAAGCTTGGATCAAAATAAAGTCAGTCAAGAAGTAACCTACCACGTAACCGGCGAGAATCCCAAATAACGTAAAGACGATATTTTCTCGTATGATGTACATAGTCACTTCCTTATTGTAAAACCCTAATACTTTGATAGTAGAAAGCTCGCGAATCCGCTCGGAAACATTGATGTTGGTCAAGTTATACAAGACGACAAAGGCTAATGCCCCTGATAATACAACTAAGATCAAGACAATGGCGTTCAAGTTACCCATCGAATCATCCTGCATTTTGATCTGAGTGGAAAGGAACGTCGTGTTTTTGACTTTGTCGGTATCTAACAAGGCTGTTGATAAAGCTTCCTCTTGTTTTTTCGTCATCGTCTTGCTTTTGACTAAGAACGCATTTGGTTCAAAGGTACTATTGGTGATTTCTTCATAAACGGTCGGCGACAGATAAAGAGAATTGCCTAAATAATTTTCTGCGATGCCACTAATAGGTACTTCATAGGCTTCTTGATCGCTGGTATAGAAGGTCAATGTATCGCCAACGTGCAAATCATATAATTCTGCGTACTTCATAGTCAGCACGGCACCCTCTGTTAATGACAGCTTCTGTCCTGCCGTCGTTTTCAAATGGACATAGTCTGCAAAAGCATCCTGATCTGCCGGAACCATCAAGGTCAGACTTTGTTTTCCTTGGTTAGTCGGTCGAATCTCGATCGTTTCATTGTAGACTAGCATCGAATGGGTCACAAGAGGCTCGTCTGTTAAAACCGTTTCAGCGGCAGCAACGGTTTCTTCCTTCGCATCATTTAAGGTCACGACGGCTTGATAATCCGTAATGGGCCCAAATTGTTTTGCAGTCACGGCACTTAGAGAATCTTTCAACCCAACGCCTGCCACCATCAGTCCCGTACAACCGGCGATGCCAATGATTGCCATGATCATTCGCGATTTGTAGCGGAAGATGTTACGGAAGCTGACTTTTTGATTGAAGCTTAAACGGGACCATAAGGGGGTAATTGCTTCTAATAAAATCCGTTTCCCGGGCTTTGGTGCGCGAACTTGCAGCAGCTGGGCAGGTTTTTCCCGCAATTCTTTGATCAGAACAAACAGACAGGCACCAAGCGTCGCCAGTAAAAAGGCGATTGCGGACAAAATAATTGGCGACCAGACATAATAGACGCGAATCCCGTCTAAAAGATACCGTTCGCTGGATAGGAAATAGATCAAACGCGGCAACAGTTCGGTTCCTAATACGGCACCACTAATAATGCCAATGGCCGAAGAAAGGAGGGCATAAATCAAATATTTAAGGGAGATCTCGACTTTGCCATAGCCTATCGCTTTTAAGGTACCGATCTCTTTGCGGTTTTCTTCTACCATCCGCGTCAGTGTCGTAAAGGTGATCAACGCAGCGATAAAGAAGAAGAAGACAGGAAACACATTGGCGATCGCTGCGATACGATCAGACAGCCCACCATATTCTTGGAAACCGGGATTGTCTTTGCGTTGGTTGTAAAGATACGTCGGCTCTGCCAAGTCTTCGATCTCTGCCCGTTTTTCTGCCAGTGTTTGTTGGGCATCGGTTAGTTCTTGTTGCTGTTCATCTAATTGGTCTTGCTGCTGTGTCAATTCTGCTTCTCCAGCCGCCAATTGGCCTTCGAGGGCTGCTTGTTGTACGGGCGGCAGCTGTGCCAAGGCGGCTTGCTGTTGTTCTAGTTCCGCTTTGGCCTGATCCAGTTGGGCTTGTCCATCAGCTAACTGTTTTTGTCCATCGCGGACTTCTTTTTCTGCAGGGGCTAATTCATCAAAAGCGTCTTGTTGAATTTCTGCTAAGCGTTCCTTAGGACGGTCCGCAAACAGTTCCTCAATCGTTTCTTGATGGGCTGCCATCTTGTCGGTGTACGTATCGGAGTATGTTTCAAGCCCGGCGACATCATCAAAGGCGAGATAGAGGATCGATTTGACCTCCATCGTGAACTGTTCTTCCGGTACATAAGCAAAGTACGTCACGACACCGCTGCCGACATTTGCATAGCCCCGTTCGGCAGCACTGATATAAATGGGAGAAGTGGCAAACCCAACGATCGTATACTCTTTGTCCGACAGATTATCGGCATCATCGATCGTAAAAGTATCACCTATTTGCCAGCCATAATTTTTTGCTTCGGTGTCCAGCACGATTTCATCGGCTTTTTCTGGCAGTCGGCCGTCCTTCACCAGTAACTGGTTGAGTTCCTGTGAGGGGTCATAGGAGGTCACTTGCACGACTTCATCTGAATTGGCAGCGTAATAAAATTGATAGGCGGCTTCTGTGTGAGCACCGCTTTTTTCCGCGGCATCAATGTCTTCCTCTGTCAATCCCAGTGTTGAAGTGACTTGCAGATCTGCTAATTGCTGGCCGTTGACATATTCACTCGCGGAATGGTTCAGGATCGGGCCGGTTGCTTTGACACCGACAAAGAGAAACGTTCCTAAAAAAATGATCAAGGTGATTGCGATAAAGCGGCCTTTTGATTGGCGAATCTCTCGCAAACTTGCTTTAAGATAGGTCTTATTTTTCATCAGATCCTCCTACCAAACGATTTCATCGATCGAGATGGGATGAGGATTCTCTTCAATGGAACGGACAGTGGCATCGTTGATATGGATCACCCGATCGGCGATCGGGGCAATGGCGCTATTATGGGTGATGATCAACACCGTATTGCCATTTTTCCGGCTAGCGTTTTGCAAAAGCTTCAACACTTGTTTTCCTGTTTCAAAGTCCAAAGCACCAGTCGGTTCATCGCATAGTAGCAGTTTCGGGTTTTTGGCTAACGCCCGAGCGATCGATACCCGCTGCTGTTCCCCACCAGAAAGCTGAGAAGGAAAGTTGTTTTTGCGGTTTTCTAACCCGACTTGGGCCAAGACTTCATCAGGATCGAGTGCATTCGGTGAGACTTCAGTAGCCAATTCAATGTTTTCTTTTGCTGTCAGATTTGGGACCAAATTATAAAACTGGAAGACAAACCCAACGTCTGTGCGGCGGTATTCTGTTAATTGTTTGTCGTTAAACTTCGCGATATCGACATTGTCGATAATGATTTCTCCTTCATCTGGCGAGTCCATCCCGCCTAAGATATTCAAAACGGTCGATTTTCCGGCACCACTAGGTCCAAGAATCACCACTAATTCGCCTTCTTCAATGGCAAAGGAAAGATCATTATTGGCAGTGATAGTGGTTTCGCCCATCTGATAGCGTTTATATTCATTCTTTACTTCAACATAACTCATTAATAAAGCCTCCATTTTTTAAACACGTGTTGATTTAATCACATGGTGTTAGTATACTAAGAAAGAAAAGTAAGAGCAATCCTCAATGCTTGCTTATTTGTCATTAAATAGACAAATATTGATTAAATGTACAGAGAAAAGGGGAAACGATATGGTAGGGACTGTCGGGAACCGTCGAACGATCTACTCGAAAAAAGTGATCCGGCGCGCCTTTCAGGAGTTATTGTTGGAAAAAGAGTATCGCAAAATCACGATCAAAGAGATTGCGGAACGAGCAGATATCAATCGGGGAACATTTTATAAATATTATAAGGACACAGCCGCTTTGTTGGAGGAGATCGAAGGGGAGCTCGTTGAGCAGATCGCATCGAACTTGCAGCAGGAAAATTTGTCATTGGATCTTTGGCTGGAAAAACTATTGACGATTTTGTATGAGAATCCTAGTACCACCCATTTGATTTTGTTGAACAACAGCCATTTGCTGAATCTTTTGTTGTCAGAAATCAAACCGGAGACCTTGAAACGATTTGCCCAATACTTTCAAGATGCTTCCGAGGAAGAATTGGAACTGTGCCTTAGCTTTTTTGTCTGCGGGTCTATCGGTTTGATCGAACGCTGGCTCAAAGATTTTTCAACGATGCCGCCAAAAGCTGTCGCTGATCTATTGATTCAAATTTTTGTGACTAATGTGTATGAAGAAAAGAAGGGCTAAAAAAGAGGGAATGATCCAATAACCAAAAAGGAACGCAGCAAGAGACAATTTGCTGCGTTCCTTTTTCTCTTAATCAACGAGGCGTTCATCGTTCATCCCAAAGTATTGATGCAACGGTTTTTGCCGTGCTTCTAATAATTGATCGACGGTCACGAATTCGTAGCCTTCGTTTTTGAGTGTTTTAATGACTCCCGGTACGGCTTTCACAGATTTCGGGTGGATATCATGGATCAAGATCATGGCACCATTAAAGACATTTTGTTGAACCAAGGCATTGATTTTCTTCGGATCCTTCAATTTCCAGTCTTGAGAATCGATGTCCCATTGAATGATCGGCATGCCGATGGTTTCTGCGCTTTGTTTGTCGATAGCGCCATAAGGTGGCCGTAAATTCCTAGGTAGTAAACCCGTCGCATGGTAAATGGCTTTATTGGTTTTCGTAACTTCTGCCTGCAAATCTTCCGCTGAAAGAGTATTCAGCTGCGGATGAGAGTAAGAATGACTGGCGATCTCGTGCCCGGCTTCTTGGACTTTTTTGGCAGCTTGTGGATATTGCTCAACCATTTGTCCCAGCATAAAGAAGGTCGCTTTGACGTCATTTTCTTGTAAGATGTTCAAAAGATCCATAGTGGAGGTACTGTTGGGTCCATCATCAAAGGTCAATGCCACGTATTTTTTATTGGGGTCAAGACTTGGCAAGGCATTGTTGAGTTGGTCAGCAGCCACGAGATCAGGATCAATGAATGGGGCGATCTCGCTGTAAGACAGGGTGATTTCTGTCGCTTCCGTCTGATTTTTTGGCAATTCGATGGTCAGCTTTTCCGGATCATAAGTAAATTTCGAATCGAAGGTGATCCGCTCCATGGCCAAGACGGCATCGATGATTTTGGCGGGTTCCTTGGCTTGATCCAGCAGTTTCTGCTGAATGACTTGTTGAATACCTAATAAGCTGCCTTCATCAGGAACAAGTTCTTTCAAAGACAATTCGGTTTGCGTCTTCTCTGATACGAAGATCGGTGCATCTGTTAAACGATCAGCATCTTCAAAACGACCGGTTTCTCGATTCCATACATAGCTGTCGGCTTTTAATGAATAGGTAGAGACTTTTGCAGCTACCGTTTGTGCTTGGATACGGGCAACGGTGACGACTTCTTTTTCCGTTTGTTTTTTGCGCAATGACTCAGCGGCTTTTGTCAACCGGTCTTTGATATCTTTGATGGGAAACGTATCGAGGTCTTGCGGGCGGTAGATCAGTTCTTTGTTTGCTCCTTCTGAGAGCACTTCAGGCGTTGTTTTTAACCCATTTTGGCTTTGTTCTGCTTGGATTGATGCCAGTAATTTCTCTGCAGCTGCCTCATATTTTGCTTTGGCCGCAACTTCTTGTTGGTGCAAGGTGTAAAGAACCGAGCCAGCCGTTGCGATCAAAACGATCAATAATAAGGCAAATAAGGAAAAAATTGCTTTCCGATACGGCTTCTTTCTCGAGGGTGGTCCTTTCGGTCTTTCTTCAGCTGATGCTGTTCGTTTTTGATTATTGTTTGGTTTCTTGTGCAAGTCACTCCGACGGGCATAGGTCTTTCGTTCGGGCATTGGTGAAGCTCCCTTCATTCCATCCTAAATTATGCCCACGTTACCATAAGTCACAGGCACTTTCAACGATCATGCCCGGTTTCTGATAGAGGATTAAAAAGACAAAGGGATTTTTCTAATTATTCGCTTAAAAATTACAGCCTTGTTGCGTTGTTTCTCTTGCAAGAAGTGATCAAAGTGGTTAGGGGGATGGAAACCACTATAGGCTACGTGAACAAGAAAACCCCTAGGCAACAGCTCACGCGGTGTGACTGTTCTCTAGGGGTTGCTACTGAGGTTACTAAGGCTTAGGCTTTTTCAATTTTTGTCAGTCCGCCCATATAAGGAACCAGAACTTCTGGTACCGTTACACTGCCGTCTTCGTTTTGATAATTTTCAAGCACTGCGGCTACCGTTCGACCGACAGCCAAACCAGAGCCGTTTAGTGTATGCATGTAGTGAATCTTGCCCTCTTGATCACGGTAACGGATCATGGCACGACGTGCTTGGAAGTCTTCACAGTTTGAGCAAGAGCTGATCTCACGATACATCTCTTGGGCAGGGATCCATACTTCTAAATCATAGGTCTTCGCTGCAGAAAAGCCCATATCTCCTGTACACAAGCTAAGCACACGGTAAGGTAAATTGAGTTTTTGCAAAATATCTTCGGCATTAGCCGTCATTTTCTCTAATTCTTCATAAGAATGTTCTGCATCACTGAATTTCACCATTTCGACTTTATTGAATTGGTGCAAGCGAATCAAACCGCGAGTGTCACGGCCAGCGCTGCCGGCTTCTGAACGAAATGATGGGCTCAAGGCAGTGAAGTATGCAGGGAGCTGTTCTTGTTCTAAGATCTCCCCTTGATAGTAGTTGGTCAAAGGTACTTCCGCAGTCGGGATCAAAGTCAAATCAGTGTCTGCCAATTGGAAAACATCTTCTTTAAACTTCGGAAATTGCCCAGTACCGAACATTGCTTGGCTGTTGACTATATACGGGGTGATCATCTCCGTATACCCATGCTCATAAACATGCTGATCCAACATGAAGTTGTATAAGGCACGTTCCAAACGAGCACCTAAGCCTTTGTAGTAAACAAAACGGCTACCAGAAACTTTGGCACCTCGCTCAAAGTCGAGAATCCCCAAGTCTTCTGCGATCTCCCAATGGGGTTTTGGTTCAAAGGCAAAGGTTTTTGGGTCTGCCCAACGGCGGACTTCTACATTGTCATCTTCATCTTTGCCCACCGGAACAGAATCATTGGGCAAGTTCGGCAACGTCGTGGCGATCTCTTTGATGTCTTCATCAATTTGAGCGATCTCTTCATCCAATTGCTTGATTTGGCTGCCGACTTCTTTCATTTGGGCAATTTTATCTGCCGCATCTTCTTTCGCCCGTTTCAAGGCGGCGATCTCACCAGAAACCTCATTACGCAATTTCTTGCGCTCTTCCGTTTGGACTAAGAGTTCTCGGCGACGCTCATCAAGTGTTAAAAAGCGGTCCAACACTTCTTTTTGGACACCTCGTGTTGCGAGTTTGCTTTGTACTTCAGCAAAATTTTGGCGAATCATTTTTACATCTAACATAGTGATACATCCTCCTTTGATTTTTCCATAGAAAAAAGGCCATTCCAATCCCGTATTGCTTGGGACGAAATGACCATTCGCGGTGCCACCCAAGTTCAGCTTGCGCTGCCCTTGCTGCTCGTATCGTGAGCCAACGATTTTTCTTTCGAAAAATACACGTTAAAGAACTGGATTCTATTTTTTCCAACACTGATTTTCACCAACCATCAGCTCTCTATACAGATGAAAAAAATATACTAGGTTCTGTGCCTTGATTATTTTCTCTAGCATACCCAAAAAATGTTGGGTCGTCAACCATAGGTTTGTGTGTTGGATAAGTTGTTGCGTTTCAACGGGAGATGGATAATAAAGGACGTCCATTCCGGCGTTGACTTGGCATAGATATAGCCGCCATGTAAGGCGACGATGCTTTGAGCGATCGCTAGACCTAAGCCAGTTCCTCCTGTTTCTTGAGAGCGGGATTCTTCCACTCGGTAGAAACGGTCGAATAGAGAATCAAGGGCTTGCTTAGGGATCATTTGCCCATTGTTTTTGACTGTTAAGATCGCTTCGGTCCCGACTTTCTCGACTTCCATGCGGATCTTATCGGCGCCTTTGCCGTATTTCAAGGCATTCGAAAGCAAGTTATTGAAGACCCGCACCAGTTTTTCGGTATCGCCATCCATCTCGATGTGTTCCGGTCGGGTGTATGTTTCAATCTTGATGCCTTTCCGACTAGCTTCTAATTCAAAGTCCGCCGCCAATTGTTCCACTAGCTGGGCCATGTCAAATTCCATCACATTGATTGGGACGCTAGGCTGGCGCACTTTTGTGTATTCAAACAAATCATCGACGAGGGATTTCATTTGCTTGGCTTTGACATATGCCGTATGGGTATATTTCAGCAATTCTTCTTCTGAATGGTATTGTCGATCTTCAATTAGACCTAAATAGCCGATGATCGAAGTCAACGGTGTTCGAATGTCATGACTGACATTGGTAATCAGCTCATCTTTGGATTGCTCGATCCGCCGTTCATCTTCAATCGCCGCCACCGTACTGTCGACTAAGCCATTGATATTAGAAACGATCCGACTTAAATCGCCCCGTAACTCGAAGGGGATGCGATGATCGTAATTGCCTTCCGCAATAAAATGAAGCTCGCTGATAATGTGACGTAGCTGCATTTGATGGTAGCGACGAATCAAACGCCAATATAAGACGATCACATCTAATAGGAAGAACATCGGTAGAATGAAGTTGCGCCCACTGCGGAAGATATCTGTATTAAAGGCAGATGTGAAAGCATTCTTCGATGCGTAGATGGCATCAACTAAATCTGGTGAATTTTCAACGATTGAGGTCAAGATGACCAAAATAGCGATATTTAATAGAAGTAAAAGAACAATCGTTACAATTCCTTCGGCAAATAACTCACTGATTTCCTTTGAGGTCAGCGTGATCCGTTTCTTTTTTTCGATTGGTGTGTTGCGCTTTTTTTCAGTTGGTTTACTTCGCATCTATTTTGTAGCCGACCCCCCATACTGTTTGGATGACTTTTTCACCATCCGTGGCTTCTTCGATCTTATCTCGTAAGTGACTGACATGGACCATAACTGTTTTGGCAGAAACGACACTTTCTTGTTTCCAAACTCGTTCAAAAATCTCATCGGCGCTAAAGACACGGTTCGGATGCGATGCCAGCAAGTAGAGGATACCGAATTCTAATGCAGTCAATTGAATTTCGTTGCCATCGACGGTTTTTACTTCATGGGAATCGCGATTGATAATAAGGGAGCTTACTTCTAGAATCTCTGGTTGATTTGAAGCAGCCTGCATCTTGGTTCTTCTCAATAGCGATTTTACCCGGGCCATAACTTCTAATGGGTTGAAAGGTTTTGTGACATAATCATCCGCACCGGCGACCAATCCACGAATCTTATCCATATCGGTTGTTTTAGCGGTCAGCATAATAATAGGGATTTGGGATTCTTTTCTCAATTCTTTCACGACTTGCATGCCATCCATTTCTGGCATCATGATATCTAAGATCAATAGTTCGATATCAGAAGTGGTGCGGATCTTGGTCAGTGCTTCTTTTCCATCATATGCTTTGACCGATTCATAACCTTCATTGTGTAAATAAATGCTTAATAGTTCTACGATCTCTTTGTCATCATCTGCTACAAGTATTTTCATACTGGGTCCTCCTAGGAACAATATTCTTTTCTCCATTTTAGCAAATATTCCACAAAATAGATAAAATCATACTTAAATTTATAAGAATGATAGGAATTAAGAAAACACAAAAAGGAAAAAGACGAACGATAGGCAAATAATAACGGAAAAAGTCCTTAAAAAAGGCGGAAATCACGGACTAAAAATCACGAATCATCTTTGGAAACGGAGTAACTAGAAACGTTGGTCTATCAATCATTTTATGGTTGACGAATAGCGCAAGTCTTGGTATATTATTACATGTGCCAAATGACTAAACGAATTCGTAAAAAGAATTTAAAAAAGTGGTTGACGCACAGCTCGACAGATGATATTATAACGAAGTCGCAATTTTAAAATAGTTAATCGATGTTGATACATCAACAAAATTAATTAAAAAAAGTTGTTGACAAATAACAAATCATTTGTTATTCTAATGAAGTCGCTGAGACAGCCGCTGCGAAGTTGAAAAACAACGAGCGAAAAAAACTTTTAAAAAAGAGTTGACAATCAATTGTCGCTCTGATATGATATAAAAGTTGCTAACACAGCACTGTAGACCTTTGAAAACTGAACAAAGCAAGCAAACGAACCAATGTGTAGGACGTTTCAATTTATTGAAACAAATACATGCAAGCAATAGCTAGCAAAGTTAATTTTTATGAGCTTAATGACCGTATGGTCATTCAAACAAATCATTATGAGAGTTTGATCCTGGCTCAGGACGAACGCTGGCGGCGTGCCTAATACATGCAAGTCGAACGCTTTTTCTTTCACCGGAGCTTGCTCCACCGAAAGAAAAAGAGTGGCGAACGGGTGAGTAACACGTGGGTAACCTGCCCATCAGAAGGGGATAACACTTGGAAACAGGTGCTAATACCGTATAACACTATTTTCCGCATGGAAGAAAGTTGAAAGGCGCTTTTGCGTCACTGATGGATGGACCCGCGGTGCATTAGCTAGTTGGTGAGGTAACGGCTCACCAAGGCAACGATGCATAGCCGACCTGAGAGGGTGATCGGCCACACTGGGACTGAGACACGGCCCAGACTCCTACGGGAGGCAGCAGTAGGGAATCTTCGGCAATGGACGAAAGTCTGACCGAGCAACGCCGCGTGAGTGAAGAAGGTTTTCGGATCGTAAAACTCTGTTGTTAGAGAAGAACAAGGATGAGAGTAGAACGTTCATCCCTTGACGGTATCTAACCAGAAAGCCACGGCTAACTACGTGCCAGCAGCCGCGGTAATACGTAGGTGGCAAGCGTTGTCCGGATTTATTGGGCGTAAAGCGAGCGCAGGCGGTTTCTTAAGTCTGATGTGAAAGCCCCCGGCTCAACCGGGGAGGGTCATTGGAAACTGGGAGACTTGAGTGCAGAAGAGGAGAGTGGAATTCCATGTGTAGCGGTGAAATGCGTAGATATATGGAGGAACACCAGTGGCGAAGGCGGCTCTCTGGTCTGTAACTGACGCTGAGGCTCGAAAGCGTGGGGAGCGAACAGGATTAGATACCCTGGTAGTCCACGCCGTAAACGATGAGTGCTAAGTGTTGGAGGGTTTCCGCCCTTCAGTGCTGCAGCAAACGCATTAAGCACTCCGCCTGGGGAGTACGACCGCAAGGTTGAAACTCAAAGGAATTGACGGGGGCCCGCACAAGCGGTGGAGCATGTGGTTTAATTCGAAGCAACGCGAAGAACCTTACCAGGTCTTGACATCCTTTGACCACTCTAGAGATAGAGCTTCCCCTTCGGGGGCAAAGTGACAGGTGGTGCATGGTTGTCGTCAGCTCGTGTCGTGAGATGTTGGGTTAAGTCCCGCAACGAGCGCAACCCTTATTGTTAGTTGCCATCATTTAGTTGGGCACTCTAGCGAGACTGCCGGTGACAAACCGGAGGAAGGTGGGGATGACGTCAAATCATCATGCCCCTTATGACCTGGGCTACACACGTGCTACAATGGGAAGTACAACGAGTTGCGAAGTCGCGAGGCTAAGCTAATCTCTTAAAGCTTCTCTCAGTTCGGATTGTAGGCTGCAACTCGCCTACATGAAGCCGGAATCGCTAGTAATCGCGGATCAGCACGCCGCGGTGAATACGTTCCCGGGCCTTGTACACACCGCCCGTCACACCACGAGAGTTTGTAACACCCGAAGTCGGTGAGGTAACCTTTTTGGAGCCAGCCGCCTAAGGTGGGATAGATGATTGGGGTGAAGTCGTAACAAGGTAGCCGTATCGGAAGGTGCGGCTGGATCACCTCCTTTCTAAGGAATATTTCGGAAGACTACACATCGTTTGCCTTTGTTCAGTTTTGAGAGGTCTACTCTCAAACAAATTTGTTCATTGAAAACTGGATATCGAAGAAAAAATCAAAACAAGTAACACACACCGAGTTGAAATGTTAAAAGAGTTTTTTAATAAGTTCAACGCTTATTTTCTTGAGCAACCTTCTATCGCTAGAAGAAGTACTCAAAACCGACCGTAAGGTCAAAGGTTAAGTGAATAAGGGCGCACGGTGGATGCCTTGGCACTAGGAGCCGATGAAGGACGGGACTAACACCGATATGCTTTGGGGAGCTGTAAGTAAGCTATGATCCAGAGATTTCCGAATGGGGAAACCCAGCATCTTTTATAGGATGTTACGTCTGCGTGAATACATAGCGCAGTCGAGGTAGACGCAGAGAACTGAAACATCTAAGTACCTGCAGGAAGAGAAAGAAAATTCGATTCCCTGAGTAGCGGCGAGCGAAACGGGAAAAGCCCAAACCAACAAGCTTGCTTGTTGGGGTTGTAGGACTCCGATATGGTAGTCTATTCAGATAGTCGAAATACTTGGAAAAGTATGTCAAAGAGGGTAAAAACCCCGTAGGCGAAATTTGGATAACACCTAGGAGGATCCTGAGTACGGCGGAACACGAGGAATTCCGTCGGAATCCGGGAGGACCATCTCCCAAGGCTAAATACTCCCTAGTGACCGATAGTGAACCAGTACCGTGAGGGAAAGGTGAAAAGCACCCCGGAAGGGGAGTGAAATAGATCCTGAAACCGTGTGCCTACAACAAGTTAGAGCCCGTTAATGGGTGATAGCGTGCCTTTTGTAGAATGAACCGGCGAGTTACGATAGCATGCGAGGTTAAGTTGAAGAGACGGAGCCGTAGCGAAAGCGAGTCTGAATAGGGCGAATGAGTATGTTGTCGTAGACCCGAAACCATGTGATCTACCCATGTCCAGGTTGAAGGTGCGGTAAAACGCACTGGAGGACCGAACCCACGTACGTTGAAAAGTGCGGGGATGAGGTGTGGGTAGCGGAGAAATTCCAAACGAACTTGGAGATAGCTGGTTCTCTCCGAAATAGCTTTAGGGCTAGCCTCGGAATTGAGAATGATGGAGGTAGAGCACTGTTTGGACTAGGGGCCCATCTCGGGTTACCGAATTCAGATAAACTCCGAATGCCATTCATTCATATCCGGGAGTCAGACTGTGAGTGATAAGATCCATAGTCGAAAGGGAAACAGCCCAGACCACCAGCTAAGGTCCCCAAATAACTATTAAGTGGAAAAGGATGTGGGGTTGCACAGACAACTAGGATGTTGGCTTAGAAGCAGCCACCATTTAAAGAGTGCGTAATAGCTCACTAGTCGAGTGACCCTGCGCCGAAAATGTACCGGGGCTAAATAGTTTACCGAAGCTGTGGAGTGCACCATTAGGTGCATTGGTAGGAGAGCGTTCTAAGGGCGTTGAAGGCAGATCGTGAGGACTGCTGGAGCGCTTAGAAGTGAGAATGCCGGTATGAGTAGCGAAAGACAGGTGAGAATCCTGTCCACCGAATGACTAAGGTTTCCTGGGGAAGGCTCGTCCGCCCAGGGTTAGTCGGGACCTAAGCCGAGGCCGACAGGCGTAGGCGATGGACAACAGGTTGATATTCCTGTACCCGTTGTTTTTGTTTGAGCAATGGAGGGACGCAGGAGGCTAAGAAGTGCAGACTGATGGATATGTCTGTTCAAGCAGTAAGTCTTGGTAGGAGTCAAATGCTTCTACCTATACGGACAAGCTGTGATGAGGAGGGAAATAATAGTACCGAAGCTTCTGATGTCACACTGCCAAGAAAAGCTTCTAGTGAGAAAACAACGGCCCGTACCGCAAACCGACACAGGTAGTCGAGGAGAGAATCCTAAGGTGAGCGAGAGAACTCTCGTTAAGGAACTCGGCAAAATGACCCCGTAACTTCGGGAGAAGGGGTGCTGCTCTAACGAGCAGCCGCAGTGAATAGGCCCAAGCGACTGTTTATCAAAAACACAGGTCTCTGCAAAATCGAAAGATGACGTATAGGGGCTGACGCCTGCCCGGTGCTGGAAGGTTAAGAGGAGTGCTTAGCGTAAGCGAAGGTACGAATTGAAGCCCCAGTAAACGGCGGCCGTAACTATAACGGTCCTAAGGTAGCGAAATTCCTTGTCGGGTAAGTTCCGACCCGCACGAAAGGCGTAACGATTTGGGCACTGTCTCAACGAGAGACTCGGTGAAATTTTAGTACCTGTGAAGATGCAGGTTACCCGCGACAGGACGGAAAGACCCCATGGAGCTTTACTGTAGTTTGATATTGAGTGTCTGTACCGCATGTACAGGATAGGTAGGAGCCGTAGAGATCGGGACGCCAGTTTCGATGGAGGCAATGGTGGGATACTACCCTTGCGTTATGGCCACTCTAACCCGCAGCCCTTATCGGGCTGGGAGACAGTGTCAGATGGGCAGTTTGACTGGGGCGGTCGCCTCCTAAAAGGTAACGGAGGCGCCCAAAGGTTCCCTCAGAATGGTTGGAAATCATTCGAAGAGTGTAAAGGCAGAAGGGAGCTTGACTGCGAGAGCTACAACTCGAGCAGGGACGAAAGTCGGGCTTAGTGATCCGGTGGTTCCGCATGGAAGGGCCATCGCTCAACGGATAAAAGCTACCCTGGGGATAACAGGCTTATCTCCCCCAAGAGTCCACATCGACGGGGAGGTTTGGCACCTCGATGTCGGCTCGTCGCATCCTGGGGCTGTAGTCGGTCCCAAGGGTTGGGCTGTTCGCCCATTAAAGCGGCACGCGAGCTGGGTTCAGAACGTCGTGAGACAGTTCGGTCCCTATCCGTCGCGGGCGTTGGAAATTTGAGAGGAGCTGTCCTTAGTACGAGAGGACCGGGATGGACTTACCGCTGGTGTACCAGTTGTCTCGCCAGAGGCATCGCTGGGTAGCTATGTAGGGAAGGGATAAACGCTGAAAGCATCTAAGTGTGAAGCCCACCTCAAGATGAGATTTCCCATTTCTTTAAGAAAGTAAGATCCCTGAGAGATGATCAGGTAGATAGGTCAGAAGTGGAAGGCCAGTGATGGTTGGAGCGGACTGATACTAATCGATCGAGGACTTAACCAAAAAGAAAAAAGCACGTAAACTCGTAGCGTTTTGATTTCTTCGATCCAGTTTTGAGTGAGCAAGACTTACTCAATTGAATAGTGTGGTGGCGATAGCAAGAAGGATACACCTGTAACCATGCCGAACACAGAAGTTAAGCTTCTTAGCGCCGATTGTAGTGAAGGGTTTCCCTTTGTGAGAGTAGGACGTCGCCACGCGTTTTTTTTACCTTATGGGGGTTTAGCTCAGCTGGGAGAGCATCTGCCTTACAAGCAGAGGGTCAGCGGTTCGATCCCGTTAACCCCCATATGAGTCGTTAGCTCAGTTGGTAGAGCATCTGACTTTTAATCAGAGGGTCACAGGTTCGAGCCCTGTACGACTCATAGTAATAACCTATGCGGGTGTGGCGGAATTGGCAGACGCACTAGATTTAGGATCTAGCGCCTTCGGGCGTGGGGGTTCAAGTCCCTTCACCCGCACTTCATTGCCGGCTTAGCTCAGTTGGTAGAGCATCTGATTTGTAATCAGAGGGTCGAGGGTTCAAGTCCTTTAGCCGGCATCAGGAATACGCGGAAATAGCTCAGTGGTAGAGCACCACCTTGCCAAGGTGGGGGTCGCGGGTTCGAACCCCGTTTTCCGCTTTGCCTTAGCAATTTTCAGCCGGGGTGGCGGAACTGGCAGACGCACAGGACTTAAAATCCTGCGGTGAGTGATCACCGTACCGGTTCGATTCCGGTCCTCGGCATTTCATAATATGCGCCCATAGCTCAATTGGATAGAGTGTTTGACTACGGATCAAAAGGTTAGGGGTTCGACTCCTCTTGGGCGCGTAGTCTTTTTATTTGTTTCATTTTTATTATCGGGAAGTAGCTCAGCTTGGTAGAGCACTTGGTTTGGGACCAAGGGGTCGCAGGTTCGAATCCTGTCTTCCCGATTTTTTGATGCTTGAAGCATTCGCTTCAGGCTTTTTTTGTGTTTTCAGCCAGTGAGAAGACCTGAAAATATGATACAATAGTAAAAAACGAGGAGGAAATTGTTTGAAGGGACAAATCATCAAAGCGCTAAGCGGATTTTATTATGTGGCATCAGAAGATGAAATCTTTCAAACCCGCGCTCGAGGAAATTTTCGAAATCGAAAAATCACTCCTTTGGTTGGGGATGAAGTGATTTTTGAAAGCAGCAATCAAACAGACGGCTATCTTTTAGAGATCTTGCCGCGAAAAAATGAGCTGGTTCGACCGCCAGTCGCAAATGTGGATCAAGGAGTGGTCGTGACAAGTCTAGTTGAGCCGAACTTTTCCTATAATCTATTGGATCGCTTTTTGGTGACCTTAGAGTATGAGGGGATCGAACCGATCATCTTTTTGACAAAAGCGGATCTTGTGAAAGATCTTGCCGCAATGAAAGCAATTGAGGAGACCTATCAAGCAATTGGCTACCACGTGATCACGTCAAAAGCAGAAGGCGAAGATCTATTGGAACTTCAACGGTACTTCCCTGAGCGGATCACCGTCTTTATGGGGCAATCCGGTGCTGGAAAGTCTACGCTATTGAATCGAATCGTCCCGGAATTGGCATTGGAAACAGGAGTGATCTCAGAATCTCTCGGACGGGGGAAACATACGACCCGTCATGTGGAGCTCTTGCCGATTTGTGATGGATTGGTTGCCGATACACCAGGATTTAGTTCGATCGATTTTCTGGAAATCGAAGCAGTAGAGTTACCAAAGCTCTTCCCTGATTTTTTAGCAGTAGCTTCCAACTGCCGCTTTAGGGAGTGTATGCACCTCAATGAACCTGATTGTGCAGTTAAACAGGGAGTTGCAGCAAATGAGATTGCTGAAACTCGTTACAAAAATTACGTGCAATTTTTAGAAGAGATTGAAAACCGACGTCCGGTTTATAAAAAGAAGAAAAAGTGAGGGAAAAGCATGATGAAACTAGCACCATCTATTTTAAGTGCCGATTTTGCAAATCTTCAAAGAGACATTGAGCTGGTAGAGCGCCATGGCGCAGATTACATTCACGTAGACGTGATGGACGGTCATTTCGTCCCTAATATTACCTTAGGCCCAAACATCGTTAAAGCGATTCGCCCAGTTACCAAGCTGCCGTTGGATGTTCATCTAATGATCACCGAGCCAGAAAAGTATATCCATGCCTTCGCGGAAGCTGGCGCAGATATCATTGGTATCCACGCGGAAGCAACGCCTCATATCCATCGTGCGATCCAAATGATTGTGGCAGAAAATGTCAAAGCAGAAATCGTCATCAACCCAGGTACACCAATTTCAGCCATTGAACATGTTTTATCTATGTGTGATCAAGTGTTAGTTATGACGGTCAATCCAGGGTTTGGTGGGCAATCCTTTATTGAAGAATCACTGGAAAAAATTGCGGCGTTGGCTGCTTTAAAAGAAGAAAAAGGCTACCATTATGATATCGAAGTAGATGGCGGGATCGTTCCTGAGACAGCCAAACGCTGCCTGGAAGCAGGCGCAAATGTCTTTGTAGCAGGAAGCTATATTTACGATGCCGATGAACCTGCGGCGCAAATCAGAGCCTTGAAAGAAGCTTTGCAATAAATGAAGATTTTGTTAGCGGCAGGTGGAAGTCCTGAAAATTGGCCACAGTTGATGGCGTATGATAAATACATTGGAATTGATCGTGGGGCCCTGTTTTTGCTTCAGCACCAACGGCCAGTCGATCTGGCAATCGGTGATTTCGACTCCCTGACCGCAGCAGAACTGCAAGCGGTCAAACAACAAGTTAAGACAGTGATCCAAGCCCCTGCTGAAAAAGATGATACAGATACTCAATTGGCATTGGTTGAGACGTTGCGTCTTTATCCAGAAGCGCAAATCGACGTGATTGGTGCAACGGGGGGACGCCTTGACCATCTTTTAGCCAATCTGTGGTTAGTTTTAGAAGATCGGTTTCGTCCATTTGCCCCAAATCTGCGTTTTTTAGATCGTCAAAATGTCGTTCAGTTCTTTTTACCAGGCACCTATCAATTGGAAAGAGAACCCGGGATGCAGTATTTGGCGTATTGCTGTTTGACGCCGGTAACAGATTTGACGTTAACAGGTAGCAAGTATTTATTAGAAAACGTCCAAGTACCGTACCCAACTTCTTATGCTAGCAATGAATTTCTGACACAAACAGCAGGTTTTTCCTTTAGCAGCGGGATGATAGCAGTCATTCAAAGTTGTGATTAAGAGACGGAACGTCTCTTTTTTTTGTTGAAAATTTCAGAAACTTAATTACAAAAAAAACATTAAGACGGACAACTTAGCTTTTGTTTGCAGGGTATTAATGGTAAAATTGGAACTACAGTTTGGAATTATTTGAGGTGTCTTTGTGAAAAAGTTTAATCCTAATAAAAATATTATCATCACATTGATTATTGTGATTTTAGTTGTCACCGTATTAAGCGTGACGATCGCCCGCCGAGCAGCGGGAAACTCCACCAATGCCGTGCAATCTACGGTCAATGACTCCGTTGGCTTTATCGATAAAATGATTACCGCTCCTTTTCGTTGGATCGAAAATGGTGCCAATTCAGTCAAAAATTTGTTTGTGACCTATGAAGAAAATGAACGTTTAAAAGAGAAATTGGACAGTTTTGAGGAACTGGAACAAGCGAAGGACAATGCGCAAAGAGAAATCGATGCCTTGAAAGAAGAGCTAGAGCTGAATGCAACCTTGACGAATTATGAACGGATCTCCGCTAATGTCATCAATCGGTCACCTGATACTTGGCAAGATATGCTGATCGTGGACCGCGGCTCAAGAGATGGTGTTGAGGTCAACATGGCAGTCATGTCGCAAAAAGGCTTGATTGGTCGTGTCATTGAGGTCAATGCAGCTTCTTCTAAAATTGAACTTTTGACTTCTGAAAACCAGAATTCCAACCACTATCCGGTTCGGATCAGCGGCGAAGATGGGTCAAACTTTGGGATCCTAAGTAGTTACGATCAAAAAGAACGTTCCTTAGTCATTACCCAATTGACGGGGGACAATGAGCTGAAGGAAGGCGATGTCGTGCAGACCTCTGGATTAGGAGGAAACTCGCCCGCCGACTTAGCGATCGGAACAGTGATCCGTACCACCAAAGATGAGTTTGGTCTTGATACCCAAGTATTTGTAAAACCGTATGCCCAAATGTATGATATTCAAGCAGTAACGATTATCAAACGCTTGGCAGGTGAGGAATAGCCATGAAAAAGCATGACTACATCAAATACCTGGCAGCGGGCGTCTTCTTTTTGATGATGTTGGCAGATGGACAACTGACGCGTTTTTTGGAAAAATGGACCCAAGACAATTATATCGCCAGTGCGCATCTTTTATTGATCGCCCTTTTGTGTGGCGCGAAGTATTTGCCGAAAAACTTTTTGATCACCACGGCTCTGGTGATCGGCTGTCTCTATGACGTGTATTATGTCGGTGTGATCGGCATCTACACGGTGGCGTTTCCCTTGATCGTGTGGATTATGTATATTTTGAAAAATACGCTTTATCAAAATGTATTTACCATGTTTTTCGGAATGATCATCTTTGTTACAAGCTTAGAAGTTGTAACATTGGGGGTTCAATTGCTGTTTAAGATCGCATCAGTTAGCACGTCATTCTTTGTTTCCCGCTTTTTAGCACCAACGCTTTTATTGAACATCCTTTTGTTTATCCTTTTAGTTGTTCCATTCATGAAGCTATTCAAAGACGAATAGCTTCATTTTTTTTGCGTTTGACTGTATAAAAATAACAGAGATTGAAATGTTTTTGTAATATTCCTTTTATCTCTCTGACATACGGCTGTGTTACAATCACACTATCGTGAAGGACTTTAGGTATTCTTAAGCATTTATACATAAAAAAACCATATTAGGGGAAGCAACAACCGGAGGAATGAAGAGTGAAAAAGCGAATTTTATCTTTATTGTTAGTAAGTTCAATTGTTCTTACTTCTGCAGCAGCACCGACACTTGTCTTTGCATCAGATTTTGACAATAAAATTGAAGAAAAAAATCAAGAGATCTCTGACTTGCAAAACCAGCAAGCGAGCATCCAGTCACAAGTAGCAGCACTTGAAAGCGACGTGACTGCAATCAATGAAAAAGCCCAAACTTTGTTGCAACAACAAGGGGATTTGCGTGCGGATTCTGAAAAGTTGAAGCAAGAAATTGCCGATTTGAAAGTCAGAATCGAAAAGCGTGAAGAAGCGATCCAAAAACAAGCTCGTGATGTTCAAGTCAATGGACAAAGCACGAACTTTATTGATGCAGTATTAGAAGCTGACTCTTTAACAGATGCTATTGGCCGTGTGCAAGCAATGACGACGATCGTCAATGCTAACAAAGATCTTGTGGATCAACAAAAAGCAGACCAAGAAGCAGTTGAAGCGAAAAAAGCGGAAAACGACGATAAATTGGCAGAGATCGCAGCGAACCAATTTGAATTAGAAACACAATTAGGGGATCTACAAGCCAAACAAGCTGATTTGAATGTTTTGCAAGCGGAATTGGCTGTTCAACAAGCATCTAAAGAAGATGAAAAAGCTGATTTAGAAAAACAAAAAGAAGAATACGAAGCAGAACAAGCTCGCATCGCTGCAGAAGAAGCGGCGGCAGCAGCAGCTCGTGAACAAGCAGCACAAGAAGCAGCGGCTCAAGAAGCGGCAGCAGCTGAAGCAGCTACTCAGGAAGCAGCACCAAGCGAATCTTCAACGTCGAATTCAACGACATCAAGCGCCACAACAAATTCTAGTACGACGACTGATACTACGCAAGGCAGTTCATCACAAGGCAGCGGTTCAGCAAATACGACACCATCGACACCTGCCAATAATAACAATAGCAATAACAACCAAGGATCAAATAATAGCAGCAACGGTTCAAGCAGTACTCCTGCACCCGCACAAACGGTCAATGGTTCAGCAATCGTAGCAGAAGCAATGAAATACATTGGTACCCCTTATGTTTGGGGTGGTACGACACCAGACGGCTTTGACTGTTCTGGCTTTACACAATATGTATTTGCTAAAGTTGGGATCTCATTACCACGGGTAACGTACGCACAAGAATTTTCCGGTACGGTAATTTCGATCAACGAAGCAAAAGCCGGTGATTTGTTATTCTGGGGTAGCCGCGGAAGCACACACCACGTGGCGATCGCTATGGGTAACGGACAATACGTTCATGCACCAACACCTGGTCAAAATGTTTCTGTCAGCAGTTACTCTTATTACTCACCAGATTTCGCGGTGCGCGTAAACTAAATCAATTGAAGCTATTTCAAAAGCTGGCGTTTTACGTCAGCTTTTTTTGATTTCTGTTTTAAAAAACGTATGCTTTTTTTGTTTTCAGTCTTGCCAGAACATCTTATAATAGAGAAGAGAAAGGAAGCGGATAAAATGAACAAGACCTCGTCTTCCAGAGAAAAAATGATAACGGTTAAGTTTTATACGAATTATCTTTCTCGCATGATGATGCCGAATTTAAGTATTTTTATTGCGTGGATGCTGATTTCATTCCTGTTGCCTTTTTTCTCAGTCGATCAACAAGTGATCCAGCAAATGGAACAAGGGGTCTTGACTGTGTTGCTGCCCCTCATGATTGCCTATACAGGTGGGCAAATGTTGGCACCTGAACGCGGTGGGGTCGTAGGAGCAGTGGCGGTTTTAGGGGCTATTCTTGCAACGGATATTCCCCAAGTCTTTGGGGCGATGCTACTGGGACCACTGGCAGGCTGGCTGTTGTATCGCAGTGATTCGTTCGTGAGTAAGGTCAAAAGTGGCTATGAGATGCTGGTGCGCAATTTTATTGCAGGTGCGCTTGGCGGACTCCTTTTTTTAGGCAGTTACTTCCTATTGGCGCCGCTTTTTAATTGGTTCAGTCTCGGCAGCTATCAGCTCGTTGATTATTTCGTTCGGCAAAACGTCTTGCCTTTTATTCATATCATTGTAGAACCATTGAAGGTTTTGTTTTTTAATAATATTGTCAACCATGGACTATTTACGCCGCTAGGAATCGAAGCCGCGGCACTCAATGGGCAGTCGGTTTTATTTTTGATCGAGGCCAACCCCGGTCCGGGATTAGGGGTCTTAGCGGCGTATCTTTTCTTTGGTTCAAAGCGAAACCGAACGAATGCCGCAGCATCCATTTTTGTGCAGGCCATTGGCGGGATTCATGAAGTGTATTTCCCGTTTGTTCTGCTCGATCCTTGGGTGTTGCTCGGTCCGATCGTTGGTGGTTTCAGCGGTACACTGATCTTCCAATTTTTAGGAGTAGGCTTGAGAGCACCGGCGTCCCCGGGCTCGATTTTGGCGATTTTGCTCAATACACCGGCTTCTATGATCCTTGGTGTCTTAACTGGGATTGTCGTCAGTACGGTCGTATCGTTTGCGATCGTTAGTGTGCTATTAAAACGGAAGACCAATACAGAAAATGAGGAGCGTAAGATGCCGAAAATGAAGAAAGTCACGGAGATCGTCGTGGCCTGTGACGCAGGGATGGGGTCCAGTGCGATCGGTGCCAGCATACTAAAAAAACAGTTGCAAGAAGCCCAGCTAACGTTTCCTGTCCGCTATCAGTCGATTTATCGTGTGACCGATGATCCCAAGCTGTTAGTGATCACCCAACGGGAATTAGCAGCTATTGCCCAAAAGCAGACACCACACGCACAGCATTATGTGCTAGATAATTTTTTGGCGGCAGATGAGTATGCTCCGCTGATCCAAGAATTACAAAGAAGAGAACAGGATCCGCAAAAATCGTTACAAATCGAAGCAGCAAATTCGCTAGGGTTTTCAACGATCATCTTTTTGTATACTGGAAAAAAACGCGGTTCACAAACGATGGCAGTGGAGATATTAAGAAAAATGGCTCGCCAACAAGCGCTGTCTTTGACCATCAAAAAAATGGCATATGAAGGACAAGCTCTTGATCCTACGGCAGTCTATATCCTCCCGAAAGAACTTGCAGAAAAGTGCCCGATCCCAGATGTTTCTTTACTGGTGGTGGATGATTTATTGACGACAGATGCGTATCGTCAGTTACTGACAGAAGGAGTCGACTATGTTTTTGACCAATCGTGAAACACTTTTATTAACGGAATTGATGAATAGTACCGGTCCGGTTTCTTTAGATCGCATGATGCAAGTCTTAAAAGTCAGTAAACGAACGGTGTACCGTGAACTGGCTAATCTAGAAAAATCCCTGGAAACAGTAGGTGCTACCTTAGAGAAGGTCGGTCGTGGTCATTTCCAAATTTTTGCATCAGAAACGAGCATTCGCCAATTGCAAGAAGCCATTATGGCAGATACCGATCAAGAATTCGCGGCTAGTGAGCGGCAACACCGTATTTTGTTGCAACTGACTACCGCCACGAAGCCTGTATCCAGTCATTTTTTCTTGGAGCGTTACCAAATCAGCAATACGACGTTTTTTTCAGACATCAAACAGCTTGAAGAGAGTCTCGCACGGCTGCCGTTAAGGATCGTGCGCAATCAAGGGTATGAGATTGAAGGCTCCGAAAAGTATCGGCGGTTGATCACAGCCAATACACTAGTGATGGAGATCAATGAATACCAATTTTTCCATTTACTGGAAACCGATGATGAAGCCCCGTTTATTTTTCAATTTCTGTCCCGCGACCATCTATTGCTAGCCCAGCGGCTGATTCGGGAAACCATCGAACCCCAATTCAAGGAACTTAGTGACCGCAAATTAGCCTTTATCGTCTTGATGCTGGCGCTAGCCATGGATCGGGTAGCTTTGGGCTATACGGTGGAAGAAGAGACGTACCCGAGTCAGATCAACAAAGACTTGCTGAAGGTGGCGAAAAAGATTTTTGCTCAGATCGCCGAAAAGACCAAACTGCTTTATTCCATCAACGAAATCGTCTTTTTTGCCGTGTTACTAGGTGATTTTGCCAATTCCTTTGACCGTGATTTTTTTGATGACAATTTTGATACCGACTTGGCTTATCGTGTAAAACGCTTGATCGAATTGGTCAGTGAGCAAACGGAAGTGGCGTTTTATGAAGACACGAACTTGTATAAAATGCTGCTGACCCATATCTCAGGAGTAATGACGCGGGCGATTTTAGAAGAAGATCATTTGAACAACCCTATCCTAGAAAAAATCATGAACCAGTATGTCGAAATCGCCAGCGGGATTCGCAATCATCTGCCGCAAGTCTTTCCGCAGCAGCAGTTCTCGGAAGAAGAAATCGCCTATATGGTCCTACATTTTGCCAATTCGTTGGAAAAAAATCCGAAAGTGTTAGAAGTCAATATTGCAGGAATCTCTCCTAGCGGATTAGCCTCCATCAGTTTGTTAGAGATGCAGCTGCGGAAACATTTTCCCTTTATCAATCAAATCACCTTCTTTCGAGTGGGGGATGTCAAACGGGAAAATATCGAGGAGACCTATGACTTGGTGATCTCGACTTCATTGCTGCCAGGGTATCAAGGAGAGTACAAACTCGTTTCACCGATCCTGCTAGAAGAAGACATTCAAGAGTTGAAGAAGGCCTTCCAAGCCATTAGTCAGAAAAAACGTTCCGCCAAAAAAGCGCCCTCTGCTTTGGTCAAAGAGGAATCCTATGAAGCGGTCTTGGCTTTTATCGAAGCCATTAACCAGCTATTGGCGCTGTTTCAAGTGCAGGCCATTGATAACCCAGCGGACTTGGAAGAAACGTTGCAGCTGGTGCTGACGTCTTTTGATGCACATGTTGTTTTGGATCGTGAGAAAGTCGTTGATCGTCTCTTACGGCGCTACTTCCAAGCGCCAGTGGGCATTCCTGACACCCACTTTGCCTTGTTTCACGCGGCGAGTTCGGCGATCCTGCAACCAGTTTTTCGTATTTTCGATTTGAAACAGCCGCTGCCACTTCTAGCGATGGATAAAAAAGAGATCGCTGTTACCCGTTTATTAGTCATGCTGGCGCCCTATCCTATCAATGAAACAAGCTCTCAGATGTTAGGAAAAATCAGTGGTTCGATCATTATGAATGATCTAAATACGGAGATTTTTAATTCCGGCAATGATTCGATTATTTATCAGTTACTCTCTTCGCTCTTGATTGAAGAAGTAAAACAATAGGAGGGATCAGCGATGTATATTCCACAGGAGCGGATTTTGTTGGATCAACACTTTACCGATGCCACAGAGGCTCTGACAAAAATTGGCGAGTACTTAGTCAACCAGGAGATCGTCTCTTTACCTTATGTCAAAAGCCTTTTGCGGCGCCATCAAAAAACAGGTGTTTATATCGGTAACTTTGTTGCATTGCCCCATGCGGAAGAAGAAGCCCAACAATGGATCAAGGAAGAAGGGCTCTTTTTGATCCAAGTGCCGGATGGCGTCGACTTCGGCACGAAGGAGCAACCCAAAATCGCTACGATCCTTTTCGTAGTCGTCCTAAAAGAGCAGCAATTAGCTGTTTTGCAAGAAATCGCCTTTTTTTGTTCCGATATGCAAAATGTTCGGGCGCTTAGTGATGCCGAATCGGTTGAAGAGATCCAACAGATTTTGCTGGCAGAAGAATAAGCGGTCAGCAGCAGACTGGCTTGCAACAAGAGCAGCGAACGAAATACATGAATGAGCTACAGCCGTGTGCTCGCTCTTTCTACCTTGTGTAGAAGGAGTGGGTACACTTTTTTTTTTGCGTTTTGGCAAAAACCAAATAAAAATGCTTCACGTGAAACATAACAAAAAGCCAGTGAGTGCAGGGGCTACTCGCGTTTTTTTGTTCTGTCTGTTTGGCTACAAGTTTTGGCACAGTTTTTTGTGACAAAGTACGACTTTCGACCGTTTTGGGAAGCGCCTACAATAAGGGTGTAAGCAGACGAGAGGAGAGAAAAAAATGGAACAGACACAAAAAGCAGCCAAATCATCAGTAAAAGCAAAAGTTCAAAAATTAGGCAGTACGTTGTCGAGTATGGTGATGCCGAATATCGGCGCATTGATTGCATGGGGTGTATTAACGGCATTATTTATTCCAGATGGGTATTTACCAAATGAAGCCTTTGCAACGATGGTCGGTCCAATGCTGACGTATTTGATCCCAATCTTGATCGGGTATACCGGCGGGAAAGTGATTGCTGGCGACCGCGGGGCCGTGGTTGGGGCGATCGCGACGATGGGGGTCATCGTCGGAACGGATATCCCAATGCTATTGGGTGCGATGATCATGGGTCCTTTAGGCGGTTGGGTCATCAAGAAATTTGACGAGATCTTCCAAGACAAAGTTCGCGCTGGCTTTGAAATGTTGGTCAACAACTTTTCATCAGGTTTGATCGGCTTTGCCTTAGCATTACTGGGCTTTGTAGCAATCGGACCAGTTGTTAACACCTTGACACAAGCAATGGCAGCAGGGGTAGAAGTGATCGTCAATGCCCACTTGATTCCATTAGCCAATATTTTTATTGAACCAGCAAAAATCCTATTCTTAAACAATGCCATCAACCATGGAATTTTGACACCACTAGGTACTGAGCAAGTCAGCGAATTTGGGAAATCGATTCTTTACTTATTAGAAGCCAATCCTGGACCTGGTTTAGGAGTCTTGCTAGCCTTCACTTTCTTCGGAAAAGGAGCAGCGAAATCTTCGGCACCTGGAGCGATCATCATTCACTTTATCGGTGGGATCCATGAGATCTACTTCCCATACGTCATGATGAAACCATTGATGTTCTTAGCAGTGATTGCCGGCGGTGTATCAGGAAGCTTTACCTTCCAATTGCTAGGTGCAGGCTTACGGGCACCTGCTTCACCAGGTTCGATCATTGCGATCTTAGCAATGACGCCATTCAACTCGGTGATGAGTGTCGTTTCTGTCTTAGCCGGAATTGCCGTAGGAGCAGGCGTATCCTTTATCGTCGCTGCCGCGATCTTGAAAGCAGATGCGAAGGATACAGTGGATAATTTTGAAGAAAAAGTACAACAAACGCAAGCAGCAAAACTCAGCGCTAAAGGCTTGGCGGCTCAACCAATGACTGGCATCAATCGTATCATCTTCGCATGTGATGCAGGCATGGGCTCCAGTGCTATGGGGGCATCGATCTTACGTAAAAAAGTCAAAGAAGCGGGTCTTCCACAAAATGTCTCGAATTCCGCCATCAACAATTTGACGGACGATGCCAATACGCTGATCGTCACTCAAGAAGAATTGCAAGAACGTGCCAAACAAAAAGCGCCAAATGCGACCTTCGTCGCGGTTGAAAATTTCCTGAACTCTCCACGGTACGATGAAATCGTAGCCACATTGTCAGGGACGAAGACAGCGGGGGAGTCAGAAAAAACGTCTGAAGCAGGCAACCAGGCAGATGTTCCTTCCGCCAATGACCTTAAGCAAGTCAGTGAAATCATTTTGGCCCACGATGATCGCAAAGGTTCGGCAACGATGGCTCAGAAAGTCTTCCAAGATCTTTTAGCCAAAGAAGCTCTGACGATGCCGATCAGAAAAAGCCATATCAATGATCTCCATGCCAACGCCTCTTCCCTGGTGATCACAAAAGAAGCCTTAACGCCGCAAGCGCAAACTTCAGCGCCAGAAGCGATCCACCTATCCGTTAATAATCTGATGGGAACGACGAACTATCAACGGATCGTGGCATCGATCAAAGCAGCGAATTAAGAAAGGATGAGCCGAATGCAAGTATTAGAAAAAGACATGATTGAATTGAACAAACAATTTGCGACCAAAGAAGAAGCCATTCGTTACTGCGGCGAAAAATTGCTGGCGGCAGGCTGTGTGGAAGAAGAATACGTCGAAGCCATGCTTGAGCGTGACGAGATGCTCTCAGTCTATATGGGGAACTTTATTGCGATTCCTCACGGCACGGATGAAGCCAAAAAATACGTCAAAAAATCAGGTATCTGTATCGTGCAAGTACCTGATGGCGTGAATTTCGGTACCGCGGACGAAGAAAAAATCGTCACCGTTCTTTTCGGCATCGCGGGCAAAGGGGAAGATCATCTGCAATTGGTCCAACAAATCGCCCTCTTTTGCAGTGATATCGATAACGTCGTCGAATTGGCGGATGCTTTGGATAAAGAAGAAATCGCCCAAAGTTTGACCGTAGCATAAGGATTTAAGGAGGAGACAAGACATGAAGGCAGTTCACTTTGGTGCAGGTAATATTGGTCGCGGCTTTATCGGCGAGATATTGGCTGCCAACAACTTTGAAATCACATTTATTGATGTCAATGAAACGATCATTGACGCCTTAAAAGCAAGACAAGGGTATACCATCGAATTAGCCGATGAGACCCAAGAACAGATCCACATCGAGCATGTGACAGGATTGAACAATGCCAAAGAACCAGAAGCGGTGATCCAAGCGATCGCCGAGGCAGACATCCTTACGACCGCCATTGGTCCCAACATTTTGCCGCATATCGCTGAGCTGATCGCCAAAGGCTTAGAAGCACGTCAGCAACACCCAGACAAGCCAGCCATTGATGTGATCGCCTGTGAGAATATGATCGGCGGATCGACCTTTTTAAAAAGCGAAGTGCAAAAATACATTGCGGATTGGTCAGCGTTGGAAGCGACGGTTGGTTTTCCAGATGCAGCGGTGGATCGCATCGTACCGCTGCAGCACCATGAAGATCCCTTATTCGTTCAAGTAGAACCCTTCTGCGAATGGGTGATCCAAGAGTCAGGGATGAAATCCTCGATCCATCTGCAAGGGGTCCATTATGTGGCGGATCTGGAACCGTATATTGAACGGAAATTATTCAGTGTCAATACGGGTCATGCCACGGTAGCGTACACAGGCGCCCTCCAAGGCTATCAGACGATCGATGAAGCGATGCAGGACCATTTAGTGGTGATCCAATTAAAATCCGTTCTCGAAGAAACTGGCCGCCTTTTAATTGAGAAATGGGCCTTTGATCCTGAAGAACATGAACGGTATATCGAAAAAATCATCCAACGCTTTAAAAACAAGCACATTTCCGATGCCATCACTCGGGTGGCACGGACACCTGTCCGCAAATTAGGGACCGAAGAACGCTTTATCCGACCAGTCCTTGAGTTAGAAAAACGCAACATGCAGCCAGATCATCTCTATGAAACGATCGGCATGATCTTCAATTACAAAGACCCTGAAGATGAGCAAAGCCAACAGTTACAAGCACTTTTGGATGAAAAATCACTACCGGAAGTCATTGCAGAAATCACTGGCTTGCGTGATGAAGACATGATTGAAACGATCCGACAAAACATTGAAAAATATGCGTATGTTGCCGCATAAAAACGAGTAAAACACAGAACAAGCAGATAAATTGCCGCATCCGTAAAAGTTAGCCCAACAAGCGAGCTTTTGCGGATAGGTCAATTTCTTTCAACGCTTGTTCTGTGTTTTTTTGCTCACCGATTGACCTTTGCTGCCAACTTGACGATAATAAGAAAAGAAATGAGGGAGAGCAATGGAACGATGGTTTGAAGAAGCCCAGCTTCAAGTAATTGAGTTGCCGATCGAATGGCAGGAAAACCGCCCCGTCTATCGGGCCTTTATCCGTGAATTGCCGACGATCCAAGGGGAAGGAACTTCGCGGCAAGCTGTTTATCGGCAGTTGGCAGAAGCCTACGCGGCTTACCTTGCCCAACTTCGAGAGGTCAATGAGGCGCAGGAAGAAATGACGTCTTCCTTATTATCGACGGAAGAATTATTGCGCTACTATGATGGCGAGACCTTCGATGGTTTTGAGCTGCCCTCTGACGAGTAACAGGAAACGAGCCATGAACTGAAAACTGAAAAGCTACGCAAGAAAAAACCGCTCAGCTGCAGCTCGATCGATACGAAGGATCAAACGCTGCAACTGGCGGCTTTTTTTCTATCAAAGAAACCACGTCTTATTCGCGGTTAGTTCAATGCCTCAGTAATCGCTTGATTGAAGGCATCTAAGTCATCTGGGTTCCGACTGGTGATCAACCGATAGGTTTCGTCGATCACGACGGGCTCATCTTTGACAGTGGCACCTGCGTAGGCTAAATCTGGTCGCACAGAATCATAAGCCGTCAAGGTCAAATCTTTCGTCAGTCCTGTTTGGATAAACAGTTGTGGGCCGTGGCAAATGGCAAAGACGGGGCGATCAGATGTCAAAAAGTCTTTCGTCAATGACACATAGCGCTCATCGGTCCGTAATTGGTCAGGGGAGAAACCGCCTGGGATCAACAAAGCATCAAAACTGGCGGGATCGATCGTATCGATGGCCGCATCGACGGGAAACGTTCCACCTTGTTTGCCTTTTACGGTCTCGGCGCCTTCATTACTAATAACGACTACTTCATGTCCGGCCGCTTCCAGTGCTTCTTTTGGTGACGTCAATTCAACATCTTCTACTAGATCAGTGACAATAACAGCAACTTTACTCATTCGATCTCCTCCTTATTACTTGATGAACAATTTGTTCACCTGCTATTATTTATGCTAACGAAGATTTTCGCTGTTGACAAATCATCTGTTTGTCTGCAGCTTGAAAAAGAAAGAAGGCAACGCCATGGCAACGATCCAACTATTTATCTCTGATACCCCCCTTTGCTTTGAAAAAGCGGAATTCACTTTTATGGAAGAAACATTTGTCATCGAGAAACAGCAACTATTTGAAAAAGTCGATGCGGTGATGCATCAAGAGGTATCCTCGTCCTTGGTTTCATTGGTAGAAAAAGCCCTTTTGACGCTAGAAGCGATCGGGGAAGAAGAGGATTATTTCGACCTGCTTTATTTGACCTATGAGAATACCCGGCGTTCCCTCAGCGGACAGCAATTACTCGCACAGCCTTTTCCAGCTGTAGAGGCAGCCTTGCAGCCGGTCTTTGATGAGTTGGCAGAACTGATCGTAGAAAAGTTTTATGAAGAGCTGACCAATCAATTAGAAGAAATCACCGATGATGAGCTGTTTAGTTCCTACTATCTGGATGATGAGCAAGCGGTGATTCAAATCGATGCCCCGATCCAACATGAAGAAGTAATCGCATTGCCCGCCCTTTTACGGGATTACCATGGCACGTTGCACCTGACCTTTGAAAAGTTTTATGAATACCTTGTGTAGCGGCGGCAACTGTCGTCGTTATTTTTTGTGAAAACAGTTACATGTTTAGTTTTTTTTAAATCCTGCGACAGAAGCCTCGGGAATCTTGACCCTTTTGTCAGAAACGATTATAAAGGTAAGAAGAGGCTGAAGGAACCGAGACTGCCGATGGGCAGAATCGGGTAAGAAAAGGATGAGAATCATGCGAAAAGTCCCGCCTATTTTAAAACCAATTGCACTTTTAACGATATCAACGATCATTGCCACTGCCACCGGCGTGGTGAATTCAGGCAGTTACCGCCAACCAAGTCGTGCGACGGAAACGACAGAAACGACCGAACAAGCACCAAGTGAAAGCACACCGTCTTCGATAACGGAAGACAGTCAAAATCAAACACCTGCTAGCACGGACTCACAACCGACGAACGATGACCAGCAGACAACACCGTCATCCAGCAGTGAAGTAGTAACACCAGAAACGACCCCGTCTTCTTCGGTGCCGACAGAAACGACACCATCAAGCGATGAGAGTGTTTCACCGGCGACACCGGAAAACAATCAAGAAACACCTTCTTCAAGTGAAGAAACCACGCCAGATCCACAAGTGATCATGGATGAGAATCAAGGAAATGAGTAGGTGAGAAAATGACGCTTATTTTAGATTTAATCAACGGCATCCACAAATTTTTGGGCTATCTTGACATCAGTCCCAAATACTTGAATCGCGCCTATACCATCCTCAGTATCATTCCAACGGCGTATATTTTGCGGATCATCTATGGAATGTTTGCGAACCAAAACTATTTTCAAGCGATCCTTTATACGATCGGCTTTTTGGTCTTAGTCTATTTTTGGGTACTGAATATCTTCTATTATTTCTTGAATAAAAACATGAAGTTCGATGTCACTCAGACCTTTGTCAAAGTCTTACCGGACGAAGTCTTCAATATTGAAGGGGAAACTATCAGCACCACCGACATTGATCGTTTGACGACTGAAAAAGCGGTGATCGATTTTGAAGAAGACTATCAGCTGGTATTGGCGAATCATTTGCAGACCTTGATCGCTCAAGAAGAATTGGCGATCAAACCGTCATCCAACGGCTTTACGATTCCGAAAAATACCTTGTACCCTTACTATTTTGTCAAACAGCAAGGGAAAAACGAGTACGTATTGCAGATCGGGACCAGCTACACGGAGATGACGAAAGTTGGCACGATTCAATGGACTGGCAAGCAACCTTTAGAGCCAGTGGGCTTATTTATCACTGGCGGTGATTTTGTCAAAAACGATGTCAAATACCACGAACCATACAGTTTAAAATTGTATGTCAAAAAAGAGGTCTCCGAAGAAGAACCGCAGACCTCAAGACAGGCGTATCGACGACAAGCACGCAAATAAGAAAAGGCAGTTCCCCCAGAGCGTTCTCTGAAGGGACTGCCTTTTTGGTATCTCGGTTATTCGATCGGAATATTTTTTGCAGGTGCGTCTTTGTAGCTAGCTTTCGGTAAAGTCAGGGTCAAAACGCCGTCTTCAAACACTGCTTTGATGGACTCGTCATCAATGTCTGTGATGGTGAAGGTCCGTTGATAGGCACTGCTGGAGCGTTCTTTGCGCAAATAATGTCCGAAATCATCCTCGGTTTCAGTGGTCTCGGTTTGAGCCGCTGAAATCGTCAGCGTGTTGTTGACGTAACTGACGCGGATGTTTTCTTTCTTGATGCCGGGTAAATCTGCTTGAACGAGATACTTGTCTTCGTATTCTTTAATGTCCGTGTTCATTTGTCGTTCTTGCCAAAAACTGTTCATTAATTTGCCTAATAGTTCTTCGCCGCCTGCTAAATCTCTTGGAATCAAATTTGCCATGTGGTTCCCCCGCTTTCTTTTATCCATTGAGTTGGTACCTCTATTTTACGAGGAACCAAGCCAAAGGGCAACCAAAATGGCAACAATCATAAAAACAAGAGAAATCACTCAACTATCTTATAAGAATCTGCTATGATAGAACTAAATAACTATCAGATGATTGGATGAATGAAGATGGAGATTATTGAAAAAGCGCCAGCTAAGATCAACCTCGGTCTCGATGTGTTAGAGAAAAGAACAGACGGCTACCATGAGTTGGAAATGGTGATGTCTAGTGTTGATCTAGCCGACCGTCTGATAATGGAAGAGATAGCAGAAGATAAGATCATTGTAGAAACCAACAAAGCTTTTTTACCGATCGATAAACGCAATAATGTCTATCAGGCCGCCAGTATTTTAAAAAAACGCTATGGTATCAAAAAAGGCATCCGCATTCGCATCACCAAGAATATCCCGGTGGCAGCTGGGTTAGGTGGTGGCAGTACGGATTGTGCGGCAGCGCTGCGGGGGATGGTTCGCCTTTGGGACTTGGACCTCTCCATGGCAGAGCTGATCGATATTGGTATGGAAGTTGGCACTGATGTTCCCTATTGTCTGTATGGGACCACTGCTCATATTGCAGGAAAAGGGGAGCTGGTGACGCCGCTGCGGCCGATGCCGCAATGTTGGGTCATCTTAGTCAAACCTCGTCTGAGTGTTTCAACGGGGAAAATCTTTCAAGAAGTTGAGCTGGACCAACTGCACCATCCAGATATCGCAGCATTGTCTGCCGCCGTCTTAGCCGAAGATTACCCAGCAATGATCGCTGCCATGGGCAATAGCCTAGAAGCCATCACGATCCCGAAGTATCCGATCGTCCAACAGATCAAAGATCGCATGATGAAATACGGCGCCGATGTTGCCTTGATGACCGGCAGCGGACCGACTGTCTTTGCTCTTTGTCAAAAATATTCGCGGGCACAACGGGTCTATAATGCCTTAAAAGGATTCTGCGATGAGGTTTATCTTGTACGTACATTGAAATGAATGAGTCAAGGACACAGGCAGGAAGTGCCTGTGTTTTTTCGTTCCTTCGATAAAAATCAGTCATATAGCGAAGAAAAAGGCAGCTGAGGTAGGGAGGAAGCATCTAGAAGCTGCCCTACACAAAAGACCCCGACGAAAAAAAGACGTCGGGGTCTGATTCTTTACCTAAAGCAAAGGCTATTCTTTTTGGTGCTGCTTCTTTGCGGATTTTTTCTTTTTGTCTTCTTCGTACAATGGTTTGTCGATCGTTTTGCGGATTTCTTCGGTTTGCTGCGATGCAGGATCTTCCGGTAAATCGATTCGATTCAGCAGTTCGCTGTTGTTTACAGTTGGCGGCACAGTTACAAATTCGTTCATCTTCGTTTCCTCCAAGTGCTTTTAGATGATTATCCTACTTACTCTCTAATTTTTCAAGTTATCACAAAGGAATCGCATGGCCAACGGTGTAAAATAAGACGATGTTCCCGAGAGAAGAATCCGCTTCAAATGAACGTTTTCTCCTATGTTTTCCGATTTATCTCGAAATAAAAGTTTTAAATCGTAAAACGTACGATTTGTCTTGACGAACCGGAAATCATTTGATAGAGTAACTTTTGCTAACAAAACGGAGTTGTTCCGTTTTAAAATAAAAAGATGAGCCAGCAAATGGAAGGGGAAATCCCGATGAAAAAAATCTTACTTACTACAGCACTCCTTTTAGGGGGCGTGCTTCTTGGCGCTTGTGGGCAGCAAGAAGCGACAAGTCAATCGAGTGACGCAGAAAAGCTGTCGATCGTCACGACCTTTTACCCAATGTACGAATTTACGAAAGAAGTCGCAGGTGAGGCAGCGGATGTCTCCTTGCTGATCCCTGCAGGAACAGAACCTCATGACTATGAGCCAAGTGCCAAAGATATGACCAAAATTATGGATGCAGATGCCTTTGTCTACAATAGTCCTGAGCTAGAAACTTGGGTTGCTAGTTTGACGGATTCCGTCGATCCTGAGCAAACAGCAGTGATTGAAGCCGCCAAAAACATTCAGTTGGTGGAAGGCACAGAGGAAGAGCATGGTCACGAGGACGAAGACAGCCATGAAGGCCATGATCATACGTATGACCCTCATGTTTGGACCGACCCAGTCTTAGCGATCCAAGAAGTAGAAACGATCCGCGATGACCTGATTGCGAAGTTTCCTGAGCAAAAGGCAACCTTCACGGAAAATGCGGCTGCCTATATCGAAAAACTTTCTGCGCTAGATGAAGCCTATCAAGCGGCGTTAAAGGATGCGACTCAACGGACCTTCGTCACACAACATGCAGCTTTCGGTTATTTGGCACGGCAGTATGATTTAGTCGAAGAATCGATTTCGGGCATTTCACCCGATCAAGAACCAACGCCAAGTCGGTTGGCTGAGCTGAAAGAATATGTGGAAGAAAAACAAGTCAAAGTTATCTATTTTGAAGAAAATGCCTCATCGAAGGTGGCTGAGACCTTAGCCTCTGAAACGGGCGTGGAGTTAGCGGTCTTGAATCCATTAGAAAGCTTGACGCAAGAGCAGATGGATAACGGCGAAACATACCTGTCTGTAATGGAAGACAATTTGGCAGCATTACAAAAAAGTATTCACTAAGGAGGCGCCTGCGTGCGTTATATCGATGTAAAAGATTTGACCTTTTATTATGATGATGAGCCCGTCTTGGAAGACATTTCTTACTTTGTTGAAGACGGCGAATTCGTGATTTTGACCGGCGAAAATGGGGCGGCAAAATCTACTTTGATCAAAGCAACCCTTGGTTTGTTGAAACCTTCTAAAGGAGCAGTCACCTTGGCGACCAAGAATGCAGCTGGTGAAAAATTAAGCATCGGCTACATTCCTCAGCAGATTGCTTCCTTTAACGTCGGGTTCCCCAGCACCGTTTTGGAATTGGTCCAATCAGGCCGCTACCCAAGAGATCGTTGGTTCAAGCGACTGACGAAACGAGACCATGAACATGTCCGCCGTGCATTAGATGCCGTCGGGATGTGGGACGTGCGTCATAAACGGATCGGTGAGTTGTCCGGTGGCCAAAAACAGCGGATCAGCTTGGCACGGGTCTTTGCCACGGATCCTGATTTATTTATTTTAGATGAACCGACTACGGGGATGGATGAACAATCCCGCAATCTGTTTTATGAACTGCTGCGGCACAATGCTCATGACCACGGCAAGTCGATTTTGATGATCACTCATGATCACGAAGATATCAAAGAATATGCGGACCGTCAGATCCGTTTAGTGCGGAAGGAGGATTCACCATGGCGCTGCTTTCATATGAATTCATGAGAAGAGCTTTTCTTGCGGCGATTTTTATTGCTGGTATCGCACCAATGCTAGGGGTCTTTCTGGTGATTCGACGACAGTCATTGATGGCTGATACGCTGTCCCATGTCTCTTTAGCAGGGGTGGCACTAGGCTTCTTTCTAAATCTAAATCCGAGTTTGACGACGCTATTGATCGTAGTCATTGCCGCAATCATTTTGGAATACTTGCGAACACTGTACCGCAGTTATTCAGAGATTTCGATCGCCATTTTGATGTCCGGCGGTTTAGCGTTAGCCCTCGTCTTGATGAACCTTAGCGGTGGAAACTCCGCAACGAGTATCCAATCGTATTTGTTTGGGTCGATCGTTACGATCACACAAGAGCAAGTTTGGATCTTAGGCTTTTTGTTTTTAGTCGTTTTTGCTTTATTTTTCTTATTCAAACGGCCCATGTACATTTTGACCTTTGATGAAGATACCGCTCATGTCGATGGCTTGCCTGTGCGAGTGATGTCGATGCTCTTTAATGTCTTGACGGGGGTGGCAATCGCCATGATGATCCCGATTGCGGGTGCATTGCTGATCTCTGCGATCATGGTTTTACCAGCTGCCATCAGTATGCGTTTAGGCAAAAGCTTCAACGCGGTGATTTTGATCAGTGTCGTGATCGGCATGATTGGGATGATGTCTGGTTTGACCAGTTCCTTTTATTTGGACACACCACCGGGAGCGACGATTACGCTGGTTTTTATCGCTCTTTTCTTAGTAATCAATTTGATCAAACGCATCGTGATCCTCGTGCAACGAAAACAACGCCTCAAATAAAGGGCTTTATGAAAAAGAAACGAAGAATTTTCGTTTCTTTTTTTTAAACTCTAATCAAAACCGAACGATATAAGCAATATTTCAGATAATGCTCGCATTTATCCCGAAAAAGCCTTATAATAAGGCGAATAAACTAAAGGAGTTGTCCGGTGTGAAAATACGTCGAAGTGAACGACTGATCGATATGACACATTACTTGTTGAATCATCCCCATGAATTGATTTCATTGTCCTTCTTTTCTAAACGATATGCCTCTGCAAAATCATCGATTAGCGAAGATTTATCTATTATCAAAAAGACCTTTAAAGAACGAGGAACAGGCATTCTTGATACCGTGCCAGGCGCTGCTGGCGGTGTTTTTTTTGTGCCTGAAATTTCTGAAGAAGAAGCGTATGCGTACGTTGAAGGGCTGGCAAAACGCTTGTCTGAGCAAGACCGTTTGTTGCCTGGCGGCTATGTCTATCTATCTGACTTATTGGGCGAACCGGAATTGCTGCGCCAAGTCGGCCGCATCATCGCTTCCAAATATTTAGGCGAACAAATCGATGCGGTGATGACCGTTGCTACTAAAGGAGTTCCGATCGCTCAAGCAGTCTCTTACTACTTGAATGTTCCCTTCGTGATCGTGCGTCGTGATTCCAAGATCACTGAAGGCTCGACCGTGAGTGTCAATTATGTCTCTGGTTCTTCAGAGCGGATCGAAAAAATGGAATTATCCAAACGCAGCTTAAAGCGCGGCTCTAGAGTATTGGTGGTCGATGACTTTATGAAAGGCGGCGGCACGGTCAATGGAATGAAGAGCTTGATTGAAGAATTTGAGGCCGAATTAGTCGGTATTACGGTTTTTGCCGAAACGAAATTCAAAGGCAAGCGGGCCATCAGCGATTACAGCTCTCTGCTGTATGTTGAAGATGTCGATACCCAGACCAAAACGATCTCGGTAGTACCGGGAAATTATTTTGAGAAAAAAGCCTGATTTTTGTGGCTCTTAGACTGGCGCAAGCAGCTGTTTTTCGAACGGCGGCTGCCAGTCTTTTTTTGATTGGTCTAGGTGGGGATTCCTTAAATCGTTGAAATTTACAAGTACTTGGGCTAAACTGTTTATAGGAAATTCAATGAACAAAAATCGTTCAGATTGATAGGAGTGGAATACGTGGACGCACGTTTTGCAATAATTTTAGCGGCTGGAAAAGGCACGCGCATGAAATCGAAGTTATATAAAGTGTTACATCCGGTTTGCGGTAAGCCAATGGTGGAGCACATCATGAACCGAGTGGTGGAAACAAGTCCTGAAGAGATCGTGACGATCGTTGGTCACGGGGCGGAAATGGTCAAGGAGCAACTGGGGGATCGCACCAATTACGCCTTACAAGCCGAACAATTAGGTACCGGTCACGCTGTCGTTCAAGCCGAATCATTTTTAAAGGGCAAAAAAGGCACGACCTTAGTAATTAGTGGGGATACGCCGTTATTGACAACGGAAACCTTGAATAACTTGTTCGATTACCATCAAGGGAAAAATGCATCGGCAACGATCTTGACGGCACAAGCGGCAGACCCAACGGGCTATGGCCGGATCGTACGGGATCATGTCGGCATCGTGGAAAAAATCGTCGAGCAAAAAGATGCGTCGACCGAAGAAGCACTGATCCAAGAAATCAATACAGGCACGTATTGCTTTGACAATGAATTGTTATTTGACGCCTTGGCAAAATTAGATACGGACAATGCCCAAGGGGAGTACTACTTGACTGATATTATCGAGATCTTAAAGGAAGACGGCAAAATCATCGCTGCTTATCAAACCGAAGATTTCCATGAATCTTTAGGAGTCAACGACCGCATCGCCTTAGCCGAAGCCAATCGCTTGATGCGCCAGCGGATCAACCGTCAACACATGCAAAACGGCGTGACCTTGATCGACCCGGCGACGACTTATATCGACGAAGGCGTTGTGATTGGTTCAGATACCTTGATCGAAGCCGGTGTGATCATCAAAGGGCAGACGACGATCGGAGAAGACTGTGTCATTACGGCAGCTTCTGAAATTGAAGACAGCAAGATCGGCAACCAAGTGACGATCAAGGCATCGACGATCGAGGAGAGCATCATCCATGATGGCGCCGATGTCGGTCCCAATGCCCACCTTCGCCCCAATGCGGAAATTTTGGCCCATGCCCATATCGGTAACTTTGTGGAAATCAAAAATGCGACAATTGGTGAAGGTACCAAAGTCGGACACTTGTCCTATGTCGGTGATGCGACCTTAGGCAAAAACATCAACGTCGGTTGCGGCGTAGTCTTTGTTAATTATGACGGCAAGAGCAAATTCAAAACGACTGTCGGGGACAATTGCTTTATCGGTTCCGGGTCCAATCTGGTTGCGCCCTTGACCATCGAAGAGGAAACGATGATCGCTGCTGGCTCAACGATCACCAAAGATGTTCCTAAACACAGTATGGCGATTGCCCGCGCCCGTCAGGAAAATAAAGCGGATTACGCGAAAAAGTTACCTTATCTAAATTAGAAATAGCGAAATGACTTGATTTCTTAAGGAAAAATGACTACTATTTATTAGGAAGAAGATTCTAGTAAAAAGGAGTCATTTTTTTCTAGATGAACGCAAAGAAAGTGGAGGTTCTCATGTCAAATCATTATTTTGATCCAAGATTGAAGATTTTTTCTCTGAACTCAAATCGTCCTTTGGCGGAAAAAATCGCAGCTGCAGTAGGTGTTGAATTAGGTAAGTGTTCAGTCAAACAATTTAGCGATGGTGAAATCCAAGTGAATATTGAAGAAAGTATTCGTGGTGCCCACGTCTACGTGATTCAATCAACCAGCAGCCCTGTAAACGATAACCTAATGGAATTGCTGATCATGATCGATGCTTTGAAGCGCGCCAGTGCGAAGACGATCAATGTAGTAATGCCTTATTATGGTTATGCAAGACAAGACCGCAAAGCGCGATCAAGAGAACCAATCACCGCAAAACTTGTAGCAAACATGATCGAAAAAGCCGGTGCGAACCGTATGGTTACACTGGATTTGCATGCTTCACAGATTCAAGGGTTCTTTGATATCCCAGTTGACCACTTGATGGGTGCACCATTGATCGCCAACTACTTCTTGGAAAGAGGCATTCAAGGCGATGACGTCGTCGTCGTTTCACCAGACCACGGTGGCGTGACTCGTGCCCGCAAATTAGCTGAGTTTCTTAAGTCACCAATCGCGATCATCGACAAACGTCGTCCGAAAGCCAACGTAGCGGAAGTCATGAATATCATTGGTCATGTTGAAGGCAAAACTTGTGTCTTGATCGACGATATGATCGATACTGCTGGTACCATCACATTGGCTGCAAATGCGTTGAAACAAGCAGGTGCCAAAAGTGTTTACGCCTCATGTACTCACCCTGTCTTGTCAGGACCTGCCTTGGAACGGATCGAAGATTCGGCCATTGAGCATCTAGTTGTGACAGATTCGATTTACTTGCCAGAAGACCGTAAGTCGAAAAAAATCGATGAGATCAGTGTTGGTGCCTTGATGGGCGAAGCGATCAAACGAATCCATGAGAACAAACCAGTAAGTCCACTGTTTGAATCAAAATTATCAATTTAATCGTGCCTCATAAGCATGAGAACAACAGCCAATGGTCGGTCTTTAACCGCTCATTGGTTGTTTTTTTCTGAGGAGTTTCAGAATGTTTTTAGAAAAAACGATCGCAGTCATGTTTCTTTTCATCAATTTATGGTATTCTTGAAAGTGACTTGCGAAACGCAAGCACAAAATAAAATAGAATCTAATCACAAAGGGGAGTCTGCAAAGGCTGAGAATGAGAGTACTCTAAACCCTTCGTACCTGTTTCGATCATGCGAACGTAGGAATTGTGACGAGTTGAAGTGTCTAACACTTCTCCTTTGTGAATTGTGATGATTCTAAAGGAGGAGTTTTTTTTGAAACGAAAAATGTCGCTGCAAGTGTGGACGGAAGGAACGATGATTGCTGCGATCGGGGTCGTCTTGTCGTATATCCCGATCCAGACAGCCAATTCCAGTATCGACTTGTCTCTAGGGCTCGTGCCCTTGGTCTTGTATTCGTATCGTCGCGGGGTGCTGCCGGGAATGACGGCGGGATTTATGTGGGGCTTGCTGAATATTTTGATTGGTAGCGCCATGCGTAACTTTATCACCGTTCCACAGATCATCTTTGAATATCCCTTTGCCTTTGCTTTTGGCGGGATGGGCGGCTTGTTTGCTAATAAAATCCAGCAAGCGATCCGTCAAAACAGCAAAACCGTTACGTGGTATGTCGTCTTAGGGGGCATCGTGGCGGTGATTAGCCGTTGGTTTTGGCATTATTGGGCAGGGGTTTTTGTCTGGGGAATGTACGCACCAGAAGGACAAAGCCCGTATCTGTATTCCTTGATCTTCAATGGAACATCGGTCATCATCAATATCGTTTATGTAGGGGTCGTCCTAGGTCTCTTAGTCAAGGCAGCCCCGAAATTATTTGTGCCGAAAGCTTAGTTTTAGAAATGAAATCATAAAAAATGTCTTGATGCTCTTTGAAAAAGAGAAGCATCAAGACATTTTTTTGTCGAAAAAGCCAAAAGCCAAATCTTCTTGATCAATTTCCAACGACCAGTTTTTTTTGCTGGCTGAGTAGCGCAAAACTGCAATTTGATCTAACTCTTTTTGATTGACCAATGTGCTTTTCAAGCCAGCATCTTCTGACAGATAGATCGGGATCGTATAAGTTTTATCGATCAGTTGTTCTTGTGTCAGACAGAAGACGATGCCTTCTTGCATGATTCCCCGCAACTCTTTCAGCAAATTAAAATCGAGTTTTTCCACCGGTGTTGCTTTTTTAAAAAAGGAGAGGCGATCATTGATTTTTTCTAAGACGATGCGGGTGATCCGATCCGCCAAGATCCGGTAATATTCATCTAAGTAACGATAATAAACGCGGGAACGTGCATCTTTTAAGTCAAAGAAAACAAAGTTATTTTGCAGTTTGTAAAAGAAAGGGGAGTGGAGGTGTGTCTTCATGTGGCCAAAATATAACAATTCGGAGATCTCTAAAGGCGTCAATTCTTTGACCATCTCGTAATCATTAAAATCGATCCACTTCATTTCTTCGGCAATGCGACCTTTGTTGATTTGCTGAAAAAACAGTTGGACATCTTCCATTCCGCGTATCACTTTTAAGCCCGTATGACCGTCGAATTCGCCGAAATCACTGGAAGGATCAAGCAAGAGCAAATTCTTGGGCTGATGGACGATGCTCTTGTTAAAATCTTGGGGGGCAAGCCCGCGGGTCAAGACGGCATTGCTGGTTGTATCAATATGTACGTAAATCGTGTTAGACATGCCGATCGATCCCTCCTATATACTAAGTTCATTCTACAACAAAGCGCTGAAAATTGCTTGTATCTTTTCGTTTAAAGTTATATTACAAAATAACAGAAAAAACAATTTTTAAGTTCCCTTTTTCGACAAAAAAAGGCAAATCTTGTCTTTTCGTAAAAAAACTGGCCAAAATTGGCGTCTTTATGAGGATTTTGGTATGATAAAAGAAGAAACTAATGGAGACGAGAACCTATGAGAAAAAAGAAAAGCAGACTTTCGAATTGGCTGAGCAATCTCTTTTTGCTTGTGCTGTTATTGATTGGTTTAGCATTGATTTTTAATAATCAAATCAAAAATTATTTTATTAAACAAACAGGTGAAGCATACGCAGTCGGCACCATTGATCGTAGTGAGGTCGAAAAAAATATGGAAGCGGAAGCGACCTTTGATTTTGATGCCGTGGAGCCGGCAAGTTCAGAAGCAGTCTTACGGGCGCAGCTGAGCAACAAAGCTTTGCCAGTGATCGGCGGCGTGGCGGTTCCCAGTGTTGGGATCAATCTGCCGATTTTTAAAGGCTTGGCCAACGAGGCCTTGCTGTATGGTGCTGGTACGTTAAGTCCCACCCAAAAAATGGGGGAAGGCAATTACGCGTTAGCTAGCCATCGCGCTCAATCGCCAGAGCTCCTGTTTACACCATTGGATGATGTCGCGATCGGGGCGGCTATCTATGTGACCGATCTGGAAAATATTTACACGTATACTGCGACTTCTTCTGTGCGGGTCGACCCGACCGATGTTTATTTGCTTGACGAAGTAGAAGGCCGCAAAATGATCACGCTGATCACCTGTGGGGAAATGGGCGGTGTCACCCGTCGTGTGATCCAAGGCGATCTGGAATCTGTAACGCCTGTCGACGAAGCAACGGATGAGATGTTGGCAGCATTCAACATGGCACAACGAACATTTTAATCAAAAGAATAGCTCGAGTGGTACGGCAGCTGGCGTGTCATTCGTCTATTCTTTTTTGCTTAAGGAGGCGTCTTGATGAAAGTGAAAAAACTGACTTCGATCGATTTTCTTGCACAAAGGGCAGGGTTTCAAGAAAGCCGACTCGTCTTTTCCTTTTTTGAGTCGCACTCAAAAGCGCGACGAGCATTTCTTGCCGACATGGCGCAGCAGGGCTGGCAGATCGACAGCCGTTATGGCCGCTTTTACCTTGCCGGGCAGTTTGATTTTGACCAAAAGACACTGACTATCACCAATCTGCTGGTGGAAGCGGCCGCCGAGTTTACTTGGAAACAACTGCTGGCCGTGACAGAAAGCTTCGCCCGCAGTCGCTTTGTAGCAGCCGTCTTGTGGCAGCTTCCTCATCGGACCCCCTTGGCGGAGTGGTTTATCCAGCAAGGGTATCAGGTGGTCCCTCAAGGGTATCAAAGAGCGCTAGCTTATCAGACGGCGCTGGTTTTAGGCGGTGGCGGTGCTCATGGGGCGTATCAAATCGGGGTTTGGCAAGCGCTGCAAGAACGGGGCATCACCTTTGAATGGATCACAGGAACTTCCGTCGGTGCCTTGAATGGTGCCTTGATTTTAATGAACGATGTTGAAGCGGCCGTCGATTTATGGGCAAATATCTCCAGCGAGCAAGTATTGCACTATCCGCTTGCTTCGGTACGAGCCCAAACGCTGCGGGATTTGATGAATCAAGCCAACTCGCTGGTCCGCGAAGCGGTCAAAAGCAACGGCGCCAGTACTGAACCCTTGGCAAAGCTTTTGCAAAAGACCTTTGATCAAGAAAAATTCAGCCAAACTGCTTGTCATTTGCTAATCTGTACGACTCGTCTGCCAGATTTCAAGGAGACGGTTTATGCCTTTGATCCATCAGCAGTAGAAGAAAACCTGCATTGGTTATTGGCATCCGCCTCATTTTATCCAGCGATGCAGGCGCAAAAAATTAATGACGCCTATTACATCGATGGCGGCTATCGCAACAACCTGCCCATCGATGTCGCTCTACAGCAGGGGGCAACGGAATGTATCACCGTGGATGTCCAAGGACCCGGCATCAATAAAAGGACGGTTTTGACGGAAGAAACTGCGCAACTTTCGTTAGGGTCTCCTTGGTCCTTAGGCAGCTTTTTGGTTTTTGATGCCCAGCGTTCGCTGGATAATATGACCTTGGGCTATTTGGAAACCTTGAAAGTGTTCGGCAAATACCAAGGCCATTGGTATACCTTTGAAAAGACGGTTGATTTTCAGCCGTTATGGCGGGGCTTTTTGAAAGAGCTACGCCAGACAGACCCGTTGCTTTATCAGGAACTAAAGAAAAAAGAATTTTGGAAAAAAATGCGTAAATTCTATCAACAGGATGTGCCATTTGAGCAGTGGGGGCGTATACTGATAGAGTGTACCGCGAAAGTATTGTATCTAGCGCCTACGGTGATTTATGAGCAGGAAACGATTCTAACGGTTTTAGCTGAAAAAATTGCGCTAAAGGCAGTGGAAGAAGCCGATGCCTGGTCGATCACCGAGTGGCTGAGCTATTATCGCGACCGTTTTTTTGTCTTGTCCGAGCAAAACCGCTTTTTCTTTTTTTATCGGACGCAGCAATTGAATCTGCCCGCCCTTCAGCAGATTCGTCGGCGTTACCCGCTGACTGCTTTAATGGCAGCGTATAGTCACTATCTTTTGAAAGGAGCAGAAAATGGATAAATTTTCGTATGAAATCGTTGAAGAGATCGCCGTGCTTTCGGAAAATCAAAGAGGCTGGCGCAAAGAATTGAATTTGGTGAGCTGGAATGGGCGTCCGCCAAAATTTGATCTGAGAGATTGGGGTCCAGAGCACGAGAAGATGGGCAAAGGCGTGACCTTATCCAATGAAGAATTTGCAGAACTTAAAAAAGCCCTGCTTTCCATGTAAGAAAGCAAAACGGTTAGGAGTGATCAAATGAAAAGTATGACTGGTTTTGGCAAAGGCAGTGCAGAAACGCCAGATGTGCAGATCGAAATTGAGATCAAAAGTGTCAATCAGCGCTTTTTGGACCTGCAGCTGCGAATGCCTAAACAATTGAATCCTCTAGAAGGTGCTTTACGGCAGTCGATCAAGCAGACCCTCCAGCGGGGGCGAATCGAATTGTATGTGACGTTAAAAGAAAAAACCGCAAATACGAAACAGATCGAGATCCAATGGGACCTGCTGGAACGTTTCATGCAGGAGATCGATACCGAAGCCAACGCCCGTTTTGACCTGACAGAGCTGCCAAAAGCAGCATTGCTGGAACAATTCCTGCTCCATGAGGCTTTTCTAACGATCTCTGATCAAGAGCCAGAAGAAAGCACCTTAGCCGATGGCGTGATGGAAGCATTAGACCAAGCGTTGGCAGCGATCGACCAAAGCCGCTGGGTGGAAGGGCAAGGCATTCTGCAGATCTTACAAGAAAATCAGCGACAGCTGCAGGAAAAACTAACAGAACTCAAACAATTCGTGACCCTCTATGAAGCGGACTACCAAGAACGCTTTGAAAAGAAACTGACTGCCTATCTAGGGGAAGAAGTCGAGCGCGATCGTTTACTGACAGAGTTGGCGATTTTATTGGAACGCGGCGATATCCACGAAGAACTGGATCGTTTAAGTATCCATTTAACGACGATGACGGAGCTGCTGGCAGCTGAGACGCCGATAGGTCGAGAGCTGGATTTCTTGATCCAAGAGATGAACCGAGAAGTCAATACGATTGGCTCAAAATCAAGTCCGATCCAAATCAAAAACAGTGTCGTCCAAATGAAGACGATCATTGAGAAAATCAGAGAACAAGTTCAAAACATCGAGTAGGAGGAATGAACCAATGAAATATTACGATATCACCTTTCACGAACTGAGCGGGAAAAATGTCATCAAGCGCAGTATTCCCTCTGATAAAGAGAATTTCTCTGCGTGGGAAGATGCCTGCGTAGCCATCGAGCCGGATTTTCTTCATCTACTAGTTGATGGCGTAGCTGTTTCTTTAAATCGTCGGTACATCGTGCGTATCGATTGCCAAGAAGTGACGGATCCGACCGAAAAAGCAATCACTGCCAAAGACGAATTAGCAGGGGTCATCAATACCTTAAGCAACATGGGCTTTTAAGAAAGCAGCCGAAGTGTAGACTAGCAATTTCATGAAATTCCCATTATAATAAAGTAGTTCTTGAAAGTTGCTGAAAAAAAGTGCAAAATAGACGTTAAGCAAATGTCAGTGAAAGGACGTCATTATGTCAGAGCGAGGATTACTTATAGTTTTATCAGGACCTTCCGGAGTAGGGAAAGGGACCGTGCGCAAAGCAATTTTTGAGAGTGACGACAACGATTTTCAATATTCCGTTTCAATGACCACTCGTCAAAAACGCGAGGGGGAAGTGGAAGGGGTCGATTACTATTTCCGCACGCGGGAAGAATTTGAAGCCTTGATCGAAGCCGGTGAAATGCTGGAATACGCCGAATATGTCGGCAATTATTATGGCACCCCATTATCTTATGTCCAACAAACACTGGATCAAGGAAAAGATGTATTTTTAGAGATCGAAGTGCAAGGGGCAAAACAAGTAAAAGACAAAGTTCCCGATGGTGTGTTTATTTTTCTGACGCCACCTGATCTGGCAGAATTACGCTCTCGTATTACAGGAAGAGGAACCGACTCTGCCGAAGTGATCGATGAACGGATGCGTGTCGCCCGTGAAGAAATCGAAATGATGGCTTTGTATGATTATGCCGTTGTCAATGATGAAGTACCTAAGGCAGTCCAACGAATTCGCGAAATTATTTCGAGTGAACATTTTCGCGTTGACCGAGTGATCGGAACCTATATCAAAATGTTAGAGGAGCTGTAAGAAATATGATGTTAAAACCTTCAATCGATTCTTTGTTGGATCGTGTCAACTCAAAATATTCATTAGTGATCTTAGCAAGCAAACGGGCGCATGAACTTGATGCCGGTGCGCAAGCAACATTAGAAAACTTTGATTCAGTGAAAAGCGTGGGTCAAGCACTTGAAGAAATCGAAGCGGAATTAGTCGTTAATGATCCTCATCCAGAGATCAAGCGGGCCCGCTTGAAAATGGAACAAGAAGAGCGCAAAGCGCAAAAAGACCAAGAACAAAAAGAATTAGAAGCGCGTATCCGCGACGAACAAAAGCTATAGACAAAAGCAAGCTAGAGCACGCCTGTGTTCTGGCTTTTTCTTTTGAATGGCGATGGTTAAATTTTTGTAAGGGGTACAGACAAACCCCAGCCCATTTAGTAAAATAGAACCTAAAAGGAGGAGAAGAGATGGCGTACATAGCAGAAGTGATCGTGGATGTTCCCACGATGCAGACCGATCAGCCTTTTACTTATCTGATCCCATCAGAATTACAAGCCGCCATTGAGACAGGAATGCGGGTCGAAGTGCCATTTGGCAAAGGTGACCGTCATATCCAAGGGTTCGTCGTCGGGCTTTCAGAAGTTGCCGAACCGCAACAGACCTTAAAACCAATCGTTCGTTTGTTGGATTTGTCGCCTGTCGTCAATGAAGAACTTCTCCAATTAGCCGACTACATGAAGGAAACGACCTTTGCCTTTAAGATTACTTGTTTGCAGACGATGCTGCCTAGTGTGATGAAAGCCGAGTACCAAAAGCAGATCGTTTTGCTGGAAGGAAATCATCCCATCAAAAAATATTTTCCCGAAGACGGCATCCTCAGCTGGCAAGACGCCGAAAGTGCAGGGCTGCTGCCGCAGTTGAAGCCTTTGCGGGAAGCCGCAGTAGTTGAACTGCAGTACCTCGTGAAAAATAAAAACAAAGCGAAAATGACCCGTTATATTGAACGCAAGATCGAGCCAGCAGAAATCCCCGCCGTCCAGCAACAGCTGCGCAAAGGGGCTAAACGCAAGCTGGAAATCTTACAGATTTTGACAGAGGAAGCCCGCTTGCCGGTTTCCTTTTTTACCGAACAAGGGATTTCCACCGCGGCTTTGAACCAAGCACAAGAAGCTGGCTGGCTGACTTTTACGGAAGTTGAAGCCTACCGTGATCCTTACAAAGACCGTCAATTTCAAAAAACGGTCCCCCTTGAATTAAATGAAGAACAGGCAGCTGCAGTAGCGCAAATCACTGCTTGTGCGGATAACCAAGAGGCGCAGACTTTTTTACTGGAAGGGATCACCGGCAGTGGAAAAACAGAAGTCTATCTGCAAGCGATCGCCCAATTGCTGAAACAAGGCAAAACCGCGATCATGCTCGTACCGGAGATCGCTTTGACCCCGCAAATGGTCGAACGCTTTAAAAGCCGTCTCGGCGACGCAGTGGCTGTTTTACACAGCGGCTTGTCCCAAGGTGAAAAATACGATGAATGGCGTAAGATCGAACGTGGGGAGGCGCAGGTGGTGGTTGGCGCCCGCTCGGCGATTTTTGCTCCGTTGAAAAACATCGGGGTCATTATCGTCGATGAGGAGCACGAAGCCTCCTATAAGCAAGATGAAGCCCCTCGTTACCATGCGAGAGATTTAGCGATTTGGCGCAGCCAGTACCATCACTGTCCAGTGGTGTTAGGCAGTGCGACGCCGTCATTGGAGTCTCGTGCCCGGGCGCAAAAAGAAGTCTACCGCCTATTGAAATTGAATCAACGGGCAAAAACCAGTGCGCAATTACCGCAGATCGAAGTCGTGGATATGCGTACCGAATTTGCCAACAAAAAGTATCAAACCTTTTCTCGTCCGTTACAGGAAAAAATCACAGACCGCTTGGCCCGCAAAGAACAGATCGTCTTGCTGCTGAATCGGCGCGGCTACTCTTCCTTCGTGATGTGCCGCGATTGTGGGTATGTTTTGCCTTGCCCAAATTGCGACATCTCCTTGACGCTCCATATGGATACCAAAACGATGCGCTGTCATTATTGCGGACATGAAGAACACATCCCCCATCGTTGCCCCAACTGTAATGCAGACAAGATTCGTTATTACGGAACGGGCACGCAAAAAGTGGAAGAAGAGTTGAAGGAACTGTTTCCCGAAGCGCGGGTTTTACGGATGGATGTCGATACCACCCGCAAAAAAGGCGCCCACGAAAAAATCTTGACCTTGTTTGGGGAGAAAAAAGCGGATATTTTGTTAGGGACTCAAATGATCGCCAAAGGCTTGGATTTTCCTGATATCACGCTGGTAGGGGTCTTGAATGCCGATACGGCCTTGAACTTGCCAGATTTTCGTTCGAGTGAACGGACGTTCCAGCTGCTGACTCAGGTCAGTGGTCGGGCAGGTCGGGCGGAAAAAAACGGCGAAGTGGTGATCCAAACATTCAACCCTGAGCACTATGCCATCCAGTTGGCGCAGTCGCAAGACTACGAAGATTTCTATCAAAAAGAGATGTGGATGCGGCACCAAAGCGGTTATCCACCGTATTATTTCACCGTCAAAATCACCTGCAGCCATCCCGAAGAGCAAGTCGCCGCTCAGAAGATGTTTGCGATCGCGCGGGATCTGCAGCAGGAGCTGTCACCGCGCAGTATTTTGTTGGGTCCGGCACCAAGTGCGATTTTGCGGGTAAAAAACCGCTATTACTACCAATTGATCATTAAATACAAAAATGAACCGCAGCTACCTGCTTTGTTGACCCGTCTGTTGGATCAAAGTCAAATCGATCAGCGCAAAGGATTGTACGTATCGATTGACCAAGAGCCGTTGAATTTTATTTAGAGGAGAAAATATGCGTTATCCTATTATTATCACCCCCGATGAACGTCTTCGTCGGCAAGCAAAACCCGTCAAAGTAATTACCGATGAACTCGTTCAGCTACTAGACGACCTTTATGAAACGATGGTCGCCCATGACGGGATCGGTATTGCCGCACCGCAAGTCGGCAAAAACCTGCAAGTGGCGATCGTGGAAGTCGAAGAAGACGATCGCTTTGAAATGATCAACCCTGAGATCATCGCTTCTTCTGGTGAATCCCTTGATGTGGAAGGCTGCTTGAGTATTCCCCACACCTTTGGGACCGTCAAACGAGCAGACGAGATCACTGTCCGCTATTTCGATCGAGAAGGAGAAGAAATGGAAGTGGAAGCATTCGGTTACTTGGCGCGTGCGATGCAGCATGAGATCGATCATTTAAATGGCGTGCTGTTTGTCGACAAGCTCGTCGAACGCATTCCTGAAGAAGACTTAGAAAAGTATATGGAGGAACATGAAAATGACTAAAATCGTCTTTATGGGTACCCCGGCGTTTTCCGTCCCAATTTTAGAAGGCTTGCTTGAAGCCGGCTATGAAGTGGCAGCAGTCGTGACACAGCCGGATCGTCCCGTCGGTCGCAAAAAAACCATCACTCCGACACCTGTCAAAGAAGCGGCGTTGAAGCATGGCTTGTTGGTTTTACAACCAGAAAAAATCAGTGGGTCACCAGAAATGGAGCAGATTCAAGCTTTGGCACCTGATCTGCTGATCACGGCAGCTTTCGGCCAATTTTTACCTAGTGCTTTACTAGAAGTACCGAAGTATGGCGCTATCAACGTTCATGCGTCCCTACTACCGAAATACCGGGGCGGAGCACCTGTGCATTATGCCATCATGGAAGGCGAGCAAGAAACGGGTGTAACCATCATGGAAATGATCAAAAAAATGGATGCTGGCGGTATTTTTGCTCAAGCTCATTTGCCCATCACGGCACAAGATGATGTGGGGACGATGTTTGATAAGTTGAGCCTGCTGGGCAAAGACTTGCTGCTGGAAACCCTGCCGAAAATCTTGTCAGGAGAGTTGCAGCCGGTTCCGCAAGAAGAAGCGAAAGTAACCTTCTCGCCGAATATCAGCCGTGAACAAGAAGCCATCGACTGGCAGAAAACGGCGGTGCAAATCGATGCCCAAGTCCGAGGCATGCGGCCATGGCCGATCGCCTTTACGACACAAAACGGCAACCGCTGGAAGCTTTGGCAAGTAACACCGCTGGAGCAAACGACGACAGCCCAGCCAGGAACGATCATTGAACGGACGAAAAAAACGTTGCTGATCGCTTGTGGTGAAGGCACGGTATTGGCTATTGATGAATTGCAGCCAGCTGGAAAAGGCCGACAAGACATTGCCGCATTCTTAAACGGCAGTGGACAACAGATTCAAAAAGGGGATCAGGTAGGTACCTATGAAGCGTAATCTTGGAGACATACAATATACAGTGCGTTTTGTGGCACTAGAAGCGTTGTTGCGAATCGAAAAAGGCGGTGCTTATTCCAATCTACTGCTGCGGGAATTGATGAATCAAGGGCGTTTAAATGACAAGGACGGTCGCTTACTGACTGAATTGGTGTACGGCACCATCAGTCGTCAGCTTTTATTGGATTATTATTTGGACCGGTTTATTAAAAATGCCCGCAAAGTCGACCCGTGGGTCAAAACGCTGCTGCGGCTTTCCTTGTATCAGATGCTGTATCTCGATAAAGTACCCGCCCATGCCATCATTCATGAAGCCGTGGATATTGCGAAAGCCAAAGGCAATCCGGGGACTGGTAAATTCGTCAATGGCGTGCTGCGCACGATCCAACGACAAGGAGTGCCAGACTTGGCATTGATTAAAGACCCAATGGAACGTTTAGCAACGGAAATCAGCCTGCCCTTATGGCTAACGAAGAAACTAGTCAAACAAATTGGGATCGAAGAAACCAGTGAGCTAGGCTATGCCCTATTTGAACCCAATCATGCCAGTGGTCGTATCGATCTGCAGCGCATCTCGCAAGCAGCAGCGATCGAACGGCTACAAGAAGAAGGCATTGACGCACGACCAAGTGAGCTTTCCCCTTATGGGGTTGTGGCTGATAAAGGCTTTATGGCGGGCTCTTCCCTCTACAAAGAAGGCTTACTGACGATCCAAGATGAAAGTTCGATGCTGGTTGCCCCCGTTTTACAAGTAGCCCGGAACCATCAAGTATTGGATGCGTGCGCCGCCCCAGGAGGCAAAACGACCCATATCGCTGCCTTCTTGTCTGCCGCAGAGGGCGGCAAAGTGACAGCACTGGATATCCATGCCCATAAAGTTAAGCTGATTCAGCAAAATGCCCAACGTTTAGGCGTAGAAGCAGTTGTGGAAACCCGCGTGATGGATGCCCGAGAGACGGCTCAAACCTTTGCCCCCGAACAATTTGATCGCATCTTAGTGGATGCCCCTTGTTCTGGATTAGGGTTGATGCGCCGTAAGCCGGACATCAAATACAGCAAGACGGAGGCCGATTTCCAACGCTTGCCGCAGATTCAGCGAGAGATTTTGGAAAGTGCCGCCCCAACCTTGAAAAAATCGGGTATAATGGTCTACAGCACATGTACGATTCTAGAGGAAGAAAATCAACAAGTCGTGGCAGCGTTTCTCGCTGACCATCCTGAATTTGAGCAAATGCCTCTTGCGGTAGGACCGCTGGCAGCCGAAGCGGTTCAAGAGGATATGTTGACGATCTATCCGCAAGATTTTATGACAGATGGCTTTTTTATCAGTTGTCTACGCAAAAAGTAACGAGGTGAAAGAAATTGGAGATTCGTTTTCAGACAGATGTCGGCAAACGTCGCAACACAAACCAAGATTTTGCAGCAACCTATGTAAATAAAGCCAATGTGACATTGGCCTTGCTTGCCGATGGCATGGGGGGCCACCAAGCCGGAGATGTCGCTAGCCGTCAAGCAGTCAGTGAGATCGGCACCGCTTGGGAACAGACAGAGCTGACAGACAGTGAAAAAACTGCCCAATGGCTGATCCAAAAAATCCAAGCAGAAAGCCAAGTGATTTTCCAAAAAGGACAAGAACAAGAAGAACTTAGCGGCATGGGCACCACGATCATTGCTGTGGCCTTATTAGGCGACCAGTTTACGATTGCCAATGTCGGGGACAGCCGTGCCTATCTTTTACGCAATCAAGTGCTGACCCAAATCACAGAGGACCATTCACTGGTCAATGAATTGGTGAAGTCAGGACAAATCACAGCAGAAATGGCCTTGAATCATCCTCGCAAAAACGTTTTGACCCGCTCGATCGGCATGCCAAGCGAAGTCGAAGTCGATGTGGCGATCCACTTTATTGCAGACGGGGATTATTTGCTGCTGTGTTCAGACGGATTGACCAACATGGTCTCAGATGAAGAGATCACAGCAACGATCCAAGAAACCCCTGTGCTGGAAGAAGCAGTGCAATCATTGATCGATCAAGCCAACGAACGCGGCGGTGTCGACAATATCACGGTATTATTGATTAAAGTTGGAGGAGAGCGCCCATGATCGAAATTGGGAAGAAGATAAACGGCCGATACAAAATCATCGGCAATATCGGCAGCGGCGGAATGGCAAATGTGTTTTTGGCGCATGACTTGATCTTAGACCGTGAAGTGGCAATCAAAGTGCTTCGTTTTGACTTCCAAAACGACCAAAGTGCGATTCGGCGCTTTCAACGAGAAGCATTGGCGGCGACTGAGCTGGTTCATCCCAACATCGTAACCGTTTATGATGTCGGCGAAGAAGACGGCATGCAGTTTTTGGTGATGGAATATGTCAAAGGGATGGATCTCAAGCGCTATATCCAAACGCACTATCCAGTACCTTATTTGCAGATCGTTGATATCATCCAACAAATCTTATCAGCGGTAGCGCTGGCCCATCAACACCGCATCATTCACCGGGACCTAAAGCCCCAGAATGTGCTGATCAATGAAGACGGCGTGGTGAAAATCACCGATTTTGGGATCGCGATCGCCCTATCAGAAACATCGATTACCCAAACCAACTCGATGCTAGGCTCGGTGCATTATCTTTCACCAGAACAAGCACGAGGCAGTATGGCGACCAATCAATCAGATATTTATGCGATTGGGATCATTCTCTATGAAATTTTAACCGGCAAAGTACCTTTTGATGGCGAATCAGCCGTAACGATCGCCCTGAAACATTTCCAAGATGAGATCCCTTCGATTCGGATCTATGACAAAAATGTTCCGCAATCGCTGGAAAACGTCGTATTGAAGGCAACCGCTAAAGAACCGGCGGATCGGTACAAAACTGCCGATGAAATGCGAGCGGATCTTGATACTGTATTGTCACCTGACCGACTCAATGAACCGAGATGGGAACCTCATGCCCTGATGGATGAAACGAGAGTGCTGACCCCTGTAGAAGCAGCCCAAGTTGAAATGCCGCCAGTGGAAGAACCCGTGGCAGAAACGGCTGCGGATCAAGCCGAAGAATCAGCGAAACCGAAAAAGAAAAAACGCAAACGCTGGCTGCTGCTGCCGGTCATTATGGTGATCGCACTGCTAGGTATAGGCAGTTACTTCCTATTCGGCGGTGGTCGGGGGGATGTAGCGATTCCTGAAGTCAACGGCCAGACAGAAGCGGCCGCTCGGGCCGAACTGGAAGCCGCTGGCTTGCAAGTGGCAGACGAGGTAGAAGAAATCGAAGACGATGAAGTCGAAGCAGGCAATGTCGTCAAGACCGATCCGCCAGAAGGCAATGAAGTCAAAAAGAATTCCGTCGTGACCCTCTACATCAGTAGCGGAACGAAGAAAATCACCCTTGATGACTATGAAGGTCGCTCCTTTGATGATGTCAAAAAAGAGTTGATCGATTTGGGCTTTGATGAAGACAGAATCAAAGAAGAGCTAGAGTCGTCAGATGATGTCGATGAAGGGGATATTATCAGTCAATCACCAGCAGCAGGGCGGGAAGTTTCCCCAGCAGAAGACGAAATCACCTTTAAGGTCAGCTCCGGACCAGATAGCTTCGCAATGGACAACTATTATGGCATGACAGAGGCAGATGCACGAGCAGCATTGACTTCTCGTGGTGTCGACCGATCACAGATCGAAGTGAACTATCAATCTAGCAGTCAACCATCAGGCACGATCATCGCCCAAGCACCCGCAACAGGTGAAACGGTGGTGACTTCCCAAACGACCATCACTTTGACGGTCAGCAGTGGGCAGGAAATGGTCAATGTACCAAGAATCGTTGGGAAAAGCCAAGCCGATGCAGAAGCAGACTTGAATGAAGCGGGATTGGACTCGACTTTTGAGGAAGAGGACGGCTATAATGACTCGGTACCAGCTGGACATGTTGTCCGTGTCTCTCCAGGTGCTGGAACCTCCGTCGAAGTTGGCTCTACTGTAACGGTCACGATCTCTAGAGGACCTGAACCAGATGATTCGTCCTCATCGACGCCAAGCAGTAGTTCAGATGATTCCTCTGATTCAAGCGCTACGAGTGAAAGTAGCTCAGAAAGTGATTAGAAACTAGCTAAAACCAAATACTTTAACCAAGCAGCCTTCGGGGACCAAAGAATTCTCTTTTTGTTCCCCGTCCAGCTGCTTGTTTTTGTTTCTAAACCTTATAGTGAGGCATAGGTGTCTTTAAAATTTCCTTTAGTCCTGCCATTTGTGCAAGCGTACATCTTTCCAAGGATTCAAAAATTGGGTATAATGAAGGTCAGAATTAGTCAAGGGAGGGAATGAATTGAGTCATCACAATACTTCCGATTTGATTGAAGCATATTTGAAGAAAATTCTTGAAGATAGTGAAACCATTGAGATTCGTCGCGCGGAAATGGCAAATTTGTTCAACTGCGTGCCCTCACAAATAAACTACGTGATCAATACCCGCTTCACCGTTCAAAGAGGCTATGCGGTTGAAAGCAAACGCGGCGGGGGCGGCTATATTCGGATCGAAAAAGTCAAAATCACGGACAGCCACCACTACTTAAAAGAAATGAATCAACTATTCGATGAAACCATCTCGGAAAAAGATGCGTATGCAATAATCCAGAAACTTTATGAGGAAGGAATCCTGTCCAAGCGAGAAGGCAACTTATTATTGACCGTCATCGCGAAAGCAGTTCTAGGACGTTCTCCTTATGAAAATAGAACACGAGCTGATTTGCTCCATGCAATTCTAGAACGATTAAGTTACGAAGACAGGAAGTGAAAGAGATGGATGAATTATTCACCCAACGCGCGAAAGCCGTTTTGGCTATCGCCCAAGAAGAAGCAAAATACTTTAAGCACCAAGCGGTAGGTTCTGAACATATTCTATTGGCACTGGTCATTGAACAAAACGGGATCGCCGGCAAAACGTTACGGGAAATGAATATCACAGAAAACGATATTCGTGAAGAAATCGAACATTTAACAGGGTACGGCACCGTTCGTCAATACCCAGAAAATGCCTATCTCGCGTATTCACCACGAGCAAAACATACATTTGCTTATGCAGGGGATGAAGCCAAGCGTTTAGGGGCACCGCAGATTGGTACCGAACATCTATTATTAGGCTTATTAAGAGACGAAGACATTTTGGCTTCTCGAATCATGCTGAATCTCGGCTTGAGTCTCGCGAAAATGCGTCAGCTTTTGAAGAAAAAAATGGGCTTCAATGAAAGCAAAACCAACGGAAGTGCTGGTCGTCGTCGTCCAGCCCAAGCCAAAGCGCAGCAAGGAACACCGACCTTGGATTCCTTAGCCCGTGATTTGACCAAATTAGCCCGTGAAAAACGGTTGGATCCTGTTGTCGGTCGTGCCAAAGAAGTCAAACGCCTGATCCAGATCCTTAGCCGTCGGACCAAAAACAACCCTGTTCTTGTGGGGGAACCTGGTGTTGGGAAAACCGCGATCGCCGAAGGCTTAGCCCAAAAAATCATCAATGGGGAAGTCCCAGAAGACATGCAAAACAAACGCTTGATGATGCTGGACATGGGGGCTTTAGTTGCCGGAACGAAATATCGTGGGGAATTTGAAGACCGAATGAAAAAAATCATTGATGAGATCTATCAAGATGGTCAAATCATCTTATTCATTGATGAATTGCATACACTGATTGGGGCCGGCGGAGCAGAAGGGGCGATTGATGCCTCGAATATTCTGAAACCAGCCTTAGCCCGTGGGGAATTGCAAACCATCGGTGCCACGACACTAGATGAGTACCAAAAATACATTGAAAAAGATTCTGCATTAGAACGCCGTTTTGCCCGGGTGCAAGTTGACGAACCGACACCAGAAGAAGCGGAAGAAATTTTACGGGGCTTGCGTCCTCGTTATGAAGAACATCATGGGGTGGAAATTTCTGATGATGCGTTACACGCCGCTGTGCAACTGTCCGTGCGTTACATCAATTCGCGCCAATTACCAGATAAAGCCATCGATTTGATGGATGAATCAGCTGCCAAAGTGCGTTTAGACAAAACCGATGAAAGTTCAGAATTGGCAGATCTGCAAAACGAGATCGCCAACTTGATCGAAGAAAAAGAAGCCGCTATTCGTCAGCAAGATTTTGAAGCAGCAGCTCGTTTACGGATCAAGGAAAAGAAATTGACCCAACAGCTGACGGAAGTAGCGTTTATGGAAGTCAAAGAAGCATCAGGCTATGCCGATAGTGTTACTGCAGAAGATGTTGCTACGGTCGTTTCCCAATGGACCGGCGTACCTTTGCAGCAGATGGAGAAAAAAGAAAGCGAACGCTTGTTGGATCTTGAAAAGATCTTGCATCAACGGGTAGTTGGCCAAGAAGAAGCAGTCAAGGCAGTCGCTCGTTCGATCCGCCGCGCCCGCAGTGGGTTGAAAGATCCGAACCGTCCAATTGGTTCCTTCATGTTCTTAGGCCCGACCGGTGTCGGGAAAACCGAGCTTGCCAAAGCCTTAGCAGAAGCGATGTTTGGTAGTGAAGATGCCTTGGTTCGTGTCGATATGTCCGAATTTATGGAAAAATACAGCACGAGCCGTTTGATCGGTTCACCGCCAGGCTATGTCGGCTACGATGAAGGTGGGCAATTGACGGAAAAAATCCGTTCAAAACCATACTCCGTCATCTTATTGGACGAGGTGGAAAAAGCCCATCCCGATGTCTTCAATATCCTCTTGCAAGTGCTAGATGATGGTCATTTGACGGATGCCAAAGGTCGGAAGGTCGATTTCCGCAACACGATTTTGATCATGACCTCTAATATCGGTGCCCAACAAATCCGCGAAGAAAAAAGCGTTGGGTTTAATGTCACTGATTTAACGAAAGATCACCAAGCGATGCAAAAACGGATCTTAGAAGAGCTGAAAAAAGCCTTCCGTCCAGAGTTCTTGAACCGTGTGGATGAAACAGTGGTCTTCCAATCCTTAGGTGAAGGGGAGATCCACGAGATCGTGAAGATCATGAGCAAAGCGATCATCAAACGATTAGGCAACCAAGACATCCAATTGAAGATCACGCCATCTGCCATTGATGTGATCGGTAAAGCTGGTTTTGATCCAGAATATGGGGCACGGCCGATTCGTCGGGCCTTGCAAAAAGAAGTCGAAGACCGTTTAAGTGAAGCACTCCTATCAGGACAAATTCATTTAGGTGACAAAGTGACGATCGGTGCTTCCAAAGGATCGATCACCCTCAATGTCAAAGAGGGACAAGCACGGGTCTTGCAACAAGTTTAAGTCGAGCCAATAACGGCAGTGGCGTTTCTATGGTCGAGCAATCGGCATCCATAGGAACGCCGCTTTTTTGTCATGCTATGTCTAGTAGTGATCAAGAAGTATCCACTGATTATGATTGATGATTCACAAAAAAATATCCTTCTAAATAGCTTTATGACAACGATTGATTAATGAGCAAAGCGCTATTCGTGAAAAAAAGAGTAACGAGACCTCTTGGAAAGAATCCTGCTGTGTGATACTATGAATGAGTTGAAAAAAGGAGGAGTATTATGGTTGAGATTATCGCCACGGTGGAATCGATCGAGCAAGCACAGCAGCTGATCCCTTATGTTGATACATTGTTTTTTGGAGAAGAGACATTTGGGCTGCGCCTACCGGCCTCTTTTTCTCGTGAAGAGCAAATCAGACTGATCGACATGGCCCACGAAGCTGGAAAGAAAGTGACGATCGCGGTCAATGGCATCATGCACCCAGAAAAAATGAAGCTGATTCCAGAATACCTAGCATTTCTGAAGACCAATCAAGCCGATCAAATCGCTCTCGGAGATCCTGGGATCATTTACCGCATGAAGCAAAATCCAGAATGTGCCTTGCCATTTATCTATGCAGGGGAAACCTTAGTAACAAGCGCTCGTCAAATCAATTTTTGGGGACAAAAAGGGGCAAGGGCAGCCGTTTTAGCGCGAGAAGTTCCTTTCGAGGAAATGAAAATCATGGCCCCGCAACTAAATATTCCTGTGGAAGTATTGGTTTATGGTGCGACCTGCATTCACCAATCGAAGCGTCCGCTTTTACAAAATTATTATAACTATACCCAACAATCGGAAGGAAAGAACCACGACCGGGGGTTGTTTTTATCCGAACCGAAAAAAGAAGAAACCCACTATTCCATTTATGAAGATAGCCACGGTACGCACATTTTTGCCAATAACGACATTAATTTGCTGCTGCAGCTGGCGGAATTAGCCGAAACAGGCTTTCAAACCTGGAAGTTGGACGGAATCTATACACGAGGGGCAGCCTTTGTGGCAATTGCTAAACTGTTTGCCCAAGCCAAGACCCTTGTAGAAAGTGGGGAGTGGCAAGCAGAGCAAGCTGCTGTGCTCAGTGAACAAGTTGCCCAACTTCATCCGGCAGAACGTGGGTTAGACACTGGATTTTATGCCATCGATCCTGACGATATCAAGTAAGGAGCAAGAACAAATGACCGTTAAACAAGCATTGAAACGACCAGAAGTGTTAGCACCAGCTGGTACGTTAGAAAAATTAAAAACAGCGATCCACTATGGCGCTGACGCTGTCTATATAGGCGGCAATGCCTATGGCCTACGGAGTCGCGCGGGAAACTTTACCTATGAAGAAATGGCGGAAGGGGTAGCTTTTGCCAAAGCCCACAACGCAAAAGTTTATGTAGCAGCCAACATGGTGACTCATGAGGGCAATCAAGAAGGTGCAGGGGAGTTCTTTCGGGAATTGCGAGATGTCGGTATTTCGGCCGTGATTGTTTCTGATCCAGCTTTGATCCAGATCTGCGCAACAGAAGCGCCGGGTCTACCGATCCATTTGTCCACCCAAGCCAGTGCCACGAACTATGAAACGTTGGAATTTTGGCGAGAAGAAGGCCTAGAACGGGTAGTCCTCGCCCGGGAAGTGTCGATGGAGGAAGTCGCTGAAATCCGCAAAAATACCAGCGTGGAGATCGAAGCCTTTATTCATGGCGCCATGTGTATTTCGTATTCTGGCCGTTGTACTTTGTCCAATCATATGTCGATGCGAGACGCTAATCGCGGCGGCTGTTCGCAATCTTGCCGCTGGAAATATGATCTGTTTGACATGCCCTTTGCAACGGAACGAAACAGTTTGACCAAGAATGGGACAGTGGAAGAAGAATTCTCCATGAGTGCCGTGGATATGTCGATGATCGAACATATCCCTGATCTGATTGAAAACGGCGTGGATAGTTTCAAAATCGAAGGCCGCATGAAATCGATCCACTATGTTTCAACCGTGGCGAACGTTTATAAAGCAGCCGTGGACAGTTACATGGCCGATCCAGAGAACTATGTCTGCAAACAAGAATGGATCGATGAACTGTGGAAAGTTGCGCAGCGCGAGCTTGCGTCAGGCTTTTACTATGATACCCCGAGTGAAAATGAGCAGTTGTTTGGTCCACGTCGGAAAATTCCACAATACAAGTTTATTGGGGAAGTCATGGCATATGATCCGGCAACGAAAACAGCTACGATCCGGCAACGGAACCACTTTTCCGTCGGCGATGAAATCGAATTTTACGGTCCCGGATTCCATCACTTTCACCAAACCGTCGAAGTCATGTATAATGAAGACGGTGAATCCATCGATCGTGCACCAAATCCTATGATGCTGCTGACGATGCCGGTCAAAGAACCGGTGGAAGTCGGAGACATGATTCGGAAGAAAAAATAAGGTCGAGAGTTTCTCTCGGCTTTTTTTGTTGAATCAATCCAGCCAAAAAGGATCGATGAGAACATAGACAATCTTAAGGAGGAAACAACAAATATGGAAACATACGACTACATAGTAATTGGCGGCGGCAGCGGCGGGATCGCCTCAGCCAATCGAGCAGGAATGCACGGCGCCAAAGTATTATTGATCGAAGGCAATGAATTAGGCGGCACCTGTGTCAATGTCGGCTGTGTGCCGAAAAAAGTTATGTGGCAAGCCAGTGAGATGTTAGAAATGATCAAGCGGGACGCAACTAGCTACGGCATTTATCCACATGTGGATAAATTTAATTTTACTGAGCTTGTGGATAACCGTGAAAAATACATTGATTTTTTACACACAGCCTATCAAAAAGGCTTAGACAGTAACAATGTAGAAGTTATCCACGGTTATGCACAGTTTGTGGATAACCACACGGTTACCGTCAATGGGGAAAACTACCATGCAGCAAACATTTTGATTGCCACCGGTGGAAAACCTAGCGCGATGAATATTCCCGGCGGTGAGTACGCCATTGACTCGAATGGTTTTTTTGCGTTGCGAGAAGCACCAAAGCGTATGGTCGTCTTAGGGGCAGGCTACATCGCAGCCGAAATCAGCGGGGTCAGCCAACAGCTGGGCAGCCAAGTGGCTTGGGCGTACCGCAAAGAGCGGCCATTACGAACCTTTGACAAGATGCTTGCGGATAATCTCGTGGAGATGTACCAAGAATCAGGAATCGAAACTTATGCAGGCTACGTTGCCTCTCGTATCATTAAAGAAGGTGACGAGTATCTCGTTCACTTTGAAAATGGCGAAACCTTGACCGGCGATTGCGTCCTTTTTGCTGGTGGTCGCGTGCCGAATACGGATAAGTTAGGTCTGGAAAACACCGATGTCCAATTGGATGAAAAAGGGTTTATCATTGTGGACAAATATCAAAATACCACAGCTGACTCGATTTTTGCAGTGGGCGATGTCATTGGAAAATTAGATTTAACCCCGGTTGCGATCGCCGCCGGTCGTCGCTTGTCTGAACGCTTGTTCAACGGTCAAAGCGATGCGTACTTGGATTATCACTTAGTGCCGACGGTCATCTTTACGCATCCACCGATTGCCACGATTGGTTTATCCGAAGAAGCAGCCTTGGCAAAATATGGCCAAGAGCAGATAAAGGTGTACCGTTCGCGCTTTACACCGATGTACTTTGCTTTAAATGAGTATCGCCAAAAATGTGAGATGAAATTGGTGTGCTTAGGAGAAGAAGAAAAAATCATCGGTCTGCACGGCATCGGGATCGGTGTCGATGAAATGTTGCAAGGCTTCGCTGTAGCCATCAAAATGGGTGCTACGAAAGCAGACTTTGATCAAACCGTTGCCATTCATCCGACGGGGTCAGAAGAATTTGTGACGATGCGTTAACTAATAAATAGAAGAAAAAACGAGCAGGGAAAACGAATTGATCGTTCTTCCCTGCTCGTTTTTATGAAAGGAAGCGGCTGTATTGTTCAGCCGCTTATCTTGAAGCACCTAGTTTCTTTATTTTTCGACATCGTAAGCGATGTAGTGAGTGTTTAAAAGCTGGGCGACATGGATATTTTCTGAAGTACTGCCGCCGCCATGGGAACCGCAACCTAGAGTCAAGGAAGGATTTAAGTTCGTGGTGCCCCCGATGGCTCCTAAAGCTGCTTGGGTATTGACTAAGATTCGGGCAGAAGGGATCGCCAGCCCAAATTCACGAACAAAGGTATCGTCTTTGGTATGAACGACAGCGGTGTGTCCAGCACCTTGGATCTTTAGCAATTCTTGGCAAAAACGAATACCTTCCTCGGCATCAGCCACGGTATAAAAAGCCAGGATCGGCGAAAGTTTCTCCCGTGCATAGGGATTGTCCTTAGCGATGGCCGTCTGTTCCGAAACGAGGATTTTCGTATCAATTGGGACCGATAGACCACTCATTTCGGCAATTTTAACTGCTGGCTGACCGATGATCCGGGGATTCAGACCGCCCTCAGCCGTGGTGATAAAATCAGCCAGCTTTTCGGACTCTTCTTGATTCAAAAAGTAGCCGTGATTTGCTTTCAATTCAGAGATCACTGCCTCTTTGATCGATTGCTCAACGACTAATGCCTGTTCAGAGGCGCAGATTGTCCCATAATCGAAGGTTTTGCTACGGATGATCTGCTCAACGGCTTTCGCGATGTCCGCAGATTTTTCGAGCAGTGCCGGGGTATTACCAGGGCCGACACCGATGGCTGGATTGCCCGAAGAATATGCGATTCGAACCATCGCTTTTCCACCAGTAGCCAAGATTAGATCGGTATCAGGATGTGCCATCAACTTTTGGGTATCCTCAATCGTCGGTTCTTCTAGTAATTGAACCAAATCGATCGGCAATCCGCATCCTTGCAGTACCTCTTTAAAGAGGGACACGGTCTCCTTGATTGCCTGCAGCGCTCGGGGATGAGGGGACAAGATGATCGCATTTTTCGTTTTCAATGCCAAAAGTACTTTAAAAATCGTGGTGGATGTAGGATTGGTGGAAGGGATCAAGGCAACTAGGACACCCAATGGCGTAACGATTTTCAGCATCTTTTTCTCAGGCATTTCCTCTACGATCCCGACCGTCGGCATATCTTTGATACTGTTATATAATATTTCACTGGCAAATAAATTTTTGATGTTTTTATCTTCTGCGTTTCCAAAGCCGGTTTCTTCCTGTGCCAATTTTGCTAAGTGCATCGAGTGGCTGGTCAGTTTCTCTGCAGCTTTCCCCACCACGTAATCAACCGTTTCTTGCGAGGCAGTACGATAAAGTTCTTGGGCGTCTGACGCTTGCTTCATTAAGGAATCAACCAGTGTTAAGGGGCTGTGCACTGTTGTCTCTGTCATCATATCAATCATCCTCCTTGTTTTTTATACTTTAATTATATGCGAAAGTAAGCGTTTTCTTTAGGAGGGTTCTATGCTGTTTCAGGACAATTTTATCCAAGATTGTTATATTTTTAACATGCGTCAGTATTGTTCACAAAAAGAAACAAATTTAATTGTAAATGACTAAATATGATATAATTTGAAAAAGAGAACACGGAAAGGAGTTGCTTTCATGTGCTACATTTTAGTTGCCACCCCAGATGAAAAGGAACGAAATCAGATAAAACAAGTGGTCAGAAAAGATTTTTTTAACGCCACGCTCTTGCAAGATGCTTGGACAATGGCTGAAACGGTAGCGATCGCTGGGAAAGTACACGTTGATATCCTCATCTTGTCAATCTCTAATGAGGCTGAAGATCCTTTTTATTGGACAGCCGAAGTCATGAAAAAACAGCCGAACATCAAACTGATTTTGATTGATGAGACGAAGAACTTCGACAACCTTCATCGCTCACTGCGCTGCGGAGCCATCGATTACTTAGTGCGGCCTTTAAGCAAGCAAGAGCTTCAGCACAGTATCCATCGTAGTATTCTCTCGTTGAATCAAATTTCCCTATTGCACTACTCCACGTCAGCGATCACTGATAATATTGCTGAACAAGTCAATCAGATCATTGAATACATCCATCTCAACTATCAAGAGCCGATCACCTTAGATGTCCTTGCTGCTTTCAGCCACATGCATCGCAACTATATCAGCCGGATTTTTAAAGAAGCCACTGGGATGACTTTTACTAAATATTTGACGTTTTATCGAATAGAACAAAGCAAAAAGCTGCTGGTTACTACAGAGGATTCCATTGCTGCTATCGCTGAACAAGTGGGGTATGATGATGCGGGTTATTACGCCCGGATCTTCAAACGTGAAACCAGCTATACACCGAACCAATACCGCAAAACCTTTACCTCTTCCTATGTTGCTGCAGATTTAGTGTTTGCCCAAAGAGAAATGAGTTCATGAGGGATTCCCTTGCTCAACTAAAAAAGCATGATCGCTTTTGGCTGCGACCATGCTTTTTGGTGTTCGTTCATTAGATCAATTGCTTCGCCCAAGGATCTGAGCAGTGATCTGATAAAGATATGTTTTGGTTTCATCTTTGGTCTCAGGCAATTTCTGGATCGCTTGCAAAGCTTTTTTCGTGTAGTCGGCAGCGAGTTTCTTGGCTTCGTCAATCCCGGCGCTTTCTTGGACGATCCGATAGACTTCATGGGTATCCGCCTCAGTCATGGCAGCTTGTTTTTCCAGCAGTGGCAACAGTTGTTGGCGGTCATTTTTCAATGCCATCAACAGCGGCAAAGAATAGACGCCTTGCCGAACATCTTCCAATACTGGTTTTCCTAAGGCAGTCGCATCTTGACTGTAATCCAAGACGTCATCCATGATTTGAAAGGCAAGGCCAATGGCTTCGCCGATCTCACGGGCTTGATTGGCAAAGCGCAAGGAGGTGCCGCTTTCGTAAGCCCCGATAAAGCAGCTTAAGGCAAACAATTCAGCGGTTTTGCCGCGAATGTTTTCTAAGTAATCCTCGACGGTGACGGACAAATCGTATCGTTTGCTCATTTGCCCTAATTCGCCGGCGAGGATTTTTTCCATACTACGGGAATTCATTTGCAAGCTTTTCATGGAGCTAGCATAATCCGCCATCAATTTGAAGCAGCAGACGAAGAGGTAATCACCAGCATAGACAGCGACATCGTTGCCAAATTCGGAACGAATGGTCGGCAGCTTGCGTCGGGTGTCCGCATGATCGACGATATCGTCGTGGATCAGCGAAGCAGTGTGGAGCATCTCGATCGAAGCCGCCAATGCGACGGCTTTTTCGCGATCTTTGTCGCTGCCATAAGCAGAAAAGAGCAGCTGATAAGCAGGACGCAGCAGTTTTCCACCTGAATGGATCATGGACAGGATCGCTTGTTCGACCTCTTTGTTTTTTAGTTTTAATGATTTTTCCATCAATTGCAAGGAGGCAGATAAGTCAGCTTGCAGTGCTGGATACTCTTGCCACATGGAATGAAGTTTCATAATTAACTCCTTTATTCTGAATCCGAGCGCCATTTGACTTTGGTCTGGCGTTCATAATCAATTTGAAAACGGCGCAGTGTTTCGACACGACGCAGCAAGTAGTTGGCGGCGATCCCGATAGCGATCCCAGACAAGATCCCAAAGAAAGACAGGACCGGCAAGTAGAGCATCACGCTCCAGGATTGAGCGATCCATGAGGCAGTGATCAACTGTCCGACGTTGTGTAAGAAACCTCCGGCCGCACTAATGCCGATGATACTGACACGCTTAGGCCCCAACTGTTTCACCAAAGACATCCCAAAGTAGCTCAGTAAGGAACCACTCATACTATATAAGAAGGTTGAAACCGTTCCTCCTAGTAACGTCGTTAAAATCAGTCTTAGCCAAATCAAGAGAAAGCTGTCTTTTTTCGGCATGGTGAACAAAGCAATAATGGTAATTAAATTTGCCAAACCTAGTTTCGCACCAGGCGCAAAGGCAAATGGATAAGGGATCATATTTTCAACTAAACCAATCACGACCCCTTGGGCGACCAGCAGTGAGATGAAAATTATTCGTTGTAATCGACTCATAAGCAAACGATCAATAGATTAGATCGTCGGTCTCACTCCCATCTGCGGCTTGGATTTCGATCACCAATTTATGAGGTAGACAGACGATGGTTTCCCCATTTTTACTGGCCCAGCCACGGCGGACACAAATCTGGTCGCCGCAATCAGCTTCCTTGATTCGGATCCGATCGCCTTCGATCTCCAGTAAATTGGTATCCCCGTCTTCATCTTCATAAAGATAGGTGTACGCTTTTTGACCTTCAACTAAGTCAAAACGTTTGATTTCTGTCCCATCGACCCGTAAGACGGCTTCTTTGTCAGCCGTTTGCGTCTGGCCAAAAATAAAAATCGGTAAAAAAGAGCTGAGGATCAAAACAAGTATGATGACGCCATCCCATGGTTTTAAATGGGCATCGCGGATAAATTCTTTTAGTTTCATCAAAAAAGACTCCTGTTCTTTCATGTGATGTGTCTCATTCTAGCATAAGAAGACAAGATTCTACTAGCTGAATCCTCAATAATCCACCGATTTCTGTGCAAGGACAATCAAGAAAAAGTTCTGTACTTGGAAAGAGACCAAGACACTGATTGAAAATCAGAATGTCTTAGTCTCATGAAGTCGTACAGGTATTCTATTTTGCTGGCTTATTTATTGCCATATAAGGAGCGAGGGGTACCGTACCACCATTTTCCAAGGGTACGTTGCAACCATGGGATTACCCAACGGTCTAAACCGACTGCGCGTCCTGAACCGTTCATCAAGGCAAATGCAACTGGAATGAACCAGATGTTTACCCAGTAGAACATACCAGACATACAGAAAGTCAACACTAAAACGATAGTCGTTGCGTTTACTAACCAAGTGAAGAGACCAGCCATCAATGCAAGAGCTAAAGCAATTTCAAAGAAGACCATGAATTTTTGGAAGAACATTGCAACGTCGTTGTTTGGCATAATAAATTGCATAACTTTTGTGAACCAGTCAGGTGATTTTTCGATCACGATCATTGGTTGTTCCCCGTAAGCATAGCTCAAACCGAAGTGTGCGGCTTGTGTCGCTGCATCGGCTGCTTCGCCGGCACCACTAGCGGCACTTGCTGCATCGGCTGCTTCACTAGCACCACTTGCTGCATCAGCGACTGTTTGATATTCCCAAGTCCAAGGGAATACGCTGTTGCCTTGGAACCAAGAACCTTCACCGAACCAAGTACCAGGTTTGAAGACTTCCCCATTCGTACCTAAAATTTTCTTGAAGGCTTCAACGAACCAGACAAGACCATAGAAAATACGAAGCGGAACACTCCACAAGACGTTACCGTAACGAGACGTGTGACCACGAGCGACTGTCCGGTCATCTTTGATGTGGAAGATTTCATGCATCAAGTATTGGAACATGTAGTAACCAGAACGAATATCAAAGAAGTATTTCAAGTTAACGATGTGCTTCATAATGATCGCTAAGAAACCGCTCAGGTGAATCTTATTGAATAAGTTCGCCACGCCCCATTTGGCACCGATCGAAACCATAAATCCTTGGTAGTTTCCTTTGAATTTATGTTTTTCGCCGCCTTTGATGGCTGAAACGATGTTCGTTGCTGCAGTGTGACCTGTTTGTTCAGCTGCTTGCACGATTTGTGGTGTTGGTGTATTCGGGAATTCTTCGAAGTAAACCAAGTCACCAATAATATAGATGTTTTTGTCTTCGTAGCCTTTTGCTTCCATGTACTCATTGGCAACTAGACGGAAACCACGGGCTGTTTCTAAACCGAAATCAGCAGCATCGCTAGTTCCTTTGACACCGGCAGTCCAGATCAATGTGTGGGTTGGGATCGTTGAACCATCTTTTAGTTTGATGTGGTCAGGTGCCACTTCAACGATTGGTGCATTCAAGACAAGATCAACATTGTTTTTCTTCAAGTAGCGTTCTGCTTTGGCTGCATCGTTACGATCAAGCATGTTCAAGATCGTTGGCATTGCTTCAACGACTTTCAAGCTGATTTCACTTGGGTCCAATTTATAATCGGAAGCTAAACGATCTTTCCAATCGATCAGTTCACCGATCATTTCGATCCCGGTAAATCCAGAACCACAAACGACAAAGGTCAACATTGCTTTGCGTAATGCTGCATCTGGTTCGATCGCTGCTTTTGCGACAGTTTTTTCAATGTGTTCGCGAATACGGACAGCATCGTCAAATGACCATAAAGTAAAGCCGTTTTCTTTAACACCAGGTGTACCAAAGTCATTCGGTTCGCCACCCATCCCTAAAATCAAGTAGTCAAATGAATAGCTACCTAATTTTGTTTGGACGGTTTTATTTTCTTTATCGATCCCAGTTACTGTATCGGTTACTAAACGAACATTTTTCTTGCGTGAGAACAAGCGCTGCAAGTCATATTGAATTGCGGTAGGTTCTACACGTCCTCCAGCGACTTCATGCAGTTCAGTCATCATCGTATGATAAGAGTGACGGTCGATCAATGTTATCTCAACATCATTGTCTTTTTTCAATTTCTTTGCCATGTACTTCGTAGCAGAAACGCCTGCATAACCGGCACCGACAACGACAATGTTTTTCTTTGCCATTGCAAATCTCTCCTTAATAAAAATAATCTATGATAATAATTACACAATCGTTCCTATTATATAGACAAATGGTTCATTTGTCTAACGATTCTGATGAAAAAAACGCATATTTCCTGAAATTCGTGAAAACTTGCGAAAATCAAAAAATAAGTCCTTTTTCCGTAAAAAAGCGGAAAGGAAGCGGTTGACATATCGTAAATTTACTTTACAATGTTAGGTGTATCACAAACTTTTTTGTGGGGAAAATAAACAAGTAAAAGGTGGATAATTATGAAAGCAAAGAAATTGATTGTAGGTATGGCGGTATTTTCATTCTCAGCAATGTTGTTAGGGGGTTGCGGAGCAGATGACAATAACACAGCTTCTTCGTCAACTAGTGAAAGTACATCACAAACTTCTGCAAGCGATTCAGCATCAACAGAAAGCACGGAAGCAACCATTGTTGCGGGCGAGCCAATGCAAGATGGGACGTATCGTTTAGAAGAAAAGAACTATAAAAACGACTACCGTGTCACATTTGAGATCACAGTCAAAGACGGCAAAATCGTTGAATCAAAATATGACAACGTGAATGCTGATGGCGAATCAAAAACAGAAAACACTGAATACAATGAAACTATGAAAGAAAAAGCAGGCATCAGTCCAGAAGAATTTATTCCTAAATTCAATGAAGAATTAGTTGCCGCACAAAGCCCTTCTTCAATCGAAGTAGTTTCTGGCGCGACTCATTCCTTTGATTCCTTCCAAAACTATGCACAACAATTGATCCAAGCGGCGCAAGCAGGCAACACGGATACCATTGAAATCGACAACGGTGCAGACTTGCAAGACGGAACCTATACATTAGAAGAAAAGAACTACTCAAACGGTTACCGCGTGGTCTTCTCAATGACTGTGGCTGACGGCAAAATCGCTGAATCAAACTACGACTACCTAAACGAAGCCGGCGAGTCGAAAAAAGATGATGCATCATACAACGAAAACATGGAAGCTAAATCTGGTACAAGTCCAGAAGAATTCATTCCAAACTTCAATGAAGCTTTTGTTTCTGCAGTCAATGCCGAAGATGGTTCTGTTGCTGATATGGACGTTGTTTCTGGTGCAACCCACAGCTTCCACAGCTTTGTTATCTATGCACAACAATTGTTGAATGCAGCTGAAAAAGGTGACCAAACAACAATTGAAGTCGATAACTTCGTTACTGAATAATCACAACTTTTTTGAATGAAGAGGACAGCATTCGTTTTGAATGCTGTTTTTTTTGTGGACAACCATGAGAGGGGGAAAGTTCGTGCAAAAAAAAGCAATCTGGTGAGTACTTTTTTTAAAAAGAAATGGGTTCTTTAATGATGGAAAGCATCGATTAAGGATTCCTAAAATACCTTGAGAAATCACGGAATGCCCCTTTTCATTCTGCCAAAAAAAGGCTATTATATGAAGGTTGAAGACAATAGAAAAGAGGAAAATCATGAAAAAGAAAGTAACGTTTTTTCTGATGTTTGTTTTTTTAGGCACAATGTTGGCAGCTTGTGGCAGTAATCAGGAAGCAACGACGCTGCGGGAAGAACCATATTTTCAAGAAGAATTTTTATTAGGCACTTATACTCGAATCCGCATTTATGATGAAGGCAAAGAGGACGCTATGAAGCCAGCCTTTGACCGCATCAGAGAATTAGGCGATAAAATCACCATCAACCAAGCAGGATCAGAGATCGATGAAATCAATGCGCAAGCTGGCATCAAACCAGTGAAGGTTTCGGATGATATTTATTATTTGCTAAAAGAAGCTTACGATTACAGTGTGAGATCAGAAGGCGGCTTTAATATGGCCATCGGTGCCATCACCCAATTATGGCGAATCGGCTTTGATGATGCCCGCAAGCCAGAGCAATCTGAGATCGATGAAGCATTGAAACATATCAATTATGAACAAGTCGAGTTTAACGATGAAGATCAAACCGTTTATTTAAAAGACAAGGACATGATCCTTGACCTTGGGGCGATCGCTAAAGGCTATATCACGGACGAAGTCGTCAAAGTGTTGAAGGACAATGGCGTGACTTCCGCGATCGTCGATTTGGGCGGGAATGTCTATGTGTTAGGTCATAGTAACCGTGGCACAGATGAGCCATGGAATGTCGGAATCCAAGACCCGAACAAATCTCGCGGCTCGATTATCGGTAGTATCAAAGAAACCAATAAAACAGTGGTTACTTCAGGGATCTACGAACGCTACTTAGAAGTAGACGGCAAAACGTATCACCATATTTTTGATTCTGAGACTGGCTATCCTTACGATAGCGATGTAGCAAGTGTGACTGTGATCACCGACAAATCCATCGATGGTGACGGGTTGACTACGGTGGCGTTTGATAAAGGGGTCAAAGAAGGCTTGGCTTATATCGAACAGCATACCGAAAAGGGGACCGATGCGATCTTTATCACAAAAGAAGATAAAGTGTATGTAACCGACGGTATCAAAGATACCTTTGAACTTTCAGAGGAATCAGGCTACACGATGGGTGATCGTGCTGATTTAGAATAGGAGGAGTGAAAGATGTCTCTTTCAGTGTTTTTAGAAGTAGTGGAGATCCGTACCAAAGTGGCCAGTGTCTTCCCCTTCATTATGGGTGTGTTGTTCTCGTTGGTGTATTTTCATGAATTTCATCCGTTGAATACCGCAATCTTTTTTCTGGGGATGTTGCTGTTTGATTTGACGACGACGTCCATCAACAATTATATGGATTTCAAAAAAGCCAAATCAGAAACCTACAAATACCAGCACAATGTGATCGGGCGAGAAAACATCTCAGAAGCTACTGTTCGCAATTTGATTTTTGCGATGTTGGCAGGAACCTTGTTAATTGGTCTTTACTTGTCGTTTGTCACTGGCTGGTTGCTGCTAGTGATGGGGTTGGTCGTTTGCTTTATCGGAGTCTTTTATACCTTTGGCCCCATTCCGTTATCGCGGATGCCTTTAGGCGAGGTGTTCAGCGGCGTAACGATGGGGTTAGGGATTTTTGCCATCACGATCTATATCAATACCATTGATCAAAAAGTTTTTTATCTGGCACTGGATTTTGCGAACGGGACCTTTGGCTTAGTGGGGAACCTCTGGGCCGTTTGTGCGATTGTGTTGGCATCCTTGCCATTGATTTTCACGATTGCTGACATCATGTTAGCCAATAACTTACGGGATCTGGAAGCCGATATCGAAAATCACCGCTACACACTGGTGTACTACATCGGTCGCGAAGCAGGTATCCGTCTGTTTCAAGGAATGATGCTAGCTTCCTACGCCGCTATTTTATTGGGCCTCTTGTTTGGTCTCTTCCAATGGCCTATTTTGCTCGTGTTTCTGACACTGCCGAAAATCCACCAAAATTTGAAAGAGCATCAAGCTAGCCTGCCCCACCCACGTAGTTTCGGCTATTCGATTAAGAACATGATTTTATTCAACAGCAGCTATGCCTTAGGCTTGCTTTTCTGTCTGTTGTGGCAATTGCTTTAAAAAAAAGATCGACCCGCTCTTGAAAGAGCAGGTCGATCTTTTTATGTGGGGAATGAAATAGCGCATAAAAACTGTAGAAAAGACATGATAAAAGAACGAGCATGATACTTATTATGAAAAGATGAGGCTCACTTTTTCCGCGAAATTGATCGTAGCAGTAAAGTTTGTTTGGGAGCTGCCTAGGTTGCTTTTTATTTAACCCCTCGGAATAAGCAGGTCTGTTTATGGAGTGTTTGTGTTTACGCTTGCTGTGACTGGTTATCTACGAAAGCAGCATCAATACCGTTCCAAACTGATTTCTCCAGAAGAAAGCACCTTGCGCTCCGTCGCTGTTTCCACCACTAATTCACCGGTGTTGGTAATGTCTTTGGCGATCCCTTCATAGGTCACACCTTGTTGCGTAAATTGAACGGTGCGGCCCAAAACGAAGGATTTCTGCCGATAGCGGGCCATATAATTCATGTCAGGCAGTTGCGCTAACAATTGGAAGAACCGACGCCAAATTTCTTGGATCAACGCGGCCCGAGAAAAGGTTGGATACTCTTCACCAGGAAAGAGTGAGGTCGCTTTTTCCCGAATCTCTGCTGGAAACTGCTGTTGCGGAATTGAAAAACTGATGCCGATACCGATCACAACCGAAGTAATACGGCCTGTCTCAAAGTCACTGGTTGCTTCAGACAAAATACCGCAGATTTTTTTTCCATCTAAGTACAGATCGTTGACCCACTTAATGGCCGTTTCCTTCATTAGAAGGGCATCGATGGCTTCGGCAACTGCTACCGCCGCCAGAACGGTATATTGCGGCAATTCTTGAAACGCTTGGTTTGGTTTTAAAAGCAAGCTCATATAGATCCCTTGTTTTTTCGGTGAGAAAAACGGTCGTTCGAAGCGGCCATGACCGCCTGTTTGCGTTTCGGTCAAAAAAAGGGCGGGGGTTGCCAGACCACTATCCAAAGCGGCAATCTTGGCTTCTTTCATGGTGGATTCAACAGCTTCCTTGATTTGAATCGTGGGAATCATCGGCAAGGCTGCCGCAAGTGCTGCTTGATCGTATCGATCATCCGAGACAAAGCGATAGCCGTTGGCCAAGTGTTCGAAATGATAGCCTTCTTTCTCGAGTTCTTTAATGGCTTTCCAGACTGCGGTGCGGGAGATCGACAAAGCTTGGGCTAGTTTCTCTCCAGATAGCACAGTATCTTCTTTTTGTAATAAGGTCAGTATTTTTTCTTTTGTCGTCATAAGGATATCCTTCCTAATGTTTCACGTGTAACGTTTTCGTTAGCATAGCAAGAAATCGGCAAAAAGCAAAGTAGTTTCTTACGAAAAACCGTCCACACCAGCCTTGTTTTTTTCTTTAGAAAATCTTAGGAAATGGGTGCGCCAGAAAAGCATTGTAACTTCCAATGAAAGCTTGACAGAGAAGTGCTTCATCTGTATAATAAGGAGTTGCAAAAACTATCTGAACGAAAAAAGCAGAAACGAAATATTGTCCGTTTCGGCTTAGGAATAAGGAAACAAAAGTAGAAAATGCCCAATGCATCCGTTCTATTTTTGGTTTTTTTTTGCCTAAAAGCCGCAAAAAATGCTTTCTGTAACCTACATTTAATATTTGTTACAGTTTTGTAAATAATCGGATAGCCTTTTTGAAAGACTTTATGAAGAGGTGAAGAGCTTGGCTGGACACGTAGTAAAATACGGAAAGCATCGCGAACGTAGAAGTTTCGCACGGATCAGTGAAGTATTAGAATTACCGAATTTGATTGAAATTCAAACCGACTCTTACCAATGGTTCCTAGATGAGGGCCTAAGAGAAATGTTTGAAGATATTTTGCCAATCGAAGGATTCAACGGTAACTTGTCCCTAGAATTTGTGGATTATGAATTGAAAGAACCAAAGTATACAGTAGAAGAAGCCCGTGCCCATGATGCAAACTATTCGGCACCATTACATGTTACTTTGCGTTTGACGAACCGTGAAACTGGGGAAATCAAATCCCAAGAAGTATTCTTTGGTGATTTCCCATTAATGACTGAACAAGGAACCTTTATCATCAACGGGGCAGAACGGGTTATCGTTTCTCAGTTGGTCCGCTCTCCAGGTGTATATTTCCATGGCAAAGTCGATAAAAACGGCAAAGAAGGCTTTGGTTCAACTGTTATCCCTAACCGCGGTGCGTGGTTAGAAATGGAAACTGATGCCAAAGATATCTCTTACGTACGGATTGACCGTACCCGTAAAATTCCTTTGACGGTCTTAGTCCGTGCCCTAGGGTTTGGTTCTGATGACACGATCTTTGAAATTTTCGGCGACAGTGAATCATTGCGCAACACGATCGAAAAAGACTTGCATAAAAACGCAAGCGATTCTCGTACCGAAGAAGGATTGAAAGATGTTTACGAACGTCTTCGTCCAGGCGAGCCAAAAACAGCAGACAGCTCACGCAGCTTGCTGAACGCACGTTTCTTCGATCCAAAACGTTACGACTTAGCAAATGTTGGTCGTTACAAAGTAAACAAAAAATTAGACTTGAAAACACGTCTATTGAACTTGACCTTAGCAGAAACCTTGGTTGACCCTGAAACAGGCGAGATCATTGTTGAAAAAGGCACTGTTTTGACTCACCAAGTCATGGAAACACTAGGCGCATTTATCGATAATGGCCTAAACAGTGTAACGTACTATCCATCAGAAGATGGGGTCGTTACCGAACCAATGACCGTCCAAGTCATCAAAGTCTTTTCACCAAAAGATCCAGAACAAGAAGTCAACGTGATCGGTAATGGCTATCCAGATACTGCCACACGTACCGTTCGTCCAGCAGACATCATTGCTTCAATGAGCTACTTCTTCAACTTGATGGAAGGCATCGGCAATGTCGATGACATCGACCACTTAGGAAACCGTCGGATTCGTTCTGTTGGTGAATTATTGCAAAACCAATTCCGGATCGGGCTTGCTCGGATGGAACGTGTCGTTCGTGAACGCATGTCGATCCAAGATACCGAAACCTTGACACCGCAACAATTGATCAATATTCGTCCAGTTGTCGCAAGTATCAAAGAATTCTTTGGTTCTTCTCAGTTGTCACAGTTCATGGACCAAACAAACCCACTGGGTGAGTTGACCCATAAACGTCGTCTATCTGCCTTAGGACCTGGTGGTTTGACCCGTGACCGTGCCGGCTATGAAGTCCGAGACGTTCACTATTCCCACTATGGCCGTATGTGTCCGATCGAAACGCCTGAGGGACCAAACATCGGGTTGATCAACAGCTTGGCCTCTTATGCCAAAGTCAACAAGTATGGCTTCATTGAAACACCATACCGTCGAGTTGACCGCGAAACAGGCCGTGTTACAGACAAAATCGATTACTTGACTGCCGATACCGAAGACCACTACGTTGTGGCCCAAGCAAACAGCTTGTTAAATGAAGACGGCTCTTTCGTAAACGACGTTGTTATGGCGCGTGCTACTTCTGAAAACTTGGAAGTATCGATCGATAAAGTCGACTACATGGACGTATCACCAAAACAAGTAGTCGCAGTCGCAACCGCATGTATTCCTTTCTTGGAAAACGATGACTCCAACCGTGCCTTGATGGGTGCCAACATGCAGCGGCAAGCTGTACCATTGATCAATCCGAAAGCACCTTGGGTTGGTACTGGTATGGAATACAAATCAGCACATGACTCAGGAGCTGCTTTGTTATGTAAACATGATGGGATCGTAGAATACGTGGATGCAGCCGAAGTGCGCGTTCGTCGTGACAATGGCGCATTAGACGTTTATTCTGTTACCAAATTCCGTCGTTCAAACTCAGGAACCAGCTACAACCAACGTCCATTAGTGGCACTTGGTGAAAAAGTGGAAAAAGGCGACATCTTAGCAGATGGCCCATCTATGGAACAAGGCGAAATGGCACTAGGACAAAACGTCTTAGTCGCATTCATGACTTGGGAAGGGTACAACTATGAAGATGCCATCATCATGAGCCGTCGTTTGGTGAAAGATGATGTTTACACTTCTGTCCATATTGAAGAATATGAATCAGAAGCCCGCGACACAAAATTAGGACCTGAAGAAATCACTCGCGAAATCCCGAACGTAGGGGAAGACGCATTGAAAGATCTAGACGAAATGGGGATTATCCGCATTGGTGCGGAAGTCAAAGATGGCGATCTGCTTGTTGGGAAAGTCACTCCAAAAGGGGTAACGGAACTTTCAGCAGAAGAGCGTTTGTTGCACGCAATCTTTGGTGAAAAAGCCCGCGAAGTGCGTGACACTTCTCTACGCGTGCCTCACGGCGGCGGCGGAATCGTCCACGATGTCAAAATCTTTACCCGCGAAGCTGGCGATGAATTGTCACCAGGTGTGAACATGCTGGTTCGCGTTTATATCGTTCAAAAACGGAAAATCCATGAAGGGGATAAAATGGCCGGACGTCACGGAAACAAAGGGGTCGTTTCTCGCATTATGCCAGAAGAAGACATGCCTTTCTTACCAGATGGCACACCAGTCGATATCATGCTGAACCCATTAGGGGTACCTTCTCGGATGAACATTGGACAAGTATTAGAGTTACACTTAGGAATGGCTGCGCGTCAATTAGGCATTCACGTGGCAACACCAGTCTTTGATGGTGCCAGTGATGAAGATGTTTGGGCAACGGTTGCTGAAGCAGGAATGGCCAGCGATGCCAAAACAGTGCTTTACGATGGACGTACCGGCGAACCATTTGATGGCCGCATCTCCGTTGGTGTCATGTACATGATCAAATTGGCCCACATGGTCGATGATAAATTGCATGCCCGTTCCATTGGACCTTACTCATTGGTTACGCAACAACCATTGGGAGGAAAAGCCCAATTTGGTGGACAACGTTTCGGAGAGATGGAAGTTTGGGCACTGGAAGCATACGGTGCTGCTTACACCTTGCAAGAAATCTTGACCTACAAATCAGATGACGTGGTTGGTCGTGTGAAAACATACGAAGCGATCGTCAAAGGGGAACCAATTCCAAAACCAGGTGTACCAGAATCATTCCGCGTATTAGTAAAAGAATTGCAATCACTGGGTCTAGACATGCGCGTCCTAGATATCGATGATGCAGAGATCGAACTGCGTGATATGGATGATGACGATGATGATTTAATCACCGTTGATGCCTTAACAAAATTTGCGGAGCAACAAACAGCCCGTGAATTAGAACAAAAAGCACAAACAGAAGCTAAAAATGCCGCCGACGCGTTGAACCAACAAATCGAGACAGCAGAAGATCGCTTGCAATAATAGACGGCCCTCGCTATTTCCGCCACTAGCGGAAATAGCCCCCGTTCTATCGGATATGTCCATGAAATGAAATGGAGGGAACCTTTTTTGATCGATGTAAATAAATTCGAAAGTATGCAAATCGGTTTGGCTTCTCCTGAAAAAATCAGAAGCTGGTCTTATGGTGAAGTAAAAAAACCAGAAACCATTAACTACCGTACGTTAAAACCTGAACGCGAAGGGTTGTTTGACGAGCGTATTTTCGGTCCAACCAAAGACTGGGAATGTGCTTGCGGCAAATACAAACGGATCCGCTATAAAGGCATCGTTTGTGACCGTTGCGGCGTGGAAGTAACACGTTCAAAAGTGCGTCGTGAACGCATGGGACACATTGAACTAGCAGCACCAGTATCACACATTTGGTACTTCAAAGGCATTCCTTCACGGATGGGTCTTGTCTTAGACATGAGCCCACGTGCATTAGAAGAAATCATCTACTTTGCTTCATACGTAGTGATTGAACCAGGAAACACCAGCCTTGAGAAAAAACAACTATTGACTGAACGGGAATACCGTGAAAAACGTGACCAATACGGTCAAGAATTTTCAGCAGCAATGGGTGCCGAAGCCATCAAACAATTATTAGATGGCGTTGATCTTGAAGGCGAAGTTGCTGAATTAAAAGAAGAATTGAAAAACGCGACTGGTCAAAAACGGACCCGTGCGATCCGCCGTTTGGATATCTTAGAAGCATTCCGTGCTTCAGGAAACAAACCAAGCTGGATGGTTATGGACGTTATCCCAGTTATCCCGCCTGATTTGCGCCCAATGGTGCAATTAGAAGGTGGACGTTTTGCCACAAGTGACTTGAACGACTTGTATCGTCGAGTAATCAACCGTAACAACCGTTTGAAACGCTTGTTAGACTTGAATGCACCAAACATCATCGTTCAAAATGAAAAACGGATGCTGCAAGAAGCAGTTGATGCCTTGATCGATAACGGTCGTCGCGGCCGTCCAGTTGCAGGGCCAGGGAACCGCCCATTGAAATCTCTTTCTCACATGTTGAAAGGGAAACAAGGTCGTTTCCGTCAAAACTTGCTAGGAAAACGGGTCGACTACTCAGGTCGTTCAGTTATCGTCGTTGGTCCATTCCTTAAAATGTACCAATGTGGTCTGCCAAAAGAAATGGCGATCGAATTGTTCAAACCATTCGTGATGCGGGAGCTTGTTTCTCGTGAAATCGCGTCAAACATCAAAAATGCCAAACGCAAAATCGAACGTCAAGAAGACGAAGTTTGGGATGTTTTAGAAGATGTCATCAAAGAACATCCAGTGCTATTGAACCGGGCACCTACGCTTCACAGATTAGGTATCCAAGCATTTGAACCAGTCTTAGTTGAAGGCCGTGCCATTCGTTTGCACCCACTTGTTTGTGAAGCCTACAATGCCGATTTCGATGGAGACCAAATGGCCGTTCACGTACCATTGAACGAAGAAGCGCAAGCAGAAGCACGTATGCTGATGTTAGCAGCCCAAAACATTTTGAATCCAAAAGACGGAAAACCAGTTGTAACACCATCTCAGGATATGGTCCTAGGGAACTACTACTTGACGATGGAAGAAGAAGGCCGTGAAGGGGAAGGCATGATCTTCCGTGACATGGACGAAGCAGTTACGGCATGGCGCAATGGCTACGTGCATTTACACACACGGATCGCCATCAATCCAAACACTTTAGGGGACAAACCATTCACGTCTGAACAAAAACAACGCTTGATGGTAACAACGGTGGGTAAAGTGATCTTTAACTCGATCATGCCACCAGAATTCCCATTCTTGAACGAACCAACAGACTACAACTTGACGGTTCAAACACCAGACAAGTACTTTATTGAAGCTGGTACAGATGTGCCTGTCTTCATCAAAGAACAAGAGCTTGTTGGCCCATTCAAGAAGAAAAACTTAGGAAACATCATATCAGAAGTCTTCAAACGTTTCCGCATCACTGAAACGTCACGCATGCTTGACCGCATGAAAGACTTAGGATACAGCCATTCAACAATGGCGGGTATCACCGTTGGTATCGCTGATATCATGAACTTGCACGAAAAACATGAAATCATCGACAATGCCCACAAACAAGTTGAAACGATCACGAAACAATTCCGTCGTGGATTGATTACCGATGACGAGCGTTATGAACGAGTTATTGGTGTTTGGAATGCAGCCAAAGATGAAATTCAGTTAAAACTGATGGAATCATTGGAAGCGAAAAACCCAATCTTCATGATGTCTGATTCCGGTGCCCGTGGTAACATCTCCAACTTTACTCAGCTTGCTGGGATGCGTGGATTGATGGCCGCGCCTAACGGACGAATCATGGAGTTGCCGATCATCTCAAACTTCCGTGAAGGTCTATCTGTCTTGGAAATGTTTATCTCGACCCATGGTGCCCGTAAAGGGATGACCGATACCGCCTTGAAAACAGCCGATTCCGGTTACTTGACACGTCGTCTCGTTGACGTTGCCCAAGATGTCATCATCCGTGAAGACGATTGTGGTACTGACCGTGGTTTAGACATTCAAGCAATTCGCGAAGGAAACGAAATCATCGAATCCTTAGAAGAACGTTTGATTGGACGTTACACACGTAAATCAGTGATCCATCCTGAAACTGGCGAAGTCCTTCTAGGGGTCAATGAATTGATCACTGAAGATTTAGCTAAAGCCATCGTGGACGCTGGTATCGAAACAGTATCCATTCGCTCTGTCTTTACATGTAACACCAAACATGGTGTATGTAAACATTGTTATGGCCGCAACTTAGCTACTGGTTCTGAAGTTGAAGTTGGGGAAGCAGTCGGTACCATCGCTGCCCAATCAATCGGTGAACCTGGTACTCAGTTGACCATGCGTACCTTCCATACCGGCGGGGTTGCCGGAGACGATATCACGCAAGGTCTCCCTCGTGTCCAAGAAATCTTTGAAGCCCGTAATCCGAAAGGACAAGCGGTCATTACCGAAGTTACCGGAGAAGTCATCGATATCTCAGAAGACCCTTCAACTCGGACCAAAGAAGTGACTATCAAAGGGGAAACCGATACGCGTACGTATACCGTTCCTTATACTGCCCGGATGAAAGTAGCAGAAGGCGACTTTATCCATCGTGGTGCGCCATTGACGGAAGGTTCGATCGATCCAAAACAACTGTTACAAGTTCGCGATGTCTTGTCTGTTGAAAACTACCTATTACGGGAAGTTCAACGCGTTTACCGGATGCAAGGGGTAGAAATCGGCGACAAACATATCGAAGTAATGGTTCGTCAAATGCTGCGTAAAGTCCGCGTCATGGATCCAGGTGATTCAGGCATCTTGCCAGGAACATTGTTGGATATCGCCGACTTTAAAGACCGCAACTACGACACATTGGTAGCCGGCGGCGTTCCTGCAACTAGCCGTCCAGTCCTACTAGGGATCACGAAAGCATCTTTGGAAACCAACAGCTTCTTGTCTGCTGCGTCCTTCCAAGAAACCACTCGTGTGTTGACCGATGCAGCTATCCGCGGCAAGAAAGATCCACTTCTTGGATTGAAAGAAAATGTTATCATCGGTAAGATCATCCCAGCTGGTACTGGTATGCCTCGTTACCGTGAAATGGAACCAAAAGAAGTAACAGTTGCCAGCGAAAATGTCTACAGCATCTCAGACATCGAAGCACAAATGGCTGCTGAAGACGCATTGAATAGCCAAAACTAATCAATGCCCAGCACCTGATTGACTCAGTGTGACGGAAAAGCTTGTCATTCTTCGGAATGGCAAGCTTTTTTTGTTTAGCAAAAGGAAATATCACGAAAATGAATGCGCCCTTCTTTCATCCTAGAAAAGGGGCATTTGGGACGATTGATGAAAGCGTTATTTTTAAAATGTCCAAATCAATGGACATCGATTAAGAATTACTAGAGCCAAAGAAGGCTATAGTAAAGATACGGAGGGAGACAGTATGAAGCTGAGCAAGAGAGAAACACGTTTGATTGAGCAGTTTATGATACAGGGGATGAATTTGACCGCTAATGAACTAGCCACAGCTGCTAAGGTTTCAACAAAAACCATTTATCGGACGATCAAGCGGATCAATGAGGCTGCTGGTTCAGAAATCATTCAGTCTGAAATCGGCAAAGGATTTTGTTTGGATTATGAAGCGTATCTCAAAGGCACGATTGAAAATCAAGAAACGGATCAATATGATGAGCCGCTTGAGCGGCGTCATGCGATTGCACTGCATGTATTGTTTAAATCACCAAAGCGTTTAATGATCAAAGAGTTGTTCGCCCCTTACTATTTGAGTGAAGCAGTGATAAGTAGTGATATCAATCGACTTGCGGAATATTTTCAGTACTTTGAACTCCAGTTGATCCGATCCGATAAGAGAATTGCAGTGATTGGTACCGAAAAAAATATCCGTCGCTGTGTCAACGATCTCTTTACGAAGACTCATGTGTGGAATGAAGAAATGGTCACGCAAAAGTATCCCATCAATGCCTTTGATATCAACTTTATTACCTCCATTCTTGAATTTATTGAGCGAAAACTCGCGAACAGTATTGCGTATCCTTACAATATGAATATTTTCTCGCATCTGTATATTCTGATTTTACGAATGAGGGAAGGAGAAATTGACCGCGAAGAGATAATTGAGGGTTTAGATGAGGAAGAACAGCATCTGATTGAACAGCACCAAGAGTTTTATCAAATTGCCCAACAAGTGATTGAAAAAATCAATGCCTTTCTCGTGACGGAGCTACCAGAAAGTGAGGTATTTTATCTCTACCAGTATCTAGTGTCTTCCAGAGTGGAAAACAAACCCTTGGCAATGACCAATCTGACAAAAGAAGCCAGCGAAATCACGGAGTTTTTTACTAAGCAGATGGAAAAAGCACTGGGTATCAAATTGAACCAGCAAACAGACAAGACCAATCTACTTTGCCATATCCAGCCGATGCTCTATCGGCTAAAGAATAAAATTATCGTGAAAAATGGGCTGCTAAATGACATTCAACTAGAGTACCCAAGGATTTTTGAGCAAGTGGCACAAGTCAGCAAGGAAGTGGAGCAAACCTATGGAACGAATCCCATATCGGAAGACGAGATTGGTTTCTTGGTTCTGTATTTTGTGAAATTTAAAGTCATTCGTCGGCGCAGACAGCGAGTCTTAATTATGTGCAGCAGCGGCGTAGGGACTTCTGAACTGCTGAAAGTCAAAGTCCAACGGGCATTTCCAGAGTTGGATATCGTGGATGTGCTTTCCGCTCGTATGTACCGAAAGCATGCGCAAGACTATCAGGATATCGATCTGATCTTAACCACCATTAATTTGCCAGTAGAAACGAAGGTGCCGACGATTTTAGTCAATTCGGTATTTACCAAACAGGATGAAAAGCGAGTCAAACAACTATTAGGAGAGATGTAAAGATGAAAAACGAAAGCCAAACGATCCAAGCGTTCAGTATCGCAGATGTAATCAATCCCAATCTTATCAAGATGGAAATGGAAGCGAATTCAAAAGAAGAAGCGATCACTGAACTGTCTGAACTTTTATACGAAAACCAAATAATTACCGATCTAGCAGGGTTCACCCAAGATGTCTTTGCCCGAGAAGCAGAAGGAATGACCGGTATCGGACATGGCTTAGCAATCCCACATGGAAAGTCAGACAGTGTGAAAAAGACCTCTTTAGTGATCGGAAAAACCAAGCGTCCGCTTGAATGGGAGTCGATCGATGAAGCGCCCGTTCAAGTAATTATCTTGTTTGCAGTCAAAAATACCGATGCCAATACGATGCATATCAAGCTGCTGCAAAAGGTAGCGATGCTACTAGCGGATGAATCGTTTATTGATCGTCTCGTTGCGTCAGGGACCAAGGATCAAATGATGGCCTTGCTTGCAAAAGATCCAATGGCAGAAAACTAAGAAAGGGGGAGAAGAGATGAAAATCGTTGGTGTAGCTGCTTGTACTTCAGGAATCGCTCATACGTATATCGCTAAGCAAAAAATCGAAACAGCTGCGAAAGAACTTGGTCATGAAGTCCATATCGAAACCCAAGGAACCATCGGGACGGAAAGTGAATTGACGGAAGCCGCTATTCAAGCAGCCGATGTCGTCATTATTGCGGCAGATATCAAAATTGGCGGCAGAGACCGTTTTGAAGGCAAGCGAATAGTAGAAATTCCAACTAGTATGGTGATCAAAGCGCCTAAGCGTTTGCTTGAAACAATTGAAGAAAAATTAAATCAGGGATGAATCAATAAATGTTCTGACAATTCAAATTTAAAGGGGGATGAAACAAATGATGAAACAGCTGCAGTTGAAAAAACATGCCTTAACCGCCATCTCGTATATGCTGCCGGTCGTTGTAACAGCCGGACTTTTGATCGCTATCGGAAATCTTGCCAACGGCACGGTCATTGAAAATTACGATGCTGCCTATACGATCCCGGATGCACTGGTCTCGCTGGGTGTTTTAGGGATGGGGCTACTGGCGCCAGTGATCGCTGCCGCGATCGCCTATTCCATTGCCGATCGTCCAGGAATCGCTCCGGGTCTGTTTATGGGACTGATTGCCAATGCGATTGGCGCAGGCTTTTTAGGGGGAATGTTAGGAGGCTATCTCGCAGGTTATCTGGTCTTATTCTTAGTAAAAAACCTTAAAGTACCACGTTGGGCACAAGGTCTGATGCCAATGATGATCGTACCGGTCTTGTCGACACTGATCGTCGGTGCTTTGATGTTCTTCGTCATCGGTGTACCGATCGTGTGGGCTACGGAGGCGTTGACTACCTTCTTAACGAATCTGCAAGGCTCGGGAAATTTCTTATTTGGCGCGATTGTCGGTGGCATGGCTGCCTTTGATTTTGGCGGACCCGTCAACAAAGTCGCCTCGCTATTTGCTGATGGTCTATTACTGGAAGGCATTCAAGAACCCGAAGCCGTGAAAATTTTAGCCTCAATGGTGCCGCCCTTTGGTGTTACGATCTCTTGGGTCCTCTCTCGTCTCTTACGCCGGCCCAAATATTCTACGGAAGAAGAAGACAACATCAAGATCGCTTTTCCAATGGGCCTTTGTATGATTACAGAAGGAGTGATCCCGATCGCTGCCGTCGACCCGTTTCGCGTCATTTTTTCTTGTACGGTCGGAGCAGCCGTCGGCGGTGGTCTAAGCATGGTTTGGGGCGTCGGTTCACCAGTGCCATCTGGTGGGGTCTTCATCATTCCTGCCATGACGGATCCACTGAAATTTACCATCGCACTCCTGATTGGTTCTGCCATCACCGGTGTTTTGCTGTTTGCATTGAAAAAGGCACCCGTGGAAATGCCGATCATGGAAGAGGAAGAAGACATTGACTTTTCGTCGATTGAAATTTCCTAAAAAAAGGAGCGAAGAAGATGTATGTATCAATGAAAGAGATGCTGCAAAAAGCCAATCGAGAAAACTATGCGGTTATGGCCATCAATTGTTTCAACCTGGAAACCGCTAAAGCAGTGATCGATGCAGCTGCAGAATCACATGCACCCATCATCGTGGATTTGCTGCAAGACCATTTAAAGACCCATCTAGATCATCGTTACTTAACCCAGCCGATCATTCGAATGGCGGAAAATGCCAATGTGGAGGTTGCCATCAATCTGGATCACGGACAGGATATCGCCTTCGTCAAACAATGTCTCCATGAAGGGTTCTCAAGCGTCATGATGGATGCCTCTATGCATCCTTTAGAAAAAAACATCGCCATCACCAAAGAGATCGTACAGTTTGCGCAAGCCTATAATGCCAGTGTCGAAGCAGAAGTTGGGGACATGGGAGCAGTGGCTGGGGATCAGTTTACTAGCGATGGGATGTATACCGATCCAGAGGAAGCCATCCATTTTATTCGAGCAACCGGGGTCGACTGTCTCGCCCTTTCTTACGGCTCCAGTCATGGGGATTATCCAGCAGGATATCGCCCGGCATTTCGCTTTGACATCGTTCAAACAATCAAAGAAGCCACTGACCTACCGCTGGTTTTGCATGGCGGCTCGGGAGCCGGCAGTGAAAATATCTTGCGTTCCGTGGCATTAGGGATCAATAAGATCAATGTAGGGGCTGATTTTATGAAAGCCCAGAGAAATGCCCTGCACCAACAGCTGAATGCTTGTCCGGAAAGCGATTATCCGACCCTGGTCCACCAAACCATCGAAGCAGGAAAAGCAGTCGTCAAAGAGTATATCGAATTATCTGGATCAAAAAACAAATCACTTTAAAAAGATTGGAGCACACTTATATGTTGATCAATATGAAACAATTACTGACCGTTGCCAAAGAAAATCAATTTGCCGTTGGTGCCTTTAACGTCGCAGACAGTAACTTCTTACGCGTCGTTATCGAAGCAGCGGAAGAAAACGATGCACCAGCCATCATTGCGATCCACCCAACAGAATTGGCCTTTACAAAGGATGAATTTTTCCACTATGCAGTTTCCAGAGCGAAAAACAGTTCTGTGCCGATCGTGATCCATATGGATCATGGCGACAGTCTGGCGAGTATCATGCGGGCGATCCATTGCGGGTTCAGCTCAGTGATGATTGATGGGTCGTTGCTGCCTTTTGAAGAAAATATTGCTCTGACAAAACAGATTACCGAGATTTGCCATCCGATTGGGGTTTCTGTCGAAGGCGAGCTGGGAACGATCGGTAATACCGGAACCTCCGTTGAAGGGGGCGTCTCCGAAGTGATTTATACTCGTCCAGAAGATGCACAAGAATTCATTGAGAAGACAGGCATTGACACTCTGGCAGTTGCGATTGGAACTGCCCATGGTATTTATCCGAAAGATATCAAACCGGAATTAAAAATGGATGTCTTACAAGAAATCAAAGATCGTGTCGATATCCCATTGGTGTTGCATGGCGGATCGGCCAATCCCGATGAAGAAATCGCTCAGGCAGTGGCAATCGGTATCCAAAAAGTAAATATCTCCTCTGATTATAAATACGCCTTTTACAAAAAATGCCGTCAAATTTTAGCTGAAACAGAATTATGGGATCCAAATGCTATTTACCCAGAATGCATTGAGGCAGCCAAAACAGTGGTTACGCAAAAAATGTCCCTCTTCAATGCAATTGGGAAAGCAGCTCTGTATCGCCAGCAAAATATCCAGCCATGGCGTAGTGAACAAAACTAAACAGCAAACAAATAATGGAAACACCCTCGAAAATCGCTAAATTGCGGCTTTTCAAGGGTGTTTTTTTTATTGCGCATTATTTTCTTGCAGCATACGAATCCCCTTTTCCTGAACCTGCCGAGCGATAAACGCCAAATCATTCGAAGTCAGGTTGATGTCTGCATAATGAAATAAGTTTTTTCTGCAGGAGGGGGTCAGATTGCCGATGATCAAATCATAAGTCTCGTCCAGTCTGGTCAGAGAAAACGAGTCCAGAGGATTTAAAATCGTGATGGTTAGCTGATAAGGAATAAACTGTTGGATTTTCGTTTGGATAAATTCCGTATGGTAACTATTCGTATCATAAAACAAAGCTAAGCGAAAGCCAGCATTGGCATCGATGATTTCTTTAGCGAAATTTGGGAAAGATATATGGAAAATATAAATCAGGTAATTGATCGTACTTGGTCGAATGATCGGTAAATTTGAATGGGTCAAAAGGTGAACGATGTCTCGATTGACTGCCTGTTGGACCAAATCACAGTTGTTGACAAAACGAGCAAAGCGATCATCCAAGATGCAGTAAGGAACGCGCAAGTTGATCCCAAGAAAATAAGAAAAGACCACAGCGTCGAGTTTCTCTTCAAAGTCGGCTTCATGATAGTTGTACTTTTTAAATATACGTTTGGTCATTTGATAAAACTCTTGTTTGGTCTTACGAAAGACGTTGGGGTCTTGACCAATATGGGTCGTGACATAACCGACCATTTTCTCGACGTAGGCCCGACTGTAGCCGGTAAATTCGCTCAAATCGATTTTCTCTAAGAAATATTCGACGTGGTTTCCATTGGGGTTGGAGGCGTATAGGCGATCGCGCTTCGTGTTGATATAGATCACAAAAGCGATTTTTTTGATGTCGGAAAAATAAAGCTTTAAGGGCGTCGCTGCCGCCATGATACGGGCGATTTTCAAAAAATCCTGTTCTTGGTTGATGTTGGCATCCACAAATTCATACTGGTACTTTTCTAAGAAGAAAATCAGAAAAAACTGGCGAATGTTGTGTTCATTTCCTTTTAACTGGATGGGTTTGGTCGCGATGAAGAAATCATATGGTGCCAGAACCATGTTGATCCTCTTGATCAAACGAATGATCGACGATTTGCTTAAATTTAATTCTAGAGCCAACATATCATAACTAGTGAAACTTGATGAGAAGAGTAGTTCCAATAATTGAAATGCAGAAGAGCGAGTCAAAAACTGGCTGTATACGTCTAGCCGAGTAGCAAAGGGATGCAAGTGGAGACGAACAGCTGAATAATCGTCAAATTGTAAGTCCAGAAACGAAAATTCATTGTCGATTTCCGCGATATAGGTTTTCGCTGCAGACATTGAAATGGAAAATTTTACTGCCAAATCGTGAAGACTCGTTCCCTGATCGTCTAATAAATACTCAATCAGCTGTAGTTTCTTTTGTGTCGTAGATGATAACAATTTCCGTAACATGATTCCCCCTGAGCCCCCTTTTAAGTAAATAGTATCACGTTTTTACATGTATTCAAAAAAATTGCGTGTTGTATTTTTTTTGAATACATCCCACCCCAAAATTTTGGGAAAATAGAAGTGTGGAATAGTAGTAATACGTTTGATACAAGTAGCAAAGACCAAAATTTTTGAATCATGGGGAGGAGGCAAAAAGCAGTTGTTTGTTGGGATATCTTGCTCACTGTTGAACAATGTTATTCGTCGAGCGCTTCCGAGATCAATTGAAAAAATTTCAATAAAAAGGAATGAACAATTATGAAAAAACAATTTTCTATCTATATATGTTTGCTAGTCTTGCTTGGATCCATTTTTTGTGAACCAACGATCATACTAGCAGAAGCAATCAACGCAACTGATAGTACCGAAAGAACGGCTGAAACGCTGGAAAGTACCGAACCTGAGACGGGAACGATCGATACGGAAAAAGCACCTACGGATTCATCGACAGCGGGAGCAGTTCAGTCAGAAATGAGTCAAGCAGAAGAAGAACAAGCAACCGTCCCTAGTGAAAGTCAAGCAACCCAAGCATCTTCGACACTGAATCAAAACAGCATTCAACCCCGAGCACCAGATACTGAAGCGGAAACGGAAGCTTCTACTACCGCTGAGAATCTTAGTGCCAACCTAAACGAACGGGGAGTACAACTTTTTGACAATGTCCGAATTACTGACTTAAACGATCAACCCTTCACTGCCGAAAATCCACCGATGTATAACGGCAACATCAAAATTCATTTTGACTGGTCGTTAGCAGATACGGAAGAAATTCGCGCTGGCGATTATTATACGTATCAATTACCGGAATATTTTGCTATTCATAACACCGTTAGCGGCGAATTGACCCGTTCTGGCGGGCAATCGATCGGAACCTTTACCTTAGCACTCGATGGCACGTTGACTGTTACTTTTAACGAAGCGGCACAAACACTTTCCAACCGCTCAGGGACTATCGATCTAATTACGGAATTAAGTGTGAGCACTGTCACCGAAGAAGTGACGATTCATACTGGGATCTACGATGAAGATGGCCATGAGATCATCATTACATTGCCTATTTATGAAGTCGACATCATTAAGACTGGTAACGTGACTTCCAGCGGTTCAGTGGTTTGGGAAATTATTTTTAACCAAACCAGTCGTGAATTGCATGATGTGGTGATCACCGATAAAATGCCTCAAGGTTTGTCTTATAGTACTTCGACAGGCTACTTGTACGATGAAGCCACCGAGGAGTGGGTTCGTACCGATGGCTTATATACCTTTAACAGCGTCAACAACACGTTTACCTTCAATCAAACGGTTAATCAACCGGTTCGAATCGTCATCAATAGTGCAGTCACCGATCCAACGGCTTCTTCTTTCAAAAACACGGCAACAATCAACGGCAGCGATTTTACAGAAAAAACTGCAGAAGCAACGGTTACTTACGATGAGCAATCGGAATACAAACGGTTCAAAGGCTATGATCAAGAAACGAAACGAGCATCATGGGAAATTTCCGTCACATTGGACAAAGACCAAGCCAGAGTTTTGGATCAGACCTATTCAGGAACGGATCCTGAAAAAGCCCTACACTTTTTTGTTCCAGAGACTTTGGTGATCACTGACAAAGATGGTAACTCGATCCCAACAGAAGATTGGTCCTTTGATGGGACGTACCAGCTGGATAAAGAGGGGGAAATCGTCCGCTTTGGTATCACGTTTGCCAAAGCTGGTTACTACAAGATCCAATACGATACCCAGTTGTATGAATCTGTTCTAGCTGATACTCGTATTTACAACTACGCTTCGATCCGCGACAATCAAAATAGCTCGTTGACGGGCAGTGGGACAGTGACGCCAACCAAAACGATCGGTGTCGTGAAAACAGCTGGCACCAAAGACTATGAAACGAAGACTGTCGCATGGAAAATTGATGCCAATACCAATCAGCAAAAAGTTAGCGACCTGATTATAGAAGACCGCTATCAATTGATCTCTGGCGCAAACAGTAGTGCGTTAGCTTTATTGGCGGATACGCTAGTAGTGACAGCCAGCGGCGTGACCGAGCCTTTAGAGCTCAATACCGACTATACGCTAGAGCTAATCACAGAAACGAAAACACTAGCCGATGGCTCAACGAAGGAACTTGAGACTGGTTTTCGGATCAAGCTGCAAGGGGCGTACCAAACGACCTCGGCAACGATCACGGTTAATTTCAAAACTAGCTTCGATGTTTCACAGCAGATCGCATTAGGAAGTTCTAGCAGTCGTTTTAGTAATGCAGCGTTTGTCCATTATAAAGATGAAGCCGGCAATACGTTCACGGAAGCCTCTGAATCCAATACTTGGATGGATACCAACTGGTTAAAAAATGCCTTGAAATACGGCCTATTTATTGGTGAAGGGGAAGATGTCGCCAAAGCGATTACTGCCGTATTAGGTCGGAACTTAGGAACTATTTTTGATGAGCAGACCGCCTCTAGCGATCAAGTCTATTGGATGGGGCTATTCAATACGTACAAAGAAAAAATCAACAAAGATGCAATCATCACGGACCAGCTGCAAGAAGGCCAAACCTTGAAAGACTTGTCGCTTTACACGGTCACAGTAACTGGGTATACGACACAAGTCAGAGCACTAAAAGAGCAATTGGTGCTAAACGAGGATTACAGTTACACCTATGACCCTGACACGAAGAAAGTTACGATCACCTTGCTGAAAGAAACGTCAGAAACACTGGCGGTCTTCTTGGCAACGGAAGCAGCGGAAGATGTATTTACCTACAAAAATACTATTACATTGACGGACAATGACACAACGTTGACTGCCGATGGCCAAGCCGATAAGTCGGCGAAAACGGACTGGTTGATGAAAAACGGTAGTCAGAATGCCGACAACAATCGGTTAATCGATTGGGAAATCATGATCAACGCTGACAGTCGCAAAATCCACAATGCGGTGGTCACCGATACCATCAACTACAATCAACACACCTTTTTACGAGATGCCGACGATGCCGTGATCGTAGATGTGTATGAAGCGGTCTTAAACAATGGCACGTGGGAAAAAGGAGAAAAAGTCACCTTCACCAACGAGGACAATCCGAAAATCACCTCGGATGTGGCAGCAGGGACGCAATCGTTAGTGATCGCTTTTGAAGAAATGATTGATAACCCATACTTTATCGTTTATCAAACACAGCTTGATCCTGGGATTTTGAACAATGAACGGGTGGCCAACAGTGTCAATTTGACGGGTAGTGAGATCGAGATTCACACAGTGACCAAAGAAATCACTATCAAATCGACAGATGGCAGCGGAACGTCTTCTGGGACGAACGGCTCTTTGACGATCATGAAATACGATGCAGACGGCACCAAAGAACGAGGGATCGATAAAGAAGCGGTTTTCCAATTAAGCCGCAAAAATGCGCAAAATACCTATGAAGTCATCTTGTCGAATCTGGTGGTCAAAAACAATCAGATCATGGAAAACGGCAACGCCATTGATCGGATCGACAATCTGCGTTACGGCGATTATATGATCCAAGAAATCACCGCACCGGAAGGATACGAACGAGATGCGACTCAGTACACCTTCACTATTTCTGATAAGCAAGTCAATTATGTCTTTGAACTAGCCAACAAGCGGGAAATCAAAGAAACGACCCACGCCTTGAATGTTCAGAAGCTGCTTGATGGGCGCGAGCTAAAAGACGGCGAATTTACGTTCCAACTAGTGGATGAAACTGGCTCTGTGATTCTAACCCAAACCAATGACGGCAACGGTCAAGTTGCCTTTGACGCCATCACTTACAACGAGCCTGGCGAATACCACTACACGATTCGGGAAAAAGCCGGCGATGATCCAACCATCACCTATAGCGACAAAGAACTAAAGGTAACCGTGACCGTCACTGAAGAAGATAGCCAGTTGATTGCGAAAGCAGTCTATGAAGGCAATCAAGTCTTCGAAAATGACTATACGCCAAAAGCCGGTAGTGTCGTTTTGAATGCTGAGAAAGTGCTGATCGGTCGTGATTTGAAAGCAGAAGAATTTGACTTCGAATTAGTCAATGAAGCAGGAACTGTACTTCAAACAAAAGCCAATGATGCCACTGGCAAGATCTACTTTGACGCGCTCCCTTACGAGGAAGCCGGTGAGTATCACTACACCATCCGTGAGAAAGCAGGAACTGACGGTACCATCACTTACGATGCAAAAGAACTAGCGGTAGTCGTGACCGTCACCGATGAAGACGGACAATTGACCGCAGTGGCGGAATATGAAGGCAACCAAGTCTTTGAAAATGACTATACACCAAAAGACGGCGGAGTGGTGCTGAATGCTGAGAAAGTATTGACCGGTCGCACGCTGGAAGCCAACGAGTTTGCCTTTGAGCTGGTAGATGAAGAAGGCAATGTACTTCAAACAAAAGCCAATAACGCAACCGGACAAATCTACTTCGATGAATTGACATATGGCGAAGTCGGCGAATACCGCTACACGATTCGAGAAAAAGCTGACGCAGATAGTACCATTACCTATGACATGAAAGAAATTGGCGTTGTCGTGAAAGTAACCGATGAAGACGGGCAACTAGTGGCAAAAGCAACATATGATGGCAATACAATCTTTGAAAATGACTATACGCCAAAAGACGGCGGAGTGGTGCTGAATGCTGAGAAAGTATTGACCGGCCGCACGCTGGAAGCCAACGAATTTGCCTTTGAACTGGTAGATGAAGAAGGCAACGTACTCCAAACAAAAGCCAATGACGCAACCGGACAAATCTACTTCGATGAATTAATGTATGACAAAGACGGCGAATACCGCTACACGATTCGAGAAAAAGCTGACGCAGATAGTACCATTACCTATGACATGAAAGAAATTGGCGTTGTCGTGAAAGTAACCGATGAAGACGGGCAACTAGTGGCAAAAGCAACGTATGATGGCAATGCGATCTTTGAAAACGACTATCAACCAAAAGCTGGTAGTGTCGTACTGAGTGCCGAAAAAGTCTTGATCGGTCGTACGGTACAAGCAAATGAATTCGATTTTGAACTAGTCGATGAAGATGGAACTGTTCTTCAAACAAAAGCCAATGATGCAACCGGACAAATCTACTTTGACGCTCTCGCCTATGAGGAAGCTGGCGAATACCGCTATACCATCCGTGAGCAAGCAGGAACTGACGGCACCATCACTTACGATACGAGAGAACTGGCAGTAGTCGTTACCGTCACTGATGAAGACGGACAGTTGACCGCAGTGGCAGAATACGAAGGCAACCAAGTCTTTGAAAACAGCTACCAACCAAAAGCCGGCAGTGTTGTACTAAGTGCCGAGAAAGTATTGACCGGTCGTACGCTACAAGCAAATGAATTCGACTTTGAACTAGTCGATGAAGAAGGGAACATTCTTCAAACAAAAGCCAATGATGCAACTGGCAAGATCTACTTTGACGCGCTCCCTTACGAAGAAACAGGTGAGTACCACTACACCATTCGTGAGAAAATAGACAGCGATGGCACTATCACGTACGATACAAAAGAACTAGCGGTAGTCGTGACCGTCACCGATGAAGACGGACAGTTGACCGCAGTGGCAGAATACGAAGGCAACCAAGTCTTTGAAAACAGCTATCAACCAAAGGCTGGTAGTGTCGTATTGAATGCCGAGAAAGTCTTAACTGGTCGTACACTACAAGCAAATGAATTCGATTTTGAACTAGTCGATGAAGACGAAACTGTACTTCAGACAAAAGCCAATGATGCAACCGGACAAATCTACTTTGACGCTCTCGCCTATGATGAAACAGGTGAGTACCACTACACTATTCGTGAGAAAGCAGGAACTGACGGTACCATCACCTACGATGCGAAAGAACTGGCAGTAGTCGTAACGGTCACCGATGAAGCCGGACAGTTGACTGCAGTGGCGGAATATGAAGACAATCAAGTCTTTGAAAACAGCTACCAGCCACAAGCAGGCAGTGTCGTACTAAGTGCTAAGAAAGTCTTGACGGGTAGAGACTTGCAAGCCAACGAATTCATATTTGAATTAGTGGATGAAGCTGGAAAGGTTCTGCAAACCCAACGCAATGACGCAAATGGAACGATTACCTTTGATGCATTGACGTATGACGATGCTGGGGAACATCGTTACACGATTCGTGAAAAAGCTGGCAACGACGCAACGATCATCTATGATGAAACCACCTATCAAGTAACGGTCACAGTCAAAGATCAAGCAGGAAAATTAGTAGCTGAAGCGGAGCAAACGGCAGACATGGTATTCAACAACCGTGTCAAAGAAGGCAAAACAACGAAACCGGGAACTGGCAACTTACCGAAAACCAATGACACCACGACCGCTGATTGGGTCGTCTTGGGACTGTTGTTAGTAGTAATTGCAGTGGGCATCTACCTTGATCGCAAAAAACGGACGCCGTTATCATAGGCAGGGGAAGCAACAGAGCAGAAAGAGAAAGCGGGATGAGGCCAACTTGTCCCGCTTTTTCCTGCCCTATTTTTCTTCACTTCAAAGAAAAAAAGCGTCAAAAGTATGAAACGCTAGGAAGCGAACAATCAGCAAACCAAGACTCAAGAAGGGAACGAAGGGCAACTGCGCCAATCGTTTCTTCCAGATGCCTTGATAGCTAAAAAAAGCGAGGAGACCAAGACTGCTGGCTACCAGTAAGAGGGTTAAAAGGGTCGTTGGCGCTAGCCAAATGCTCCAACCTGCCAGCACTAAGAGATCGCCACCGCCCATTTTTTCCTGCCAGACAAAAAAGACCAGTGGAACCAGCAAGCCTAAAGACAGCCATTGAAAAGAAGCGCCGCTTCTAAGCTGTGCCAGCGCTAGCAGTAGGTGGGCGGGGTACAGCAGTTGTGGGTAGACGCTATAGTCTATCAAGTCGGTCAAGCTGAGTAAAAAGGCACTGGTCAGCCAGACAAAAGTCAGGAAGCTTTCTGAATCATGAAAGGCAACCCCGCAAAGTCCGCCATAGCACAAGCAGACGATGGCCCAATAAAGCAGGGGTAAAAGCCATCTTGTAGGAAGGCGAAAAAACCAATGGTTACCCGAAACTTTGTTCACCTTCTGGTAATGAGAACGAGAATCACTTTTTAGTGGATTCCAAAACAGGGTATGTAAGAGCAAAAGCCAAAAGAAGCCGAGTAAAGCGCCTAAAAAAAACACGAAAATCGTCATTTTTCGTACCCCCTTATAAAGAAATACGTAAGAGAGTGAGAAATTTTCTCAAATAGATGATTTTGTTGTACTTTTTATTTGTTTCGTATTATCCTTAAAATAGATAATTTAGAGGAGGAATCGTTATGAAATTTGAACAAACAAAAGAAGTATTAAACCAACTTGTTGCTGATTTAAGCCAAATGGCTATGGTCGTTCACCAAACACACTGGTACATGCGTGGACCTGGCTTTTTGACATTGCATCCAATGATGGACGAATTCATGGATGATCTAAATGAGCAATTGGATGAAGTTTCTGAACGCTTGATTACATTAGACGGTTCACCATATTCAACTTTGCGTGAAATGGCAGAACACACTCAAATCCCTGATGAAGTCGGCAACTGGGACCGCACGATTCCAGAACGCTTAGCTACATTGGTGGAAGGCTACCGTTACTTAGCGGACTTATACCAAAAAGGGATCGAAGTATCTGGTGAAGAAGGCGACGACCCAACCCAAGATATCTTCATCGGCTTCAAAACAGCCATCGAAAAACGTATTTGGATGATCCAAGCGCACTTAGGCGAAGCGCCATTGATCGATCCAGCGAAATCTCGCGTACGTCATTAATCAACAAAAAAACCAGCGAAGAATTTTCTTCGCTGGTTTTTTACTTGCTTGCTAATAACCCTTTGGCGGCTTCAATTTGCTGTGCCACTTGATCAAAACCGGTGCCGCCATAAGAATGACGATTTTTGACGGCGGTATAGGAGTCAAGTTTTTCAAAAATATCGCTGTCGATGGCAGGATGGATCGCTTGGTAGTCTTCCAAGGAAACATCTTGCAGATAGATGCCGTTGCTCAAACACTCACTGACGAGCTTGCCGACGATCTCATGGGCTTGTCTGAAAGGCACACCTTTGCCGGCTAAGTAATCCGCTAATTCTGTTGCGTTGGAAAAATCCTTTTCAGTGGATTCTTGCATCCGTGCTTGATTGACCTTCATCGTTGCGATCATGCCCGTCATGATCTGCAAGCTTTTCGTGATGGTTTCGGCACTGTCAAACATGCCTTCTTTGTCTTCTTGGAAATCTTTGTTGTACGCCAGCGGCAAACCCTTCATGACCGTCAAAAGACCAAAGAGGTTCCCATAGACACGTCCTGTTTTTCCACGGATCAGCTCCGCCATGTCAGGGTTTTTCTTTTGAGGCATGATGGAGCTGCCGGTGGAGAAGGTATCGGTCAGTTCCACGAATTGGTACTCGTGGCTGCACCAAAGAATCAGCTCTTCACAAAAACGAGACAGATGCATCATCAATAAAGAGGCGTTGCTTAAAAATTCCAAGATAAAATCACGATCGCTGACCGCATCTAGGCTGTTGCTGTAAATATTGCTAAACCCTAACTCTTGAGCGGTGAAATCACGATCGATAGGGAAGGTAGTTCCTGCTAAAGCGGCACTGCCTAAAGGCATCACATCGATGCGACTCAAACTCTCACTGAAACGCTCTTGGTCACGCGTCAGCATACTGTAATAGGCTAAGAGGTGATGGGCAAAAGAAATCGGCTGTGCATGTTGCAGATGGGTATAACCAGGCATGATGGTGTAGATGTTGGCTTCGGCTTGTAAAACCAGCGCTTCTCGCAACTCAGCGATCAAAGTGATCACGTCTTGCACGACTTCTTTCAAATACAAATGCATATCGGTCGCCACTTGGTCATTACGACTACGGGCAGTATGCAATTTGCCTGCCACTGGTCCAATCAATTCATGCAAGAATGTCTCGATGTTTAAATGGATGTCCTCATTTTCAATCGTGAAGGTCAACTCGCCAGCGGCTAATTGCTGCTGAATCGTGGTCAAGCCGCCAATGATCGCTTCGCCATCGGTTTGACTGATGATGCCCGTATGGACCAGCATTTTGACATGTGCCAAACTGCCAAGAATGTCTTGTTTTGCTAACTTTTGATCAAACGTGATGGAAGCCCCAAAAGCATCGATCCATGCTTCGTTTTTCCCATCGAAACGTCCGCCCCATAATTTTGCCATATTCTCACCTCAAAAAAGATTACGGCTGAAGCGGCAGCTTCAGCCGTGCATACTTAAATCAATGTTTCTGTTAGTTGCTGTTGTGCTTGGATCTCAGCGTGCACTTTGCTTGGCAGTCCCCATAATTTGATGAAGCCGATGGCCGCATGCTGATCAAAGGTATCTGCAGACGTATACGTTGCTAAGTTTTCATCGTACAGGCTGTTTTCAGATTTCCGTCCTTCACAAATGACGTTGCCTTTGAACAATTTCAAACGCACGATCCCGTTGACATAGACTTGCGTGCTTTTCAGGAAGGTAATCAAGGCTTCCGTCAATGGATTGAACCAAAGACCATCATAGATGACTTGCGCTAATTGCTGCTCGATGATTGGTTTGAAATGCGCCAATTCCCGAACAAAGACCAAATCTTCCAATTCTTTATGAGCCGTCATCAAAGCGATCGCTCCTGGACATTCATAAACTTCCCGTGATTTGATTCCCACCAGACGATTTTCGATATGGTCGATCCGACCAACGCCATGCTCGCCAGCCACCCGGTTCAGTTTCATGATCAATTCTGCTAGATTCATCGTTTCGCCATCAATGGCGGTCGGTACCCCTTGATCAAAGGTGATCTCAACGATCGTTGGTACGTCAGGAGTATCTTCTAATTCTTGCGTGATGGCGTAGGCCCCTTTTGGCGGCGTTGCCCAAGGATCTTCTAAGACGCCACACTCACAGGCACGTCCCCACAAGTTTTGATCGATAGAATACGGATTGTCCAAATCAGCGGGAATCGGCACTCCTTTTTCAGCCGCATAGGCAATCTCTTCTTCCCGGGACCATTTCCATTCCCGAACTGGTGCGATGACTTTCAAGTGAGGCGCTAAAGCAGCGATCGCCACTTCAAACCGAACTTGGTCGTTGCCTTTACCAGTACAGCCGTGGGCGACGGTCGTTGCGCCAGTTGCTAATGCCAACTCCACCAATTTCTTGGCGATCAATGGACGAGACAAAGCGGAAACAAGAGGATAAGAATTTTCATAAAAAGTATTGCCTTGTAAAGCGATCAAAGCAAAATCTTGGGCGAATTCTTCGCGGGCATCGATGGCATAAGATTCAATCGCGCCAACTGCCAACGCTTTGTCTTTAATGGATTGGGTGTCGCGACCTTCACCGATATCTAGGCAGCAAGCCACCACATCATATCCTTGGTCCGTTAACCATTTAATTGAAACGGAGGTATCTAATCCTCCAGAATAGGCCAATATTACTTTTTCTTTCATACTTATTAACTCCTTTTCCGCGTGTTTTCAAGTGATTGAAGCTATCTTATCAGAATAAAAATAATAAATCAAGGGTAAAATTAAATATTTATACATAAAAGTGGTGATTATCAGGTTTTTATACTATTATCGGTGATTGAGGAAAAGAAGTGGATGCTCACTTCGTTAATGAAAGTTTATACATAATATTCATTTTTGTATTCAGTTTGAGAAGTCTGCAACAACAAGTTTCGTTTTTCAGAGAAAATGGCAGAAAATGAATGGAGAAAATTTTCAAAAAGAGGCGGAATTACGTTGACATTAGGCTTTATAGAAGGTATTATGTTATATGGTATTGTTTGCCCCACAAGAGCCCCGGAAACTCAAGTGTATGTCAAACATTCGTGAAATTGAATTGGAGGAAAAAATTGTGCGTACAACATATATGGCCAAACCAGGCGAAGTAGAACGTAAATGGTACGTAGTAGATGCAACAGATGTTCCTATGGGTCGTCTTTCAGCAGTAGTAGCATCTGTCTTACGTGGTAAAAATAAACCAACATTCACACCTCATGTGGATACAGGCGATTTCGTAATCGTCATTAATGCAGAAAAAATCAAATTAACAGGTAACAAAGCAAGCGATAAAATTTATTACCGTCACTCAAACTTCCCAGGAGGATTGAAATCAGTCTCTGCTGGAGAATTACGTGCTAAAAATTCTCGTCGTTTGATCGAAACTTCTGTAAAAGGCATGCTTCCTAAAAACACTTTAGGCCGTAAACAAGGAATGAAACTTCATGTTTATGCTGGCGCTGAACACCCACATGCTGCACAACAACCAGAAGTATTGGACATCACAAACTTAATCTAATAGGAGGGAATTTCATTGGCACAAGCTCAATATATCGGCACTGGCCGTCGTAAAAATGCAGTAGCCCGCGTACGTTTAGTACCAGGTACTGGTAAAATTACTGTTAACAAAAAAGATGTTGAAGAATACATCCCACACGCAGACTTGCGTGAAGTAATCAACCAACCATTCGGCGTTACAGAAACTAAAGGTTCATACGATGTTTTTGTAAACGTAAATGGTGGTGGATACGCTGGACAATCAGGTGCAATCCGTCACGGTATCGCACGCGCATTGTTACAAGTTGATCCTGATTTCCGTTTAGCTCTTAAACGTGCTGGCTTACTTACTCGTGACGCACGTATGGTTGAACGTAAAAAACCAGGTCTTAAGAAAGCTCGTAAAGCTTCACAGTTTTCAAAACGTTAATCGTTGGTATACCAATGATTTTAAGCACTTTTCGATTTTTCGAGAGGTGCTTTTTATTTAGGATCTTGGAAAAGAGTTTGAAATTTTTTTGTCAGAGCGAAATCACAAAATATTTAGTAAAATTATGTTGAAAATCAGGCGTAATGTATGGACTACTCAGACTGACTATATAAAGTGTGAAATTCTGAGTGATAAATTTGTAGACTATATTACTTTATTTATGATGAAAGAATATTACTTCTTTTCGATCAGTATACATATTATTTTGGGACTATTTTAAGATAACCCTAAACTTGTTTGTTTTAGTCTTGCGTAACATTAAAGTTCTGTTAGTAAGATTTCATTAAATAGCATATATATTTTTTGTTTTATATAGTCGACATTACTAATCAATCACTAAAAAAGATCAGATTTAATATCATATTGTATACGTAATTCTATTAATTTTCTTTTTTTTATGTAATTTAATTGTATTAAGTATAGGCAATACTTATATTTACTTTTGGTATTCTTAAATAAGAAGGTGGGAGTTTATGTCTATAGATTTCTTTGGAGAAAAGTTGAAAGCGATTCGCAAGTTAAAGCGTCTTACACAACAACAGTTAGCACACAGATTAAATGTTAGTAAAGGAACTGTATCTGCGTATGAACAAGGATTGTCACACCCTTCAATCGAAACACTTGTAAGAATCTGTGAGGTATTAGACACATCTTCAGATTATTTACTTGGAATATCTGATGAATTATCTTTTAAAATGGGGGGCTTGTCAGAGAAGCAAATGGAAAGTGTTTTACAATTTGTAGCTCTGATCGAGCAAGCAAACGCAATTGTAGATAAAAAATAATTTTGTGAGTTTTTAAACAAATCATTATTTATATTACTTAAAGAATATACGAAAGAGGAGTTATGTATGGTTAAATCGATTTTACTAGATCCAAGAGATATTGCATTAGATATGAAAAATCCTAGATTCTCTCTTTTCAATTTTAAAAATGAAAAAGAGGTTATTGATTATCTTTATGAGTATGAAGATATTAAAACTTTAGCACTTCAAATAATTAGAAATGGATATATCTCACTAGGAGAGAGAGTAATTGTTCTTGAATCTTCGAAAAAGGAGAGAACTAAATATATTGCCTTGGAAGGAAATAGAAGAATTGCGGCTTTGAAAATAATATTTAATGAGACAAATCGTTTTAGTAGTGCTGATAGAAAGAAAATTGAAAAATTAAATGTTAAAGATTTTTTTGTCGCTTGTGATATTGTAGATGAAAAAGAGGAGGACGAAGCAAGATTTAAAATTACAGCTAAACATATTGACGGAATAAAAGCATGGAATCCCACTGATAAAAGAGTATTTTATGACAACTTATATACTCAATATAGAAATAATGGCATTTCTAGCAAAAGTGCTTTAAAAGCAATAGAAAAAGTAACTCCTGAAACACAAACAAAAATAAAAAATGCTTTAAGAAGGCATAGATTTCTATCTATAATTTATGATGAGACAAAAATTAATTATCCCCAGTTGGGGTATTTATCTCATTTAGACAGCGATGTTCTTACATCAAGAGTACAGCAAAGAATCAAAGAAACTTTGGGATTACTAGAAGATGAGGATTTCTTTTTAAAAAGTAAAGAAGGAAAAGAAGATGAATTTAAAGCAATACTAAAATCATTAGGGGAAGCAACTTGGATAAATAAAACTTTAAATACGAGGACATTTGGTACACAAAATATGTGGGAAAACATATTAGAAGAAGATGTAGTAATACCTGGATTGAGTGATCTTATCCAAAGCTATTTTCAAACAAAAGAATCTCGTAAAGTAGCAACACCTGGAACAGATAAAGTGTCAGAAACAGACGAGGATGAGTCTTATCAAAAAAAATCTGGTCAAAATACAAACGAAGATGAAAAAGAAAAGAAACCTCAGAATGGTAGAAATCCAGATTCTGACAAGTCGTCAGACGGACAAGAGGATGTTGAAAGAAAATACAAAATGTTTATATCCAAACAAAGCATAGAGGTTGAGAGTTTAGACTATGATTTATTACAAAACATTGATATCTTAGATGAGAATAGTAATCATATTTCCAAAAATAGTTCTATATTTAAAAGTGTTATTTTCAAGGCAGAAGATAATAATATCGCAATAAAAGGAACTCGAATAATGGATTTATCAGAAAATGGTAGATATAAAATAAAAGTTGAATTTTTTGATGTTGAAAAATCATTTTCTCTTTTTTTAAAGATACCAAGAAAAAGAAAACAAACAAAAGAGCATAATGATTTGTTTTCTAATAAATGGTTTGATGATTCTGTGGCTTTGTTATCTTCTAAAGAGGAGTACGCAAACATTGTTTCTGTATTAAAATGCTTAAGTGAAAATAAGGATATATCAAAAAATAGTGATAATTTCGTTATGCTATCTTTCTTGATTAGAATACTAGTTGAATATTCTTCAAAAGCTTATTGGGACAAGTATAGATCTGGTCAAAATACACCTAGTACTCTTACAACATATATTAGCAACATCTCGACAGATTTATATAATAAAAAGATAATTAATAAAGAAGAGAAAAAATCATTTTCAAATGGGAACGATTTGGAAACTCTAAATGGTCAAATACATGATTATAAATCAAATATTAGTTCAATTTCTATTGAGACAATTTTTAAATCCTATAAGATCTATCTTGATAAATTATTTTTAGAATTAAATAAGTAAGTAACTTTGATATGGAGATGTTTTCATGAATAATTATAGTCCTTTGAGATATCCCGGAGGGAAGAATAAAACTTATAGCTACGTTAAACATTTGATAAAAAAGAATGGAGTAGAAACTTACATTGAGCCCTATTGTGGTGGAGCTGCGGTTGCATTGAAATTGTTATTTAACAACGATGTGAAAAAAATTATGATTAATGATTACGATCGTTCGATCTATGCAATGTGGTATTCAATAATAAACTATACAGATTCATTTATTGAGAAAATAGAAAATGTAGTTTTTACTATGGACGAATGGGAAAGACAAAGAATAGTTCAAAAGAATAAAGAAACTGCGGATTTACTTGAGTTAGGTTTCTCGACATTTTATCTAAATAGAACAAATAGATCGGGAATTATTAATGCGGGACCAATTGGTGGAAAAAAACAAACTGGGGATTATAAAATGAATTGTCGTTTTAATTCAGTTATTCTAAAGGAAAAGATTAGACTAATCTCTAGGTATAAAAATAGCATAAAGCTTTATAATCTGGATGCTATTGAGTTTATAAAGAGAAATATCGTAAAAACAAAGAAATCATTAACCTTTTTTGATCCACCCTATTTTATCAAGGGAAAAGATTTATATACCAATTTTTATGAATTTCCAGATCATGTTGAGTTAAGCAATACTATCAGTAGGTATATGAAAAACCAAAGATGGATATTGACATATGATGTCCATGATGATATCCGGAAAATATATTCTGATTTTGAATATTTTACTTATCAATTGAATTACAGTGCTGGAAGTTCTAAGAAAGGATCAGAGTATATCTTCTTGTCAGATAGTTTATCATCAGCGGAAATAGAAGATTATTTAGTTATTAAATAAAAAAATTATAACGTTGATTTCTAATTGTATGAAATTTAATCAGTCTTTAAATGTAAGTTACTCTCTAACTGCTAACACTAAAAGGATTTAAAGTTTATAAGGATCTAAGTATTGCAAATAATATTTCGGAAAGCTCTTAAATATCCACAGTTTTTCAAAATATAATTTATATACAGATTCTATCAGATAGCTTCAGTTTTTAGGCACTTTTTTTCAAGGTCAAAAAAGTTAGATATACCTCCGAGATAGTTTTCAACTTACTTAAAAATAAAACCTAACTTAATGTAAATTCATGATCTAAATTTTTCTGATGGAGATGTATTATTGTCTGTCATTAATATAACTGATCTTGTATGTGTATTTATCTCATGCGTTATATTCGTCTAAGAAGCCCAGGAACCAATTATAAGGATTAGAGGCAGTGACGCACTGAATAACTAAAGTGATAAATAATAGTGAATAAAGACGTTGCTTATAAAGAAAACAAATATTGTAACAAACACCAATTGGTATCTATAAAAGTACCATTTGGTGTTTGTTACACTATTCTCTATGGGATTGATGGGCAATTCTGATGGGAAATTAAGTGATATCCGATGTTTAATACAATCTAGCTTTATCATCTTTTAACATAATAAACTAACTAAAAAATGCGATAATCATGTTTTAATATTTATGAAAACTTCTTATTTATATTCAATCGTCAAAATATCGCGGATATCATCTATATTCAAAGCTTTAGCAATTCGTTGATGTGCTCACTATTGTCATATTGTTGTTTTAAACTTATTTAGTAATTTAAGACAAATCCTCATCCCGTCATTAATACAAACAGAAAATCGTAGAGGAAAAATTGGCTTAATGAGCGTCTACTCATTTCTTATAATCATTTAAAAGTGTTATTACCGTGAAATTGTGTTATCAATGCTCACTGGTTTTATAAGTAGTTCTGACATCAGTCATATTTACTAAATAATCAATACTAGTATCATAATAATTTGCTAACTTTATCAACATTTGAATAGGGATATCCAGTTCACCGTTCTCGTACCGAGAATACGTGGACTGTGAAATATTTAAAAGAGTAGCAATTTGGTGTTGGGTTAAATTGTTGTCTTCCCGCAGATCGCGGATTCGCTGAAACATTCACGTCACCTCGATACTATTCTGAATTATGCTCTTATCGCATATTGACTTTTATGCGTTTTGCGCATATTATGTTGTTAGTTACGAGGATAAGGCTTTTGATGGTCTGTTAAATTAAGCAAGTAATCGACGCTAGTAGAATAAAAAACTGCAAGTTTGATCAGAGATTGGGTAGGAATGTCTAATTTTCCTGACTCATAGCGGGAGTAAGTTGTTTGGCTGATATTCAGTAGTTTAGCAAGTTGTTCTTGATTCAAGTCTTTATCTTCGCGTAAGTCACGAATTCTATGATACATAAAAATCACCTCAACCTTATTTTAGGTGAGTAATTTTGTGCTACGGTATATTATGCGTTAAACGCATAATTGTTTTGGATTTTCTGTTAAACATCAATACATTTAGCAACTTACATAGGAAATGAAAGGAGGGAGTACTTGAAAAGCAGAAACTAATTTATCTCTATGTAATTGCCATCTTTAAAGAGGGGACCATATAGAGGAGAAGTCACTTGGTTGTTACAGACAGGACGAAACACATCAGGAGGAAGCTATGTTCCAAGAAAAAATATTCAATCCAGCAATACTACATGAAAACCGCTTGTCGCCTCGAACCAGTTTTTTTAGCTATGAAACGGTCGCAGCAGTTATGCAAGGAGATCCACAGGCATCTTTTGGGTATCAGTCATTAAATGGTCTATGGGACTTTTATTTGGGTGAGACTGAAAATCAAGTTGTATATGAACAAAAAATCGAGGTACCTGCTCATTGGCAGTTTCAAGGGCATGGAAAACCGATCTATACGAATGTCCAGTATCCTTTTCCGATTGATCCGCCATTTGTTGCGATGGAGAACCCAACTGCCTTTTATCGAAAAGCATTTATTGTGGAGGACATTGATCTTGAGTACGTGCTTCACTTTGAAGGTGTCGAATCGGTGTTTGAGGTGCATGTCAATGATCAATATGTCGGCTATAGTACCGGCAGTCGCTTGGTTTCGGAGTTTGATATCACACCGTATCTTCAAAAGGGCAAAAATGTGCTTAGTGTGAAAGTGAAGCAATGGAGCGCGATGAGCTATGTCGAGGATCAAGATATGTGGTGGCTTGGCGGAATTTTTAGAGAAGTCTACTTGTTTTCCCGTAAGCCGCAGTCGATTCAAAATGTAACGATCCAAGCAGATTTATGCAATCAATATAAAGATGGCATCTTGGAAGTTTCGCTTTTCTTTCAGCAAGCACCGCCAGAGCAGTTAGAACGTACGATAGAAATCGAACTGCTAGATCAAGAAAATGTAACCGTTTTAAATAAAGCTGAGAAACGCCAAGGAGAAGCAAAAGCGGATTGGACGATTTCCGCAACCATTGAAGAGATAATTCCTTGGAACGCAGAAGAACCATATCTATACCATCTGTTGGTGAAACAGTATCAAGGTGAGGAACTGTTGGAGGTCATTCCGTTTCTAGTCGGCTTTAGACAGATTTCCATAGTTGACGGTATTTTTCAAATCAATGGAAAACGAGTGGTACTAAAGGGTGTCAATCGCCATGAGTGGCATTGTGAGTCTGGTAGAAGTCTGACGGTTGAGACGATGGAACAAGATGTGCAGATGATGAAAGCATTCAATATCAATGCTGTACGGTGTTCTCATTACCCAGCAGACACAAAGTTTTATCACCTGTGTGATCGTTATGGGCTGTACGTCATTGACGAAGCAGACATTGAAACCCATGGGATGGATATCACCCAAAGGATCAATGAACTGAGTAGTAGTGAGGAATGGTTACCGACGTATTTAGACCGAGCAAAAAGAATGGTCGAAAAAAATAGAAACCATCCTTCGATCATTTTCTGGTCATTAGGAAATGAGTCTGGCTTTGGGGAAAACCATTTGAAGATGGCGCAGCTGATCAAGGAATTAGATCCCAGTCGTCTGGTTCATTATGAAGGAGAAGCACGGCATTTGAAAGCCTTGGGAGAATGGCAAGCGTGCCAAGCATCTGATGTCGTTTCGACTATGTATACATCTGTTGGAGAAATGGCAGAACAGGGGGAACGTTCCTTAACACAACCGCATATTTTATGTGAATATGGTCATGCGATGGGCAATGGCCCTGGTGGATTGAGTGATTATCTGGAATTGTTTTATCGCTATCCCCGGTTGCAAGGCGGCTTTATTTGGGAGTGGATCGACCATGGCATCAAGAGTATAGATCGCGTTTCTGGTGAGACTTACTACAAGTATGGCGGTGATTTTGCAGAGGAAATCCATGATGGCAACTTTGTGATTGATGGATTGCTATTTCCAGATCGTACGCCATCGCCAGCATTGTTCGAGTATAAGAAGGTGATTCAGCCTGTCAAAATCACCTTCCAGCTCTCAGAACAGACCTGTCACATCACTAATCGTTTCGACTTTCGAAATTTAGCGTCTTTACAGCCAGTCCTGCAAATCAAAGAAGACGATCAGATGATTTTCTTACAAGAGCTGCCAAGAATCGACCTTCCACCTCAAGAAGAAACAACCATTTCCCTACCAGAAGAAGCTACGCTGAGCTTAGCAGGAAGAGCACAGGCAGTGGTCACGCTGTTTTTCTTTGAAGAAAGTGCGCCAGATTTTTCTTTAGAACACGCAGTTGCTTGGGAACAAGCCATCATTGATCAACCAATAAAAAGCTTACAAATACCCAAAGCGGATGCCTTTCACTATTCAGAAACGGCCGATGAACTGAGGATTACTTTGGCTGAGCAGACCTATATTTTTCATAAGAAAACAGGTACCTTGAGCCAGTGGCTCATCGAAGGGCAAGCCTTGCTTACTGAACCGCTCGAAATGAACTTTTGGCGGGCACCGACTGACAACGACTTGTTAGGCAGTGAAGAGTTTGGTTCGGCAAGCATCGCCAAGGAATGGGAAGCGTTTCGCATTCGCCATTTAAAGGAGCGTGTGCTCGCGTTTACCTATGAACAGCGCCCAGATGAAATAAAAGTCGAGATTCGCCGCAACAGCATGCCTATTTCCCTCGACTGGGGAATTGACTTGTTCTTTACGTATCGTCTTTCATTGGCAGGCGACATCCGTGTAGCAGTCCAAGGAACCCCGTTTGGCAATGGACCGAAAACCCTACCGCGAATCGGTGTGCAGCTGATGATTGATAAAGAACATCAGAACGTGCAGTGGCTGGGACTTGGGCCGCATGAAACCTATCCTGATAGTTGCCAAAGCGGGTTTTTCGATTGGTGGGAAAGAACCGTTCCAGAGATGCACACGCCGTATGTGCGGCCGCAAGAAAATGGCAACCGCATGAAGACCAAATTCTTCCGTTTGTCTAAGCCTTCTGGAGCGGGACTGACTATTTCCAACAAATCGCTGAATTTTAGTGTGCATCACTACACCCAGAACAATTTGGAACAAGCGACTCATACCAATCAATTAGAAACCAGCGACGCAGTTGCCCTCAACATTGACTATGGGGTGCAAGGATTAGGAAGTGCTAGTTGTGGTCCCGGTATTTTACGGAAGTATTTATTGCAAAATCAGGCATTTGCCTTTGATTTTCAGATGAACTATCAAAAAGAAGTGGAAGGAGCAAAACAATGAAAAAAATAGCTTTATGTATGGCAATGATAGGACTAGGAGGCTTAGCTGCTTGTGGGAATGGCAGCGATACGCCAGAGCGTGAGGGGGGCGAACAAAACGGCGCAGAGGAAATCACCATCTGGGCGTGGGACCCCAAATTCAATATCGCAGCCTTTGAGTTGGCGGAATCATATCATCAAGAAGAAAACCCTGATTTCAAAATCAATGTCACTGAGATTTCCCAACAAGACAGCGTACAAAAAATGAATACCATCTTTAGTTCAGGCAGTACCCAAGGATTGCCTAATATCGTCTTGATTGAAGATTTTCGCGCTCGTAATTTTTTAGAAGTGTTTCCAGAGTATTTCGTTCCATTGACTGAGTATATAAATGTTGACGACTTTATGGATTACAAAATCGAAGTATCTTCGATCGATGGCGAGCAATATGGGATGCCGTTTGATTCAGGAGTAGCGGGCGTTTACTTGCGAAAATCGATCATTGAAGAAGCGGGCTTGGAGCTGTCAGATTTCACCAATATCACTTGGCAAACCTTTAACGAGTTGGGGATCCGTGTGAAAGAAGCAACTGGCAAACCATTGCTGTCCATCGATATGAATGATCTAGGACATTTGCGAATGATGATGCATTCCAGTGGTTATTGGTATACCGCAGAGGATGGTGAAACGCCGTTTATTGACGGCAATCCTTCTTTGAAACAAGGACTTGAAGATTTGAAAATGCTGCTTGATTCAGGAGTAATGACAACGCATAATGGCTGGGACCAAATGCTAGCAGGTTTTAACAGCGGCGAAGTAGCGGGCGTTTTACAAGGCAACTGGATCACTCCATCGGTGAAAGCAGAAGAAAGTCAAAGTGGCGATTGGGCAGTCGTTCCAGTGCCCAAGCAAGAATTGATCGAAGGTTCAGTCAATGCAACCAATCTCGGAGGCTCGTCAATTTATGTGTTAGATATCGATGGGAAAGAAGAAGCCCTGAGCTATATTGCTGACGTATTCGGCAAAAATATCGCCTTTTACGAAGAGCTGATTCAAACCGTTGGAGCAATCGGTTCCTACGTTCCTGCTTCACAAGGAGATGCGTATCATGCACCAGATCCTTTCTTTGACGATCAGGCTATCTATCAAGATTTCATGAACTGGGCAAATGAAATTCCTTCGGTAAACTTTGGGAAAAACACATATGCGTTGGAAGACATCATGAATCAAGGCTTTTTGGACTATGTCAATGGAGCAGATTTGGACGAAGTCTTAAAAAATACGCAAATGATTGCTGACAATCAATTGAATTAACACGGACTGAGGGGCATGTACGATGAAAAATAAATTATTTTATAAAAAAGGAGTGATCACGGGGTGGCTGTTTATTGCTATCCCGACACTCTTAATCTTCTTTTTCTCTTTTTATCCAATGATCCAAGCGTTTCTATTATCCTTGCAATCAGGAAGCGGTAACGGGCTGACCTTTAGCGGACTCGCGAATTATCGGCGGCTGTTTTCGGATCAAACCTTTTTGACAGCCACGAAAAATACCTTGATCTTTTTGGGCTTTCAAGTGCCTGTCATGGTCTTGTTGGCCATGTTCTTTTCCGTCCAGCTCAATCAGAAAACCCTAAAGCTGAAAGGCCTATTTCGGACGATCATTTTTTTGCCAGCAGTGACTTCATTAGTCGCATACTCCATGGTCTTTAAATCACTGTTTGCAACAAATGGCGTGGTGAACGCCCTTTTAGTGAGACTGTCGATTGTCTCTGAGCCAATCGCCTTTTTCTCCAGTCCCTTTTGGGCAAAAGTCATTATCATTTTAGCCATCACTTGGCGCTGGACCGGCTACAATATGATTTTCTTTTTATCGGCTTTGCAAAACATTGACCCAGCAATTTATGAAGCTGCTAGAATCGATGGGGCTTCTCCGACCAAACAGTTTTTTAAAATCACCGTCCCTTTGCTGAAGCCAGTCATTTTGTTTTCAGCCGTGACATCAACGATTGGCACACTACAGTTATTTGATGAACCGATGAACTTGACCCAAGGTGGACCAGGAAACGCCACATCGACGATTTCCCAATATATTTATAATCTCTCCTTTCGCTATACACCAGATTTTGGCTACGCCTCTGCAGTTTCCTATGCCATTGTCGTCATGGTCATCTTCTTTTCCATGATCCAATTTAAGATCGGAGGAGAGGAAAAATGAAAAAAGTAGGCACGTATGTATTTTTGGGTGTTTTTACCATTCTGTTTGCCTTTCCCTTTTATTTCATGTTAGTGAGTATCACCAATCCTACCGTAAATATCATGCAAGGCAAACTATTGCCAAGTACCCATTTGCTAGAAAACTGGCGTAACCTAGTCGCAACCTATGACCTGAAACAAGTATTCTTTAATAGTGCAAGAATTGCGTTGTTACAGACGATATTATCCGTGACGATCGCTTCGTTGGCAGGCTACGGATTTGAGATCTATCAAAGTCGATTAAAAAATATGCTTTTTAATATTTTGCTCTTGTCGATGATGTTGCCTTTTGCCGCCACCATGATTCCGCTGTTTCGAATGTTCGGCAGCTTTTCAACGACGATTCCTTTTATTGGACTCGATACAGTAGCTTCAGTCATTTTGCCAACATTATCGACCGCCTTTCTGATCTTCTTTTTCAGACAAAACACAAAAATGTTTTCCAAATCACTGCTTGAAGCAGGGCGAATGGATGGCCTTTCGGAGCTAGGCTTGTTTTTCCGAATATACATGCCAACCATGAAAACAACTTATGCGGCCGCTGCCATCATTACCTTCATCAACAGTTGGAACAGCTACCTGTGGCCGTTGATCACCCTTCAATCACCAGAAAAGCAAACCTTTCCCCTAATGATTTCTGCCATCGGCGCCGCCAATAATCCAGATTATGGCTTAATGATGTTAGCAATCGTGATCGCAACTCTGCCAACAATGGTGGTCTTCTTCTCACTACAAAAGTATTTTGTGGCTGGGATGTTGGGATCGGTGAAGTAGGGACGTTTAGAGAGATAGGAAGAATAAAAGACAGAAGACTAATTGATATAGTCATCTGTCTTTTGTTATTGAGTCATTCTGATTTATATCGGATTATTTCTAACGATATTCGCTATAAGCATCGTAATCCTCCAATCAACCTGCCATCAACCCAAAAACTGTCGTCCTTCCTTCTCAATCAACTCACAAGTCCATTTATCCTTAAATAACGATGCCATCTGTCTTGCTTGGGCAAATAAATCCGAATCTCCGATCGCAAAACTTTTTCGAGCAGTGGCTAACGAATAGTAATCATAGCGCTTGCTCTTTTTTGCCAATAGCAGGGCTTGATCCGCGGCTTCTTTCGCCTCTGGGTGTTGCTGTTCTTGCAGATAAAGCAAGGCGACATTCAAATGAATCGCACACTGTAAAGGCACAGTATTTTCTAGTGCTTCGTATTTTTTTAGCTGTTGGATCAATTGGCGGGCAATGACGTGGGCGGTTTCAATTGGAAAGAGGTATAAAAGGCAATTGATCAGCTTGATATCATCAAGGGTCCAGTCGGAATAAGCCTGAAGCGCATCCCAGGGAACCGTCAAAAGAACTTTGGGCAGGCAAGGAATTTCTTTTTCTGCATTCGTTGAGAGCACTGAGAGAGAGTCGATTACATACACCAATAAGTCAATGGTTTTACTGACAGATGTTTTTTGGAAAAGTAAACATTGCTCTTTCAAAGCAAGCAATGCTTTTAGATCCTGGTTGGAAAACAAAGAGAATAATTGATGCAAGATTTGTTGTTTTTCATTTAAACGGTATCCTTGGGCGATGAAAAAAAATTCATCAAAACCGCAATCAATTCGTGCTAAAAGTTCGATAAAAAGGGTAACAGAGGGCGTTAATTTTTCATTCTCAAATTTAGATAAGGTGGTTCTTGAAAGCAGGTCTTTACAAACTTGCGCTTGCGTGATGCCACGGCTTTTTCTGATTTTACGATACGTGGTTCCTAACTTATTCATAGGCGCCTCCTAGATCAATGTGATTATAGTGTACATAAGATAATTTTGCTCGTCAATCTGGTATAGTAGAACTATTAGACAGCTAGGCAACACCAGATAGAGGAGGCCCCGCAAATGAATCAGACAAAATAAAATCCTTTACTTAGCAAATGGCGATCAATAACTAGAAAAACGAGCAATCGTTATTTCTAAGTAAAGGTGGAAAACAAATGAAGAAGAATCAGGGATTTACCCAATTGATCATTGGCCAAACAGTGGCGAATGTCGGGGATACCATTTATATTGTGGCAATTATCAGTTCTATTTTTAGCTGGACAGACTCTGCTTTGGCAGCGGCGCTTGTCCCGGTGCTAGTAACAGGAGGCGGTGTCATTTCCGGCTTTCTCTCACCTGTCATCACGAGTTATTTTCGCTTAGAACAAGTGCTGAAGGTCAGCCAGATGTGCAAAACAACCTTACTCTTTTTTATGACCGCGTATCTCTATCTGAAAGCTGAAACGATGAATCTATTGGTTTTATATTGCCTTGTCGCATTGATTTCGTTTTTGGACGGCTGTTCAGAACCAATTAGCCGTGCCTTGATCCCGAAATATGTGGAAAAGCATCGCCTCGTCAAAGCCAATGGAATATTCAATTCGATGCTTCAAACAGTCAACATCGGCAGCTGGGCGATCGGAACCTCCTTGCTGCTGGTATTTTCTGTTCATCAGTTGGTTTTATTAGACAGCTTTCTGTTTCTAAGCGCCTCGATAGTATTAGCGTTTTTGCCTAGAACGACTCGAGAAAAAAACGAAAAGCAGCCATTAGCGCACCAGTTGTTTATCGGTTGGCGCTGGATTATGAAAGATCCTCTGGTTCGGGTGATCGTTGGCATGGACATGCTGGAAAGTATCGCCAATACAGCCTGGGTTTCCGCGATTGTGTTAGTATTCGTCCGAGAAGTGATGCAGGCACCTGATGCTTGGTGGGGCTATATCAACGCCACTTATTTTGTTGGCGCGTTGCTAGGAAGTGCGTTGGTGATGCGTTTTTCCGAGCGGTTTGATAAAAACAAACGAACAGCGATTGTAATGGGCGCTATTTTAGGCGGACTGAGCACTGTTGCCGTTGCCCTATCAGGCGATCGCTTTTTGATTCTAGGATTATCCGTTTTAATCGGGCTCTTTTCCCAGATCAAAAATATCCCACAAGCCTCATTAATCCAACAAAAAGTAGCAGCCGATCGATTGGTTGCCATCTACGCTGCCTCAGGCATCTTAAATTCCGGTGTTCTTGCTTTATTCACCTTGTTGATGGGACAGGTGGCAGATGTTTTTGATGTACGGTGGGTGTTTTTTCTTTCCGGCAGTTTATTGCTTCTAGTGGGGCTGATTGCAGGGAAGCTTAAAGTTAGTTAAAAGTAAGAAGATAGTAGTCAAAAGAAACTCTTTTTTACTAAGTTCTATAAGATAAAACTAGCTTTAACGGTTAGCTTAGATAATGGTACACACAGGAAGATGAAAAAGTAATTACGGCTAGTTAGGAATAGTCCCTGACTAGCTTTTTGTGTGGTGATCTAAACGCTCTTACATCGAGAATACAATGATTATTGTAGATTTGATCAGTAGCTGATCACAGATCATTCATATGCAAAAGCATTTCGTAGCTGAATGTTGAGATTGACTAAGTATGGGGCTGCTATAGGAGGAAAGTGCAAGCATCTCTATATAAAACTTGATTACTTGAAAGAAAAGCTTTGTATTGATTTGGAGTAAATTCACAATTTTTTTGAAAATCTTTAGTTTTCCAAGATTCCCCTAAAAAGCTCATCTAACAGCTCCTAACCTTATATACATTTACATATCTAACTCTTATCTTTTCGCTTTTAGTTAGTTAAAAAGCAAAAAATAAATGTGAATCCGAGCTATTTTTAAATAATTAACCAGATAATCTTCCGATTGGAACGGTTAAACAGTGAATGATCGGTAGAAAAGAGATTAGGGAATGCAAGTTGTGATAAGTAAACTCATAAAAGAAGAATGCAAGAAAAGTAGAGAAAAATAGGATTAATGAAATAATCGAGATCCTTAATTTTTAACAATTTTCGTAAACCATAAATGAATTGAAGGAAGCTTAGTGTGGGTGAAAGAATAATTACAAAAAAATATTGACTTAAAAAAATGGCTATGGTAATCTATAAACGAAAATAGTGGGAACGTTTCCAAAAAAGCATCTTCGTTAAATTTAAATTTTTTTAAACAAAAATGGAAACGTTTCTAAAATGTATTGGGAGGAGATTGAATTGGAAAAGACATTGGGACCAGGTGGTGAGATAAGGGCGGTACAACGGGATAACAAAAATATCTCGAAGTGGGAAAAATTAAAGAAACAATTGCGGCGTGATAAGTGGATGTACTTGTTGCTCTTACCAGGTATCATCATGACGTTTATCTTTAAGTATGTGCCAATGTACGGTGCTGTGATTGCATTTAAAGACTATAATCCTATGCTAGGAATTTTGGAAAGTCCTTGGGTAGGACTAGATCACTTTAGGGAATTTATCAGTTCACCAAATTTTACGCTTTTGCTGAGCAACACATTAAAAATTAGCATTTATGGTTTATTGTTAGGTTTTTTTCCACCAATTATTTTAGCACTGAGCTTGAATCAAATTATCAATAAAAAAATAAAACAGAAAATCCAGTTGATTCTATATGCGCCGAATTTTATCTCAGTAGTTATTATCGTGGGGATGCTGTTTTTGTTCCTATCCGCAAATGGACCTATTAATGGGTTAGTAGAAAAGGTTACGGGGCAACCAATTATGTTCATGTCTAATCCAGCTTATTTCAGAACGATTTATATTTTATCGGGAATTTGGCAAGGAATCGGCTGGTCATCCATTCTTTACACCGCGACACTGGCGGGAGTCAGTACCGATTTATATGAGGCAGCAAATATCGATGGGGCTAATATTTTACAAAAGATTTGGCATATCGATTTGCCTGCATTGAGGCCTGTGATGGTGATCAGCTTCATCTTGGCCGCCGGCGGTATTATGAATGTAGGATATGAAAAAGCCTACTTGATGCAAACTTCAATGAACATCCCTGCCTCAGAAATCATTTCCACTTATGTATACAAAGTCGGCTTGCAATCAGGTGATTATGCCTACTCTGCTGCTGTTGGTCTGTTCAATATGATTATTAATGTCGTTTTATTACTGATTGTCAACAATATAACCAAGCGGCTAAACGATGGTCAAGGCTTGTAACGAAAGGAGAAAATTATGAATAGTGCTTTATCAAAAATCGACCGTCAAATCTTATGGCTGAATCGAGTGATTGTAACTTTTTTAGTCGTCATCACCATTGTTCCGCTGATTTATGTACTGGTAGCTTCTTTTATGGACCCAGCTACTTTGATCAATAAAGGTATAAGCTTCAATCCGAAAGATTGGACAATACAAGGATATCAGCGGGTACTTGCAGATGACTCCATTTTACGCGGTTTTATAAATTCGTTGTTTTACTCTTTTAGCTTCAGCTTATTGACTGTATTTATTACGATGATCACTGCGTATCCTTTGTCTCGACCTAACTTGGCTGGGAAAAAGATTATTATGACTTTTTTTGTCATTACAATGTTCGTTGGTGGCGGCTTGATACCTACCTATTTATTGGTAAAGAACTTGGGCATGTTAGATAGTGTATGGGCGATTATCGTACCAGGTGCTATAAATGTGTGGAATATTATCTTAGCGCGTACCTATTTTAGTGCTTTGCCAAAAGAACTTTCTGAAGCTGCTACTATCGATGGGGCCAATGACTTGCAAATACTGTTCAAAGTCATGCTTCCATTAGCTAAACCAATTATGTTCGTGTTGTTTCTATATGCCTTTGTTGGACAATGGAATTCATACTTTGACGCCATGATCTATATCAAAGATCCCGACTTACAGCCGTTGCAACTTGTATTAAGAAATATTTTGATCCAAAACCAACCCTCACAAGACATGGTGGGAGCCAATACAGCCATGGCAGAGATGAAACAAATTGCTGAGTTGATTAAATACGCAACGATCGTCATTTCTAGTCTGCCATTAATCATAATGTATCCTTTCTTCCAAAAATATTTTGATAAAGGTGTTTTAGTTGGTTCTGTTAAAGGATAAGTATTGTTCACTATTTGTATGAATAAAAATTATAAAGGAGATTTTAAGATGAAAGCAAAATGGATGCTGCCAATCGTTTTTACTTCCGTACTAATTTTGGGGGCTTGTGGAGGCTCAAAAGAAAAGAGTACATCAAGCCCTGATTATGAACTAGAAAATGTCTCTTTTCCATTGAAAGAAAAAGTATCTTTAAAAATGATGTCTCAAAGTGCCCCTTTGGCTCCCAATGATCCTAATGACAAATTGATTTTCCAGCGATTAGAAGAAGAGACCAATCTCCATATTGATTGGACAAACTACAGTAGTGATTTTGCCGAAAAAAGAAATTTGGATATCGCTAGTGGTGATTTACCAGATGCCATCTTCAACGCCGCTGCAGGTGACTATGATTTATTAAACTGGGCGGAAAGTGGTGTTATTGTACCGATTGAAGATTTGATCGAAGATTATATGCCAAATCTGAAGAAAATTTTTGATGAAAACCCCGAATACCGACAAATGTCTACTGCACCTGATGGTCACATTTACTCTATGCCTTGGATTGAAGAATTAGGCGAAGGAAAAGAGTCGATTCATACAGTAAATGGGATGGCTTGGATCAACAAGGAGTGGTTGGATAATTTGGGTCTTGAAATGCCGCAAACCACTGATCAGTTGATGACTGTGTTGGAGGCTTTCAAGACGCAAGATCCAAATGGTAATGGTGAAGCAGATGAAATTCCTTTTAGCTTTATTAACAATGGAGGAAACGAAGACTTAAAATTTTTAATGGGGGCATTCGGTCTAGGTGATAATGATGACCACTTAGTCGTTGATAACGATGGCCAAGTACAATTTACTGCTAACAAAGAAGGGTATAAAGAAGCCATCAAATATTTCAACGAAATGAATAATAAAGGTCTTATTGATAAAGAGGCTTTCGAACAAGATTGGAATACGTATGTTGCCAAAGGGAAAGAACATAAGTATGGCGTGTACTTTACTTGGGATAAAGCAAATATCACGGGTGCAGATGATAGTTATGACGTCTTGCCAGTCTTAGCGGGACCAGATGGAACGAAACACGTTACTCGTACGAATGGCATGGGTTTCTCAAGAGATCGTTTCGTAATTACTAGTGCGAATAAAAACTTGGAACTTACAGCTAGGTGGATAGATAAAATGTATGAACCGTTACAGTCTGTCCAAAATAACTGGGGAACCTACGGTGATGAAGCACAGGCGAATATTTTTGAATTAAAGGATGGTATGTTAAAACATTTGCCTTTAGAGGGGACAGCACCGGGGGAACTAAGACAAAAAACCGAAGCTGGAGGACCATTAGCAGTTCTTGATTCTTATTACGGCACAGTCACTACTATGCCAGATGATGCGAAGTGGCGTTTAGATTTGATGCATGACACGTATTTGCCATATATTACAGAAGACAATATCTATCCACGTGTCTTTTTAGAAAAAGAAGAAACAGATCGATTAGCAAAAATTGAAACAGATATGTGGGATTACATCTATCGCAAAAGAGCAGAGTGGATCACCGGCGGTAAAATCGATGAAGAATGGGAAGAATACCTTGCTGAATTGGAACGTGTAGGTTTGGAAGAATGGATTCAATTAAAACAAACTGGCTATGATAATTTTTTGAAGGGAGCACAATAAGTGTTAGTAGAAGAAACGGCGATTTTGGATAAAGCAAATCGATTTATTGAAATGATGCGAGGAAAAGTTAACCCTCAGTATCGACAAAACTATCATTTTTCCGCACCCATCGGGTGGATAAATGACCCCAATGGGTTTATATATTACAAAGGGCATTACCATCTCTTCTATCAATACTATCCTTACGATAGTCGATGGGGGCCCATGCATTGGGGGCATGCGCGCAGTAGTGATTTGGTCCATTGGGAAGATCTACCAGTAGCGTTAGCCCCAGATCAACCTTATGACAGCGGCGGGTGTTTCTCAGGAAGTGCAATTGAAAGAGACGGAAAACTATATTTATTTTATACAGGCTGTCAAGAAATTGATGGTATTAGCCATCAGCATCAATGTTTGGCGGTCTCTGAAGATGGTATTCATTTTAGCAAATACAGTGGTAATCCTGTGGTAGCAGAAAAACAGCTAGGTGAAAATGGGCTGATACAAGAATTTCGTGATCCTAAAGTAATTGTTCACAACGATGCTTACTATATGGTAGTAGCTACTAAATCTACACAGTCTACTGGTAGAATAGTGATGTTTCAATCGTCAGATTTGTATACTTGGCACTTTTACTCTGTGTTGCTAGAAGGGACTTCAGAGCAAGGAATAATGTGGGAATGTCCTGACTTATTCCATTTAGACGGACGAGATGTGTTAATCATGTCACCGATACAAATCAAGAAGAACGGACTGGAATATCATAATATCAGTTCTACCATGGCTTGTATTGGTGAGGTAGACTGGGAAACAGGTCAGATGATAGTTGATAATTTCCATGAAATGGATTTTGGAATGGATTTTTATGCACCACAAACAACAACAGATCCTAATGGTGGACGGGTGATGATTGCTTGGATGCAGATGTGGGATCGTACATTGCCTACACATGAGTTAGGCCATCTTTGGGCAGGCTCTATGAGTTTGCCCCGAGAGTTAAGAGTGAAAAAAAATCGATTGGTACAAAAACCCATCTCAACTGTATATAGTCATTTAGTTTATCAACAAGGCAGTGAAAATATTGCAGTGACTGACACATCAGTCGTATTTCGAAACGCGCTGTCTGATTCTTCATATTTACATCTAGTCGCAGATTTGGAGAAAGCAGAAGTTTTTACAATTGAATTACTGCGGTCTAAGACGGATTGTCTCAAACTAACTTATGACACTGCTAAACAGGTTTTTGAATTGGATCGTCAGAAACTAGGAAGAGAGCTTACAGGGGCGGAAGAAGACCCTCTGAATGTCCGAAAAGTTGAAATACCTTTGATTGATAATCAGCTCGTTCTTGAGATTTTTAGAGATACCTCATCAGTTGAAGTCTTTATTAATGGTTTAGAAGTTATGACGGCTACTTTCTATGAGCTGGAAAAAGCTCGAGATATCTTATTTCATTCGATCGGAGAAAGTCGTATTCAAGCTTTTGAAACAGCGAGTGTGAAATAAATGTTTGATTGCTTAGGCGATGAATCAATTATTTAATAGGTTTTGAAGGATAATTTTTTAGAAAAGAACAGATAGCTAGATTTCCCATGGCTTTGCTATTAGTATTTTGAAAAAATTAGTAATTTATGACAAAATTCATTATACTAAACTTGTGCAGAAATGTGAGGGATCAACTATGAAAGCAACAATGAAAGATGTCGCAAAATTAGCAGGTGTCGGAGTAGGAACTGTTTCCCGGGTATTGAATAACGGCTCTGTTAAAGCTTCTACTAGAGAAAAAGTTGAAGCAGCAATGACAGAGTTAAACTATCAACCAGATTTTTATGCCCGGGGGTTAAAGATGAAGCATACGAATACGGTTGCTTTGATTCTACCCACTGTATGGCATCCATTTTTTGGCGAATTTGCCTACCATGTAGAAACAGCATTAGAAAGACAAAACTACAAGCTTTATTTGTGTAACTCCAGTGGTAATAGTGAAAAAGAACAAGAATATATCCAGATGGTCAGCCAAAATAAAGTAGACGGCATCATTGGAATTACTTATTCAGATATCGATGAATACATTTCGAGTAATCTGCCTTTTGTTAGTATTGACCGTTATTTCACTGAAGAGGTGATTTATGTGACCGCTGACAATGCGGCCGGTGGACGTTTGGCTGCAAATGAACTTTATCGCCGAGGATGTCAGAATGTAGCATATATCGGTGGGTACCAAGAAACACCGAATGAAACGAAGAGTCGTCGAAAATATTTTGAGATTGAGTGCCGTCAATTGGGGATTTCCTATAAAGCGTTAGATATGTTAGAACCTTTAGACCATCTCTCAGAACGTGTAACAAATTTTTTGTTAGAGAATCCCGATATCGATGGGATTTTTACGATCAACGATCCGATGGCATTAGCTGTCATTGGTATGCTTGAAAAAATAGGGAAAAACGTACCAGAGGATGTCCAAGTTATCGGATTTGATGGTCAAAAGATGACAGAAGGAGACCCTTATCTCGTCTCAACAATTGCCCAACCTACAAAGCAAATGGCGGAAGTGGCAGTGGCAAAATTAATTGCTGTCATTAATGGAGAGACAGTAGAAAAACGTACCGTATTGCCGATTGAATTTGGTGAAGGTGGAACAACGAAATCTTTAGTGAGAAACGATTTTGCTTAGTGCAAATACGTTTCTTTTTTTGAAAATGAGTGAATGAAAGGTGTAGATAAAATGTTATATGGCGGGATAGAAGCTGGTGGAACAAAGTTTGTCTGTGGGATTGGTAATGAACAATTACAAGTGATAGAACGGAAAAGTTTTCCTACCACAACACCAGAAGAAACGATGAAGCAAGTGTTTGATTTCTTTGATAGGTACAAAGGAAATATCGCATCAATTGGTGTAGGAGCATTTGGGCCTATTGATATTCAAATCGAATCAAGAACTTACGGATATATCACCAACACCCCGAAGTTAGCTTGGCAAAATTATCATTTTGTAGGAGCTTTGGAAAACGCCTTGTCGGTTCCCATCTATTGGACTACCGATGTAAATGCTGCTTGTTATGGAGAATATATGGCAGGGTATGGAAAAGGTAAAAATAGTGTTCTTTATTACACCGTTGGTACTGGTGTTGGTGGTGGTGCTGTAGTCGATGGAAAAATAGTCACAGGTTTCAGTCATCCTGAAATGGGACATATGCTCTTACAACGTCATAATGAAGATCAATTTGAAGGAATCTGTCCTTTTCATCATGATTGTTTGGAAGGGTTAGCCTCAGGCCCCGCGATTGAAAGACGCTTTGGAAGAAAAGCCCAGACCATTTCATTTGATCATCCTTATTGGGCGATTGAGGCAGATTATCTTGCTCAGTGTGTGTATAACACAACGTTACTATATGCACCGGAAGTAATAATTTTAGGCGGGGGTGTAATGAAACAGCCGCAACTACTCGAGTTGATTCGCCAAGCGTTTAAAGAAAAAATGGGTTCCTACGTGGATACGCCCACTCTCGAAGAATACCTACTAACTCCAATGCTTGCTGACGATGCAGGTTTGATCGGCTGCTTAGCTTTAGCAATAAAGAAGTTGGAACAATAGCAGCATGTTAAAGAACGTGTGAGAGAGTTTTTATAGTAGTTAGGATAGATAAAAAGGTTAACTAAAATGAGAGCTAGAAAAAAGGATGGCTAATAATAGATGTTCATATATATTTTTTGCGTAATCGAATGTCGCAAATAAGAATTTTTTCTTTCGTTCTCGTCTTCAGTTATATTGTTGTCTAGCTGCCTCAAAATTACTTCTTAGTGCTTGTTTTTTTTCTATTAGCCCGAGCAAAGAAAAAGGAAACAGAATGTCTTATTAAAGCCAATTAGGCCTACGCCTAATTGGCTTTCTATATTCCTGTTCTAATTGTGTTTGGGTGGGATGAATATCCTTTTTATTAATAATAGTGACGGTGTAATGAACGGTTTTGCTAACGGTAAAATAAGTATATCTAATTCAACTTTCTACTAACGCGAACATCCTTTGAATTTGATTTACTAAAAGCTGGGTAGCTTCTCATCAGTCATTCTCTTCATAGGGGTTAATAAAGTGTTGTCAGTCATCCTGCCCTATTCTCAACAAGTACCTGCCTAATGCCTTCTTCAAACGTTGTGATCTTAAAATGAGGGAATGCCTTTTTGAATTTATCAGAGACAAAAAGATTATCCATCGTGTATCTAGGTAATAACTCACTTAGTTCGCGCGCGTTTTTACTGAATAGCTTAGCAAGTTTAAATTGCCACAAAGGAATGACGCGGTATTTCAATGGTTTGCCTTCAATTTTTTCGGCGAGATCGATCATGTCTTGGAAACTATGAGGTGTATCACAGGGCAAATGCCAAGTCTGGCCATAGGCACTAGGTGTATTTCCGATAAGGGCCATGGATCGGCTAGCATCAGGTGTCCATATAAGTGTGCGTAAAGTGTCCTTATTGACAGGTATTTTGACGGGAGCATTGTGGACTATATTGTTTAAGACGAGTGTATTAGTAATGCTCTGGGTCTTGCCTGGGCCGTAAAATTCTGGGGCTCGACAAATCACCGCATCTAAACGGCCACTTTCCATCTCGGATAAAACCAATTGAGCCATTTTAGAGCGTACGAGGGACTTCCTGCCTGCTGGAGAAAATGGCGTGTCTTCCTTTTGGGGTGTACGATCCTTTGGATACATATAAGTATTATCAAAAAAAACCAGTTTGCTCTGTGCTTCTTGGCAAGCGCGGATGACATTTTCTGTGATTTTCATAAAATTGGTTTCCCACAGCTCAGCATCCATCGGTAACCCAACAGTGAAGTAAACAATCTCACTATGTTCAATCGCTTTTTTCGTTTGCGAAAAGTCCATCAAATCTGCGGAAACGATCTGATCTGTAGGATTGATTTTTTGAGGCTTCCGGCTAACTAGTCGAAGCTCATTTGTGTAATTTTTGTATAGTTCTTTTGCTAGTTCATAGCCGATTTGTCCATTGCTTCCTAAAATTGTTTGCATGACTGTACCTCCTCAAGATATAGTTTTGCTACAGCACGTACAGAAAAAGGATTTTGGCCAGTGATGATCCGCCCATCTTTTAGGGCAAATGCTTTATAAAAGCGTCTTTTTTTGAATTGAGCGTTTCTTTCTTCTGCGGCGGTTTGATTAAAGAAAGGAACTTTGTTCATTTTCCCGGCGAGAAATTCTTCGGTTTTCGTAAATCCTGTGATTTTTTTTCCAGAAATCAAAAAGCTTCCTTCTCTATCTTTTATATTTAGTAAACCAGCGATTCCGTGGCAAACAGATAAAATATACCCATTGTTTTCATAAATGGCTAAAGCGAGTTCTTGCAGCTCTTTATTATCAGGAAAATCCCACATGACACCATGCCCTCCGGTAAAATAAATCGCATGGTAGTCATTTGGATTTACTTCTGCGGGTTTTTTCGTTTGAATCAAGCCGTTTTGAATGAAATTTTCTTCCAGATAAATGTTCATAATGGCTTGATCTATATATTTCATGCTTCTTGGATCTAGAGGAACAAAGCCTCCTAATGGACTTACGAAATCAACGTCAACCCCTTGTTGATAGACCTCATCTAGAAACTCGGCACTTTCTCCTAACCAAAGTCCGGTAGCCTCGTTCGTGCCAGCATATTTTTGAATGTTTGTTTCAACAACTAATACTTTCTTCATAAATGGTCCCTCTCGTTCATAATGTGAAGGACTTTCGTTAAAAAGGATTGGAGTTTTTTTATTTCTGTTTGCTCATGATCGAGATAGTAATAATTTTTTGTTCCTTCTTGCCTGAAATTCACGATTTTGGCTTCTTTCAAGATTTTCAAATGATGTGAAATGGCGGGTCTAGATAAATTGGTGGCCTCTAATAAGGAAGTGACCTGTAAGCCAGCACAATTTTCCACTTCTAGCAACCGAATGATGATAGCTTGTCTTTTTTTGTCACCTAGCGCGATTAAAAAATCACTTAATTCAGAAAAATCTTGTTGCAGATTGGCATAATCTATCATAATTGTCTCTCCATTATCGTTTAAAAGTTTAAACCATTAAACCATTTAAAGGAGATTTTTGCAATGAAAGAAGCTCGAGAACATTCCTTTTCTCCACCATCGCCAAGGAGATTAGAATGTTCTGTAAGCAAATAGATAATAATGGAAAAGCATAAGAGCATTTGATCCTTTTTTGTGTTTAGAAGCAGCTTATTTTTTTATGAAGTGATTAAGAGCCGTGTGTTGCTCATTTTTTGTTGTTGTGTTATGTATGTAACATCTAGACAAAAGACGTAGTGAGATATGAGGCGGAGAATATGAGAGACTTACAGTTAGCATTTATCAGTAATCGCACAACTAAGCGCTTATTTCGAGTTTTGAGTGTGATGGAACGAGATCGTTTATTTACAATTGGTGAAATGGCAGAAAAGATGCAAGTCACACAACGCACAATTGCAAATGATCTCAAGTATGTGAAAGACTATTTTGGTGATTGTATCACCCTAATTTCGGGGAATAGTGGCTTTCTTTTTGAAGAGAAAAAACCTTCCGTGTACCAAGAAAAGAAACAAGATTTGCTAGAAAATGAGTGCTTATTTGAAATCATCGGTCATATTTTTCAAGGGGAATTGATGGATATTGACGAGTTGGCCCATCATTATCATTTTTCTGAGAGCACGTTTCGACGGTTGTTGGGTCAATCGAACAAAATATTGAGCAGTTATCGGTTAAAATGGGTGTCGAATCCATTGACAATTGAAGGGAGCGAAGCGGATTTACGGAAATTCTTCAAAGACTTTTATTACGAAGGGATTGATACTGCCCATACCCTTGTTCCCGACCCCGCATTGCATGAGTTGGTCTTAACCCAGTTAAACAACAAACTAGGACAATATGATATTGGCTCTGGAACAACACCAGCTGCTTTTTACTATACTTTTTTTATTGCAATCAAACGGGCGAGCCTTGGTTTTCCGATAACAGTCCCGAAATACTTGATTGAATTAGCCTACAAAGGAAATAGCTTCTCCCTCCTGTATTCTTTAAAAGACGGAATCAACAAGCTTTACGGCGTAGAACTAGCGAAGGAAGAATTTGCATGGATTTATTTAGTTACTATTTGTAAACGTACCTTAGATCGAGAAGCATCGGAGGAAAAGTTCTACCAGCAGTTTCATCAAGGATCAGAAATTGCCAAACTTACGGAGGCTTACTTACAAGAGTTTGAGCTCACAAATGAGAGCTATGCCAAGATAAAAATTTTCTTGCAATCCTTCTTTTTGTCTAGAAAAGTGAACTATGCGTTAGCTCCTGCATTGAACAAAGAGGCACAGGACATCAAAGAATCTCTCATGCGTTCTGACAATGAAAACTATCAACGGAATTTACGATTTTTAAAGAAGCATCAAAGAAAAGACTTTTTGGCTGCGCCATATCTTGAAGATATTTGTGTGAGTTTAACGATCTACAGTGATTTGATTTTTGATTTTTATTCACCGACAAAAAGAATTTATTTTCTTCTAGAAGGTGATCACTTCATCTGCCAACAGATTCGAACTCGTGCAATGCAACAGTTTGGTACAAAGCACACGTTGACCTTTTTGCCATTGCAACATCTGACACAAGAAATATTAAATGCCGATCATATTGATTTGATTGTCACAAACTATAATCGGTACCTCTTAGACTATATTATTGAAACAGATTACTTGTTATTGAAAGCTGTCCCAGATGAGCATGACTGGCGGAATCTGGAAAGAAAAATTGATCCGTATCGAAAACCATTTCTCTAATCTCCGTACACTCGTTAAAAGTATTAACGAGTGTTTTTTTTCATTTATTTCATCCGTATATGAAAATATTGATTCCAATTTGACCAAAAAATCAGGTAACCTTAATCATGTAAGGAAAAGGTATGCATACAAACTTACAAATAAAAGTATCAAAAACCTTCGTTTTTTAGAATAGATATTTGTTATGTATTCTCTAAAATAGAAAACCTAATCTAATAACTTTTCCAAGACATTCGATCCGATCGAATGTCTTTTTTTGTCGTCAACCCAAAAACGAAGAATTTTGAGATACAACAAAGGGGAGGATCATGATTGAGAAAACAAAAAGGTGGATAATATTTATGGGAATACTCTCAGTTTTATCATTACCGTTGGTAAACGCTGCAGAAGTCCAGCAAGTTGAAACAAATGGGACCATTGGATTTACTGGTGTCTATGAACCCATTGGTACACCTGATCCAGCGCCGCCCGAAACTATTGTCAGACCACCAATTACCGAAGTGGCCAAACCAGATGGTACGTTGCCACAAACAAACGAAATAGGATATTCATGGCACGCTTGGCTAGGCGTTTTTCTAATCAGTTTCGTCTTCCTCTTATGGAAACAAAAAAGAAATCATAATAAAAATCTAAAACAATAAGAAAGCAGGAATAATCAAATGAAATTTATTCGTTTAGCAACAATTGCCGCACTATCAACTACTATTTTAGCAGGAGGAGCAGCTTCTGTTTTTGCCGATGAAATGAGAGAAGTAACAACCGAAGGTCAAATCCAGTTTACAGCGGATGAAGACGGTGATCTGGAAGTCATCCCTCCTGTACCTGATCCGGATGTGATTATTCCACCGATTATCGATCCAGTTACAGGTCCATTGTCTATCGTACAGGCACCTACAATGAACTTTGGTACTCAGGTCATCTCCAACCAAGATCAAACATATAATATGGTTGCAGAGACTGCTGAACTCGCTAATCCAGAAGAAGGTGGGCCTACTGACGTTCCATATATTAGTTTTGCTCAAGTACAAGACGTTCGTGGAACCAATGCTGGATGGGATCTAAAAGTGAGCTTAAGTGATTTTGAAGCTCCAGAAGCACAAAATAAAATTCTAACGGGAGCGCAAATCACCTTTGCTAATGCTCAGTTAAATTATGAAGGTAGCAATACTGATAACGAACCTACAGTGCACCAGGCTGGACTAACATTACTTCCTAATGGTGCAGCGCGTTCAGTGATGACTGCGGCACAAGGACAAGGTGCAGGAGCTTCTTCAGTTATCTGGGGAGACCAAGCAGACTTGACTGCCCAATTTGAAGCAGAGGGCTTTAATCCTGAGACAGACGTTGTAGAAAACAACGCAATACAATTGTCGATTCCAGGTTCAACAGCCAAAGATGCGACAACGTATACGTCAACGCTAACTTGGGAATTAAACTTAACACCTGGAGACGAACTATAAAAGCCTTGTAACCATTTGTTTTGAAACTCTCGGCAGCGTCACAGTAAAATTGTGACGCTGTTTTTCTAAGAAAGGAGACGTAACCTTGAAACAAACAACTTTAGCTCATCGTTCTCAAAGAGCCTCTTGGTGGGGACTTACGCTTCTTTTTCTTCTTTTTGGAATTTTTCCATCAGTAGCTCAAGCGGAGGAAACACTGACATTTTATGTCACGCCTGAATTTCCTGAAAGCCAGGTAGAAGGATCAAATAGTTATTTCGATTTGAATCTAGCAGCTGGAGCAACAGAAACCTTAGCATTGAAACTGCAAAATGTTAGTAGTGACCCAATTCAAGTGCAAGTAACCCCTCATACAGCGTATACCAATGTTCATGGAGTCGTTGAGTACGGAAAAGATGCCCAAGAACCAGATAGTAGCCTTACTTATTCATTGGACGAATTGATTGACTCATCTGGCGTCATTGAACTGGCAGGAAATGAAACCCAAACAATTAGTGTTCCTTTACATATGCCAGAAGAATCGTTTGAGGGATTTTTAGCGGGAGGTCTACGGATTTCGGAAGTCAAAGAGAAGCAAGAAGAAACGGCAATCAATGAAGAAGGCGTAGCGATCAAAAATGAATTTGCCTATGTGATTGGGATTGTTGTCAGCAATTCTCGGGATTCAGTTCAACCGGATCTCGATTTATTAGCTGTTTTTGCAGATCAGTTGAATTATCGGAATGTTATTAGTGCAACGATCCAAAACTTCACGCCTACCTTTGTCAATCGAATGGCGGTGGAAGCGACAGTACAACGAGCAGGAGAAAACGAGGTTCTTTATGAAGCGAGTGAAGAAATGATGCAAATGGCGCCTAATTCTAATTTTGATTTTCCAATCTCGTTAGAAGGCGATCGCTTTCAAAGTGGCGACTATGTATTGAAATTAAGAGCAATATCTGGTGAAGATGAGTGGGTATGGGAGAGACCCTTCACAATTAAAGCAGATGAAGCCAGGGCATTGAATCAAGCAGATGTGACCATTGATTCAAGTATGAATTGGTGGATGATTGGCGCAATCATTTTACTTGTTCTTTTACTGGGGGTCATTCTTTATCTACTTATTCAAAAAAAGAAAGCAAACCGAAGCGAACAAGAGTAGTAAAAAGGAGTGAATGGAATGACCACGAGATTAAGAAGACCGCTGCTTCTATTAGGGGCGTCTATTCTAATGATGCAAGCATTGATTCTATCGATTGGCATGGTCTACGCTGAGACAACGATGGACACTGAGGAACAAAAACAGGTAGAACACCCATCCATGAAAAACCTTCTAAAAGAAGAACAGGCTAGTGATGCGCGCTTTTTCTTTACTCAGGCGCGGATGCAAGGCACGGTAGAAGAAACCATACAAGTAACCTTCTTTTCTGATCAAGAAGTGTCAGAGGCACGAGTATTTTTACCTGAAGAAGCAACGCTTATCAACGAGCAGTTACCGGCAGGGGGATCAGTCGAACAGATAGAGCAGTCTCAGGAATGGCTGGTTCAGTCAAAACGGGCGCAAAATACATTTGTTCTTCCTTTAGTATTTGAACAGGCGGGACGCTATGAACTGTCTGTGGGAGGAGCAACGGCTTATCTTGAAATCAGTGAACAAGAAGATAGTATTGTGGAGAACCCTACTGAAGGAATAGAAGCTTCTGATGATGCTCAAACAGTACAAGCGGATCTGGAAGCGAAAGAGAATGCAGTAGAAGAGAATCAAATGAAGGAGCAGCCATCACAAAGTTTAGATAATGAATACAGTTCAAATGCTACCGTCACAAAAGATAATTTTTTGCAGCATTTTGACTTACAGGGTTCTGCAACGTATGATTCAGAAACAGGGGAAGTAACCTTAACTACAGCTAGTAATAATCAAGTTGGAAATGTTACATTGAAGGAAAAATTAAGTGTGAATTATCCATTTGTTTTGACAGGGAAGGCAAATATTGGTTCTAATACGAATGGTGCAGATGGTATGGCTTTTGGTTTCCATAGATCTGAAAATTCTGCTGTTGGAAATAGTGGAAACGGTATGGGGATTGCTGGCCTAACAGGAGGCTTTGGATTCAAATTGGATTCAAATTTTAATACAACTCAGGGAGCGGGTGCAGCTAGAGATCCTGCTGCTTTAGGTGGGGCTCCTTTTGCTGGATACGTTTATCATGAGACGAATGGTTTATTGACTACTTATATGGGAAGCGATGCTCCAGCAAAGCGAACAGGGACATTGAATGGCGCTTACGATGATATAGTCATTGAGTATCTGCCAAGTGAAGAAGCAAATATTTTCCGTATTAACTATAAAGGAGAAACCTGGGAACGAGATATATCCGATTGGCAAGGAATCGATACTACTGCATTATCTTTTTTAATCTCAGGAAGTACAGGTGCAAGAAACAATGTTCATAGCTTTATATTTGAACAGATGGACTATGTAATAGGGACAGGAGAAGTTGAAGTCAGTTATCGTGATGCAGCTACAAATGAAGAAATAATACCTAGTCAATTGTTAGAAATTCCTTTTAAATCAGAGGCAGTTCTTAATCCAAATTCAGGGATTGATGATGAACCGTACCTTCTTGGTTATGACTATAGTCATGTTGAGACAGATGCACTTTATTTCGATGAAACAAACAATACGATAAAACCAGAGGCTGAGCGTCGGAATGTTACTTACTTTTTTAATCGTGCTGAGTCCGAGGTGACAATTCATTACATTGATGATGCCGGGACAGTTATTTCGCCATCTGATACAATCATTGGTTATGTGAATGAGGAGCTAGAAGTAACGATTAAAGAAATAGAAAACTACAAGTTTTTATTTGAAAGAGACAATCAATTATTGAATACGGTATTTACTCGAGAGCAACAAAATTATTGGCTCGTTTATATCTTACAAGGCTCCATGCCACCAGTAGATCCATTGGATCCTGAAATAGAAGTGAGCCCAGAAAATAAACCAGAGCTGCCAGAAAATCAAGGGCTTCTGAGTATTGACTTCATTTCCTCCTTTAACTTTGGCTCGCAACCTATCTCAGTTCATGACCAAACCTATTACGCGCAACCACAACGTTTATTGAATGAAGACGGAACTGTAAATGAGATGGAAGAGCGTCCTAACTATGTTCAGATCAGCGATCGTCGATCAGCTACTGAGCGTAATGGCTGGCAGCTATCGGTTACCCAGACGAAACAATTTGAAGGATTAAAAAATCAACAGCTTACAGGTGCGAGTATTACTTTCTCAAATCAACAATTAGTGACCGCTCAAGGTGGCGATACCCCTTCTTTACAGACAGCCAACCCGTTAACGTTGGTACCAGGAAACAAGCGAGCACTGATTCGTGCAGAAGATACTGAAGGAACAGGCACATGGATCTATCGTTTTGGAGATGAGCATACAGCAAGGGAAAGTGTTACGCTCAACGTACCGAAAGGTTCAAATCCTGAAGCCACAAGCTATTCCACAACCCTGATATGGGAATTGAATGCTATTCCTGACAATTAAAAGAGAAATTTCTTTTTTCCTTTTTCTGCCATTTATTAATAAGACGGCTAGATTGGTTCGAAAAAAGATGAATAGTTCGTGTATGATCCTGGTTCATTCAAAAGAAAGTCAAGCCATGACGAACAAAGAATTAAAAGAGAAACTAAGCGTCATGCCACCAATAGTTAAAGGAAATATCAAACAAATCAAGACATATTTCAAAGAAATCTGTGGTTATGATCTAAGTGTAGAAAAGAAGAATTCTATCGTATTCAATGTGTCATAGAGTTTGCATAAATACAAATTATCTTAAAAAAGGCTTCAAAAAAAATTTTTTGAAGCCTTTTTTTGTTTTCCGCAAGTATTAAGATTAAGAACTAACGCTACTGTCTAATGACATAGTTAAGGGAAAACGTAAAGATCTGATGTCAAAGCTAAACCTTAAAGGAAAAGATAGGAAAAAAACGAATAATTGGGAAGTTACTATTTTTCGCTAATGAATTTAGACAGCAATATTATGGAGATAAAGGAATCACGATTAAGAAAGTTCACGATTGATAAAAACTTGCTAATAAATGAAACTAATTGACCTGTTCTTTCGTCATACCCTATAGAACAACGAAAGAGAGGAAATACTATGAGAAAAAAATTACTGTTAATAGCTATATTCTGTGCATTGATTCTTACGTTAGTAGTGGGTGTCACGTATAAGTACCTAATGAGTCAAGTGTATGGAGAAGAACAAACAAATTTTGAAACGCAAGTCGAAAAAACAATTAAAAATGCATTTTTTGATCGTGATATCACTCAGATTGAAGAATCAAAGAGTGGCGATAATCAATACAATAAATATTACCTGTACTATTCTGCGACTGAAAATAAAAATATTATAAAACAATTGGAAGCTCAAACTCAGGTTGCTTCGAAACAATTGAAGGATTCTCGGTCAATGGTGCTTTCCTATGTCAATGAGGAAAAGGTGAATGATGCCCTTATTAATCGACAATTAGTAACAAAGGAATATATTTGGGATGATAAAACAAAGTCTTTGAAATATTTAGGTGAATTAAAAGAATTATCTGAAATACTCTTATCCAAAAATCGAAATGAGCCTCGATTAAAAGATATTGTCAACGATGAATCAGACTTGCTTGCGATAAACAGAGTTGTACAAGAACAACTACTTAGTACTCGAACTAAATTAAAATCAACAATTGATGAGGAAGAATTAGATCAAGTGTTAACAAATGACTTTTTAAGCAAGGATAGTAAGATAACCATTCTCCCCCACTCAATACAAATCGCTTTTGATAAAGAGGTTTTAGGGGTGACAAAGATGAATGTCGACATTGAAAAAATTCTGCCTTTTATTGATCCAGCAATCGTTTTTGATAATAATCTGCCAAAAAAATCCTTAGACCAAAAAAGAAACTATGTCGCGCTCACCTTTGATGATGGACCTAATGATACGTCTACTAAAAAATTACTAGGAGAGTTAAAAAAAGAAAAGATCAAAGCGACTTTTTTTGTTTTAGGTCAGATGGTTGATAAGAACCCAGAGGTCGCGAAAAAAATAGTGGGAGAGGGGCATGAAATTGGCAGTCATTCATACACTCACCCAGACTTGACTCAAGTAACCCTGGATAAAGTCAAAGAAGAAGTACTGAAGACTGATAAGGCAATATTTCATGCTTCAGGGGTATTGCCAAAACTCTTTCGACCACCTTACGGAGCAGTAAACGGCGCCGTTGCCAAAACTATCGGATTGCCTATTATTCAATGGAATGTAGACTCTGAAGATTGGCAAGTCAAAAATAAAGATTTGATTGTAAATAAGGTAATTGATACTGTAGAAAATGGATCAATCATTTTGATTCATGATATCCATGAACGTTCCGTAGAATCCATTCCAGAAATGGTAAGTCAACTAAGAAAAAGAGGCTATGAGTTTGTGACTATAAGCGAATTGCTCTCTTATGGACAAAAACCACTAAATCAGTATTTTGGTTTAGCTGACCAAAGAGAAATTAAATAGCAGTCTTTTCTAGTCCCTTGGAGAGTTGTTGAAGGAGTGATCTTTATTTTTAAGAATAGAAGTCAAACAAAAAAAGTGCGCTATTATGAGCATCTACTAGAAGAACTGATAGAAGGTAAATATGATCAAATGTATCGAATTGCCTATAGTTATGTTTATGATCATGAAGATGCTTTAGATGTCCTGCAAGATAGCTTTCAAAAGGCGTTAAAAAGCTTTAGAAACACAGTAGAAATTGATAATTTTCAAGCATGGTTCTATAAAATTTTAGTAAGAACCGCGATTGATCAATGGCGAGTGAAGAGACTAAGACCATTTGGGTTAGCCTTTGAAGAAACTATAGAACTAAGACATTTTCGTTTCGATCAAAGTGAATTTCTTGAACTAAAGGAAATTCTAGAGAGAACCCCTAGTCCGGAAAGAGATATCATCATTTTAAAATATTTTGATGGATTTACCTTGCAGGAAATTGCTCAAATACTTAATTTAAATGAGAATACGGTGAAAACGAAAATGTACCGTTCTCTTGTTCAATTTAAGCATCTTTTAAATTAAAAAAACAAGATATGAAAAGGAGAATGAGCGAAATGAAACAGCACACGTTTGATGGAGAAAACCAAGAACAATTAAAGCGTGAAATAGTTGCGCGTTTTCAAATAGAAAAGGCAAAGGTATACGAAGAAAAGAAACGAAAAGTACTTAGAAGAGGCGTCGAAAGCGTGATCTTGGTGGTTTTTAGTTTTTTGATTATGCTTCAAAATACTACCTTTAGAGGTTTTGCATCAGAAATACCTATTTTGGGGGATTTGGTATCAATTATAACTGGGGAAACGCTTCTGTTCAGTCAAGAGGAAGCAGAAATCACTATTGATGTGCCTAAGATAACAGAAGAAAATCAAGTGTATTCGCAATTAAATAAAAAATATCTCCGTGAAGGACAACGAGCATATCAAAGTTATATAGACGTAATAAATAAGGTGGACGAAAAACAAATGTATGTCAGTGGTACCTATGATGTGAAAGTCAATGATAATCGATTTTTAGTAATCGACCGTACGTTTGAAGAGACAGTGGGGAGCACCAATGTCGAACATCGATTTGATACATTCGATAAAAAGAACGAGGTCTTATTATCATTAAAGATGTTATTTAAAACGGAAAACTATTTAGAGGTGCTGGCTCAGGAAATTGAGCACCAAATGAAAGAGCGGATGAGAGTAAATAGCGATATCAAATATTGGGTTTTAGACTATAATGATACAAATTGGTTGGAGAATGATCCGAATTTTTATATTAATGAAAATCATGAACTAGTTATTTCATTTGATAAATATGAAGTTTCGGCTGGATACATGGGGACACAAGAGTTCATAATACCTACTACAGTATTGAAGCCGATCTTAGTTGACGAAAATTTTTTTAATTAGATCGATAAATCAGTTTAAGCTTATTCGGAAAATGATTTCTGGATAAGCTTTCTTTTTTCTCTAGCAAGAGCGGAAAATAAAGCCTACTTTTCTAATTGGCTGTGATACCATGAGGGAAAAAATCGATGAACCCAGGGGCTCTTTTATACACGTTTACTAAAAATGCAATAAAAAGTCCCTTGTTGTCTGCTTTTGTCAGTAACTTTTCCACAGTGTGGAACTCCCTGAGCCGTACTATCATTATTGAATTTGAAAATAATTAGAGGTCTAATTATTAGATAGCGAATCTTTTTATTGACTTTCCTTTTTAACCGGTGTATATTCTTTTCGAATAGTTAGATATCTAACATTTGGCAAAGGGGGAGTCGTTTTGGAGGAACTGATCGTATCGAATTTGATGCGTTCCATTATGAATAAGTCACGGGAATCGATGGAAATGCGTATAAAAGACCTGGATATCAGTCAACAGCAAGGAAGAATGATTGCGTATATCGCACAAAATGAAGACAAAGGCTTGATTCAGAAGGATTTGGCCCAAGTGTTTCAACGTCGTGATGCCAGCATCACAAGTATGCTTCAAGGGTTAGAAAAAAAAGGGTATATCGAACGCCGCATCCCAAAAAATAATGAGCGACAAAAAAATATATACGTTTTACCTAAAGGAAAAGCGTTGATTGATCAAACCAATGAAGCTTTTTATGCGGCAGAAAAAGAACTGGTCCAAGCACTGAATGCAGAAGAAGTCGAAGAACTGACTCGTTTGTTAAGAAAAATCGATCAAAGTCTATGAGCAATAAGCAGTCAATCACTGCTTATTGCCTGAAAGTTAGATTTCTAATAGTTAACTATCTAATAGAAGGAGGGATCATCATGGAAGAAGTCACAATGAATGAATCCAATATTTACTACTTAAGCGAAAGTCCGGTGCGAAAGGCAATTGCCCATTTATCGATCCCGATGATGGTTGGTATTTCAACCACGACGATCTATAATTTGATTCATGCCTATTTTATTGGATTGATCCATGATACCAATATGATGTCGGCGATTACCTTGGCGATGCCCATTACGATTCTGTTGATGGCCGTTGGGAACATACTGGGTGTTGGTGGAGGAAGCTATATCACACGACTACTAGGCAATGGAGACACTCAAAAGGGCAAGAAAGTTGCCGGCTATGCGTTTTACTCGAGCATCCTGCTCGGTGTGATCATAGGGATTGTCGCAGTAATTTTCATGGATCCGTTTATTCATTTACTAGGAGCAGGTGGGCAGACATTTTTGTATACAAAACAATATTCACTGATTTTGTTTGTTGGTGGAGCATCGTTCATTTTAAATTTTGCTTTGGAACAGTTGGTGCGTTCAGAAGGGGCATCAAAAGAATCAATGTATGGCATGTTTGTCAGTGTTGCAGTGAGTATCCTACTGGATGCATTATTGATTCTCGTCTTTAACCTACATGTGATCGGTGCAGGGCTATCACTAGTGATTGCGAATATCGCTTCAACAACGTATTATGTCTGGTTCCTAGAAACGAAAAGCGAGACATTGAAGGGCTTTTTAAAGAACATGAAACTTTCAATCAAAGATCAGCTAGAAGTTTATAAAATAGGGATATCCGAGCTGTTTAAATCAGCTTTCATGATCGTCACCACATTATTATTGAACAATTTTTCTGCTGAATATGGAGACAATGTTGTGGCTAGCTTTGGTATCGCTGTTCGAATCATGCAATTACCGGAATTTTTAACAATGGGTCTATTTTTGGGCGTCATACCGTTATTTGCCTACAGTTTCTCTGCCCATAACACGAAACGAGTGAAAGAAGCACTGAAAGAAGTATCTTTGTGGATAGGTGGGATCTCCATCCTTTTTGCATTGATTGTGTATTGGTTGCGAGTGCCTGTGCTGGGGTTATTTACAAGTGATCCTCGTGTGATCCAAGTTGGCTTAACGATTTTAGGGGCACAGTTGGTTTCTTCGATCTTTAATGGTTTCTCTGGTTTATTCACGGGCATCTTTCAGGCATCTGGACTAGGTGCTCAGACCGGAGTGATGTCCACGATTCAAGGAACATTCTTTATTCCGATCGTTTTATTGCTGCATCATTTCTATGGATTGGATGGATTGATTTGGTCAATGACGATTACAGAAGGTATCGCGTTTGTTGCGGGTGTCTTAATGATGATTCCTTATCTAAATAAACTAAATAAGGATGACCTGCCCGCCATGCAAAACCAACAACGTATATGAATCAGATACATTCGGAATATTTGTTTATGGAAGAAAGGAAAACGAAAGGTTTCTTTTCGAACGTCCTATAAGGAAAGCCCAACGAAGTTTGCTTTGTTGGGCTTCTTTACTTGCTATATATTTCCTTTTCGTTAAAGTAAGAGGAGATGTTGATTCTGTTATACTTACTATTGAAAAAAACTCCATTTCAAGGATAAACGATCTTTTTCATGTATCAATAGAAGAAAAGCGTCTAAAACAAATGCTATTAGCAAAATTATCAAGCGATTGAGGAATCTACTATGCAAAAAAAAATTTATAAAGTTGTCGCTGTCTCGAATAACAGTCGTCTGTTTGCGATTTTAATGGCTTTTTCAGGTGGGGCATTAGATGTCTATTCTCATAATTACTTTCATGGATTAGTTGCTACTCAAACTGGGAACATTATTTTGATGGCTTCGAATTTATCCCAATATAATTGGCAGCAAATGCTGCCTAAGATCGTATCGATCATTTTGTTTACGGTAGGATTTTTATTAGGTATTCTTCTAAAGCGCAGCAATTTCAGTCATTATTGGCGCAGTTACACCATGCTACCTGTTATTTTATCGAGTTTGATCATTCCATTATTGTCTCAAAATCTACACCTTTTTAAAATTGGTCTGCTTGCTTTTGGCAGTGGCTTGCTGATGCTGACGTTCACTGGAACGCAAATCGAAGGAAATCCTTATACGATCATGATGACCTCAGGCAATTATCGGAAAATGCTAAATGAATGGTATCTTTATCTGACCTCACGGAATAAAACGTCGCTTCAAAGACGCAATGCCCATAACTATACGATCGTCGTGCTCTCATTTGTCATTGGTGCTTGTTTACTAGCCTTTGTCAGTCTTGTTTTAAAAAAATATTCAATTTGGATCGTAACCTTCACGTTTCTGCTTGCTCTTTTTATTGAAATCCATCAAGCGAAAAAGACGATTCGATAGTCAAAGAAAAACCGTCAGAGGGACTCCTTCTGACGGTTTTTCTTATAAGCTGAAACAGGAATATTTTTTAGAATGTCCTCACAGCTCCGCAATCTTCCTTACGGTATTGATGGTCCGAATCGTAATCTGCTTGCCGACGCTAGTGCTGGCTGTTTTTTTCCACCAATTGGTTTTTTGATAGTCTTTGCGGAGGTAGGACCAGAAGACGACGTCTTTGTAAGGAAAAACCTGTTCAAGGGTGGCATTCGGAGCCCCGAGTTTTTCAGATAACACCTCGTAGGACAGTGAAGGCATCAAAAAGATCAGGTTGTCATAGATGGTTTTATCTTCCGTTCCTGACCAGTCGGGCATATGGGTCAAGCGTTCCTGCAGCTCTGATTGGCGAATGATATAAATAGCGATATCAAAGGAAAAGTCGCGTTTGACCATTGCTTTAATCGTTTCGGCAAGGGCTTGTGGATCATCCCCTTTACTGGAAAAAATCACATTGCCGCTATTCAAATAAGTGACCACATTGCTAAACCCCAATTCTTCAAAACCGGCTTTCAATTCTTTCATAGAAATTTTGTTCTTTCCACCGACATTGATGCCTCTTAATAAAGCGATATATCGTTGCATGGATAACCCCTCCTTTAAACCCCTTCTTTTAGCTGATTATAGAATGGATGGAGCGGAAGCACAATCCTGGCTTCTCAGCTACCCAAAATACGTGAGTGAGAAACGACGAATGCAAGCTTATTGGTGGAGTGGCTATGGCGCATGTATTTTTGCGCTGCTAATTAGTAAAAACGAATAAACAGCCTGTAAATGATAACAACCCTCACAAATCTGCTCAAGCAAGCGAATTTGTGAGGGGCACTTTCAGTCGTTTTCTCTGTTTCTGGCTTCGTTGTTAATCCACCGCAATCCTCACAGACACGGTCTGTACGGGGACATCATAAAAGGGATCTTCTCGTCGGCCTAAAAAGTCTTGGGCTTGCTGAGGGAAGAGGGCGTACATCAGCACGTCTTCTTCACTTTGGGCATACTCAGCGATTTCTTCCCGAAAGGCTGGCAGTTGTGGTGCCAGTAGATCAGCTGGTCTGACGGTGATCACTTCAGCATCTCCGATGATTGTTTCTTTGATTTCGTCGGTGATGGGTGCTGGCGATTGACCGTAAAGTCCTTTGACGTAATCTTTGATCTCACTTGGGACAAGTTTGTAACGTTCTCCTGAAATCACATTCATCAAGGCTTGGGTACCGACCATTTGCGACAATGGGGTCACTAGTGGCGGATAGCCCAAGTCTGCTCTGACTTTTGGTACTTCTGCTAGGACTTCTTCATACTTGTCTTGCAATCCTTGTTCCGTCAATTGGCTGAGTAGGTTTGACAACATGCCACCAGGTACTTGATAGATCAAGGTTTTAGGTTCGATATCTTTGACTTTCGGGTTCAGTAGTCCTTCTTCGCGGAAACGATCACGAACGGGATTGAAATGTTCAGCAATCTCAGCGACTTTCTGCAAATCAAGTCCCGTAGCAAAGCCGCAATCTTCTAAGGCGATTGCCACAGATTCGGTTGCTGGCTGACTGGTGCCGCCAGCAAAGGAGGAGATGGCGGTATCAATGATGTCTGCGCCAGCTTCCGCAACTTTTAAGTAAGTCATCTCAGCGATGCCGCTGGTGGCATGGGTATGGACTTCTAGCGGTAGATCGACGGCATCTTTGATTCGGCTGACCAGCTCGTAGCCAGTTTGCGGTGTCAAAACGCCTGCCATATCTTTGATACAGATGGAATCGGCGCCGAGGTTTGCCATTTTATGGGCAAGGTCGACGAAGTAATCCACCGTATGGATTTGGCTAGTAGTATAAGAGATTGCTGTTTGACAGTGTCCGCCGGCTGCTTTTGTGGCGCGGATGGCGGTTTCTAAATTGCGGACATCATTTAAGGCATCAAACAAACGAAGAATGTCGATGCCGTTTTCAACCGATTTGGTCACAAAGTCAGCAACGACGTCATCGGCATAGTTTTTGTACCCTAAGAGATTTTGCCCCCGTAAGAGCATTTGTAGTTTGGTCTTTTTCACTTCTTTGCGGATTGCGCGCAATCTTTCCCATGGGTCTTCATTTAAAAAACGCAGACAAGCATCGAAGGTTGCGCCGCCCCACATTTCCAAGGCATGATAGCCCGCTTGATCCATGGTTTTTAAAATCGGTAGCATATCGCTGGTAGGCATTCGTGTAGCGATCAGACTTTGTTGGCCGTCCCGCAAGACGGTTTCGGTAAATTGGATTTTTTTCATTCTTTCACTCTTTCCTGAATGATTTTACGGATCTGCTGCTGTATATCTGCTACGCTATGAGTTCTAGAACGGCCACAAACTTTGGCATCTTGTTCACAGACGTAGCAGCTTCTTGTCGGCAGTCCGATTTCGGTGCGGCTGATAGGTAAAAGCTGGTCTTGGTTTTTGGCTAAGACATCCAGATCCACCAATCGACCATAAGGATGATGGGTCTCAATCTGAACCATCATTCGTTTTAGTTCATAAGGATCTGTGGGCAGTACGAGATAATATTCCGGTCCGGTTTCCAAACTACGGTAGAGGTTTGCCAGTGGAATCAGTTCCTTGACGGCCTCTTCGATTTCCGTAATGAGTTCTTCAAAAACGGCGGTCAATGGGACAGAATTTTTCACGGGACCGGGAATATTCATGGTGGCAACAAGCAATGCCGCTTTTTCATCCGCAGCGAGAAGCTCCCGTTGAAGGGAGCTTCTATTTTCTCGCGCCTGCAGCATATCGGTTAGCGTCACAGGGGTTCCTGAAAATAGGGCATCAGACATTTTTGACCACATCAATGATCGTGCCATCGCGGTATTCGATCAAAGCGACGGTTTTTTCCCCGTACTTGATTGGTTCGGGTTGACCGACAATGCTGTAGGCTTTTTCTTTTAATTCTTCAATGGTGTACTGGGGAATATCCAATGCTTCAAAATGGCTGATCAAGTCTTTGCGAGCAGGATTGATGGCGATCCCGATTTCCGTAACGACGACATCAATACTGGCGCCTGGCGTGACGATCGTGTTGACGGTATCGACGATTGTTGGGATCCGTCCCCGCACAAGAGGAGCGATCACTAAGCTCATTTTGCACGCCATACTAGTATCTGAGTGGCCGCCAGAGGCACCGCGGATCACACCGTCAGAACCGGTGATGACATTGATGTTGAAATCCGTGTCGACTTCCAGTGCGGAAAGAATGGCGGTATCCAATTGATTGATAAACGCCCCTTTGCTTAACGGTGAGGCATACATATTGGCATCGATCTCGTAATGATTGGCGTTTTTCCCTAGCGATTGCGCGGAAGGATGATCAAAGTCTTGGACATCGATCAGTTTTTCCACTAATCCTTCTTCTAACAGTTCCACCATGGCATTGGTAATGCCGCCGAGGGCAAAGCTGGCTTTGATCTCATCTTTGATCATCGCTTCGCGTAAAAAACGAGAAACGGCTAATGCGGCACCGCCTGTTCCGGTTTGGAAGGAGAAGCCTTGTTGGTAGTAAGGCGAGCTGGTGATGACCTTGGCTGCATACTCAGCAATCAGCAATTCTTTTGGATTTTTGGTAAAGCGGGTCGCCCCTTTTGCGATCCCTGCAGGATCACCGATGGCGTCGACTTCCACGACATAATCGACATCCGTTTGGGGGATGCTGATTGGGGTATTTGGAAACGGTACCAGGGTGTCGGTGATGATCACGACTTGGTCGGCGTATTTTGCATCGACCATCGCATAGCCCAATGAGCCGCAGGTTGCTTTTCCGACGGTGCCATTGGCATTGCCATACGCATCTGAGCTAGGGGCCCCTAAGAAGGCGACATCGATGTGGATATCGCCGGCGGCAATGGCACGAGCCCGACCGCCATGAGAACGGATAATGACTGGAGCATCCATAATGCCTTCGGAGATTGCGGCACCGACTTTGTCCCGCAGACCGCTGGAGGTGATATTGGTTACGACGCCAGATTTGATATGTCCGATCAATGGTTCATGGACATTGGCGATGGAACTAGGGGCAATCGCAAGATTCTTGATGCCCATTTTTGCGATCTCATCTAAAACGAGATTCATGATAAAATCCCCTTCGCGAAAATGATGGTGGAAGGAGATCGTCATGCCGTCCGTTAACCCTGTTTTTTCAATGGCTTCACGAATACTGCCCAAGACCTTGCTTTTGCCCGGCAGGACTGGCTCGATCTTGCGACTCGCTTCTTTGTAGGCATGGATATTGGCCGTTTCATTTTCAAAGACCCCGTATTGGTTGGCATAGCATTCAGGGATGTCTTTTCCTGCTTTGTTTAACACCATAATTACACTTCCTCCTCGGTAATCAATTTCGCTGCTTTGGCAAGGGCAATCACGCGTTCCGCTCGCTCAACGATTGGTTTATCGACCATTTTGCCATTCAAGGAGATCACACCAGAACCTTTGCTTTCGGCTTCGCGAATGGCCCAGATCACTTCTTTGGCCTGTTGGATCTCGGCTTTTGAAGGCGCATAGATCCCATTGACTAGGGGAATCTGCCGTGGATTGATCACTGATTTTCCGTCAAAACCAAGCTGCTTGATGCGAGTCGTTTCAGCGAGAAAGCCATCGGTGTCATTGATATCAGAAAAGACGGTATCGATGGCGGCGATCCCTGCAGCTCTAGCTGCATGCAAAATCATACTGCGGGCAAACAACAATTCTTGCCCATCTGGGTAGCGACGGGTTTTCATATTGGTGACATAATCTTCTGCCCCTAAAGCGATCCCGATCAAGCGGTCGGAAGCTGTGGCGATGTCTCGGGCATTTAAAACGCCTTCGGCCGACTCGATGGCAGCCATCATTTTGGTGGTTCCTACAGGCAGATCGTTTTCTTCTTCTACTTGTGTGATCACAGCGGCAACGTCAATGATATCTTGGGCGGTTTCGGTTTTCGGTAGTCGAATGACGTTGACCCCCGCTAGGACCATCGCTTCGATATCAAGGGCACCCACCGTGTCGAGGCCGTTGATGCGCACGACGGTTTCGATGGCAGAATAGTCAAAGGTTTTTAAGGCAAAATGCACCAGGGTCCGAGCAGAGTCTTTTTCATTCAAGGAGACCGCATCTTCTAAATCAAACATAACGGAATCGGCGCCATACAATGGCGCATCCCGTAGCATGGCAGCGTTAGCTCCTGGTACAAACATCATCGTTCTTCTTAAACGTTCCATGTGTCGATCTCCTTCCAAGCATACTGTTCTTGTTCGGCGGCCCGATGAACGGCTGTCAGAGTTCGGGCTTTGATGGTACAGTCCAATGCGCCTTTATCGGTGGCGGTGATTTTGGCCTGTGTCACGCCTAGATGGTTCAGCGTCTCAAGGATGACGGCGCGAATTTGTTTGCCGAATTGTTTTTCGACACTGCTATCGAGGGTCAGCTCGATGGTTTGGGTTGTGGTGGGCTCGATCGCGATCAAGATATCACTGGATTCAACGGAGCCGGCAACCGCACTTTTTTTGATTTCCACTTATTATCACCTCTAAATATAGTTATGCTGCATTAAAAATGAGAACGTTGTTTCTGGCAAAAATTGCTGCAAGGAAGGTATATCTTTTTCTGCAATCGCTTTCCGAACGTTTGTAGCCGAAACGGTTGATTGGTTGATCTTCAGACGGTCGATCACGATCAGTTCAAGCTCGGGAGAAAAAACGGCAGCCATCGCCTCATTGTAGAGTTGGGTCACGGGCGAATAAGGCTCTGAGCCTACAAAACGCGTGGTGATCGCCAACAGCGGGGCAATTTTTTCTTTGAAGAGGGTTGCATCAAAGGCGGCTTGTTTTTTGGCGATCGCCTCAGGTGCTTGCTCTTTCAAGAAATAACTGGGAAAAACTGCCGAAGAGACGAGATAGTTGTTGGTTGGCAGCACCGTTACATTTGGCAGGTGAGCCACGCCATCCATCACCATCTGCAGCCGTTCACTGGCAGAAAATTGCGAGCGGTCTTCTGATAAAACGAACACATAAACCTGTTCTTTTTGACTCGCAGCCGTTTCGACTAAGTACAAATGTCCCTTGGTAAAAGGATTGGCGTTCATCACGATCGCGCCGTTGTTTTGTCCGATTCGCTGCCGTTGCAGTTGTTGGGCATAGCTTTCATAAGAAGGAACGCCTTGTTCCATGAACAAGATGTCTTGCGCAGCGAGCACTTCACGAAACCCGAGAGATTCAAAAAACAGACGATTTTTCGGTGCTGTATAGACGAAGGACTTAGTATAGCCCTCGTCTTTGATATGATCGCTAAGGTGCGAAATCAATTGCGTCAACAGCTGTTCGGAGCGTTTTTTTTCACAGACCACCACATACTTGATGATATTGGCATAGCAAGAAGCAGTAGCAATCAAGGTTTGCTGGTCAAAAATGCCGACGGTATAGGCAACTTCTTCACCGACGGCTAAGCCAGCACGGGTGATCAATTTTTGCCATTGCAAAAAGACTTCCGGATCTTTTTGCAGCCAGATTCTTTTTAGGGTATACATACAATGCCTTCTTTATTTTTTTACTGGGAAGAGCTTCGACAAAAGCAAGGATGCGAAGTAGATGATCAGGATCACGACAAAGACGCCGCCCCAACCGAATAACAACAATTCAAATGAAGTCAGTAAATCTTGACTCATAATTTTCCTCTCCTTTCTAGTGACCTAAGCAATCAGTGCCAGCAGTAAGCCACCGGCGATGACCGAAGCAATCTGTCCTGAAACGTTGGCACCGGCTGCATGCATTAAGATAAAGTTTTGCGGATCTTCATCTGTCGCCATTTTTTGGATGACACGACTAGACATTGGAAACGCAGAGATACCAGCTGCACCGATCATTGGGTTGATTTTTTCTTTACGGAACAAGTTCAGCACTTTCGCAAACAACACGCCGCCGACCGAGTCCATAATGAAGGCAACCAGCCCTAAACCAATAACCATCAATGTATCGACTTGTAAAAATTCTTCATATTGCATTTTCACAGAAATTGATAAACCTAGGAGGATACTGATGATATTCACCAGTTCGTTTTGAGCGGTGATGGACAAACGATCTAAGACACCACATTCCCGCAAGAGATTTCCGAACATCAAAAATCCGACCAATGGCAATGAAACAGGAGCAATCAACCCTGCTACGATCGAGATCACGATCGGGAACAAAATTTTTGCCGTTTGCGAAACTTCACCGGCACGATACGTCATGCGGATTTTTCGTTCGTGCTTGGTCGTCACAGCTTTGATGGCTACCGGTTGAATGATCGGTACTAGCGCCATGTAAGAGTAAGCTGCTACCATGATCGCACCCATATATTTCGAGTTCAGCGTATTTGCGACAAAAATCGACGTTGGTCCGTCAGCGGCACCGATGATCCCGATGGAAGCTGCGTCGTTTAAATCAAAACCAAGCAGCACGGCAACGATGATCGTAAAGAAGATCCCGAATTGCGCAGCGGCACCAAACAATAAAAGAAATGGATTTTGCAGCAATGGACCGAAGTCGATCATCGCACCAATCCCGATAAACAAAAGCAAAGGGAACAATTCAGTTGAGATCCCCATATCAAACAATACTTGGAACGGGCCAGCTTCTCCACCAGCACTTAACACACCTGAGTTCGGGAAGTTCACTAACAACGTGCCCAATCCCATAGGGACCAACAAGGTTGGTTCATATTCTTTCTTGATCCCCAAATACATCAATAGACCACCGATGAGCATCATAACGATCCGTCCCGGCTCCGATCCTAACCCGACTACACCTTCAATTAACGTTTCCACTACGTCACTTCCTTTTCAATAAATTAGCCGATCGTAATCAGCAGTTCTCCTGGGTTGACCATGTCGCCCGCATTGACTGCAATGGCAACAACGGTTCCTGCTTTTGGTGCCACGATTTCATTTTCCATTTTCATGGCTTCTAAAATCATCAATGATTGGTTTTCTTGCACAGTATCCCCCACATTGACCAAGAGACGTAAAATCGTTCCCGGCATTGGAGAATGAATCGGCTCGCCGTCAGCAGGAAGCGTACCTGGCGCTGGCTGTGGTGCTACTTCTGGTTCTGGTGTGCTGACTGGTTCTGGTTGAGCGGGTGCCGCTGCTGGAGCCGGTGTTGGCACTGCTGGGGCAGGAGCGGTAGGTTGCGGGGCACCGATTTCTTCCATTTCGACAAGGTATTCTTGCCCATCGATCGCTATTTTAAATTTACGTAACATGTTTTTCCCTCACTTGTTTTCATTTTTTTTGGCTATTTTTTTGATTGTGAACTGAGAATCAGGCAGCTCTCCTGCGGCAATACTGGCGGCAATCAGGGTGACTCGCTTAAATTCAGGATTGCGTTTCTCAATTCTTCGAATGACAAACTGACTTTCAGGGGAACACTCGGCACCTAGTGCGGCGGCTATCAGACTGACTAACGGATAATCTTCTGCAGGCGCCGGCTGATAGCCCGACACTTCTTGCCAATCAGACGCGGGTGGGTCCGCTATCATTTCCCTTGGCTTCAGAGGAGGACTGACAGGCGCATCTGGTTCATCATGCGTTTTTTTGAACAATCTTTTAATAAGATTCATGGGTTTCTCCTTTCTCAATGATTCGTTCCCTTTCATTATAGAAACTCCCGTTCAATCAGCGAGATTTATTTCGGCTGAAAATTGTTTTTTCAGTGTTCCTTTTTTGAGAAAAGAGTGAAAAATCGATATAAACGTTGATTTATCAAGGTTTTTCTTGCGTTAATATTCTGTTAAGAACTTTTTAAACGAAAAATAAGATTTGAAAAGAGAAATTGTTTTTTTGCTGTTCTTTTTTTAAACGGGTCTTTTTTTCTATTTCTTGATTGTTTATTCTTAGACGTGTAAAGCATTCAATAACATTATTTCCTTTAAGAAAAGAAAAATATTCACAAACTAGTGACGCTTGTCGCTAACAAATTACGGGCCTGTAATTTTTTTAAAATGTTTTTTGATAACGCTTACACATTTCGATGCATGAAAGGAAGAAGAAAATGTTCTTAACAATTTTGTCCTATGCCATGATTATTGTCTTCATGTTTGTCATCATGAAGAAAAAAATGTCACCCTTTACATCCTTAGTAATTATCCCATTACTATTTACCCTCGTTGCGATGGTTGCTGGTGTTTCCGAAAAAGGCAACATCGGTGATTTTGTCCTTGAGGGCATCTCGACAACAGCCAACACAGGAATCATGTTGCTGTTTGCGATTTTGTACTTTTCCATTATGTTGGATGCCGGTTTGTTTGATCCAATCACGAAAAAAATGATTTATTTTGCTAAAGGCGATCCGATGAAAGTCTTGATGGCAACGGCAGTCGTTGCCGCTGCGGTCTCTTTGAACGGTGATGGAACGACCACTACCTTGATTTGTTGTTCTGCGTTTATTCCCATCTACAAGAAGCTGAATATGAAAATGATGAACCTTGGTGTCTTGATCATTTTGCAAAACACCATCATGAACTTATTGCCATGGGGCGGACCGACTGCCCGAGCAATGGCCGTGCTGGAAGTTGATGCGGATATTCTTTCTTATTTGTTGCCAGGAATGATTTTGTCTCTGTTATATGTGATTTTCTTCGTGGCTCGCAGAATGGGGATCCAAGAACGGAAACGTTTAGGGGTTACGGAACTGACGAACGATGAGATATTAGAAATGACGACTGTGACTGATCCTGATACATTAGCGATCCGTCGTCCGAAAAACTTTGTCTTCAATGGTATCTTAACGATCGTCTTGATTGGCTGGTTAGTAGCAAGCTCCTTTATTTCTAGTATCGCTTTACCACCAATCTTGTTATTCCTTGTAGGTACTTGTATCGCATTGATGGTCAACTACCCAATTTTGAAAGATCAATCGTCACGGATCGGTGCCAACGGCGGCGATGCTGTTCAAGTAGTAATTTTAGTTTTTGCAGCAGGCGTCTTCATGGGCTTGTTCCAAGGCTCTGGGATGGCTACTGCCTTAGCGAATAGTTTCACGCAAATCATTCCTAAACAATTGGCTGGTTTCTGGGGCATAGTTATCGCCCTGATCTCTGCACCTGGGACTTTCTTTATTTCCAATGATGGGTTTTACTTTGGGGTTCTACCGGTCTTAGCAGAAGCGGGTCGTTCGTATGGCTTCACCAATATGCAGATGGCCTTGGCGTCCTTAATGGGCCAAGCGTTCCACTTGTTAAGTCCATTGGTTGCCTTCATCTACTTGCTATTGCGCTTGACTGGCTTAGATATGGGGCAATGGCAAAAAGAAGCGGCGAAATACGCACTGGGGATTTTCGTGATCTTTGTCGTTACGATCGTACTATTGGGTCATATGCCGTTTTATATTCCACAGTAACTTCATAAAGAAACTATCGAGCAGGCTGCCATTTTGCTCGGTAGTTTTCCTTGTTTATCGATATATCTATTTTTTCCCAAAAATCTCATTTGTTTTTAGTATGATAGGAGTAAATCATGAATCCAATTATTGATGCAGTAAATAAAAATCTGGATCTGACCAAAAATAAACCATTAAAAGATTTGATCTATGAAGCGTTCAAAAAAACCATCATTTTAGGAGACATTCCCGCAGGCTCTCGCATCAATGAGAAAGAATTTTCCGATACGTTAAACATCAGCCGGACCCCAATTCGTTACGCCATGACGCAGCTGGTGGCTGAAAAACTGGTGGAACACGTACCAAAAATCGGCATCGTCGTAAAAGGGATCAGTATCAAAGATGCTTATGAGATTTACGATATCCGCAAATCATTGGATACATTGGCGACTATCAAAGCAATGGCCTTGATGAGTGAGGAGGATTTCCGGGAGATGCGCTGCTTGTTAGAACATGGCGAACAGCTGAATCGTGAGGATGATGTGGATGGGGTCTTGAAAAACTTTTCTGACTTCAATGCGTTTATTTACGAAAAAAGCCAGATGCTGCGGTTAAAAAGTATCGTGCTGGATCTGCAAGCGTACCTCGTTTATTTTCGTGACATTGCGATTCGCTCTTCTAGAAGAAGGGATGCGGCATTGGCGGAACATTGGCTGATTTATCGCGGCATGAGAACCAATGACACGGAACAGATCACGTTGTTGACCCATGAACATTTGGATCACTCCCTGCAATTTATTCTTGCTGAAATGGAGCGAAGAAAAATTGACTGATTCCCGTCTTTTTATCGCCAGCAGCTATGCAGTCAATGCGCTGCATTATGAGGTAGCGTTAGCACCCAAGCCTGGTTTAGTAGATCCTTGCTCCTCTGGTGCGCATCAGGACATGAATGTGTTTACCTTTATCAATAGTATCACTTGTTTGGCGCCTTTTTTTCAGCGCTATAGCCAAGCTGGCTTTGCCCATACAGGCGCCCTGATCCAGCTGTTTGACCAGTTACGTGGGATCGGTCAAGAAGCAGAAGAAGCGATGCTTCAGGCAACCAAAGGCATCAATACCCACAAAGGGGCGAACTTTTCCTTTGCAGTTTTGTTGGGGGCGACAGGAGTCTATTATCAACAGCATGACAAGGCTGTGCTGACGGCTGAAGATACCAATCAGATCCTGCAGCTTGCCGCCGACATCTGCCAGCATTTGGTCAAGCAAGACCTGCAGCAAATCACCCACAAAGACCAGTTGTCTTACGGAGAAAAAAATTATTTAACCTACGGCACGATGGGGATTCGTGGAGAAGCCGCAGCTGGTTATCCAACGGTTAAAAAACTGCTGGAGTACTTACGGCAGCAACCACAAAAAACCTCCGTTTCCTTGTTACGAGGGTTGGTCTATCTAATGAGTGAAACCGAAGACAGCAACCTCGTCCACCGAGGCGGCTACGAGGCGATGAAGACAGTGCAGCAGGAGATGCAAAAAATTCACGAAGCCAATCTGTCGGATACAGACTTGCTTCGTGAATTAACGACCTATGATCAAGTATTGATTGCACGCCATTTGAGTCCCGGCGGCTCGGCGGATCTTTTAGCCTTGGCCCTTTATTTCTTGCAGCTAGAAGGCGTCTCCTTCTGGTAAAAAGGTATAGCCGATCCCCCAAACGGTTTTCAAAAAACGGGCTTGCTTCGGCTCATCTTCAATTTTGTTTCGCAGATGATTGATAAAAACCATCACGGTATTGGCATCGAATTGGCCATCTTGCCAAACATTGCTGTAAATCTGTTCTTTCGAGAACACTTGATCCGGATTTTCCATGAAAAAGCGCATCAGCATGATTTCTTTTGAAGACAACTTGATGGGCTGATCATTTTTGAAAAACTGATAGCGTTTTTGGTCAAAACGAAACATGCCGCTGCACAGATCTCCTTCCGGTTTAGCGATCCCTTTTTCTCGCAGCACGTTGCGGCGATCTAGAATCGAAACGATTTGTGCTTTTAAGAGTGCCGGTGAAAAAGGCTTCGTAATGTAGTGGTCAGCGCCAATCTCATAGCCGTTGATCATATCTTTTTCGTCACTTTTACCGCTCAAAAAGACGATCGGCACCGTGGGGTTTTCTTCTCGAATCAGTTGTGCCAAATGATAGCCGTCATTTTCATGCTCCAAACTGATATCCAGTAAAAAAAGATCAAAGCTGACACGAGAATTGATCGCAATCGTTTTTTCAACGGAATCAGTCTGGTAGATCAAAATGCCCGTCGATTGTAAAGATTTCCAAATCAGCCGCCGAATAGCAGGGTCATCATCAACGATTAAAATTTTTTCATCTCGCAAAATATCCGCCTCCTGTATCAATAGTATTATAGTAAATATGAAAGGGGTTTACAATGAAACCGCCATCAAAGTTTTGGCTGTATTTAAGCGTGGTCGCTACCTTATTCATTACATTGATTGGACTTATTTTTACCTTTACAAGTTATAAAAGCGCACAAAGACAAGCTGAAACCGTCGGGTTGCGGCAGTTAGAAACGGTCAACCAAGCGGCGATCAAGCTGATCAGCCGTAGTATCGAATCGTACCACATGGCTCTTGCCAATTATGCCGATGACCACCTCGAAGGTGCCGCCTTGGCTGATTTGCAGCGCCCCTTAACGTTACCAGTGATCAATTCCGCGAACAATGCCATGGTCGGATTGTTTTTGATCGACCAAACGGGTCAGGTCATCGCCCAAAATACCGCAACGTCTATCAATAAACCACAAGATCCAACGATGCAGGAACTGTTATTTAAAGATCCATCCTTAGACAAAGTATTGGCGGGTCGGCAGGTACAAAATGGGCAAGTCTATTTCGATGGTAAAGAGGCCTATTTAAATGTGTATCAGTCCCTAACCCTTGACGACAAAGAAGCGGTTCTTGTGATGCCTTTGAATCTGCAGCGCATGTATCATCATGAATTTACCACCGATCGCAATGTTTCCGGCTATACGATGGTCAAAAACGCCGATATGCGGATCGTTATGCACCCATCGGACGAACAAATTGGTTTTTCCATCGTTGAGAGCCGCAAAAAAGAATTTCCAGAGCTGGATTTCACCGATCTTGAGCGCTTGGAGCAAGAACAAATCGACAATGAAGAAGGCACCTCCGTCTATTATTCTTATTGGTGGAACGAAGAAACACTGCAAAAAGTGCTGAAATTGGCTGCTTATCAATGGATCACCATCGGCGACAGTCGGCTGATCGTCGCCAGCAATGCCGATTTTTTGGAGCAAAGCGGTCTCTTCTTACAAGACAACTTGATTTTGATCGGCCTGCTGGGTTTGTTGTTTGTCATTATGATTTTATTGACCGTACTGATCAAAAACTACATGAAACGCAATCAAGCCTATGTCGAAAACCAAGCATTGAAAGAACGACAACGGCTGTTAAAAGAAAAGCACGAAATCGAAAAAAACATTTTGCAAGAATCAAAACTGGAAACCATTGGCTTGCTAACGACCTCAATCGTCCATGACCTAAACAACTTTTTGACGCCTATGATTGGTCATCTGCAATTGCTGATCGAGGAAAACCAACACGATGAAGTCTTAGTGGAGGACTTGCAAGAAGTCTGCAAAGCGGCGGAAAAAGGCAAAGAGTTATCCAGCAATGTGCTACGTTTTTCGAAACTCGAAAGTGCCGATAAAACTGTGCAGTCGATCGCTACTACCTTGACAGAAGCCATTGATACTATGCGCGCACTGTTGCCAAAAGCCTTTTCCCTTACGTATGATATCCAAGAAGTAGGATATGCCGTCTACGAGAAGATCGATCTGCAAGTCATCATTTACAATTTGTTGATGAATGTGTACCAAGCAAATGCCGATTGCAGCATTCGATTGAGTCGCACTTCGACAGAAAGCGCCACCTTTCCATTTCGTAAGCAAGCTTTCTCCGCACAACAGGAGTTTGCTTTGATCGAAATCGTCGACAACGGTCCCGGCATACCAGAAGCAATCCAAGAAAAAATCTTTACCCGCTTCTTCACGACCAAGAGTGCCACTGGCGGTACTGGTCTAGGACTCTTCACTGTCTCTTCAATCGTGGAAAAAAACGACTGGTTGATTGATGTTACAAGTACGCCTAAAGGAACCACCTTTTATATTGGTATTCCTCTAACTGATCCCGAAAAAGCCACTGAACCCAACTGATCCGACGGGCTAGTTTCAGTGGTCTTTTTCTTGGGCATGCTGGAAGGCATTGATTTTTTGCAGGACTAGCAAGACGAGTACCAAGACAAAAATCGCTAGAGCAAAAAATAGGGCATCGTTCGCCATGCCTTGCGTCAGCAATAGCTCGCGCAAAATCGCAGTAATACTGATCAAAATCAAGTAACGGACGGGAATATGGTGTCCGTCCTTCATATACCGCAGCAACATCAAAATGATTTCTAACAAGATGAATAACGTGGCAATTTCTTCAATCAAAAAGGACAGGTGGGGCGCTTCACTTAAAGGAAAGAGCGTCGTGCTGATCATAAAAATCGCTTTTCCCATAAAAATCAAGACGACAACGACTAAGATCGCTAACATGCTATCAATACAGATACTGATCACTCGCTCGAACATCCGGGTCAATTTTTCCATTTGCCACTCCATTTCTGCTTTTTCTTTTATTATACAAAAGAAGGCGCAGGACAAAGAGAAAAGAACAGTGAAAGAACAATCGCGGCAATATCTTTTTGACCGCGAACTTAACGGTCATTCTATGAGCGGGACCTTTGTGGCAGCTTTGAATAGAAGAAAGTAGCGAGGAAAATATAGTATCTTTTTCCAATAAAATTAGAAAAAGATGAGAATGGATAGTTAAAATATACACAAATTATTACGAGACACTTAGTTTCTTTTTTTGTTACAATGGTTAAATAAAATAGAACTCTGTTGAAACGTTGCTTAAACAATGTTTTTATCGCTATCGAATAGAAAAATAGTCCGATCGCAAGATGTTTACCATTGTTAATAAAGTAACAAGTTAAGCAGGGTTCGCAAGAAAAATGCTTCTTTTCTCATCATATATGACGGGGATCAGTGAGGAGAAAAGAGCAAGAAAAACGGAGGGAAACAAATGAAAAAAAGTGGATGGTCAAAATGGGTGATTGGGGCAGCCTCATTATTGTTGCTTAGTGCATGTGGTGCCGATGGCGGTACAAAAGCCAGCAGCAGTGCGGCAAGCTCTTCTTCAGAAAGTGAAGTCACTTCAGGTGCTTCCCAACAAGAGTATACCGATCCAGCAGAGTTAAAAGATCAATATGATATCGTCATCGTTGGTGCTGGCGGTGCAGGGATGGCAGCAGCCTTGTCGGCTAAAGATGCTGGAATGAATCCAGTCATTTTAGAAAAAATGCCGATCGCAGGCGGAAATACCTTGAAATCTTCTGGCGGAATGAACGCATCAGAAACCAAATTCCAAGAAGCCCAAGGCATTGAAGATTCGAATGAACAATTTTTTGAAGATACCCTTAAAGGTGGTAAAGGAACCAACGATCAAGAATTGCTGCATTATTTAGTAGACAACTCTGCTTCAGCGATTGATTGGTTGGATTCAATGGGGATCACTTTAGACAATATCAGTTACAGCGGCGGTGCCAGTGTAAAACGGATCCATCGTCCTCACGACGGTTCAGCAGTCGGTACGTATTTGGTGGATGGCCTGTTGAGAAACATTCATGAGCAAGAAATTCCTTTATTTGTAAATGCTGATGTGACAAAAATCAATGAAACAGACGGCAAAGTCACTGGCGTCAACGTGAAAATCAATGGCGAAGAAAAAGAAATCGCTGGTGATGCAGTGGTTGTTACTACTGGTGGTTTTGGCTCCAACAAAGAACTGATCGAAAAATATCGTCCAGATCTGAAAGGCTATGTCAGCACGACTTCTGAAGGAAGTACAGGCGATGGCATCAAGATGATCGAAGAATTAGGCGGCGCAACGGTTGATATGGATCAAATCCAAGTCCATCCAACAGTGGTTCAAGATACAGGTATGTTGATCAGTGAAACCGTTCGTGGAGAAGGCGCCATTTTGGTGAACCAACAAGGGGAACGTTTCTACAATGAATTAGAAACCCGCGACAATGTTTCAGCTGCTATTACGGATCTGCCAGAAAGCTATGCCTACTTGATTTTTGACAATGCGTTAGCAGGTAGAGCCAAACAAGTCGATTACTACAAAGAACAAGGTGTAGTGGTAGAAGCTGACACCATCGAAGCGTTAGCTGAAAAAATCGATGTCGATCCAGCAACCTTGAAGAAAACTTTAGATACATGGAACCAAGCAGTGGCAGAAAAAGCCGACAAAGATTTTGGTCGTGAAACGGCGATGGACTATGATTTGACGGAAGGGCCATTCTATGCGATTCAAATTGCACCTGGGATCCACCATACAATGGGCGGCGTCAAGATCAATACGAAGACCCAAGTGTTGAAAGAAGATGGCACACCAATCACTGGCTTGTATGCAGCAGGTGAAGTGACCGGCGGTATCCACGGACAAAATCGAATCGGCGGCAATGCTGTAGCCGACATTATGGTCTTTGGTCGCCAAGCAGGCGCGCAATCCTCTGACTATGTGAAAGAAAATGGGAAATAAGCGGCTGTTTTTTCCTAAAAAAGATCGTCTATAAAGAAAGAAACTTGGAACGAATCCTCTTAAGTGATTAGGAGGAGAATCGTTTCAAGTTTTTTTGTATTTCTCACTGAAAGGACGGAAAACTAGTCATTATAATCTTATAATGATTAAGTCGTTTATCATACATATATAAATAAACTATTTTTAAATGTAGGGTTTGCTTTTCAATGAATCGGAATCAAGGAATAAACGGATAGGATTGGTTTATTCGATGATAAAAAATTTTAGGAGGCAGAGTATGAAAAACGCATTGGTAAAATGGTCGGTCGGGGTGGCAATCTTACTTGGAGGGAGCTTATTCTTCACGGGGAAACAAGTATTTGCTCATGGTTATGTGGAATCACCGGTCAGTCGGGGCTATCAAGGGTCTTTGGATCGCAATACGTTAGGGTGGAGCGCTGCGTTTGAGAAATATGGCAATGTCATTTCAAACCCACAATCATTGGAAACTAAAAAAGGCTTTCCAGAAGCAGGACCAGTAGATGGTCGCATCGCTTCGGCAGATGGTGGACTCGGACAAATCGGGGACTTTGTTCTTGATGAACAAGGAACCAATCGTTGGACCAAACAAGACATCAATCAAGGACCATTGCGGGTCAATTGGCATTATACAGCGCCTCACAAGACCACAAAATGGCATTACTATATCACGAAACCAGGTTGGGATCAAAACGCGCCACTTTCAAGAGATAGCTTGGAATTGATCGCTACTGTGAATCACGATGGTTCGGCTGCCAGCAATAGCCCAAGCCATACCATTACCATTCCAGAAAATCGTCTCGGTTACCATGTCATTTTAGCGGTCTGGGATGTTGCAGATACGCCAAATGCCTTTTATAACGTGATCGACGTCAACGTTTCCGGCTCAACGGTCATTCCCGAAAAACCAGCAGCACCAGCAAATGTCCGCTCAGAACGAGTGACTAGCAGCACGGTGGCTTTAGCATGGAACGGTCAAACCGATGCGAAAGAATACAACGTGTATCGCGATGGTGCCTTAGTGGCAACGACTACTGAGCCAACTTTTACCGACACACAATTAAAAGCCAACACAACCTATAGCTATCAAGTAGAAGCAGTTGGCTTTACTGCGTTAGTTTCAGAAAAAAGTGCTGCAGTGAAAGTGACTACCTCAGCAGATAATCAAGTCGAAACACCTTCGACACCAGGCAACCTGCACCAAATGAGCGTGACAGACAGCAGCGTGTCCTTAATGTGGCAAGCATCGACTCATACAAATGGGATCGCTGGATATGATGTTTACCGCAATGGCGTCAAAATTGCTACGGCCACAGGAACAACCTATGAAGACACGAATCTAGCAGCGGATACAACCTACAATTACCAAATCAAAGCAATCAGCAAAACGGGCGAACAATCCGCTTTCAGTAACCAGCTGAGCGTGAAAACCAATGCCAAAGAAGAAACTGAAACACCTGGAGGCGGGGAGTCAGAATACCGTGTGTGGAAACTAGGAACTTTCTCTGCACCAGAAGTGTATACAAGCGGTGAAATCGTGAGCCATAAAGGCAGCAACTATGTCGTGATCAACACCCACTCAAATTACGGGGACACCACTTGGTCTCCTGATCAAGCACCAACCTTGTTTCAGAAGTTGTAACCCTTGAATGAATCAGTAACGCAAGAGCAGTGCGGTGGCACTGCTCTTTTTGGCTCTTTTATGAGGAAATGATTGAACCTTGTTTGATTCGTGCAACCAATTGGACGAATTCGTTTGAGGAATGCAAAAACAGGTGCTGCTATGCATCATGCGTAGCAGCACCTGTTTTTTGTTCTTGATCAAGAATAGAAGAAACGGATCAAGATCCCACCTAAAATCAGCACGATTGCACCGCATAAACGGTTGGCCATTTGGGCAAAAGCAATCATTTCCATTCTATCAGAGGCAGACAATACAGCGATATTACCTGTTCCCCCCATGGAGTTGTTGATCATACCGGCGCCAATTGCGGTTTCAACGGGGTACATCCCCAATACCATCCCGAAGAACCAGCTGGCAGCCCCCATAGATACGACACTGGTTAGGCAAAGCACGACAAATTGCCAAGTAAAGGCAGAGGCCAATGTTGACAGATCGATCAATGCCAAACCAATCCCCGCCAAGACTGCGTGGGTCAAATTCGTCATCACAACATTGTTGAACATCACCACAGAATCTTCGAGTTTCTTAGGGACAATATTCAAGGCTTTCAGAATAAAGACAATCACGATCATAAAGGCATACTCGTGAATTTTAGGGAAAAAGTCGCTTAAAATCGCACCAACGACCAACAGTGAAAAGGAAAACAGCATCCCGACCCCGATTTGTTGGGCATCAAGCGTTATTTTTGGTTTTTCTAATTCTTCTTTCGTGGCATTGATCAGGGTGCCATGGCCATTGTATTTGGTTTTAGCAAAGGCCTTTGCGATAAATAAAGCACCAATAATGGCAAGAATATTCCCGAAAGTAACTGCTGGCGCTAATTGAGAAAAGATGGCGGCTTGATTGCCGTTTGCCAAGCCATCAGCATAAATTTGTGAAAGTGGGGTGATTCCCGCCCCCATCCCGCCAGACATCATTGGTAGAGACACATACATCACCGAATCAGCGAATCCATTGCCTAGCAGCATACCGACAAGGCCGACGGAGAAAAAGCCTACTACCATGGTGATCAAAGCAACAGGAATGAATTTCGTAGAAGCCTTCACCAACAAATTGCGGTTCATACCTAAAATCGAGCCGCAAATCAAAGCGGCAATATAGAAATCAAGAAAACCAAAACCGCCCCCCATGAAGTCACTGACCGCGTCAATGACTTTCGTGGGAACGAGATGGAAGGAGGCCAAAAGGGTGGCACCAAGCAGGGTAAAAACTGACCCACCGCCAAGATAAGAATTCATGATCGGGAGTTTTTCCCCAATGAAATACAGCAGGTGTCCTAAGGCAACCAGTAAAATGGTGATCCCGACCATATTTAATGGCAACTTGTCTAAGGCAATCGCACTGAATATGACAACCATGAAAAAGAGATACAAGGGAAGACTAATTCCCGAAATCGTCATCGTTTTTAATTTATTCATTTTTCAGACCTTCCTAGTATGTTGGATACCATTTAAGATTTTGGACAGCTTTTGCCATATCGGTTTCTTGCGCTTGGGCTAGTCCTTGTTCTTTGGCTTTATTGGCAACTGCTTCAGCCACTTTGATAGAAACGTCCGCAACGTATTCAAATGGTGGAAGAACAGGTGCACCAGGTTGGCTCAAATCAACCAAACCACTTAATGAGTGAGCAGCGGCACCAATCATTTCGTCGGTCAAGAGAGAGGCTTCTGAAGCCAACATACCTAACCCTAGACCAGGATAGATCAAGGCGTTGTTTGCTTGACCGATTTGGTAGTCGACCCCTTTGTATTGGATCGTTCCTGAAGGGACACCGGTTGCCACAAAGGCTTTTCCATCAGACCATTCGATTACTTGTTCAGCCGTTGCTTCTAATTTTTTGGTTGGATTCGAGATAGGGAAAATCACTGGACGAGCTGTGTTTTCACACATCGCTTCCACAACTTCTTTGGTAAAGGCGCCGGCATTGGTTGAAGTACCGACCAAAATCGTTGGTTTTGCGACTTTAATGACATTGATCAATTGCGTCATATCGCCAGCATTGGCAAAGTCAGCCCGTTTTTTGGCAAATGGTTTTTGTGCAGGAGTCAAATCGGACATATCATCGAACAAAAGCCCTTGTTTGTCAACCATAAAGAAATGATTGTAGGCTTCTTCTTCTGAAAGACCTTCGCTGACCATTTCGGCATGGACACGGCTGGCAATCCCGGCACCAGCGGAACCACCGCCATAACATAAGTAGACTTGATCCGTTAATTTTTCACCTGTAATATCTAATGCGCCGAAGATACCGCCCAGTACAACGATTCCCGTTCCTTGGATATCATCATTGAAAGTTGGAATCGATTGTTTGTATTTGTCCAAAATCGTTGCAGCATTTGAACGGCCAAAGTCTTCCCAATGCAAGTAAAGTTTAGGGAACAATGATTCTGCCGTTTGAACAAATTGATCGATGAATTGGTAGTAGGCATCACCGTAGACACGTTCTTGACGATTGCCTAGATACAAATGATCCTCTAACAATTCTTTTCGGTTCGTGCCAGCATCGATCACGATTGGTAAAACAGAAGCAGGGTCGATCCCAGCAGCTGCTGTATAAATCATCAATTTACCGACAGAAATATCGACACCTTGGACACCCCAGTCACCAATCCCAAGAATCCCTTCAGCGTCAGTGGCTACGATCAAGCGAATGTCTCGATCGCCAGCGGCATTTTTCAACGTTTCTTCGATATTCTCTGGATGATTGATATCTAAATACGCTGCATATTGAGGATCCACAAATAGGCGGCTGTAATTTTCAATGGTATCGGCAATCGTTGGATCGTAGACGATCGGATTGAATTCAACGATATGTTGGTTGAACAAATAGTAGAACAATGTCCGATTGGTATTAAAGATCTCCATTAAAAAGTGACGTTTTTCAATGTCTGATTCTTTGGTGACATATTGCAAATAGGCTTGTTCTGCTTGTTCTTCGATCGTTTGCACGTGAGGGGGCAATAAACCGATCAACCCTAGTTCTTTCCGTTCTTCTTGTGTAAACGCAGTTCCTTTGTTTAAAAAGGGGTTATTTAAAATGTCATGTGCTTTCATTATGTTCCTCCGATAGGTGTATTTTGAGTACTCGTTCATTTCCATTAGCTACTTTAATCCTCGGACAGAATTATAGTCAACTATCGGTGGTATAATAAAAATTATTTATAACAAAACCGCTGCTAGTTTAAACCGGTTAAGGGAGGAATCAGACGATGAATATACGAGATTTAGAATACTTTAACGCTTTGGCAGATATGCTTTCTTTTACCCAAGTGGCGCATAAATTTGCGGTCAGTCAACCAACCGTCAGCTACGCTGTCAAACGCTTGGAAGAGCATTATGGCTGTGATTTGATCGTGCGAGAAGCCTCACATCGCTCCATCTCATTGACCACGGAAGGGGAAATTTTGAAGGCTCATGCGCAATATATCTTAGATGAATTTGTGACCTTAGACAGAGCCATCGACCATGCCAAAAACAACCGCACCCACATCGGCCTGCCACCGATCATTCGTTCCAAAGTCTTTTCAAAACTCTTAGATGAAAAAGAGATCATCCGCTTTATTTCGAAATTTCACTTGGTATCTGGGGGATCCAATGAATTGCTTTCAAAACTATTGTCAGGAAAAATCGATTTTAGCTTGCTGGGCAGTGTCAATCCCCTCGTCCACCCGAATCTGCAGGTGAAATTATTGCATCAGCAAGAGTTTTTTATTTTTGTGTCAAAAGAAAACCCATTAGCTAAGAAAAAGGAAATCTCATTTGAAGAAGCTGCCGAATATCCCTTTATCCTATTGGAAAAAGGCTATACCCACATGCGCGCCTTTCAGAATTTAAGTGAGAAATCAAAGAAGAAGCCGGAAGTCCCTTTTTATTTTTCAGACGTCCAGACGATTGGCCAGCTGGTCAGTTCCAATATCGGCATTACCTTGATGACGGAATTTCCTGTGTTTCAAGAAATGGAAGGCTTAGTGAAAATACCGCTAGTCCCTGAAGATAAGGAAATTTTTTATATTCAATATGCCTATTTAAAGAGTGCGATGTTGAATCAAGAGGTTCAAAAGTTGATTAGGATCTTGGATGAGCTGTCCTGGGAGGAGGAAGGATGAGGAATGGGGATTTCTTGAGGTAAGGTCAGAGAAAAATGGTGCAGGTGTGTGTTCTTCGGATGTTGAAATAAAAGGGATCTTTCAACGCGGGACAAGACGAATGGATGGTTCCTTTAACCAATGAAACGAGAAAAAGCTTCCTTTTTACCAATCAAGATTTCTATGGAATCGAAGATAGTAAGAGATACAATATAGTGCCATTAGAAATATTTTCTGGTGTTGATGAAGTAAGTTACCAGTTGATCAAGAAAGTGATCCCTAATAGCCTACAGTTTTATTCATTTTAAGAATAAGCAAAAAGAGAAAATTTCAGAACCCCTCTCACACACCGTATCGTGTGATGAATCTTACCAAAAATAATTCAAATGAAGTAGCAAAACGTATAAGATAAAGAACATGTTAGTGAAAACGAAGCGTTCGTATTTTGATTCAAATGAATCGAAATTGACGCTAATAATTCTGCAATATCTGGTATAGTTTAAGTTGGTTAATCAAATAACCCATGACAAAAATGTAAGTTGTGATTTTATTACCTAAATGATATTTTCTTATTGTGGATTGATAAAAATCTATAATAAGAAAATGGAAGAGGTTGAATCATGGGTATTAAGTTTAAAATTGGTGTAGCAGCTTTGGTAACGATTTTAGGTCTAAGTGTAGTAACGTCTGGTTTGACTGCTCTAGCCACAGAAATAGAGCAAGAAAACCGTGTTTCATTGTATAATATTGAAGAAGAAACTGACACCATCTATGATTCTAAACAGGACGAAACAGCAACGATTCAAATAACAGATGACGTTTTAATTATCAATGGAGAAGCTTATAATCAAGAAAAACTAGAATCTCTTTTAGCGACAGCAGAGGAAATTGGTCAAGCTAGTAACGGCGGACGACAAAAGAGATTTGCAGCTGCCGCAGGAGTTTACTTTATTCCTGGTATTGGACAAGTAGCTTTGGCTGCGACTGGAGCGATTGTTCTGGGGGGCATTACGATTGGTGCTGGGCATTGGGCATACAGCACAATTAAAAATTACTTCGAAAATAACAAAAGTAGTGGTCCTGTAGGGAAGGAGAACAGAAAAAAACAAGGACGGGAAGTTAACGAGAAGAAAAAGAAAAACGGTTGGAAATCGAATTCAAATAAAAAGACAAACCGTCCTATGAAAAAACATACTCCTGGTAGAGGACACAAAAAGGGGGCTCAGTAAATTTTGATTAAACTAAATTTAAAACCTTCAACTAATAAATTTGTAGCAAAGAGTATCTCAGAATTTGTCAGCTGGTTAAAGAAAAATTATGATTTTCCTTCTGCTGTACATGTTAATGTGACTGGAGCAAATTATATTACAAATGGAGTAACGGGAGAAAAAGCTACCGCAACTTGTTATCTGCCATGTTCAAAATATGAAGTTGCTGAGATAAATATATCAACTGGTGATTTTTTTGAATTTGTTAAAGCAGAAGGAAAAGATAGTGCAATATATACAATTGTTCACAGTATTTGTCATGAAATACAACATTATTATCAGTGGATTGATGATTCGACATTAAATGAAGAAGAAGCCGATCATGGAGCAGATGAAATGACCTATGAATATATTGATTTTCGAGGTTTTTTATATGAATAAGTTTGAGAACATTGAGTATAATATAGTATGAAGAAAATAGACTTTTTATCTTTTAATAATCACCTAATCGAGCTATATTCAAGAAATTTTATAGAGAATGGAGACGAATCTTTTTCACTAGGGTATATATTAATGGAGCTAGATTCATTTATTGTATTTATGTCAATTAGTGAAATTGGCACACTGGAAAGTATTCAACTGAGAAGCAAAAAATTTATAACAAATATTTTTAGTAATACTGAGTATACAAAAATGTATGATTTTTTTGTTAGTTACTCTAAAAAAATGAACGCTTTTGATGGATTTTCATTAGAGAAATCAGTTGCTTTAACTGAGAATACAACGCCTAAAGAGATTTTGAATACGGCATTGAAGCGAAATAAAACGATATCGATCATAACGTCAATCGACGAGAGTATACTAACAGGGAAAATTGTTTTATTAGATATAAATAGATTGGTACTCTCATTACTAGATTATGAAAATATTGAAATAGATCACAAACAATCAGTCAGCTTAGAAACTATTCTATGTATTGATGTAGTTAGTGTTGAGAATTATTTATATGATAAGTATTTAGTAATGAAAAACGCCAATTAGATAAATTGATTTTTCGTATAATATTAACTTCGCTACAATTCTCTGAGCCCGATCATTCATGATCGGGTATTTTTTATTATAATCAGCTTCAATAAATTTAGGACAAATTTCTAGGAGAGAGGACTGAAGTTTATTCTCTTTCTAACGCTAGCTCGGGTCGTACGGAAATGAAATGGTTTTAGCATCATAATTTACTATTTGTCGAGCGAAAGAGTACCAAAAATATCCGCTTGAAATACTCGAATAAAAAAATTGGTGAGTGCTGAAAACAGATTTAATGATCTGATCAATACGTGGACAAAAAGTTTCAGATGTTAGAAATTAATGAAAGGGAATGTTCAACAGAATATTTAATCAGAATACTTATCAAGAAACCTTAAGTGTTTAAGATGCTTAGTATAATCGATGAAAAAGATAGTGATTGGATTTAACGAGAAAGAAGTTGTTTTCTATCAAAGAAATATGGATGTACGCAATCATTGGACAGTGGCGGCTATTTTTAGAAGAGTAATTGCAAGGAAAATGTAAAAAAATTTCGTACATTTTTTTGTGTTCAGAAATACGTAACAAAATCTAAGTTCAGTTATTCAGTCGGTATTAAGTTATGGTAAAATTTACGATGAAATCGATCAGCCTATAAATCAAGAAGATTACCAGAATACTGACCTTTTATTTTCAAGGGATTACTAAAATAGTTAACCTTATCGTGCAAAAGCAAAAAAGATAGATCGAAGAGGCTGGTGGAAAAGTCGAATCTTTAGAAGAGTGGGTCCCTCCCATGAAAAGATGAGGGGCAACAAATAGAAAGGCGAATACGGTAGAATAGCATGTTTTCAGGGATGTAACATGATAATTGCGTGCCTGTTTTGTCGAACACAATGTATAGATGAACCAACTGGTTCACTAGACTCAGAGACAGAATTAATGGTATTAGATATTTTTCAAAGAATTGAATGGAATAATACGAGCTTTGTAATGGTGATACATGATGCTTCCGTAGCAAATATTTGCGATGAGCTATACATGTTAAAAGATAGAAAACTAGAGAATTTTCAAGACTTTAGAAATATCTAAAATAATTTTGAATTCTACTATCAGCCGTAGCAAGAGATATTACCAGCGAATTTTGAAATTGATTTAATTCATAATGGAAGGGGTCAGAAACTTTTAAGTTTTTGATCCTTTTTTGATTCCTCATTTCATAGCTCTTTCAGCAGCTCAATTAATTAGGTCAGAAAGTATCTCCATTTAAAGGACATCAGAGTATACATTGTTGACCTTTCTTTTAGGTGATGTATAAATCATTCTGGATGGTCGGATATGTTGAGCAAAATTAGTCTTTGAATAGATAGAATATTCATTATTGAACTGCTAAGAAGAGTGTTCAGAAAATGACTAATTTCTGGACACTCTTTTTTAATACTATAATTTATATGTATCACTCTATTTTTGTGTTCATAAACTCGTAACTAAATCATTGTTCAATGAAAATTTAGATTTATGAGTATTAGGATAAATCTTGGAAGGGGTCAGAAACTTAATAGTTTATGACCCTTTTTAAGATTAACTTATAAACAGAATTATTTATAAAAGTGCTATATTTAAGATATTTTAAACATGGCCAATAAGATGGTCTCAAATATAAGACCTAATGCAATTTTTATTTAAAGGAGACTATAATGAAAACCGCAACAATAATTTCAGAAAATTAGGAATGAATTTAAAAATGTTTTCGGTTGTGTTTTTTATCACAATGATGCTCAGCTGAAACATTTATTTAGAAATTTATAGGAGAGTAAATAATGAAAAAGAGAGTTATAACTACTACTTTAGCTGCGGGATTTATTCTAGTGTTTGCAGCGGAAGCTCATGCGGATACAATCAATGGTCATCATGTTACACGTTTAAGTGAAAGCCGAGCAGTTGATGATAAGGGAGATAGATGGTCTAAGGACGGCAATGTCTGGTTCAATGATGAAACAAGAGAATACGGCAAGATCGTCTCCGATTCATTAGAATCAATACAAGGCTCATCATATTACCCTGAACTAAAGGAACCTGACTCAGACAAACCGAACGAATTAGTTCAAATACAAGTGCAAGATGAAGGAACATCGGTACACCAACAAATGTTAACAACAGCAGGTACCACAGAATCTAAATCAAACCAAACAAATGAATCAACAATAGAAAGTCAAACGGGAATGACTGTTGGAGCAACTGTAGAACAACCAACAACAACAGATCCGACCTTAGGAACGACAACGATCACAAAAGAAGCTGTATCAACCACAACAGAAGCAACACAGCCCGAAGAAGATACAAGAATGGCTGGTACCACAAAGACAAGATCAAACCAAACAAATGAATCAACAATAGAAAGTCAAACGGGAATGACCGTTGAAGCAACTGTAGAACAACCAACAACAACAGATCCGACCTTAGGAACGACAACAATCACAAAAGAAGCTGTACCAACCAAAACAGAAGCAACACAGCTCGAAGAAGATACAAGAATGGCTGGTACCACAGAGACAAGATCAAACCAAACAAATGAATCAACAATAGAAAGTCAAACGGGAATGACCGTTGAAGCAACTGTAGAACAACCAACAACAAAAGATCCGACATTAGGAACGACAACGATTAAAAAAGGAGCCGTACCAACCACAACAGAAGCAACACAGCCCGAAGAAGATACAAGAATGGCTGGTACCACAAAGACAAGATCAAACCAAACAAATGAATCAACAATAGAAAGTCAAACGGGAATGACCGTTGAAGCAACTGTAGAACAACCAACAACAAAAGATCCGACATTAGGAACGACAACAATCACAAAAGAAGCTGTACCAACCAAAACAGAAGCAACACAGCCCGAAGAAGATACAAGAATGGCTGGTACCACAAAGACAAGATCAAACCAAACAAATGAATCAACAATAGAAAGTCAAACGGGAATGACCGTTGAAGCAACTGTAGAACAACCAACAACAAAAGATCCGACATTAGGAACGACAACGATTAAAAAAGGAGCCGTACCAACCACAACAGAAGCAACACAGCCCGAAGAAGATACAAGAATGGCTGGTACCACAAAGACAAGATCAAACCAAACAAATGAATCAACAATAGAAAGTCAAACGGGAATGACCGTTGAAGCAACTGTAGAACAACCAACAACAAAAGATCCGACATTAGGAACGACAACGATTAAAAAAGGAGCCGTACCAACCACAACAGAAGCAACACAGCCCGAAGAAGATACAAGAATGGCTGGTACCACAGAGACAATATCAAACCAAACAAATGAATCAACAATAGAAAGTCAAACGGGAATGACCGTTGAAGCAACTGTAGAACAACCAACAACAACAGATCCGACATTAGGAACGACAACAATCACAAAAGAAGCTGTACCAACCAAAACAGAAGCAACACAGCTCGAAGAAGATACAAGAATGGCTGGTACCACAAAGACAAGATCAAACCAAACAAATGAATCAACAATAGAAAGTCAAACGGGAATGACCGTTGAAGCAACTGTAGAACAACCAACAACAAAAGATCCGACATTAGGAACGACAACGATCACAAAAGAAGCTGTATCAAGCAAAACAGAAGCAACAAAGTCCGAAGAAGATACAAGGATAGCCGAAACTAGTGGAAAAGGATCGAACCGAACAAATGGCTCAACATCAAAAGAAAAGACAAAAACGGATGTTGTAGCGAAACCTGTTAGGTTTTTAAGTTCAGCTAAAAAAAGCGTTCCCATGAGAGCTATCAAAAAAGACACTGCTTTCTCTAATATTTTATCTAAAAACAACGGTCATACTTTCCCAAAGACTGGTGAAAGTACGCTATTTTCCAATATTTTACAAGCTGTAGGTTTTTTAGTTATAAGTGTCCTAGGTGTAGTTAGCATAAGAGTGAAGAAAACAAAGAACTAATCAATTTAATTAATTGATTTGGATAATAATTTTCTCCAAACGTCATCTGCCGGGTACGCAGAAACTGTATAGAAATCAAAATAGGCAAAGACTGAAGCTATTGTGATCAGTCTTTGCCTAGATTCTCAGTGAAAGCATAATCTTTAGGTGCCATAGAACATCAAAAATAGAAAAGGAGAATAATTTATGAAATGGTTTTTTATGATATGCACTTTAGTATTACTCAGTTTTATTTAGAAATGTATCACGTTTTTAGAGAGGGATAATGCATGTTTGGAGAAACGATTAGAGAAATACGGCTAAAAAAAGGATTTAGTCAAAAAGAAGTCTATAGAAATATTATCTCAAAATCATATGCGATTGAATTTGAGAAAGGGAAACATAATATATCTTCTGATGTCCTTATTAAGATATTAGAAAACTTGTCTATGGATATTAGCGAGTTCTTGTTTATTGCCAATGGCTATAAATTAAATGAACAAAATCATTACACTTATCATTACGCCAACCTATCTAATAAGCAAGACATAAAAGGATTAGCGTTACTTTTAAAAGAACTAGAAAGAAAATCAGGACAAATAAATGCGATCAGAGTGGCTGAGGTACGCTCGAGAATAAGAATTTTACAGCATTTAGAAGTTTATGGAGTATACAATACCGCTGTCGTTTTAGAAGAAGATAAGCAACTGATTTTGTCCTATTTAATGGGGATTGAAAGCTGGACGCTTCAAGAAATACATTTATTTGCCAATACACTAGATTTTTTAGATCACGAATTTATATTTATCTTTTTTAAAAGAGTTTCTAAACTGCTGGAGTATTATATTCAATTTGAGAAAGGCAGAGAAGTATATTGTGGTCTCCTGATTAATATTATTGAATATACATTTGTAAAAAATCAGTATGAGTTTGCAGAAGTTTTACTTACCCAATTGGGGTTGTTATCCACCAGTTTCCAAGACTTTTTTTCGAGAACGCTGTACAAATTTTTTGAAGGATTACTGATTATGAGGACAGTCAATGAGGAGCAGGGAAGAACAATGGCAACAAGAATGCTAGACATCATGGTTGAACTTGATCAAGCACCTTTATCAAAAATGTTCTCGTTATTGTTGGAGTAACATGCTGATTCCAGTGTATTAAATCTATGTTGAAGTTAGAAGCTACTAAATATAATGTTTAAGACAGCGCCATGCAAGGTGACTCATAGATAGGCGCTTTGTGAAGATATAGTTCAAAAAGTATAGGGAATCTCAGAAGCAAAGGTTCAAAAAACTAAAACGTTTTTGAACTCTTTTTTTTATTGCTTATTTTCATAGGTTTATAAAAGGAAAGTGGAATTCAGCAAATCTGGAAAGTCCGAAATACCAGACCAAAATGTTTCGAACAAACGAGGTTTGATAAACTATACATTGTGCTTAATGTCACAATAGTGCTCCGGCAGAACTGGTTTTCTGATGATTTACTTTTTAATCAAATCTAGGACATTGACATTGGCCATTTTTCAATTATGGATAGGATGGAGTCGATTTGTAACTGAGTTTATTTTCGTTGCTTTTCAACAAAGGGTAATGAGAGAGTGAGTAGCGACTATCATCGTCTAAGTTAGCAAACAATATAAAAAAACTATCGAAAGATAGAAGTATAAATAATTAAAATGAGAGAGGGAAGAAGTGTATGAGAGAAAGAAGGAAACAAACAAGGATCGGAAGGTATATTGAAGAGCATAAGAAAGGGTGTGTCCTAGCTCTTGCTGCACTGGGAATGATCTTTTCATTTAGTGTGGGCGCCTATGCAGCGATTGCAACGACGTTTCATTTTTTGGGGACAAAAGACGATTCCATAAGAATTGCACAAGTTTTAAGCGCTTTGGGGATAGAGATTAAAGGTCAAAAAGCCCAAATAGCACAACTAGTCCAAGAAAAAGCGGAAGCTGAAGCAGCAAAAGCAAAAGCGGAAAGTGATTTACAAGCGGCCAATGAAACAATCGAAAACGTGCAAGCCCAAAATAGTGAAGCTTCTGCTGCTGTAAGTGGTGCGAACGCCAATGTTAATAAGGTAGCGCAATATGCAAAAGATTTAGAATCTGCAAATACGAAGCTAAAGGATTATGCGAACGCAGTTGCTGCGGACGCCGGTTTAAGCGATAGCTCCATAGACGTCGATAATACCAATGATGCGTTGAGTCAAGTGGACAGTGAACTGCAAGCCGCAATTAGTAAAGCTAATGACAGCAATGGAAGTAAGGAAAAAGCGCAACAAGCTGTCGATGAAGCAAACAAAGCAAAATAGCATAGAATCTCTAAGATAGATTCGGTTTTCCCTGCAATAGTCGTGCTGCTTGAATAATTTTTTGAGTGTATAATAGAAAAACGAGTGAACATACGCTTATATTTTAGGAGCAATGTTTCCTTTCGCTGGGACTATTTATAAAGAAAGGTATCTAGAAAATGAATCCTCTCTAGATACCTTTTTTATGTACTTAAGTAGGAAGATCGTTTTTTATGGTAGATTCAATCAAAATTGTTAAGGAAATTCTCTTGTATCAATAATCATTTTTTACAAAATTAAAGAATTTACACCTTAGAGATTTTGGCAGTTCAAGGCTACTCGTTTATTTTCTGAACGAGTAGCTTATTTTTGTATCTATAGAATCGGATACAACTCATTGTTCACTTAAAAATCAGATTTGTGAGTATTAGAACAGCTCATCAAAAGTGAACAGAAACTTAAAAGGTTTTGATCCTTTTTAGTTACTTATTTCATAACTCCTTAAGTAATTCAATAACTAGATCAAAAAGGTATTATTTCAGAGAACAGTAGAGTATACTCCATGGATTTTTTGCCGAATGAAATATACAAATCATTATTGGCAGCTAAATATGTTGCGCAAAAATAAATTTCGGATAATGGAATGTGCATTATGTAACTATTAAAAGAGTGTTCAGAAAATGACTAGTTTCTGGACCCTCTTTTTTTATGACAATTGAAGCACGTAGCTTTCGTTTTGTGTCTATTGATATACAAAATATTGTTCATTTAAAAAGAAAGTTTATAGAAATAGAGACACTTTAATTGTTGCGGAAAGAACATATGTAACAATACGTAACTACCGTTGCGTATTTTGTATTGTTTTTTGAACAAAATTCAACAAACGTAATGAAAGATGGGATTATCATTCAACCTATCGGTAAATCAAAAAGCTCCTCTAGAAAAAAGTGGCGAGCGCTCGGATTATTTTTGACGGATTGCTAGAAGTTGATATTGAAAGCAATCAGAAAGTACATTGTACGTGTTAAGAGAGAAGGATTCTATAGAGCTGAGTTTATTAAATCAATTGTTCAATATATTTCAAGTGGGAAAGGAAATAATAAGACTGTTGATTATTATAAATGCTGATTTATAAAAATTAAGAAAAATCATTTTAATTTATTTTCCTGAAAACGCCTAATAAATCAGCATTTACAAGTCTGTTTTTGAATTTTTTTTATTTTGTAGTTTTTTTTTGAAAAAAAGGCATTGACCTTAAACCTGGTTTAACCCGTATATTAATTTGTGAATTAAATATTTAATAATGAACTATCTCACTTTTATGAAATGAGGAAATTATATTGAAAACAAAGAAAGAACGAAAGAAACACGCAATCCGATGGATTCTATTTACGGTAATCCTAAGTCTTGGTTTTTTTTATCAAACAGGCTATGCAGATGAGGTGAATAATTTTTCGATTCAAACGTTAGATGAGGATGGAAATGTAAATGCGCAAGGCTATTACCATTTCGACGGTCTGCCGGGAGAAAAACGTGAAGTTTCTATTAGGATTTATAATGCGTCTGATGTAGCAATTACGGTAAAAGCTGCGGTGAATCCCGCTTCCACCAATGAAAATGGTATCCCTGGTTATTTGGCAGAAGACACGTACGATGATTCATTAACGCATCGAATGGATCAATTGGTCAAGATTGACGAAGCAAAACGTACGATTCCAGCGTTAGGTTTTGTCACCATGAAAGTAGTAGTTTTATTCCCAGAAGAAGACTGGGCGGGAGACATTCTCGGAGGGATTCGGTTTACGGAAGAAGTTAAAAATATAAGCGAACAAACAGTAGTTCATGAAGTTGCGTACACCGTTGGTATTTTGTTAAACAATAAAGACGGGGAAACAGTTGAAAATGACTTGCATTTACAAGACATTACAACAGGACAAAGAAATTATCGAAACTTTATTGAAGCTAACATTCAAAATAGTGCAGCATCGATTGTTCGCAATATGAGTGTTGAATCTACTGTGACTGAAAAAGGGGGGAAAGCAGCGATTTATACGTACGATGTCTACGATCTTCGCATGGCGCCCAATTCTAATTTTAATTTTGGTATACCAACGGGGGAACGACCCATAAAGGCTGGGGACTATGTTCTTAAAATGAGGGTAAAAGCAGATGGGAAGGAGTATCATTTTGAAGAAAATTTCACGATTGCCGCGTCAGAAGCCCGCCAGTTAAACCAAAGTGCAGTGAATATTGATGAGAGGACGCCTTATCTATCTTATCTGATTTTAGGGGGAATTGGACTTCTTATTCTCCTGATTATTGGCAGATGGATTAGAATTAATGGGAGAAAGAAGGCTGAATCGCTCTAAAAAAATGCTGGTTTATAGTGTTCATCCAGCTGAAACCGGAAGGGGAAAAATACTAAATCAATTGAGAATAAAGGAGAATAAGAAAGCAACACGTACGAACAAAACAAAGAAAAAACAAAAAAATTGGAGGATGAACAATGAAGAAAACAACAATCACAATAGCAGCAGCACTTTTAGCGGGAAGTATGGGACTAGGTACATTAATTAGTCAGGCAGCAGAAGTAGAGTATGAGGATGCGACGAACGCAAGGACAGAGGGAACGGTGATTATTTTAGAAAATGATTCATCTAATCCGGTGATTCCAGATCCAGAAAATCCAGGAGAAGAAGTAGATCCTGAAGTACCAGTTAACCCCCACCCAGGCCGACTAAGAATCAATTATGTTTCAAACTTTGATTTTGGTAAGATTCCGAATATTTCAAGTGAAATCGTTCAAGAGGCACGATTGGACCATGTATTTTCTGGTACATCAGAAGAAGGACGGGTACCATTTGTCGCAACAGAAGATCGTCGTGGGAGTGATCGATTAGGCTGGGAGCTGCAAGTTTCACAGCCTAAACAATTGAGTGATGCAAGCGGACATGAGCTGCAAGGAGCAACGATCACCTTGAGTGGTCTGCGTTATGTGAATCCCACATCAGCTACGCCCATTGCGAATCAAAACGAGATTGTATTAGGAGAAGCCGCACAAACTTTGGCAACCGCCAATGCTTCACAGGGTGCCGGTGCATGGACACTAGCTCTGGGGAATGCGAATGCAGAAGGACAGACTGATGGCGTTGTCTTACGTATTCCAGCCAATACCACAAAAAATGATACGGCTTACTCAACTGCACTAGTTTGGGAGTTGGTCGCGGATCCAACAAACGCATCTGGAGAATAAGGGGATGTCCCCTATTCTCCAGTACAGAAACCAAAGAGAAAGGGATAGTCCAATGAAAAAAGTCTTACTTGTTTTTGTGTTGAGCCTAGTTCTATCAACTCATTTTTTATTTCCCGCGATCGTTGTGGCCACTGTGATCGAAGAGTCTACGAGTGAATCTGATTACGAAGAAGAGATCCAAGAAACTAGTAATAATCAGGAGCAGCAGGGAGAAGAATCGGAGACAGAATCAGATGGATCCTCTGATCAAACAAGTGCAAAAAATCTGGAAGAGTCATCAATTGAAGATACTGTCGAGGGAGTTATTGAAGATCAATTGCAAAGAAATCAAAGATTAACTAGCATTGTCACTAGCACAATAAGTGATTGGCACATAGATGAACCAATTCTAATCGCTACTATTAATATGGAACTTACGACTGCGTTTAACGGAGTGAATCCCGGAGCGTACAATGTGGCACGTGTTTATGGAATCAGTAATCAGTTTTCAAGATTTAGTGTTCGAGCGGTTGATGCGCATGGAAATGATATCAGTGCTGCCTTTTTTACGGACATTAGGTCTGATTATGTAGATTTTCGAACGAGAGCAGATAGTTCTCCAGGAAATGGTTGGATTACTCTTGAAATTTTTGGTTTTGTTAATAAACATGCGCCTGTAAATATTATCTTTGACGGTTTAGGAGGATATTTCGATTTTGGGGAACTTACTTTCGGAATATTTGTCGTAAATATGCGTGGCGATACGGTTAGAAGAGAACCGGATGTGACATCCAGTACACGTTTAATGGCCTTGGGGGGAATACTCAATGTAACTCATATTGATGAGTCTGGAAAGGAGATAGGTGATGCTGAGTCAAATCTTGGGATGCCAGGGGCGGAATATACAACAGAGGCTTTAAATTTGGACGAATTTTATCTTCTAGAAATCAGAGGTGAAGCTTCTGGAAACTATATTTTAGGAAGAGTCATCGAAGTGACCTATGTTTATGCGAAGAGTGCATTGACAGCAGAAGTTGTGCCTCAAACAATTGATTTAGGTGGTCGATTGACGGAAAGTCAGCTTACCCAGGCCATAACCAATGTTTCGCTTAATGGAGGCTTGTTATCGAGTGATGAGTATACCCTTAATATAAATAAATCTCCAGATACGAGTATTGTCGGAACAACAACCAGTGCTTCTGTAGTATTAAACCACAACAGAACTAGTCAACAATTAATACTCGAGATACCAATTACAGTTACTTTCGGAAACGCAATAAGATTCAGTGGGTTTAATGACTATAGTGCTGGGATCTACACTTGGCATTCCGACATTGGAATTATCACTGCTCGAAGAGGAACGACAAGCACGACAGGAAATGTACACAACAATTTTTCTGGTATTTATTATAACTTTAGCATACATGATTTAGGTGATAACACGCGGCGTGTCATAGGCACTGATACGTTGACCTATTCGTATGATGTAAGAGGAACTCAAACGATTGCTTCAGCTGTTTCTGACTTTGGGAACGGTTTTGGGGAGACAAATGCTAAAGTTGGCGATATTGTCGAAGTCTATCATCGTGAACCTACACGACTCAGAAAATATGACGCCCCCCATTCTGAATCTGAAAGAGTAAATAGCTTGAATAATCGTGCATATTTTGAATTGACAAGTAATGGATACAGCCTATTGACATTTGATCGAGCACACCCAAATCCTACCACTATTCAGTTAGGAATGTCTGAAAAAGAATTGGAGGCAAACATATCAAAATATTTAGATCTTTCTGACACCAGTCATGTCTCGATTAGCGGTTTTCAAGAATATCCCGATACATCCAAAATCGGACAAGTAGTCGGAATTATTCGTGTTGAAGAACGTTTGAGTACTGGGAAATTTATTCTACGTGATTATGAAGTGCCTTTTACGGTTGAACCAGGTCGGTTGGAGCTGGCTAATGTAACGAATGGAAATTTTAATTTTGGAATCATTGAGCAATCAAGCCGCCATCAAGAGGTAGCGGCCAAGGGTGAACACGCACCAACCATTACGATTGATGATTACAGCAATACTACGCAATGGTCCATTTTTGTTTCTGCTAGTCCATTTGTGAATTCAGAAAAGCAAGTGTTGACTGGGGCAACGATGATACTCAAAGATTTAAGTGTCCAAGAAACGGTCCATACGGGGTTCACGGTTCCGTCAAAAGACATTGTATTGAGCCACACTCCGAAGTTAGTTGGGGCAATGAGCAATCCCAATGAATTATATGAAGGAGAACATGGTACAACAGAGATTCAAATTGGGGAAGTAATGAATGGATCTTTGACAGGCGTTCAATTGAGATTGCCGGCGAATACGCCAGTGGATGATGGGACGTATCGCTCAGTGATCACTTGGGAACTAGTGGGTGATCCTACGTTAGGAGGAAGCGAATGAAGAAAATACTAATCGCACTCTTTTTCAGTATAATTTCTCTTTATATGAATTATTCAAATTCTTTGCCAAGCGTAGAAGCATCTACTTATGAGAATCAAGCGGGGGTACAATTTTATCAGAGAGAAGAGACAGTAAGTTCTGAACAAAATGAATTAGATAGTCAACCATCAGAAATAGATATTCAGAAGAGTCTGCCACAAACAGGAGGAGTAATTTCTTCAATGAGCTTTTTGGGAGGCAGCGTAATCTTAATAGTTTGGTTAATAAAAAAGAAAGAAAAGACAAGTTGATTTTTTTTCGGTACTATATGTTTTTGTGTTTAACAATATGAAAAAATATAATAGAAACATATAGTACCTTAATATCTTAATAATAAGCAATTAAAGTAACGTAGTAGTTTTAACATCATTTTATAAAGGAATATCTTGATAATCGAGAAATAATAGATTGCAAAAGTGTAGTGTTTAGGAAATCATTCCTACGATAAATAATACTACATACATGATGAAACTTTGGGAATGATTACTTAGAAAATGTTCATTTTAATCCCTCTGCTTTGATTGTTTTCATAGATAATGATCAGTTACAGAAGCCAAAAAAAGTAGTAGTCAATAGGCCGGTTATTTTCTAAACCTCCGACGATGTACTGTGCGACTACACTGGAGTAATCGGCAGAATCTTGTATATCATCCAATAACTGATTCAAGTTATTTTCACTATAGTCGTATCTATCAACAGTTAACGCCCCACCAAAGTATATTTCACTTGATTCCGCAAGGTGATCTTTAGGAATAGTGTTATTGGGAATGTCTATAATGCCAATTTCTTCTGTTATGGTATCAAAATGATCTCCAGTAAATAATAATAAAAAATTTGTTGGATTATTTAATAAAGAAGAAATGTGTTCTTTTTTGTAAAGATCAAGAGGTTCAAATTTCGAAAAAGGAAACTCTAGATTTAGGTTTTTCTCTCCGTTTAAACAATGATTGATATGAGCAATATCCTTTATTCTTGTATTAAGTACTTTTGATACAGCATTTAATTGTTTGATCCAGTTGTCAACGGTAATAAGAGTATTGTTTAATATTTGGTTTCTTTGATCCAAATCACCATTTAAATGAAGGGTTAGATCGGTAATGGGAATTTCTAAGTTTCTAAAAAAAGTAATATCAACTAACTGTAATATAGAATGAGCATCAAAATATCTGTAGTTATTCTCTTCGTCTCTACTCAACGAAATTAGTTGTTTTTTTTCCCAAAACCGGATAGTTGAAGGTTCAATATTGAATAGATTAGCAATTTCCGTTATCGTTCTTTTTTTATTTGAGATAACTATTCCTCCTCTTTTTTGTAACTTATAGAGATATATAAGTAGTAGAACACATCATCTTCGACTTTGAAATTCGATTAAAGTAATCTTAACTTTCTAAAATACTATAAACAAATAGACCATATTCTTCAACTCTATTTAAAAGAATAGTAATGCATTATTTTAATTCTATCAACTAATCAGTCAGGACATTGTGAAAGTAAAAACGCAATTCTTCTATTTTGTATAAATCACCAACTGTTGATTTTGAAGGTTTAAAAAATCAACAAATTCGTATTTTGAAATAAAGCGAAGGGTAGTATTAATGAGGTATAGATTCAAGGGAAATTAATAAGCTGTAGTAGGAAATGAATAAAGAAACTCATTTTCTATAAAAAAAGCATTGTCATTGAATTGAGCTTTCTTGCCTAAGGATAAATAAAAATTTACAAATACTTAAAGGTTCTTCCAATCCACTTAGATTATAGATCTTATAGTACTTGGCATTTGGATAACGAGTGAAATATCAATTATTTATTAAGAGGACGATTGCTTTTTAAAAACTAGACCTCAAACCAACTTTAATGTGTATAGTTCAGCGCAACAAACAACTTGCGTTTTTCTTTTAATTTTCAAATAGGTCATTGTTCACCTGTAAAGGAAGCATCTTCTTTCAGAGGCTTTCATCTAGGGAAAAACAATAAATGAAACCGGCTTATAGTATTGATTTCATTTTGGAAAGGACGAAAATTATGATCGAAATCAGTAATCTATCTGAATATATCAAAGAATTTCAATTTGAAGAAAAGCAGTTAAAAGCACATCCGTTGATAAAAAATTATATTGAAAATCAAGTTCAAAAATTAAAAGAATTGATAGAAGCATTAACGTCCGCGAATTTTTGGATTGATATTCCAATAATTATAGGAATAGATTCTAAGTTAGTATTATTACGAGAACTCATTATCACTATTGAAGATTTTGATTTTTCAGACGAAGAAGTGTTAAAAATAGTAGAACAAGATTATCCATACTACAATAAAGAATTATGTGGATATAAATTGAATGATGTAACTAGCCATTCACTAATTTTTAAAATAAAGTGATCTGGAAAAAGAATCAAGGAAAAGTAGTCTTTTATAATATATTTTGAAGTCAGGGATGGAATCCTATGAAGACGTAATAAAATTTCTAACCGAACGATAGAGGACAGACGTGAAAAATTGCGAGAAGCTAAACGTGCTTATTGAATCCTATTCACTTACCAACTATGACACGGGAAAAGCAGAAGTGGTCAAAGGTAATGCAGAAATGATCTATCTTATCATGAATCTGGGCATCTCTTCGACGTTTGGTCCACATCGGGAAGACTTTCACTAACTATCATTTAACAAAGATAGAAACTTTCATTCTTTAAATTTTGTTCTGGGGTTGTTAAAAAACAAAGAGGAACTATTATTACATAATACCAAGTATCTTATAAAAATAATGATTATTTTTGGTTGAAGGAACTCTGTCCTTGCTTGAAAAGTATTTACTATAGAATACATTATTACTACAATAGATGAGATATAAAAATAGGTGGTTAAAAAAATACCACGATGGAGTTGGCAGATGAAAAAGAAAATCTTTTCCTACATATCTTTGGCAAGTTTAATAGTACCTTCTTTTTTTGTTCCCATTGTGAATGTTCGATCAGATGAGCAACAAGAAAGTGTAGCACAAGCAACTAATGAAGAATCTGAAAATATGAGTAATTCGATTACAACGCTGGATTCTTCAACAACGCAAAGTGAATCTTCTGATACTTCGACAGAAGATAATAATGAATCCACGGAAGAAACAACAACGCAAAGCTCTTCTAACAACGCAAAATATTCTGGCGAAGATCAGGGGAATAGCCAAGTTGAAAATGAGACGACAAGTCAAAGTTCTGCAAATCCATCTGAGGTCGCAGTAAATAATGATCAAGAAGATTTTGCAGCTTGGCTTCCGGATCCAGCACTACAATCCGTAGTTGCTAAATCTTTAGGTATAGATGTGTCCGAAATCACGAAGGAACAGATGAGCAAACTTCAGACTCTCTATATCTACGCTGCAGATTCCGCTATTGCTGATTTGACAGGCTTGGAATATGCAACAAATCTATCATCATTTTATATGAGCGGCCAAAATCAGGTTACTGACTTTTCCGTTCTCACTTCGTTAAATAACTTAGTTTATGTATATTTGATGGGTGCTAATGTAACGGATGATAATGTACCAAACTTTGGTGCCAGTTTAACTAGATTAAATCTTAGTTCCGCAAATGTAACCGATGCTGTATTTTCAAAAATAGTTCATATGAAAGGACTAGAGTCGCTAAGTTTCGAGTCCAATATGAATATTACGACAATTGCACCTCTGGTTGCATTACCAAATCTAACAGAATTAAGAATACAGTTCTGTGGCGTGACAGATTTTACTGTGATAAATGAGTTTCCCAAATTATCAAACTTAGCTGCTTATGGCCAAAACACAGGAAGAAATGATGCGATTACTTCATTATCTGCAAAAGAGTTAAATTACGATCCCGATAATCAATCATTTTTTGTTCCATTTTCCATTATGCCTAATCGTTTAACAAATTTTGATGGATATCAGCCTCCTTTTACAAAATCGAATAGTACTAGTCAGACGTACTTTGATTTGAATGGTGTACAGGTACCCTCCTCAAGATTAAGTATTACAGAAGATGGGATTACTGTATCTGGGGTTACTCAAAGTGAATTTGAAAGTATCGAAACAATGGAGTATAACGCACGACTGAATAATCCTGCCGGATCCTATGCTCAACCAGATGGATATAGTTTTTACGCCATTTCTTCAGGAACCTATTTGCACCAATTTTCGATCAATCATCAAGAAGCCGCTGCAGATGTTACGGTGAGTTATATTGATACTGAAGGGAATGAATTGAAGCCTTCTCAAAAAATTAGCGGTAATATTGGTGAATCTTTTGATGCAACAACGCCAGAGTATAAGTTAGAAATAGACGGGTATACTATAAAAGAAGTTCAAGGTAATCCGACGGGAACCTTCAGTGATACAGCGCAAGAAGTCGTGTACGTATATGAACGCAGCGATGCAGCACCAGTCACGGTGAAATATCAAGATTCCGAAGGGAATCAGTTGGCAGATCCAACCGTATTAAGCGGAAAAGTAGGGTTACCATATACAAGCGAAGCCAAAGAGATCCCAGGGTGGTATGTAGTAGAAACCCCAGATAATGCTTCCGGCACCTTCAGTGATACAGGGCAAGAAGTGGTGTACGTGTACGAACGCAGCGATGCAGCACCAGTCACAGTGAAATATCAAGATTCCGAAGGGAATCAGTTGGCAGATCCAACCGTATTAAGCGGAAAAGTAGGGTTACCATATACAAGCGAAGCCAAAGAGATCCCAGGGTGGTATGTAGTAGAAACCCCAGATAATGCTTCCGGCACCTTCAGTGATACAGGGCAAGAAGTGGTGTACGTATATGAACGCAGCGATGCAGCACCAGTCACAGTGAAATATCAAGATTCCGAAGGGAATCAGTTGGCAGACCCAACGGTATTAAGCGGAAAAGTAGGGTTACCATATACAAGCGAAGCCAAAGAGATCCCAGGGTGGTATGTAGTAGAAACCCCAGATAATGCTTCCGGCACCTTCAGTGATACAGGGCAAGAAGTCGTGTACGTGTACGAACGCAGCGATGCAGCACCAGTCACAGTGAAGTATCAAGATTCCGAAGGGAATCAGTTGGCAGATCCAACGGTATTAAGCGGAAAAGTAGGGTTACCATACACAAGTGAAGCCAAAGAGATCCCAGGGTGGTATGTAGCACAAACACCGACAAATACTTCAGGCACGTTTAGCGACACAGGGCAAGAAGTGGTGTACGTATATGAACGCAGCGATGCAGCACCAGTCACAGTGAAATATCAAGATTCCGAAGGGAATCAGTTGGCAGACCCAACGGTATTAAGCGGAAAAGTAGGGTTACCATATACAAGCGAAGCCAAAGAGATCCCAGGGTGGTATGTAGTAGAAACCCCAGATAATGCTTCCGGCACCTTCAGTGATACAGGGCAAGAAGTGGTGTACGTGTACGAACGCAGCGATGCAGCACCAGTCACAGTGAAATATCAAGATTCCGAAGGGAATCAGTTGGCAGACCCAACGGTATTAAGCGGAAAAGTAGGGTTACCATATACAAGCGAAGCCAAAGAAATCCCAGGGTGGTATGTAGTAGAAACCCCAGATAATGCTTCCGGCACCTTCAGTGATACAGGGCAAGAAGTGGTGTACGTATATGAACGCAGCGATGCAGCACCAGTCACAGTGAAATATCAAGATTCCGAAGGGAATCAGTTGGCAGACCCAACGGTATTAAGCGGAAAAGTAGGGTTACCATATACAAGCGAAGCCAAAGAGATCCCAGGGTGGTATGTAGTAGAAACCCCAGATAATGCTTCAGGTACTTTCAGTGACGCAGCTGAAGAAGTCGTGTACGTATATAACACTAAAGCGCATAATCCTAAGAACAATGGTAATTCAAATAATCATTTACCAAAAACTGGACAACAGATTAAAGGACAACTGATTTTAAGTAGTGTCGGAGCTTTGTTAGTCACACTCGTATTTGTAGCAATTAAAAAACGTAAAAGAAGTAATCGATAAGAGGAAGAAAGAGTGTTCAGAAAATGATCGTTTCTGGACACTCTTTTTGAATCAAATTTCTAATAATGCTATTCGATATTGTGTATAGAAACCTACAATGAAATCTATGTCTAGATAAAATAGGAGTCGCTAAATATAAGAATAATTCATTTAAGGAATTGCAAACTTTAAAGTTCTTGATTCATTAATGATTCACCTGTTTTTTCATTTTTGATTAGGCTCTTTTTATTATGTTCATTTAAGCTAACGGTATAATTTTTTTGGAGGCTGACTTTTCATTGATAATTAAAATTTATTTATTGTGAATGATTATAAAAAGTTCTGAAAATACTAAAATAATAAAGGGAGTTTGTCAAATAATATAGAGAAGATAGCTCATTAATCAATCTGAAAAACACCTCTAGGCTAGAGATATAGCTTAGAGGTATTTTTATGACTAATTATGGTAAGATTATTAAATAAAAGTTGTCTTCATTTCAAATCGCATCGAATCCTCAAGTGCGGGAGATTAGTAAATGAAAAGGTCCATTTGGGGTGAGCTAATCTTTACAAGAAAAGAAGGTTGATTTAGATAATGAAAGAACGGGGAGAAGAAATGAAAAAGAAACATAAAGTGATACAAATGTTGGGTGGGGCTACACTCTTATACATCTTAGCGGTCCTGTTTATAGGGGGCGCAACACTATTGCTGTTCAAAAATCTTACCTTTTTGATTGAGCCAGTAGTTAAAGTATTTCAGGTGGTTCTTCCTCCGTTAACTATGACGCTCGTTTTATATTTTGTACTTAAACCAGTTGTAAAGTTTTTGGTAGGGCTAGGACTTTCAAAAGTACTGAGTATTATTATTACATTATGCACACTTACTGCTGCCTTCATCTTGTCAACTGCCCTCGCACTGCCGTTACTTATCCAACAATTTGAACGATTGATCGAAAACTTCCCAAATTATTTGATCGAAGCTGAACGAGTAATAGAAACTTTTATACAAAATACTAGATATGAACAAGCATATCATGAGGGACTCGAGGTTCTGGCGAATTGGATAAATCAAGTTTCTAATAATGTGGGCGTATATCTGGGCAATATTATTTTCGGTGCTTCACAAGTGTTTTCAACGATTACCCATGTCCTATTGTTGTTATTGACAGTGCCGATCATCACGTTCTTTTTATTGAAAAATGACCGTCAATTTGTAGAGTATTCTTTAGGTATCTTCCCCCCTAGATTACGTCATGAAGTCAAAGAAATCATTCGGACGATGGAAAATCAGGTGGGCGCCTATCTAAAGGGCCAACTAGTCGTTTGTGTGATCATAGGAACATTGACTTTTATTGGCTTCTTAATTATCGACATGCCTTTTTCTGGAAGCTTAGCATTTCTTGTTGGCGCAACAGCTATCGTTCCTTATATCGGACCGGTTGTAGCCTTTTTCCCTTGTGCAATCATTGCAATCATGACGTCTCCTACGATGTTCATTCAGTTGTGCATTGTCTGGATCGTTGTTCAATTATTAAATGGGGAGCTGATCGAACCTCAGGTCATGGGAAAACATATGGTGATCCATCCAGTAACAATTATTTTTGTGCTATGGATAATGGGTGAACTTTTCGGCATGTTTGGGTTGATTTTCGGTATACCACTTTATGCAATCGTGAAAGTGTTAGTGGTGTTTGGGTTTCGAAAATTTAAGCAGCGATACAATCGCATACATGCGGAAGATGTTCCCTATGAAGAAACTGAATTTAGTTTAGAATCATACACTAAGAAAAGCAGCCATGGTTAACGAGGGAAACCTGTTGAACAAATGAATTCAAGTACGCATGTCCTGCTCAAATTGATCGTCATAAAAGGTGCGATCCAAATTGATCGTTTGAGTTAAATCATTTGCTTTGATAGTGAAAGAAAGATTTTTAATACATAGAGTGCTTGGAAATATCTATTTTCTGAGTACTCTATTTTTAGTTTGGGCCGATGAATTTCCGATAATTAAGTTTTCCAGTGTCAGAAATTCATTGGATCATGACTCCTTTATAGCCATTCCAATAACTTGTCGTTTTTCTACGAAAGAGGCTGCTTGACTAAGCAGGAATCAACGCGCAACAATGATAAGCGCCAGATGGATAGACTACCTATTTGACATCTGATTTCCCAAATGATATAGTTTCCAAATAGAAATCAATTTGAAGGGAAGTTTTCAATGAATAATTTAGAAGAGGTATTAGTAAACTTACAATGTGAATTGGTGGCTGAAAGAACCAGACTAAATCCTAAAACAATTAGTTGGCTTCAATATGATATTTTAAATATTCTAAATTCTGAAATTGAGATGCGCCCGTCAAAAATGAGTGTTTTGCTAGGAATTAGTAGGACAAAACTTTCAAAGGCGTTAAAAGAGCTAAAATTAATGAATTATATTCAACAGAAACCCAATGATACAGATGGTCGAGAACTACTCACTTTTTTGACAAAAGAGGGAAGTCATTTATTAACAACTATTGATAATGGACATACACACTTATCTGAAATCGCAAATGCAGTTTTTAACCGGAAGGAAAAAGAGCAGTTCGCTGAACTAGCAAAGAAATATTTAGAAGCGCTTAAAACGGAAAGGCTGAGGTATGATGAATGATCTCATTTCTATCGAAGGAGCTAAAACAAACAATTTAAAAAATCTTTCTCTGAAATTTTCTAAGTATCAAGTAACTGTCGTAACAGGTGTTTCAGGCTCGGGAAAATCTTCTTTGGTATTTGATACCTTAGCAGCTGAATCCCAACGATTACTAAACGAGACCTATTCGAGTTATATCCAACAGCTACTACCTCACTATTCTCAACCGATCGTTGATAAAATAGAAAATCTACCAGTATCTATTGTGATTAATCAGAAGAAACTAGGAGGAAATGCACGTTCCACAGTTGGAACTGTAACAGATATATATTCAAGTTTAAGGCTGCTATTCTCGAGGGTTGCAACCCCTTTTATTGGATATTCTATGAATTATTCGTTTAATAATCCCAAGGGAATGTGTGAAGTTTGTAAGGGATTAGGTGAGGTCAAAGAGATTGATGTCGATAAGTTAATCGATTTTGACAAATCTTTATCAGAGGGAGCTATTCAATTTCCTACTTTTCAATCGGGAGGATGGCGCCTGTCTAGGTATACAGAATCTGGTAATTTCGATAACAATAAAAAAATTAAAGACTACCTAGCAGAAGAATTGGACCGTTTACTAAATGATCTCGGTAGCACTCCAAGTAATCCTACGAATAATTGGCCAAAAACTGCACGTTATGAGGGGATCATTCCCAGAATTACCAAAAATTTTATCGAAAAAGAGAGCACGCAATATAGTGCACCATTAAATCACATTCTGCAAGTGAAAGAATGTCCCAATTGTCAAGGCACTAGAGTAAGTAAACTTGTTCGCTCTGCAAAGATAAATGGAAAATCGATCGCAGACTGTGTAAGGATGCCTATTCCTGAACTAAGCAAATTTATTAAAGGGATTCATTCTTCTGCTGTTCAGGTGATTTTGAAAGATTTAAGTAAGAAACTACAGAGTTTGGAGGAGGTTGGCTTAGGCTATTTGTTTCTTAACCGTCCAACAGCAACATTATCTGGTGGAGAATCTCAAAGAATAAAAATGGTTAAACATCTTAACAGTGCACTTAGTGATATTCTATACATTTTTGATGAGCCTAGTATTGGACTCCATCCAGAAGATATTCAAAAAATAGCAAAGATAATTAGGGGGTTAAAAGATAAAGGAAATACTGTTGTTCTTGTTGACCATGATCCGGATATTATACAAATTGCAGACCATATCATTGAGATCGGTCCAGGATCCGGGGATAGCGGTGGAAAAATCACCTTTGAAGGAACCTATGATGAACTACTGAAGTCGAACACCATCACTGGAAGAGCGTTGGCAGATCAGTTGAACGTTAATACACAAAGACAACAATTTTCTTCCTATTACGAATTAAATGAGGTTAGTTTGCACAATGTTGTAAACGCTTCTGTGGTGTTGCCAAAACAAGCATTAACGGTTGTAACCGGAGTAGCTGGTTCTGGGAAGAGCACACTCATTCGCTATCTTTTCAAAAAAAAATATCCTGAAGCAAGTATATTAGACCAGAGTCAGATAAATGGCAACATTCGCTCAAATGTTCTCACGTATCTAAATGTCTTTGATAAAATTCGGAGCATCTACGCGCAATGTTCTGGTAAAAGTGCCTCTCTTTTCAGCTATAACGGTAAAGGAGCATGTCCTCTGTGCAAAGGCAAAGGAGTGATAAAAATGGATTTGGCTTTTATGGGGGATGCAGAGCAAGTTTGTGAGAAATGCCGAGGAAAAAGATATAACGATGAAGCCTTATCTATTTTATGGCATGGTTTCACTATTTACGATATTTTACAATTATCAGTTCGAAAAGCAGTAGATTTGTTTGATGATCGCTTATTGATCAGAACGATGCAAATTCTCATGGATGTTCATCTAGAGTATATGAAGTTGGGGCAGTCGCTAGATACATTTTCTGGTGGAGAACTTCAGCGTTTAAAGATAGCAAAAATAATTGCTCAAAATACTTCTAACTGTCTAATATTAGATGAACCATCTACCGGCCTTCATGAGGCGGATATTGACAGGCTGTTATTATTGTTGAATAAACTTTTGCAAAAAGGAAATACATTGATTGTTCTAGAGCACAATCTCAAAATAATTAGTCAGGCTCAATGGCTTATCGAAATGGGACCTGGCGGGGGGAACTTTGGAGGTAAAGTATTGTTTCAAGGGTACCCAATAGACTTATTAACGTTAGAAGATTCATACACAGCAAAACATTTGAAAAGATATACAAAAAACAACAATTAAAAAAGGTGTTTATAAGAATTTTAGTTCATGATTTTTTTAACAGCTATATGAGGGGAAGAAATTTAATAGCTTTTGATCTTCTTAATTTTTCGACAAAGAGTGTTAAGAAAGTGACGAATTTCTGGACACTCTTTTTAGATACAATAATTTATATGTGTCACTGTATTTTTGTGTTCATAAACTCGTAAATAAATCATTGTTCATTTAAAATTTAGGTTCATGAATATTAGGACAATTCTTAGAAAGAGTCAGAAACTTAATAGTTTTTGATACGTTGGTAAACTCTCATTGAAATAAGCTCGAGAGAGCGTCATAAACTTATGTCGTAAATCTAATGTGAATTTTAGTGATTTTAAACAACGAATTGGATGTAACCAATCAATCTGCGTTAGACAAGGTTAAATAAAAACTTAGCAAGCAAAAAGAAAGAAATTATACGATTCGGGGAAAGTAAATGAAAACGAAGTTGATTCATTCACTACTGTACTAAGCAATCATCTTCATGAATTTGGTTTTGAAATTAGGAGAAATTTGGATAGTATTTCCACTTGGAATGTTTGTAAAAGGAGAGTACAGAGAAGTTTTTCTCGGTATTCTCCTACTTTTTTGAGACAAGCTTATGCAATACACCCATTTTCTAAGAGTGAGTAAAAAAGTAAATCAAGCCCATTATTGTTGCATATGCAACAATAATGGGCTATTATAGTGCTAGATAGGGAGGGGATAGTTCGTGGAGGATATCCTTCGTGAGATAGGATCAATCAGTAGAATGTTGGAATCAATTGCTAATATTGAATTTAAAGAGGTTCAACTCAGTAAAGGGCAATATATTTACTTAGTTCGTATATTTGAAAATGAAGGAATTATTCCTGAACGATTAGCCGAACGGATCAAAGTTGATCGCACGACTTTGTCCAGGGCGGTAAAAAAATTAGAGGAAAATGGCTTCATTCTAAAAGAGTCAGACAAAGAAAATAAAAAAATCAAACACTTATACACAACCGCCAAAGGGAAACAAGCGGTTCAATTAATCATAAGAGAAAATAACTATTCAAATAAAGTAGCGATTCAACAGTTATCTGCTTTAGAAAGAAAAAATCTTGCGGAAATGCTGGCAAAAATAAAATCTTCTGTAGAAGTTGATTGGGTCAACGTCAAGAATGGGATCAAAAGAGACTATTGAACGAATAACGCAACTGGGGAGATTGGATCTGATTGAATGTACATTCATGCTACCTAGGGTAGGAAGCACAGGTAGCTGATATTTTGTTAAAAAGGATATAGCTCGGCTGGCTGCTGAAAAAACAGAGAGCCTGAAAAATAAAGGACATGAATTTGTTCAAATAAACTAAGTAGGAGTGTAGAGAAAGTGAAGAAAATAATGATCGATCAAGAATTTTGGGCGCTATTTCCAGAAGCCCAAATCAACTGCCTTGTTGTAAAAAATATAAACAATGTTGCGGATGTTTCACAAGAGACGTTTTTTACTAACTTGCTAAAAAGTAGTAAAGAGCAAGCAAAGCGCTACTTAACGACCGACACCTTCAGTGAAAACCAGGTGATCCAAGATTGGCGAAGTGCTTTTCAGCAATTTAAAACGAAAAAAGGGGTACGCTCTTCCATCGAAGCACTGTTGAAACGGGTGAATCAAGACAGAGAATTTTCTCCCATCAATCCTTTAGTAGATATTTATAATAGTATTTCCTTGAAATATGGTGTCCCTTTAGGCGGAGAAGACCTCGATACAATCGTTGGCGACCTTCATTTAGGCGTTGCAAAAGGTGGCGAATCTTTCTTTCCCTTAGGTGCAGATACTGATTCCCCAGCCTTGGAAAAGGAAGTCATTTACTATGATGAGAAAGGTGCAATCTGTCGATGCTTAAATTGGCGGGAAGCCCAACGTACGATGCTAACAGAAGAGACCACCAATGCTGTTTTATTCATTGAATCGATCAATGAAACGCAACGGGCTCGGGCGAATGAAGCAATCAAAGAGTTAAGTCAGTTGGTTCAAGAGTATTTTAAAGTAGCAGGTAATGATTATGTGCTAAGTAAAGAAAGTCCTGAAATCATTTTGTAAGGGCGAGCTTCTTGTCTATAGGATAAGGATGTACACGTACTTTTTCTCGATTTTGCATACCATTCTCTCATTTTGATTGATCGGTCATCGTGAAAATCTTGACCCAAATATTCGGATGTGCAATAATTAGGTGGAATTTAAATAATGACATTAGATTTGTTCGCCGGAATAAATCTTATTGAAGTCAGAAAAACTAACCTTAGGCTTTTATGGTTAGTTTGTCTGACTTCTTTTTTGTTTTAGGAGGTATAGGCAGATGTTAAAAGAACAATTGAAAGAAAAAGGAAAGAGCCCTAACCAGTCGGGACTTTCCAGTAAAGAAGCAGAAATGAAGCTAGAGAAATATGGGTTTAATTCCATAGAAAGCACAGACGAGAAGCATTTTTATGACTATTTGAAAGAGTCGATGAAGGATATTACCATCTTGATTTTAATCGTTGCAACGCTCTTATCTAGTTACGTTGCATTTCAAAACCATCCTGATGATTTTACGGAACCAATAGTCATCTTTTCAATTGTCATTCTTAATCTATATTTGTCGATTCGACAGCAAAAACATGCGGAAAAATCAATGAGTGAATTAAATAAAATGAGTGTTCCCGTGAGTAAAGTATTCAGAGATGGGGTGTTAAAAGAGATTGAAAGTTTGAACATTGTTCCTGGTGATATTGTTCAGTTGGCATTAGGGGACCGTATTCCAGCAGATGCTAAGCTTTTAACGAGTAGTAATTTCTTTGTTGATGAGTCGTTTCTAACTGGTGAAAGTGAACCAAGTGAAAAAGATCCCACCTATATTTCTTCTAAAGAAGATTCTTTAGGGGACAGAAAAGACTTGGTTTTTTCTGGCTCATTAGTAGTCACAGGAAAAGCAAACGTTCGAGTTGAAAAGACAGGAATGAATACGGAAATTGGTAAAATATCGAGCTTATTAAGCAAGGAAGAAACAACCATAGCACCTCTACAAATAAAAATGCAAAAACTGGGGAAAGTTCTAGGCCTAATCGCTATTCTCTCTGGCTTTCTAGCGATTGCTATAGGAATCAGCAAAGGATTGTCTTTAGAGACCAGTATCATGACTGCAATATCAATGGCTGTTGCTGCTATTCCAGAGGTTTTGCCAGTCGTAGTAACAATCTCTCTAGCTGTTGGGATGAGGAATATGGCACTGAAGAAAACCATCGTTAGGACTCCTTCAACAGTAGAAACCGTTGGGGGTGTTTCAATCATCTGCTCAGATAAAACTGGAACAATTACCGAAAATAAGATGATCGTGAAAGAAGTTATTATGATGAAGGATAGACTGACTTCCTGCTTAGAAATAACAGAAGAGAAGGAAAAAAATCTCTTGTTTCTCTTCTATCTTGCTAGTTCGATGGAAGAAAATGCAACAGTAACCAGTAATCCAACAGAGTTGGCGATCAGAAAAAAACTGGCATCGCTCTTCACTAAAGAGGAACTAGGTAAAGTCGCTTCAACCTTTGAACAGATTCATGAAGTTCCCTTTGATTCAAAACGAAAAAGGATGACTGTCTTATATAAAGTAAACGACCAATATGTTTCTGTCACAAAAGGGGCTTTTGATCGCTTGGATCTCATTGATGCGAACAACCCTGCCTACTTGAACAAGCATGATGAGTTGGCCAATCAAGCATACCGTGTTTTGGGCGTTGCTTATAAAAGATACGATGAAAAACCTACACGTCTTACTGAAGAAATTCTTGAAAGTCAGTTAGAGTTTGCAGGATTTGTTGGGATTATCGACCCAGCTCGGCCCGAAAGCTATACGGCTGTTTCTATTGCAAAACAAGCAGGGATTCAAACCGTAATGATCACAGGGGACCACTTACTAACAGCAAAAAAAATCGCAGAAGATGTAGGAATTCTCACCGATGGGAAAAAAGCAATGACCGGCGCGGATTTACATGAAATGAGCGATGAAAAATTAGCCCATGTGATTGATGACTATCGAGTCTTTGCCCGTACTTCCCCAGAAGATAAAATTCGAATCGTAAAAGCATTTCAAAAAAATGATGAGATTGTCGCTATGACTGGCGATGGTGTCAATGATGCACCTGCATTAAAAGCAGCTGATGTAGGGATCGCAATGGGAGGTGGCACAGAAGTAGCAAAGGAAGCTTCTGATATGGTTTTAGTAGACGATAATTTTGCGACGATTGTTCAGGCGGTTGAAGAAGGACGACGGGTATACAGCAATATCAGAAAATCATTATACGCGATGCTTGGTTGCAATATTTCTGCACTGACGATCGTTTTAATTTCCTTGCTCGTTGGGTGGGGAGCACCTGTTACAGCGGTTCAATTGTTAATCATAAAAGTAGTTGCAGATGGAATCCCAGGAATGAGTCTTAGCATTGAACCAGTCGATAAAAAAGCAATGATGGAAGCCCCGATCGCTAAATACACGAGCATTTTTGCGCAAGGATTATTGGTAAAAATTGTAGAAATCTCAATTGTTTTTACAGGCGTCACATTAGGCGCGATTCTAATTGGACGTCTAGAATCGATAGAGGTTTCGCAGACAATGACATTTATTGTATTGGGATTATCAACTATTGTGCATATGTTTAATTGTAGAAGTAAAGAATCTATTCTGAAGCTGCGTTTTTTGAGCAATCCGTTGTTAGTAATGACAACCTTCATAGGTGCATTGATCATTATCTTGTTAGTAACGATTCCATTCATGCAAACTATTTTTGGCTTTGTTTCTCTTCGTGCAGTTGACTGGCTATGGGTAATCGGCTTATTCATTTTTCCTTTAGTGTATATTGAAGTGAAAAAATACTTTGGTTTCTTCTAATAAGAATGATAAATAGAAAATCCTCTGTTAACAAATTTTCTTGAGAAATGAGGGAGGGCAAAAACTGGGAAGTTTTTGCGTCTCCTTTAATTATTTACAGACGCTTATGATTTCTGGTTTGATATTATTTAGAAGATATCAGAATGCATAGCAACTATTGTTGAAAGGAAGGAATCGGTAGTATGTTTCAGGAAAATCACCAGAAGTAGCTAAAAAAATCCCCTCTATTCTACTCTCTTTTTCAAGAATTCCTGTTAAATGGTAGGTTTTATGTCAAAATGAAAGGTAGAAATCGATGAGGAGTTGTTGAAATGAAGGAAACAATATTAGCAATGAAGCTGAAAGAATATAGAGAAAAAAACAAGCTAACACAAAGTATGCTAGCAGAATTATTAGAAGTAAGTGACAAGACAATCTCAAAATGGGAGTTAGGTGCTACGTACCCTAGCAAAAAAAATATGATCAAAATAGCCGAAGAATTGGATATCTCATTAGAAACATTACTTTTGGAAGAAACTAAGAAAGACAATGATGATTTAAAAGTAAGTATCAAGTATGGGGTGATTAGTTTTTGCTTGCTCTTTTTTGTCACGATGATCGTTACTTCGTTCAATCAAGACTTCAGCACGATTATGAATCTTTCTATTCAAGAAAAATTTGGTGTACTTTTAAACACTGCTTTAAAATTATTGAGCATCTCGGTGCCGCCAGCGATCATCATTGGCTCCGTGTTTTATTTTTATATCTTCCCTAAAAATAAAAAAGAGAACGAACCATTTCCTCGGTTTCGACAGAAATGGTAGATTAGAGTATAGGAATCAAGTCATGGACAGAAAAACGCATTTTAGATAAAAAGAATGCTCAGTCTGGCTAGTGTGAAAAGCGCATAAATTTTATAAGAAGGGGAGAACAGGGTGGGATTCTTTGGTAAAAAGAAAGAAGTCAGAAATTTAACGAAGGAAGAAGAAGCAGAGATCAAAGAAGAAATGGCACGACAAATTCTTTCGAAAAACGAAAATGATATTGGCATGGTCAAGAAAATTAAAGTCCTGACAAACATGCGTACAGGACAAGCGAAAGACCTATTCCTGAAATTTAGGGATGAGTTAACCGAGAATTAATCGGATAGGGAATCAGATAGCGATTGCCCTTCAAGAAGGCGATATTTTGCTTATTATGTTTCTTTCAAAATTGAGATGAATAGAAAGGGAGAATAGATATGAAGAAAAAAAACTCTGAAAAATGGTATTTTTGGGTACTTGTTGTCATAATGGTTGTTGTCTTTTTCTATCTTACTAAGTAAAGAGAATGAATTTTCTTGAAAATAAACACTTACTAAGAATGACTATTTTTTAAGTTATGAATGGATGATGATTTTATGAAAAACGAATATGGATTTACCTTGATTTCAGTTTTAACTATGTTATCCATTAGATTATTATATTGATGAATGAAGCATCCAGAGACCCATTGTTTTCTGAATGCTTTTTTCATCTACAAATCATTCTTTGAGAATCCGGCTGTTGCGAAAAATCAGTGATAGTGTATTAGAATATATGATGAATTCTGTTGAAGGGTGCGTTCATTAAATGGCTCGGGCGATTAATTCCCTGTAGGGTTTCCATTAAAAGGACCACTTACAACGACTTTTCCCAACATATGGCCACTTTCGACATCTCTCGTTGCGCGCTTCAAATTTGCCGCGTTGATTCCATCCGAATAGACTTTGCTTAAGGTTGTTTTTAGTGTCCCTTCATTTGCTAAATCAGCAATCACTTTTAGCGCTTGTCCTTGTGTCTCGATTTGATAGTCGTGGTCTGTTTTAGCGAACATATACTCCCAATCAAAGCTAACAGAAAGGTTTTTCCATACACTTAAATCAAGGGGCTCGTGAAGGCCAACGATCGTGCCCACATGACCATAAGGTTTTACCAAATGGCTGATTTGATCAAAGTATTGGGTGATGTCAAACAAGACAGCGATATAGTCAACATTCGGAACGCCTAATTCTCGAAAGCTGTCCCTTAGGTCGTGATGGTAGTCTAAAGGGTGGTCAACCCCGGTTTTTTGAAGCCAGTCAAAATTTTTTGAACTAGCGGTAGCATACACTTCTAGACCTGCCCAATGAGCCAACTGATTCAGTATCGATCCGACGCCACCCGCACCATTGATGACGAGAATACTTTTCCCTTGATTGGCGTTTTCTTTAGGAATCAAGCCGAATTTTTCAAACAGCAATTCATAAGCGGTTAATGCAGTCAATGGGAATGCAGCAGCCTCTTCATCTGTTAAATTTTTAGGGGCTAGGGCAACGATCCGTTCATCGACTGCTTGATATTCTTGATTGCTTCCTGATCGAGTGGTGGTTCCTGCATAAAAGACCCGATCACCAACAGTAAATTTCATGACATCTTTTCCGACAGCGACCACTTCTCCGACCGCATCAAAACCTAAGATACGCAGGGCATTTCGCTTGCGAGTCGTTTGCCGTAATTTGGTGTCGACTGGATTGACCGAAACGGCTTTGATTTTTACTAATAAATCACGAGGGCCTGGAACAGGGATTCCTTCTTTTTGGTCAATAAAACTATGCGTAGATTCAATTGGCAGGCCTTCGAAAAAGCCTATTACATTCATCGTTTTCTGTTCTGACATCTTCATTCCTCCTTTTCTGGATAGAAAATCGCATTAGTTCTTTTACGTATTGCCCTCCCTTTGGATCAAGACCGGTTAGTTTGCTTTCGCAGGATTTTTTCCGATAAAAATGCGGAACAGACTGTAAGGCTTCTCTCTCAGGTCTTCTCCTTTGTGAAAACTAGCCTGCCGTTGCAGCTGGTTGGCGTTAAAATATAAGTATTGATCTGGTCCAATAGATAAAGTATCTGGCCATAAAATACGCGGATCGTGAGCCAAAGTCTCCATAGTACCATCCGTGTGAATCACACGAATGCTGTTGTTTTCATAGTCGCCAGCATAGATCGTTCCATCTTCTGCCGTAATCATGCCATCAGAGGCGCCTTTTTCGCCCCAATCTTTAACATGTGCTTCTAATGCGTGATCATCAATTTCTTTGTTGAAAATTTTATCGGTTTCAATTGAGTATAAATGTCGACTGGATAAAGGACTAAAAAACAAGGTTTTTCCGTCGGGAGAAATCGCTAGGCCGTCAGCTGCCACTTGCCAATGCGAAGTTGTTCCATCAGCCGAGCGATTTAACAAAATCTCGCCTTCAACTTTAGGAATAAAGGCTGGATCAACCGCGGTGGAGGGCGTGCCATCTAAAATACGGAATGCATCGCCAGTACCTAAATCGAGTACGATCAACGCACCAGGACCGGTAATAGAAGAATCGGTTATATAGGCTACCCCTTCAGAACCGCGGCGTAAATCAATTCGAACATCATTCAAATACGTAGAGTCTAGGACGACATCCGGTGAAAAAGTATAGACTTTGCGAATTTGATTAGTACTTAAATCCACAGCAACCAGTTTTGCCCCACCCTTAACAGGAACGGTGAATTTGGGTGCAGCGGTATCCAATACCCACAAAGTACCAGCACCATCAGCAACGATACTTTGTACACTTAGAAATCCGTTTTCCGGTTTTTGAGGATCAAATGTATTCGCTTCTTGGCTAGGATAAGGAATTAATTTGCCGTCTACTCGTTCAACGACTGTCGCGGTTACTTGGTCTCCCCATTCAGGAAAATTAATAAAGATTCTCCCGGTTTCCGATAAGCTAACGCCGGTAGGCATCGCATCATAAAATTCATGGACTTGTTCTAGTTTGCCAAAATAGTTTTCTTTTGCAGCATTCATTACGTATCTTCCTCTCTGAGCTTTCCCTATTTCACTTCGACTTCAAAGTTCACAACACCACGAGCTAGGACATGTCCAAAGGTATTAAAAATGAAAAAAGCTGGGGTAGAATCCTCAGGAATTTCAACTTTCTCAATAGCCAATGCCCAAACCGTTAAGAAGTAGTGATGAACACCATGACCTTTGGGCGGCGCAGCACCAATATATTTTTTCATGCGGGCATCATTTGGTAATTGAACGGCTCCCGGTGGCAGCTTTGCGTTATCGCTACTGCCGGCTCCTTGTGATAATTCCTCTACAGAAGCGGGGATATTCATGACTGCCCAATGCCAAAATCCTGATCCAGTTGGTGCATCAGGGTCGTATAAGGTAACCGCATAGCTTTTCGTATTGCTTGGTGCACCGGTCCAGTGAAGCTCTGGTGAAATATCTTGTCCATCCTCAATCCCAAAATCACCAGACATAAATTTTTTATCCATAAGTTTCCCGTCAACAATGTCCTTACTGGTCACGTGAAACGCTGGCACGTCTTGTAATCCTAAAAATGGATCGTTCATACTATCTCCTCCTTGAAACGTGTTTTTGTAACAAGGATAGCGTAATCCTCGGTCAATGAAATGTAAATTAGGGAATTTTTTTATACCACAATTAGAGGTGAACGAGTGTAAACTGACTTAAGAAGCCTGCTTGCCAGTCTTTATCCGATTTCAAATGGACTTGACCGTAATCAACTAGCCAACCATGAAAGTTTTGAGCTTGTTCATTGGTAAATGTATCTGGTAATTCGATCATATTTTGAAGGGTGAGGTAAGTAAGCGGCTCATTTAGGCCTAAGCGACTAAAAATTCGTTGTGCGTATTTATCAGCGATAAACACGACCTTATTAAACACAAAAACCATTAGTACATCTGCCGTTTCATAGCCAACACCATAGATAGCTAGCAACTCTTTTCGTAACTCAGCCTGTTCTTTTTTCTGTAGAATACCGATATCATAGTTGTAGCGCTGAAACCAAGAAAAGATTTCTTTTATCGCGCGGGATTTATTTTTGTAGAAACCACTGGGCCGAATCAGATCCTGAAGAAGGAACTGATCAATTTCTGCCAATCTTTTCGGAGAAAATCCAATCTCTCTTCTGATGTTTGCTAAGGAATAGGCCACATTTTTCCAATTGGTATTTTGAACCAAAATTGATCCGACAACGATTTCCCATGGATTTTCTGTATCCCACCACGTTGAATGTTCCATTGATGTGCTTAATGCTTCATATAATTCTTCAATATTTTCAATCTTTTTCACGTTAAAAACCTCATTTTTACTAGCAGTCGCGATCAATTGCAAGTTAAACATTCTTCTTCAAGTAATCCCGCGTTTTTGTGATTAAAATCTTCGCCCCAGCGATACAATAATTCAATGATCTCTTTTAAAGAGTAGCCATAATCGGTCATTCCATACACAACCTGTAATGGTTTTTCCTGAACGACCTTACGATAGATCAATCCATCCTTTTCTAAATCTTTCAACTGCAAAGAGACCATTCTTCTAGTGATGCCAGGAATCAGCTTTTGTAGTTCGTTATAGCGAAGTGACCCATCAAACATCAAATGATATAAGATAACGCTTTTCCAACGACCTGAAATCATTTGTAAAGTCGATTCGACCGCGCAGCCATGTTCGCAATTGTATATTTTTCTTGTCATCTTCCGTTGTCTCCTTTTCCGTATGTCTGAGAGTATCATAAGGATTTACTTACTATTTGTAAAACAATTCATCTCCTAATCGTAAGAAGGCAATAAGAAATAGACGTATAAAAAAATTCCCTAATGTACAACTCTTTCTTTTGAATCTATAGTACACGAGTAAGCAAATTTATTACCTTTACAGTTATCTCAAGTAATCCTAATAAACAACTTGCAAAAAACATTTAGGAGAGATTTATTATGAATAAGAACGGTGCAGACTTGATTGTAGATACATTGATTAAAAATGGTGTGGAATATGTCTTTCAATTGCCAGGCGGCAAGTTGGGTCCGTTATTAATGGCTTTGAAAAAACGTGAAGAGATTAAAGTTGTTACGGTAAGACATGAACAAAATGCTGGTTTCATGGCACAAGGAATTGGGCGCATGACTGGTAAACCTGGTGTAGTGATGACTACGTCAGGACCGGGGGCTTTGAATTTGGTCACGCCCTTAGCTACGGCGACTTCTGATGGTGACCCGGTATTGGCTATTGCCGGACAAGTTCCACAAGCGAAGTTAGTAACACCGTATCCTCAAAATCCTAATATTTCTGGCGTAATGAATGATTCAACGATTACTAAATATGCCAAGGAAATTCAGCATACCGATGCCCTTGCGGATGAAGTAGCGAATGCGTATGTCTCAAGTATCAATGGCAATCCCGGGGCCGTTTTTATGGATATTCCAGGTAATATTCTGTTAGCTGAGACCACTAAATCTGGTTTGGCTTTTTCGACCTTAGTGAATCAATTGGACAATACGATTAGTGACGAAGCTGCCATTCTTAGTGCAGTTGAGAAAATCAAAGCGGCAAAACGCCCAGTTATTATCGTTGGTGCTCGGGCAGCCGATGATAATGCGGCGGCTGCCATTCAAGGGTTCGTTAAAAAAACGGGAATTCCGGTCGTGGAGACGTTCGAAGCTACAGGTCTATTGACGCATGAGTTTTCCCAAAACTATGTGGGTCGAGTGGGGCTGTTTAATAACCTGCCTGGGGATGAACTGGTTTTTAACAGTGATTTAGTGATTACATTGGGATTAAATTTGGTTGAATACTGGGCTTCTGTTTGGAATACCGATAACAAGCGCATTATTGATATTGATACTGTAGTGGATCATTTAGATGAAACTTATCTCCCTGACACCATCCTCTTAGGCAATATCGCAAAAAATCTAAAAAATATTACCAATAGCATAACGGAACAAGCCATTACGGATGAGTGGAAAATGGTGGTTCATGACTTGCAAGAAAAATTGACAGCGAAGAAAAAAGTACCCAGCCAAACACCTGAGGATGCACTACATCCATTGGAAATTGTTGACTCTTTGCAAAAAATAATCGAGGCTCATCCAAATACGACCGTTGTTATGGATGGAGGAAGTCATGAAGTGTGGCTGGGTTCGTACCTAAATGTGTATCGGCCAAAACATTTCTTAATGTCTGATGGGGAACAAACCTTAGGCGTCGGTCTTCCTTGGGCGATTTCAGCAGCACTGTTACGTCCAGAGGAAAAGATTTTGTCTTCAGGTGGGGATGGCAGCTTTATGTTTTCCTCACAAGAATTAGCTACAGTAGCCCATTACAATTTGAATATTGTGCAAGTAATCTGGGTGGATAAAGAATACAACATGGTTGAATTCCAACAAGAACTAGACTATAACGGACAAAAAGAAGGGGTCGATATCGATTATATTGGGTATAAAGAAATGGCTGAAAGCTACGGTATTAAAGCAGTTCGTGTACGTTCCAAAGAAGCTTTAGATGCTGCGCTGAAGGAAGCGTACGCTACGAGTGAACCAAGAGTGATTGAAATGATCGAAGACAATCATGAGAATATTCATTTACGAGATAAAGAACCGTTTAAAAAGTACTGAGTCTTTCTACTATGGGCCACAAAACATGTGTTAGAAAAGAATGGCAATGCACCTTTACTACGTTAAAGAAAAGAAAGTTCTTTTTACAATAAAAACAGTGCCTGACTAAAAATATGAAGTGGAATTTTTAGAGAATCCAGGACAGAAGTCTTTAATAAAATGCCGTTGGTAAGGACGATGATTCGTTTGCTGCTAGCGGTATTTTTGTTAGCATCTCCTCTGATTTTTTCGGAGAAAAGGTCTGCCAATTCGGCACTGTCTTAAAAAAGCACATCGATACTCTAAATACGGTGGATAGCGGTGATTTGGATACGTGTTTCTAGTCTTCATAGAGGCAGATTTCAAGTAAGTCGAATGAAGGAAATTAAGCACTTCCTATGTTGTTTGATGGAAGAATTATTAGTGAGGAGACTCCTTTTTCCAGCTAAGGAATGACTTCTATAGGATGGTTTCCTTGTTAATTGTTGTAAGTATAATGTGTAAAAATATTTTAAGTTTCTTTTTTTAATGATTGATATGTATAATAAGATGGTAAAGCAATAAAGTGTATGCTGAAAAGAGGTCTCTTATGAAAAAATTTGCACTCGGCGTTTTTTGTTTCAGTCTTTTTATCACGGTCGTTGGCTTTTTTTTACAAACGATTTTGATTCCTATTCAAGATTTTGACACAATAAGCCAAGAAGAGCTTAAGAATATCCAACTTGATCTTGCTATTAATTATCCATTAGGAACTGGTATGCTCTATGTCGGACTTCCTTTGTTAGTATGCTCGAGTGGTTATTTGGTTTATTGTTATTTTAGAGATAGGAAGAACTGAAAGAAGAGTAAAACTATCTGGAGTATAAAGCTTTCGTTCATTAGGAGGGATAAGTTGAAAAGAGGGTTATTTTTATTGTTTTATGTCCTATGGAAGGGGCTAGCAATACGTGGCATTCCTTCTTTTTATGCAAGATATTTGATGAGTTATAATCATTTCGGAGTAAAACTATTGTTCGTTTTACTTGGTATCCTTCTTTTCCGTAACTATTTAGTAGAGAGTTATAAAAAGATAAATAAAATTGCGCTAATAAAAATCGGTCTCATCGTACCTACTAGTATTATCCTCACTATCGGTTTAATTAATATTCTTTTATTTCGTGATCTCAATGCGTTGATTTTTGTTTATCTCTCCGATCAAAGAACCCTTCCATTTGTATTCGATGTACTTTTGCTAGCACCTGTTTTCGAGGAAATGCTTTATCGCTATACACTGATTTATGTTGGAGAAAAACGATGGTTGAGAATCATCACTGCTGTCGGAAGCCTCTTGCTTTTTACTGAAAGTCATATCGTAAATGTGAACGGGAATCTTTTTGCTCTTTTTCCCTACTTTGTCATAGGGTTTTATTTGACGATCACCTATTTACGTAGGGGAAATATTTGGGAATCCATTTTTGCACATAGCTTCTATAATTTCGTTGTGATGGCAGCAGCTATCTTGATCTAAAGATTTCTTCTTAATGTTTCCTCTTAATAGTAGAAGAATTGGGGGCAATTTATCTATTATGTACGTATAGAATCTCTAAAACATATTTGGTGAAAGTACATTTGAGAGGTCAGAGAAGCGTCTTAGGCATGTTGTTTTGTACAGTTCTTATCTACGAATGTCTGTCCTTCGTCATTTTTTAGATCATCATTTAGGTTCCACTGCTAAATATGAAAAGCAACTCCTTGTTCAAAGATGACTCACTGGCCCTATTTCCAAGAACATTGTCATACTGACAAAGAAAAGTGACGACATACAATTCAGTAAGAACTAATACAAGTCCGCTTCCTTTTGCAATGTGAGCGGACTTGTATTGGTTTTCTTCAATAAAAACCTATTAACTTTCAGTATCTAACATCCGCTCCATAAACCATTCCACTTGTTGGGGGGCATCGTGGTCAAAGAATGCGGACTCTTTTTTATCTAAAGCGGCTATTTTTTCAATGTCTTCTTGGGAAAGCTCAAAGTCAAAAATAGCAATGTTTTCAGCCATCCGTTCTGGACGAACTGTTTTTGCTAAAGCGACAATCCCTCTTTGCATCAACCAGCGAAGAACAACTTGACCAACCGTTTTGCCATATTGCTTGCCAATTTCTGCTAATGTCGGATTGGTAAATAGGTCATGGCGTCCTTCTGCAAAGGGAGCCCAAGCTTCAACTTGGACGTCATATTTTTCATGCCATTCCTGATCTTCCGCTCGTTGATTCCAAGGGTTCACTTCGATTTGATTGATTTGAGGTTTCGCCTCATTCAAGCCGACAAACTCGATCATCTTAGCTGATTTGAAATTTGAAACGCCAATTGCACGTAATTTTCCTGTTTTTTGAGCAGCAACCATTGAGCGCCAAGCACCATAAATATCTCCATATGGTTGGTGAATAAGGTAGAGATCAAGATAAGTTAATCCCATTGTTTCAAGCGAATGTTCAATCGTTTCTTTCGCTTTATCTTCGGAAGCTTGGAGAATAAATAATTTAGAGGTAACAAAAAGTTCTTCTCGAGTGACTAGACCTTCAGTGATGGCGCGCTTGATTCCCTCGCCTGTTTCTGTTTCATTTCCATAAATAGAAGCAGTGTCGATCAGTCGATACCCAGCTTTGATTGCTTGGTAAACAGCTTCTGCTGTTTCTTCCAAAGGTATTTGATAAACGCCAAATCCTAGTTGCGGCATGGTGACACCATTATTGAGTGTGATTGTTTGCATAATGTTTCCTCCTCTAATTTTCATTGCATGTTCTATCCTAAACCTTGGAGTTAAGTCCATAGCAAGTGAAAGATGTTACTTTTTTCGTTCCCATAATTTTTCCACTTTATCAGGGGTCATATTTCCTGCTTTAAATTTTGCGATATGCTCATCATACGTTTCTATCTTATAAATAAGTAGGTCTCTTACTTCCTGCATTGCTGCTAACTTTTTCTCTAATTCTTCGAGTTGATCGGCTAAAATCTGTTTCTGAGCTGTTTCGACGTTTTGACTTTCACGTACTTGTGCCAATTGAGCAAATTCAATTAGCGATTCGATCGACAATCCTGCATTTCGTAAATGTTTTGCTAAATAGATCCAGTTTAGATCATTTGTTGTGTACACCCGATAGCCACTCTCATTGCGTTGGACAGGTGGAATCACACCGACTCGTTCATAATAGCGCAATGTGTCTACGCTCAAATCAAACATTTCCGCTGCTTTTTTTATATTCATCGTTGGTTCTCCTTATCTTTTCTATAAGTAATCATAAACCCTGAAGTGGACTCTAGGGCAAGTGGTTTAAAATCGTTTATTGAAAAGAATATATTTTGTTCGTTATGGCGACTATTCGGGAAGAAAAAGCTACAAGCATTTTTATTTCAACAGAATGATTTGAGAAATCATCAGTATTGAAAGCTCCTTTCTTAGTGTGTTTCAAAGCAAGTCATACTCTCTTAGAATTGATTGTTTCGTTATCTATTTGAGCGAGGCAGTTTTTATCCATAGATTTTAAATAAATCCATCTCATGTTATGATGATGTTGAAAATTCTTAACTTGGATCAATGAAACAGCGATTCTTGTTATGAAAAACGAAAATAAGCTGATGAGAGTGTGACTATCCATGAATATAAAAGAAGTAAGTAGTATGAATCAAAAGTTAGAGCAACAATTAATTGAAGTATGGGAGAGTTCTGTTAAGGCGACGCACACCTTTTTGTCAGAGACCGAAATCCAAGCCATTAAGCAATACATTCCAGAGGCATTGCATCATGTGCCACATTTGATTATCGTAGAAAGTGAAAATGGAGAGCCAGCTGGCTTCATGGGGATCTCGGATCGAAATCTTGAAATGCTTTTTATAGCAAATGAACAAAGAGGCAAGGGACTAGGAAGAAAACTCTTGGCATACGGGATGGAAAACTATTCTGTAAATGAACTGGGAGTAAATGAACAGAATCCTCAGGCGAAAGGATTTTATGAGCATATGGGATTTGAGGTATACAAAAGAAGCGAGTTAGACGAACAAGGAAACCCTTATCCAATTCTTTATATGAAGAAAGTTGATAACAAGTAGCTGTTAAAAATTATTTGCGTTTGCGGGAAATATGTAAGAAGGAGTCGAGACATATATAGCTAGTCACGACCCCTTCTTTGATTGCTATTATCCTTATTAATAAGTAAAGTAAGGATCAAATGATTTTCTCTTAACTAGCTTTCTCTTCTTTTTTTATCTCTTCTTTTTTCTGATTTGAAAATGGTGTATCAGTCTCTTCAGGTAAGATGATTGGTGGATGATGGGAATGCTGATTACTTCCACACATGGTGATGATTTGTTCTTTTGAAGCTTCAGAGATTACTTTCATTGTATACCTCTCCTTTCTTTTATATTTCCAGATGACATAAGGTAGGCCTATATCATCTAAATTCATGATTTATTTAACTGAATTAGCTCATCAAATGAACCTAGAAATTCCTGATTTGTTGAGTGAGTAACGACAATGATTATTTTATCTGTAAGTGAGCAGATTAAGTCACTGATAATCATCTCGTTTATACTGTCTAGACCAGATGTTGGTTCGTCAAAAAGAATAACATCGGAATCTTTAAAGATTGCCCGAGCAATCTCAAGCCGTCTAAGCTCGCCGCCAGAAAGAAAGTTTATCCATGTATTATCTTGCGTATCGGTTAAATCATTGTTATCAAAGCGATCATCTAATCCACTTCGTTTTAAAACATCAACGATTTTTTCAAGTTCGTATTCACTAAAAATAGAAACGTTGTAAGCAATACTCGTCTGGAAGATAGCAGTTTTTTGTTGGACAAGTGCAACTTTCTCATAAAGGGAGTCTCTAGATAGCTGATTCATCTCTTGCTGGTCAACCAATACTTGATGATCGTCGATAGGGTAAATTCCCGCTAAAATATTCAATAGTGTCGACTTCCCGCTACCGCTTGCGCCAGTGATAGCATATTTTTTTCCACGCTCAAATGTTTGAGTAAAACCATTAAAAATCAAACGATTTCCATGATGGAAATGCAGATTTTCAATCGATAAAGTATTTATTGGTTCTGCAAGTTCAAGTGAGCGATTGGGCTCATCATCATCGGTACCATCAATGAAAGCTATAAGATCGTCCGCGACCTTCTTGCTCGCTAAAATATCTGTAACTGAAGTACTGAAATACTCTAACGGACCGGCAATCGTACTCATTAGTGTAGTCATCGCAATAAGATCGGGAATGGTGATTATTTTGGCAGCAACAAAGAAACCACCAACGATCCATGTCCCTGAATAGGCAAGATCCCCAAGTCCAAAAGAAATTGCATAAGTCAGTCCTTGTAAGGTTTCAAAAGTGATACTTTCCTTTTTTAATCGTTCACTACTGTTAGTAAAAATTTTCGTATATGTTGGAAAACCTTTGCCGACACGTAAGGTCAGGTATCCTGAGAGAAGTTGGTCAAATAAACTAAGTGTACGATCTTGCTCCAGAACAACGGACTTGCGACGATCACTAAGGATTCGCTTAGCGAAATAAGGGGCTAGCAAAGGACTAAAAGCTAAGAGCAGCATAATCAATGAAAAAGAAGTGTTTAATTTTAGTGTGAATAAAAGAGAGAATAGAAAGGTAAAAATGCTTAAAATCAGTCCAAATCCGGGCTTTAAAAATTCTAATTCAACGACTTTCATTTCATTTGCCAACTTTGAGAGATACTCGTTTTTCTCATTTTTAAGAAATAGTACCGGATTCATTCGAACGATTTTCTGCGAGAGACTCTCTCTCAGTTGATTCATTATTGATTGAACTAAGACGGATTTACTTCTTCTTGGAATAAAATCGCTCATCGTGTTCAATAAGATGTAAAAGAAGGCGAATATACCAATAAATAAAAGTCTTTTTACATCTCCTGACATAGCAACCTCGGTGATTTGTCTATACACCAAAGCAACCCCAACTTGAATGAGCGCTGCCATTGCGCATAAAATCACATGCAAAAAGAAAAGTGGTTGGTTTCTTTTTAATATTTTTTTCATTCTCTCCCTCCTATGTAAAAACTATATCACAAATTAAAAAAAAATTGAAATATTATTTTGTGAAATGTATAATTATTGAAAAAGGGGGTTAGGTGATGCGTTTTTCACGGTATGTCGATATCATTGAGAACGGTAACGAGACTATTCTTTGCAATACATTAACGCAAGAAATAGTTACTATTGATTCAAAAAAAATGAAAAGTAAAACGGAGATTTCGAGCGAAATAAGTGAAGGTGAACGAAAATATTTATTTGAAAATGGATTTATACACGGTGATTTGGAAAGTTATAAACAGAAAACAATCAATTTAAAGAGAGACTTAGTTACTATCACTATAAATATCACAGAAGATTGCAACTTTTCGTGTACTTATTGTTACCAGAATGATTTCCTTTCTAAAAATGTTATTACTGATCAGACGATAAATAATATAATGCAATACATTTTAGACATTGCTCAGCTAGGCGTTCGGAGACTATATATCTATTTTTTCGGGGGCGAGCCACTTCTTTATAAAAAAAGAATTCTCGCAATTAAAAGTAAGATTGATCAAATTGCGTCAGAGAAATCACTCTCAATTTCTTATGGTTTAGGAACAAACGCCTATCTACTCACTCCAGATTTTATAAATCATTTTGATTCTTTAATTGTCGATACTACACTAACATCTAGAAAAGATCATGATAGAAATAGATCTCTTAAGAGTGGAAGCGGAACGTATGATAAGATTTTTGAAAATCTAGCGGTAGCATCTAAGAGCGGACGTGTTAAAATCCATATTGGTTATAATACATCTGATAAAAATACAGAAGAGTTTCAGTCTTTTCTCGTTACGATCCGCCAAAGTGATATCAAAGCCCATATCAATTGCTATTACATTAATAACTATGAGTTTAATGAAAATTATTTCAATGCATTATCCTATGAAAAATATCTAAAGTGGGTATCTTCAACTGCAATTGATCACCTAATTGAAAACGGTTTCCTGGTGAATGTCTCTCCATTTTCTTCGTATCGCTTTGAGTGCGATGCGTATAATCCTTGGTCTGTAAAGTTTTTCTCTGATGGATCTATAGGGTTATGTAATGCAACAAATTTTTATGAACGTAGAATAATAAAAAGTTTTACAGAATCATCTTCTTTTGCAGAAGATGTTCAATATAGCCTTTATGACCAAAAGAGTGTTCTTCCGAAAAGCAACAATCAGTGTAATTCATGTGAATTAATTGCAGTGTGTCGAGGAAAGGTACAGTGTGATACTTCATGTAACCCCAACTATTCAATTGATAGAGAAACATTCATACGTTCTTTTGTAAAGCATACAAATCTAGGTAACAGAAAATTTTTTACCCAATTTAATTAGGAGTGATTTTATGAAATTATCGCAATATACGATTGTTGAAGAAGTGGATAATGAAATACTTTTGTACAATTCGGTATACTCTGCTATCGTTTTACTAACTCAAAGCGAGTTCCATGATCTACAGACTTTTATTAATAACGATAACTTTGAGAAAACAGAATTATTCTCTTATTTAGAAAATCAAAATATCATTGTTTCCGATGAGATTGATGAAGAAGCAAGATTAGTGTCTGTGGCAAATGAAAAACGATATAATCCTAGTCAAGTAACTTTCACAATTGCCCCTACGATGAACTGTAATTTTTCCTGTTTTTATTGTTACGAGCAAGGGTTTAGACAACATACTATGACTACTGAAACTGCTAAGAAAACAGCTGAGTTTATTCTTAAAAATGTATTACCCCATCAGTCATTGAAAGTAATTTGGTATGGAGGAGAGCCTTTGATGGGATTGAACTCTATTAAAGTTATAAGTGAAATAATAATGAAAAACGAAAAAAAATATAAAAATTTCAACGCAGAAATTGTATCCAATGGTTATTTGCTAACAGAAAAAGTTGCACAACTTTTAAAAAGTTATCACGTTAATTATGCTCAAATTACTCTGGATGGGGATCAGATAAATCATGATTCTAGAAGATGTTTAACAAATGGGAAAGGGACATTTGCAAGAATATTACAGAATATAGTTAAAACTCTAAAATATATTCCAGTAACTGTAAGAGTAAATATAGATAGGGAGAATAATCATGAAGATGTTATTCGTTTGATGAACTCGCTGGATAATTTTAATTTACTTAAGAAAGTTGGCTTTTATCTTGCGCCGGTAGAGGATTTTGATACCTACAAAACACCCACATGTTATACATCCCAAGAGTTTTCGAAAGAAGAAATAATGGTTTATAAAAGTCTTTTGGAAAGAGGGATAAATATTGTTGCCATACCACGGACAACGATTGGGTTCTGCGAAGCTATCAATCGAGATGACTATGTAATCGACCCTAATGGATTTTTATATAAATGCTGGGTTCATATTGGTAAAACGATTGGACGAGTTGGAGATATCTATACAGGAATACAATTGAACAGTGTGCATAAAACATTTACAGAGTACAAATTTTTTTCGAAAGCGAAATGTTCAAGTTGTAAAGTTCAACCTTTGTGTTTAGGAGGCTGTCCGTTAATTCGAATGAATACAGGTGAGTCGAAGTGCGTTAGCTATAAGTACAATATTGAAGAGCATATAAAAATGGCTTCGGCAAGACTAATATAATCTGGTGGAATATTTTTGCTTCAGAAGATTGATAAGGTCTTCTTAAAAAAATAGCTTAGTTAAATAAGGTTACTATGTTACATTGTGAATAGAATCTATACTTACTTATGAAAATAGAAAGCGTAACTCAATTTTCTCATTCATATTGTAATAAATGATTTCTCATATTAAAATTTTTATAAGAAAACTAAATAGTGAGCAAAGCTCACCCCAAGCAGCCTCCGAAACTGTTTTCGGGGGCTGCTTGAGGTTTGGGGGGCTTAGCTAGCTAAGTAATGATCGATCACTAAAAAAATGATCAAAACAGAATAGGCAATTTTTTCTTTTCAATCAAAAAATTTTGATCATTTTATCAAGCAGAGGATGGCACAAGTAAGTGGAAAGTAGGTAGTGGCTATTTTTTTGTTCAGGATGGGGAAGTAGATTTGTCTAGGATACGCCGGAGGATAAACGTTTTGAGGATCATTTGTTTTTGACTTACCTATGTGCCATCACTGCGGAAACCCTGTGGATGAAGGCGTCATGTACGACACCAGATACTCGGATGAGAGCTAAGGACGTTTGATTGCCGTGCCTGACACGCTTTTTCTAACCGCAAAGTCGTAGGGGCTAAAGAGCTACAGCGCTGAGACAGATGACTGCCCCGTGCGATTTTGGGTGTTTTTTGAACCCTACAAGCTGCTATTGCTACGCGTCTATTCGTCGCAAGCTTGGAAGGTCTTCTCATAAAATGCCCGTCAGCTGTCAACAGGCTGCCTTTTGCATCAGGAAGCATCAGCGTTCCAACAAATCTTTTTGATCCAGTAGTCGCCCACTCATTTTGGGCAACTTCTATCCGAGAAAACATTGCGTTAGAAGTATGTCTGTCCGTCTTTTCCAGATAAAAGTCAGCTGAAAGAGGGCTGATACTTAACAAAACGGCAGTTAGGACGACCACAAGCGCTCTCAAAAAAACTCAGTCCTTTCTTTTCAATGGTCATTGTTCTTATCTGCACTTCATGATAGCACCGAAACGCGAATTATTTTTCGCGTTTTTTTGTTTTTAAAATAAAAAATTAGGTATTCGCTTTTTTGGGTTAAATGGTATACCTGAGATGGAATAAAAATAATAAAAGAAAGGACAGGATTTACAATGAAGAAAACATCATTAGTTGCAGGTTTCGTTTTAGGTGTAGGCGTTTTGTTTACTCTAGGTGCATGCTCAACAGTGGAAGAATCAGGGGAAGTGGTCTCTGGGTCTGGAACGGAAACGTTGATCAGCGATTCGTCAGATGAAGTAGTTGTGGGAAGTGAAAAATTGAGTGATGACGGGTATTTTGAAGAAATCGTAACTAAGGGAATCGATCCGAAAATCAAAGACGTCGTTTGGTATGAAACGAATTATGAAAATGCTGGTTGGGATCACATTCGCTTTTTAGTGAATCATGTAAAAATCGTGAATGTAGAAGAATTCAAAGACAAAGACAAAGAATACAAAACATTGCTCTCACTGAAATATCAATTGTTTAATGAAGATTCGAAAGACAAAAAAATCAAACCTGACAAAGCCTATTTGGTGTTGAATGATGGCAAAAAAGTAGAAGCGGAAGTGTTTGTGGACTACTTAGATGATGAGATTTTGACCCATGACAAACATAAAGATGGCTTTATTCATTTTAAAGTGGCGCAAGAACAAAGTTTGCCAGCGATCAAAGCGGTCGAAATCGAATTTAAAGCAGATGGAGATTTGACACATACGTACCATATTGATCTATCTTCCGCTGCTGAAAAATAGTATCTAACGATAGGAGGTAAAAAAAATGGATACTAGCAAGAAAAAACTATCATTGTTGAGTTTTTTTGCAATAACTGCTTCAATGGTGATGACGGTATATGAGTATCCAACCTTTGCGACATCGAAGATGAATTTAGTTTTTTATTTACTCGTCGGCGGTTTCCTCTGGTTTATCCCTGTAGCCCTTTGCTCTGCGGAGATGGCTACTGTAAAGGGATGGGAAAAAGGGGGACTCTATACCTGGGTCTCAAAAACATTAGGGAGAAAATGGGGCTTTGCTGCCATTTTCTTCCAATGGTTCCAAATCACGGTAGGCTTTATTACGATGATTTACTTTATTGTCGGGGCGCTTTCCTATGCCCTAAATTGGCCGGCTCTTAATACGAATGTTTGGCTGAAGCTGATTGCCACTTTAGTGATCTTTTGGCTGATCACGATCTCGCAATTTGGCGGAACAAAAAATACTGCGAAGATTGCCAAAGTAGGGTTCTTTGTGGGGATCGTCGCAACAGGGATCATTCTTTTTATCTTAGGAATTGTCTACATTGCTCAAGGGAATCCCGTCAAAGTTTCTTTTGGATCAGGCGCTTGGATTCCTGATTTCACGAAAATCAATACGCTGGTCGTTTTTGTTTCCTTTATTTTAGCCTATGCAGGGGTTGAATCTTCTGCCAGTCACGTAAAAGATATGGACAATCCTGGAAAGAATTACCCGAAAGCTATTTTGATTTTAGTTGTAGCAACGATTCTTTTGGATACGTTAGGTGGGGCAACGGTGGCTGCCACGATTCCCCAAAATCAATTGTCTCTTGATACTGGCGTGATTCAAGCCTATTCTTATTTGATCCATCATTTTGGCGGCGGAGAATGGCTGGTTCGTTTGATTGCCGTGGTCATCTGTTTAGGTGTCATTGCAGAAATTGCTGCTTGGGTGGTCGGCCCATCGACTGCGATGCTTGAAGCAGCTGAAAATGGCTTGCTGCCAAAACAAATGGCCAAAGTCAATCAACACAATGTCCCAATCAATATCGTTTTGGTACAAGGCATCATTGTTTCCATTTGGGCGGTTGTCTTGACATTAGGCGGTGGAGGCGCCAATCTATCCTTCTTCGTTGCGATGGCGTTGACGGTCTGCATCTATCTGGTGGCTTATGTCCTCTTGTTTCTTTCCTATATTAAATTAGTCAAAGAAAAAGACGACTTAACAAGAACGTATCATATTCCTGGTGGGAAAAATGTGAAAATTGGTGTTGCGATGGTTGGTTTGCTTGTTTCTATTTTTTCTTTCTTTATTTCCTTCTTTCCACCGAGCGATATCGGCACCGGAAAGGGCGGAACCTATTTAGCCATCTTGATCATCAGTTGGCTGATTATTGTCGTGATACCGTTTGTCATCTATAAATATGTAGGTGAAAAAGCAAGCGATAAAAAATAAAAAGCACAACCTATGAGGAGGAGAGCTGCATGTTATTTAGTAAAAAAAATCGAAAAGAAGCCCAATATTTGGAGCCTATCTATGGGAATGAGGCAATGGATCAAGCGATCCCTATGTACAAATTACCAAAAGAGTCCTTGGTACCGCGGGATGCCTATGAATTAGTCAAAGATCAATTGATCGATGAAGGGGTCTCAAGACAAAATTTGGCGACGTTCTGTCAAACCTACATGGAACCAGAAGCAGTCAAAATTATGAGTGAAACCCTTGATAAAAACGCCATCGATAAAACCGAGTACCCACGGACAGCAGAAATTGAAAACCGCTGTGTCAATATGATCGCTGATTTATGGCATGCCCCAGAAGCGTCCGATTTTATCGGTACATCAACGGTAGGCTCAAGTGAAGCGTGTATGTTAGGTGGATTGGCCTTAAAATTTGCTTGGCGCAATCGGGCAAAAAAACTTGGCTTAGATATCAATAAACAAAAACCAAACTTAGTGATTTCTTCTGCCTATCAAGTCGTTTGGGAAAAATTCTGTGTCTACTGGGACATTGAAATGCGAACGATCCCTATCGATGAAGAACATGGCAGCATTAATGTTGAAAAGGTCACGGACTATTTAGATGAATATACGATCGGGGTCGTTGGTATTTTAGGAATCACTTACACTGGACGATACGATGATATCAAAGCACTAGACAAGAAATTAGAGGAATACAACAAACACACCGACTACAAAGTCTACATCCACGTGGATGCGGCTAGTGGGGGATTGTACACGCCATTTATGGAACCAGAACTTGAATGGGATTTCCGTTTGAAAAACGTTCGTTCCATCAGTACGTCTGGACATAAATATGGGTTAGTCTACCCTGGTATCGGTTGGGTGCTTTGGAAAGAAAAAGATTTCTTACCAGAAGAGTTGGTCTTTAAAGTAAGTTATCTTGGCGGTGAAATGCCAACGATGGCCATCAACTTTTCAAGAAGCGCCAGCCAAATCATCGGACAATATTACACCTTTATCCGCAATGGGTTTGAAGGCTACCGCTTGATCCACAAAAAGACCAGCGATGTTGCCCAATATTTAGCAAAAGAGATTGAAAACATGGGTTACTTCGATATTTATAATGATGGTTCACGGTTGCCGATCGTCTGCTACAAATTAAAAGAAGATGCCGATATTTCTTGGAATCTGTATGATTTGACGGATGAATTTGCGATGAAAGGCTGGCAAGTCCCTACCTATCCATTACCTGATAATCTATCACATATCAATATCCAACGCTTTGTCTGCCGGGCAGATTTAAGTATGCAAATGGCAATGGATCTGGTGCAAGACATGAAAGAAGGAATCGAGCGCTTGAACAAGCGACCAAGCCGTCATGTTTCATCCGATCAAACCTATGGCTTTTCACATTAAGAAACGGTATCGCTAGAAACCCTTTCATTGCTTTTTTCAATGAATAAAAAGTCCCTTTATGAAACGTTTTTTGCAAGACTGAATGAACCTTGGTTTATAGAAAAATCAAAGGCGGTTGCATCGACTGCCTTTGATTTTTTTGTTTGTAAGAACGGGTAAGCACTTGATAGTGTCGTTTTTTAAGAGAAAGTAAAAAAACAGTGCTTGATAATTTCATTTATTGACATTTCTGACTTGTGATAGTATTAATTATTATGGTCTAAATATATTTTTTTAGAGAAGAACGTTTTACATAAACGAAAAGGAAATCTTAGAACGTTGTCGTGAGGGAATTCTTAGGGAAATTCGTCTTGCATCGAGGGTTTTTGTTTGTCAGTCATGGTTTGTTGGGGAGTAAGTGAAGGAAAAATATGTGTAGAAAGGGCCTGTTTTTACTGCGCTTGTTTGTTTCATAAGTAACGTACTGCTATCTTTTTCTGTAAATTGGTTGTAACTATTCTGAATGAATATAGATTTACACTGGAGGAAAAACAGTCATGTATAAAGAAGACTTACTGGATAAGGACTTAAAATTAGAGTATATCTTGCTCAAATTTTTGTATTTATCGACCGGTCATATCAAAAAAAGTGATGCGTGTCGGGAATTAGATATTACGATGCCGACCTTGACGAAATTATCAGAGAGCCTTCAACGGCAACTAAAAAATGAGAAGGTCTCATTTATCATCAATCGTTATACGTTGGAACTGCAAGTAACCGATAGTGTCTCACTGGATGATTTGACCGACACGCTATTGAAAAAATCTGCTAAATATCAAATCATCCATTATTTGTTTCAACATGCAGGCTATGATGCCTTCGTCTTGGCTGATGAATTAAACATAAGTGTGGGGACCCTCAATCGATTGATTGCTGAGTGCAATCAGTTGTTGCAGCATTTTGAATTAAAGATCAGAAACAAAAAACTAGTTGGAACGATGACACAACGCATTTATTTTTACTATAATTTTTTCAAAATGGGTGCGACAACGATCGATTCTGTTTTGATCGATGACCTGGTTGCGGAGTTAGCGAAAAAAATAACCTTATCGATTGCCCAACAAAAGCAGCTGAAGATCTGGTTGTATGTGATTATGAAAAAAGTCACGTCTCACACGACCTTGGGAAGTTTAAGTCCAGAAGAACAAACCAAAATCGAGCGCTGCCAAGAGATGCCCCTCTGTCACTTTATTCGACAGATCTATGCTTCTAAAAAATGTATCTGCTCAGTAGATGAAGCGAAGATCGTGCCATTCTTTATCTGTCTCTTCCTCATTACGGTGGGCGGGATTCCTTACGAGGAACTTCGCTTAGGATTGTACACCAATAAAAATCCCGTCTTTGAGATCACCGATGAAGTCATGGCAGCAATCCAGTCCATTTATCGTCTTGATGCCTCGCATACGACGATCGATATCAAAGCCAATGTCTTTTCCTTAATCGCACAAGTTTATTACTTTCATGGAGTGAATTATTCCATCGATCGAGTCACGCTAAATTATTACCACAAAATGTTTCACAATTCCTTGCGGGATCAAGTGATCTCAGACATTCTGGAACACATTATTGCACCGACCAACTTGTTTACGCCCACGAAACTCAACTATCTCAAGAAACGCCTAGTCTTTTTAATTTATATGTTATCGCCTAAAGAAGAATATCGGGTACGGATCGGGGTCTTAAATATGTGCTCTAGTCTTTTGGCGGATGCTTCGATTTACTTGTTAAAAAATGAACTAAAAGGCAAGCAAAATGTTGTTGTTTTACCCTATACTCCGGACGAGACGTTTGACTTGTTGATTTCCAATGCCAATCTCCCCCAATTAGGGAACAATTATGACCAATTTTATCAAGTGACCGCCATTGGTGCCGATTTAGACGTTAATCAGGTTTCTGCGATCGTCGATCAAATTGCTTATTCTAAGTATCATTCTTTTGTGGTGTGAGCCATCACTTGTTAGTTAAAAAGCAGCGAGTCAACGGATAGGTGATTCGCTGCTTTTTCAATTATCTGCGAAGTAGGGAAAGGAAAAGGCGCTTGAATTGCTCTTATCATTGATGACGGAATGAAAACAGGGATCAGTCAAGCAGCTTTCTGCTAGATAATGTGTCCAGTATCCTTGTATAACGTATCGCAACAGAGCAGAAGACATCAAGCGTGAAAATAACAGAAGGGATTCAAAATGCTGGTTTTGGAAGGATGTAAAAAAAAGACCCACATAATGATGTGAGTCTGCAATCGTTAGTTCTGATTTTCTAATTTTTCTAGAACCTTTTTGGGAATTGCATCTTTTTCAACGCTATTCGGGCCTTTTATTGTGCGCTTTTCACTGATCACCGCTTTTACATAAGAATTTGGGGTTAAGGGTTTTGCGTTATCTTCTGATAATGAAACCTCGAGTGTTTGTGTGCTACCATCTTCTTTTACAAAGTTTAACGTGTAATCGTAAGAATACCAAGGCGACTGGTCGCCGATGCCGCTTTTACTTTCATGTTCTACCTTAGGGAGAATCTCAGATGGGACATACGCGTAAGCTGTTTGTCCTGAGTAGGTGGATTGATAATATTCATAGCCTTTGTATCCGGCAAACCCTAAAAGTACGACTAAGACGAATCCGATTATTTTTTTCATATAAACCATCCTTATCCTCAAATATGGAGATATTATAACAGAATGGTTCTATAGATGACCTTTCAACAGACGAACAGTTTTGCAAGGAGAAATGTTACTAGCCAGTCGTGGAAAAGTGGGGAACGCCGCTAATAAAGGGTTCTATCTATAAATCGTCAGGGGATTGTTGCTTAGAGTGACTAGAAATAAATGCGGAATCAGGCGAAAAGACCTTAATAAAAAAACACAGCATGGAAAATGTTTCTTTTTTGTATGCTCACCAGCAGACTATTTGATAAGACGTGTCGTTGTTTTTTTCACTATAGAAAGATGAAAAACGGCGCATCAGTTTAATAAAAAACCAGCAAAGACGAGCTCTTACGGAGCGTCTTTGCTGGTTTTTTTCTACTGAAAATGTTTGAGCGCAGGCCATGACAGCTGCTTACGGCTCGATTTTACTATACAAATCGAGGGCTCTTTTCCTGGCTTCGTTATGGTCGACTATAGGCAACGGATAGTCGGTGCCTAAAACTACCTTTAGGTCGGCTTGTTCTTCGTCAGTCATCAGGTAAGGTTCGTGGATGAATTTTAGCGGCAACTGGGCGAGTTCGGGAACAAATTGTTTGATAAACGTCCCCTCTTTGTCGAATTTTTTCCCCTGAGTGATGGGGTTGAAAATTCGAAAGTAAGGAACCGCATCGGTGCCAGTCGAAGCTGCCCACTGCCAGCCGCCGATATTGCTGGCAGCGTCGTAGTCGATCAATTGTCGAGCAAAATAGGCTTCTCCTTGCCGCCAGTCGATCAATAAATCTTTGGTTAGAAAGGAAGCGACGATCATCCGTAGACGGTTATGCATCCAACCGGTTTGATTCAGCTGCCGCATCGCGGCATCAATGATCGGATAGCCGGTTTGTCCTGCTTGCCATTTGTTAAACGCCTCTTCATCCTTTTGCCAATCCATGTTTCGATATTTCTCAATGAGTTCATAGTTTTTTTGCTCCGGATGAGTGAAGTAGATCATATGATAAAAATCTCGCCAAGCCAGTTCTTTTAAAAAGGTCGCTTTGCCAGTGCTGGGTGGCATCCCTTGGCAAGCGGCCCAAACCTTCCGAATAGAGAGTTGTCCAAAAGACAAGAAAGGGGACAGGCGGCTGGTTCCTTTGATCGAAGGGAGATCACGGTCTTTTTCATAGGCGGCCAAACGCTTTTGCACAAAGGCCTGCAATTGTTTATGTGCATAGTCTTCCCCAACGATCGTTGAAAAATCGGTCTTTCTATTTTTTAGCAGCTTAGCAAGCAGCGCTGTCCCTGCTTTGAAGTGAGGGGCATCATTAAAATGAGCGGCTTTTTCAAAATCAAGGGCCTGCTTTTGATAGACCGGTTTGGGCAGCTGGATCCATTTCTTATAATAGGGCGTAAATTTTTTGTAATACGTCCCGTCCTCTTTGGTGACTTCCGTTGGTTGGTGCAGATGATGTTCTTCAAAGGAATGGACAGTGACGCCTTTTTTCTCGACCAATTCTTTTATATAGAGGTCGCGTTTACGACCAAATCCACGGTTATCAAAGTTGAAGTACAGTTGGCTCCATTCTGGATAGTGAGCGAACAACTGATCAAAGGCTTCTGTCAAAGTCCCCGTCAAGAGGTGGATCGTCAGATTTTGCTTTTTGGCAGCCTCGATAAAGTGAGCAACCGCGCTAAAAAAGTAATCATGGCTTGGTGCATCGGGGAGAAACTGCTTTTCATTGAGATGAAACACACACAACAATTGGTCGTTTGCTTGAAGAGACAAAAGCGCCTCAGTAAGCGCCGTATTGTCCTCTAAGCGCAGATCCTTTCTAAACCACATCACATGAATTGCCATAACAACCTCCTTGATAGTATAACCGTGCTAAAAAAACGATCGGATTTCGTTTATAGTAAAGGAAAGATGGGATTTATTCAAATTTGGCGATTGCGTAAGGAAAATTGCTGTTTCAGCAAGTCGAGGGATGCTTACAGGGTTTGTTTTAATTGGTACACCGATTTGAATAGGCGCTTGTCATTTACCGTTTCGTTTCTGCAAATCGTCTCTTCTTAATAAATAATAGGTAAAAAATGAGTAGTAGGGGATGAAATGAGTTACATTTGCGTAACGAGAACGTATATAATCATAGTATATAGTGAGGCTTTTTACTTTAGCGTTTATTAATAAGCGCATATTTGGATGGAGTGAAGGATGATCAAAAACAAATTACAGCAATACAAAATTTTAACGATTTTACTGATACTTGTGACGGTTGGATTAATTCTCTTTTTAAATCAGATGATTTATGCTTGGCAGGCCATTGAAATTTTGGCGATTCTTCTTTGTGGCTACTTAGTGGTTTTTGATCAAAGGGATGGAACTTCGAAGATTGCTTGGATCTTAGCTTTATTGTTTTTACCGATTGTAGGAGTCATGTTGTATTATTTAATTGGTCGTGAACCTCGGTTAAGGAAATTGCCCAAACAGCAGATACAAAATGAACGGGAAGTACAGCGAACGGTTTCGGCTATTCTGCAAGAACATTCAGAGATCATTCATGGAAAACATGATCTCTCCACTGAGATTTTTCATCTTTCGGGCAAGTATCCCACAACTAATAATCATCTGACTGTATTAAACGAAGGCGCTGAGGCGTTCGCTTCTTTGCTGGAAGATATCAAGAAAGCCAAGCATCATGTGCATGTGTTTTTTTATATCGTTAAAGGGGATGAAACAGGGGAGGAGCTGACAAATGTTCTGGTCGAAAAGGCCAAACAAGGGGTGGAAGTTCGGTTTATGTATGATAGCGTGGGGTCGATCGCCTTTCCTAATCAATTATTATTATTGATGCGAAAGAATGGGGTAGAGGTGCGCACGTATGATTTGTTGAATTCGCCTTGGCTAAGTAATAAAGCGAACTGGCGCAATCACCGTAAAATGGTCGTTATTGATGGTGAGGTTGCACATACAGGAGGCATGAATATTGGAAATGAATATAGTGGGCGAGGCAGTAAGTTTTCTTATTGGCGAGACACAAACATCCGGATAGAAGGACCTGCTGTTCTAGAAGTACAAGAATGCTTTATTTATGATTGGCTCTTTCTTGATGAAACGGAAGAAACGGTCACTCATTTTTTGACACAGACAGCTACGTATTTTCCGTTGAAGACCGACGTTCAAAGCGGTTCGGAAATCGTTCAGGTAATCTACGGCGGACCCTATGATAGCGAGCGAATCATTAAGGATTCCTTTAATGACCTCATTGGAAAGGCAACGGATTCGATTAAGATCGCAATGCCTTACTTTATTCCTGATGAAGAAAGTTTAGGTGCGCTTAGAAGAGCAGCACGGTGTGGGATCAACGTACAATTGATTGTGCCGGGAAAAGGGGATCGAGGAATTTCTTTTCATGGCACGAATTCGTTTATTGATGAATTATTATCTGCCGGCGTCGAAGTCTACACCTATGATGAGACTGCTTTTATTCACTGTAAATATATGATCGTCGATGAGTTTGCTGCAACGATCGGGTCAACAAATTTTGATATTCGTAGTTTTTACCTTAACCATGAGTTATCTATGTTCATCTATGGGCCGTCGAAAATAATCACAGAGTTAAATCAGCAATTTATGGAAGACTTAGCTCATGCAAAATTAGTAGAAAAAGAAGAATGGCAAGCCAGAAGCCTTTTGACGAAAACAAAAGAAAAAATCAGTGGCTTGTTTGTTCCGATTCTTTGAAGGAAGATAGTGAACAGAGAAAAAAACTCGATTCCATCATCTGGAATCGAGTTTTTTCGCGTCATTTTCTTCTAGCAGCTCGAAAATAATTGATCCCGGTTCCCGCAAATACTACGAAACTAGCCAATAGGAACAAAAATCCTACGGGGACTAGATAGAAATTTTCATGTAAAATGCCGGATTGATCGATGTATTCCACGGAGCTTGCTTTGATGAAGAAGCAGGCAAAGCCGAATAGTAGTAAAAATGTTCCGATCAAGGTCGTGATCAAATTGAGTTTGGCGCGTCGGGTCTCGCTGCCGTCTTTGATTAGTTTTTCAGTGATCTTGTTCACTTGAGTTCCTCCTAAAATCAATTCATCAAGCGAGAGTTGAAAAATCGTGGCGATGGCAATCAACATTTCTAAATCTGGTAGATTGCGATTGTTTTCCCAGTTCGAAACGGCTTGTCTCGTCACGTGTAGTTGAGTGGCAAATTGTTCTTGGGTCAAGTTATTTCTTGTGCGTACTTCTTTGATTTTTTCGCCAAATTCCATCTTTTTTTCCTTTCGCTGATGTGACTTAAGCATAGTCGAAACCCGCGTTGTTTCCAAGAAAGCAGGGCTTGCTTCTTGATAAATCAAGGGAAAGTGGTGCTTGCGTCGTTTTTTATCTGCTGTTTTTTTGAGAGGAGCATCGTTTTCATTCTGAGGTCGTGAAAAACGTCTGTGACAAAGTGACCTTGAAGCATGTTATTTTTACTGCATATCATTTTGTTTATTATAGCACTGAGGCTAAGGGGAAGGAAATATGTGGCTCGTTTTTTCTCTTGCTTGATTGGTACATGTCCGATACATGACAGTTTATCGAGTGGGGAGCAACGCAACAGCAAGTTTCTTTTCTTAAAGAAGATCACTTAGTTGACGAAAAGAGAAACATCTTGTTTAATATACCCCGAGGGGTATAAGAAAGGAGCAAGAAATGTTTTCATTATTTAAACGCATACCAAGTATGTCAACAGCAGATTTACAAAAAGAAGGAGCCAAAGAATGGACGGTTCTGGATGTTCGCACGCCGGCGGAGTACCGTAGCGGGCACATTGCCTACGCCAAAAATGTACCGTTAAACAAGATTGCGGGCTTCACTCAAAAAGGTGACAAGAAACTGGCAGTCATTTGCCAATCAGGGATGCGAAGCAAACAAGCAGCCAAAATCCTAAATAAAAAGGGGTTTGATGTGGTCAATGTTCGCGGTGGCATGAATCAATGGCGGGGAACAACCAAAGGAGGAAAGTAACGATGGAAAAAATAGTTATTGTCGGTGGGGTAGCAGGAGGAATGTCTGCAGCAACGCGCTTACGTCGGCTTAAAGAAGTAGCGGAGATCATTATTTTTGAAAAAGGTCCTTTTGTCTCTTTTGCGAATTGTGGACTGCCGTATGCCATTTCTGGTGAGATCGAAGAGCGAGACGCCTTATTGGTCCAAACACCTGAGGCATTAAAAAAACGGTTTAACCTAGATGTGCGGCCTCTTCATGAAGTGCTGGCGATCGATCCGCAGGAGAAAACGGTGACGGTCAAACATGGCGAACAGGTCTTCACGGAATCTTATGATGCGTTGATTTTATCACCGGGGGCAAAACCGCTAGTACCAGCGATCAAAGGGCTAGAAGAAGCAACCAACGCCTTTTCTTTGCGCAATGTTCCTGATTTAGACCAAATCATGGCACATCTTGAAGACAAAAAGCCTCAAAAAGCGACGATCATTGGCGCTGGGTTTATTGGTTTAGAAGTCGCTGAAAATTTACATAAAAAAGGCCTACAAGTAACGATCGTGGAAAAAGCACCCCACGTATTGCCACCTTTGGATGAAGAAATGGCGGCGTATGTCAAAAATGAATTGATCAAGCAAGGGGTCAATGTTTTGACCTCGCAGTCAGCGACCGCTTTTGAAAAAGCAGGGCAAGAAATCGTTCTAGAGGATGGAACGGTTCTGGCTTCAGATATCACGATTCTTTCGGTGGGTGTCCAACCAGAAACGGATTTGGCAAAACGTGCCGGTATCCAATTAGGACACCGGGGGGGTATCCTGGTAGATGAGCAATACCAAACCAGCAAGAAAGATATTTACGCGGTGGGAGATGCCATCGTTGTGAAACAACAAATCACTAACGAAGACACGCTGATCTCCTTGGCGTCACCAGCCAATCGCCAAGGTCGGCAAGTGGCTGATGTATTGGGAGGACTGACTCGCAAAAACAAAGGCAGTATTGGGACGGCGATCGTGCGCGTATTCGATCTTGCCGCAGCGTCCACTGGGTTGAGTGAGCGCAGCGCCAAACTGGCGGGGCTAAATCCTCAGGTGGTTCATCTTTCAGGCAAAGACCATGCTGGGTATTATCCTGATGCGACGGATATTTATTTGAAATTGATTTTTGATGCTGATACTGGAAACATCTACGGTGCGCAAGGCATCGGTGCCAAAGGGGTCGATAAACGGATCGATATTTTAGCAACAGCGATCAAAGGTGGCTTAACGATCTTTGACTTGCCTGAACTGGAATTCACCTACGCGCCGCCTTTTGGCTCAGCGAAAGATCCAGTGAATATGATTGGCTATGCAGCGATCAATCTGGCAGAAGGAATCAGTGAGAATATCCAATGGCACGAATTGACGGAGGCCTTAGAAAACGGTAAGCAGTTGTTGGATGTTCGTTCAGAGATGGAATTAGCCAATAATGGGCGTTTTCAAGAGGCGCTCCACATTCCGTTAGATGAATTGAGAAATCGGTTGTCTGAATTGGATCCAAGTGTTTCGTATGTTGTTACGTGTCATAGCGGATTGAGAAGCTACATTGCCGAACGCATCTTAAAACAAGCGGGCATCAATTGTCAAAACCTCGATGGTGCCTTTTCGTTGTATAATACTATTAAGCCGGAGATGATTATTCATGATTAAAGCAATATCTATGGAGGAATTTACCCAAAAAGAAAAACGTGAGGCGCTTGAGATCCTTGATGTCAGAGAAGTTGATGAGTTTGCACAAGGACACATCAAAACAGCACAAAACCTACCGTTGAGCGAGCTGACGGAACAGATCAGCGACTTAGAGAAGGATAAAAATTACTATGTCATCTGTCACTCAGGGACTCGTTCGCAAATGGCGTCTGAGTTTTTGAGCCAGCAAGGGTTTCAAGTGACCAATGTCCTCGGCGGCATGTCAGCATGGAGAGGAGAAATCAAACGATGACCGCATGCAACAAAGATATTTTGAATCGGTTAAAACGAACCGAAGGCCAGTTGCGGGGGATTCAAAAAATGATCGAAGACGAGAAAGAATGCGTCGATGTCATCACGCAATTGTCCGCCGTCAGTTCCAGCGTCAACCGTATTATGGGAATCATTGTCGCTGAGAATTTGAAAAATTGTTTGGAAAATCCAGACAGCGACACGGAAACCCAAAAGCAGAAAATCGATCAAGCCGTTCAGCTGATCGTGAAGAAATAGCGGGATTTTTGAAAGGTTTGTCGCGTTTTTTATCATCCCATAGAAAAGGTTCAGAAGAGCAGTATGTTCTTCTGAACCTTTTTATTCTTCATCAGTGATTGCTTGTCGACACCAATGGAGGAAATAAGCGGAGCTTGTCGGGATGTTTTGTTTTTTAATTACGAAGGAATATACACCGAGAAGGCTGTATGGTTAAATGGAGAGAGAAACGTCAAAACGCCTGATGGGTCGTTGAGTATTTGCGACTATTAACGATCGCTTGTATTGTGATGTGAATCACAATTAGTGGGTGGGCGTTGTTCAGTTATTGCGAAGGAGAGAGGAGAGCTTCTTGAACAAAAAAATACAGTCTTTTACATTGCCTTTGATTGCTTCCAATTTGTTTCAAATCATTATTGCACAAGTTTCCTTAGCGATTATTTCAAGAAGATCCACGGAAGCGCTGGCGGCGATCGCACTGATCGACGGGTTTCTCTATGCTTTTGCGGGTATCTTAGGTGCGATTGGGCTTGCTTTTAATATTTATGGCGCAAAGGCAGTCGGGCAAAGAGAAGAGACGCAGTTAAATGATTATCTGTCGTCGGTTCTTTTTTTAGTAGTCGCGATCGGTGTGAGCTTTTTGCTGATTTTCCTGCTTTTTGGACGAGACATTTTACAGGTTGTCTACGGATTTAGCGGGGAGCTGCTAGGAACTGCGACGTTGTATCTTGCAATCATGTCCCCCTATATTTTACTTACGTTAGTCACGTTTGTTTTTACTAGCCTTTTAAAAATTGAAAAGAAAACGAACTACATCCTCGGTGTTTCGATCATTAGTGCGTTGGTACAGGTGTTGCTTAGCTATTTATTGATCAACGGCAATCTCGGTTTTCCCGCCATGGGGGTCTTAGGCAGTGGCATCGCAAATATGCTTGCGACTTTGTGCTTGCTGGGGATTTATGGGGTTCTTTTAAGAGAAAGTCTAGCAAGAGGGCTAAAACAAAGACCACGAAAACGCGCCTTTTTATTGAAAAAATCGATCCCCTTAATGATTCAGGAATGCTTTGAAGGCTTAGTCTTTATTATTGCTTTTGAAGCTTTCGTCTCACGGTTGGGTGTTAGTACGCTGGCCGCCTATGCGATCGGCAGCCAAGGATTGATGATCGCACGGTTGCCTGCTTTGATGTATGGCAACGCAGTGACCGTCTTTGCGAGTGAGGCGAATGGTCAGAAAAATCGTCAGAAGATTTTAGCAGTGGGAAAAAGTGCCTTCGCTTCTTCTTTCGTGGCTTATGTTGGAATCGTCAGTCTGATCTGGGGCTTTCGTTCTGCTTTTTTCCAGTTGTTTACTACAGATGTCGCTGTTTTAGACTTGTTGCCAGCTATTTTGCCAATCATGCTGGGGATAATGCTCGTCAGTCCGTTATATGAAATCACAAAATACTTATTACAAAGTTTGGAGTGCAGTCGCATGGTTTGTCTGTTGACAGGATGCGTCAACAGTCTGGTTTTAATGGGAATCACAGGCTTTTGGAGCAGTGGGCAGCTGAACTTTTTCTTCCTCTACTGTCTATACGGTTTGAATTTCCTGATTCTCGGCAGTTTCTTTGCAGGGCTGTTTTATTGGACGATCAAGCAGCGTTATCCTCAAGGCAAAGGACGCCTTTGAGGGGGATAGAAAAAAGCGAAGGTGCTGCTGATCCTTCGCTTTTTCGTCGCCTACAATTGGACAGGGGAGATTAATTGTGGCTGACTTCTTCGTAAAAGATAGCATTGCGTTCTGCAATCAGTTGGGTTTCCCTTCGCTCTAATTCGAGAAAGGTTTCGTCTGCCAGCAATTCGGCAGCAGAGTAGCCGGCCGCCAAGAAGTTTTCTGCATAGGTCAATTTCTGATTCGTGATGTTTCTTCGTTGCTCGGCAATGACGAGCAGCTGTTTCACATTCATACACTCACTCCATTCTTTTATAAAAAGCAAGTACTAAAAGAGGACAGCTAATAATACTTGCAAGTCAACGTTGAAGGCGGGATATCAATCATGCTCGGCTATTCATAAATAAGAGAAATACGGTAGGTTCGTTTCTGATTGGTCGTTTTATACGGAAGCTTTGTACTAAGTATAAAAAAATTTCCCCCGTAGCAACAGAACCTAGTCGTTTACATAAAGCAACGATTGGTTTACATTACTCGGACAAGCGGGTGTTACAAGAAAAACAAGTAATTTTTCCTAGGGGAACGGCGGGATTTGACGACAAAAAAACCTGCGATCGCCTCAGGCGGATAGCAGGTTTCACGGGCTAGTAGAAATAGCTTAAACGGTTTGTTTTGCTGGGCGCAGCAAGACTTCGCTGATCGCCACATGTTTGGGCTGTTGAATGGCATAAACCACTGCATTTGCTACATCTTCTGGCGTTAGGCTGTTGCCTTCTACGCGAGAGGTTTCTTTCAAGGCTGCTTCTAGTTGAGCATTACCTACGGTTTCAAACAATTCCGTGGAGACCATTCCCGGAGAGACGATGGTGGAACGAATGCCATGTTCACGTTCTTCTTGGCGCAAACCTTCCATGATTGCACGAACCGCAAACTTTGTCCCGTTGTACACGGCAGATCCCGGGTAAATGACATGTCCAGCAACTGAGTCAGTGGCGATGATCAAGCCGTCTTGTTGTTTTTGCATGATGGGCAGCACAGCGCCGATCCCGTTCAATACCCCCATGATATTGATATCCAGCATTTTTTGCCAGCTGTCATAGTTCAACTCTGCCAAGTTTCCTTGAGGCATGATGCCAGCATTATTGAAAAGGACATCAATCCGACCAAAGGAGGTCATGGCTAAATCAATGACTTGTTGGACTTGTTCGCGATTCGTGACATCGGCTGTTTGATACAAGACATTTTCTCCTAGTTTTTCAGCCAGTGCTTTGATGCGCTCTTCACGGCGGGCGGCGATTACTACTTTTGCCCCTTGTTCGGCTAGCTTAACGGCGGTTGCTTCCCCAATTCCTGAAGAGGCTCCCATAATTACGATAACTTTTTCTTTGATTTCTGTCATTTGTCTTTCCTCCAGTGAATGATTTTTTCATCGAATCCTGCTGCTGCCAAACCCAAACCTGCGAGATGACGGGTGATTGACAGTACAGTGCTTGCGGTGTATTTTTATTGTAGAACCTGAAGTTAGGTTTAGGTCAAGCGATAAACAAAACTTTTTTAGGAGCGATGCAAGTGAGTTACTCGATTGGTGAAGTATCAAAAACGACTAACATCCCCATCTCGACACTACGTTACTACGATCGAGAAGGAATGTTTCCGAATATGGCCCGTAGCAATGGAGGCATTCGGGTGTTTTCAGAAAAAGAAGTGGCGACGATCAAAGTGATCGATTGTTTGAAGAATACCGGCATGCCCATCAAAGACATCAAGAATTTCTTGGATTGGGGCGAAGAAGGCGATGCGTCTTTGCAGAAACGGCAGCAGCTGTTTCATGAACGTTTGGAAGAAGTCACCAAGCAAATGGCAGCCTTGCAAGAAACGATGAATACGATCAAATACAAATGCTGGTACTACGATACAGCGATGGAAGCAGGCACCGAAGCGGTAGTAAAAGAGCTACCGCTAGAAGAAATACCAGAAGAAGTCCGGGAATACAAATTGTAAGCAAAGAGAAAAACCACCTGCTGTTTTTGCAGGTGGTTTTTCGATTCTACTGGTTTTGCTGGGAAAATCAACCTTGCCAGTTGCCGTTTTCTAATGAAAGACTGACAATCCTACGAAAATGGGCTCTGTTATTCAGTAGCGCTACTCAATAACCCCCACTGGAATCAAATAGCGGGGTTCATTTTCCGTCGGCAGTTGTAATAATTCTTTGAGTTCATGATCCGTGAAGGCGCCGATCGGCACAGCGCCTAAGCCTAACGCTTGGGCTTGTAAAAGGACGTTTTGGGCGGAATGACCGACTTCGATATAGGCATAGCGTTCGATTCCTCGGTCCCCATAGCGCTCAATCAGTCGTTCATAAACCACTGTATAAAGCAATGTGGCAGGTGCCTGTTGGATCGCTTGCTGATCCAACGAACCTTCCGCCAATGCGGTCCGAAAATCACCAGCAAGGATTTTTTCTAAGGCATGTTGCTCAGGTTGATACAGATAAAGCCCTGGCTCAAGCCCCGTTACCTGTGTGACCACGACATAGAGGTCTAAGGGATACAAGGCACCAGCCGAAGGCGCTGTCCGGCGACCATCTTCTGTAGTGACACCGGCAGCGGCCCATAAAAGCTGTGCCAGCTGTTCTTGTGTTAGCTCCGTGTCTTGAAAATCTCGTTGCGAGCGCCGCTCGAAGAGAGCTTCCGCCACACTGGTTTCCCCGTCTAAGATCGGTTGCGGCAGTGGAAAGGTTTCATAGGAAACCGCAGGTTCAGAAGAAGTGGCGGTGTTGGTAGTCGGTTGTTCTTCAATCGGTGCTGTATCCGCACTGCAGCCAGTGAGGAGTAAGCCCAGCATCCAAAGAGCGCCTAAATGAGCAAAGCGAAATCGTTGGTAACGGGTCATGAGGGTTCCTCCTTTTCCTAAGGACTTCGTGTTATTTATAAGTATAACAAGGATTGCTTTTTCATGCGCTTTTATTCACAAGTAGATAATTAGGGAGGTAAGCAGTCTCTCAGTCGTATCATAGGCTGATTGTGCTTTTTAATATTTTCTAAAGACCTAGATAATGAGTAGTATCGTATGAACTTGCTATGAATATTTTTTATGAAATCCAAACCGACTGCAATCAAACGTAAGAGAAAAAAAGGCCATACAAAACCCCTCCAGCAATTCGTTGCTGGAGGGGTTCATTTAATTGGCAGCTGCCAATGACGCTTGGTTTTGTTTGGCATGGTAGGCTTCTACGTCTAAGATTGCTTGTTTGAACATTTCTCGCGTGATCTCATAAGGCACGTGGACGATGTCATTGGTGGTCATTGCTTTGTCTAAGATTGCCTCAAGGTCGCTGGTGTCGTTAAGGCCCATATCAGCTAAGCAAACCGGTAATTTGTTTTCCTTCATAAAGGCGTAGATGCGCTGGAAGAGGGCTTCTTGCTGATCTAGCTGCAACAAGGCCAAAACGCCGTAACTAACGGAAGCGCCATGCAAATAGTCTTCCATTTTTTCCAAAACGGTCGTTCCGTAGTAAAAGGAATGGGCAAGGGCGGAGTTGTAATCATTGATGACTAAGACGGAAACTAAGCCGGTAGTCACGATGATATCCAAGACGACTTGCTCAATGGCATAAGATGGCTGATTGGCGGCACTGTCTTTCAAGGCTTGTGTGCCGTATTGCAATAAGCGTTCCGTGCACATTTTGCCGATTTGGATGCCTAACCCATCGGTGTAGTCTAACTCATCGCCCCGCGCTGAAAACGTCGATTCGATCTCTTTGGAGAGGGCATCGCCGATTCCTGCCCATAAGTACTTGTCGGGGGCCTGGGCGATGATCTCACTGTCGATAAAGGCATGGGTCGGTGGTTGCGAAGGGAAAAACAGCCCTTGCATCTCGCCGTTTTCTTTATAGATGACACAGACCGCGGTGACTGGTGAGCAGTTGGAGCCGATCGTTGGAAAGGTGAAGACTGGTTTGCCTGCTTTTTCTCCAACCACTTTGACGGTATCGCAAACGCGGCCGCCGCCAACGGCGAATAGAACATCGGCGGCTTGGACGCTTGGATTGGCTAACAGCTGATCGACGTTTTCATAGGTCGAGTTGCCGCCGTACCACAAGGTATCCGTCACTTTGACTGCTGACGTTAAACCGGCTTTGATCTTGTCTTCGGCTTTTTCAAGGGCGGTTTTTCCGCCGATGATCACGGCATTGGTGCCGTATGGTTTTACGATCTCATTTACTTTTTCGTAGGCGTCCGCCCCGATTGTGTAGTTTGGCAAAAAGATACTTTGACTCATACTGTTTTCCTTCTTTCTTGGCCACGAGATTGGCTAAAATTGGTCCGGTAATTTGATGGATCACCATGCCGACTGCGGCAGGGGTAACGGCTGCAGCAATGGCGGCAAAGTGGGCATTGGCTAACGAGATCGCTAGGCCGGTATTTTTCATTCCTAATTGAAACATGATGGATTTGGCTTGGGTGGCACTGACGCCCATCACACGGCTCAGACCATAGCCTGCACCGTAGCCAATCAAGTTATGGAGCAAGACTAAGAAAATCACGATCAAGCCAGATTGGACGATCACGGCACCGTTGCGAGCGACAGTTCCGGCAACGATCAATAAGATACTAACGGAAGAAATCAATACAAATGATTGCAGAAATCGCTCGATGTGCTTGGCAATGAGTTTGTGGACGATCACCCCTAAAATGATCGGCAAAAGCACCATCTGCAAGACAGACAAGAGCATTTCCCAGAAGGAGATCTCGGTATACTGACCAGCCAAGACGTAAACCAAAAAGGGGGTAACGACGGTCGCTAACAAGGTCGATACCGTGGTCATGGAAACGGTGAGGGCGACATCGCCTTTGCCGATAAAGGTCATGACATTGCTGGCGGTTCCACCAGAAACGCAACCTAGTAGGACAAACCCGATGATCAAACCGGAAGAAAGACCAAACAGCTGCGCTAAGCCGTAAGCCACCAAAGGACTGATGGTGAACTGGAAAAGCACCCCTAAGATGAATGCTTTAGGCTGTAAGACGACCATTTTAAAAGCAGCAACGTTTAAAGTCATCCCCATACAAAACATGATGATGCTCAAAAGAATCGTTGTACGAGGCGGAATCCATAAGAAGGGTTGCGGGAAAAAATAAGAGACGATCATCAATAAAATCATGATATAGATCAAATACTTGTTTACAAAAGCAGCGATCGTGTTGACGGTTTTCATAAGAAAAATCATCCTTCCTTTTTCTGCTTGACCAATCAAGTGTTCAAACAGAAGGGGTCTTTAGAATAAGTGCAGTGCATAACCGCGGGGAATCGGCAGCAGTTGTTCAACGAGCGTTTTGGATCTATCTGACATCAATGTGTCAGTTTGCAAAAGGCCGCTTCCTTGAAAATGGGTATAAAAAAACACTCCATCTCAAGAAGTTGATCTTCTTTTTGGATGCAATGTGAATAGGGACTCTTTGAATGTATAAATCAAACAGTCCCGGCTATAATAATAAAATAATTCGTTTGCTATCATTGGTGCAGGTCATATACGCCACCGTCCTTTTCTTTATTTGGAATTTTCTAAATATTTAAATTATTTCTACCTAGTCTACAAAAGAGTCAAGGCTTTGTCAATCGTTTGAGAAGATTTTTTTCATTTTTTCGGGTGTTTTTTTAAAAACATGGGTTTCTATGGGGAAAAATAGCAAGAATTGGTTTGTGCTGTGCCTTTTTCTCCTTCGTTTAGAAACAGAATAGTTGTTGGATCTAGGTTTTTGTCCTACGATGATACTAGAAAGAGTTGGAAAAAGAATCGAGAGGAGTAAAGAAAATGAAAATTTTTGTCGTTGGTGCTACCGGACGGGTGGGCCAAAAATTGATCGCCTTTCTAGAAAAACAAGGACACATCGTTTATGCTGGTGCGCGCAGCAGTGAGAAAATCACAGAAACGGAGAATATCAAGCCCGTGTTCTTTGATTTACACACGGAACCGGAAGAGATGGCGGCCAAATTCGCAGATGCGGAAGCGGTATACTTCGTGGCGGGTTCCCGAGGCAAAGACTTGCTGCAATCTGATCTGTATGGTGCGGTCAAAGTGATGCAAGCCGCTGAATCAAAAGGAATCAAGCGCTACATCCACCTTAGCTCAGCCTATGCCTTAGAACCTGAACAGTGGCAAAGGGAAGGCATGGCGTCATTGATGGATTACACGATCGCCAAATTTTTCTCTGATCGCTGGCTGATCGACAATACCGCACTAGACTATACGATTTTGCAGCCGGGTGCGTTGAAAGAAACACCAGGATCTAGTTTGATCGAGATCAGTGAAACGACCTCTGGTGCGATCCCCATCGAGGATGTCGCCGTATTGTTAGGTGAAATGCTGGAACGTCCAGCAACTTATCAAAAAGTCATCAAAGTCCAAGCAGGAGAAACACCGATCAGCGAGGCACTGGATCAGCTTTAAGGCGTGCCTTTGGGCTTGAAGAGAATGTACTGAAGGAACTGCACGGCAGCGAATCGTTGTCGTGCGGCTTTTTTTCGTAAAAACTTTGAGATGCCTCTTCATTGCTATGAAAGCGATGACTCTTGACTTTGGAAAAATAGTTTGTTACGCTTATTGCTAACTTTAGAGGGGGTGGTAAACGAATGTCAAGCGACTCGAGTGACGGTGAGCAGAAACACTATTTTGACTTGCCTTACTTTTTAATTGAATAGGAGACCAACAACAGCGCGTTATTTAGGAGCAGTTTCTAAATAAGGGGCTTATTTGTGTTATCCATCAATGAAAAAGAAAAGGAAGAAAAAAAATGAATAAAAAAGAGTTTCAGTTATCAGTGTCAGAAACAATCGAACAGTATCAGGTGCCCTCTATCGATCAAGGATTGACTGAGGCACAAGTAACCGAGCGGTTAGAAACCTACGGATTGAACCAATTAGCGATCAAAAAAACCGCCAAGTGGCGGTTGCTGCTGCGGCAATTTCATAACACGATCATCTACATTTTGATTTTCTCCGCCATCTTAACGCTGCTGATGGGGCATTTCTCTGATGCCGTGATCATTGGCATCGTCGTACTGGTCAATGCGTTGATCGGTTATTACCAAGAAGCAAATGCTTCCGATGCGTTAGAGCGGATCAAAGAGATGCTATCAGTAGAAGCCACGGTCTATCGGAATGGGATTCGGCAAGACATTCCAGCTGCCGAAGTCGTTCCGGGGGATGTTGTATTCTTAGAAGCCGGTGACAATGTGCCTGCGGATCTGCGGATCATCGAAGCCGACAACTTGCGTATCCAAGAATCCGCCTTGACTGGTGAAGCCGATTCGGTGGAAAAAATAACAGATGCCTTAGTGGATGAAGCAACCCCATTAGCAGAACAACGGAATTTGGCGTTTGCTTCGACTTCCGTGACGTCAGGAAGCGGGAAAGGCATCGTGATCGCTACCGGCGCCACGACTGAGATCGGGAAAATCTCCACAGAAGTCAATCAAACGGAAGAACGAAAAACGCCGTTGATGAAAGAAATCGATGGGCTGGGGAAAGGCATCACCTATGTGATCATGGGCGTGGCGGTCTTGCTGTTTATCGTCAGTTTGTTCCAGCAAACCTACGCGATCTCTGTCTTGTCCTTAGCCGTCGTCACCATGATCGTCGGCTCGATCCCAGAAGGATTGCCAGCAACGACATCGGTGGTTTTGGCGATGGGTGTCAGCGACATGGCAAAAAACAAGCACACTATCATCAAAACACTGCCGGCGGTTGAAACGCTAGGCTCAGTGGATGTGATCGCGACGGATAAGACCGGTACCCTGACCAAAAATGAAATGACGGTCAAAGACATCGTATTGGCTGAGCAGGAATATGAAGTGACGGGTGACGGCTATGCGCCGATGGGCGTGATTCGTCCAAAGCAGGAGGACGTTCGCACGCAAGACATCTTGCAGTTGTTTTTGGAAGCTGGCTACGAAGCCAACGATACGGTACTGGTCCCAGAAGGAAATCACTGGACGATCAATGGGGAACCAACAGACGGCTCCTTTTTGACGCTGTATCATAAGCAATTTACCTATCCGCAAGCACCCGCTTACCAAGAACTGGATATGCTGCCCTTTGATTCGGACAACCGCTACATGGCGAAACTAGTGGCAAACCCTGCGGGGGAACGCTTGTTATTTGTTAAAGGCTCCCCAGATAAATTGTTTGAAATGGTGCAAAAACAAGCGGCACCTTTTGATGAAGCCTATTGGACAGGCCATGTCCGCCGCTTGTCGGCAGAAGGCAAACGAGTGGTAGCGGTGGGCTATCAGAAAGTTTCGATTGATCACATTGATGAAACGATTTTTGAGCAAGGGCTGCAATTACTAGGGATCGCCGGGATCATCGATCCGCCGCGAGAAGAAGTGATTGCTTCCCTGAAGGAAATGAACCAAGCCGGTGTTCAAGTGAAAATGATCACTGGGGATCACCCTCTGACCGCCAAAGCGATTGGGGAAAAACTTGGCTTAGCGGATGAGATTCACGTCGTGACTGGGGCCGAGTTGGATCAGATGAGTGAAGCTGAATTTCAAGATGCTGCCTTGACGAATCAAGTCTTTGCACGAACCACGCCGAAAAATAAATTGGACATTATCAGAGCGCTACAAGCCAAAGGCAAAGTCACGGCGATGACAGGGGACGGGGTCAACGATGCCCCTGCGTTGAAGCGGGCGGATATTGGTGTAGCGATGGGGATCAGCGGCACGGATGTAGCCAAAGACTCTGCTGATATGATCTTGACCGATGACAATTTCGGTACCATGTCCTTAGCGATTCGCGAAGGACGCAGGATCTATGACAACATCAAAAAGAGCATTCTGTTTCTGTTGCCGACATCTTTTGCCGAAGGGCTGATCATTGCCTTTACGATCATGATGCAAAAAGAATTGCCGCTGCAGGCGACACAACTGCTGTGGATCAACATGGTTTCTGCTATTACGATCCAGTTTGCGTTTATCTTTGAACCAGCAGAGTCTGGGATCATGAACCGCAAACCGCGAAAGACAGGCAATAAATTGTTGAATCGCCACGATATTTGGCAGATGGCGTATGTATCGATTTTGATGGCAGTCATCAGTTTGATCGCCCATGACTGGCTCTTGCTGCAAGGCGTCAGCGAAGCCGTTGCCAGTACCATGATGGTCAATATCGTGGTCTTGAGTAAGATTTTCTATTTGTTCAACATCCGTACCAGTGCACCAGCGTTTTCTAAAGCTTCCTTCACCAATCCAAAAGCGTTCTTGATCATTGGTGTGATGCTGGTTCTGCAACTGTTATTGACCTATGTTCCATTTATGCAAAGCGCCTTTCATACGGAGGACATGTCCTTGATCGGCTGGGTCATCTCAGCAGCTTCTGGGATGGTCGTCTTACTCGTGACGGAGTTCGATAAATGGCTTCGTTCGAGAAAAAATATTTAACCTAGGTTTTCTCGTGTTTTTTTACAGGCAAAATCGCCTTGCTGCAGCTTAGGGAAATGGTGGAACGACAAGGGATTTCTGCTGTCGCTGCTTTGGGATTGCCAAAAGAAAAAGCCAAGAGGAATTCCTATTGGCTTGTAATCAGGCCTATTGACAAACAAAAATGGTCGGGCTAAAATGCACATGAATTGAATAGTATTCTTCGGGGCAGGGTGTAATTCCCGACCGACGGTGACAAGTACAATGCTTGAAGTCCGTGACCCGCATAGCTATGCGGTGGAGCCAGTGTGAATCTGGCACCGACAGTGAAAGTCTGGATGGGAGAAGAAAAACCACAAAATTTCAAGGGGCGCAGTGCGTCTAAAACTGATTTTTTGCCGGTCTTGTTTGTCTATGCCTCGTGAGATTCTCACGAGGCATTTTTTTATTGAAAGGAGGAAGGAAGATGCATAACGAATACATGCGTTTGGCGATCGCAGAAGCCAAAAAAGGGCGTTACCAAACCTTTACCAATCCGCTAGTGGGCGCCGTGATCGTCAAAGAGCAACGGATCATTGCCAAAGGGGCTCACTTAGTCTATGGGCAGCCCCATGCGGAACGAAACGCCATCGAACAATGCCATTCCTCCGAAGACCTAATCAATTCGACTTTATACGTGACGTTAGAACCTTGCAACCATCAAGGAAAACAGCCGCCTTGCACCCAGCTGATCATCGACAGCGGCATCAAAAAAGTAGTCGTCGGCCAGTTAGACCCTAACCCGATCGTGGCTGGACAAGGCAAGCGCTTTTTAGAAAATCAGGGCATCGACGTGTTGGTGGGTATCGAAGAAACAGAAGTGCGCCGTTTGAATCCACACTATAATTTTTACCATCAGCATCAGCGACCTTACGTGGCATTGAAGCAAGCGATCACTTTAGATGGTCGGATCGCTCATGATGCGCAGACCCGCAGTGCGATCACTGGTTCAGCAGTTTGGCAAAACGTTCATCAAGAACGTGGGGACTACCAAGGGATCTTAGTGGGCAGTCAGACGGTGATGACGGATGATCCCACCTTATTGACCACGATTGAAACCAGCTTTCCGCCGATTCGCATCGTGGTAGACCGTCGGGGACGAACGCTGTCGCAACCCCATTTGGCACTGTTTGCCGATGATTCAGCACCCGTGTGGATTTTTACGCAGCAGACAGCTGTCAGCGACTTGCCAGCGCATGTGTCAGTGATCCAGCTGGAAGAGTTGACGATCGCTGCATTGCTGAAGGAGCTTGCCGCACGACAGGTCCAATCGCTTTACGTAGAAGGAGGTGCTGCGATCCATGATGCCTTTTTAGCCAGCGGACTGTGGCAAGAAAGCATTACTTATGTGGCGCCAAAGTTTCTTGGGGGCAATAGTCTTGCAAGTTTTACCAGTGAGCGTACCCCGAAACAGCTGCAGCAGCTAACAGAGGTGACGGTGACGGCAGTTGGAGAAGATGTTTGCATCCGAGGAAGGAGACCAGAGGAATGTTCACAGGATTGATTCAGGAAAAAGGCCGCATCAAAGAGATCCGCAAGCAAAGCCGCACGATCCAGCTAACCTGCAGTGCGTCGGAAGGCTTGTTGGCGGATTACCAGATCGGAGACAGTATGGCGATCAACGGGACGTGTTTGACGGCGATCGCCAAACAAGCGACGACGTTTACGGTGGATATCATGCCAGAAACCTTTCAACGAACCACCTTTAAACAACTCTCGGTGGGTGCCGAAGTCAATTTGGAGCGAGCGATGGCAGCAACGCAGCGTTTTGAAGGCCACTTTGTCGCAGGCCACATTGATGTAACGACCCGTTTGATCCAGAAAAAGCAGTTGGAAAAAGCCTTGATCTTGACGTTTGCTTATCCTGTCAGTGTGCAAGGGGAAATCATTCCGCAAGGGTCGATTGCGATCAATGGCGTCAGCTTGACGGTTACCCAGACGACGGCACAGGCCTTTTCCGTTAGCTTGATCCCCCATTCCAAAGACCAGACGACGCTGGGGCAGTTGAAACAAGGGGAGTGGGTCAATATCGAGACGGATATGATTGGGAAATATGTCAAATACCAACGAAAATGAAAGAAGGCAGACGATGCATAAAGTAGAACAAGCAGTGGAATGGTTAAAAAAAGGCGGCTTAGTGATTGTCGCCGATGATGAAAATCGGGAATCAGAAGGAGATTTGATTGGGATTGCTGAATACGCAACGCCAGAAGCCGTCAATTTTATGGCGACTTATGGCCGCGGCTTGATCTGTGCACCCCTCTCACAAGCGATCGCTGAAAAGCTGGCATTGCCTGAGATGACCGCCAATAATACGGATGCCTTTGGCACCGCGTTTACCATCAGTGTCGATCACGTGATGACGAGTACAGGAATTTCTGCGAAAGACCGGGCAGTGACGATTGAAAAGTTGGCTGATCCTGCGTCACAGGCTGCGGATTTTTATCGCCCTGGACATATCTTCCCATTGACCGCTCAACCTGGCGGCGTGTTGGAACGCAGAGGACATACAGAAGCGGCTGTGGATTTAGCGAAGCTTGCTGGCAGCGTGGAAGCAGCCTACATTTGTGAGATTTTAAATGAAGATGGCACGATGGCTCGGGTCCCAGAATTGAAAAAATTAGCAGAAAAATGGCAGCTGCCGTTTTTGACCATTGATGAGATGGCGGAATATCTACGAGGAACTGCACTTATCACGGTGGATCTGCCAACGGCTTATGGGGCGTTCCAATTGACCTTATTTGAAGATGAATTCGGCAATGAACACCTTTTACTAGCCAAAGGCGAGATTCAACATACTACCGAGCCGCTGTTACTACGGATCCATTCAGAGTGTTTAACAGGCGATGTCTTCGGCTCTCATCGCTGTGATTGTGGCGAACAGCTGCAAGAAGCGATGCGGCAGATCGAAGCAAAAGGCCGTGGTGCGATTTTGTATCTACGCCAAGAAGGCCGCGGTATTGGCTTGCGGAACAAGCTCCGTGCCTACCAGTTGCAGGAACAAGGATTGGATACGTATGAAGCAAATATTGCATTGGGTTTTGCAGCAGATGCTCGTCATTACACGTTTGCTGCCGATGTTTTACGTTCCTTAGAAGTGCAGGAGATTCAACTGATGACCAATAACCCTGACAAGGTGAAGGAATTAGAAAGCTTAGGGATCAAGGTAGTAGCACGGGTACCGCTGGAGATGCCTGTGCATAAAGAAAACAGCAGCTATTTGAAAACGAAGAAAGAAAAGTTTCACCATTACCTATCTATTTAATCAACCAAAGGAGAATGAGCGATGACAGTATTTGAAGGAACGTTTCAGGGAGAGGCAGTCAAAGTAGGGATCGTGGTTTCACGATTCAACGAGTTTATCACTTCCAAGTTAGTGGAAGGCGCCAAAGACAATTTGGTGCGTCATGGAGTCAAAGCAGAAAACATCGATGTGTATTGGGTACCAGGTGCTTATGAGATTCCGTATATTACCAAAAAAATCGTTGACCACAACCAATACGATGGGATCGTGACATTAGGTGCCTTGATTCGCGGAGCAACGACCCACTATGAATTGATCTCAAATGAAGTGGCGAAAGGCGTAGCCCAAATTGGTCTGAATGCCGACATTCCGATCATGTTTGGTGTGTTGACGACTGAAACGATCGAACAAGCCGTTGAACGGGCGGGAACCAAAGCCGGCAACAAAGGCAGCGAAGCCGCTCAAGGTCTTTTGGAGATGATTTCGTTGAATCAGCAAATCCTTGGCAACGCATAGGTTTCACGTTCGAACAAAGGGAAGCTAGCAAGAAAAAGCCTGCCTAAGCATAGGCATTAGACTGGAGACAGACTTCGTACGAAATGAAGTCTGTCTTTTTTCATCATTAAAAAAAAATGGATTATTTTGCCGAAGAATTTGCTTCTTCACGGATACCGTGTTTTCGATAGGTCAATGGAGAGGAAAACGCCCAATCAATCCCGAACATTAGAATAACTCTTATTTAAGGGAATTTTCAGAAAATTATTTACATTTCACAAAAGGTTCCTTATAATGACTCTATTCATTGAGAGTGATTCTCATTTGCAAATAGATGTCAAAGTAGCACATGGCTTTGGCGCTTTTCATGAGAAGCACTTTTATAAGCGAAAAAACGCACAGATGCTTCTTTTATGATGGCGGCGAGGCAACAGTCAGGTTGTTTTTGCTGTGAAATCTGAGGGGATCGTGCTGAATAAAGGAGAATCACATGTCGGTAGGGTTGATTAAATCAAATCGTTGGATGGTGTCGACAATCATTTGCTGTGTTTTAGTTGTCGCCATTCTCTTATCTGCAGGAGTTGCTTTGGCAAACGGACAAGCCAATATCACCCTTGGCGAAGTTTACCAAATTCTCTTCTATAAAATCAGCCATGGATTGGTTGGTGATCTTTCAGGTATTTCAGACGCAAACATCAATATCGTCTGGTTTGTTCGGGCACCGCGGGTCTTGCTCTCTATTTTTGTGGGTATGGGGTTAGCGATCAGTGGGGCGGTGATGCAGGCAGTGGTCCAAAATCCGCTGGCAGATCCCTATATCCTAGGAATCTCTTCTGGCGCATCCCTAGGGGCGACCTTCGCCATCTTAGTCGGTTTTGGCGGCTCGGCGCTAGTCTTGCAGCTGGGCTTATCGTTTGGTGCCTTTGCAGGAGCGGGGATTGCGACTATTTTGGTGCTGCTGCTTGCCAGTATCGGTGGGAAAATGACTTCCACAAAACTTGTGCTGTCGGGGACGATCGTCAGTGCCTTATGCAGCTCTGTTTCAAACTTGATCATCTATCTGGCTAGCAATGCAGAAGGGATGAAGACCGTAGCATTTTGGTCGATGGGCAGCCTAGCCTCGGCTTCTTGGAATAAATTGGGCTTTATCGTGGTTCTGGTTTCTTTGATCACGCTGTTCTTCCTGACGCAATACCGTGTTTTGAATACGCTTTTGCTGGGGGATGAAGTTGCTTCCACCTTAGGGGTCAAGCTGACCTTCTATCGGCGTTTTTACATGCTGCTAGCAGCGCTATTAACTAGTATCATCGTGGCGAATTCTGGGATGATCGGCTTTGTCGGCTTGATCATTCCTCATATCGTACGTGGAGTCAGCGGCTCGGATCATCGCCTGTTGATGCCTTTGACCGCTTTGACAGGCGCGTTGTTTTTGATTTGGGCGGATGTGATCGCCCGCTCGACCCTGCAAGGAGTCGAACTGCCGATCGGGATCATTACAGCGCTGATTGGCGCACCGATCTTTATCTATATCATTGTCAAACGACAATACAACTTTGGGGGGTGACGAGATGAAATTGGCAGTTGAAAAGCTCAATCTGACGATCGGGGATCAGCAGATTCTAAAAGACATCTCCGTCCAAACCGCACAGGGGCAATTTGTCGGCTTGATTGGTTCTAATGGCAGTGGTAAGTCCACGTTGTTAAAAGCCATCTACAAAACGTTGAAACCAGACAGCGGCGAAATTTATTTGGGTGAGATGAATATTTTGAAAAGTTCCGAAAAAAAAGTCGCCCAGCAAGTCAGCGTCGTCAGTCAGTTCAATGAGTTGAGCTTTGATTTAACAGTAGAACAGATGGTGCTTTTAGGCCGCACGCCCCACAAGGGGTTGTTGGAACAAGACACCAAAGCCGATCATGAGCTGGTCACCGAAGCCTTAGCCAAAACAGGGTTAAGTGCCTACAGAAAACGCAGCTACCTCTCATTATCAGGAGGCGAAAAACAGCGGGTCGTCCTTGCTCGTGCCATCACCCAAGAACCGAAATTTATGATTCTCGATGAGCCGACCAATCATTTGGATATCCGTTACCAGCTGGAAATCTTAGAGACCGTCAAGCATCTGAAGATTGGCTTGTTGGCGGCGCTGCATAATTTGGAACAAGCAGCCAACTATTGCGACATTATCTATGCCTTAAAAGATGGTCGGGTCGTAGGGTATGGCGAACCAGAAACGCTGCTGACAGAAGAACTGATCGAAGAAATCTATGGCGTGAAATGCAGTATTTACCATCATCCGATCACAAGCGGATTAGGGTTTCATTATTATTTTGAAAAGGAGCAAACAGATGAATAAATGGGGAAAAATGATTGGGGTAGGATTGGCAGTTTTTACATTAAGCGCTTGCGGCAATACGAAGGATGAAGGAACTTCGGCTTCTTCCTCACAGGCAGAAAGTACGTATCCCTTAACCATCAGCAACTACACCAAAGCAGAAGGCGGCACGCAATGGACCGCCAAGGATCAAACCTTTAATGAGGCACCAAAAAAAGTCGTTGCCAACACACGACCAGCAGCGGAATTGCTGCTGCATCTCGGCCTCAAGGATCAGATTGCGGGTGTCGGTGCAACCTTTGGTGCCGCTGATGAGGAAGTTGCTGCCGATTACGCAGAACTCAACGACCTGGGCAGCGACTATATCAGTAAAGAAACAGCCTTAAGTGTGGATCCAGATTTGATTTTTGGCCGCGGGGGACTTTTCGATAACCAAGATTGGGGCGTCGGCACCGTTGATTCCTTGAATGAGATGGGCATTCCGACTTATGTCCAAGAAACCTCTGTCACTGGGGCGACGTTTGATTCTGTTTATCAAGACATTGAAAACCTTGGTAAGCTCTTCAATGTCCCTGAGGCAGCCGCTGCTTTTGAAAAAGAATTAAAGGATCGTCAGAGTGCCTTGGAAGAAAAAGTAGCAGACAAAGAAGAGCAAACCTTTGCCCATCTCTTTATGTCTGATCCTAGTGTTGTCAGTGTCTATGCCGCTCAGGACGAGTCTTTTTTCAATAGCAACTTTGATATGATCAAACTGAACAATGTGTTTCAAGACTATTCAGGGGAAGTCAGTGTCGAAACTTTGATCGAAACGGATCCCGATGTCTTGATCGTCGGCGACTGGTCAACGATCGAAGGCAGTGTTTCCGGTCAAGAAATCATTGAAGGCTTATACAAAAACGACAAACTCTCTAGCATGAAAGCCATCAAAAACAAACAAGTCTACAGCATGGACTACAATTATCTCTTTGGCTACGGCTACCAAGCCTTGACTGGTTTGGAAGAACTGGTAGAGCAAATGGCACAATAAACACCTCCTATTCCCATAAAAAGGAGAACCAACTTTTTATATAATAGAAGAAAATCAACGTTTCACTGGCCGATTGACCACAGAAACGTTGGTTTTTTGTATTTGGGAAAAGCAACCTTTGCCGCTGCCCGTTACGCAACAAGTAGCCCGTTAGCTGTTTTTTTCTGTCTCTTGGTTCATTTGATAGCGAGACAAAAGCTTTTCTTTGTGTTTTTGCATGATTGTTTCCAGAGAAATATCGTATTTATCGGCGAGAATAAATAAGTTATCCAGTACATCGCCCAATTCTTCCGTCAGATTTGCCAGTTTTTCTTCCGGCAAGCCTTCTTGCTCATCGGGACGGTCACGGCCAATCTCCAATGTCCGAATGGCACGGCTCACTTCCCCGACTTCTTCTGCTAAAAAATTCGCCCGAATAAACGGATCATATTGATACCAGTTGCGGGCTTTGTAGAAGTCACTGATAAATCGTTGATATTCCTCAATGTTCATAATTTTTTTTCCATCCTTTCCCAGAACCTTTATCAGAATCATGATATACTATTTCAAAATGATTGAGAAGGATGATGGAGAGTTTTATGAAAATTGCAGTCTATTGTGGTGCCAGTGTCGGTAATGAACCTAGTTTTGCAACAGCCGCCCAAGAATTGGGGCAGTGGATCGCTTCACGGCAAAATACGCTGGTCTATGGCGGCGGAAAAGCGGGCTTGATGGGCGTGCTGGCAGATGCTGTCTTAGAAAATGGCGGTCAGGTGATCGGGGTGATCCCAACCTTTTTAAAAGATCGGGAACTAGCACATCCTGGATTGACCGAACTCCATGTCGTCGAGACGATGTCAGAAAGAAAACGAAAAATGTTCGAATTGTCGCAGGCGTTTGTCGCACTGCCAGGTGGTCCCGGGACGCTGGAAGAAATCACGGAGATGATCTCGTGGTCAAGAATCGGTCAAAACCCGAATCCTTGTGCTTTTTATGATGTGAACAACTTTTACCGCGCAACGAGAGCCTTGTATGACAACATGGTGGAAAATGAGTTCTTGACGCAGGCCGATCGCGAAAAAATCGGTTTTGCGCAAACAACCCAGGAGCTGGAAGTCTTTATTCAAGCTTACGAACCACCAGTTATTCGGCAGTATTAAGCGTCTGTTGCAAAAGAGCAAGGCGAAGCACCGGCGGGTGTCGTCTTGCTCTTTTGCTTCTTTGACGCATTCTTAGTATAATGGGGTTTGTTTTGCAAGTGGGGTCATAAAATAAGATCCTTGGACAAAGAAATGGAGCGTAAATCATGACAACAAATTTTTGGGCTGAATTGCCGAAGCCTTTTTTTATTCTAGCACCAATGGAAGATGTCACCGATGTCGTTTTTCGGCATGTCGTTCAAGCTGCCGGCGCACCAGATGTTTTCTTTACGGAATTTACCAACTCCGATAGTTACTGTCATCCAGAAGGACGCGACAGTGTGCGGGGACGTTTAGTCTTCACCGAAGATGAGCAACCGATGGTAGCCCACATTTGGGGAGACAAGCCAGAGTATTTCCGTGAAATGAGTATCGGATTAGCCGAGATGGGCTTTAAAGGGATTGACTTAAATATGGGCTGTCCAGTGCCAAACGTTGCCGGACGAGGCAAAGGCAGCGGCTTAATCTTGCGACCAGAAGTTGCTGCTGAGCTGATCCAAGCAGCCAAAGCTGGCGGCTTGCCGGTCAGCGTCAAGACGCGTTTGGGCTATACCGAACTAGGGGAAATGGAAGCCTGGTTGACCCATGTCCTGCAACAAGATATCGCTAACCTTTCGATCCATTTACGAACCCGCAAAGAAATGAGCAAGGTCGATGCCCATTGGGAATTGATTCCTGAAGTGGTGGCCTTGCGGGACCGAATCGCCCCACAAACGAAGCTGACGATCAACGGTGATATCCCTGATCGTACCAAAGGTTTAGAGCTAGCAGAAAAATATGGCGTAGACGGAATCATGATCGGTCGGGGTATTTTCAAGAATCCCTATGCCTTTGAAAAAGAACCGAAAGAGCATACCTCAGAAGAGCTATTAGGCTTGCTACAGCTGCAATTAGACTTGCAGGATCATTACGCCAAAATGGTGCCACGCTCGATCGCAGGATTGCATCGTTTCTTTAAAATCTATGTCAAAGGCTTCCCAGGAGCCAGTGATTTGCGAGCAAAATTGATGAATACCAAATCAACGGATGAAGTTCGGCAACTGCTGGCAGAGTTTGCGGAGAAAAAGAACCACGAGGAAAGTATTGAAGCGTAAGTTTCAATGCTTTTTTCGTTTTTGGTTGCTGCATCCGCTCTCAATGTCAATCCTTTCTTGACAATAGATAGGTACCTATGTAAAATGGAGAACGGACTTTTAACTAGGTACCTATCTAAATAGTGAAGAGGCGAAAGGAGCTGAAGATCGATGGTTTCCGAACAAGAAATCGTGGAACGATTGTTTGAAGTGTATAAATTAAATCGGCGGTATGCGGAACAAAAGTATGGACGCTTTATGCCGGGACGGGGGCAGTTCAATTGTTTACTGGTATTGGACGAAAAAGGCACGTTGACCCAAAAAGATCTCGCCGCGTATTTAGCGATTCGTTCGACATCCACTGGCGAACTACTAAAGAAACTGGCTGAAAAAGGGCTGATCCAAAAAGAAGTCGATCCGAAAGATAAACGCAGTCATTTGATTTCGCTGACAGAAGCAGGCAAGGAAGAGGCACAGCGAATGAAAGAAAAACGCAGCAAGGCGCACCAAGAAATGTTGACCTATTTGACGGCAGAAGAAAAACAAGCCTTTGGTCAAGCCTTAGCAAAAATCGAACAGTTTTATCTTGAGAAGGAGGCGGACGTTGATTGAGTGAAACAGTCCAACGAACGGAACGTCAGCGGACGCTGATTTTTATTAATTTAATGATTACATGTATTGCCGTATCCATGTTGGCGACCGCATTGACGACGGCTTTACCCGCCATCGTCAATGACTTGCAGATTTCCGTCACTACGGGCCAATGGCTGACTAGCGGGTATTCTTTGGCAATGGCGATCGTTATGCCCTTGACGGCATATCTTATGAATCGTGTGCCAACCAAAAAGCTCTATCTCGCTGCCTTAGGAATTGCGTTGGTGGGCTTGCTGCTTTGTGCTGCAGCGCCCAATTTTCTAGTCATGATGCTTGCTCGTATTTTGCAGGCCGTAGGCAATGGAATCTTGACCGCAATGGCGCAAGTGATCCTCTTATCGATCTATCCGATCAATCGCATCGGTGTCGTGATGGGCTGGTATGGACTCTCAATCACCGCGGCACCCGTGATCGCACCGACGATCGCTGGGCTGATCGTGGACCGCTTGAACTGGCATGCGATTTTTTATATCGTTGCCGTGATCGTTTTGATCTCGTTGATTTGGGCCATAAAGGTTTTTGATGATGTGTTACCAGTAAGCAACAGCAAATTTGATCAGACCTCTTTTGTTTTGAGTGCCTTCGCCTTTGGTGGGATCACTTTAGGCTTTGGTAATATCGGCAGCTATGGCTTTTTCAGCTTGCCAGTTTTAGGAACCTTAGGGATCGGTTTGGTAGCAGGGATCTTCTTTGTCTTCCGTCAGTTAAGAGCGGAAACCCCATTTTTGGATCTGCGGGTCTTGAAAACAAAAGAATATGCCATCAGTGTCTTTGGCAGTATCATGCTTTACTTGGTCTTGATGGGTTCGGCGATGCTGATGCCGCTTTACGTGCAGTCGATTTTAGGCAAATCAGCGACGATCTCAGGGTTAGTCGTTTTGCCAGGTTCCTTGGTCTCGGCTTTTTTAAGTCCGGTGGCTGGACGAATCTATGACAAAGTCGGCATCCGTCTGTTGACGATTTTCGGCGGTGGCTCACTGGTCTTGAGCAACATCGGCATGTATTTCATCCATATGCACACGGGGATTTGGGTAGCAGTGGTTTTGAACATGCTGCGCTGTGCCGCCACAGGCTGTTTGTTGATGCCCTTTGTGACGTGGGGAAATAAAAATATTCCGCCGCAGCTGACGGCGCATGGAACAGCGTTATTGACTTCTTTGCGGACGGTGGCAGGGGCCATCGGAACAGCATTATTTGTCGGGATCATGAATAGTGTGGCGCAAAACAGCACGACCTTAACGGGGACGAGTGCACTGCTTCATGGGATGAATGTTTCTTTCTTATTGATGACGATCGCTTCTGGACTGCTGTTTGCAACGGGGCTATTTTTGATTCGTGATCAGAAACCAGAAGCCGTGTGGCTGGAAGGTGCGGAGGAACCGCTGGAATAAAGAGGGGCACCTTTCTTTGAAGGGTGCTTTTCTTGATTTATTTCATGAAACTCTATGAAAAACCAAAAAATTCGATATAATAAGATAACTTATGGTTTAGGAGGAGTATTTTTTTTCAGGAAAGACTTGTTTTCATGGAAAAAAATCAGGGAGAAAATGAAGAATAAAGGCGTTTATTTTGGGTTGTCTGCCTATGTCTTGTGGGGCTTGGTCACACTATATTGGAAAATAATCGTTGGGGTTTCGCCATTAGCAACGATGTGCTACCGAATCGTGTGGTCCTTTGTTTTTATGGTGCTGTTTATTTTGCTTTCCGGGAAGAAAAAGCAATTTTTACAAGAAGCGCGTCTGCTGTGGAAGAACAAAGTGTTTGCTGGACTGATCGTTTTAGCTTCTGTGCTGATCTCCATCAACTGGTTCACCTTTATCTTTGCGGTGAGTGCGGGCCATGTGATGCAAGCCAGCTTAGGCTATTATATCAATCCGCTAGTCAATGTCTTGTTAGCAACCGTTTTTTTGAAAGAACGTCTTAGTCGTACTGGCATGCTGGCGTGTCTGCTGGCAAGTATCGGGGTGATCTTATTATCGATCCAAACAGGAACGATTCCTTATGCCTCACTGATCATGGCCTTTTCCTTTAGTACGTATGGCTTGATCAAAAAAAGGATCCCCATTAGTTCGGTTACTGGGTTAACGATCGAAACGATGGTGATTTTCCCCTTTGCGCTCGTGTATATTTTAGGATTTTCAACCGTCGGCTTTATGAATTATCCCTTGCAAACCAATCTCTTATTGATGGGTGCCGGGATCGTGACGGCTATTCCGCTGTTGCTGTTTGCGGAAGCCGCGAAAAATGTTTCTTACATTACGCTTGGGTTTATTCAATACGTCAACCCGACGATCATGCTTTTGTTGGCCATCTTTTTGTTTCATGAAACCTATTCACTGGCCCAATTTTCCGCCTTTGCGTTTATTTGGCTAGGGATCGCGGTCTTCACCTATGGTACGTTAGGCACGGCTATGAAAGAGCGGCGCATGGGACAGCAAAGAAAGCAACTCTGATACATTAGGAATGGCTGCAGCTGAGCCATTCCTTTTTTTATTAAAAAACAACTCAATTTAGATAGTGAAGGATGTTGCAAGGAGAATTGTTCAATGGTATAACAAAGGAAAAGCACGTTGCAGAAATTCTGATTGAAAAGGGTTGCATCTGCCACAGGGGTGTGTTATTATTCTTTCAGTTACAAGGATTGTTACTGTTCGGCAGGCAAAACCAGAATTGACCGTAGTGCGCTAATGGGGAGATTCTAGGTTTTTTTATTTTGGAGTGAGGGAAAACGATGGTTATTGGGAAAATATTAAATAATAATGTCGTCATCTCGACCAATGATGCCGGTCAGGAAGTGATCTATATGGGTCGTGGCATTGCGTTTAAGAAGAAGGTCGGCGATCCAGTGGATGAAGCCTTTGTCGAAAAAGAATTTGTGTTAAAGGATACGTTTACCGCAAATCAGTTTCAGCAATTGTTTTCAGACATTCCTGTGGAAGAAGTCGAAGCCGTCAAGCAAGTGGTGGATGATGCAGAAGCGTCATTGGGGATCGAGCTGTCGCCAAATATTTATTTGACACTGACCGATCATATCCATTATGCGCTAGTTCGGGCACGTGAAGGCATTGAGCTGCCGAATCCATTGTTGTTTGAGACCCGCAAATTTTATCCGAAAGAGTATGCGGTTGCAGCAGATGCCGTTGCTTATTTTGAAAAAGTCTTCGGGATTTCATTGCCGGAATCGGAAATTGGCTTTATCGCCTTTCATATCGTCAATAGCGAACAAGCAAATGGTACGATGGAAACCACGATGCAAGCGGTAGAGATCGTTCGTGACGTACTGGCAATCATCAGTCGTTTTTATGGACGAGTCTTTAACCCAGATTCCTTGAACTATCAACGGATCACCACGCATTTACAGTATTTTGCGCAGCGCTATTTAAGCGATGAACTTTCGGGGGAAAAAGATGAATTTTTATTTGCCCTTGTGCAATCGAAGTACCCTAAAGCGTTTCAAACGGTCCAACGGATCAACGAATATTTGATCAAAACCTACGACAAATCGATCGGTGAATCAGAAATGATCTACTTAACGATCCATATCGAACGTGTCGTCAATGATCAAACCAATTAACATTCAATCATTAACGGATTGTTACTGTCAGGCAGGCAATACCCAGATTGAAAAGACAACAGTCAGCGAGGAAAAGACTCGTTGGACGGTCGTTTTTTCAATCTGGGTTTTTTTATTAAAAAAGGAGTGTTGAAAAAATGAGTTCAAATAAAGAAATTGCAGTTCGCGTCCTCGATGCGGTGGGCGGCAAAGAAAATGTCAACAGCGTGGTGCATTGTGCGACCCGCTTGCGTTTCAAATTAAAAGATGAGAACAAAGCGGATACGGCACGCTTGAATCAAGACGACGACGTGATCCAAGTCGTTCAAAGCGGCGGACAATACCAAGTGGTGATCGGCAGTCATGTCAGCGACGTTTACCGTGAATTGAATGGAGTAGCGAACTTCGATGGTGAAGCAGACAGCAAAGGCGACAAAGGCAACCTGTTGAATCAACTGGTGGATATTATTTCGTCGATCTTCACGCCGTTTTTAGGCGCAATGGCAGGTGCCGGGGTCTTAAAAGGATTCTTGACGCTGGCAGTCACCTTGAATTGGTTAGCAGCTGATTCTGGAGTCTACACCGTATTGTATGCGATTGCCGATGGGTTGTTTACCTATTTACCAGTGATGTTGGCTTTTACTGCAGCGAAAAAGTTTCGCACCAATGAATTTCTAGCGGTTTCCTTAGCGATGGCGTTGGTTCATCCAGACATTACCGCTTTGGCTGGACAAACCTTGAGTTTCTTAGGCCTACCGGTCATTATTGGTGCTAGTGCTTATACGTCTTCAGTCATTCCGATTATTTTAGCGGTCTTTTTACAAAGCTATGTGGAACGTTTCTTTAAAAAAGTCATTCCTAGCTTCTTACAGATCATCTGTGTACCTTTAGCGGTCTTCTTGATCATGGCGCCATTGACCTTTATTGTCGTCGGTCCACTAGGAACGATTTTAGGAAACTTGTTAGGTAGTGCTTACGACAGCATTTACCACTTCAGCCCACTGATCGCTGGTGCTGTTATGGGTGGTTTATGGCAAGTCTTTGTGATGTTTGGCATGCACTGGGGCTTTGTGCCGATCATCATGTTGAATCTCAGTCAAACCGGTGTCGATACCATGGTACCAATGCTGTTGCCAGCTGTCCTTTCTCAAGGTGGTGCAGCGCTAGCAGTGTTCTTTATGACAAAAAATGTGAAATTGAAAGGCTTGGCCCTTTCTTCAACGATCACCTCAATTTTTGGGATCACAGAACCGACGGTGTATGGGGTAACCTTGCCATTGAAAAAACCATTTATCGCCGCGTGTATCAGTGGTGCCATCGGGGGAGCCTTCATCGGCTTCAGCCAAGTCGAAAACTATACCTTTGGGTTAGTCAGCTTACTAAGTCTTCCTTCCTTTATCCCACAAGATACGAAAGATCTAAGTGGTCTGATCGCAGCTTCAATCGGAACGGCTATCGCTTTTGGCGCCGCGTTTGTCTTGACCTTCTTCTTACGTTTTGAAGATCAGCCAGCAACCGATGCCAGTGCAGCACCAGCAAAAGAGCCAGCAGCACCCACAGATAGTTCGTCTAAAGAACGAGTGATCCTCAGCAGTCCGTTAGAAGGCAAAGTGGTTCCCTTAGCAGAAGTCAAAGACCAAGTCTTTTCTTCTGGTGCATTAGGAAAAGGCATCGCCATCGAACCGACCGTCGGGGCTTTGTATGCGCCGGCAGATGGCACCATCACGACGCTCTTTCCTACCGGCCATGCTGTTGGTTTGACCACTACGGATGGAGCAGAAGTCTTGATGCATATTGGTATGGATACCGTGGAACTAGATGGCAAAGGCTTTGAGGTCTTTGTTAAACAAGACGATCAAGTCAAACGCGGTGATTTGTTGGTGAAGTTTGATCTAGATACGATCAAAGCTGCCGGCTTATCCACGATTACACCAATCGTTGTGACGAATACCCCGCAATATTTAGATGTGATGGATATGAATCAAACCGATGTCTTGCAAGGAGAAGACTTCTTAGCCATCGTAAAATAAGCAAAAGAAACCCGATCCTCGACTGAATATCAGCAAGGATCGGGTTTTTTGTAAGAAAATAAGGCGCAGTTGCCGGTCTCGCTTGCCTTCTTCGGTGGAGAATGCTTGTCACAGCGCTAGTTAAGGGCAAGACCAACAGCAGGAACGCGTACTCAGGGAAAATCCGAACATTCTTATGGCTGCTCCTTATACATGGCTTAAATTTTCGGCAAGCGACTCTAAAGCGGGGAAATCGAGAATTGCATAGCCCTGTTTTTGTTTTTCGATCAGCTTGTCTTCACGAAAGCTGGTAAAGGTTCGCAGCAGGTGGCGATAGCTGACATTCAAGATTGCGGCACAGGTGGTTAACTGAAAGGAAAAGTGTTGGTTTTCTTGATGCGCAAGAATAAATTTGGCCAACCGTGTCTCTACAGGTTCCGTCAATGAATTCGCTAAGTTGATCCCCGAATTCAAGCGGGAACTGAGCAACTGACAGATGGTTTGCAAAAAGCGGACGTCTTGTTGCAAGGTGCTGCGGTAGCGATTCAAAGGGATACAGACGCAGACGCAAGCAGAAGCGGCTTTGACACTGCTTTTCGGCAAGAGTTCCCATAAAGAGGAAGCTTCCCCTAAAGGTGCAGCCGGCTTGGCGTAATCAATACAAATCGTTTGGGTATCCGAAGAGAAGGAATAGACCATCACGGTTCCTTCTACGAGAAAATACAAGTATTCAGAAGGCGTGCCCGTTCGAATCAGGTGCTCTTCTTTTTCAAAGGAATGCAAAGTGGCCATCGCTAACAAATCATTGTCCATATAAGATTGCAGATCGTATGTGTCAATGTAATTCCTGAGGCGTGCGGTATCATCGATTTTTTTCATGGGAATCAGCCACTCCTGAATGGTTTTCTTTAAGTATAGCTTAGTTCCCCTTTTGACTCAACACGAACGATAAATAAAAACTAATGTAAATTGTATGTAAAAATAAGGTAAAATAGGACATGTGTCACTTCATTTTGAAGGGATACTTGGTATGATTTGAATGTAAGAAAGCTTCAAACCATTAGGAGGAGAAAAAATGCCATTGAAACGAATTGTTAAAGGAATGTTAGGAATTGCGTTAGTTGCAGCATTGACCGGCTGTGGGAATGGGAGCAGCAGCAGCGACAGCAGTGCCGCAGCCGAAAAAGAAAAGCTGGTGGTACAATTCGTACCGACCAATAATGACGGCTCGATGCAAGCCAAAGCAAAACCGTTTGCTGAGTATTTATCAAAAAAATTAGACCGTGAAGTAGAAGTAACGTTAGCAACGGATTATTCGACGATCGTAGAAGCGATGGCTTCTGGCCAAGTTGATTTAGGGATCATGCCGCCAGCCGCTTATGTTCAAGCCAAAGACATGGATGCAGCAGAAGCGATTTTGACTTCTCAATTAGGTGCCTATGATCCAGAGACCGGCTTGCCATTAGAAGGGGAAAAAACCAATACCTTCAAAGGGGAGATCTTGGTACGTGCGGATAGCGATATGACAGAATTGACGGACTTAAAAGGGAAAAAAATCGCTACATTGAGTCCGAACTCTGCCAGCGGCTATATTTACCCAGTTGCCGAGTTGAAAGATGCAGGAGTTGATCCAACGACGGATGCTACATTAACGACGGTGAACGATATTCCAAGTGAGATCACTGCAGTCTTGAATGGTCAGATGGATGCCGCCTTTGTGTTTCAAGGGGCACGGAATGTCTTTGCGTCAAGCTTCCCAGATAACGATTTATTCGAAGATCTAAAAGTTCTTTACTTAACCGAAGGGGACATCCCGAATGACGCCATTGCCGTTCAACCGACGATGGATGCTGAACTAAAAGAGCAGATCAAAGAAGTGTTCTTGAATATGGCAGACGATGAAGAAGGCGCCGAAGCAATGAGCTTGTGGGGACACCAAGGGTATGAAGAAGCAGCTGATTCTGCTTACGATACCATTCGCGACTATACTAAACGAGCAGCAGAGTAAAAAATCAGGGATTGCGGTAGAAGGATAACGGGACACGGAGATGTGCAGCGATTTACTAGGGGAATAGGTGGAATACGCAGTATCAGTGCATTTTTTAGTGAGATAGACCGTGACCGATTGGGGAAACTTTGCCGCGGTCCCTACATAATGGAGAAGACAGATGATAACTTTTGAGAATGTATCCAAAGTCTACCCGAATGGGGTCAAAGGATTACAGAACATAGATGTAACGATTGAACAAGGAGAATTTGTGGCAATCATTGGTTTGAGCGGTGCTGGTAAGAGTACCTTTTTGCGCTCGATCAATCGCTTAGTGCCAATCACTGAAGGAGATATCCGGGTAGATGGCAAATCAGTCACGAAAGCCAATAAAAAAGAATTGCGCTTGATTCGCCGACAAATCGGATTGATCTCCCAAAGCTTCAATTTGGTCAAACGTAGTACTGTCCAAAAGAATGTGCTATCTGGTCGTTTGGGGTATTACGGGACATGGAAAAGTATTTTAGGGTTATTTACGAAAGAAGACTATGAAAGAACGAAAGAAGCACTAGCGACTGTCGGCTTGTCAGACAAACTGCAAACGAGAAGCGACCAGTTGAGTGGTGGGCAACAGCAGCGGGTATCCATCGCCCGTGCCTTGGTCCAACAAGCGCCAGTGATTTTAGCAGATGAACCCGTGGCATCGCTAGATCCCATCACCACAGAGAAAGTGATGGAGGATTTGAAGAAGATCAATCAAGAAATGGGCAAAACGATTGTCATCAATCTGCATTCGATTCCCTTGGCTCGTCAGTATGCAACAAGGATCATTGCCTTAAAAGCAGGTGCAATCGTTTTTGACGGCAACGCAGCCGCTTTGACGGATCAGCGTTTAGAACAAATCTATGGGAAAGCAATTTTTGAAGAAAAGGCAGGAGAAATCGATGAAACTGAAAGAAACAGTTCATTTTAATTGGTACAAACACCTGCTGCTGATTCTTTTATTGCTGCTCTTTTTTCAAAGCAGTGCCTGGATCACGGGGGCTGATTTTGCCCAAGTGTGGTCGAATCGAAGCCAGATGACGGCTTTCATGGCTCGCTTTTTGCATCCGGATTTTAGTTATTTACCGCAACTGATGATGCCCTTGATCAAGACATTGCAAATGTCCTTTTTAGGCACTGTTTTAGGAGTAGTCGCAGCGATACCGGTGAGTCTGTTGGCGACGACAGTCGTGACAGAAAGCCGGTGGGTCTCTGTGCCGATGCGTTTTCTCTTAGGTCTGGTGCGGACGATCCCCAATTTATTGTTGGCGGCATTGTTCGTAGCGATTTTTGGGATCGGTGAAGCCACTGGTGTTTTGACCATCGCGGTCTTTACCTTTGGGATGGTTTCACAGCTGATGTTCCAAGCGATCGAAACCATTGATTTTGCGCCAATCGAAGCAGCGGCGGCGGTAGGGGCAAATAAATTTCAAGTGACTGTTTGGGCGATCATACCTCAAGTCATCAGCCAGTTTGCCAGCTATACTTTTTATGCCTTTGAAGTCAATGTTCGAGCTTCGACGGTGTTAGGATATGTTGGTGCCGGCGGGATCGGGGTCATCTTGAACGCCTCATTGGCATTGTTGAATTATGAACGGGTCTCGATCATTATCTTGACGATTTTGCTAACGGTAGCGATCGTTGATTTTCTAAGTGAGCGGGTAAGGAGGTCATTCCTATGATGATCAGAGAAGTGAAGAAAACGACTTGGCTGTTATGGGGACTCTTTGCTATCTTACTGGCATTATCTGCAGCGACGCTGGATTATTCCGGATTGAGTACTTTTTCCTTAGCGATGGGAAGAGATGTCCTGCAAGGGTTGAGTCAGCCAGACTGGTCTTTCTTTTACGACGGTAGCGGGGAGGATCTGTGGAGCTTATTGTTACTGACGATCGGGATCGCCTGTCTAGGAACGATGATCGCAACAGTCTGCGCGATACCGGTGACCTTGCTGAGTGCCGCCAACCTATGGTCTTCTGCGCCGTGGGTCGCGAAGATCGGCAAAATGATCTGCAATATCTTGCGGGCATTTCCAGAGCTAGTTTATGCGATTATTTTTGTCCGTGTGGTAGGTCCGGGACCTTTCGCTGGGGTTATGGCGATCGGTGTCCACCAGATCGGTATGCTGGGCAAGTTGTTCACCGAAGAAATGGAAGCCATGGATGAGCGCTTGACGGAAGAGATGCAAGCAGTCGGTGCCAACTTTTGGCAAACGATGTTTTTCGTGCGGGTTCCTTATTTAGCACCCATCTATAGTTCTTTTGCGTTGAATCATTTTGAAATTGCGGTCCGCAGTGCAGCAACGTTAGGGTTAGTCGGTGCCGGCGGGATCGGTGCACCATTGATTTTTGCTATTCAAACCAGAACCTGGAGCAAGGTAAGTATTATTTTGTTGGGCGTCGTTGTGACCGTCTTCTTATTAGACCAGTTGACTGGAATCATCAGAAAGAAATTGAGATAAACCTATGAATATATTGCATATATCAGATATCCATTTTCGAGAAAGTTACCTGCCTTGTGAAGAAGGGTATCAAGGAATGCTGGCAGCTATGCAAAATCCCTTGATTCCTCTTGAAGAGTGTATCCAAGATGCCAAGGCGCGAGGGGCGATTGATTTGGTGGTGATCAGCGGCGATTTGACCGAAGATGGCGCGCCTGCCGATTATGCCTCTTTGAAGCATTATCTAGAAAAAGCCTTTGGCTCAGTGCCGATCGTAGTAACGCTAGGCAATCATGATATTAAACGGCATTTTCGCCAAGGCTGGCAAGGCAAGTCAGTAGAAACGGCCAGTGATACACCTTTTAATCAAGTCTATGAAACGGAGACATTGGCGGTCGTGGCTTTCGATAATTCCTGCTATGGCTATGCCGACGGTATCGTAGATGAACGACAGTTTGAATGGCTGCAAGCCACGCTGGCGCAGCTCAAAGAGAAAAAGATCGTTTTTGTGACGCACCATCATTTGTTGCCTTATCAAGCAAGCACGCCGGCATGGGCCGGTGCCAATCGTTTGGTGGCATTATTGCAGCAGTATCAGATCTCTTGTATTCTCAGTGGACATACCCATCATGCATTTACGGGAACGATCGCAGGTATTCCTTACTATACTGTGGCAAGTATGTCGTTTGTCGGGGAAGATGAAGGCGAGGGGATGGTCCGTTTTGAAGAACGCTATGGATACAATTTGTATCGTTTTGAGGAAGGCGCGCTGGTTCATCAATCCTCAGAAAACTATCGACCGAACCGCGTATTGATGCGGGTCAACATGCAAGGATAAAAAACAGACGTTCCGTCAACGCTGAATTTAGCAGCAGGAAAGGAACGTCTGTTTTTGTGCAAAAAAGGCTTAACCTTGATTGCCAAAGGTTTTGACAACTTCAATCGTGCCGTCGATATGGAAAAACAAGGTATAGTTTTCTTCGGTTTTGATACCGTCAAAGCGGCGAGCATAATAGGTGACTGCGTCTTTGAAGGTTTGTGGGGGGACACCTAAAAAATCAGCGCATGCCGCCAACGTTTTGCAGCCTTCTTCAAAACAAGCGATGATATCATAGGGCGTGACCACGATCGCAGAACCAATGTCATGGGCTTTGCGTTCTTGTTTGCGTTTTTCGTTGGTGTCTTGGGCGGTAATGTCGCCAGCACTGGTCAAATAATGACCGATTTCTTCACCGATGGTGCTCAAGAGGTCTTCTTGTGATTGGTCAGGGTTCAAGTAAATATGGTGATCGATGTACAATCCTTGCTGACCATCAGGCATATTTTTATCGAAAATAAAGTGCAAGTCTGGGTAGGCGGCCATCAGTTCTTCTACTTTATCCATTTCCATCATTCCTTTTGGGCGTGCCGCTGTTTTATAAATTCAATGTAGCTGAGGATATCTTCCATCTGCTCATCGGTGACGTCATCATCAATATGGGCCGCAACGGTTTGAACTTTTGCAGAGGGCGGCGTAAAGCCTGCCGGGACTTGTCTGCCTAATAAAAAATCGGTGGATACTTGAAAAATCTCCGCGAGTTTGACGATGGTCTCGCCATCGGGTTCGTTACGATCATTTTCGAAATGCGAATACGCTGCGCGGGTGATCCCTAGCTGATCTGCGATCTGCTGTTGGGTTTGGTTGGTTCGTAGTCTGAGTGTTCTTAGCCGTTCGCCAAGCATGAGTGATCGCCTCCTTTTTTGTAGTATAGCACGTTGGATATAATTTGTATCTATTTTTGTATTATTTGATATAAAAAATATCACATCAGTTGACGATACGAATCGTATCTTTTATACTGGAAACAGATGATATGAATCGTATCAAAAAGAATGGGGGAGGATCATGGATACATCGATCGTAACAGTTGTCTTGCCGTCACTCATTACTGGTGTACTTACTTATTTGGCTACCCGAGTATCCAGCAAAGCGAATTTGGAACAAACGAATATCGAAAATGCCCAAAAGCTTTACCTAAAATATGAACAGATCAATCAAGAATTGACCCATAAAATCGATCAGTTAGAAGAAGAAGTCCAAAAGACCGCCAAAACCTACCAAGAAGAAGTCTTGGTCTATCAAGGAAAGCTTGCTACTGCCCAAAGCGAAAGGGATTTTTTGCGGGCAGAAAACCAGGTGCTGAAAGAATTACAGCGAGGGAATCAAGTGCCTGTGGCGCGTGAAGAGAAGCAACATTCAGCCGTTGGCTAATAGAAAAAAACTGCTTATCCATCAATAAGCAGTTTTTTTTCTAGTTTTTATTCTTTAATTGATCATTTGTTCATTCACGTAGGCAGCATAAAGCGGGTGATTGTTGATCAATTCTGCATGGGTACCTTGACCGGTAATGGTACCTTTTTCTATAAAGTAGATTTGATCGGCATCCACGATGGTCGACAAGCGATGGGCGATCACTAATGTCGTGCGCCCTTCCATTAGATGATCCAACGCCCGCTGGACCTTTTCTTCCGACTGAGAATCTAGGCTGGCGGTCGCTTCATCGAGCATCAGCAGCTTGGGGTCTCGCAAGAATGCTCGTGCGATGGCGATCCGTTGTTTTTGCCCGCCAGATAGTTTGACGCCGCGTTCGCCGATTTGTGTTTCTAGTTTTTCGGGGAACTCTTGGACGAACTGATCGGCATAAGCCAATGCCAGTCCTTGCCACAATTCCTCCTCTGACAGTGTTCGGCTTAATCCGTATTGCAAGTTTTCCCGAATCGTACCGGCAAAGACCGCACTGTCTTGGGAAACATAGCCGATCTGTGCCCGCCAGTCCTGCAGATCAATGTCAGCTATCGGCTGTTCACCAATCAGCAAGCGCCCGCTGGTGGGTTCATAAAAGCGTTCCAGTAAAGCGAAGATCGTGGATTTTCCGCCGCCGCTTGGTCCCGCAAAAGCAATCACGGTGTTGGGTTTGGCTTCAAAAGAAATGTTTTGCAAAATCGGCCGTTTGGGATCGTAACTGAAATCGATCTGTTCTGCCCGTAGGACTGCGCCGTCGATAGCGGCTTTGGGTGCTGCCTGGATCGGCTCCAGCGGCGTATCCAAAATTTCTTGGATCCGTTCCGTAGCACCCATCGCTTTTTGGACTTGTGAAAAGAACATCGCAAACGTCGTCACAGGCGCAATAATATTAAAGAGATACAGTAGAAAAGCAATCAATGCGCCACTCGTCAAGGTGCCGGCTTGGACACGGATCGCGCCATAACCGAGGATTCCTACGAGTAATCCCAGCATTGCCGTCGTCATGATTGGCTGCAAAATCGCACTAACTTTCGCATCCTTGACCCCGAGGGTAAAGATTGCCCCAATGTTGCGCCGACCGTTTTCTTGTTCACTAGCTTCTCCGTTGCTGGCTTTGATCAAACGGATCTCTGAGAGTTTTTCGCTGGCATCCGCATTGAAATCGGCAGTCGCTGCTTGTAGTTGGCGTCCTAATTTCGACATGATCTTGCCGATCGGCCACATGATCAAGGTGATCAAAGGCACCGCACTGAACATGATCGCCGCCATCTTCCAATCCATCAAAAACAAGATGATCATCGAACCAACCAATTGGATCAAGCCAGTGACAAAGCTGGGAAATTGCGAGGTGACTAGTTCTTTGATCACGGAAGTATCATTAACGAGTCGCGAACTGCTTTCCCCCGACTTATGGTCATCAAAATAGCTGACTGGCAAATGCAGCAGATGTTTCCAAAGACGTTCTCGTAATGTTTTCACGGCACTTTCTCCCACATAGCGCAAGAGAAAGCCGCCTAAAGTGCCTACGCCTAATTGCAGCACAAAGGCTAGGATCAAAACGACCAGCATGGAGGTGCTGAACGTGGGGGTGCCGCTGGCATCGACTAGCGTTTTCGTCAGCTGCGGCACGACCAAACTGGCGGCACTCGTGATCAGGCTAAAGAGCATCCCTAAAAGAAACAAGCCTTTCTTGGGATTGACACTGACGATCAGGTGGATAAAGTCTTTCATTTTAAATTTGTTTTTGTTCACTGTTGGTGTCGTTGTTTCCATTCGTTTTCCTCCGCTACAAGCAAGATGTCCTGCAGCTTTTTCTTTTTCATTAGGTGCTATTAGAAATCCTGCCAATCATCTTCGGCTGCTTCGTCTTTAGAAGCGGAATCAGGTCTTGCTTTGCGGTCTTGTCCAAACCCGTAGGCATCAAAAAAGTTGCCTTTTCCCCATGTGTCCCGTGGATCATTCGCCTCGCTACTATCAAATGGTTCAAATGGCCCAAATGGCCGATTGCCAAACATGCCGCGGTGTCCAGGAAATGGCATTTGCCGCATGGCTTCTTTGATCTGCTTTTTCATTTGACGCCGCTCGTCAGCGCCCATATCTTGCCAAGTATCTTTCATTTGTTGCTTCATTTTTCGGCGATCGTCATTCGTCATTTCCTGCCAATTTCCACCCCATTGCTTCATCATCTGTTCCCGGATCTCCTGCATAGCTTGTAGACGATCCATCGGGTCAATAAAGCGTTGCGTCTGTTGCTGAAAGTCAGCTTCCCACCCAGCGGCGATGTTTTCAAGCAGACGGGCAAATTCGGTTTGTTCTTCCTCTGTTAACCCAGCAAAAAACGTTTGACTGCTGGCGGCTTCTTTTTGTGCCAGTAATTTTTCTGCTTTTTTTCGTCCAGTCTCTGTCAGAAAGATTCGTTTGATCCTTTTGTCGGCTGCATCTTCTTTGCGTTGGATATCCCCACTGCTTTCCATTTTCTTCAATAGTTCTGCCAAGGAACTTGGCCGTAAATCTAAAACTTCTGCGAGGTAATTTTGCACCAAGCCATCTTCTAAATTTAAAACGGCTAGGACGCGTTGCTGTCCAGAAAGGCGTTGGTTATTTTGACTCATAAAAGCATTGCTGGCTTCGCTGATAAAACGAAGCTGTTTCATTAAGTGATCGGTCATTGTACTCATTGAGAACACTCCTTTTGAATTATTGTTCGGTACCTAATGATATCGATGAGTTGATTATAGTTCGGTGCCGAACGAATGTCAAGAGGAAGTAGCTGGGATTTTTTTCTAACAAAAAGTAAGCAAAATGATTGACTTACTAAAAGTAAGTTTGATATGCTGAGTCCATCGTTAAAGAAAACACAATAAAAGGAGTACAAAAGAATGGTCTTTGGATTTGGGAAAAAAGAACAAATAATTGAAAAAGAAGTAATGAAAGAGGTGTATCGCACTCCGGAAAAGAAAAAAGCGCAAAAAATCGGAATCATCGTTGGCAGCACGAGAGAAGGCCGCGTGAGTCCGCAAGTAGCCAATTACGTTTTACAAACAGCACGAGCACATAGCGACCGCTCATTTGAAATCATTGATATCAAAGACTACGACTTGCCCTTTATGGGTACAGGCGAAGCGAACCAAGCGTGGAATGAAAAAATCGCTGAATTAGACGGTTATATCTTCATCGTACAAGAATACAATCATGGGCTATCGGCTTCCTTGAAAAATGCGTTAGACAGCGCCCGCGAGGAATGGTTCAACAAAGCAGCAGCAATCGTCAGCTATGGTTCAGCAGGGGGGATTCGGGCCGCTGAGCAAGTTCGCTTGATTTTGGCGGAACAAAAAGTAGCCACGGTGCGCACTAATCCAGCCTTCAACTTATTTACTGATTTTGAAAATTTTGCCACCTTTACTCCTGGCGAACATATGACGGCAGGAATGAACGATATGTTGACGGAATTACTGGACTGGGCAGACACATTTGCCAATCGTTAAAAAACAAACGAAAACAATCTTAGGAGGAACCTATCATGAAATTTGGTATTATTTTAGGCAGTACAAGAGAAGGACGCGTAAGTCCGCAAGTCGGAGCATATATTCAAGAAATTGCTACTCAACGGTCAGAGCATCAGTTTGAGATCGTTGATGTAAAGGCATTTGATTTACCGTTTATGGGAACGGCTGAGCCAAACATGGCATGGAACAAAAAAATCGCTGAATTAGATGGCTATATCTTCATCGTACAAGAATACAACCACGGTTTTGCGGCTTCCTTGAAAAATGCCGTAGACTCTGCACGGGAAGAATGGTTTGATAAAGCAGCTGGGATCGTCAGTTATGGTTCTGGCGGTGGGATTCGTGCCGCTGAACAATTGCGTAACGTTTTAGCTGAACAAAAAGTTGCCACCGTGCGGACTAACCCAGCCTTCAATCTCTTCACAGATTTTGAAAATTTCAGTACCTTCAAACCCGGTGCGCACATGGCTGCAGGTGTCAATGACATGCTGGATGAATTGTTGTTGTGGTCAAAAGCTTTTGCCACGATTCGCTGATCTGTTTTAGGAGGTCACCATTTATCATCGATCATTTGCTGTTTCATTCATTGAATGGAGCAGCATTTTTTTGCGTTTCCAAGGAATGGTTTTCACTGGAAAGGCTATTTCACTGAAAGAATGACTAAAAATCGGGTATACTAGAAGAACAGAAGATGCGGGCAACTGCGTTCGATTTTTTGCCCAACGAGTGCATCCAGTAACAGAGGAGTGAACAAGAGCATGAATCTACTTTTTGCGATTGATGATCGATTCAGTGAACAATTAAAAACAACGTTATATTCAATCAAACGCCATACGACAGCAGCATCTTTCGATGTCTATGTCTTACAAGAAAAAGAATTGAGACAAGGTGCAGAGCTAGAGGTCTTTTGTCAAAAATTGGCGATGACCTATCATCCCGTCATCATCGGTTCTGGTTCGATCTTTAAAACCGCGCCAGTTAGTGACCGCTACCCAGAGTCGATCTACTATCGATTGTTGGCGCAAAATTACTTGCCGCAGCAGGTGGAAAAAATCCTGTATCTGGATGCGGATATTTTGTGCATCAATGATTTGCGCCCCTTGTATGAGCTGACGTTAGGGGATTTTCTGTATGCCGCTGCCAGTCATTCCAAGCTGACAGAAGTGACGACGGTCATCAATAAAGTCCGTTTGCGCAATTATGAGTCAGAAGGCTACTATAATTCAGGTGTCTTGCTGATGAATGTGCACCAGCTACGGCAAGAGGTCAAAGAAACAGAAATCGCAGCCTTCATTGAGAAAAATCATTTGAACCTCTTTTTGCCGGATCAAGATATTTTAAATGGGTTATATGGTGATCGGGTGCTGGCGATTCCTGATCAGCTCTATAACTATGATGTACGGAAAAACCGTACGTATGAGACGATCAGCCTAGGGGAATGGAGTTTGGATTGGGTCATCGAACATACCGTTCTGCTGCATTTTTGCGGCAAAGAGAAACCATGGAAGAAAGGCTATCGCAGCCGCTACGGTTCGTTATACAAATATGTAGAAAATGAACGGCGGAAGTTTGAAGAGGAACAATCAAAGAGCGTATGATTAAAAAAGCTTTACTTGGACAAAAGACAGGTAAAGCTTTTTTTTCGATCATTTTTTGAAGGGAATTCTTGTAAAATCAAGTAGACGCATCTAATTTGCTTCCGCATCGATAAGGAAACACCTTGTGTTCAAAAAGAAAGCGCTATCTATTATGATGACATTATCAACCCATTGCCATGCTAAATCAGGTGAGCAACTGATTTATTCAACGTAAGGAAAATCAGTACTACACCACTATTTAGCAGCTACTGAACATAGATAGTGAAAATGAGTGTATTCGTTAAGGAGGAAAACTATATGAAAAAAGCATTAATCATCTGTGCAGGCGGTATGTCTTCATCGGTCATTGCAAAAAAAACGACGGAATATTTTAAAGAGCGAGGAAAAGAAATTGAACTAGATGCAACGTCTGCCTCTCAAGGAGCAGCCACGATCGCCAAAGATGAATACGACCTATACTTAGTCAGCCCTCAAACTAAGATGTACTTTGCGAATCTTGAAAAAGCTGCCATCAAGTACCAACGACCCATCGTAAATATTCCGCCCCAAGCCTATGTTCCGATACCGATGGGCATTGAAAAATTAGCTGCTGTGGTAGAACAAAATATCAAATAGCAGTTCAAAGCAGTTCAAATAAGTAGCTAGATGAAAATAGGTTGATGAAAAAGGTTGATGAATAATGTTGAGTAAAAAAGAAATCATCATGCTAAAGATGCTCTACCAAAACCGCAACACATACACTAGCAGCAAACAGATCGCAAATCAACTGGGGGTCTCGGATCGGACTACTCGCAAGTACGTTCAAGGTCTGGGACTTATCCTGAAGAACCATAAGATTGGTCAAATTTGTGCCAAGCAAGGACAGGGGTATCGCTTGAACATCACGGACCAGCGTTCCTTTGATCTGTTTTATTCAGAGAAGACCAATCTCAGGCCAACAGCTGACGATCTAACCACGATCAATGAAGCCAATGACCGGCAATATTTTTTGTTAAATCAATTGTTATTTGGGCATAAGCCCGTTTTTGTTGATGATTTGGCAGCGGATCTATGTGTTTCGCGCTCGACGATTTCAAATGATATCGTTGAAATCAAGCAATTATTAAAGCCTTATACGATCGAGTTGAAACATCGAACCAGTCAAGGCATTTATGTTGAAGGATCTGAAAACAGTCTGCGGCATTTCATCATGAATTACTTTTTCATGAATCGCCTGCAAGACAATCTTTATGCATTCTCAATGTACAAACATCTATTAGAGGGGATAGCGATCGAGGAGATCGTGATCATCGTCTTGGACACCTGCCGTAAATACTTTTTGAAACTCTCTGATTTTATGATCTACACGATCGTCCTGCATATAGGCTTAGCGATAAAACGGCTGCAGTCGGGCTTTGAGATCCAGCTGCATCCGCAGGATCCTGAATTGGAACAAGAAGCAGAATACCAGTCGGCTATAGAAATCGTTGAGAAGATTCGCCAACAGATGAGCATTGCTTTGCCGCCAGAAGAGGCTTTTTATATCGCCATTCACTTAAAAAACAAACTAGTTTCCGAAACTATCCGTGAACAGATCGATTTAGATGATAACGAGGTCAAACAACAGCTGTTAGCTGTTTTGCATAAAATCGATCAAGAAACCGGCTTTTGCTTAGTCGAAGATCCACTGTTGATAGAAGGGCTGATGATGCATATCACCCCCTTATTGCAACGATTGAATAACGGTACGAGTATGGAGAATCCTTTGCTAGAGACCATCAAAAAAGATTACAGTGACTTTTTTCAGTTAACGATTCGGCATTTTTCTGATGTTCCCTTCTTTGCCCCCTATAGAGTGACCGAAGGAGAGCTTGCCTATTTGACGATCCATTTAACTGCTGCGATGGAACGCTTAGCGAATCAACAAAAAGCCAAGGTCATAGTGATCTGTGCAACAGGAATTGGTAGTTCGCAAATGTTAAAAAATCGTTTGGAACACGAACTTGGTTCAAAAATCGTGATTGAAGATATGATCAGCTATTACGAAATCAGTGAACAAAAACTAGCAGGGATCGATTTGATCATTTCATCCATCAAAGTACCAGATGTGGTTCTAAATATCCCCATCGTCACCGTCAGTGTTTTTTTAGATAAAAAAGATATCCAAAAAATCAATCGCCAGTTGAAGCAGTATAAAATCAAAAAACAGTATGGTAGCATACTGAAACAACAGCCGAAATCTTTATCTGACAAGGAGCGGGAATTGATTGAGACCAGCTTTCGCTCAGAACTTTTTCTGCTGATAGAGGAAGAGACTGACAAAGCAACTGTTATGGATCAGTTGCTGACGAAAATTGAAGGCTTGGAAAAACGTTCAGTGAAAGAAGCGCTAGGCAAGCAGCTTGCTTTACGAGAAGCCTATAGCTCAGTAGCTTTTTCGGATCATTTGGCGGTGGCGCACCCCATTGAACCGATCACCAATGATGCTTATGCGGCCGTTGCTATACTAAAACAAGGCATAAAATGGGATGACGAGCATGACCAGATCCAGCTGATTTTCTTACTTTCCCCTGATCGATTGGGGCAAGTAGAATTGAACAAAATCAGCCAACTGTTAGTACCGATCATTGAAGATGAATCATTTAAAGATGCACTCATAGCAAGTGGTGATTTTGAACATTTTATGAAATGTTTTATTGGGTATCACCTAGAAGCACATATATAGCACATGTAAGGGAGAAAGAACAATGGAATCAGAAAAATTACAAGAGACCGCTTTTCAAATCATTCTTAGCAGCGGGGATGCTCGGACAATCGTTCATGAAGCATTCCAAGAGATGCGCCAAGGAACTTTTGAAGCAGCACAAGCAAAACTGGATCAAGCAAATGAAGCACTAGTAGAGGCCCATAAAGCACAGACGGGCTTATTACAAGAATACGCCAGCGGCGAAAAAATCGACATGGAGATTATCATGGTCCATGCACAAGATCATCTAATGACAACGATGACTTTGCGAGAAGTGGCGATTGAAATGCTGGCGTTATACCAGCGAGAGCGGTAGAAAGGAAGGAAACAAATGACCAATCAAGAACAACAGAAAAAAATGGCAGAAAAAAATTTTCGGTTTAATCGCTTTTTATTTCTAAGGTATGTATTAGCAGTGTTTTTCTTTGCAAATCTTTATTGGTTATTGGCTGCGATGGCCAGCAATGCCCTACTCCTGATTCTTCCGCTGGCGCTGTTGGTTTTGGCTATTTCGGCAATTGGAGAATACGTGCGCCTTTATGGCAGCCACTCAGAGCAAATAGCAGAAAAACTGCGGTGGACGCGCTTGTTTTATCTTTGTCAACTGACGATGAATCTCCTTTTATGCGCCGTTTGTTTCTTCTCTCCTCTGTTTTCATTCGTTTTTCCTTTTCTTGATAATACACTGCACAATCGAGGCATTCTTACACTCTGGCTTAGTGTGGGGCTAACGTTAGCTGCGCTATGTTTGCAGCGTGTGAATAAGATCCGTCGCAAAAAAGATACGTATTATGGATATATTAAAGAATACCAAAAACTCATTGAAGGGAAGTAGTTACATTATGGAACAATCAAATAGCAAGTTGTTCAGTCTCTTAGAAACGGCCGTCATGGGACCGTTAGGAAAAGTGGCACAGTTCAAAATCGTACGTGCCATCATGGCTGCTGGGATGGCTTCGATTCCTTTTACGATCGTTGGCTCGATGTTTTTAGTTATCAATGTATTGCCGCAGACCTTTACCTTTTTAGAAGATTTCTTCAATAATACTTTTTTCAGAGTCAGTGAATTGTATATGCTGGCAAACAGCACGACAATGGGACTTTTGGCATTATATTTTTGTATCGTTCTCGGCTATGAATACACCAAGATCTATGCGGAAGAAGAAGAGTTGGATCTTGCGCCTATGAGTGGGGCGTTACTATCGATGTTTGCCTTTTTCATGTCGATCCCACAATTGATGATTGTGGATGGCAACATGTCACGGATCACCGATCAAGAAAATGCCATCATCAATGGCTGGGCGATCGGTGGCGACGGGGTGGAGCGTTTAGGAACGACCGGGATATTTACCGGTATCATTATGGCGGTGTTGGCCGTTCAGTTGTACCGTTTATGTGTGACGAAAAAATGGGTCATCAAAATGCCTGAAGAAGTCCCATTAGGGGTTGCCCGTGCCTTTACAGCATTGATTCCCGCCTTTGTTGTGGCCTTCACGGTTCTTATCATCAATGGCGCATTAGTTGCAGCAGGAACGGATATTTTCCAAATCATTGCGGTACCTTTTGGGTTTGTTACCAATTTGACCAACAGTTGGTTAGGTTTGATGGTGATTTACTTTTTAGTCAGTGCATTATGGTTAGTAGGGATTCATGGCGCAAATATCATTTTCTCTGTATTGACGCCAATCACCTTAGGCAATTTGACAGCCAATGCTGAGGGCGCCAATTTTGCATTAGCTGGTGAGTTTAACAATGCGTATGTGACCGTCGGTGGTTCAGGGGCAACGCTAGGTCTCGCTTTATTCTTGGTTTATCTGGCGAAATCAAAACAATTAAGAGTGTTAGGAAAAGCTTCGATCATTCCAGCATTATTCAATATTAACGAGCCGTTGATTTTCGGGATTCCTTTGATTTATAATCCTTTCTTAGCGATTCCCTTTTTCTTAGCACCGATGGCATCCGCATCGATTGCCTATTTTGCGATCGAATTGGAAATCATTCGACCGATGATCGCCCAAATGCCATGGCCTTCTCCAATCGGCATCGGCGCATTTATTGGAAGTGGAGGCGATTGGAAAGCCGCAGTTTGTGCTTTCTTATGTGCAGGCGTTGCCTTTTTGATCTACTTCCCATTCGCTCGTTCTTATGACGCAGGCCTAGTCAAGCAAGAAGCCCAAGAAGGGGAACAAGCAGCATAAATCGAAAGGAATAAGAAAGAAACGTCCACACGGCCGTTTCTTTTTTTAAGCGTTCTATTCTGCTTTTTTTCGATTCGATGGTACGATGAAACTAGTGAGTTATGAAAAAAAGAAGGAGTGGAGAACATGAAATTTTTAATTTGGCTGGTCTGTGTGATCGGCATTGAAGCAACAGGAATCATCTCGAGTTTGTTTGCAGGGGACATTGCCGGAACGTATGCGCAAATGGAAAAACCCTTTTTAGCCCCTCCTGGCGGGATCATTGGGATCGTTTGGACGATTTTGTATGCCTTTATGGGAACGGCGTTGTATCTGTTGATCGTCGCCAAAGTCAATCCAGCGCTTAAAAAGAATGCCTACATCTTCTTTGCGATCCAGCAAGTATTAAACTTCTTTTGGAGTATCGTTTTCTTTGGCTGGAATGCTTACTGGGCAGGAACGGTCATTATTGTCTTGTTAGTGTTATCAGTGATTATTTGTATGATCCTCTTTGCTCGCATCGACAAAAAAGCGATGTACTTGTTTATTCCTTATTTGATTTGGTGTTTATACGCCGGCTACTTAACGATTGGCTTAACTTTATTGAATGCCTGATAGAAAAACCCTCTTCCAAGCGTCTTGTTGGAAGAGGGTTTTTTCTTTTAGATATAGTCTTCAGTCAATTCCATAAAGCTGGCAACATCTTTTAGGACCATGTCGATCCCTGCTTGCCAGAAGTCTGGTTTCGTTAAATCGACACCAAGGTGTTTTTGCGACAGTTCTTCCGTCGTCATTGAAGCAGTATCTTGCAATAAAGCAATGTATTCTTCTTCAAAGCTAGACCCTTTTTCATTGGCATACGCGTAGATCCCCATACTAAAGAGGTAACCAAAGGTGTAAGGGAAGTTGTAGAACGGCACATCGTCAATAAAGAAGTGCAATTTGGCTGCCCAGAAATGTGGGTGATAAGTCGCTAACCCATCCGCATAGCTTTCTTTTTGCGCCGCAGTCATCATTTCCGTGATTTGTTCCGCTGAAACCAAGCCCTTTTGACGAGCTTGATAGAAGCTGTTCTCAAAAATAAAACGTGCGTGGATGTTCATGAACATCGCGATCGCATTTTGCATTTTAGCATCCAATAGATTGATTTTTTCTTCTTTTGTCGTTGCTTCTTTGAGGGTTGCATCAGCAACGATCAATTCAGCAAAGGTACTTGCTGTTTCGGCAACGTTCATGGCATAGTTGCGGTTTAATTCTGGCAGCTCCCAAAGAACGCTGCTGTGAAAAGCGTGACCGAGCTCATGGGCAAGCGTCGCTACTTCGTTGACAGAATTGCTGTAGGTCATGAAAATACGTGATTCTTTGGTTTCTGGCAAGCTGGTGCAATAGCCGCCAGGACGTTTGCCGGGACGATCTTCTGCTTCGATCCAGCTTTTTTCAAAAGCGACTTGGGCAAAGTCAGCCATTTTTGGGCTGAACTTACGGAAGTTGGTCAAAATAAAGTCAGCTGCTTCATCAAAGGTGTAGGTTCTTTCTTCCATGTCCCCAAGGATGATTGGCGCATCTTGGTCTTGCCATTCTATTTTTTCTTTGCCGAAAAGCTGGGCTTTGCGAGTCAAGAAATCAACGATTGGCTGTTTGTTCTTTTGGATTGTGCCCCACATAGCATCCAATGTCGCTTTTTGCAGACGATTGTATTCTAATGGTTCCTTCAAGTAATCAGTGACACCGTGAAGTTTGAAGGTAGAAAGGCGGAAACCGTCTAAGTGGTTCAAGGTATCCGCAAAGAGGTCTTCTTTTTCTGCCCACGTCTTTTCCCAAGTATCGAATAAACGCGCACGAACTTCCGGATCAGGATCGCCCATCATTTTATTGAAGGCTTGACCAGCTGAAAACTTGATCGTCGTGCCGTCTTCTTGAAGGAAAGGAATTTCGATCGAGGCAACGATCGTATCGTAATGTTGGCTCCAAGCATTCAAGCCATCTAAATTTAAAGTGTTGATGATGGTCTCTTCTGCTTCGGATAATAATTCTTTGCCGTCGCGGCGAATCTCGCTTAAACGAAAAGCGACAGGTGCTAAGTTTTCCGCTTTAACTAGTGCTGTCCAATCATCCTCAGAAATTTCTGTCAATTTTTTCGAGAAAACGGTTTGTGCTGCTTGCAGTGCTGGCAATTTTGCGTAGAGGTCACCCGTCAGGATTTTGGCTTTGCTGTCATTGACATTCGCTGAAAGCAAGGCATTGATAAAGCTGCCGCATTGTGAAAATCCTTGACTAATAGTTGCGGATAAATCAAGTAACTCTTCTAATTTTGCTGCATCGTCTTCGCTGTTGGGCGACCATGCATCGACTGTTGTTCGGTAATTTGCAATTTGTTCTTCCAGTTGGCTCATGCGTTCTTTTAATTGAACAGAATCGCTGCCTCCCGGAAAGATTGTTTCCAGATTCCAATTGATTGAATAGGTCATTCCTATCAAACCCCTTTCTTTTCCTTCGATCTTATTAAGTATAGCATAACGAAATTTGGTCGCAACCATCAGAATCCTTATGAAATAAGGGTTCTTGATGAAACTGTACCAAAAACAAAAAATGGAATGTATATCTCCTTGATCTATTGATAGGGCGGAAAAACGTCAAAAATAAAAAAACTATCACATCCTCATCAAATTCTTAGAAAAAAATCGATGGATAAATATTACATATGAAAAAAAACAGCGAGTAAAAAAACGCCTGATGAGCGATATTCGCTTTTTCATGCATAATGCCAAATCCTTTGCGAAAAGAACACGAAATATACCACTGCGAAAGCGTATACAATTAGGTAGCATAGAGGTGTAAACAGAAGAAGGAGGAAGAAAAATGCCAAATGCTATTCATGTTTTTTCAGAGATTGGACGATTGAAGCAAGTCATGCTTCACCGCCCTGGTCGGGAATTGGAGAACCTTGTTCCTGATCATTTGAACCGCCTGCTATTTGATGATATTCCTTTTTTGGAACAAGCCAGAGCAGAACATGATCGGTTTGCGGAAGTCCTACGTCAAAATGATGTGGAGGTGTTGTATCTAGAAGATTTAGCTGCTGAATCGCTCACGTCACCAGAAATCAAACAGCAATTTCTCAAGGATTATTTAGCGGAAACTACAATCCAAAGTTCTGAGATCATCAAAGAAGTCACGGATTATTTTATGTCTTGTGACAATGATCGGGAACTGATCGACAAAACTATGGCTGGTTTAGCCAAAAATGAACTGGAGCTGCCAAATACCCAGAGCCTCGCTGGGACCGTGGATGATCAATACCCATTTCTGATCGATCCAATGCCGAATTTGTATTTTACACGAGATCCCTTTGCGACGATTGGTAACGGAGTATCCTTGAATCGCATGTATTCAGAAACAAGACGGCGCGAAACGTTATACGGCAAATATATTTTTGCTCATCATCCAATGTTCCAGCAAAATCCGCCTCATATGCTTTATGATCGCGCCCAACCAACCCGCATCGAAGGTGGCGACGAATTAGTTCTGTCAAAACATGTGTTGGCGATTGGTATCTCGCAACGAACGGATGCCGCTTCGATTGAGCAGCTGGCCCGCAAAGTGTTCGAAAATGAGCCAAGCTTTGAGTATGTTCTAGCGTTTGACATTGGTCAAGAGCGCAAATTCATGCATTTAGATACGGTATTTACAATGGTCGATCATGACAAGTTTACGATCCATCCAGAAATCGAAGGAGAGCTGACGGTTTATTCAATCTCACGAGCAGGTGATGGGGTGACGATCAAAGAAGAAAAGGACACGTTGGAAAATATTTTATGTCGCTATCTAGAACTAAATACGGTTGAATTGATTCGTTGCGGCGGCAGTGATTTGATTGCAGCAGCTCGGGAACAATGGAATGACGGTTCCAATACCTTGACGATCGCACCTGGCGAAGTCGTCGTATATGACCGCAATACCATCACCAATCAGAAGTTGGCAGAAGCCGGTATCAAATTGCACAAAATCTCCGGCAGTGAATTGGTTCGTGGTCGTGGCGGTCCTCGTTGCATGAGCATGCCATTTGTTAGAGAAGATATTTAAATCAGAGGAGGAATCATCGATGGAACAAGTATTTAAAGGAAGAAGTTTTTTAGCAGAAAAAGATTTTACGAAAGCCGAGTTAGAATACCTCATTGATTTTTCAATCTATTTAAAACAATTGAAAAAACAAAATATTTCTCATCGTTATTTAGAAGGCAAGAACATTGCCCTTTTGTTTGAAAAAACATCGACTCGGACACGGGCGGCCTTTACGACAGCTGCCATCGATCTTGGTGCCCATCCAGAATTTTTAGGCGCGAATGATATTCAGCTAGGCAAAAAAGAATCTGTCGAAGATACAGCAAAAGTTTTAGGCAGCATGTTTGACGGTATTGAGTTTCGTGGATTCAGTCAACAAGTCGTTGAAGATTTAGCCAAATTCTCCGGTGTTCCTGTTTGGAATGGCTTAACCGATGAATGGCACCCAACCCAAATGATCGCTGACTTTATGACGATCAAAGAAAACTTCGGCACCTTGGAAAACATTACGCTAGTTTATGTGGGCGACGGCCGGAACAATATGGCGAATAGTTTGTTAGTGACGGGGGCAATTTTAGGGGTCAACGTTCGTATCTGTGCACCAAAAGAACTTTTCCCAGCGCAAGAAGTGACAGACTATGCCAACAAATTTGCTAAAGAATCTGGCAGTCAGTTGATGGTAACAGATGATATCCAAAAAGGCGTCAAAGATGCAGACGTCTTGTATACCGATGTTTGGGTGTCAATGGGGGAAGAAGACCAGTTCGAAGAGCGGGTGAAGCTGTTGAAAGATTACCAGATCAACCGCGAAATGGTGATGGCCACCGGAAAACAAGACGATGGCTTGATCGTGCTGCACTGCTTGCCAGCGTTCCATGATACGAATACGACATATGGAAAAATGATCGAAGAAAAATTTGGCATTTCTGAAATGGAGATCACAGACGATATTTTCCGTAGTCACTGGGGTCGTCAATTTGAAGAGGCTGAAAACCGGATGCACTCGATCAAAGCGATCATGGCAGTAACATTAGGCGATCTATTTATTCCTAGAGTGTGAGAAGGAGCAGTGAGCAGATGAGTGAAAAGAAACCAACGATCGTTGTCGCCCTTGGCGGCAACGCCATCTTAGCAGAAGATGCCAGTGCCAAAGGGCAAAAAGAGCGACTCAAACAGACCGTGGACTATCTGATTCCCTTGATCCGAAAAGACGTCAATTTGATCATTACTCATGGGAATGGTCCCCAAGTGGGAAACCTGGTTTTGCAGCAGCAAGCGAGCGATTCTAGCAAAAACCCAGCAATGCCTTTAGATACCTGTGTCGCCATGACCCAAGGCAGTATTGGCTATTGGTTGCAAAATGAGCTGAGAATCCAGTTGAAAGCAGCACAAATAGCGAAGCCGGTGGTGACTGTGGTCACGGAAATTACAGTCGATGCCCAAGATCCAGCATTTGCCCATCCGACAAAACCAATCGGGCCTTTCTTAACGGAAACGGCTGCCAAAGAAGCCATGGCGGCTTCAGATGCCATCTACCGGGAAGATGCTGGTCGTGGCTGGCGGAAAGTCGTGGCTAGTCCTGCACCACAAGCGATCCAAGAAGTTGCCAGCATCAAAGCGCTGATTGAACAAAACACGATCGTCATTTGTGCAGGAGGCGGCGGCATTCCCGTGCTAGACAATGGCCTGGGTGTTGAAGCCGTGATCGATAAAGATTTTGCTTCTGAAAAATTGGCTCGATTAGTCGATGCGGATCAGCTGATCATTTTAACGGGCGTAGAAAAAATCGCTTTGAACTTTGGCAAGGAAAGTGAGCAGTGGTTGGATCATGTGACCGCCGCGGAATTGGAAACCTATGTCGATGAAGGCCATTTTTCACCAGGTAGTATGTTGCCGAAAGTACAAGCCGCTTTGAACTTTGTCAAAATGGGGGCGGAAAAACGGGCAGTGATTACTTCTTTAGACAAGCTGGCAGCTATCGATGATGCTGGCACGCAGATCACCTGGAAGTAAGCGAAGCAGCAAAGCAAGACCCAAAACATTGGAGTGAGAAAAATGATCGACCACCAAATAAAAGATCCATCAACAAAAGCGAACAGCTTTCAATGGCTGGAAGAAGAAAATCAGCAGCGTTTGAAAGAGCATATTTACTGCCGTACGTACAAAAAAGGTCAAGTGCTTTTTTATGAAGGCGACGTAAGAGATCGGATATTCCTTGTGATAGAAGGACTTGTGCGGATCGAAAAGACCGACGGAACTGATTCCTATTGTTATGTAGATTTTGTTGGGCCAGATCAGTTATTTCCTTTGATTGGCTTGTTTGAAAGAGACAACTATGATGTATCGGCATTCGCTGCAACAGACATTGTCGTGCAGTTTGCAGCGATGTCACTGTTTGAACCGCTAGTCGTTTCGTCTACAAGTCAGTTGCTGTGGCTCAATCAGCAAATGAGCCGGCAGTTGGAAAAGCAAAGACGCCGTGTCGAGTATTGTGTCACCTCCAGCGCGCAAACAAGAGTCGTTAATACGATTGGTCTTTTGATGATCGAGCATGGGCAGACACAAGGTGAGCAGATTCGCATCCCTTTTCCAGTTTTTATCAATGATATAGCCAAGTACAGTGGAACGACGCGAGAGACAGTCAGTCAAACGCTCAAGGCGCTCGTGCATAAAAGAAAGATTTATTATCGCTACAAAGAACTCATTATTTATGACCAAGATTATTTTTCTCATGTTGCCAAGTAATGGCTGGCAGCAAATAGGATCGATTCAAAAAAGGGGGAACACAGATGAAAAAAAAGCAAAAAGAAAAAAAGTCGCTGACATCATTCAGTATCTTATTTCTGATCATTATCGCCTTGACGGTCGCTTCCTGGCTCTTAGCAGGGCAGCCTTTTGCGCCTTCTTTACCAGCAGGCCAAGAAGAGATGGTCAGCCAAGTGGTGGGTGCCAAGTTTTCTGATTTCTTTATGGCGCCTTTTAACGGATTTCGTGATGCGATCGAGATCTGTGTGTTTATTCTCTGTTTGGGTGGTTTTTTGAATATCGTCACGCGAACAGGCGCTTTGGAAGCCGGGATTCAGCATTTGGTCAAAAAACTCAAAGGCAATGAGTTGATTTTGATTCCGATTTTAATGATCTTGTTTTCGATCGGCGGCTCCACTTATGGAATGGCGGAAGAAACGATTCCTTTTTATTCCTTATTAGCAATAACGATGGTGGCATCAGGTTTTGATACGATCGTCGCAGCAGGAACCGTTATGCTGGGTGCTGGTGCCGGCGTGATTGGCTCCACCGTCAATCCCTTTGCGACCGGCGTTGCGATGGATGCCTTGCGAAGCATCGATATTGCCCCAAACAATGGCACGATCTTAGTAGTCGGGGCATTGCTTTGGTTAGTCACGACCGCATACTGTATCTTTGTGGTGATGTCTTATGCCAAAAAAGTCAAAGCCGACAAAGGCTCCACGATCTTATCGCTGCAAGAGCAAAAAGAAATGGAAGAACATTTTGTCAAAGACACGAACGAAGCCTTGGTGTTTACGCAAAAACATCGCCTGATTTTGACGATTTTTGGTTTATCCTTTGTGATCATGGTGGTTTCCTTGATTCCTTGGGGCGACTTTGATATCCATGTGTTTGACGGTTGGACCGCCTTTTTGACCGGCAATAGCTTCGGTGAATGGTATTTTGGTGATTTGGCCATGTGGTTCTTCTACATCAGTATCATCATTGCGTTGATTCAAGGATTCTCAGAAAAAGAAATCGTGACCAACTTTATCGATGGGGTCAAAGACATTTTATCCGTTGTCTTGATCATCGTTGTGGCACGGGGTGCTTCCTACATTATGCAAACGACGTACTTGGATCTGTTTATTTTGGATCGGGCTTCCCATCTTTTAGAAGGTCTATCACCTGTCCTGTTTGTGATTGGCGCCTACATTTTGTATCTGCTCTTATCGTTCTTGATTCCATCGACTTCCGGACTAGCGTATGTATCGATCCCGATCATGGGGGCCTTGGCGCAAAGCATCGGACTCAATCCGAACGTCATGGTGATGATCTTTACTGCTGGTTGCGGATTAGTGAATTTGATCACACCAACTTCTGGCGTCGTGATGGGGGGATTGGAGCTGGCTCGGGTCAACTATTCCACTTGGACCCGCTTTATGCGCAAACCGTTACTGGTTATCGGAATTTCCAATCTTGCCATTTTAATCTTCTCAATGTTGTTCTTGTAAGCTACGTTTCAAGATGTGAACGAGACGGATCAACTATTTCAGTAAGCGAGGCGACTTGAGAGGAGCGGATCAAGTAAATGAAAAAAAAAGAGCGACAAGCAATTATCAAAAAACTCTTTGTCCTACATCGGATTGAGTCTCAAGAAGAATTGATGAATTTATTAAAAAAAGAAAATGTTTCAGCTACCCAAGCCACGATTTCTAGAGACATGCGGGAAATGAACATCGCTAAAACGTATGCTAAAAACGGTCGGCCGTATTATTCGATCTTTGAATCCAAAGAGCAGGATCTAGAAGACAGAATTGCGTTTTCGATGTATGAGTACCTAAAAAAGATTACGCAGATTGACTTTTTAGTTGTCGTTCATACGGCTGAAAACGGCGCCGATGTGATCGCCAATTATCTTGATGAAATGGAGCTACCAGAAATTGTCGGCACGATTGCAGGGTTTGATATTTTATTGATCATCACGCCGTCACAAGAAGCGGCAGCAGAGGTCGTCGATCGGTTGAACCATTATGTAGAAGGCTACGAGATGGGTTCGTCATTGTTTACTGGAGAAAAAAACGCAAAACAGCCCTGAGAATCGTTGAAGGAGCTGAACGTCACAAGCCCCAAAATCTCACAACCAAACGGGTGACGGCTTTTCATACCGATGGCTATTTTTAAAAAGAAAGAGTGCTTCTAATCTTCACGGAAGCACTCTTTTTGTGTGTGCAATGTCACCACGGTTTGCTGGAAAAACAGTTGCATCACCAAATGAAAATGGTAAGATAGGAAAATGAGGAGTGAAAACTATGAAAAAATTACTGAAAGAACCGAATTTTTACTTTTGTATCGCACTTGCGGTTATGGTCATCCTCTTTATCAGTTCTTCACAAACCTATGAGCAGCAATCACAAATCGGGTTGCTTTCACGAATCTTAAAAAATGAACCATTGAAAGAGTGGCTAGAGAAGATTTCTTTTTCCTATGCTGGTTCGGAGATCAGTATTGCGGAAAAAGGCTATTTTTCATTTGTGGAATTTTTCATTCGTAAAGGCGCGCATTTCTTTACCTATTTTGTCTTAGGGGGCAGTCTGTTCTTCGTTCTCGTATATCGCCGTACGCCGTATTGGCTAGCCGCTTTTTTTGCTTGGTTAGCAGCTACCGGCTATGCTGGGATCGATGAATACCATCAAATGCTGACGGGAGGACGGACGCCGCTTTTTCAAGATGTCATGCTGGATTCAGCTGGAGCACTGACCGCCGTTCTTTTGGGGTGGTTGATTTGTCAGTTATCGAAAAAGTCACCTAAACGCCGCAAAACATAACGAGTTGTCGGCGTTTTTAAGCGTTAAGCTGTTAGAAAGTATAAAAAACAAGAGGCGAAACCAATGGAAAAAAGTTTGAGTAGTGTCAAAGGCAAAACCGAGTTTGTCGTGCATGAAAGTTTGCCGGTGGGGGTTCTTCTCGCGATGGCTGGCGGCTTTTTAGATGCCTATACCTATCTCTTTCACGGTGAAGTGTTTGCGAGCATGCAGTCGGGGAATGTTATTTTGTTAGGGATCAATCTTTCAACGGGGCAGTTTGAACAAGCCTTTCGGTATCTGCCACCAATCTGTATGTTTTTAGTGGGGATCGTGGTGACGAATTATCTGCAGCATCATTTTCCGACTGGTGGTTGGATCGTTTGGCAAAATGCTGCGTTGATCTTTGAAGCAATCGGTATTTTGGTTCTGGGCTTTTTTGCGCGTTCTTTACCCAATGTCCTGGTTGATTCCGGATTATCTTTTTTTGCAGCGATTCAATATGCCGCTTATCGGCGCTTGGCAGGGATGCCCTATGCCACCACGATGACCACTGGCAATTTACGTTCGCTGGCTGATTACTTGTATTTGCGCGGGTTTAAGCAGGACCGATCAGTGACACCCAAGATCATTTCTATTTCCTTGATCATCGGCGGTTTCTTTTTTGGGGCGGTTTTAAGCAGCTTGCTAGGAATTTTCTTGTTCCACCGGACCATCTGGGTGGTTTCAGGAATTTTAGCCCTGGTGTTGGGAATCACGATCCACAGTCAAAATAAAGAATAGAAAAAAGACATTCCACGGAATGTCTTTTTCGTCTTACTTTTTGGTGCTCGCGCGTGAATCTTTGAGATAAAGCGCTATTTCTACCAGCAGTGCTGCTAGAAGATAGCTACCAAGGACGGCTATCTGGTAAAATTTCTCTTCAATCAGCTCGTTGCGCTGCAGCAAAATGACCCCACCTAGAAAGAGCATCGCCAACAGGGAGAACCACTGCTGGGAAAAACGCCAATTGCTGACACTGGCTGTACTGCGCTTGGTGCGAAAGCCGAATATATAATTGGGTTCTTCTCGGTAAAAGAACCGGAAGACGATGAAAAAAATACCCGTAAAAATCAACAACAAAAGACCAATATCGATCGAGATCACTTCCTTTCAAGCGAGGTTTGTTGGGAAAATCAGCGAATAAAAAGGATTATCTATTTATTGTACTCGCTGTAAAGGGTTCTATGAAGGGGAACTATTGAAAAAATAGATAGTTTTGCGTAAATAAAAAGGGAGGGCGCTATAAGTCGCCATCCCTTTTTCAATTATCCGCGTTGAAATGGTCCTTTAGGTGCAATCAGTTCAAGATTGGTACCATCTGGATCTGTAAAGTAGGCAACACCTGTCCCGAAGCCGCTTTTTAAACCATCTTGTTCTTCAAAAACGATTGGGGTACCGTCAGGTTCAACCCCGATGGCTTTTAGACGAGCAACGGCTTCATCAATATTTTCGACTTCAAAACAAAGATGCATGGCACTGATTTGCTCATTGGAATAGCTAGCTTTGTTGGATTTTGGTTCGACGTATTCTAAAAGGTCGATGTTGAGATTGTCTAAATGAAGATTGGCGTATTTGATCAATGTATCCTCTAAACCTTGCGTTTGCGCCATTCGTTTGCCACCGATCGTATCTTGATTGGCGATTTTCTTTCCAGTTAATGCTTCATAAAATTGGATGGAACGTTCGAGATTGCTGACGGTGATTCCCACGTGGTTCACCATTGAAAAGCCTGTGTTTGTGTTTGTCATTATACTTCCTCCTAAGGTTTTGTTTAGTATATCGTTTGGTTAATGAAAATCGAATGTGTCTGGATCTGGACCCACTCGCAGGTCCTCATTTAATGCGTTCAAGCGAGCCATTTCATCTTCTGATAAATGGAAATCAAAAATCGCTGCATTGGCGCGCATTCGCTCAGGGTGTGTCGATTTGACATTGACTAAGATTCCTTGTTGGATAGCCCAGCGTAAAAGCACTTGTGCCGCTGATTTTTGCTGTGCATCGGCGATCGCCAAGACGGTTTCCTCTTTCAGCAGTTTGCCTTGCATCAAAGGTGACCAAGCTTGGATCGCAATCCCCTTTTCAGCACAAAAGTCCCGCAGGTCTTGCTGCGTAAGTTTGGGATGCAGTTCGATCTGATTGACGACAGGAACGACCTTAGCAGCGGCCAATAGTTGCTCCAAGTGATGAATCTGGAAGTTGCTGACCCCGATTGCTTTGATTTTTCCAGCGGCATACAAGTCTTCCAAGGCGCGCCATGACTCTTGAAATGCCTGGTTTCCCGGCCAATGGATCAAGTACAAGTCGAGATACTCGAGGTTTAAGCGGGCCAAACTTTCATTGAAAGCATGGATCGTTTCATCATAAGTTAAATGATCGTTCCAAAGTTTGGAAGTGACAAAGAGTTCTTCACGAGCCAACCCCGTTTCTTGTAAGCCTTGTTTGATTCCTTCCCCTGTTCCTGTTTCGTTGCCGTAAATAGCCGCCGTATCAATCAGGCGATACCCATTGATAATGGCCTGTTTCACGACCTCTGCTGTTTCAGCTTCAGGGATTTGAAAGACACCTAACCCCAAACCGGGGATTTTGCTGCCGTTGTTCAGTGTAACGGTATCCGATAATTTTTCGATCATAAAAACATCTCCTTTATTTTTTTCTGTAATCATCATATAATGAGGAGGTAAGGTTGTGTAGTACGTACTTTTTTGTTTGATACACACATTTTGGTAACATTTGTGTGTTTACAGACTTGATGAGGTGAAAAAAATGGAAGAAAAAATTTATAATATCGGTGTAGAAGCAACGATGGATGTCATCGGCGGGAAATGGAAACCAATCATTCTTTGTAATTTACGCCATGGGGCATTGCGTCCTAGTGATTTACGGCGAAAAATTCCTGGCATCAGTCAAAAAATGTTGACGCAGCAATTGCGGGAACTAGAAGAGTCTGATATCGTTACCCGCAAATCCTATAATCAAGTACCACCCAAAGTTGAGTATTCCTTGAGTGAATATGGAGAAACGTTAGGCGGCTTATTGGATACCCTTTGCCAGTGGGGCACGATGCACGTCGCTGCGCTACAAGACAAAGGAGAACAAGTTACTTTGTTAGAACAAGAAGAGGCGATTGTCTAGCAGAGGGCAAGTGGCATGAGAAAAGGCCGGCAGAAACCATTGGTTTCCGTCGGCCTTTTTTAGGCTATGCTTGTTGGATCAATTCTAGAATGGCTTCAGCATTCATGCCGCTGTAATGATTGATGGGAAATGACAGGCGCTTGATTCGCGGCGGGATGGCCTGCTTGATCATCGGATCTGTTAAAGAAAGCAAAGGATCGACCAAAACGATTTTTTCTTGCGAAAAACGATAATTCATCAGACGTTCTGGTGTCACAACAGTCACGCTGATTTGATCCTCGGACAGCATTTGGATGTTGCGGGCGAAAATTTTAATCAGACTTCCAGCTAAAGTAGAACGATCAATAAAGACAACTTTTTCCAAAGTGATTCTCCTTTTTAATTAATATGTTTAATTAAGTATATTAATTAAATGGCGCTTTGTAAACAGGAACATTTGGAAACAACAAAAAAGCCGCAAAAGAATTTTTTTGCGGCTTTTGGTTCATCTATAAAAAGGTTTGACTCTTTTTTCCATTAAATCACGATCACGGGTGTCCCGACTTCGGCTTTACTGTACAATTCTTTCATCACGCCTGGCGGAGTATTGATACAGCCGTGAGAGCCGCGGGTTTTCCAAAGATCACCACCGTATTCCGTTTGCCAATCAGAATCATGGATTCCGACACCGGTCCAATCGATCGGCATCCAGTAATCAACAGGGGACGCATAATCTTCACCGGTCAAGGTTGCATCTTCTTCTTTGTTCCAGACATAGAAGACACCAGTTGGCGTTGGTGTGGCTGGTTTTCCAGAGATAATTTTCGTATCTAGCACCAGCTCGCCATCTTTGTAATACCACATGTGTTGGTTTTTCAGATCAACTTCGATATACGTGTTGCCAAATAACGGGCTGCCAGCATCGGTGCTTCCTTGAGCGATCGGTGTGCGCGTGAAGTCTTCGCCGGCTTTTAACGCCTCAATCAATGCTTCTGTTTCCGCATCGGTTTGGATCGTCCAGCTGAGGGTGCCGGCTGGAACCGTTACTTCGCCTTGTTTGGTACTCTTGAAGGTCGAAGAATTGGTGCTGGTGTTGTATTGCTCTCCGATAGAAGCGACATAGCTTCTTACTTTGTCTTCGTCGATCGTGGTGTTGCCATCTTTGTAAGAGAGCCAATCCATGATCGATTCTCTTGGAATTTGAAACGTGTTTCCGTTGATCGTATAATTGCCGGTTACTTTGGCGATTTTATTCAACGAATCCATTTCTTTGGTTAGATCAGGATCATCAGCGGTCACACTTGGTTTTGTGACGTAATCGACGAGATTTAATTCCTTTTCGCCACTGACGATGGCTTCTTGTAAGTCTGCTACTGCTTTGTCCACATCAATGGCATCGCCGTCAACTTCTGGTTTGATAGAAAAGCCGTCTTCGCCTTTTTCCAATGTTGCATCGGCTGACTTGGTACGATCCTCATTTAAAGTTTCTAGTTCCTTTTGGATCGTGTCCGTTTCGCTGTTTAGCGTATCTTGATCCACCGAGAGATTGTCCAGTGTTTTTTCTTCTGCAGCGGAAACATAAGCCATTCCCCAACTCCACTGGTTCTGTTCATCTTTTAATGATTGCAGCTCATTGGTGAAATCCGTTTGTAACCCAAATTGAGCAAGGTTGATTGTCTTCCATTCGCTATCGCCTTCTTTGATGGTGAAATCTTCTTGCGAGTAGCGGTCATGCAGCAGGGCATTGGCCTCGGCAACAGTTTTGTTGCTGATGTCGATCCCATCGATTTCAGTCTTTGGTAAAAAACGGTTTGCATAATATGTACTTCGGTAGGTATAGCCGCCAGCGATCACTACTAATATAGCAGCCACAACGATCAGAACAATTTTCTTGGTATTGTTCTTGGCGTCAGTATGTTTGTTTGAACGAGTCATTCAACTACTCCTTTTTTTCTAATGGCATAATAGATAATAACGCTTAAATCATACCATATTCCCCCAAGAAAGCGAATATGGCAAATGAAACTTCCATGAAAAATAGAAAATTCTTAAACTATCTTTAGCTAAGCTGTAGAAAAGCATTTCTTTGCATAAAAAAACTGAACGAACCGCAGCAAATCATCTTGATCAAATTGTTCTGAAAAAGAGTGAGCTGTAAGGTTCGTTCAGTGGCATAGTTGACTAGCTAAACGAAGTGAAAGAAATTATTGATTGTCTTCTGCATCTAGTTTCGCAAAAGCTTCATCAAGAATATCTTTTAATTGTTTTGCAGAAGCGGCCATCCGGTCTTTTTCACCATCCGTCAATGGGATCTCAATCACTTTTTGGATCCCTTGGGCGTTGATAACTGCAGGCGCACCGATGTACAAGTCGTTTAAGCCGTATTCGCCGTTCATGTACACAGACAATGGTAAAACAGCATTTTCATCGTCTAAGATCGCGCGAGTGATTCGTGCTAAGGCTACCGCGATCCCATAGAAAGTCGCACCTTTTTTCTCGATGATGGTGTAGGCTGCATCACGAACACTGAAGAAAATGTTGACCATTGCTTCTTCATCGATGTCTGGGTTATTTTTGACCCATTCATAGATTTGCAAGCCGGCTACGTTGGCATGAGACCAAACAGGGAATTCTGAATCCCCGTGTTCGCCTAAGATATAGGCATGGACGTTACGGGCATCAACATCGACTAATTCAGCCAAAGCTTGACGGAAACGTGCAGAGTCTAAAGAAGTACCTGAACCGATGACGCGTTCTTTCGGGAAGCCTGAGAATTTCCAAGTCGAGTAAGTCAAAATATCGACTGGGTTCGCTGCTACTAAGAAGATTCCGTTGAACCCTGAATCAACGATTTGGGTAACTACTTCCCGGTTGATTTTCAAGTTTTTATGAACCAAATCTAAACGGGTTTCACCTGGTTTTTGAGGCGCACCAGCTGTAATAACGACTAAATCAGCATCATGTGCATCTTCATAAGAAGCGGCATAGATTTTTTTAGGGGAAGTAAAGGCCAAGGCATGGGACAAATCAATTGCGTCGCCTTCTGTTTTTGCTGTATTTATATCAATGATTCCGACTTCTTGCGCAATGTTTTGGGTCACCAGCGCAAACGCGTAACTAGAACCAACCGCACCGTCTCCAACAAGAATTACCTTTTGGTGATCTTTTTTGTTCGTTTTTGCAGTCATCTGTGTATCATTCCTTCCGCATAATTGTTTTACTCGCTATCATCCTACCATTTTCAAGTATATTTGTCATGTGATTTGCACAACAATATTACACAAAATATCGCTGTTTCAGTTGTAAATGCTTTCTTTGTTATTACGTCAAAAAGAGGATATATCAACGTTTTATTAAGATTCGTTAAGAAAGATAAAAACTGAGCAAGAGGACGCCACCATAACAGTCCATTTCGTGTTATAATTATTTCAGCAAAAGAACTGGGCGCATTTGTGTGCCCAGTATTTTGTGTTTGGATAAGAAAACCGATAAAATAGATGAAGAATCAGCTTGAAACTAGAAATAATGGAGCGTAATCGAAAAATGAAAATGATTGTAGGCTTGGGAAATCCCGGCAAAAAATATGAGAAAACCAAACACAATGTTGGCTTTATGGTAGTGGATGCCTTGGCACAAAAGTACCAAGCAACCTTTAAAAAGTCGGCTTTTGAAGCAGAAGTGGCAGAGTTTTTCTTGAAGGGTGAAAAAATCCTTTTGGTCAAACCGCAAACCTTCATGAATGAATCCGGTCGTTCGGTAGGTCCGTTGATGACCTATTTTGGCATCTATCAAGAAGAATTAGTAGTGGTCTATGATGACCTTGATTTAGCATTAGGGAAAATCCGCTTGCGCCAAAAAGGCAGTGCGGGGGGGCACAATGGAATCAAGAGTTTGATCGCGCATTTGGACTCGACAGTCTTTGACCGCATCAAAATCGGGATCGATCGGCCACGTCCAGGACAAACCGTGGTCAATCATGTACTGAGTCCTTTTGCAAAAGACGATCTGCCCATCGTTTTACAAAGTATTGATAAGGCGGTCGAGGCAAGTAGTGATTACTTGACCAACGGCGACTTTCTTGCCACAATGAATCGATTTAACTAAGGAGGGCCGAGATGGATTTAATTGAATTAATAAATAAAGTGCCGACAGTGGCGGCTTGGCATGCAGGTTTACGTGAACAGGCCCCCCGGCAATTACTGACCGGTCTAGCTGGATCGGCAAAAACATTGGCGATCACCGGTGTGTATCAGGCATTTCAAAAACAAGTGATCGTGGTGACACCAAATCTGTATTATACGAATCAACTAGCCGAAGATCTGCGCAACGTGACGGATGATGTCTATGTTTTCCCAGTGGACGAAGTGTTGTCAGCCGAAATGGCTTTTTCTTCACCAGAAGCACGAGAAGAACGAGTGGCAGCGCTGAATGCTGTTTCTCAAGGGAAAACCGGGATCTATGTGTTGCCGGTAGCGGCTTTGCGAAAGTATTTGCCTGAAAAGAAAACCTGGTTAGCCAACCAATTCCAATGGCAAATCGGCGATGAGATCGATTTAGAGCGTTTGCCGCAACAATTGATCTTGATGGGTTACGAACGGCAGTCAATGATTGGCAAACCCGGCGAATTCAGTATTCGTGGGAGCATCCTCGATATTTATCCATTAAATGCCGAATACCCCGTACGGATCGAGTTATTCGATGTAGAAATCGACTCGATGCGTTCTTTCAACGTGGAAACGCAACGCTCAGTGGAAACGCTGCAGCAAGTGGCTATTTTACCGACTACCGAATTGGTTTTCTCAGCGGAAGATTTAGCTGCGGGGCAAAAGCAGCTACAAGAATTATTGAACAAACGGTTGGCGGTCACCAAAGAAGTAACTGATCGCGCGTTTTTAGAAGACTATTTCGGCCAATTGGCCTCCCAATGGCAAGCGGGGATTCCCGGTGAAAGTGCCCGTTATTACACGGATTTGCTTTATCGTCAGCAAACGAGTGTCTTAGATTATTTTTCTGAAGACGCCTTTTTGATGATCGATGATTATGCTCGGATCATGGAGACCAATCGTGAGATCGAACGGGAAGAAGCGGAGTGGCATACCCAAAAATTAGCGGAGCTGCGGGTCTTTTCTGAACAGCAATTCGGGATCGATGTCCATCAACTGCTGCAAAAAGAAACCTTTGTGACCAGCTTCTTTTCTTTATTCCAAAAAGGAATGGGGAACATTCGCTTCCAAGCGATCCATCAATTCCAATACCGGCCGATGCAGCAGTTTTTCAGCCAAATGGGTCTCTTGAAAGTTGAGATCGATCGCTGGGAGAAGCAACAGCAAACGGTGATTTTTCTGGTCAGTGACCAAGAACGGGCCAAGAAGTTAGAGCAAGATCTGCGAGATCATGATATCTATGCCGTGCAGACGCAACAAGACCGCCTGTTTACGGGACGCACCCAAATCGTGGTGGAACGTTTGCAAAGCGGCTTTGAAATGCCGCAAGACAAGCTAGTGGTGGTTACAGAAAAAGAAATTTTCCAAAAGATGAACAAAAAAAGAGCCCGCCGGCAAAATGTCACCAATGCGGAACGTCTCAAAAGCTACAATGAGTTAAAAACCGGCGATTATGTCGTCCATGCGAATCATGGGATCGGGAAGTACATCGGCATGGAAACCTTAGAAGTCGATGGCGTCCATCAAGATTACATGACGATCTTGTACCAAAACGAAGACAAGCTCTTTATTCCAGTCACCCAATTGAATTTGATTCAAAAATATGTGGCTTCCGAATCGAAAACACCGAAAATCAATAAATTAGGCGGCAGTGAGTGGGCGAAGACCAAGCGCAAAGTGACGGCTAAAATTGAAGACATCGCAGATGATTTGATTTTATTGTATGCCAAACGCGAATCAGAAAAAGGCTATGCCTTTCAACCAGACGATGCCTATCAAAAAGAATTTGAAGATGCCTTTCCTTATTCGGAAACCGATGATCAGCTGCGCAGTACGGCAGAGATTAAGCGGGATATGGAAAAAGAAAAGCCGATGGACCGTTTGTTAGTTGGAGATGTCGGTTTTGGGAAAACAGAAGTGGCGCTGCGGGCTGCTTTTAAAGCGATCAAAGAAAGCAAACAAGTGGCTTTCTTAGTGCCGACAACGATCTTGGCGCAGCAGCACTATGAAACGATGGTCGATCGTTTTGAAGGATTCCCCGTCAATGTTGGGGTGCTGAGTCGTTTTCGGACGAAAAAACAGCAGAATGAAACAATCGAGCAAGTGCGCAAAGGGCAAGTCGATATTTTGGTGGGGACCCACCGATTATTGTCAAAAGATGTCGAGTTTGCTGATTTGGGCTTGTTGGTGATCGATGAAGAACAACGTTTTGGGGTCAAACACAAAGAGCGCTTGAAACAACTGCGTTCGCAAGTCGATGTGTTGACGTTGACGGCAACGCCGATCCCAAGAACATTGCATATGTCGATGCTGGGCGTGCGGGACCTATCTGTGATCGAAACACCACCGGAAAATCGTTACCCGATCCAAACCTATGTGATGGAGATGAATCCAGGAGCGGTGCGAGAAGCGATCCAACGGGAGATGGCACGCGGGGGCCAAGTGTTTTATCTCTATAATCGTGTCGATACGATCGAGCGAAAAGTTGAAGAACTGCAGGCGTTAGTGCCAGATGCACGAATCGCTTATGCCCACGGGCAAATGACCGAGATCCAATTGGAAAATACCCTGTTTGACTTTATTGAAGGGCAATACGATGTGTTGGTGACGACGACGATCATTGAAACCGGTGTGGATATTCCCAATGCCAATACGTTGTTTGTGGAAAATGCCGATTACATGGGGCTTTCGACGTTGTATCAGTTGCGTGGCCGTGTCGGTCGGAGCAATCGAGTCGCTTATGCGTATTTCATGTATGAACAGCAAAAAGTGTTGAACGAAGTCAGTGAAAAACGTCTGCAAGCCATTAAGGACTTTACGGAGTTAGGTTCAGGATTCAAAATCGCGATGCGAGATCTTTCGATTCGTGGGGCAGGAAATCTATTGGGGGCGCAACAGCACGGCTTTATCGATGCAGTCGGGTTTGACATGTACTCACAAATGCTGTCGGAAGCAGTCACTCGTAAACAAGGGAAAAATACCCAAACAGAAAAAACGACCGTTGAGATCGATCTGGGGATCGATGCCTACTTACCGACTTCGTATATTGAAGACGAACGGCAAAAAATCGAGATCTATAAACGAATTCGTGAGCTGGAATCACAAGAAGCAGTTGATGAACTTCAAGATGATTTATTAGACCGTTTCGGAGAATACCCTGTAGAAGTGGCGCACCTCTTAACGGTGGGCGAGATCAAAATGAACGGCGATCGTGCCTTGTTAGAAACTATCCGCAAGCAGCAACAAACCGTGTCGTTTACTTTGAGTAAAGTAGGCACGAAAAATTATTCGGTGGAGCAGCTGTTTGAAGCATTGAAAGCTACTAAATTAAAAGCCACGATGGGTGTCGATCATGAGCAAATGACCATCAAATTACAGATTCCGCCAGTGATGAAAGAAAGCACCTGGCTATTAGAAATCCAAGATTTTGTCAAAGCGTTACGGGAACAAAAATACGCCAGCCAAGGCTAGAAAGGAACCAGAGGGATGCCGAAATCACAATTGAAGCGTACGATGGAAGGGGCGTTTATTTTAACGATCGCTTCCTTTATCGCAAAAATCTTAAGTGCCGTTTATCGGGTCCCTTTTCAGAACCTGGTAGGCGACGAAGGGTTTTATGTGTATCAACAGGTCTATCCGATTTATGGATTGGCAATGACTTTGGCGTTGTCAGGTTTGCCGCAGTTTATCTCCCGCATTGTTGCTGAAGAACCTGATCCTTTGAAAAGCAAGGAGCGGCTGCAAGCGTTGACGTCTTATGTGCTTTGGTCGGCGATTGGCTTATGGGCTGTGACCTTTTTATTTGCCGGTCCAATCGCGCAAGTGATGGGGGACCATCAACTGGCAGGCTTGATTCGAGTCGTTTCCTTTACCTTTTTGTTTGTCCCACCCTTGACCTTTTATCGAGGAATGTTTCAAGGAAATCTACAAATGGTGCCAACCGCAGTGTCTCAAGTTGTAGAGCAGCTGCTTAGAGTTGGTGTGATTTTAGGTGCTGCGGCAGCTTTCCAGCAATTGGGCTGGACGATTTATCAAACGGGGACTGTCGCCATGATGGGTGCCTTAGTCGGGGGCCTTGCGGCGTGGTGGATTTTAAGTTATTATAGCCGACAAATCAACGGCAAACGCCTATCGCTATGGCATAAACCAGTCACCCGTACAGGAGAAAATACCGCTGGTTTATCCGCCTCGTTGAAAAAACGGTTCTTCTTAGAAGGCGGTCTGTTGACGATTTATAGCGGCTATTTGATCTTGTTCCAGTTAGCGGATTCGTTTTTATTGACCAATGCGCTAGAAGCGGGGGGATTGACGGCACAAGCAGCCCGGATTTCGAAAGGGATCTATGATCGCGGACAACCCCTCGTCCAACTAGGTCTTGTGGTGGCGATGGCGTTAAGCTCGACGTTTTTGCCAACGTTGACCAAGTATTTGACGGTAAAAAATCAGCAGCTGTTTGAAAAGTCGGCAAAAATGTATTTGCGCCTAACGATCGGGATTGCTTCGGCTTCTGCGGTAGGGTTAGCGATTTTGCTGCCTTATATCAACTTTGCTTTATTTAAAGACGGATCTGGCAATGCGGCGCTGGTATTGTTTGTCTTTTCCATCGCTCTGATGGCGACGATCCAAGCCTATCAAAGCATTCAACAAAGTCGCAATACCTATACCTTCGGCTTGCTCGCTGCGGGAATTGGTCTTTTAGTCAAATGTCTATCGATGTGGCCGCTGACCGCTTCTTATGGGACTGCAGGAGCAAGTATCAGTACGCTGTTGGGGTTAGGCGCGACCTTATGCTGTTTTGTGGTTTCCGAACAGCGTCGAGCACAAAGTAGCATCAATCGCTTTTGGTATGAAGGAAATTATGGAAAAAAATTATTTCTTTGTTTAGGGATCATGGCAAGCGTGCTATTCTTATATTATAGCTTCGTTGCGATCTTATTGAACGGTCCTTTGACCCATCGACTACAGGCGCTGATTTTTTGCCTAGGCGGTGTCGGTTTGGGAGGCGCAGCCTTTATCGGGGCAGCGATCAAAATCAAATTGTTAACGATTCGCGAATGGCTGTTAGTTCCATTTGGAAAGAAACTATTAAGAAGAGGTGAAAAACATGAGATTAGATAAATTTCTTAAAATCTCCCGCATCATCAAGCGTCGCTCTGTGGCCAAAGAAGTGGCAGACAAGGGACGCATTCAGATCAACGGCAAATTAGCCAAGTCAAGCAGTGACGTCAAAGTAGGCGATACTATGCGTATTCAGTTCGGGAATAAGGTCTTGGAAGTAAAAGTCAATGAATTGCATGAATCGACGAAAAAAGAAGACGCTGCAAAAATGTATGAGATTGTTTCAGAGGAAAGAATCTCAGAAAATGCTTGATTTTTACGGCATTTTCAGTTAGACAAGCTTTGCGGATGTTGGTATAATGTAAAAAACAAAGACAGCGACGGGAGCGAGTTCAGGTGGCAAAAGAATCAAATAAAAAAATAGAACTATTGCAGACCGATTATGCGAAAGAGCAATTTGCCAAGTTTGAAAAAGAGCGGCGGCAAGTCGTGTTTCGCCGACGTCGGCTGGTGGCGTTTTTCGTGGCGGCATTAGCGATATTTGCAGTCGTGGGGATTCAGATGTTTAACGACCAAATGCGCCTGCAAAAACTAAAGGAATACAAGGCGGAAACAGTCGCCGAACAAAAAGAAGCTGAACAAAAAGTGGCTTCATTGGAGCGAGATGTTGCCTTATTTCAAGACGATGAGTATGTGGCAAAATTGGCCCGCAGCCGATTCTTCTACTCAAAAGATGGCGAAAAAATTTATCCTGTCTTGCCAGATGGAACGGATTCTCAAAACACTAATGAGCGTTCTGCGCAAAGCGAACAAGAATCATCATCCACAGAGTCACAAGATTAAGCAATGTCATACCTACTCAGCGCAGTAGTTTGAATTATTTTAAATGGGTAAAAATTAGGAGGAACATTTTTTATATGTCAATCGAAGTTGGAGCGAAACTAAAGGGCAAAGTGTCTGGTATTACAAATTTTGGTGCGTTCATTGATCTTGGTGAAGGGAAAACTGGTTTGGTGCATATCAGTGAAGTATCAAACGGATTCGTCAAAGACATTCACGACGTGTTGTCTGTTGGGGATGAAGTGACAGTACTTGTTACGGCAATCGGCAACGATGGAAAAATTGGACTATCGATCCGCAAAGCAGAAGATAAGCCGGAAGAAAAACGTGAATACCCGAAAAAAGAATTCAATCGACCAAATCCGAAAAAATCTTTTTCACGCAATCAAACTACGAATGTAAATAAACAAGACTTCGATTCATTGATGAGTTCTTTTCTAAAAGATAGTGATGATCGTCTTTCATCATTACGTCGAAATACAGAAGGAAAACGCGGTGGCCGCGGCGGACGCCGTAACTAAACATGAATAGCAAGTTGGAAAAAGCTGAAACAAAACTGTTGGTTCGTTTTGTTTCAGCTTTCTTTCTTGTGGGTCTACCAAATGAGAAGGAGGGCAAATGATGGTCATTCAAACCGTTCGAGGGCAACTCACTGCCATCGATCCTGAAAAAAAACGCCGCTTTTTGCTGGCGGTATCGACGGGAGTCGACTCCATGGTCTTGCTGCAGGTCTTTTGTCAGTTGTTTCCCGAAATGCAAAAAGAGCAGGTCTTTGGTGTGGCACATGTAAACCATCAATTGCGTCCAGCATCTGCTGAGGAAGCTGCTTTTTTACGGCAGTACTGCCAAGAACGCGGCATTCCTTTTTATGAGCGGTGCTGGGAAAATCCGCCAGAAACTGGCATAGAAGCTAGCGCTCGGGACTTTCGCTATACGTTTTTTGCCGATGTCATGTCCCGAGAAGGCTATGATGTTTTGCTGACTGCTCACCACAGTGATGACCAAGTAGAAACGATGCTGATGAAGATGATGCGAGAAGGCCGCTTGCAATCGGCTGGCGGGATGCAGCAGCAGCAGCCTTTTCACGCTGGAATCCTGTTGCGGCCGTTGCTTAGTGTCAGTAAGACAGCGATTTACGACTATGCGCAAGTACAGCAGATTCCCTACTTTGAAGACGAAAGCAATCACGAACCGCTGTATTTGCGAAACCGACTACGCCAGCAAGTAGTGCCGGCATTAAAAGCGGAAAATCCGCAACTGTTGCCGCATTTTCAACAGCTTTCTGTAGAAATGCAGTTCGCCAATCAGTTGATCCAGCAAGAGCAGCAGCAATGGTTGTCTGCGTTCGTTCAACAGCAAGCTACTCGCTTAGTGATCGATCTGCAACAGCTGCCGACGTTTTCGCCGGCGCAGCGCTATTTTTTCTATGCGGGGTTTTTGCAACAAGCAGAAGCTTTTACAAAGCATCCACTCAATCAAAAACAGCTGCCACAGCTATTGCGTTTGCTAGACGAAAAGAAAGGGCAATGGCAATTGGCGTTGCACAAACAGTGGCAGCTGCGGCGCAGTTATGACCAATTACTATTGGAACCCATTGCTGTTCCCCAAAAGCCTGCAGCGCCGTTGACAGAAGTCAGTCAGCGTCTGGTTTTAGGAGAAGGGATCTATCTTTCTGAAAAGGAATGGATTGGGTATTTTCCGATAAATGAACAGCATATTCCCAAAAAAATCACAAATTGGTCAGAGTTTTCCCAAGATTTACCGCTAAACTATTCCTCTGAGCTGATCGTACGTAAGCGTCAGCCAGGAGACCGAATCCGCTTGGCACGTGGCCTGACCAAAAAGATCAGTCGTTTTTTTATCGATTCAAAAATTCCTAATGAAGAGCGAGAAAAAAGTTGGGTCGTCACAAACCTTGATAAACAGGTGATTGCCTTACTACCTCATGCATTTTCCTATTTGAGTATTACGCCAGAAACTGATAAAATACACTACATACTTCTTTATAAATATCAGAAGTAAGAGTTGGAAGGAGAACTTTATGCTAGATAAAGATATTGAGAAAATTTTGATTTCCCGTGACGAAATCAAAAATCGTTGTGTGGAACTTGGTCAAGAATTAACGGCGGCTTATGCGGATAAAAATCCTCTAGTCGTAGGTGTACTGAAAGGTGCCGTTCCTTTCATGGCAGACATCGTTCGTGAGATGGATTGTTACTTGGAGTTAGACTTCATGGATGTCTCAAGTTATGGCAATGCCATGATTTCATCTGGAGAAGTCAAAATCATTAAAGATTTAGATACAAATGTTGAGGGCCGCGATCTTTTGATCGTTGAAGACATCATTGACAGCGGTCGCACGTTGGCTTATCTGGTAGATCTATTCAAATACCGTAAAGCGAAATCAGTGAAAATCGTGACGTTATTAGATAAGCCGGAAGGCCGTGTTGTTGAGATCGATGCTGATTACGTCGGCTTCGATGTGCCAAATGAGTTTGTTGTTGGATATGGACTGGACTATGCAGAGCAATATCGAAACTTACCTTACGTTGGCGTCTTAAAACCTAGTGTTTATCAGTCAAATTAGTGACTGTTCTAAATCAATTGTGATACAATTAAATGGTCAGGATTGATAAAACAAAATAGCCAGGGAGGTACGCATGAATAAGAAAAATAACGGTATGGTAAAAAATACCTTATATTATGTACTTGTCTTGTTGGCGATGGTCATGGTCGTTTATTTCATTTTTGGAAATGGCAATCAGCAGACCCCAACGATCGAGTACTCCACGTTTACAGAACAACTGAAAGACGGGAAGGTCAAACAATTTACTGTCCAACCCGCTAACGGTGTTTATCGAATCGTGGGTGAATACAATGAAGAACAAACTGTCAGCAATGACAACAGCTTGTCTGTTTTAGGCAATACACAGGCGAGTTCGACCCGCTTTTCAACGATCATTTTACCAAATGATTCTACGCTGAGCGAAGTCACCAGTCTGGCCTCAGCACAAGGGGTCAAAACTACCATCGAAGAAGAATCCAACAGTGGTATTTGGTTATCGCTTTTGGTTAGCTTCTTACCACTTGTGATCATCATTTTCTTCTTCTATATGATGATGAGCCAACAAGGCGGCGGCGGTGGCGGTGGCGGCCGTGTGATGAACTTTGGCAAATCAAAAGCCAAAGAAGCGGACAAAAAAGCCAACCGCGTACGTTTTTCAGACGTAGCCGGTGCAGAAGAAGAAAAACAAGAACTTGTCGAAGTCGTGGAATTCTTGAAAGATCCTCGACGCTTCGTTGAATTAGGTGCCCGTATCCCAGCAGGTGTCTTACTTGAGGGACCTCCGGGAACCGGGAAAACGTTGCTAGCCAAAGCCGTTGCCGGTGAAGCTGGCGTACCGTTTTACTCGATCTCTGGTTCAGATTTCGTTGAAATGTTTGTCGGTGTCGGTGCAAGCCGGGTACGTGACTTATTTGAAACAGCGAAGAAAAATGCACCAGCCATCATCTTTATCGATGAAATCGATGCCGTCGGTCGCCAACGTGGTGCCGGTATGGGTGGCGGACATGATGAGCGGGAACAAACATTGAACCAATTATTGGTTGAGATGGATGGTTTTGATGGGAATGAAGGCGTGATCGTCATTGCCGCAACGAACCGTTCGGATGTTCTAGATCCAGCGTTGCTGCGTCCAGGTCGTTTTGACCGTCAGATTTTAGTTGGTCGTCCAGACGTGAAAGGCCGTGAAGCAATCCTCCGTGTTCATGCTCGGAACAAACCTTTATCAGATGATGTTGATTTGAAAGTCGTTGCCCAACAAACACCGGGCTTTGCCGGTGCGGATCTGGAAAACGTCTTGAACGAAGCCGCCTTAGTTGCTGCTCGTCGTAACAAGAAAAAAATCGATGCTTCAGATATCGATGAAGCAGAAGACCGCGTGATCGCTGGTCCTGCGAAGAAAGACCGGGTCATCAACAAACGCGAACGTGAAATGGTTGCTTACCATGAAGCAGGACATACCATTGTTGGTTTAGTCTTGAGTCGTGCCCGTGTGGTACACAAAGTAACCATCATTCCTCGGGGGCGTGCTGGTGGGTACATGATCGCCTTGCCGAAAGAAGATCAATTCTTGATGACTAAAGAAGATATGTTTGAACAAATCGTTGGCTTGCTAGGTGGACGTACGGCTGAAGAAATCATCTTCGGTGTGCAATCAACGGGGGCTTCCAATGACTTTGAACAAGCAACTGCTCTTGCAAGAAGCATGGTGACAGAATATGGAATGAGCGATAAATTAGGTCCAGTTCAATATGAAGGAAACCATCAAGTCTTTGTCGGTCGCGATTACGGTCAAACAAAAGCATACTCTGAACAAGTTGCCTTTGAAATTGATCAAGAAGTTCGCAAGATTTTAATGGATGCCCATCAAAAAGCCCATGAAATCATTGAAGAACATCGTGCCCAACACAAATTGATCGCTGAAAAACTACTTGAACATGAAACATTGGATGCTAAAGCAATCAAATCCTTGTTTGAAGAAGGCAAAATGCCTGCAGGGACTGAAAGCTCTGAGTATCCTAGTGAAAAAGCCCAAACGTTTGAAGAAGCGAAACGTGCGCTGGAAGAAAAAGATGCAGAGAAGCAAGCTGCAGAAAAACACAGCGAAGATGCATCATCAAACGATTTTGATCAACAATTGGAAGACGTTCGCCGCAATAGCGAAAGCCAACCGACTGATCAAGAAAACAAAGATGATAACGCCTAAAACAAGACGTATCAAGGCGCCGAGGAAACTCGGCGCCTTTTTGTTTCTATTTAAGAAGACTTTTCTTAAATTCAAACACATTCAGTTGAAAAAAGCGGCGCTTCCTAGTATGATTCATTAATGAATAAAAAGGAGAATCAAGATGAAGGATTATTTAGTAAAAGCACTCGCATATGACGGCTTCGTCCGAGCATACGCCGTATCGGCAACAGAGACGATCGCCGAAGCACAACGACGCCATGAAACATGGAATACGGCATCTGCTGCTTTAGGGCGAGCGATGGTGGGAAGTTTGTTATTAGGCAGTACCTTAAAAGGGGAAGACAAATTGACCGTCAAAATTCAAGGAAATGGTCCTGCTGGGGCAATCGTCGTAGACAGCAATGGCCGTGGGGACGTAAAAGGATACATAAAAAATCCACAGATCAGTCTGCCATTGAATCCTCAAGGAAAATTGGATGTTCGGGGCGCAGTGGGAGACCAAGGGATTTTTACCGTAATCAAAGACTTAGGGCTAAAAGAACCTTTCTCTGGACAAACACCGATCGTCTCTGGGGAACTTGGGGAAGACTTTACTTATTATTTAGCAGTGTCAGAACAGATTCCTTCTGCTGTTGGTCTGAGTGTATTAGTAGAAACTGATGATTCGATTCGGGCAGCCGGTGGATTTATGCTACAGATCATGCCTGGTGCCAGTGAAGAGATCATTGATGCCATCGAAAAACGTTTGGGAGAATTGCCTCGAGTGTCAACCTTGATCGATGAAGGCCAATCACCAGAAGAGATCTTAGCGACATTGTTACCAGACACGACGATCGAAGTACTAGAAAAAATGCCCGTCCAGTTCCACTGTGATTGTACGAAAGAAAAATTTGCGACAGCGATCATCACCTTAGGGGCTGAGGAGATCCAAGCAATGATTGATGAAGATCATGGGGCAGAGGCAGTCTGCTCGTTTTGTGGCAACAAGTATCATTTTGATGAAACGGAATTGGCGGCGTTGAAGAAAGAGGCGGAAGCGTAAGTGAAAGATAGACAGACATGGCAGATCGGCTCGGTTGAGATTCCTAACCGCGTCGTCGTTGCGCCAATGGCAGGGATCACCAATTCTGCGTTTCGTGTGACAGTCAAAGAATTTGGCGCGGGTTTAGTCGTCTGTGAGATGATCAGTGATCGAGGGATTCAACTGCGTAACAAGAAGACCCTTGAGATGCTGTTTATTGACGAGACCGAGCATCCTCTAAGTATTCAGATTTTTGGTGGGAATAAAGCATCCTTAGTAGAAGCAGCGCAATTTGTCGCAGAGAACACAACTGCCGATATCATTGATATTAATATGGGGTGTCCTGTAAACAAAATCATCAAAGCAGAAGCTGGTGCGAAGTGGCTTTTAGATCCCGACAAGGTTTATGAAATGGTCCATGCTGTTTCCAGTGCGATCGACAAGCCCGTTACCGTCAAAATGCGGATCGGTTGGGATGAGCAGCACGTCTTTGCGGTTGAGAATGCCCAAGCCGCGGAAGCAGCGGGTGCCGCAGCAATCGGTATGCATGGCAGAACCCGTGTACAGATGTATGAAGGATCGGCTGATTGGGACGTTTTAAAACAAGTGAAGCAAAGTATCACCATTCCCTTTATGGGCAACGGCGATGTCAGAACCCCTGAAGATGCGAAACGAATGTTGGAAGAAGTCGGCGCTGATGCAGTGATGATCGGACGGGCAGCCTTAGGCAATCCGTGGATGATTCACCGCACCAAGCAATACTTGGAGACAGGCGAGTTGTTGCCGGAACCAACACCACGAGAAAAAATTTCGACAGCGAAACTTCATTTAGAACGGTTGGCTGATCTAAAAGGGGAAAAAATCGCTTCGCGAGAATTCCGCCAACATGCTGCGTACTACTTAAAAGGTATTTCACGGGCAGCCAAAGTGAAGGCAGCTATCAATCAAGCAGAAGATAAGCAAACGATTTTTGATTTATTAGATGCATTTGTAGAGAAGACCGAAAAACAGCCGGTAGCAACTTTTAAGGAATAAGAAACAAATCAAGTCGATTCGAAAGTTCGGCTTGATTTTTTGCGTCATCATTGGCATTATAAGAAGGAAACCCAAGTTAAGAATGGAGGAAAACTCGTGACAGAGGAACGACAAACACAAGAAGAATTGAATGATCAAATGTTGGTTCGCCGTGAAAAGATGGAAAAACTACGGGAAGAAGGCATTGATCCTTTTGGCAAGCGATTCGAACGCACCCATAATTCTGCCGAGTTACATGAGTTATTTGATCAAAGAACCAAAGAAGAATTAGCCGAAATGAATCTTTCAGCAAGCATTGCAGGAAGAATCGTTACAAAACGTGGAAAAGGGAAGGCTGGTTTTGCGCATTTACAAGACCGCGAAGGCCGTATTCAAATATATGTACGTAAAGACCAAGTCGGGGACGAACCTTACGAAGTATTCAAGCATGCAGATCTAGGTGATTTCTTTGGTGTATCTGGTGAAATCATGAAGACCGACACTGGCGAAGTGACCATCAAAGCCAAAGAAATCGTGATCTTATCCAAAGCATTGCGTCCATTGCCAGACAAATACCATGGCTTGACGAACGTAGAACAACGCTACCGTCAACGTTACTTGGATTTGATCAGTAATAAAGAGAGCTTTGATCGTTTCATGAAACGAAGCCAAATCATTAGCGAAATTCGTCGTTACCTTGACGGACATGGATATATCGAAGTCGAAACGCCAGTATTGCATAATCAAGCAGGTGGTGCAGCGGCTCGTCCCTTCATTACACACCACAATGCCTTAGACATGGATCTGTATTTACGAATCGCACTTGAGCTTCACTTGAAACGATTGATCGTGGGTGGCATGGAAAAAGTCTATGAGATCGGCCGCGTTTTCCGAAATGAAGGAATCGATACGACCCATAATCCCGAGTTTACGATGCTAGAAGCGTATACAGCATATACAGATTTCAAAGATGTGATGGATTTGACAGAAGGCATTATCCGTAATGCTGCTGAAAAAGTCTTGCATACAGCAACGATCCAATACGATGGACAAGAAGTCGATTTAGCTAGCGACTTTGCACGAATCCATATGGTCGATGCAATCAAAAATCAAACAGGTGTTGATTTCTGGCAACCAATGTCCGTTGAAGAAGCGCGTAGTTTAGCGAAAGAACATCATGTTGAAATCACTGATGCCATGACTGTTGGCCATATCATCAATGAATTCTTTGAGACATTTGTTGAAGAAACGTTACAGCAGCCAACCTTTGTCTTTGGTCATCCAGTGGAAGTTTCGCCATTAGCGAAAAAGAATCCAGAAGATGAACGCTTTACGGATCGCTTTGAATTATTTATCGTTGGTCGTGAATTTGCGAATGCCTTCACGGAATTGAATGACCCAATCGATCAAAGAGAACGTTTTGAAGGACAAGAAAAAGAGCGCGAAGCAGGAAATGATGAAGCCCATGGGGTGGATGAAGATTTCTTAGAAGCACTTGAATACGGTATGCCGCCAACTGGTGGATTAGGGATCGGGATCGACCGCTTAGTGATGCTGTTGACCGATGCACAATCGATTCGTGACGTTTTATTATTCCCGACAATGAGATAAAAAAGCTCCGTCCACTCGCAAGAGATGGGCGGCTTTTTTTCTTGTCTGCTGGATCAGGGAGAAAAACAGTGAGGAATTAGAGGGGAAAAAGCCAGGGTAATTGCTAGAAAACGGATTAAATGCGAACGATAAAAGCTGGATTCAATGTGATTAGACGGGTTTGTAAAAATTAAAAAAAGCCATAGAAAATGATTGACCGCAAGGGATTTAGTTGGTATATTATTACATGTGCCAAATGACTGAAATGAATTCGTAAAAAGAATTGAAAAAAGTGGTTGACGCACAGCTCGACAGATGATATTATAACGAAGTCGCAATTTTAAAATAGTTAATCGACGTTGATACATCAACAAAATTAATTAAAAAAAGTTGTTGACAAATAACAAATCATTTGTTATTCTAATGAAGTCGCTGAGACAGCCGCTGCGAAGTTGAAAAACAACGAGCGAAAAAAACTTTTAAAAAAGAGTTGACAATCAATTGTCGCTCTGATATGATATAAAAGTTGCTAACACAGCACTGTAGACCTTTGAAAACTGAACAAAGCAAGCAAACGAACCAATGTGTAGGACGTTTCAATTTATTGAAACAAATACATGCAAGCAATAGCTAGCAAAGTTAATTTTTATGAGCTTAATGACCGTATGGTCATTCAAACAAATCATTATGAGAGTTTGATCCTGGCTCAGGACGAACGCTGGCGGCGTGCCTAATACATGCAAGTCGAACGCTTTTTCTTTCACCGGAGCTTGCTCCACCGAAAGAAAAAGAGTGGCGAACGGGTGAGTAACACGTGGGTAACCTGCCCATCAGAAGGGGATAACACTTGGAAACAGGTGCTAATACCGTATAACACTATTTTCCGCATGGAAGAAAGTTGAAAGGCGCTTTTGCGTCACTGATGGATGGACCCGCGGTGCATTAGCTAGTTGGTGAGGTAACGGCTCACCAAGGCAACGATGCATAGCCGACCTGAGAGGGTGATCGGCCACACTGGGACTGAGACACGGCCCAGACTCCTACGGGAGGCAGCAGTAGGGAATCTTCGGCAATGGACGAAAGTCTGACCGAGCAACGCCGCGTGAGTGAAGAAGGTTTTCGGATCGTAAAACTCTGTTGTTAGAGAAGAACAAGGATGAGAGTAAAACGTTCATCCCTTGACGGTATCTAACCAGAAAGCCACGGCTAACTACGTGCCAGCAGCCGCGGTAATACGTAGGTGGCAAGCGTTGTCCGGATTTATTGGGCGTAAAGCGAGCGCAGGCGGTTTCTTAAGTCTGATGTGAAAGCCCCCGGCTCAACCGGGGAGGGTCATTGGAAACTGGGAGACTTGAGTGCAGAAGAGGAGAGTGGAATTCCATGTGTAGCGGTGAAATGCGTAGATATATGGAGGAACACCAGTGGCGAAGGCGGCTCTCTGGTCTGTAACTGACGCTGAGGCTCGAAAGCGTGGGGAGCGAACAGGATTAGATACCCTGGTAGTCCACGCCGTAAACGATGAGTGCTAAGTGTTGGAGGGTTTCCGCCCTTCAGTGCTGCAGCAAACGCATTAAGCACTCCGCCTGGGGAGTACGACCGCAAGGTTGAAACTCAAAGGAATTGACGGGGGCCCGCACAAGCGGTGGAGCATGTGGTTTAATTCGAAGCAACGCGAAGAACCTTACCAGGTCTTGACATCCTTTGACCACTCTAGAGATAGAGCTTCCCCTTCGGGGGCAAAGTGACAGGTGGTGCATGGTTGTCGTCAGCTCGTGTCGTGAGATGTTGGGTTAAGTCCCGCAACGAGCGCAACCCTTATTGTTAGTTGCCATCATTTAGTTGGGCACTCTAGCGAGACTGCCGGTGACAAACCGGAGGAAGGTGGGGATGACGTCAAATCATCATGCCCCTTATGACCTGGGCTACACACGTGCTACAATGGGAAGTACAACGAGTTGCGAAGTCGCGAGGCTAAGCTAATCTCTTAAAGCTTCTCTCAGTTCGGATTGTAGGCTGCAACTCGCCTACATGAAGCCGGAATCGCTAGTAATCGCGGATCAGCACGCCGCGGTGAATACGTTCCCGGGCCTTGTACACACCGCCCGTCACACCACGAGAGTTTGTAACACCCGAAGTCGGTGAGGTAACCTTTTTGGAGCCAGCCGCCTAAGGTGGGATAGATGATTGGGGTGAAGTCGTAACAAGGTAGCCGTATCGGAAGGTGCGGCTGGATCACCTCCTTTCTAAGGAATATTTCGGAAGACTACACATCGTTTGCCTTTGTTCAGTTTTGAGAGGTCTACTCTCAAGTAATTACCCGGGGCCTTAGCTCAGCTGGGAGAGCGCCTGCTTTGCACGCAGGAGGTCAGCGGTTCGATCCCGCTAGGCTCCATTAACGACAATGGTCGTTATGCTTTGTTCATTGAAAACTGGATATCGAAGAAAAAATCAAAACAAGTAACACACACCGAGTTGAAATGTTAAAAGAGTTTTTTAATAAGTTCAACGCTTATTTTCTTGAGCAACCTTCTATCGCTAGAAGAAGTACTCAAAACCGACCGTAAGGTCAAAGGTTAAGTGAATAAGGGCGCACGGTGGATGCCTTGGCACTAGGAGCCGATGAAGGACGGGACTAACACCGATATGCTTTGGGGAGCTGTAAGTAAGCTATGATCCAGAGATTTCCGAATGGGGAAACCCAGCATCTTTTATAGGATGTTACGTCTGCGTGAATACATAGCGCAGTCGAGGTAGACGCAGAGAACTGAAACATCTAAGTACCTGCAGGAAGAGAAAGAAAATTCGATTCCCTGAGTAGCGGCGAGCGAAACGGGAAAAGCCCAAACCAACAAGCTTGCTTGTTGGGGTTGTAGGACTCCGATATGGTAGTCTATTCAGATAGTCGAAATACTTGGAAAAGTATGTCAAAGAGGGTAAAAACCCCGTAGGCGAAATTTGGATAACACCTAGGAGGATCCTGAGTACGGCGGAACACGAGGAATTCCGTCGGAATCCGGGAGGACCATCTCCCAAGGCTAAATACTCCCTAGTGACCGATAGTGAACCAGTACCGTGAGGGAAAGGTGAAAAGCACCCCGGAAGGGGAGTGAAATAGATCCTGAAACCGTGTGCCTACAACAAGTTAGAGCCCGTTAATGGGTGATAGCGTGCCTTTTGTAGAATGAACCGGCGAGTTACGATAGCATGCGAGGTTAAGTTGAAGAGACGGAGCCGCAGCGAAAGCGAGTCTGAATAGGGCGAATGAGTATGTTGTCGTAGACCCGAAACCATGTGATCTACCCATGTCCAGGTTGAAGGTGCGGTAAAACGCACTGGAGGACCGAACCCACGTACGTTGA
>NZ_JBMHEX010000001.1:1570000-3230000 GCF_050499225.1 Enterococcus sp. AZ015 | reverse complement strand
ATGCGGGTGTGGCGGAATTGGCAGACGCACTAGATTTAGGATCTAGCGCCTTCGGGCGTGGGGGTTCAAGTCCCTTCACCCGCACTTCATTGCCGGCTTAGCTCAGTTGGTAGAGCATCTGATTTGTAATCAGAGGGTCGAGGGTTCAAGTCCTTTAGCCGGCATCAGGAATACGCGGAAATAGCTCAGTGGTAGAGCACCACCTTGCCAAGGTGGGGGTCGCGGGTTCGAACCCCGTTTTCCGCTTTGCCTTAGCAATTTTCAGCCGGGGTGGCGGAACTGGCAGACGCACAGGACTTAAAATCCTGCGGTGAGTGATCACCGTACCGGTTCGATTCCGGTCCTCGGCATTTCATAATATGCGCCCATAGCTCAATTGGATAGAGTGTTTGACTACGGATCAAAAGGTTAGGGGTTCGACTCCTCTTGGGCGCGCTTTAATAACGGGAAGTAGCTCAGCTTGGTAGAGCACTTGGTTTGGGACCAAGGGGTCGCAGGTTCGAATCCTGTCTTCCCGATACTTTTACAAAAGGGGCCTTAGCTCAGCTGGGAGAGCGCCTGCTTTGCACGCAGGAGGTCAGCGGTTCGATCCCGCTAGGCTCCATATCATTTGAATAAATGATTCTTTTTTACGCGGTGTAGCTCAGCTGGCTAGAGCGTCCGGTTCATACCCGGGAGGTCGGGGGTTCGATCCCCTCCGCCGCGATTTTTTAAGAGCCTGGACCTTTAGCTCAGTTGGTTAGAGCAGACGGCTCATAACCGTCCGGTCGTAGGTTCGAGTCCTACAAGGTCCATTGTGGCATTGTATCTGTTTTATTATGGAGGATTACCCAAGTCCGGCTGAAGGGAACGGTCTTGAAAACCGTCAGGCGGGTAAAACCGTGCAAGGGTTCGAATCCCTTATCCTCCTTAACTGTCTCTTTTGTTGCGAGCAAAAGAATCACAGTCCTTTAATTACTGAAAAGTAATTACTTATCGCGGGATGGAGCAGTCTGGTAGCTCGTCGGGCTCATAACCCGAAGGTCGTAGGTTCAAATCCTGCTCCCGCAATTGCTTTTGTTTTCAAAAGCGCAATAAAAGCTAAATATGGTTTGGTAGTTCAGTTGGTTAGAATGCCTGCCTGTCACGCAGGAGGTCGCGGGTTCGAGTCCCGTCCAGACCGCCATGCGGGTGTAGTTTAGTGGTAAAACCACAGCCTTCCAAGCTGTTGTCGCGAGTTCGATTCTCGTCACCCGCTTTAGCTTTTATTTTTTGGGGCCTATAGCTCAGCTGGTTAGAGCGCACGCCTGATAAGCGTGAGGTCGATGGTTCGAGTCCATTTAGGCCCATCAAAATGTAGTCATACATTTGGGGAAGTACTCAAGTGGCTGAAGAGGCGCCCCTGCTAAGGGTGTAGGTCGGGAAACCGGCGCGAGGGTTCAAATCCCTCCTTCTCCGTTTTTTTTTATTGGTCCGTTGGTCAAGTGGTTAAGACACCGCCCTTTCACGGCGGTAACACGGGTTCGAATCCCGTACGGATCATTTGTTACTTTTGGAGGATTACCCAAGTCCGGCTGAAGGGAACGGTCTTGAAAACCGTCAGGCGGGTAAAACCGTGCAAGGGTTCGAATCCCTTATCCTCCTTAACTGTCTCTTTTGTTGCGAGCAAAAGAATCACAGTCCTTTAATTACTGAAAAGTAATTACTTATCGCGGGATGGAGCAGTCTGGTAGCTCGTCGGGCTCATAACCCGAAGGTCGTAGGTTCAAATCCTGCTCCCGCAATCGCTTTGTTTAACGGCAAAGCAGCAATACAAAGCTTCTGGTTTGGTAGTTCAGTTGGTTAGAATGCCTGCCTGTCACGCAGGAGGTCGCGGGTTCGAGTCCCGTCCAGACCGTTGTTTTTGGCTCGGTAGCTCAGTTGGTAGAGCAATGGATTGAAGCTCCATGTGTCGGCAGTTCGATTCTGTCCCGCGCCATAGGAATGCGGGTGTAGTTTAGTGGTAAAACTACAGCCTTCCAAGCTGTTGTCGCGAGTTCGATTCTCGTCACCCGCTTTGCATTTTTTATTTGGGGCCTATAGCTCAGCTGGTTAGAGCGCACGCCTGATAAGCGTGAGGTCGATGGTTCGAGTCCATTTAGGCCCATTACATTTTCAAACTGGTCCGTTGGTCAAGCGGTTAAGACACCGCCCTTTCACGGCGGTAACACGGGTTCGAATCCCGTACGGATCATGCAAACACTCTTGAGAGTGTTTTTTTATTACCCAAAAATGATCTTTTTTATCATTTTTCAACTACGAAGGGTCAAAATTTGTTATAATCAGTCCGTTGCAAGTTCCCGAAAGGATTCGCAGCTGCGAAGATGCCTTGTAACCGAAACATATATTAGGGGGAATACAAAAATGACAGAGAAACACTTATTTACATCAGAGTCCGTTTCAGAAGGACACCCAGACAAAGTAGCCGACCAAATCAGTGATGCCATCTTAGATGCGTTGCTTGCCGAAGATCCAATGGCTCGGGTTGCTTGTGAAACGTCAGTTACCACCGGATTGGTTTTAGTTTTTGGAGAAATTTCTACTTCTGCTTACGTAGATATCCAAAAAGTCGTCCGTGAAACCATCAAAGAAATCGGCTATACACGAGCAAAATTCGGCTTTGACGGCGATACGGTTGCTGTTTTAGTAGCGATCGATGAGCAATCACCAGATATCGCTCAAGGCGTTGACGATGCTTTAGAAAGTCGCGGAGAAACGGATAAAGAAGATATCGGTGCCGGTGACCAAGGCTTGATGTTTGGTTTTGCCGTTGATGAAACACCTGAATTGATGCCTTTACCAATCGCATTGAGTCATCGGTTAGTCCGTCGTTTAGCAGAGTTGCGTAAAAACAATGAACTAAGCTACTTGCGTCCAGATGCAAAATCGCAAGTAACTGTTGAATATGATGATAACGATCAACCACAAAGAGTGGACACCGTCGTTATTAGTACCCAGCATGATGATGCGGCTGATAATGAAACGATCCACCGTGATGTCATTGAAAAAGTGATCAAAGAAGTGATCCCTGCCGATCTTTTAGACGAGCAGACAAAATATTATATTAATCCTACTGGTCGTTTTGTGATCGGCGGTCCTCAAGGGGATGCCGGTTTGACAGGCAGAAAAATCATCGTTGATACTTATGGCGGCTATGCTCGTCATGGTGGCGGTGCGTTTTCTGGAAAAGACGCAACCAAAGTTGACCGTTCAGCCAGCTATGCGGCTCGCTACATTGCCAAAAACATCGTAGCAGCAAAGCTAGCCAAAAAAGTGGAAGTCCAATTAGCCTATGCGATCGGTGTGGCACAACCCGTGTCGATCAGCATCAACACTTTTGGTACAGGAACCGTCAGTAACGATCGCTTGATTCAAGCGGTGCGGGAAAACTTTGATTTGCGACCAGCAGGAATTATTGAAATGTTAGATTTGCGCCGTCCGATTTATCGTCAGACTGCCGCTTACGGACATTTCGGTCGTACAGATATCGATTTGCCATGGGAACGCACCGACAAGGTGGCGGCACTTTTGGCAAGTGTGAAGGATTAAAAGAGGCGACCTCTATTGATGACTATCAATAGAGGTTCTTTTTTTTGGAGTAAAAGGAGGAGTTACATGCGAACCAATGTAAAATTAGTCACTATTGCAGTTTTTGTCGCAACGTTTATGACCGCGATCGAAGGAACGATCATTACGACAGCGATGCCTACCATCGTTAGTTCATTGAAAGGAATCGAGATCATGAACTGGGTCTTCTCGATCTATCTTTTGACCAGTGCGATGTTGACCCCGATTTACGGCAAGTTTGCCGATAATATCGGCCGCAAACCAGTCTTTCTATTTGGTACGCTGCTGTTTATTATCGGGTCGGCGTTTTGTGGGATGGCCAACACAATGTTGACGTTGATCATTGCCAGAGCGTTGCAAGGATTAGGCGCAGGGGCCATGATGCCCGTTGCCCTAACGATCATTGCGGACCTGTATCCTGTTGAAAAGCGGGCGAAAGTCTTAGGGCTCAATAGTACTGCTTGGGGGATCGCCAGTGTCGTTGGTCCCTTAGCCGGTGGATTGATCGTAGATACGATCGGGTGGCATTGGATCTTCTTTATCAACGTGCCCATCGGATTAGGGTTGATCGCCTTAATTTGGTTTTATTTTCATGAAGAAAAAAAGGCCTTTGCTGCAGTCAACATTGATTATGCAGGCAGTCTCTTGTTGATGTTGACGTTAGTAGGGCTCCTGCTAGGCTTCCAATTGCTAGGAGATTATGGTGTAAGTCTGCCTGTTATCGGTCTGTTCGTTTTTTCTGTCCTCACGTTTATCGGCTTCATTCGTGTGGAGAAAAAAGCAGCAGATCCGATTATTGATCTGAAGCTGTTCCACTCAAAACTATTTGTGGTGGTCAACATCGTAGCAGCTTTGGCTAGCGGCTTCCTGATGGGGATCGATGTTTATATCCCAATGTGGATGCAAGGGGTCTTAGGCATGAGTGCGGGGATTGGCGGGCTTGTGTTGGCACCGTTGTCGATTTTATGGATGATTGGTTCCTTCTTAGCCAGCCGTTGGTTGACACAACACAGTGTCAGTTGGGTCTTGACGGTTAGCTTAGTGATCACGGCTACCGGTGCCTTGTGGTTGTTTTTGACACCGGCACAGACATCATTCTGGTTGTTCTTGGTGATTTCTTCTATTACGGGCGTCGGATTAGGGGCAACGATGGTGGTTTGTACCGTTACTGCCCAAACCAGCGTTGCACCCACCCAAGTCGGCGTGGCGACTTCTTTCAATACGCTGCTGCGAACGATTGGGCAAACCATTATGGTGGCGGTCTTCGGTATCGTTTTAAACACCAGCAATAGCGTGGGCTTGGCACAGGCGCAAGTCACTGACAGCAGTGTCATGAATCAGCTGGTTGATCCAGCCGCCGCGCGTCAGCTGCCAACAGCCTTATTAGGGCAATTACGGGAGATTCTTTATAGCGGTCTACACTGGGTTTTTGGGATCGGTGTTTTACTCATTGTGCTAGCGATTGGTTTGACCCGCACGATTTCGCGAGAATCTGGTACAATATAAAAAAAGGATCGCAGGTGATTGTATGGCTTTTTTACAAGCAAATATCTATTCAAATGTTCTTGAAATGGAGGTAATGATCGATGTGATCTTGCCTCAAAGTACCAAGAAAAAAATCGGTACGCAAAGCCAATCGACGGGCACAGATCTCCCGGTGCTTTATTTATTGCATGGGATGAACGGAAATCATAGTGTCTGGCAGCGACGGACGTCGATCGAGCGATATGCCGCAGAGTATCAACTAGCGGTCATCATGCCGTCTACTGATCTGGGCTGGTATACCGATACGACCTACGAAATGAAGTATTGGACGTTTATCGCCGAAGAATTACCACAAATTTGTCATGAACTGTTTCCTCAACTGACGCAAAAACGAGAAAAAACTTTTGCAGCAGGTCTCTCGATGGGGGGCTATGGGGCAGTAAAACTTGGGCTGCGCAAGCCTGACCAGTTTGCGGCGGTAGCGTCTTTGTCTGGCGCATTAGCGCTGGCTGAAAGCATGGATTCCTTGCTGCAGCTGCGAAGCCAAGCTTATTGGGAAGGAATCTTTGGCCCTTTAGAGCAATTCAAAGGGTCAGAAAATGATTTGATCCATCTGATTGAGACCATCGATCCAAGCACCGCGCCGCGCTTTTTTATTAGCTGTGGAACCGAGGATCAGCTGTATCCGGCAAGTGAATATGCGGTGGATAAGCTGCAAAAACGCAAACTAGCCGTAACGTTTGAATCGGGAACTGGGGATCATGATTGGAATTTTTGGGATCAATGGATCCAACGAGTCCTGCAATGGCTTTTTAGTGAATAAAAAAACCATCAGTCGATCGACACCTTAACGTGCCGAGGACTGATGGTTTTTTCGTTCGATACAAAATAAGATCGGCGGCTGGTTGCGCTGATTGATAAATTGATAGGAAAGGACATTATATTCCTCTTGCGGCAGCTGCTGACAAAAGGAGTGGACTTCTTTCAGCTCTGCTTCGCCGCCAGCGTGTCCATAATAGCAGACGAGGATGATTCTACCTTTCGGGGCTAAACGTGTCAGTAAAACTTCTAAAGCCGTTTTCGTTGTATCAGGCAGCGTGATGATCGCTTTGTCCCCTTTCGGCAAGTAGCCTAAATTGAAAATGGCGGCGTGAACCGGACCGCTCACAACATCTGCCAACGTCTCATGGCCTTGATGGATCAGCTGGACTTGCGCCAACAGCTCTTTTTCAGTCAAACGTTTTTTGGTGGCTTGGAGGGCTTGTTCTTGAATATCAAAAGCAAACACCTGACCAGTCGGTCCAACTAAGGAAGCCAGTAATTCCGTGTCGAAGCCGTTGCCCATCGTGGCATCAACGGCGGTTTGTCCCGGTTGCAGAACTTCTTTTAAAAGGGTGTGGCTATAATGCATGGCGGTCGGCAGCATTGACAAGCTCCTTTCGCACGTTGAATTTCCCTTGATAGGAGTTGCGGCGTAGCATTTCTTGATCGATCTCATTCAAGACTTCCCATTTTTTCAAACTCCACATTGGACCTACCAGAGAATCCCATGGTGCATCGCCTGTCAAGCGATGAATGATGATCTCTGGGGGGATCATTTCTAACTGATCGCAGATCAATGACACATAGGTATCGCGCCGCATCAATTGCAAACGTCCCTCATGATAATCCCGCAGCATCCGAGTATTGCGCATCAAATGCAACAGGTGCAGTTTGATGCCTTGGATATCAGAATCTTGAATGGTGCGGCGGACGTTTTCTTGCATCATCTCGATCGTCTCGCCTGGCAGGCCATTGATCAAATGGGTACAGACACGAATATTGTGTTTGCGCAGGCTGGCGACGCCGTCTAAGTAGGTTTGATAATCATGGGCGCGGTTGATGGCATTGCTCGTGGTTTCAAAAGTCGTTTGCAGTCCTAATTCGACCCATAAATAAAAGCGTTGATTGAGCTCTGCCAGATAGTCAACGACATCTGCTGGTAAGCAGTCTGGTCGGGTCCCAATGGAGATCCCGACAACACCAGGTAGTGTCAGTACTTGCTCGAAGCGCTCGCGGATCACTGCCACCGGTGCGTGGGTGTTCGTAAAATTTTGAAAATAGACAATGTATTTGTCCACTTGCGGCCACTTTTTGTGCATCATGGCGATCTCTTTTTCAAACTGCTCTGGTAACGGGGCTTCAGGTGCTACGATCATATCGCCAGAGCCGGACACACTGCAAAATGTACAGCCGCCTTTGGCAACGGTGCCGTCACGATTGGGGCAGTCGAAGCCCGCATCGATGGGAACTTTAAAGATTTTTTCGCCAAATTCTTGCCGCAAAGCAAAGTTCCATGAATGGTATCGTTTGTTTTTATCTTCTGCATAAGGAAATGGATTCATTTTTTTACCTTCTTTTATAATTGTTTACGCGTGAAGCGCCAGACAAAACGTTTTTGCAAGTAGTAAGGGTAGGTCAACAGTAGCCAAGACAGGCCGACACAAAAACCGCCTAACACATCACTGGGAAAATGCACGCCAACATAGATGCGGCTGATGCCGATACAACTGATCAATAGGCCTAGCAGAATACGGAGTCCCCATTGCCAAAAAGGCTGCTTGAAGAAAACTGGGACCAAGAAGAGCAATGTCCCATAAAAAACCATACTGCCTGTCGAGTGTCCGCTGGGGAAACTAAAACTTGATTCCGTGACTAAGTGTTCAAGGGTTGGTCGCTCCCGTAAAAAGACCAGTTTGATCAATGGATTAAAGAGCCCGGCAATCCCGATGGTGCCGATACTGAGCCATAGTGCTTCTGCATAATATTTATTGATCACTAAAACGGCTAAAACAGCAAGAAAGAGCAAGATGATCGTGGTAGGATTCGCAAATTTTGTGACCCATAGAAAAAACGGTGTCCAAAACGGATAGCCGGTGCGGATGATGCGAGTCAAGGTTTCGTCAAAGGAGACCAACCAAGTAGGATAAAATTTCACGAGATAGCCGAGAAAAACGAACAGCAGTAAAAAGCAGCTGCCGGCAAATTGAAAATAAAGTTTTTTATGCATGGAAAAGCCTCGTTTCTAGAGAATTTCTGTCCCTTCAAGCAAAGAGACATCTAGAAGGTATTATAGCATTTATCGCAAGACGGAAAAAGCAGGGAACCATTCAGGGAGCATCCCACTGTCAAGGAATATTTTTCGTTGGGTTAAATACAAACTCTTCATTTCAATAAATGTTCGTTTGATTACAAAGAGTTTACAGTTTCTGAAATCGGCTCAAATACCTTTTATAAATTCTTAAGAAATTGTATACTAAACCTACGTTCACTATAAGGAAAAAACGGAGGAATAACGGACATGAACACGAGTCAATCAAGAAAAGTACATCGTCAAGCAGACCAATCGGGCGATAAGTATCGAGTGATCAAAAAAAGTGCAGTTGTTTTAGGAACGACACTGACTGCTTGCTCTGTTGTAGCTCCATTGGTGTCATCGGTTCAAGCAGAAGCCGTAGAGACCTCGATCGCCCAAGTTTCTACTAGCAATTTTGCCGCGCCGAATACTTCCGCATTTATTGCCGAAATCGCTACTTACGCTCAGCCCGTGGCACAAGCCAACGATTTATATGCTTCTGTGATGATCGCACAAGCCATTTTAGAAAGTGGTTGGGGCCGAAGCAGTTTATCAAAAGCACCGAATTATAATCTATTCGGGATCAAAGGCAGCTACAACGGTCAAACCGTTTATATGAGTACTTTGGAGTACTTAAACAATCAATGGTTGACTATGAATGAACCCTTTAAGCGCTACCCATCATACACGCAATCATTCGAAGATAACGCACGTACTTTACGCTCAACCTCTTTACAAAGCGGCGTTTCATATTATTCTGGCGCTTGGAAAAGCAATACGACTTCATATCTTGATGCAACCGCATGGCTAGCAGGCCGCTATGCGACTGCACCCAATTATGCTTCTTCCCTGAATGCAGTGATCCAACAATTTGGTTTGACACAATACGACACACCTGCTTCTGGCAATGCCGGTGGTGGTGCCACAGCTAGCGCATCAACCAATACTACGACTACAACGGCGGCTGTCAGCACGAGCGGCAGTCAAACGTATACAGTCGCTTCGGGCGACTCTGTATGGTCGATCGCTAACAAACATGGCATCTCCATGGACCAGTTGCGCAGCTTGAACAACATCAAAAATGATTTTGTTTATCCAGGGCAAACGTTGAAAGTCAACGGCAGCACCCAAAGCACTTCGGCAACTTCTACGGTATCGATCGTCAATCGTAATACTTCAGCAACTACATCAGGCAATACCTATACCGTAGTTTCTGGTGATTCAGTCTGGTCGATCGCCAATAAACATGGGATCTCAATGGATCAATTCCGCAGTTTGAACAATATCAAAAATGACTTTGTCTACCCAGGACAAAAAGTTGTCGTCAGCGGTGGTTCGTCTACGAATACCAGCAGTACCACGACCGTCAGCACTGCATCAACTGCTAGCCAAAGCAGCGGCGGTACCTATACAGTGGCAGCGGGTGATTCAGTCTGGTCGATCGCCAACAAACATGGGATCTCCATGGATCAATTTCGCAGTTTGAACAATATCAAAAATGATTTTGTCTACCCAGGACAAAAAGTTGTCGTCAGTGGTAGTTCCGCAACGAGTACAAGTACAACAACGAGCACGACCGTCAGCAGCCAAACCAGCAGCAGTGCTGCAGGCAACACCTATACGGTGGCAGCGGGTGATTCAGTCTGGTCAGTTGCCAATAAACACGGGATTTCGATGGACCAATTCCGCAACTGGAACAACATCAAAAATGATTTTATCTATCCAGGACAAAAGGTGGTCGTCAAGCAAGGCGGCACGGCAGCTACTACCAGCACTTCAGCGACCAATGGTACTTACAAGGTCGCATCGGGTGATTCCGTTTGGGGGATCGCAGATAAGTTTGGCATCACGACGGATCAATTTATTCAATGGAACAATATTCAAAATAACTTTATTTACCCAGGACAAACAGTTAGGGTAAAATAGATTGCTATTCCTAATGATTTTTGTTAGGATAAGTGCAAAGAAACTTTCACGTTTGAGAAGGAATAGTAGAAGTACGGTGGGACTTTTAGAGAGTGCATGGTTGGTGGAAATGCACAGCACACCTTTCGAACTCGTCTTCGAGTGATATCTGACTGAACCTGATTTGGCTAGGCAGATACGGCGATGGCCGTTAAAACATCGAGGTCTGCTTTTTTGAGGAGCAGATAAACTTAGGTGGTACCACGTTGATAACGTCCTATAAAAATCATAGCGATTTTTATAGGACTTTTTTTAAGTTTTGCTGGTTGATTTGACGAGCAAAACACCAATTTTTAGGAGGAGTCCATCGTGAATTACAATCACAAAGAAATCGAAAAAAAATGGCAAAAATATTGGGCAAAGAAAAATGAGTTCAACACCCATGATGAGCCGGACAAACCAAAATTTTATGCGCTAGATATGTTCCCATATCCATCCGGACAAGGATTACATGTCGGACATCCAGAAGGCTATACGGCTACGGATATCTTGAGCCGTTTCAAACGCAGCCAAGGGTACAATGTACTGCACCCAATGGGCTGGGATGCCTTTGGTCTGCCTGCCGAACAATATGCACTAGATACAGGAAATGATCCAGCGGAATTTACGAAGAAAAATATTGAGACCTTCCGCCGTCAAATCAATGCGCTAGGGTTCAGCTATGACTGGAATCGTGAAATCAATACGACAGATCCTGAATATTACAAGTGGACGCAATGGATCTTTACCAAGCTTTATGAAAAAGGGTTAGCTTATGAAGCCGAAGTTCCGGTAAATTGGGTACCAGAGCTTGGAACTGTGATCGCCAATGAAGAAGTCATTGACGGCAAGAGCGAACGGGGCGGCTATGATGTGATCCGCAAACCGATGCGCCAATGGATGCTAAAAATCACGGCATATGCTGATCGTTTGTTGGACGATTTAGAAGAAGTTGATTGGCCAGAAAGCATCAAAGAAATGCAACGCAATTGGATCGGACGTTCTGTCGGAGCCAACGTAACGTTTAAAGTGGCAGGGATGGAAAAAGACTTTACCGTCTTTACGACTCGTCCAGATACCTTGTTTGGTGCGACCTACGCTGTATTGGCACCAGAACATGAGCTAGTGGCCCAAATCACTACCCCAGAACAAAAAGCAGCCATTGATGCCTATGTAGAAGAAGCATCGAAAAAATCTGATTTGAACCGAACAGATTTGGCCAAAGAAAAAACCGGTGTCTTCACTGGTGCCTATGCCATCAATCCCGTGAATGGCAAAGAGATCCCGATTTGGATCGCCGATTACGTTTTGGCTTCTTATGGAACAGGTGCGATCATGGCGGTTCCTGCCCATGACGAACGTGACCACGAATTTGCCAAAACATTCGGTTTAGAGATCATTCCTGTATTGGCAGGGGGCAACGTGGAAGAATCTGCCTATACCGAAGATGGACTGCATATCAATTCAGACTTTTTGGATGGGCTAGACAAAGAGACAGCCATCGAAAAAATGGTCGCATGGTTGGAAGAAAACCACGTTGGGAAAAAAGAAGTCAGCTATCGTCTTCGCGATTGGTTGTTCTCTCGTCAACGGTATTGGGGGGAACCAATCCCAATCATCCATTGGGAAGATGGGACGACCACAGCGCTTTCTGAAGATCAGCTGCCATTGCGTTTGCCAAAAACCGACAATATCAAACCAAGCGGTACTGGGGAATCGCCATTAGCTAATGTCACGGATTGGGTCAATGTCACCGATCCAGAAACTGGGAAAAAAGGACGTCGCGAAACCAATACGATGCCACAATGGGCAGGAAGCTCATGGTATTTCTTACGCTTTATCGATCCTCATAATAAGTCTGTTTTGGCAGACTATGATAAATTGAAACGCTGGATGCCAGTCGATATTTATATCGGTGGGGCGGAACACGCTGTCTTGCATTTGCTTTATGCTCGCTTCTGGCATAAATTCTTGTATGATATCGGTGTCGTACCAACGAAAGAACCATTTGAAAAATTGTTCAACCAAGGGATGATCCTTGGGGAAAACAATGAAAAAATGTCGAAATCCCGCGGCAACGTAGTCAATCCAGATGATGTCATCAATCAATACGGTGCAGATACTTTGCGTCTATATGAAATGTTTATGGGACCATTGGATGCATCGATCGCCTGGAATGAGAATGGCCTTGAAGGCAGTCGCAAATTCTTGGATCGCGTGTGGCGCTTGATCGTCGATGAAAATGGCAAAATGCGCGACCGCATCACGACATTCAACGATGGAAAATTGTCGAAGGTGTATAACCAAACAGTTAAAAAAGTGACGGAAGATTATGAACAGCTGCATTTCAATACGGCGATTTCCCAATTGATGGTCTTCGTCAATGAAGCGTATAAAGCTGATGCCTTACCTTACGAGTATGTCGAAGGATTTGTGCAGCTATTGGCTCCAATCGCACCACATATCGGTGAAGAGCTCTGGTCGATCCTCGGAAATGACAATGGGATCTCTTATGTGCCTTGGCCAACCTATGACGAAAGTGCCCTAGTGGAAGATGAGATCGAAGTCGTCTTTCAAGTCAACGGCAAAGTTCGTGCCAAAGCAATGGTTCCAGCAGACGCAGAAAAAGCAGTGCTTGAACAATTGGCCCAAGAAAACGAACTTGTCCAAGAACAGCTCCAAGGAAAAACGATCCGCAAAGTGATCGTCGTACCCAATAAATTGGTCAATATCGTTGCAAACTAAACGCTAAAAAAGTAGCTGCCTAACAGGTCAATGGTCTGTTAGGCAGCTTTTTGGTAGCGACAAAGAAAAAAAGTGTTACTGAGTGGTTCTCAGCAACACTTTTTTGTTATTTTTTGCGAATGATACCATAGAACAAAGCGGCTGTTGCGACCAATGGAATCAAGATCACTAGTAGAAAGCCGTTTGGATACGTAGCGCGAGTGAAAATTTCTGATGAAGCATCACTTCCGCCAAATAGATGATTGGAAATCATGAACTGAGCCATCATAGCAACGATTGCGACAAAACCAATTGCAGCACCAGTACCGACGAATAATTTTTTCTTTGCGTTGTTCATTACATTTGCCCCTTTTATAGTCTCTATGTATCATTATACAAAATTTGGATACGTGTTCAATCTGATTTTGTCAAATAATTGATTCGTAATACACTTGAAATGTTTCTGACATATTTAAGGGCTAAAAAAGCCAAATTTCCGCTTGTTAGCGATCATATTATTCGCTGATCCTCACAGACTCTCGTATAATAAAGAAAGAGAAAAGAAAGAGGGGACGTACATGGAGTATCAATCATTTGAAGGCCAAACGGCTTTTTTTGAAGATTATGCACGGATTGCCAAACCTGGCTATGAAGAAGAGGCAGTCACTGCCGATGTCTTGGAACAGTTGAATCAACAATTAACAGAAGAAGAGCTGTTTTACCGTTTAGCAGCCGAAGATGCCAAAGAAGGGCAAGTCTTTTTGTTTCCTTTCAGCAAGCGAATGTTTACCGAAGACCTTGACGCTGCCATTTCAACAGAATTCCGTTATGATGGCGCACCCTATGTCTATGAGACTTACGAAGACGAACAACCTTAATCACACAGGAAAAAAGCTTTCAGATGATTTAATGGATCATCTGAAAGCTTTTTTTGTTGAGACAACTTGTTGCTATTGGTGCTTGGCTTGCTGCTGCGCTAAGGTCAAGTCACCGATGTAAGGGACTTTTTTTCCAGCGACTTTCAAGTATTGTTCGGCACCTTTGCCCGCAATAATCACGATATCACGACCGTCTGCTTCAGCGATCGCCAATTTGACGGCTTGAGCCCGATCCATCTCATGAATGATGGCAACTTCAGGATTGGTGATAGCATCTGCAATTTCTTTTGCGATCGCAGCTGCTTCTTCAAAATCAGGATCATCGCTGGTCAGGTAGACTTTGTCCGCATATTCTCCTAGCGCTCGTCCCATATCTGCTCGGCGAGATTGGGCTTTTCCGCCAGCACTGCCAGTGACAAAAAGCAGGCGACCATCTGGGCGTAATTGACGGGCAAGTTCACTTAATGATTGGAAGCTCAGGTAATTGTGGGCATAGTCAACGATCATGACGGCGCCATTTTCTTTTTCTAAAACGATCATTCGTCCAGGGATGATCACTGTCGGCAGGACTTTCTGAGCGTCCTCATGAGAGGCACCCGCTAAGCAGGCAGCCAAAATCGCCGCTGCGGCGTTCTCATGGTTGAAAGAACCTAAGATCCCCAGTTGATATTCACCAGAGACTTGCAAGACATCAGAAGCAGCTGTCAGGGCGAAACTCTTTAGGTCCATTCCTTCTTGAACGACATAATCGGCATCTGAACGTCCGTAGGTGATATAAGGAACTTGATGGACTTCACAAGTTTCTCGCAGCAAGTGGTAGTGATCGCTTTGACGATTTAAAATCATTTGTTTGCTGTTGCGAATCAGTTCCCGTTTGCAGTAAAGATAATCATCATAAGTTGGATGTTCCACCGGTCCAATGTGATCAGGCGAAATATTCAAGAACGCGCCAATATCAAAGGTAATGCCGGCGACCCGTTTGGTTTTATACGCTTGAGAAGAAACTTCCATTACAAGATGGGTCATGCCGTTTGCAACAGCCTCAGCCATCATTTTATAAAGATCCAGTGTTTCGGGAGTCGTCAACACTGCTTCATTAAAGGTTTTTCCATCGACTGAGTTTTCCTCAGATGAAAAGAATGCTACTTTTTGACCCGTCGATTCTGCTAAAATCGCCCGAGCAAAATAGGCGCAGCTGGTTTTGCCTTTGGTACCAGTGATGCCGATGGTCACCAGCTGTTCTTGCGGGTTGCCATAAAATGCTTGAGCGATCACTGCCATCGTTTCTCGAATGTCCGTAACAATGATCCCGTAGGTTGCGAAGTTGTCATAAGGTGTTTCTGAAATGTAGCACTGAATGCCTTGATCAATGGCGGCGGCTAGGTAGCTTTCTTTAAAAGAAGCCCCTTTACAGAAAAAAAGCGTTGCCGCATCGGCCGTTCGCGAGTCGTAACTTAAGGAGGTAAAGGCAATATCAGTCATTTCTTGCGGCACGGTATAAACCCAATCAGTGGGGGTGATGATTTCTTTTAATAGGTTTTCCTGCAATAAGAGTTTGCGGATCTGTGGCACGGTAATGAGTTCCTTTTGCATCGTTGTTCTCCTTCATTCCTCTAAAGATTTCTCTTATTATAGCATAACTCCTAAAAACCGCCGTTTAGGAGGGAAAAGTTTTCTTTTTTTTCTTCTTATTTTGAAGAAACTTTAAGATGTTGCAAAAATAGATTGCGACCAACTCTTTTTCGAATTAAAATGGAAGGGATATGTTTGTAGAAAGTTGGAGATAATGGCGATGGATAATCACATGCGTTCAGTGTCAAAAGAATTAACTACACAAGAAAAAATGGCTCAAGGATCTGCTTGGATGACAATGGGCAATATCGGTTCACGTTTGCTTGGCGCGATTTACATTTTACCTTGGTATTATTGGATGGGGGCAAATGCCGATAAAGCAAATGCGTTATTTGGGATGGGCTATAATGTTTACGCCTTATTTTTAATGATCTCAACTGCTGGGATCCCATCGGCAATTGCCAAGCAGATTTCTTTTTATAATTCTCGCCAAGAATACCGCACCAGCCAGAAGCTCTTTTTAAGGGCCTTCCAATTGATGGCAGGCTTTGGCGTGGTGACCGCCGGAATCATGTATTTGGCAGCCCCATGGTTGGCAACGGCTTCAGGTGGCGGGGAAGAATTGATTCCTGCAATGCGCTCATTGAGCATTGCACTATTGGTCTTTCCTTGTATGAGTGTTATGCGAGGATACTTCCAAGGAAACCAAGACATGAAACCTTTTGCGATCTCGCAAGTTGTCGAACAAATCGCCCGCGTCTGCTATATGCTTTTGGCGACCTTCATCATTATGCGGGTTATCGAAGGCGAATACACGGCGGCTGTGACGCAATCGACCTTTGCCGCCTTTATCGGTGTCTTAGCCAGTATTTTGGTTTTAGGCTATTACTTCCAAAAGCAACGGGTGCGGATGGACGTCTTAGTCGATATGAGCAAAGAAGAAACCGTGTTGCAAACCAAAGAATTGGTTTTAGCGACCATCAAAGAAGCGATCCCTTTTATTATCGTTGGTTCTGGGATCACGATTTTAAAATTGGTGGATCAATACACCTTTGTGCGGATCATGAGTAGTTTTACTGAATTTTCAAATGATCAGCTCTTAGAATTAATGGCGATCTTCGGTAGCAACCCTGATAAGTTGACGATGGTGGTTATCGGATTAGCTACTTCCATGGCTTCAACAGGCTTGCCTTTGATCAGTGAAGCAGTCGCCAAAAAAGACAAAAAGAACTTAGCTAAATTGATCAGCAACAACTTACAATTGTATTCCTTTGTAATGTTCCCAGCGACCTTTGGGATGATCGTGCTGTCTTATCCCTTATACACCTTGTTTTATCGTCCAGATGCGTTAGGAGCGAGCGTTTTAGTCGCTGCCTGTCTGTCTGGTCTGGTCTTGGGCTTGTTTATGCTTAGTTCTAGTATGCTGCAAGGAATGTACCACAACAAAGAAGCCGTTGTTTTCTTCTTTGTAGGGTTGCTGGTGAAGTTGATCCTGCAGTATCCAGCGATTCGGTTGTTCCAAGTTTATGGCCCATTAGTTTCCACGACGATTGCTTTAGGGATCGTCTGCTGGCTGAACATTCGCAAGATGATTCGCAAAGGCCATTTCAATGTAAACTTAACGTTGCGACGGACGTTATTGATTGGCGCGATGACGATCATTATGGTGATCGCAGCGTTGATCGCCCGCCAACTCTTTGGTCTTATCTTTAGCTCTGAAAGAAAAGTCCAAGCCTTTATCTTGAGCTTGCTAGTAGCAGGAGTCGGTGGCAGTGTGTACATCTACATTGCGCTGAAATTGCGTTTAGCTGAAAAACTACTCGGCTCATCAATGGTTCGTTTACGCCAGAAATTACACATCAAATAAAACTAGAAGCAGCCGCTGAGCCTCCTTTGTGAGACCTTGGCGGCTGTTTTATATGAAAGGAAGAAACCGATGCGTTTAGACAAGTTTTTAGCGGATATGGGTTATGGCTCCCGCAAAGAAGTGAAACAGTTGATCAAAAAAGGTCTCGTGACCGTCAATGGACAAGTCATCAAGAGTGACAAAGCGCAAGTACTAGAAACACAAGATACCGTTTGTTTTGAGGGGGAACCCATCGTCTATCAAAGCCAGTTTTATTATTTGCTGAATAAACCCGCTGGAGTGATTTCGGCAACCGTCGATTCCTATGAAGAGACGGTCTTAGATTTGTTTTCTGAAGAAGCGTTTCGCGAAGATTTGTTTCCAGTAGGACGGTTGGATAAAGACACCGAAGGCTTTTTGCTGATTACGAACGATGGCGGATTGGCGCATCAATTATTGTCGCCTAAGAAGCATGTGGAAAAAGAATATTATGCCCAAGTCGAGGGAATCATGACAGCGGAGGATCAAAAAACCTTTGCCAAAGGCATCAAATTAGACGGCGAGTGGACCTTGCCGGCTGAACTGCAGATCCTCAACGTCGATGAAGACGAAACGCGCAGCGAAATCAAACTGATCCTCCATGAAGGCAAGTTTCATCAAGTCAAACGGATGGTCCATGCAGTAGGAAAAGAAGTCGTTTATTTGAAACGGATTCGCATGGGAGGCCTGTCCCTGCCAGATGATTTGGCATTAGGCGAGTATCGGGAATTGACTCCTGAGGAATTGGCGAAGCTGCAAGAGCGAGGATAAGACGATCGGCGAGCTAAAGAAATTCTTATGAAAGTTGTTATTCGGCTGCAATATTTGTAAAAAAAGCCCGTTTTATAGGTGATTTACATGAAAGTTTGCAACAATAGACTTTAAACTGTTGGAAAAACCCTCTTTTTTTTCATGAATAAGCATGTTAAAGTAGCCAAGCTACTAAAAAAAGAAGGAGTTACCTCATTGAAGAAAAAGATTTTTTTATTGCTCGCCCTTACGTTGCCTCTTTTCCAGCCAGCTATCAGTTATGCTGCTGAAACCAAGAGCAGCGAGGAACTGACGGTTTTGACCACAGAACTAGCCTCTTATGAAGACGAAGTCACCACCAGCCAACAGAAAGTCACAGCGTTGGAAAGTCAATTAGCGGATTATCAGGAAGAATTAAGCCAATTGGCAGAAGAAAGCAAGGAAGTTCAAACGCAGATCACTGCACTGAATGATCAAAAAGCCCAGCACCAAGGAAGCCAAGCGCAAAGCAGTCTGGTAGTCGATGGACCGCAAGCCACGATCCAGCAACTACGCAAGTTTAGTGAACAACAAGCGGCTTTACGGGAAGTGAACCAACAATTGGCGGAAAAAGAAGCCGAACAACAACGAATCACTTCGTACCAAACCTTGACGCAAGCCCAATTAGTACATAGCGAAGAACAATTAGCAACAGCCAAAAAAGAATTGCAGTCCCAACAAGAGCAGCTGCAGCAGACGCAAGCCCAAGTGCAAGACCTACAAGAAAAAGTGGAGCAAGAAGCAAAAGCAGCTGAAGAAGCGAAACAAAAAGCCAAAGAAGCAGCGGAGAAAGCGGCAGCCAGTGAATTTTCACTGCCAATCACTGGCTCCGTGTCGATCTCCAGCGGTTTTGGTACTCGAGCAGACCCGACTGGTTTTTCAGGGACGCAGCATGACGGGATCGACTTCACAGGTCAAGCGGGGGAGAAGATCGTCGCCGCTCGTGATGGACAGGTAGAAGATGCTGGCTATGGCCCAAGCACTGGAAATTACGTGATTTTGGCTCACAATAATGGCTTTTACTCGTATTATTTTCATTTAACAGCTGTCAGTGTCTCAAAGGGGGCGACCGTTGCAGTCGGCGACCAAGTCGGTACGATGGGGACGACTGGAAATTCGACAGGCGTCCATCTGCACTTTGGACTGAGTAAGACGTTGTGGTCAGATTTCGTTGATCCAGCAGCTTACTTACCGCTATAAACCAAAATACCAAGTAGAAGCATGGAGAAAATCATCTGAAACCAAAAAGCATGACTGACAAGAGGGATTCCTCAAGTCGTCATGCTTTTTGGTTGCTTACCACAAGCCCGGTTGAGCGATGATCACTAACTGTTCTTTGGTAAAAGGATGCTCTAGATGCAATTCGTAGCCATGCAGCAGCAAACGTGGCGCTGGTTTGTTTTGGTAAAGCGGGTCGCCAACGACTGGATGACCGATGCTGGCAAGGTGGACGCGAATTTGGTGGGTCCTACCAGTTTCTAACACACAATACACATTGGTTGTCTTTTGTTGGGCGTGGGCGATGGTTACATGGGTGACGGCTGACTGACCGTTGCGGGAGTCAATGATCCGCTTGCGACGATCGTGACGGTCACGACCGATTTTTTTGGCGATCGTTTGATCTTGCGTAAGTTTCCCCAAAACAGTGGCTTGATAGCGACGGAAAATCTGTTTGTTTTCCAGCATTCGGCCCAAGATCGGCAACACCAAAGGATTTTTTGCAAATAAAACCACACCGCTGGTTTCTTTGTCTAGACGATGGACCACATAAGACTGCTGCTGTTTCGGCGCAAGGTAAGCAGCTGCATCATTCAACAGAGTATCGGCTTCTAATGGCTGATTTGGGTGCGTCTTGACCCCGGCAGGCTTGTTCAGCACCAATAAGTGTTCATCTTCAAAAAGTACGTCGACTTTGTCCGCTTGGCCTAACTGGATCGGCTGGTAGCTGTAATCACTGTCTTCAATGATCAAAGTGATTTGATCGCCGCCACGAACTTCTTGATGAAACATCGCGGGCTGCTGATTGACGGCCACATTTTTCCGTGTGCGCAGAAAATGGCGCACTTTTCGTGGAACGAGCCACTCCTGTTCCAACAAATCGCGAAGCGGCATGGGCGGGTGATTTTCGGGTAAAGTCATGGTGTATTCCATAATAACGTCCTTTCTTTGCTATTCGCTACCGACTATTATAGCATCTTTAAGCTTTTCTTATAAAAAAAACAATAAAAAACAGAGTATTCAATGCTAGAATAATAAAGCATTCTTTTCGAATGAAATTACGTCTAGAGCCGTATAACAAAGAAAGTCATTTATGCTACACTTAACCAAAGGAGCGTGAAGTAATGGATTGGAAACACATCCTTCACAAAATAAAGACCGGTTGGCTGACCTTTTGGCGCTGGTTAAAACCGTATTTGCAGCAATTTCATCAATGGCGCAAGCGGGTTTGGAAAAAATACCACGTAAATAAAATTTTTATTTTACTTAGTTTAGTTGCTATCTTAATCATGAGCGGGTATTTATTTTATATCGCCAAAAATACGAAAGTCAGTGAATTAGAGTCAGGTCTGAAAGAATCGACGGTGATTTTTGATGCCAATGGTGATGAAGCAGGGCAGTTGTACTCGCAAAAAGGCACGTACGTTTCTCTTGATGCCATCTCCAGTGATGTGGTCAACGCCTTGATCTCAACTGAAGACCGCAACTTCTATAATCACCACGGGTTTGATATCAAAGGGATCGCTCGGGCAGCCCTACGTATGCTGGTCAACCGCAGTGCCGAAGGCGGTGGGGGAAGTACCATCACCCAGCAGCTTGCTAAAAATGCCTATCTGTCCTTGGATCAAACCTTTAGTCGAAAAGCCAAGGAGCTTTTCTTAGCGATCGAGATCGAGAAGAAATATTCTAAAGATGAGATTTTAGAAATGTATTTGAACAGTTCCTATTTCGGTAACGGGGTTTGGGGCATTCAAGATGCCTCGCTAAAATATTTCGGTGTCAATGCTTCTGAACTAAGCGTGGGAGAAGCTGCGACTTTGGTGGGGATGCTCAAAGGTCCTTCGATCTATAACCCGATCGACAATCTGGAAAACGCCACGAACCGTCGCGACACCGTCTTGAGTTTGATGGTGGATAACGGCAAGTTGGACCAGTCCGTTGCTGACCAAGAATCACAAGTTGCCTTAGCCAATTTACTTTATGATGGATTTGGCAATTCAGAATCTGGCTATAAGTATCCTTATTATTTCGATGCGGTCATCGACGAAGCCGAATCCTATGGGTTGGACGCCGATGATGTCATGAATCGCGGCTACAAGATCTATACAGCCCTGGATCAAAACTACCAAGCACAAATGGAAGCTGCCTATAAAAACGATGCCTTGTTCCCTGAAAATGCCGCTGATGGCACGATGGTGCAATCTGGCTCTGTTGCACTTGATCCGAATACCGGTGGGGTGCAAGCGGTGGTGGGTCGTCGTGGTGAGCACGTCTTTAGAGGATTTAATTTTGCCACGCAAATGAAACGTTCACCAGGTTCCACGATCAAACCGATCAGCGTCTTCGCCCCTGCCCTAGAAGCTGGGTTTGAACCGGACAGTGTCCTGAAAGACGAGCCCCTTGATTTTTATGATGCTCAAAACTTTGACGGGACCTATGCTGGCGAAGCAGTCATGTACCAAGCCCTCGCCCAAAGTTTGAATCTGCCAGCAGTTTGGCTGCTGCATGAGATCGGCTTAGATCGCGGGTATAGCAAAGCACAAGAATTCGGTCTTTCCTTGACCGAATCCGACAAATATTATGGCTTAGCATTAGGTGGTTTGGAAAAAGGGGAATCTCCAATGACGATGGCAGCAGCGTATGGCGTTTTCGCTAATGGCGGGTATTACTACAAACCGCATTTGATCACCAAAATCGTTGATTCAACTGGTGCCGTGATCGTTGACAATACGTCTGTGCAAGGCAAACGCGTGATTTCTAAAGAGACCGCTGATAAAATGACGAGCATGATGCTAGGAACCTTCTCTAACGGGACGGGGGTTAGTGCTAGTCCGTACGGCTTTACGATCGCCGGTAAGACGGGTACGACAGAGACCAACTTTGATGCTTCTAAGGTCAATGACCAATGGATCGTCGGCTATACTCCTGATATGGTTCTGTCAACCTGGCTAGGATTTGAACATGTGAGTGAAGATCATTACTTAACGGGAACTAGCGGACAAGTTGTTGGGAAAATATTTAAAGCAGAGGCCGAAAGCTTACTGCCTTATAGTCAAGGCACCCAATTCCAAGTTGCAGACGCTTATTGGACAGGCGGAAAATTAATGGCAGCCGATGAGGTACCAGATCCTGATAGCAGTACGTCACAAAATAGCAATGATTGGCAACAAACCATCGATGACTTTGCCGAAAGCGCCAAAGAAGGTATGAAGGAATTCGGCAGCAAGATCAAAGAAGGAACGAAAGAATTGTTTGGCGGCTTGTGGAATTCCATTAGTGGAAATTAAAGGAATTAGGCAACTGCTAGTCTAGAACCTGAGAAGAATGGTATACTAGAAAAAAAGAGGAGGCGTCAAAATGGCAAATATTTATGATACAGCAAACCAATTAGAACGTGAATTACGGGAGTCAGAACAATTTCAAGATCTGAAAGGTTCTTTCGACCGTTTGAAAGCAAATGAAGAAGCGTACGCGTTATTCAAAGAGTTTCAAGAGTTGCAACAAAGCCTGCAACAAAAAATGATGGCTGGCGAAGAAATGACGGAAGAAGAAGCGCAAAAAGCCCAAGAATTATCGCAAAAAATTCAACAAGACGGCATCGTTTCTGACTTGATGCAAAAAGAGCAAGCCTTCAGTTTAGTGGCCAATGACTTGAACCGCATCATCATGGGTCCTGTAAGAGATCTATACGAAGCGTAATCGCCAACAAACAAAGACCAAAGAAGCAAGTGAAACTTCAGAGAAACCGGCTGCAACTGCAAGAGTCGTTTCCAAAGAAGTTTCAAAAGCGCTTCTTTGGTTTTTTTTATGAAAAAGGCGAACAAATTTTCGTATTTTACTGACGAAATGACTGATAAATGTTATGATAGAAGCATTAAGGAGGGAGAAAGAAATGCGATTTTTACATAGTGCAGACCTGCATATCGACCGGTCATTTGAAGGGGTCCATCTGTTATCTGAAAAAGTGAAGACCCAACTCCCTGCTATCAATCAAAAAATCATCCGTAATTTGGTGGATGTTGCTTTAGAAAAAGCGGTCGATTTTGTTTTGCTGGCTGGGGATACATTCCATCAAGCACGGCCGAGTCTAAAAGTGCAGCATGACTTTTTTACCCAACTGCAACGACTGGGAGAAGCAGAGATCCCAGTCTATATGATTTTCGGCAACCATGATTATTATGATCCGCAACGGTATTGGTTTGCTTTTCCAGAAAACGTCATTCTCTTTTCATCGGAAGAAGTTCAAACGGTACAAGGAACAACGAAAAACGGTGAAACCTATGCAATCAGTGGATTTAGCTACCAACATCCTTGGATCGCTGAAAATAAAGTAACAGAATTTCCCGCAAGAGCAGCGGTGGATTATCATATTGGGCTTTACCACGGGGATCAAGCCGGTGAACGGTATGCCCCCTTTTCAATCAGTGAAATGAAGCAAAAAGGCTATGATTATTGGGGCTTGGGGCACATCCATGTACCTAAGACGCTCTCAGAGCAACCACCGATCCTCTATCCCGGTACGCCTCAAGGAAAGACCAAGAAAGAGCAGGCGACTGGGGTGATTTTGGCAGAATTATCGCCACAAGGACCAACAATCGAGCGCTTGGAGATCGCGGAAATCGCTTGGCAAAAGCAAGTGGTCTCCTTAGCGGATGTGACCGCCTCGAATGCCGTATTGCCAGCGATCATCGAGCGCTTAAAAAGTCCTCGTTCGCGCTTGCTGCATCTGGTGTTGACCGATGTGCAGCAGCTGCCGCCAGATTGGTTTCCAGCTGCGGAAAAAAATGAATGGCTGACCTACCTCAATGAACGGTTGGCACAAACAGAGCCGCTGCAAGTAATCTATGCCCTTGAAGTCGAGCAAGCCAATGAAGACAAGATCGCATTGGCGGTACCACAAGACTATATGCTGCAGTTTTTAGCGATGTATGAGTCACCAGAGATCTTTGCGGACCGACTGTCCGATCTATTGCAGCATCCGCTTATCCAGCGGGGGATCACCCATGAATCATTTCAAGAAGAAGTCTTGCAGCAAGCCAAGCAATTGTTGAAAGACGACTTTCAATGGGAGGAGCAGTCATGAGAATTTTAAAAGCAGAGATTACCGGTTTTGGGAAATACCATGAACAAAGCTTTGCCTTTCATCCGCAAAATCAGCTGCTCTTTGGGCACAACGAGATCGGAAAATCGACGTTGTATCAATTTATTGCCGCCATCTTATTTGGCTTTCCGAAAAAGACAGCCAAGAAAAAAGACTATACCCCCAAAAACGGTGCAGCTTACGGTGGCAAGTTATGGTTGGCTCTGGAACCCTTCGGCGAAGTGATCGTGGAACGCTATCGGCATGTAGACCGCGGTCGTGCCAAAGTCCATGTCGCTGGTCAGACGGTCGATGAGCAATGGCTGGCACAACACCTGCAGCCCCTCAATCGAGCATTGTTCTTCGATGTCTTTACCTTTCAGCAAGAGCAATTGACCCAGATCGATAAGCTAGAAGAAAATGAGCTGCACCAAGCGTTGATTTCTCTGGGAATCAGCGGCAGTCAAAAAATGCTGCAGCAAGTGGCACAATATGAAACCATCAATCAGCAGCAATACAAGCCACGGGGGCAAAAGCTGCCTTTGAATCAGGCGTTAAAACAATTAGAAAAACTGCAAAAAACGATTGCGGAAAAAGAAAGCGAAGAAAGCCGCATCCAACAGCAGTATCAGCAGATCGCCCAGTTGCAAGAACAGATCCAAGACTTGCGACACCAGTTTCAAGCATTGAATGAAGCCTATCAGGAAAATCAGCAGCAGCTGAGTCATTGGGGGCTTTATGAAGAGTGGCAGCAAATGGCACCAGCAGATACGTTAGCCGATCCTCAGCAAGTCCAAGCCATCAAACAGTTTTATCAGCAGTATCAGCAGCTGACGGAAGAAATTCGCAAAAAAGAAGCTGAATTAGATCAGTTGGAGCAAGGAAAAGAATCAGATAAGTATTTCTTTTACCTTGATCACGAGCACCAAATCAATCACTTGCTGCAGCAGCAAGTGACGATGGCGCGTTTGGCAGATCGTGAAGCAGCGGCCAATCATCAAGAAGCCGTCGCCATCACGGAGCTGAATCGCTTGGTCGAAAAGCGCCAATGGAGCAGAGAATCGCCGCCGCTAGTAACGGCTTCGATCCATGAACAAACCACACGTTTACTACAAGAACGTGTGCAGTTAGAAGAGCTCGAAAAGCGCATGATGCGTTTAGAAGAAAAAGCGCAGCCTTTGCAAGCCACCGCAGCTCGCTTAGAACAGCAGCATCCTCAATTGATTGGCCGCAAGCCGGTTTCTCGCCCGCTATGGCCGCTAGGGATCGTCGGTGGGCTGCTAGTAGTGATCGGTATCTTTTTGCCGAGTCCGTGGCGCTGGCTTGCTCTAGGTGTAGGGATCGCAGCGATCATTGGCAGTGTTTTGCCGTTGATGAAAGCAGCGCCAAACAAACAGCAAGGCATCAAACAGGAATGGCAGACGGTTCTCATGCAGCTGGATCTGCTGGGAGAAGAGTTGGCGCAGCTGGGAAATGAACAGCAGCAAAAGCAGCAGCAGATCGATCGTGCCCACCAAGCCCTGACACCCTTTTTTGGTAATTTGCCGGTGGAAAGCTGGCAGTCGTATCTATTGGCCTATGATGAAGATGTTGCTAGTTATCAAGCCTACTCACAGCAGCGCAAACAAGCCTATCAAGAACGGCAAGCCGTCGCAGAAGAACTGGCACCCTTTGATGAGCAGTTCCGACCTTATGCTGAGTGGCTGCCGTTGCAAAACAAAACCTTGTTAGAAAAAGCAGCGATTTTGCAGAAATTTCATGAAGAGATGCAAACAATCAAGCTTTCACGACTGCAACAACCTAGCACGCTGCTGGCCCAACAGTTGACCCGCACCCGCAATGAACGCGACCAGCTGCTTTCCCAGGCCAGTGATCTCTTGCAGCAACAAGGCTTAGATCACCCTGCAGAAATCAGCCTCTGGTTGAAGCAATGGGAAGCGGCGCAACGCACGCAGCAGCGAGCAGAAGAATTGGCGGTGATGTTAACACCGATTTATCCTAAACCAGTGACGCAAGCAGAATTGCTGCAGCAAAAAGACCAGATCAAGCAGCAGCAAACACAGCTTCAGGCACAAATACAGCAGTTGACGGAGCAAAAACAGCGTTTGGAATTAGAAGCAGCAGCTAGTCAAAAAAATGGCACCTTGAATCAGCTTTATCAAGAAGAAAGTGAGCTAAAGGCGGTCATTGAAGAACTTGCTGTGGCATGGGGGAGTCGTCAGTTGGCGGCTTCGATTTTAACGGATGTCACGACCGAGTTGTCAGAACAGCAATTGCCGCAGCTATTGTCGGCTGCTTCAACCTATTTTGAACAGCTATCAAACGGACGTTATCAAAAGATTCTTTTGGAAAATGGCTTGTTGGTAGCGGCAAATGCCAGCGAGACGTTTTCGATCATCGACCTGTCCACAGGCACGAAGGATCAGTTAATCATGGCGTTACGCTTCGGTTATCTAGCACTGCAAAAAAATCACCCATTGTGTCCAATCATTATTGATGATGGTTGGCTGCATTATGATAGTGTTCGTAAGGAACGGTTTGCCGCACTGTTAAAAGAGTTTGGGCAAAGTTATCAAGTAATTTGTTTGTCTTCTGACCAAGAAATGGTAAGCTATTATCAGAAGTACCAGCAGCCTATCCAGGATCTGAGTAAAGGAAGTGAAAGATTTGGCTGATCGGCCAAATAAGCCCATGAAAAAAATTCGTGAATTAACTGTTGATGAAACGTTTCAACTTTTCTTGCTGATCAAGAATGCCGATGTGCGGATCGCGAAAAACGGCAAAAAATTTATTGCCTTCACCTTTCAAGATACATCCGGCACGATCGACGGAAAGTTCTGGGATGCATCAGATGAAGAAATCGCCCGTTTTGAACCCGGGAAAGTAGTACTGCTAGATGGAAAACGGGAGGTCTACCAAGGCAATCCGCAAGTCAAAATCATGCATTTGCGTTTAGCGAAACCGGAAGAGCCCCATGAACCAAGCCAATACATGGAAAAAGCACCCTTGCGAAAAGAAGAGATGGAAGAAGAAATCAGTCAAACCTTGTTTGAGATCACGAATCCTCACTGGAATCGAATCGTCCGTTTCTTACTGAACAAGTATAAAAAGGAATTCTTTGACTTTCCAGCTGCGAAGCGCAATCACCATGCCTTCGCCAGTGGATTGGCGTATCATACGACCACTATGCTGCGGTTAGGAAAAGCAATCGTCAAAGAGTACCCTGAATTGAATGCTTCACTACTGTATGCGGGTATCATTTTGCATGATTTAGGAAAAGTGATCGAGTTGACAGGTCCGATGACGACAGAGTATACCTTGGCGGGGAATCTAGTAGGGCATTTGGTCTTAGTGGATGAAGAAATCACGCAAGCCTGTATGGCTTTGAAATTTGATGACAAAGAAGAAGATATCGTTGTTTTGCGGCATATGGTTTTAGCCCACCATGGCTTATTAGAATATGGGTCACCTGTTCGCCCCCGCATAATGGAAGCGGAGATCCTCCATCAAATCGATAATTTGGATGCTTCCATGCAAATGATGCTGACGTCGATTCGTTTAACGGAACCTGGTCAATACACAGACCGAATTTTTGGCATGGACAATCGGAGTTTTTATGTACCGAAAGAAGTGTAGCGGTGACCTTGTAGCACGATCAACCAAAGTGAATGACGGAAAGAACAAAAAACCACGCTAGGCTTGCTTAGCGTGGTTTTTCAGATGTTGGAAAAAGTAGCTGAATCGGCAATATTAACCTAATTAGCATAAAAAAAGAAGCGCCGTTACGACGGCACTTCTTTTTTCATTTATTCAGCAGAAGAATCTGTAGCACTTTCACTCGTTGCAGTAGAATCATCGGTTGCATCAGTAGCAGAAGTATCTGCCGCTGAGCTGTCCGTTGCATCGGTAGCAGAAGAGTCAGCAGTTGAATCTTCTGTTTCAGCCGCTGTGATGTAATCAGAAAGCAAGTCTGCTAAGTCAGAGTCTTTCATTTTCACATTAGCTGCTTGCAATTCTTGACCGATCGTTGCTGCCATAAAGGTTGAATCATTCAACAAAGTGTTTTGAGCAATTTCAGTCAATTCATCTTTGTATTTATCCATATCATTGCCTTTGTCTTGGTTTTTCACCATTTTCACGATATAGTATTCCGTCGTGTAAGTTGACGTGTTGGTTGCAGAGATCACTTCAGAGATTTCACCATCTTTTAAATCAAAAGCGGCTGTTTTTACTTCACTTGGTACAGCTGATGAAGTAGAATCGAATTTGATCGTTCCGCCATCTTCTTTTGTTGCCGCATCCGTTGATTTTTCTTTAGCGATTTCGCCAAAGTCTGCATCATCTTTTTTCGCTTCTTCTAAGACGTCTTTGGCATCATCTTCACTTGCTACTTTGATGATTTGTGCTTCTACTTCAGGGTGGAAAGAATCCCAAGCAGTTTTCATGTCTTCATCAGTGATATCCATGTTGGCTTTTAAGCCTTCACGTAACGCAAGTTGTTGTTTCAATTCTGCACGGTAAGATTTCACCGTATAACCAGAGGCAGTCAATGTTGATTCAAAGGAATCACTGCCGCCATATTGTTCAGCCACATTATTGAATTGTTCGTCGATCATTTCTTCTGTTACGTCATCACCGTATTTTTCATCAAACACTTTTAAGACGATCATTTGACGCAACGCTTGTTGATTTTCTGAACTTGTTTTTGCTTGGTCATAAAAATCTTGAACAGTGATTTTACCGCCCTTCATTGTTGCGATTTCCTCACTTGAGTTACCACAAGCCGCTAATGCAAAAAGACTCATTGCACTGACTGCTACTAAAATTAATTTTTTCTTCATTCGTTTAAGCACTCCTAATTCTAAAAAGATTCATAATAATCACTGCACCTACTATACCACTTCTAGAAATGGTTGGAAAGAAAACAGCGGATGTTTCAAACAAAATTCATAAAAACTACAAATTTTCGATTTGTTTGTCATCCTCGGCGCTTTGGGCTTGAATCGTCGTGATGTGCTGATTCAATTGTTCCATTTGGGTTTTTATCCGAGCAAGGCGCGGTTGTGCTTGGAATTTGAAGGCTTCCAAATCTTTCGTGAAAGATTCGGTCACAACTGGGATCGTTTCGTCGATCGTTTTGCGGGTTACCATCACAGCATCTTTGAGCTGTTTGACACTGTCATTGAATTCTAAGGTCGCTTCTGTCGTGTCATCTAAATAGCGAATCAATTCTTCACGGGTTTCATTGCCGCTTTTTGGTGCAAAAAGCAAACCGCCTAAACCGCCGGCGATGGAACCGAACAAAAGTCCTTTAAGAAAATTACCGATCATTTAGTTCACCTGCTTTCCAATTTTTTCGGCGATTGCCGCCAGCTCTTCCCCCGTGTAATTCTCTGCATGATTGCCAAAATGGATCTTGAAATCATCGTCTTTGCTGTAGCGAGGAATCAAATGGACATGGGAATGGAAGACGGATTGGTACGCCAATTCTTTATTGTTGTTGATGATATTTAAGCCTTCGATCTCAGGGAATGCTTTTTCGATCGCCCGAGCAATCTTAGGGATACGGGCAAAAACCGCTGCTGCCAACGTTTCATCGTACTCGAAAATATCCGTCACATGCGTTTTGGGAATGACCAATGTATGACCAGGGGTGACTTGGGAAATATCTAAAAAGGCAGAGACTTGCTCATCCTCGTAGACTTTGTAGCTAGGAATCTCACGATTATTGATTTTACAAAAAATACAATTTTCCATTGTAAAAAACCTCCTTGATCTATTACCTCTACTTTACCATATTTTGCTTTTTTTCGTCTGGTTTCCTCTTTGAAAAAGTCGGAACAAGGCAACTGTTCCTTCAACAAAGGCGCTTTTTTAAAGAAATGCGAAAAGCAAGCGAGAAACGCTTGCATTTAGATTCCAACAACCCTAGACTTAATATCAGAAATCATTTGGAAAGAAGGAACCTATGAAACCGATCATTAAAGAAACCTTACAGAAAAAAACAACGACTTCAGCGAAGCTTCGATACTTAGCCTATGCCTATAAAGAGTGGTTGATCGCGATCACGCTGTTTGTGGTGTTTGCTGGTTCAATCACTTATTCTCTGACACGTCCGCAAGAAGAAGTAGTCAATGCCGCCATTGTCACTGAAACAGCAATGGACCCTGCGGTGCAAAGTGAATTGGAAGCAGCCGTTGAAGCATGGGCAATAGACCAAAGGTATCAAAAAGAAGAGCTGCGGATCAGCCTGGTTTCTTATGCCGAACCAGCCGCTGTCCAAGCCTTTACCACCCGTCTTGCCGCTGGTGCCATCCAAATGGTCGTCTTTCCAGCCAGCGAAGCACAAACGTGGCAAGAGCGCTTTGGCAGCCAAGAACTAGCACAAGAAATCATTACAGTGGGAGAAAATGAATTTATCCTGCAAGTCACGAATAAAGAAAAATAAACAACTGTTTTGCCAGCTGACTGAATTGAACAAAAAGAGCCTACGTTGACAAAGAGCCATAATCAGGCGAATCGGAGGGAAAAAATGACTTTACAAGTAGCAAACGTGACAGGCGGCTATAATCAGCTGCCAGTCTTAAAAAATATTGATTTTACGATCGGCGATGGGGAGCTCGTTGGCTTGATCGGCTTGAACGGGGCAGGGAAGAGTACGACGATCAAAGAAATCATCGGTTTACTGCAACCTCATAGCGGCACCATCACGATCGACGGCTTGACCCTTAAAGAAAACCCAGAGCAATACCGCAAACAAATCGGGTATATTCCCGAAACCCCATCTTTATATGAAGAATTGACCTTAAGAGAGCACATTGAAGTGACAGCGATGGCCTACGATCTTCCACAAGAAGAAGCCATGAAGCGAGCAGAACGCCTGCTAAAAACCTTTCGCTTAGAAAACAAACTCGATTGGTTCCCGGCAAACTTTTCAAAAGGGATGAAACAAAAAGTCATGGTACTGTGTGCCTTTTTGATTGAGCCGAGTGTCTACATCATTGATGAACCCTTTCTAGGATTAGATCCTTTAGCGATCAATGCGTTATTGGAACTGATGAATGAGATGAAACAAACCGGGGCATCTATTTTGATGTCCACCCACATTTTAGCAACCGCAGAGAAGTATTGTGACAAATTCATCCTCTTGCATAACGGTGAGATCCGCGCACAAGGGACACTGGCGGAACTAAGAAGCCAATTTCAAGCACCAGAAGCCTCCCTTGATGATCTGTACCTCGAACTGACAAAGGAGAGTCAAGCATGAAGCAGTTTTTCTCGCAACGCTTACAGCGGCATCAAAAACAGATGACACGCTATTTGCGCTATGTCTTCAATGATCATTTTGCTTTGATCAGCACCTTCTTAGTCGGAGGTCTGGGGCTCTATTATTCTGAATTGCTAAAAACATTGCCGCGGCCGTTTCCATTAGGCGGCATCATCGTGGTCGCTGTTTGGCTCTTTGTTTTACCGCTGGGACGCTTAGCGACACTGACGAAACCGGCAGATTTGATTTTTCTGTTAGCCAAAGAAGGACAAATGACAAGTTATCTCAGCCAAGCGTTACGTTATTCCCTCTGGCTGCCCTTTGGGGTTTTATTTTTAACCGTAGGGGCAACGATGCCTTTGGTCGTGGTCACAGCAAACAGCACCTTTGCCTCATTCCCATACTTTTTAGGGATGATGTGGCTCTTAAAACTGGGGGATCTTTCACTACAACGGATTCGTTTGTATCAAGAAACTCAGCAGCAAGTCAAACAGCAGCGAGGCATCTGGTTCGCAAGTACGTTTGCTGCCACACTTGCCAGTATTTATGTAGCACCTTGGCTAGGATTGGGGATCAGCATCCTCCAAGCAATCTGGTTCCTCTTTGGACTGAAAGCCAATAGCCAGCTTTTGGATTGGGACTATATGATCCAAGCCGAACAGTCGCGCTTAATGCGTATCTATCGTTTTATCAACTTATTTACAGATGTTCCCCAAATCACGACGGAAGCCAAACGGCGCAAATACCTCGACTGGCTGCTGGCAAAGATCAAACCAGTGCACAGCAATACGTACCTCTATCTTTACTTGCGCCGAGTGATCCGTGGGGGGCAATATGGCGGGCTTTATGTCCGTTTGACTTTGATTGGTGGGTTCGTCTTATTCTTTGTCGATGAGCTTTGGATCAGTCTGCTGATCGGCTGCTTGTTTCTTTATCTGATCGGTTTCCAACTGATTCCTTTGATCAATGAGTTTCAATACATGGTTTTGACACATCTGTATCCCGTGCCAGAAAAACAAAAAGCCGCAGCGATCAAAAAAATTCTTGGGGCACTCTTACTGGTGACCGCAGTTCTTTTCGGTGTGATCTGTTGCTTGCGCTTGCCTTTTGTTTGGCAAGGCGGTATCGCGTTTCTTGGCTTCTTAGGGTTTGCGGGTCTTTTTTTAGGCATCTACTTGCCAGGGCGATTAAAGAAAATGCACGCCTGATCCACAAGTGGCCTCTCTTACAAAAAGCGAACGCATATGCGCTTGACGGCGACCCATTAGGAAGCTAGAATAAGAGGTACTGCGAAATAAGGAGAGAAGCTAGGATGGATATTCGCTTGGATCAAGATTGGCGTATGCGGCCAATCAAAGGCGACACCGGGAAAGCCTATATCGGGCTCAAGGACAACGACAAAGTCTTTATCAAACGAAATACGACCCCGATGCTTGCGGCACTCTCTAAAGAGGGCATTGCACCCAAACTCGTCTGGACGAAACGGACGGGAAATGGGGATACGCTCTCCGCACAAGAATGGCTGGATGGACGGGTCTTAGATCCCGATGAAATCGGCCAAAGAAATGATGTCATTGATGTGTTGTATCACTTGCATCATTCAAAAACGTTGGCACAGATGCTAAGCAAAATCGGCGGACAAGTCAGATCGCCTGAACAGATGCTGATGGATTATCAGGATCAGCTGCCTTCTGCGGTCGCCCAAAACCGTTTTATTCATTTGGTCACCGAGTATTTAAAAACCAATATTCCAGCTTTTGACGAGCAGAAAGCCGCGGTCGTCCATGGCGATGTCAATTATCGAAATTGGCTAGTTTGTCAAAACTATTTGTATTTAGTCGATTGGGATTCCGTGATGTTTGCAGATCCGGCAATCGATATCGGCACTATTTTAGGTCACTATGTGCCATTATCTGGCTGGTCTCATTGGCTCGTGCGCTATGGTATCCACAGCAGCAGCGAAGTGATCGAAAAGATTTATTGGTACGCATTGTTGAGTATGCTGCAAGAGGTCAAAAAATATTATCTGCGAGGCGATTACAAAGCCATGAATGCAGAGATTTTACAATTAAAACGAATTTATAGCGAATGAAGAGAAGATGGAGCGAGGCAATTTGGTTCCATCTTGTTTTTTCGGAAAGGAAGAAACATGAGAGTAAGAAAACGTGCAGGTGCAAAAGAGCTGATTGACGCTCATCCAGAATACGTCGTGGCAGAGCCTACTGAATGGAAAGGGCGTTGGCATGAACGCTTTGGCAATGATCACCCGCTGCATATCGAAATTGGAATGGGAAAAGGCCAATTTATTACGGAAATGGCGAAAGCTCATCCCGAGATCAATTATATTGGTGTGGAAATGCAGATTAGTGTCGTTTCGATCGCATTAGATAAAATGATCGAGCAGGAGATCCCGAACTTGCAACTGCTGCATGTCGATGGTTCCGCATTGACCAACTATTTTGCAGACAATGAAGTAGACCAGATCTATTTGAATTTTTCTGATCCATGGCCTAAGAAGAAGCATGAGAAGCGCCGTTTGACTTCCAAAGCCTTTTTAGCAGTCGACGAGCAGATTTTACGTCCCAACGGCGAGATCCATTTCAAAACGGATAACCAAGGATTGTTTGAGTATTCCTTAGCGAGCTTTTCTCAATACGGCATGATTATCAAACAAGTTTGGTTGGACTTGCATAACAGTTCCTTTGAGAACAATATCATGACGGAATATGAAGAAAAATTCTCAAGCCGCGGGCAGCGGATCTATCGGGTGGAAGCCCAATTTGTGGCAAAAGAACCACAGAAATAAACGAATGATGAAAGATGAAGCAAATTTGCTTCATCTTTTTTTTCTATTCTCAAAGCGTTTGCGTATTTCTTTTTAGGAGGGATAAGTCGTGGATATTCGAGCATTCTCAGACGAGTTGATTCTTTATGGAAGACAAGAACGCATGCAGGATCTGGCCATTTTGCCTAGCGGTACACAGATGGAGGTGATTATCAGTAAAAGCTATCTCAGAAAGACCTATCAAGTACTGACCAACGAAGAAGCTCAGCAGCTGATCACCCGCTTCAAATTTTTAGGAGGAATGGAGGTGGGAGAACGGCGCAAAGCTCAGTTAGGCGCAGTCAGCTATCTGTTAGGCGATCAGCTACAGCGGTTGCGCATCTCAACGGTGGGTGATTATCAAGGGCGTGAAAGTCTCGTGATGCGGTTTCTTTATCCTTTGAACAAGGAGCATCTGCGCTATTTTTTTGCAGAAGACGTCCAGCAGATCCAACAGACAACCAAACAAAGAGGCTTATATTTATTTTCCGGCCCCACTGGCTCAGGAAAATCGACCCTCATGTATCAATTAGCACGGGCAACCCAGGGACAAGTCATTACCATCGAAGTTCCTGTGGAGATTGAAGAGCCGCATTTTTTGCAGCTGCAGACCAATTTGAAAATCGGACAAGACTATGATGAATTGATTCGCTTGTCTTTGCGGCATCGTCCAGACCTGCTTTTGATTGGCGAGATCCGTAACAAAGAGACGGCGCAAGCCGCTGTACGAGCCGCTCTGACAGGTCACCGAGTATTTGCCACGATCCATGCACGAGGCGTAGCAGAAACCAAGACACGGCTGCTGGAATTGCTAGGGTCAGACGATCTTCTGGCGCACGCGTTGCAAGGGATCGTTTATCAGCGATTGTTGCCGAATGAAGTCAACGAACCCCATGGATTGCTGGCGTATCACTTTTATGAGGGGCAAGTGGAAAAACAGTGGCAGCACGTATTAAAACGAGTGAAAGAAAGTGGGTGGATCACCGATGAAGTTTATGAAAAAGAAGCCCCAGCTACCACGCCGTGCAACTGAAGCCCTCTTGGTCACCTTCACGGTGTTATTGGAGAGTGGCTTTTCCCTACAAGAAAGCCTCCAAGTGTTGCTGCGCAGTCGCCAGTTTTCTGAACCTGTGATCGAACAGCTGATTGCCCATCTTGCCCAAGGGCAAAGCTTGGCAGCAGCAGTAGCGCCGTTGTCTTTATCGGCTACCGAAAAAAGTCAGCTTTATTTAGCAGAAAGTCATGGGAATCTCACGACGACCTTGCGGCGGATGGTCGACTACCACAAATTGGTCAACAAGCAAAAACAGCTGCTGTACAAAGTAGCGGCCTATCCGCTTTTGCTACTGGTCTTTTTAGTGGCGGCTCTCTTTGGCATGCATCGCTTTTTATTGCCTCAATTGTTAGCCTCTGGCATGATCGACGAAGATCATTGGGGCATTCGCGCCATCACTTGGGCACCAGCAGTACTTATCCTCTTCTTGTTAGTAAGTGTGCTGCTTTTTGTGATCAGCCGCTGGGTGTTTGCCCGCCGCACTGCCTTGCAAAAAGCTGTATTCTTCAGCCACCTGCCATTGTTCGGAGCATTGTACACAAGTTATCACACGAGTTTTTTCGCATTGGAATGGGGCAAGTTGTTTCAGCAAGGGTTAGATATCCAACAGATCATTGAGTGTATGGAGCACACCAATAAAGCTACCTTGATCCAAGAATTAGCGCGAGAGTTGCGAGTGACCTTGACACTTGGCGGAGAACTCCCAGAAAAACTTCGTCATTTCTCGTTTCTCACACCAGAATTTTCTTTGATCGTCTTTCAAGGAGAAGTACGGGGAAAGTTAGGAGAAGAGCTTTTTTTATACAGTCAATTATTGATGGATCGCTTGTTTCAACGAATCGAAAAAGCTATTCACTGGGTTCAGCCTCTGATTTTTTTGTTGGTTGCTTTAATGATCGTTGGGATCTATGCCGCTATGTTTTTACCAATCTATGGAAATATCCAAGGAGTGATCGAATGATAGAAAAGAAAGTCGCATCTTCTCGCAAGCAGGGGATTTGGCGTGTCAAAAAAGGCTTTACATTGGTTGAAATGTTGGTTGTTTTATTAGTGATCAGTATTTTGGTTTTGTTGTTTGTCCCAAATCTTGCCAAGCAAAGAGGAATCATTGATGAGAAAGGAAATGCGGCCATCGTGAAAGTGGTGGAAACCCAGATCGAACTCTTTCGTCTGAATGAAAATCGGGAGCCCTCGAGAGAAGAATTGATCGCTGAAGGGTATGTATCTGAGGAGCAATATGCGATTTATGAGCAAGGGGACTAAGGGCTGTCGACGTTGCTCTTTTGCTGGTTTTACTTTAATAGAAAGCCTTTTGGTCCTCATGGTCAGTAGTATGTTTCTCTTTTTTCCCGTCGTGGCCATCGAGTACTATCAACGATCTGCTGAAGTCTTAGGCTTTTGTGCACGCTTAGAAAAAGGCCTCTATACCATACAGCAATCGGCCATCATCGATAACACACAAACCCGAGCCGTTTATCAAGCAGCGCCAACGCCAACTGTTTCATTTTATGGCGCTGCAACTGAGCCGGTCACCAAGATCGAAGTCCCTCCTCAACTAGCGATGCAGGCGTTTCCCGATATTCTTTTTAGTAGTCAGTCCGGCAACAATAGTAGTCTGCGAAGGATCGTTTTCTATTGGCAGGAGAAAAAGCAAACCATCAGCTATAAGTTTTTATTTGGGAGCGGACGCTATGAAAAAATCGTTGAATAGCGGGTTCATCTTAGCAGAAAGCCTGATTGGCTTTGGGGTGTTGGCAACCTGTGTGTTATTGTTTTTAGCGATGCAGACCGCTTCACTGACGCAAAGTGCGGCATTGCAGGAAAAAGCCCAAATGCTGCGGGTGCTGTATGAAGAAGTCCAGAACCACTCCTTTGATGCGTCAACCATTACCTACACGACGCAGCGTCAGACGGTCTATCAAGTTCGCTTTTGGCAAGCAGCGCAGCATCAACAGGCACGCATCCAAAGTGGCGAACAGCTCTGGGAGATTGTGTATGAAGAGTAAAGGCTTTACTTTGTTGGAGTGTCTGTTGTCTTTATGGGTATTGGCGATCTGCTTATTGATGATCAGCGGGATCGTCAAGCACCTCGCACCGGTCAATCAGCAGATCATGGCTCGCAAAGATCAAGAATGGCATGTTTTTTTGTTTCAGTTGGAACGGGAATTAAGTACCTGTGTCTATCTATCAGTCAGCGAGAACACGCTATATTTGCGAAGCAGTCAAAACAATTCGGTAACGATCGATCGCATCAACCGCGTGTTGCGGAAACGGGACAACAATGGCTATCAACCGTTGTTGACAGAAGTGGCAGATGTGTCTTTTGAGAAAATTGGCGCAGCGATCCGCTTTACCGTTTCCTTTGAGAATGGAGACCAGAAAATTGGACAATGGAAAATACACTCACAAGAGGCGGCATAAAGGCGGTATTTTACTCACAGCATTGTTGTTTGTGCAGCTGTTGAGCTTGATGTTATTGCTGGTGTTAGAAAACAGCCGCACAACAGCCCTTTTTTATACAAAAACCATTGAAACCTATGAAGCCCGTATTATGAGTGAACTTTTCCATGCGGAATTCTTGCAAAACGAGTTGGAAGATCGAGGGACACGGTTTTATAATGTAGGAAAGTTGACTTATGAACGGCAAGGACAGAGCTTACAGATCGAATGCTATGTCAAAAGTCGGCGATTTACTTTTACCTTTTTGTTGCCTGAAGAGCAGCCTGAAATAGACACAGATGACCAAGAAGAATAGTACAGGAAAAGGATGGTTGTTTCGACCATCCTTTTTCATACAGAAATAGAAAAAGAATGTTTACAGCTTCACAAATTATTCTAAACGAAAGCGATTGATTATTTTGGATGAATCGGCTAAAATTAAACAGGTATATATGTTGTTATAGTTTTGAAAAGAGGTGCAAGATGTCCGCAGAAAAAATGGAAACGTCTTTTCATTTGACCGTTGAAGCGATCCAACTGCTTCAAAACGCATTGGAAACGTCTTTTTTTGATGCTTACGTAGAGACGATCGAAAATTTTGTTGATCAATACCAAGTTCGCGTGATCGATGGGGTACCAGATGAAGCAACTGCTGCTCGTTTAGAAACCATCTATCAAGAAATTCGAGCAATGGAACTATCGGCAGAAGAAAAACGCAAGCTTGCGCAGTTGGTTTTGTTGAAAGGCAGCCAAACGGAGCGCCTACAGGCCAATCACCAACTGACACCAGATAGTCTTGGGTTTTTATTCGTCTATTTGATCGAGCAGTTGAGTAGTGCCGACCAACCAGTGAAACTTCTTGATTTATCGGTAGGCATGGGGAATCTCTTATTGACAGTCTTGCTGAATCTGCAATTAGCGAAGCGTCCAGTAGAAGGAACCGGTGTGGATATTGACGAAACCTTGTTGGCGATCGCAGCTGCGACTGGCGAATGGACCAAAGCGCCCTTGCATTTGTTCCATCAAGATGGCTTGCAAGAGCTTTTGATCGAACCGATGGATCTGGCGATCAGCGATCTACCGGTGGGCTATTACCCACAAGATGACAAAGCCCGCAGCTTTATTACGGCGGCTCCAGAAGGGCACAGTTACGCCCATCATTTGTTGATGGAACAAGCGATGAACTATGTCAAAGCTGGCGGTTACGGTTTGTTCTTAGTACCAAGCAACTTCTTGGAAACGGAACAGAGTGAATTTTTGAAAAAATGGCTGAAAGAAAAGGTTTATTTGCAAGGAATGATTCAGCTTCCTGAAGAACTCTTTAAAAATGAACATTCACGTAAAAGTATTTTGCTTTTACAAAACCATGGAGGGACAAGCAAACAAGCAGACGAAGTCTTGCTGGTCAAGCTAGCCTCACTGAAAGAACCAAAGAACATCACAAAACTTTTTGAACAATTTGCGGCTTGGAAAGCAGCAAATCTGTAATATAATTCGGATAAGGAGATCATCATGTCAAAAACAATCGCAATCAATGCTGGAAGTTCAAGTTTAAAATGGCAATTATATCAAATGCCAGAGGAAACAGTTGTCGCTAAAGGAATCGTTGAACGAATCGGTTTGAAAGATTCTATCTTTACCATCAAATATGGGGAAGATCAAAAATTCGAACAAATCATCGACATCAACGATCACGAAGTAGCTGTAAAAATGTTATTGGATCAACTGATTGAATTAAACATTTTAGGTGCCTATGATGAAATCACTGGCGTCGGTCACCGCGTCGTTCACGGCGGAGAAGATTTCCCTGATTCAGTTGTGATCACAGACGAAGTGATGGAACGCATCCAAGCATTGGCTGAATTTGCGCCATTACACAACCCAGCAAACTTGATGGGGATCACTGCTTTCAAAAAAATCTTGCCAGAAATCATCAGTGTCGCTGTTTTTGATACTTCTTTCCATGCAACGATGCCAAAACACAATTACCTATACAGCTTGCCATTAGAGTACTATAACGAATTTAAAGTACGTAAATACGGCTTCCACGGTACAAGCCACCGTTATGTTTCTGAGCGTGCAGCAGAAATGTTAGGTAAACCAATCGAAGAATTAAAAATCATCACTTGCCATCTAGGGAACGGTGCGTCGATCACTGCGGTTGACGGCGGAAAATCAGTAGATACATCAATGGGCTTCACGCCATTAGCTGGTGTAACGATGGGCACACGTTCAGGTGACATCGATCCTGCTGTTTTGCCTTACTTAATGGAAAAATTAGATTTGAATATCGATGAAATGGTGGATGTTTTAAACAAAAAATCTGGTTTATTAGGCTTAACTGGTATTTCCAGCGACATGCGCGATCTAGAAGCAAACTACGACAAAGAAGAAGTCAAAGTTGCTTATGACGTCTTTACTGACCGCATCCGTAAATACATTGGTGGCTATGTAACGACCATGAACGGTGTTGATGCGATCGTCTTTACTGCCGGTATCGGTGAAAATGATGCCCACGTCCGCAGCGAAGTTATCAAAGGCATGACTTGGTTTGGTTGCGAATTAGATGCCGATCAAAATGCAAAACGCGGCGAAGAATTAGTGATCTCAACTGAAGAGTCAAAAGTCAAAGTACTTTTGATCCCAACAGATGAAGAATTAATGATCGCTCGCGATGTGGAACGTTTACGCGGCTAAGCGAAAACCTTCCTTAGAATAGAAGCTGAAACACATGCAAGAGAAATGCTTGCATGTGTTTTTTTGTAGGAAAGTCCGCAAAATGGGGCTAGAGAGAAAAATTGGTGAAGACCATTTTCTAATTTTTTAAACAGATAATTTAATAATTATACATATGAAAATTGGCTCATACTGCACCTAGGTGGAGGGCTTCTCATTTTGCTTTCATTTGAATTTAAATTTCCCTCCTTTTTTACAAGGTGTTCTCAGGGAAATACCCTTGTAAAAGTTGCCAAATGGGAATAAACTGGCATTTGTGAATTTTCAGAAAAATTCCGCTATTTTATTTTCATTAATTTTTATAAGGGGCCATTACATATGGAAAAAGAAAAAACATTCTTAGGTCAGCCGCGAGGGCTGTCAACTTTATTCTTCACGGAAATGTGGGAACGATTCAGTTATTATGGTATGCGGGCGATTTTGGTGTACTTCATGTACGATGCAGTTGCCAACGGCGGCTTAGGGTTGCCAAAAGGAACGGCTGTGGCGATCATGTCGATTTACGGTTCCTTAGTGTATATGTCAAGTATTGTTGGCGGCTGGATCTCGGACCGTCTTTTAGGATCAAATAAATCCGTCTTTTATGGTGGAATCTTGATCATGTTAGGACACATCGTCTTGGCAACACCTTTAGGGATTCCAGCGTTGTTTGTGTCCATGATGCTGATCGTCATCGGAACCGGACTATTGAAATCCAACGTGTCGGGTATGGTGGGGCATTTATACAGCAAAGACGATATCCGTCGGGATGCTGGTTTCTCAATTTTCTACATGGGGATCAATATCGGTGGCTTGTTAGCACCGATCATCGTCGGGATCTTAGGACAAGAGGTCAACTACCACTTAGGCTTTTCGATTGCTGCTATCGGGATGTTTATCGGTTTGGTGCAGTATTATGTGCAAGGAAAAACCACGTTGAAAAGTGTAGCGATCGCGCCAACGAATCCCTTATCGGCAGCCGAAAAGAAAACCTTCTTCCGAGCAGTCGTTCTGGTTCTTCTCGCATTGGCAGTGTTGTTTGGCGCAGCTGCTGCAACTGGCCATCTGACGGTTGATTTCTTCATCAACTTCATCAGTGTTTTAGGTATTTTCTTGCCGATCTACTACTTTACCAAAATGCTGCGTTCGAAAGATGTCACACCAGATGAAAAGAAAAAAGTGTTGGCCTACATTCCGCTGTTCTTGTCAGCGATCGTCTTTTGGTCCTTAGAAGAACAAGGCTCATCGATCTTGGCATTGTTTGCTGCTGACCGTACGCAATCAACGTTATTCGGCATCAATATTCCAGCAAGTTTGTATCAAACCTTAAATCCACTTTTTGTCGTCTTACTGACACCTGTCTTTGTCTGGTTGTGGACCAAACTAGGCTCTCGTCAGCCACGGACAGAAGTGAAGTTTGCCATTGGTTTAGTCTTAGCCGGTTTGTCCTTTCTATTGCTAATGCTGCCAAGCCTCTTGTTTGGAGTAGAAGAACGGGTCAGCCCATTATGGTTGGTATTGAGCTTCTTCATTATGATTGCGGGGGAAATGTGTCTTTCACCTGTGGGCTTGTCGGTGACGACCAAACTAGCGCCGAAAGCTTTCGAAGCACAAACCTTGGCGATTTGGTTGTTAGCAGACGCTTCTTCACAAGCCATCAATGCGCAAATCGCTCGGTTCTATACACCACAAACAGAAGGGATGTACTATGGCATCGTCGGCGGAGTAGCCGTTGTTGTCGGCATCATCTTGTATTTAGCTAGAAAACCGATCCGCAACTTGATCGGCAACATTCATTGATCAAAAAATAAAAACTTGATTTTCCGCCTATGCATGGATTGAACAACCCATGCTTACTGTAGGAAAATCAAGTTTTTTTGTTGCGAATCAATGTCTTAGTCAATCAATGGGCTTAGTGGCTGGCGTGTGATCTGCTGCTGTGCAATGACCAGGGCTTCTTGGAAGTGCTGCTGCAAAAAGTAGCGGTCATGGCTGACTGCCAGCAGGGTTCCTTGATAATCTTGCAGCATTTCTTCAATTTCTTCTCGGGCATAGCTGTCGAGGTGATTGGTTGGTTCATCCAAAATCAGGACGTTGATTTTTTCTAAAAAGAGTTTCAGTAATGCCAACCGGATTTTTTCACCACCAGATAAATCTTTGATTCGTTTGGCCACATCACTTTGATAAAACCCACTTTTGGCCAATTGCCGACGAGCAGCCTCTTCGTTTCCTGTCAACGTCTGTACGTAGGCCAACAAGCGGCTCTCAGGATCGGCAAACTGTAGCTGTTGGGGCAAATAGCCGATTTGTAAGCTGCTGCCGCGCTTGATAGTGCCGCCGCTAGGAAGCTCCTCACCGAGAAGTAATGTGAGTAAGGTTGATTTTCCGGTACCATTGTCGCCGATGATGGCTAGATGCTCCCCACGGTAGATTGCAAAACTGCTGTCTTTGAATAGGAGCTGATCGGCATATTGCTGGTGCAAGTCGCGAACGATGAACACCTCTTTACCTGATTTTCCGCCATTTGCCAAGCCTTGCAGCCGATTTTTCGGGGGCGCTGGCGGTTTGACCAGTGTAAGTTTCGCTAGGCGGCGTTCCAATTCTTTGGCTTTTTTGAAGAAGGATTCATTGTCTCCTTCATGGCCCCACTGACGAAATCGACGAATCATGACTTTCAGTCGCTGGACTTCTTTTTGCTGCAGTTCGTAATTTTTGGTCAGCTCCGCCAAGCGAGCTTCTTTCAAGACACGAAATCGGCTATAGTTCCCAGGATACTCAATCAGGGCGCCTTCTTCCAGTTCCCAGGTCTTGGTGGTGACTTGATCGAGAAAGTGTCGATCGTGAGAAACGACTAGAACCGCTTTTTTCGTATTCTGTAAATAATTTTCCAACCAGCGGATACTTGAAAGATCCAAGTGATTGGTTGGTTCATCCAGTAACAGCAAGTCAGCATCGGTGACTAACACTTTGGCTAAAGCGACTTTGACCCGTTCACCCCCGCTAAGGTCTGTTAACCGTGCGTCCTGCCGATGGGGAATTCCTAACCCTTGTAAGATCGCGGAAATTCGGTCTTCTAATCCATAACCGCCCAGCTCTTCAAAGCGCTGCTGCAGCTCGCCATAACGGATCAGACACTTCTCTAAATCAGTATCGGGTTCTGCCATCAAGGCTTCGTAATGGCTCATTTGCTGTTTGAGTTCTTGAATGTTAGCTGCAGAATGGAGCAGGTAGTGGGTAACGGTTGCTTCAGAAACTGTCAGCTCTTGCTCGACCGTCCCGATCCTCAAGCCTTTTTGGCGGCTGATAACGCCGCTATCGACACCTTCACTGCCAGTCAAGATTTGTAAAAAGGTTGATTTGCCCGTTCCGTTGATGCCGACTAGGGCAATTTTTTCCCCAGCTTCGATTTGGCAGGATAACTCCTCAAATAACGGATTCCCGCCGATGGTTTTTTTAATAGCAATTGCTTGTATGATCATGATCTCTCTCCTTGAGACCACTCAAAAAGGCCATGGATATCCATGGCCAGTGTTATTTAAACTCAGATTTTTTTGAGAAAAATACCTTGAGATGGCCATTGATTTTACGTAAATTTAACTGTTTTGGACAGACTCGTCCCGTCAACAGCAACTGTAAAACCAATTGCATGGCTAAATGCGATATGGTATCGTTGGTAATTTTCATTACTTGTTATTTTAGTCATGCGCATCATGGTCGTTTTCCCTCCTTTGTGTCTTTGTCTTTTCAGTGTACCTGAAAGTATCAGAAAGTTCAACCAGTACTGGCGGTTTCTTAGCGTTCCTCGATGCGTAATTCTGTCAGAGAGCTTTCTTTCATCTGACCGATGACCAAAGGAACGGTCTCATGAACCACATCGCTGTATTCTAAGCCGAACCAGCGTTCAGGTGAAATAGTATGGCGTTTGATAAAAAGCTTCGTCTGCATGACTTGCTTCTGCCATTTGCTTAATGCAGTTGCATTCGACAGCTCTTCTTCGATCATCACGAATTGGAAATCACCCACATTGCGTCCAGGCGTTAAGGAATAGCGTTGCGGCTGCAGCGGCAAGCGACCATCTTTCATCAATTCTTGAATGATTTGGCGAATGTAGAGATTGACTTCTTGCGGCACCCGAAAGCCGAGATAAAGCTTTAGTTTAACGATAAAATCGGTATCTGCCATCGAAACTTCATATTTTTTCGTATAAGGTTCATCGGTGACTTCCACATTGACGAACCAATACACTTTGGCACGCTTCGGCCGTTTGTCTAAAATGGAATAGATGAACTGCTGACCGATCTGATCGTCTTGTAGTTTAGGAACCATGAAGACGACGTTCGTCTGAGATAATGGCAAAGAATCATCTTCCCGCAACTGTTTCAATTGAGGGATGTAGGTAGAAAGTGCAACTTCTTCGGCAGCATTTTCTTGAATACGATTGCCCCATTCCCAAATCAGCATCACACCGATGATCACGCTGGCTAATAAGATGGCAACGTAACCGCCATGGAAAAATTTCGTCGCACTAGAGATAAAGAAAATGCCTTCGATCGCTGCAAAAAAGAGCGTGATGAACGGTGCCAAGAAACGGGTCTTCTTGTTTTGGTGCAAGTAGAAATACAGCAAAATAGTGGTCATCAACATCGTTACCGTAATGGCCAATCCATAAGCGGCTTCCATCCGAGTAGAGGTCTGGAAGAATAAGACCACGCCGGAACAGGCGATCCACAGCAAGGTGTTCAAGGCAGGAATATACATTTGCCCGATAGACGCCCCCGGATAGATGATTTGCATCCGCGGCAATAGTTTCAACTTGATGGCTTCAGAAACCAAGGTAAAGGAGCCAGACAGCAGAGCTTGCGAAGCAATGATGGCAGCGAGTGTGGCGAAGCTGACACCAAAGACTGTCCACCCTTGCGGCAACGCTTGGAAAAATGGGTTCAAGTTTTCGATTTCTTGATAAGTCGGGTTTTGATAGACTTGCAGCAGCCACGCCGCTTGACCAAAGTAATTCAGCATCAAGCAGATTTTGATATAGGGCCAGCTGGCATAAATGTTTTTTTTGCCCACATGACCTAAGTCCGAGTAGAGGGCTTCCGCACCAGTAGTCGCCAAAAAGATATTGCCGAGAATAAAGAGACCAGCGCTGTTATCGGGACTAAAGAGCAGATTGATCGCATACCGGGGATCAAGGGCCCGAATCACCGAAAGGTCACCAGCAAAGTTCATCACACCGACGATGCCCAAGAAGGTGAACCAGCCTAGCATGATCGGTCCGAAGGCTTTGCCGACAAACTCAGTCCCAAAGCGCTGCAGGGCAAAGAGGACCAATAAGATTGCTAAGGTGATGCCGACGATGATCGATTGGTCATTGCCGAAGCGATCAAAAAAGGCTGGAATTCCCCGTAATCCTTCGATGGCAGTGGTTACGGTCACGGCAGGCGTCAATACCCCATCTGCTAGCAGGGCTGCGCCCCCGATGATCGCTGGAATAATCAAGTAGCGGCTGTTTTTACGAACTAAGGTATAAAGGGAAAAAATCCCGCCTTCTCCATGGTTATCCGCGTTTAATGCGATCAAGACGTACTTGATCGTCGTTAACAAGGTCAGCGTCCAAAAGACGAGCGAGACGCTGCCTAAGATAAAGTCGGGCGTTAAGGTGCGTAGTCCGCCATTATCCTCCACCAGGGCTTTCATTACGTAAAGTGGGCTCGTACCGATATCACCGTAGACCACCCCCATGGCGACTAAAAGTCCGCCGGCGGTCACTTTTTTCATTTTACTTGAACTCATTGACTGTTTTCCCTCCATTTTAAACTGCAAAAAGACCTAAGCGGCCCCTTGCCACTTAGGTCTTGCAAGAAACATCTTAAACCAGCGGATTCCCGCTTGCTGTTGATCTAAGATCATGGAACGATCCATGTGCTACTCCCCTAAAGTGCTCTTATTATCTTTGTTTTTGCAGCTCCTGTCAATTGATTTGATAAAAATGGCAATAAACATTTTTCTTTTACTACGTTTCAGCGTAAGATAACAATAGGTATGGAATAAGGAGGCAGGAAAATGATTGAGATCAAGAATCTGACGAAACAATATGGACCAAAAAAAGCATTGTCTGATCTTTCCCTGACGATTCGTCAAGGGGAGATCTTTGGCTTTCTGGGACACAACGGGGCAGGGAAGTCGACAACGATCAAAAGCTTAGTTAGTATTTTACAACCGACGAGTGGGGAAATTTTTTTTGACGGTCAATCCCTCGTGGAACATCGGGAAGCGATAAAAAAACAAATTGCCTATGTGCCGGACACGCCAGATTTGTTTTTACAGCTGACGGCTGGGGAATATTGGGACTTGATTGCAGCAGCGTATGAAGTACCAGCAGCGGAAAAGGCCGAGCGTTTGCAAAAATTAGGGCGCTTGTTTGATATGCTGTCTCATGAAGAAGAGACCATCGCCAGCTTTTCCCATGGAATGCGGCAAAAAACGCTGCTGATTGGGGCATTGATCCCCGATCCGGACATTTGGATCTTGGATGAACCATTACAAGGCTTAGATCCTCAAGCGGCGTATGATTTAAAAGAAATGATGAAACAGCACGCTGCCAAGGGTAAGACCGTGATTTTTTCCACCCACGTCTTGGACACCGCCCAGCAGTTGTGCGATCAATTGGCGATTTTGAAAAAAGGTGAGTTGCTGTACAATGGCTCAGTGGCAGATTTGCTGGCACAGCATCCGTCGCTTTCTTTGGAAACGATCTATCTGCAAATGACTGGGAGAAGTCAAGAAGAAGCGATTCTTGCAGAAGCGGAGGAAGCGTAGATGCGAAAACAACAATTTCTGACGCTGACCTCCGTTAATTTGCGGTATGCCAATCCCCAACTGACAGACAAAGCCCGCAAAAAAGGCAAGGCTGGTTCGACCTTGACCAGTTATCTGTTGTTTCAATATGCGCTTTCTGGAGTGGTGTTTCTGCTAGTCTATGGTTTGACGATGATCACATTGGATTTTAGTCAGATGCCGGGCTTTTTTACCTATTATGTCGCTTTGTTCGGAATCTTAGGCTTTTCCCAAGGGATTTCGTCCATTTACAATGTCTTCTTCGAAAGTCAAGATCTGCCAGCGTATTTGCCGCTGCCCTTTCGACAGAGTGAAATTTTTCTGGCAAAGATCGTGGTGGTATTTCTTACCGTTGCGCCGTTTATTTTTCCTTTGTTGGTCTTATTTCTCCTGACAGGGATTCGGGCAAACGTCTTTTTCTTGCTGACGATCTTATGGGCGTTCTTGCTGTTCGGCTTGTTTTTAGTCTTGATCTTCAGCATTTGCAGCTTGATCGTCTTCAGCCTGACCCGCACCAAGTTTTTCTTGAAGCATAAAAAATTGGTCACTAGTTTATTGCTAGGTGTGACGATGCTGGTTGTTGTGATCGGGGTCTTAATGATGAATCAGGTGAATACTTATGAGACAGACGTGGTAGACCGGGGAGCGATCAGCTTTTTATTGCCTTTTTATTATGTGATGGTGGCACCGTTTCAAACGACCGGTTTGCTTAGCTTGCTAGGGATCATCGCCACAGCAGGCGTGCTGCTTTTTGCCCTCTATCGATTGATCTTGCCGAAGTTTTATGAGCAAGTGGCAGCCGCGGCGCCTAACCAAGGGAGTGTTCGTCGGAAGCATAAACCCAATCAAGGTTTGGGCCAGCTGTTGTTTAATTACAATTCGCAGTTGATCCGTGATCCGAATTTGATCATGCAAGTCTTTTCTTCCTCGTTACTGATGCCCATCATTTTTTTAGTGTCCTTTGTGTTTACTGGGGCGGTTCAGTTAAGTGAATTGGATGAGCGATTTATCGGTGTTGTTTTCGTGGCGGGGATCGCCTTGGCGGCACTGATGGTCAACCCGACTTCTTTTATCAGTAATTTGATTTCATTGGATCAGGAGAATTTCTTGTTTGTCCGCTCCTTGCCGTTATCGATGAAGCGCTACTTGCGGGAAAAATTCCGCTTTGGCGTCGTTTTGCAGCTGAGCTTAACGGCAGTCATCGTGCTGGTAGCAGTGCTTTTATTCAAAATGCCGCTGATTTTGGCTATCTCTTTCCTAGTAGGAGCACTTTGGAGCAGTTTTCTTTTGTGCTTGAAATATTTTGCTCGTGATTATCGATTGCTGCTTTTGGATTGGACCAATATCAGTCAATTGTTTACGAGAGGGGCGGGGAGTCTTGGGTTAGCCATTGGAACAGTCGCAACGCTATTTCTTTCCGTCATTGTTATCATCCTTTATGGCTTTGCTGCGACTTCGATTGATTTTTTGTTATTGAATGGTCCGGTTTTCTTTGTGATCCTCTTGACCAGCGTCCTTTGGATAGCCCACTATGACCATAGATTTTGGCGTCGTTTTTCCTAAGGGAAGCGATGCTTTGCTTTTTTTTATTTAAGGATGGATAAATTAACTATTTATTCAGAAAATTCAGAAAAACTATTTACAATCAAAAGGAAACATGGTTAGATAGGAGTACCTATTACTTTGCTTTCATTTTTTGCTGTACAAGTTTGGATAACCGACTTGTCAAAGAGCTGTGACCAAAGGCAAAAAGACCAATGAGACCTAAGTGCTCGTTGACTCTTTTGCTTTTGTCACGGTTTTTTTTGCACAAAAAAACCTGCCGTTCGTCGGCAGGTCGTCTAGCTATCAAGCTTTGGTGTGGTCTTTTTCTGGGATTTTGTTTTCTAGATCTGTCCGCACAACTAACACATCACAGCCAGCATGGCGAATGACATACTCAGACACGGAACCGATAAAGATTCGTTCCACGGCATTTAAACCAGTGGCACCGATCATAATCAAATCGATGTTGTGATCTTCGGGCAATTGTTTGGCAATGATTGGTTTTGGCGAGCCGTATTCAATCACTGTTTTGACTGCAGTTACTTGGTGTTTGCGGGCATAATCCTCATAGTCTTTCAAAGTTTGTTTGGCCATTTCGGTTGCTTGCTCAGCAAGCATGCCGTCAAAAGAAGAAACGGTTTGAAAGGCCCGAGTGTCGATCACATGTGCTAAAACTAATTCAGAATCATTCCGCTGTGCCACATTCACGGCTTTTTTGAAGGCTAATTCTGACTCGCTAGACCCATCGACGGCTACCATGATTCGTTGATATTGTTGTAACATAAGAAACACTCCCATCTGTTATCTTCTACTTTTATTGTAATGCTTTTTTCTGGAAAAAGAAAACCTAATCTTCCTTTTTTTTCATTTTTTGTGCCAGCAAGATGCTGAATGAAGCGGAAGAGAGCAGCAACAACGCCAAATAAAACAAGGCAATCAGCTCTCTATCGACAAAGCCCACAACCAATGCCACTACGCCTAAAAGGAAATGAATGAGGCTATAGGTTTTTAAGAAGACTTTATTCGCCTCAGTAGTAGGGATCAAAGTGAAAAAAATCGCTTGTTTGGCATAAAGCAAATAACTGGTGCCGAATAATACGAGTGCCACGATCGTAAATAATAGAAGAATCATAAACATACGCCATCCTATTCTAAGTTGATAGGTTTAGTATAGCGAACCCTAGAAAGAATAGCAAAAGCCACCCTTACTCTGATGTCAGGCAAGGACGTTTCACTGTTGCTATCGGTTAGAAAACGCAAAAAAGCCATCTGTTAAAAACAGATGGCACATTCTAAAAAGAATGGGTAATATCCGTTGATGCCGTTCTTTTTCCCATAGTATTGATCCCGCAAATTCTAGCAGGTGGGTTCCACGGTCTAAGCTTCGAACTACCAAAGGAAAAGGCATGTTACCAGCATTGACACAAGACGGATCCCAAGATATCAATAAAAATGTTCGGTCAACACACAAAAGGGACAACTCGTACATCACAGAATTCCCATCCTTATAGTAGCATAGGAATGACGAAGGTGCAATAAAGTTGTTTGAAAACGATACCAAAAAGTCACTATTTTTTCTAAGCACCTAGTTTTTTTTCTTTCGTTGCTGCAATTGTTGGTACCGTTGGCCCAACGCTTGCTCATATTTACCGGTGGCTTTCGGTTGATAATAGTGGGTACCTTTTAGCTTATCAGGTAAATATTGCTGATCGACCCATGCATCATCAAAATTATGTGGGTATTGATAGCCAACTCCTCGATTCAAGCTTTCGGCGCCTTTGTAATGACTGTCTCGTAAATGATCCGGGACATCGCCAGCTTTACCGCTACGAATATCTGCGATCGCTGCATCCAATGCCATGTAGGCCGAGTTGGATTTTGGTGACAAACATAGATCGACCACCGTATCGGCCAAAGGGATCCGAGCTTCCGGCAAGCCCAAACGTTCAGCGGCTAACACAGCATTGACGGTTCGAGCAGCGGCTGCTGGGTTAGCTAAACCGATGTCTTCATAACCGATGACCATCAAGCGCCGACAAATGATCGCCAAATCGCCTGCCTCTACTAAACGACCTAAGTAATGCAGCGCACCATCCACATCGCTGCCGCGAATCGATTTTTGAAAAGCAGAGATCACATCATAGTGCGCATCCCCATCTTTATCATGGGTCAATGCTTTGCGCTGTACGCACTCTTCGATGATCGCTAAGGTCAAATGAATAATGCCGTCTGGTCCTTTTGGTGTGGAACGGGCAGCGAGTTCTAAGCCATTGAGGGCGCTTCGTAAATCACCGTTGGTCGCTCGCGAAAGATGCAAGCGGGCATCATCGGTCAATACGATGGTTTCTGATCCAAGTCCGCGAGTTTCATCTGCTAAAGCTTGATCAATGGCGGTCAAAATATCTTCTTCTTGGAGCGGTTTGACTTCAAAAATCTGTGTCCGACTGCGAATCGCTGGATTGATCGTAATGTAGGGATTTTCCGTCGTGGCACCGATCATAATAATCTTGCCGCTTTCTAAATGGGGCAGTAAAAAGTCTTGTTTTGTCTTGTCTAGTCGATGGACTTCATCAAGCAATAAAATGACAGTACCGCTCATTTTGGCTTCCTCTGCCACGATTTGCAGGTCTTTTTTTGTATCTGTGGCGGCGTTCAGCATGCGAAACGCATAGCGTGTCGAGCCGGCGATCGCACTGGCAATGCTGGTTTTTCCGGTTCCCGGCGGTCCGTATAGAATCATCGAAGAAAGCATTTTGGCTTCGACCATTCGGCGAATGATTTTCCCCGGGCCAACCAAATGCTGCTGTCCGACGACTTCATCTAAGTTCCGTGGCCGCATTCGATAAGCAAGTGGCTGCTGCATAAAACGATCCTCTCCTTTTCCTGTAAGTATAACATAAGAACGTACATTCTCATAAACAAGCTGATTTGCGTCCTTACGAAAACAAAAGGGCGCGTATTTTCCACTCAGTCAGCAAAAAACAGGTTCGTTGAAAAGAAATCGTTGAGATCACCGCAACTCTGTAGTCAAAGATAGTAAGTTGACCGAGAATTGTGTAGAATAAAGAGGGTGATGAGAATGGATGAATTAATGGCACTATTTGCGACACAGCCGACAACGACCATCGCACGTGCCTTATTAGGAATGTATTTGGAACATGAGACCCCAGAAGGAACATTAGGTGGGTATATCGTGGATTGTGAAGCGTATCTAGGTCCCGATGATCTGGCGGCTCATAGTGTGGGCATGCGAAACACACCAAGGGTTCGGGCGATGTATCAGGAACCCGGCACGATTTATTTATATACGATGCATACGCATCGAATTGTCAACTTTATTACGCAACCAAAAGGCATCCCACAAGGAATCATGATTCGCGGGCTAGAACCGGTGGATGGGATTGACTTGATGGAACAACAGCGACAAAAAACGGGACCGGATGTAGCCAATGGCCCCGGGAAACTAGTACAGGCACTACAGATTCCAGCTGAGCTTTACGGCGAATCGATTTTTACGAGTCCGCTGCATTTGGTTCCTGAGCGCCGACGTACCCCAAAAGAAATTTTGGCATTGCCTCGAATTGGTATCCCGAACAAAGGGGAGTGGACTCAGATGCCGCTTCGATTTGCGGTAGCTGGTAATCCTTATTTAACAAATATACGAAAAGCCGCTGTTCAGCAAGATCATGGCTGGCTAGAAAGAAGGAATAGTGATGGCGAAAGAAACGATATTGACTTACTTAGATCAGCGATTAACGAAAAAAATCTCCGATTATGATGTGGCGATCGATTGGGATGCCAAAAATCATACCATCGAATTGGTGTTGCGCTTGTTTGCCGAAAATCCTCAACAAGTCCAAATCGACGATGCGCAAGGTGTGGCATCAGAGGAAGCGATCATTGAATTTGAAGATGGGATTTTGTTGTATGATCCACAAAAATCAACGTTTGATGAAGAAGATTATTTAGCGACGATTCCTTATGCAGGAAAAAAAGGGATCCAAAAAGCGTTGTTAGACGGATTGGTTGATTACATTCAAGAAATTTTAGAAGAAGGCCAAAGCGATCTGCTTGATTTCTTGAACGATGACAGTGAAGAAGCGATCTTTGAATTGCGATTCAACGAAGAAGCATTTGTGGAGAAAATGACGAACTATCAAGCCGGGGCTGGGGAAACCATGATCCCGTACCCTAGTTACTAAGGAGAACGAACATGAAATGGAATGAAGTAACCGTAGCGACAGCTAGCGAAGCAGTGGAAGCAGTCGCCAATATTTTAATGGAACACGGAGCAAGTGGGGTAGCGATCGAGGACGTTTTAGATGTCGAAAATTTTAAAAGCGATGCGTATGGCGAAATTTTGGATAAAGAAACCTATACGACCTTAGAAGAAGGTGCGCAAGTCAGTGCCTATTTCCCAGAGACGATTTTTTTGCCAGAAGTGCTGCCGACGATCAAAGCAGCCATCGACCGTCTGCCGGAGTATGGTTTGGCAATCGGCAAAAACACCATCACAACGAGCGAGGTCGTGGAAGAAGCATGGGCAACGGCCTGGAAAAAATATTACCATCCAGTCCGTATCTCCCGCTATCTGACGATCGTGCCGAGCTGGGAAAACTATCAACCGCTGCAAGAAGATGAAAAGATCATCACCCTTGATCCGGGAATGGCCTTTGGGACCGGCACGCATCCTACGACACGCTTGACATTACAAGCCCTAGAAGTCTACTTGCGGGGCGGTGAAACCGTCTTAGATGTCGGGACGGGCTCAGGGGTGTTAAGTATCGCCAGCAAATATTTAGGTGCCAAAGACGTGTTTGCTTATGATCTAGATGAAGTCGCTGTGAGGTCCGCCCAAGAAAATATGGCGATGAACCCCATTGCTCACGATGTGACCGTGCAAGCCAATGACCTTTTGCAAGGGGTGACGGTCCCTGCTGATCTTATCGTTGCCAATATTTTAGCGGATATCATTTTATTGATGATCCCTGATGCATGGCGTTTATTGAAGCAAGAGGGCACCTTGATCGTTTCTGGGATCATTGAGACGAAAAAACAATTAGTGATCGATGCCATGATCGCACAAGGCTTTGAGATCGATCAATTGTTCAATCAAAAAGACTGGTATGCGATCGCCTTTAAAAAACCAGAGGTAGAGTAAGATGCAGCGATATTTTTTACAGGAGCCTTATGAAGCAAAAGCGGTGTTTGCCGTTTCGGGAGAACCCTTCCACCATATGATCCGAGTGATGCGCATGACTCCCGGCACGAAAGTCGGTTTAGTTTTTGAGGATCATTTGGCGATCATCGCCAAGATCAAAGAGGCCGATGAAGAAACGGTTTACTTAGAGGAAGTCGAAAAAGAACAGCAGGACAAGGAATTGCCGCTGCAGGTCACGATCGCTAGCGGCTACCCGAAAGGCGACAAGCTGGACTTGATCGTTCAAAAAGGCACGGAACTTGGGGCGGCAGCATTTATCGGTTTTCCTGCGCAAACTTCGGTCGTGAAATGGGATCAAAAGAAGTTACAGAAAAAGCAGCAGCGGCTGCAAAAAATCGCCCAAGAAGCGGCGGAGCAATCCCAACGGCAGATCGCACCAGCCATCACACTACTGGATAACGCCAAAGCATTTTGGCAAAGCCTCAGTCAGTACGATGCGGTCCTAGTGGCTTATGAAGAATCAGCCAAGCAAGGAGAAGTAGCGATGCTGCTGCAAGTGATCACCGAATTGCCCGTTGGTAGCAAAGTTTTAGCGATCTTTGGCCCAGAAGGCGGTCTGACCCCCTCCGAAATCGAAGGAGCCCAGGAAAACAACGCTAAATTATGCGGGTTAGGCCCTCGGATTTTACGAACAGAAACAGCACCGTTTTATTTTTTAAGTGCTGTCAGTGTGCTAACGGAATTAAAGAGGATGTGAGTTGATGAATAAGAACCAAGAAGCAATCAGTGTCCGTTTGTTGACGGCCGATCTGACCGACTGGGTCTTGAAGGATTTTATCAATCAATATAAAACGGCTTTAAAGGAAGTCGTCGTTTTGCCTAGTGCCATTCGGCGGGCGAAAATCTTGGCACAAGGCTCTTCCTTACAAATCGGCGCAGTGATCGATTACCCCCTTGCCCAAGGAACACTGGCAAAGGTAGCGTTTGAAATCGGTCGGGCGTTTATGGAAGGTGCCGATTTTTTGGAAGTCTGGCTACCGGCTTCTTCCTTCATGGAAAATGATCGTGGCTTTGCGGAATTGACTGAAACGATTCGCTCCTTGACCTTGACAGGAGGGGAGATCCGCTTAGCTGTGCAAACCGAGATCATGAATGAATTGACGAAGATCCAAGTGGCACAACGCTTGAAAGAAGAAGCATGGCCAAAGATCGTGTTAGGACAAAAACAACCACTAGCAGAAGCATTGCACGACGTGAGCTTGTTTTCCTTAGATGGTGGCAGTCAACTGTCGATCCAGATCAATCCTGACACAATAGATGAACAAGCTATGCAATCACTACAGGCTGCTGGCGCTGAGAAAATCGGGCTCTCGTATCATGTTTTTGAAGAATTGCTTAAGGACCAGCCGGCACCCGATGTGCTTTGAACAACAGCGATTGAAAAATAGCTGAAAAATTTGTATAATAATACTAAAAAATAAGAACTGCAGGTTAGACAGGAGTCCCATGCTTAGAACGTTTGTCCGCAAGGCTTTGGGTGCGTGACGAAACGTTAACAGCGACTTCTGTCTGCCTTTTTGATAGCACAAAAAAGAAGAGCAGGAGGCGGAATGAATGGCAAAAGAAGTTATATTGACCGGGCCCAATGTCATCAAATTGGTCGCTCATTATATGAGTGAAGAACATGTTGCCTTTGTCCAAAAAGCATTAGATTACGCGACAGAAGCCCATAAAGAACAATTCCGTAAATCCGGCGAGCCGTACATTATTCATCCAATCCAAGTTGCGGGGATCTTGGCAGAATTGCAGATGGACCCTCATACAGTTGCAACAGGTTTTTTGCATGATGTCGTCGAAGATACCGATGTGACGTTAGCCGATCTGAAAGAAGAATTCGGTGCCGATGTAGCGATGCTAGTGGATGGCGTGACCAAGCTGGGTAAGATCAAGTACAAATCTCATGAAGAACAATTAGCAGAAAATCATCGGAAAATGTTGATCGCCATGGCGCAAGATTTACGGGTCATCATGGTCAAACTGGCTGACCGTTTACATAATATGCGTACGTTGAAACATCTGCGGGAAGACAAACAACGCCGCATCGCCCAAGAAACGATGGAAATCTATGCCCCATTAGCTCATCGTTTAGGGATCAGCCGAATCAAATGGGAACTAGAAGATATTTCTTTGCGTTACTTGAATCCACAGCAATATTACCGAATCGTGCATTTGATGCAGACCAAACGAGAAGAACGGGAATCCTACGTTTCCGAAACCGTGGAAGAGATTCGGATCGCTACGGAGGAACTAGATATCTATGCTGAGATCTATGGTCGACCAAAGCATATTTACTCGATCTATCGCAAAATGAAAGACCAAAAGAAACAGTTCAATGAAATTTATGATTTGTTGGCGATCCGAGTGATCGTTGACTCCATCAAAGATTGTTATGCGGTTTTGGGAACGATCCATACAAAATGGAAACCAATGCCTGGGCGGTTCAAGGACTATATCGCTATGCCAAAAGCCAACATGTACCAATCGCTGCATACGACGGTCATTGGTCCCAAAGGCAATCCTGTCGAGATCCAAATTCGGACCCATGAAATGCATGAGATCGCTGAATTTGGGGTTGCTGCGCACTGGGCCTATAAAGAAGGCAAGACCGAAAAAGTCCGAGCCGACAAGATGACCCAACAAGTTGGCTGGTTCCGTGAAATCTTGGAACTGCAAGATGAAAGCTATGATGCTTCTGAATTTATGGAAGGTGTCAAAGGGGACATTTTCAGCGACAAAGTCTATGTATTTACGCCAAAAGGTGATGTGACGGAGTTGCCTCAAGGCTCCAGTCCACTGGATTTTGCCTATAGCATCCATACCGACATCGGCAACAAAACTACTGGTGCCAAGGTCAACGGCAAAATGGTCCAATTAGACTATAAGCTGAAAAATGGCGACATTATTGAGATTCTGACATCACCGAATTCCTTTGGGCCAAGCCGCGACTGGGTCAAACTAGTGGCTACCAGCAAAGCGAAGAACAAAATCAAACGATTTTTTAAAGCCCAAGATCGTGATGAGAATATCATCAAAGGACATGAGGCAGTGGTTCGTACCTTACAAGATATGGGCTTTGTGCCAAAAGAATTCTTGACGAAAAGCAAAATGGCGGAAGCTTGCGAACGATTCAATTATCAAACAGAAGATGACCTGTTTGCCTCTGTCGGCTATGGGGAAGTCAGTCCCACGACCTTAGCCAACCGTTTGACCGAAGAAGAACGGCGCGAGAAACAAATCGAGAAGCAAAAGCAGCAAGTCCAAGAGATGATCAATCAACCGGCGAAAAAAGAACCAGAAAAAATGAAGGTTCGTCACGAAGGCGGCATTGTCATTGAAGGGGTCGATAACTTGTTGATCCGCATCTCCCGCTGCTGCAATCCGGTTCCTGGGGATTCGATCGTCGGCTATATTACTAAAGGGCGGGGAATCTCGATCCACCGCAGCGATTGCCCCAATGTTCAAAACAAAGAGGCAGCGAACCGTTTGATCGATGTTGAGTGGGAAGATGCTACCGACATCAACAAAGAATACGATGCCGATCTTGAGATCTATGGCTATGATCGGTCTGGGTTGCTCAACGATGTCTTGCAGACGGTCAATAGCGTCACGAAACGCTTAGTGAGTGTCGAAGCCAAAACCAATAAAGACAAAATGGCAACGATCCGTATCACGGTGGCGATTCAGAATTTGACTCATTTGAAATCGATCGTTGATAAAATCAAGCAGATTCCAGATGTTTACAGCGTCAGACGTACGAAGGGGTGAGAAAGAATGCGGGCAGTGATCCAGCGAGTCAGTCAAGCAAGCGTGTCGATTGAGGACAATATCGTCGGTGCGATCCAACAAGGGTTCATGGTTTTGTTGGGGATCACCCATGAGGATACAGGCGACGATGTGGCTTATCTCGTAAGAAAAATCAAAAATCTGCGGGTTTTTGAAGACGAAGAGGGCAAAATGAATCGGTCACTGGAAAGCATAAACGGCGCGGTCTTGAGTATTTCACAGTTCACCCTTTATGGGGAGACCAAGAAAGGCAATCGCCCTAGTTTCATTCAAGCGGCACCGCCAAGTATTGCGACCCCGCTTTACGAAGCCTTTAATGAAGGTTTACAAGCCGAAGGCATCACTGTTGCTACTGGAAAATTTGGCGCAGATATGCAAGTCGCCTTGGTCAATGATGGCCCGGTGACGATCGTGATCGATACGAAAGAAAAATAGGGAATACAAAACGAAGGATTTTCTCGCTGGAAAAGAGTGGGAGAATTCCTTCGTTTTTTTTATACTCTCGAAAGCGCTAAGCATTTTTGATGGAATCCAAGTGAAATCTAAGTTGAAATCGGGAAATCTTACAAAACTGTTAGCAAAAATTCCATTCTTTTATTTGTTATTTAACATCTTTTTCTTGTTCTTTTATAAGGGTTATTAAATGGAAATATCTTTTTCACCCGTTTTTTAATATTTTAAATTCGAAAAACGATCCTTTATTGCGATTGTTCTTGAGGGAGAAGTATGGAATAATTGTTAAAAAATAATGTCACTGGAGGAAATAACAATGAACTTTTGGCAGCGTGCATTAAAGAGTATCACCAGAAGAAAAGGGAAATCATTTATTTTATTTTTAGTTCTATTTATTTTAGGCAATGTGATCGCTGGTGCTGTAGCAATTCAACAATCCACTGCCAACGTGGAGCGAGAGACGAAACGCAAAATGGGGAACGTAGCTACGGTGGAAATGGATTGGGAAGGTTTTGAAAAAGACCATGCGGATGCTTCGGAGGAAGAGCAGTCACAAGAAGATTTTTATCCGAAACCACCAGCGCTGGATCTTTATGAGCAAATCGGTCAATTAAGCTATGTGAAATATTTTGATTACCAAAATCAAGCGTGGTTAGAAACAACAAAATTGAAAGCCTATACGCCAGAGGATGGATCGGTCGGCATGGGTGGCAACTACTTCTCTTTGAAGGGCGGAAATTTGGTTGAGCCATTAGACATGCAAGAAGGCTTGATTCGCTTGGAGGAAGGCGAGGGATTGACAGAAAAAGATGTCAGTGAATTGACGAACGCGGTATTGATCAGTAAAGAGATCGCAGAATTGAATAACCTGAGTGTCGGTGATCAATTGGTATGGGATACACGGGCAGAAGTCATGATGGAAGGTGGTTCAAGTGAGGGAGTAAGTGATGATAGTGAGGATGTGACGGACGAAACGGCTGAGAGTGGCAATCGTGTCGCGACCTTTGATTATCCCGTGACCATTGCAGGGATCTTTTCTGTAATTAAAAAGGATCAAAGCAATCAAAGTAGTTCATCAGATCAAAGTGATTCACAAAATAGTGATCAGGTATGGCAAGTGATGGAACAAATCAATACCTTTTATGCTAGCAATAATTTAGTGCAAGATTTTAACAAATTGCAGTCTGAAAAACTTTGGGGTCAAGAAGTGATCGAAGAAGAGTCAGACGCCTATTATCAACCGATCTTTGTCCTAAATTCAACGGATGACGTCGAAGCCTTTAAACAAGAAGCCGGTGCGTTATTGCCCCAATATTATCGTGTCATTGCTAATACGGATCAATACGAGCAGATCGCCGGTGGCTTTACTCGGTTAGGGGTGATCGCAAATTACATCGTGATCATTGCGTCGATCGCAACCATCTTTATTATTTCCTTAGTGGTCTTGCTTTTCTTACGAGATCGGAAACAAGAATTGGGCATCTATCTCTCCTTAGGGGAAAGCCGTGGGAAAGTCATTGGACAGATCGTGATTGAAGTCTTGCTGGTTAGTTTAGCCGCACTGCTATTGTCCTTAGTGACCGGGAACTTATTAGGTGGTGCCGTTTCAAATACCTTGATGCAAAACGATTGGATGAGCAATCAAAATGATATGGGCGGTGTTTATTCTGGCGGTTTGATGGCAGCTGATATTGATTACATGGATATCAAGAATGCCTATCAAGTGTCCTTCTCAGCAGGCTACATCATTACGTATCTGCTGTTAGGTTTAGGAACCGTCTTGTTCTCAGCTATTTTACCGCTGTTGTATATTTTACGCTTGAATCCAAAGAAAATCATGATGTAGGAGGAACCAACGATGACTTTATTAGAAACCAAAGCAGTCGATTACTATTACCAAGACGGCGATCAGCGCCGCTATATACTGAAAGAGACCTCTGTTTCTTTTGAAAAAGGGACTTTCTATGCCATCTTAGGGCAATCTGGTTCAGGAAAAACGACGTTTTTATCCTTGATCAGTGCGTTGGATAGTCCGAAAAGCGGTCAAGTACTTTATGAAGGCACCGATATCGAAAAAATTGGGCATGAAAATTATCGCCGCGACGACATCAGTATCATTTTCCAAAGCTATAATCTGATTCCCTATTTGAGTGCAGTTGAAAATGTCTTAGTGCCGATGGCGATCACGAAAAATCAGCTGCCAGACAATCAGCGAGAAGTGGCATACAATTTGCTGGATTATATAGGCATCACCAAAGAAAAAGCCGATCGGCTCGTCAATCAATTATCTGGTGGAGAACAACAGCGGGTAGCGATCGCCCGGGCGTTAGCCACCAATGTCGATATCATTTTAGCGGACGAACCAACCGGGAATTTGGATGAAGAAATGGAACAAGAGATCATCGATATCTTTAAGGAGCTGGCACACGTCCACAACAAATGTGTGATCGTCGTGACCCACGCTAACGAGATCGCTCAACAAGCGGATGAAGTCTTGTATTTACGTAAAGGTGTGTTGAGTAAACATGAGTGATTTTTTATCAAATTTTAGCCCGGACAACTATGATGGCAAAAAGAAATCCGCTGGCAATAGCGAGAAAAAAACTAGCGAACCTGTCGGAGATCAAAATGCAAGAGGCGCGGAGCAAGCGAGCAAACCAGCGGAGCCAACGACGGTTCACCAATCAGAAGAGCCGACAGCTAGTGAGCCGATGAGTCGCTCGGCAGCCCGTCAACAAACACAGACGACTGAAGCAAAAGCGGCGAGTTCTGCGACTGAGAAGGTAGCATCAAAGGAACCAGTCAGCCGTTTTGGTAAAGAAGAAACGGAATTTGATCCGACCTACAAAAAGCGTCAGCAGAAAAAAATCTTGCTGATTGCTTTACTGACCGCCTTGGCGGTTGCCGTGATCGGGATCGTCTATTATCAGATGACCCATGTGAAGGTGCCGGATTTCACTGCCCAAGATCTGTCAGAAGCGCGGACGTGGGGCATGGAAGAAGGCGTCGCTATCAAAGTGGAGCAAGAATATGACTTTGACAAAGACGTCAACCAAGTAATCGACCAAAGTGTCGACCCTGAGAAAAAAATCAAGAAGGGTGCCACACTGACACTGACGGCGAGTCTCGGGCCTGATCCTGAAGAACGCTTAGAGCTACCGGATTTTTCAGCGATGCAAGTGACCGAAGCAAAAGATTGGATCGCTAGCAATAAAGCCGAAAACCTCTCTTTGATCGAACAATTTGACGACAATGTAGCAGCAGAAGCTTTTATCAAACAAGAGGCGGCCAACAAAGAGCTTGATTTAGCCGAATACAAACGCAAAGACCGTTTGAGTGTCTACTATTCAAAGGGCAAAGAAGTCTTTGAAAAAAATATTGAAGTACCTGATTTTACAGGCAAAGCCAAAAGTGAAGCTTCTGAATGGGCGAAAAAGAATGACTTGAAATACAAAGAAGAAACCGTCTTTTCTGACAGTGTCGCCCTGGATCTGGTCGTTTCACAAGAACCAGTCAAAGGCAGCAAACTTGCGAAAAAAGAAGAATTTGTGGTGAAGGTCTCAAAAGGCCAAGCTTTGACCGTTCCAGATTTTTCACAATACACGATCGAAGAAGCCCAAGGACTAGAATCAAAAATCCCGCTGCAAGTCAGCACGGTCTATTCCGATCAAGTGGCGTATGGTAGTTTCTTGAGTCAGTCGGAGGAAGCGGGCAAAGAGTACAGCGAAAGCGATACTTTGCCAACTGTCAAAGTCGTCTACTCATTAGGTAGACCGTATTTGAAAGACATCCGTTTCCAAGCAACGGAAGGCGACTTGCCAAAACTATTCTTTGATGAATATAAATCAAAAGGCGCCAATGTCTATTACGAAATCTACTATGTCGATTCGGCGGAACCAAAAGGAACCGTCGTTGAAATGAGCCGCTACGGCGAGTTCATTCCCCTAGAAACGTGGATCACCATCGGTATCAGCCGCGGCAATCTGCAAGGCAGTACCCAAACACCGCCGGCAGAGGATGGCGGGGAGGCGGATGAACCGGTCAGTACCGCTAGTTCATCTGCTGCCGAATAATCTCGCAACCGACACTTTTTCACACAGCATCAAAAGGTAAGCACCCTTCCTTGGAAGGGTGTTTTTACTTACTAATTGTAAAAAAAACACGAGCGAGCCGCTTGAAATCGCTGGATCGATAAAGTAAACTTGATGGTAACGAGAAAAAATGGCTCCGCAGTGCCATCTATAGAAGGGACGAAACAAATGATAAAAAAATTACTCGCGAATGTTGGCAGCTATAAGAAGGACAGCTTGCTGACCCCTGTGTATGTAGCAGGAGAGGTTGCCTTAGATGTCATTATGCCCCTGATCATGGCAATGATGATCGACCAAGGGATCGAAAAAGGAGACGCCGGTGTGATTCTAAGAGATGGCGGCTTGCTTTTTTTATGTTCCTTGATCGCATTACTTTTAGGAACGCTTGGCGGACGAACGGCAGCGATCGCTTCGGCTGGTTTTGCCCGCAACCTGCGGCACAATCTGTTTCGCCGAATCCAAGATTTTTCCTTTTCAAACATTGACCGCTTTTCTTCCTCCAGTTTGATCACCCGCTTGACCACTGACGTGACCAACGTCCAAAATGCGTATCAAATGATTATTCGTATTCTGGTCCGCAGTCCGTTAGTTCTGATTTTCTCACTTGCAATGGTTAGCACCATCAGCCCAGAACTTATGACGATCTACTTAGTTGTTTTACCGATCTTAGCGATTGGCCTTGCCTTAGTGATTCGTTTTGCCCACCCGCTATTTCTAAAAGTATTCCGCATTTATGACCGCTTGAATAATGTGGTGCAAGAGAATCTACAAGGGGTTCGCGTCGTGAAATCGTATGTCCGGGAAGAACAACAAGAAGAACTGTTTGGCGAAGTGTCCACCGATGTTTATCGGAATTTCACTCTTGCGCAACGAATCGTCTCTTTTAACATGCCATTGATGCAATTTGCAGTCTATACATGTATGTTGCTCTTGTCATGGTTTGGTGCCCAGTTGATCGTGGAACAAAGTAGCCTGACGACTGGTGAATTAGTCAGCATGTTCAACTACACGATGCAGATTTTGATGAGCTTGATGATGATGTCGATGGCTTTCGTGCAGATTTTGATCGCACGAACGTCGGCAGAACGGGTCGTGGAAGTATTAGATGAAGAAAGTGACTTGAAAAATCCCGACGAGCCAGTCAAAGAAATCAAAGACGGCTCCATCATTTTTGAAAATGTCGGCTTTAGTTACGCCAATGACAAAAACAAGTTGGCGCTGACCGATGCGAATCTACGCATCGAATCCGGTGAAGTCATTGGGATCATTGGTGGAACCGGGAGCGGGAAATCCACCCTCGTCCAGCTGATCCCGCGCTTATATGATGTGATTGAAGGGCGTGTCATCGTCGGCGGTCATGATGTTCGCGACTATGATTTAGAAGCATTGCGGGACCAAGTAAGTATGGTCTTGCAAAACAATGTACTCTTTAGCGGCACCATCAACGACAATTTACGTTGGGGCAATGAAGAGGCGTCGGATGAAGAGATCCAGCGCGTGGCGACGATTGCACAAGCCGATCCCTTCATTCAAGAGTTTCCTGATAAATATGAAACGCAGATCTCACAAGGAGGGAACAATGTTTCCGGTGGGCAAAAACAACGGTTGACGATTGCTCGCGCCTTATTAAAGAAACCGAAAATCTTGATTCTCGATGATTCTACTAGTGCCGTCGACACCAAAACCGATCGCAGTATCCGCGAAGGCTTGAAACGAGAAATTCCGGGAACGACGACGATCATTATTTCCCAACGGATCAATTCGATCGAAGACGCCGACCGGATCATCGTAATGGATGATGGCAAAATCAATGGCATCGGTACCCACGAAGAATTGTTGGCAAACAATGCCATCTATCAAGAAGTGTACCATTCGCAGCAGAAAGGATTTGGTGAAGGTGAAGAATAGACAAGCAGCAAATCCCAAGCGCACATTAAAACGTTTATTGCGAACGATGTTTGGCGACTACAAAGGACAACTCCTATTCGTCGTTGTTATGATCTTGTTAAGTGCTTTTGCCAACGTTCGTGGTTCGTTGTTTTTACAAGTCGTGATCGACGATCATATCACACCGCTTTTAGGGCAAGCCAATCCTGATTTTGGCGGCTTGTTTCGGGCGATCGTCCAAATGGCGATCATCTACCTGATTGGGATCTTGGCCGCACTGATCTATAACTTTATGATGGTCAAGATCAGTGAGGGCACGCAGAAAAAAATCCGTGACCAAATGTTTACACATATGCAGTCTCTACCAGTCGGCTACTTTGATGCCCGCTCAGATGGCGACATCATGAGTCACTTTACCAACGATACGGACACGTTGCGTCAAATGATCTCCCAAAGTATTCCAAACTTGATGATGGCGGCGGTAACCTTTTGTTCTGTCTTTATCGCCATGTTCTCCATCAGTGTTCCATTGACTCTGTTCGTGATGCTGTCGGTTATTTTGATGCTGAATGTGATCCGCATCATTTCTCGCCGCAGCGGCCGCTTCTTTGGCGCACAGCAACGAGATTTAGGCGCTGTCAACGGGTATATCGAAGAAATGATGCACGGACAAAAAGTCGTCAAAATCTTCAATCATGAAAAAATCGTCATGGAAGAATTTGATGCCTTAAATGATCAACTGCAAGAAAGTGCCACTAAAGCCAATGTCAATGCCAATACCTTGATGCCGATCATGATGAACTTACTAAATGTCCAATATGTCTTGATCGCCATCATTGGTGGCCTGTTTGCCATCAATGGTGTTTCTGGACTGACGGTCGGGATGATCGCTTCTTTCTTGCAACTGAGCCGTTCATTGAATGGCCCTATCAGCCAAGTATCACAACAAATCAACTTTGTGATCATGGCATTAGCCGGTGCTGAGCGAATTTTCAACCTATTAGATGAAACGCCAGAAATCGATCATGGCTACGTCACACTGGTCAATGCCAAATGGTCGCAAGGTCAACTAGTTGAAACCAAAGAACGAACAGGCACGTGGGCGTGGAAACATCCCCACGAGGATGGAACCATTACCTATACGGAAGTGACGGGAGACGTGCGGTTTGAAGATGTTGATTTCGGCTATGTCGATAATCAACTGGCCTTACATGAGATCAATCTGTATGCAGAGCCTGGGCAAAAAGTTGCCTTTGTTGGTGCAACAGGTGCTGGTAAGACAACGATTACCAATCTGATCAATCGGTTCTACAACATCCAAGACGGGAAGATTCGCTATGATGGTATCAATATTGAAAAAATCCATCTGGAATCCCTCCGTCGCTCATTAGGAATCGTTTTGCAAGACACCCATTTGTTTACTGGAACGATTCGCGAGAATATTCGCTTCGGAAAACTGGATGCTAGTGATGAAGAAGTGCTGGCAGCAGCGAAACTAGCCAATGCCGACATGTTTATCAACCATTTGCCAGAAAAATACGACACCGTGATCACGGGCGATGGCGAAGGGCTTTCCCAAGGTCAACGGCAGCTGTTGGCAATTGCTCGCGCAGCGATCGCTGATCCGCCAGTGATGATCTTAGACGAAGCCACCTCAAGCATCGATACCCGTACAGAGCGTATCGTCCAATCAGGGATGGATCGTTTGATGTCTGGACGGACCGTGTTTGTGATCGCCCATCGATTGTCTACAATCCAAAACTCCGATGCCATCATGGTGATGGATCATGGCCGTATCATTGAGCGGGGGACCCATGAAACGCTGTTGGCAGAAAAAGGCACCTATTATCAGCTATATACTGGGAAAATCGAATTGGATTGATTCTGCCATTGCTACGGCTTGAAGCTGCAGCGACTGGCGATCTGCCTATTTTCCCCTTGTTTGCAACGACCGATTGGCAGTAAGCCAGTCGGTTTTTTTGCGCAGCTCGAAAAAATGGTATACTGTCACTGAGACAGCCGTAGAACGGCGGCAGCACGTAAGCAGTTGTGCTGCGGAAAATGGATTCCACGAGGTGAAAATATGAAACTAGCATTGGCAAAGATCGTTTTAGACGAAGAATGGTATGAGGTGGTCCAATCGGAAAAAGGGCTAGTGTATTTTGGTCGGCAGCAGGATCATCATGAATTACTCAAATTCTTTCCATTGGCTGAAATCAGTAGTATAGCTGACCTTGATCCAGTAATTGAAACGCAGCTGCAAGCTTATTTTGCAGGGGAACCAGTGACGTTTACTTTTGCGTTTGATTTTGTAGGGACACCGTTTCAACAAACCGTTTGGCAAGCACTGACCCAAATTCCTTATGGACAAACCACTACGTATAGTGACTTGGCGCTGCGCATTCAACGACCGACTGCTGTCCGCGCTGTCGCAAATGCAGTGGGGCGTAACCCGATGATGATCGTGGTTCCTTGTCATCGGGTGTTAGGAAAAAACGGCCGCTTAACGGGGTATCGGGGTGGGGTAGCAACCAAACGCCGACTACTGCAACTGGAAGGGATTCCGTTTAAAGAATAAGGAAAGTAAACTATTTATAGTAAAAAATACTAAAAAGCAATTTCATTTCCTTTTTTCTCTGGTATAATAAAATTGATTCCGGTTACAAGAAGGGGTGGAGGAAATGAACATCGTTGATTTGCAAAATGGTTCTGATATTCGAGGGATTGCGATCGCAACAGAAAAAGAACAGGTGACGCTGACGGAGCAAGCGGTTTGGCAAGTTGCTTCGGGCTTGCGCAACTGGTTGGCAACAAAGGGCAGCGGACCTTTTCGCGTGGCAGTCGGTCGTGACAGTCGCTTGAGTGGCGAAGCACTGCAAGAAGTGTTGATGGCACAGCTGCAGCAAGAAGGCGTGGCAGTGATCGATTGTGGCTTGGCAACGACACCAGCCATGTTTATGAGCACACAGTTTGCGGATTTCGACTGTGATGCTGGTGTGATGCTGACAGCGAGTCATTTGCCTTATTACTTTAATGGAATAAAAATTTTCAGCCGCCAAGGTGGTGCCGAAAAAACGGATATCCACTATATTTTGACCCACACTACCGTTCATGAGGCAGCGGAAAAAGGAAGCTATCAGCAAAAAGACCTGCTGACGCCTTATGCCCAAGATCTACTGCAAAAAATTCGCCAAGGGATGGGAACCAATGAGGAAAAACCTTTGGCTGGATTAAAGATCATTGTTGATGCAGGCAATGGTGCCGGCGGCTTTTTTGCTGAAAAAGTGTTGCTGCCGCTAGGGGCAGATACGAATGGCTCGCAATTTTTAGAACCGGATGGGCATTTTCCCAATCATATCCCTAATCCAGACAATAAAGAGGCGATGGCAAGTATTCGTGAAGCCGTCTTACGAGAACAAGCCGATCTAGGCATTATTTTCGATACCGATGTCGACCGCTCGGCTGTCGTGACCAAAAGCGGTGAGCCCTTGAACCGCAACAATATGATTGCTGTATTAAGCAAGATCATCTTAGCGGAACACCCTGGCACGCGTATCGTCACTAATTCACCAACCTCTAATCATTTAAAAACCTTTATCGAAGCACTGGGAGGGCAGCAAGTACGCTATATTTCTGGCTACCGCAATGTGATCAACAAAGCGATTGAATTGAATGAAGCAGGACTGGACACACAGTTAGCCATCGAAACCAGCGGGCATGCCGCGTTTAAAGAAAATTTCTTTTTAGATGACGGGGCGTACGTGATCGCCAAGCTCTTGATGATGCTGCCACAATTGCAACAGCAAGGCACGACACTGGATGAGCTGATCGCGGCGTTGCAACAACCCGCCGAGACCCAAGAATTGCGCTTTGCGATCCAAAAAGCCGACTATCAAGACTATGGTCGCCAAGTGATCGCGGATTTAGCCGATCATTTGCTGCCAGGCTGGCAGATCGATCCAGAAAATGAGGAAGGCATTCGCATCAACTTGACAGCGCCCTATGGCCAAGGCTGGTTCTTGCTGCGAATGAGCTTGCACGAACCACTGCTGGTGCTGCAGATCGAAAATGATGAAGCGGGTCATCTACCGGCAGTCGTTCAAGCAATCGGTCGCTTCCTATCGCAGTATGAAGCCATCGATCAAAGTAAACTGACACAGTTTTTAGCACAGCAACCAAAAATTTGAAGAAAAGCAGGGAACTAAAATGGTGATCTTGATGCTGCTGATCATGGCAGTGACGTATGGTGTGAATTTTTTCTTGTTTCGTTATTTGAACAAACGACCAAAAATCGATGTCGTTGAACGGTTATCAATGCTATTAGGTGTCAACATGAGTGTGCTTTTTTTCGATGGGATTTTATTGTTTATCGGAAAACTACTAATTGAGACTGTTGAGATCATCGAGTAACCTAGTCGTCCGTTTTTTGTTTGCCTCTTCACTGATTCCTCAGGACAGTGAAGAGGTTTTTTAGGGTTTGCTAAAAACGGCGATTAATGTTCGCATTCGTTTTTGATATTTGATAAAGTAAAGAGGAGAAAATTACGCAAAGTGAGGGAATTCACGGATATGGCAAAAATAATGGTAGTAGAAGATGAAGCGGTGATTCGCCAACTGATTATCGAAGAACTAGAAAAATGGCAGTTTGAGACCTTTGGCACGACGGATTTCCATCAAGTGTTGACTGACTTTGAAGAACAAGAGCCCCAACTGATTTTACTGGATATTAATTTGCCGGTTTTTGATGGCTACTATTGGTGTCAAAAAATCCGCGAAGCTTCCAAAGTACCAATCATTTTTATTTCCAGTCGCAATACCAATATGGATATGATCATGGCCATGAATATGGGGGCGGACGATTTTGTGACAAAACCTTTTGAGATCGACGTTCTGATTGCAAAAATCAATGCCTTATTGCGCCGTTCCTACAACTATGTAGAAAGCAGCAGCGAGACGTTAGTGCATAACGGTTTGACCCTCAATATCGACAACAGCAGCATGTATATCAATGGCGAAAGCATCGATCTTAGCAAAAACGAATACCGCCTGCTGTATATTTTGATGAAAAATCACGGCAAGATTTTAAGTCGTGAAAAACTCTTGCGGGCCTTATGGGATGACGAGCGTTTTGTAGATGACAATACCTTGACGGTCAATATCAATCGTTTGCGACGAAAAATCGAACAAGCGGGGATGAATGGCTACATTGAAACCAAGGTTGGTCAAGGGTATATCGTACCATGACAAAGTGGCGGGTTTTGCGCAGTTTTTTGAAAGATCGTTGGCTGCTGTTTATTGGCTGGCTGGTCTTTTTCGTGTTGACGGTCTTAGTTTTTTGGCTGACTCCTCATTCCCCGATGGATTGGGGTACAGTCGGCTATCTCTTTTTGATGCAAAGTGTCTTGATGGTGTTCTTTTTGGCAATCAGCTACTTATCTAAGCGGCGTTTTTGGCAAAAAATCACCCCCAAGCCCGGAGACAGCTTGCTGCAAAACTACTTGCAAGGAGCACGCTCGGCGGAAGAAGAACGGATCGAATCTTACATCAATCAGTTGATCCGAGAGCACCAAGAATTGATGCAGCAAGTCGTCAGCAATCAAGAAGAACAAAAGGAATACATCGATTCGTGGGTCCATGAAATCAAAGTACCTTTAGCCGCATCACGATTGCTTTTGCATTCGATCGAATTTGATATTCCAGATGAAAAATTCATCTTACTAGAAAATGAATTGAACCGCATGAACGAATATGTCGAGCAAGTCTTGTACGTCGCCCGTTTGGACAGCTTTTCAAAAGATTATCTGGTCCAAGAAATTTCATTGAAAGCCGTCATCCAGCCGGTTTTACGCAGTCAGGCAAATTATTTTATCCAAAAGAACCTGCACTATGCCGTTGAAGGTGAGGATCAGCAAGTGTTGACCGATGAAAAATGGCTCGGCTTTATCTTTCGACAATTGGTCAGCAATGCCGTTAAGTACACACCACAAAATGGGCAGCTGATAATTCGGATCGAAAAAGATGCCCAAGGAACCTATCTCCACTTGCAAGATAGTGGGATCGGCATTCCTAAAGAAGACATGCGTCGCATCTTTGATAAAGGCTTTACGGGCGAAAATGGGCGCCAAACGGACACCCACTCGACGGGATTAGGGCTCTTTTTAGCGAAAAGTTTAGCGAAGGAATTAGGCATCGAGCTAACGGCTTCGTCGACAGTTGGAAAAGGAACCACCATGACGCTGTTCTTTCCCTTGTTGAGTTATTATGAGGAAAAACGCTAATCTGCTTTTTTTCGAGTATCTTTTTGTGTTTTTTGACAAAAACCACTTGTCCCTAGAACGTTTTCACTGATACACTAAAGCCTGTGCTTAAAATTGAATGGTAAGGATGAATGAAATGGAGATACTCGTTGCATTAGTACCAATGTTTGCGTGGGGCAGCATTGGTTTAGTAAGTGCCAAACTTGGCGGGGATGCGAACCAGCAAACGCTAGGAATGACGATTGGTGCCTTTTTCTTTTCTCTGGTCGTATATTTTGTGACGATGCCAGTGATTGATGGAAAGGTGATTTTGATCGGTCTTTTGTCTGGTCTCTTTTGGTCCGTCGGTCAAAACGGTCAATTCCATGGCATGAAATATTTAGGTGTGTCTGTTGGATTACCGCTCTCAACCGGGATGCAGCTAATTTTAAATACGGTCGCCGGTGCATTGTTTTTTGCAGAATGGACACAGACCCGCGATTATGCATTAGGTGTTAGCGCATTGATCTTATTGGTGATAGGGGCTTATCTGACCGCTCGCCAAGATGGTGAAAGTCCGGTAGAAGCCGGCAGCAAGATGCTTGATTTTCCTAAAGGATTTCGGGCATTGATCTCATCCACGATTGGGTACGGCGCCTATACGATTTTGATTACTTGGGCAGGATTGGACCCATTGGCGATCATTTTGCCACAAAGTGTCGGGATGCTGATCGGTGCCAGCCTATTTGCTTTAAGAAAGACGAAGGTCGACCGTTTTGTAGGGAAAAATACCTTGTCAGGATTGTTATGGGGCATCGGCAATGTCTGCATGCTGATCACGGTTCAGCAAGTCGGACTAGCGGTGGGCTTCTCATTGTCGCAGATGGGAATCATCATTTCAACGCTAGGCGGGATTTTTATTCTCGGCGAAAAGAAAACCAAAAAAGAACTGCGGTATGTGGTGATTGGTTGTCTGCTGGTGATTATCGGCGGTGTTTTGCTGGGGTATATGAAAGCAACATAAACGTATATTTTTGAGGAGGAGTTATGGATTTATTTCGAAAAAAAGTCATACAACGGGAAAGTGTGACGAATTTAAAAAAAGAGTTGAAGTTAAAAGATTTGATTATGTTGGGGATCGGCGCCATTATTGGCACAGGTATCTTTGTTGTTACAGGGACTGCTTCTGCTGAGTATGCCGGACCGGCATTGATTCTTTCCTTTGTTGTAGCTGGTATCGTTGTTGTGTTATCAGGGCTTTCTTTTGCGGAATTTGCTTCTCGGATCCCCGTTTTAGGGGGCGCCTATTCGTATCTGTATGTCGTTTTTGGTGAATTTACCGCGTGGCTGGCAGGCTGGTTTTTGATTTGCGAGTTCTTATTGGCCGTTTCTTCGGTAGCATCTGGCTGGTCAGGCTATGTGCAAGGCTTTTTGGCCAGTGCGGATATCCATTTACCAACCGCTTTGACGGGCGGTTATGACCCAAGCAAGGGGACCTACATTGATTTGATTGCTGGTTTAGTCATTATTTTTGTAACCTTGTGGGTCAGCCAAGAAGCGAAAAAAGCGTTACGTTTGAACAATGCCATGGTATGGGTCAAATTCGGCGTGATCCTCTTGTTTATCGTCTTTGGTGCCTTTTTCGTGGAACCAGACAACTGGCAGCCCTTTATGCCCTTTGGTTTTTCAGGCGTCTTTAATGGTGCAGCGTTAGTCTTCTTTGCTTTTCTTGGCTTTGATGCCGTCGCAATGGCAGCGGAAGAAGTCGAAGATGCCAAGAAAAATGTCCCTCGAGGAATCATTGGCTCCATTGCGATCGCAACTGTCCTTTATATCATTGTCACACTGATCATGACGGGAATCGTTCCGTTTGCGGAATTAGGAGTCAATGATCCGGTAGCTTTTGCGATGCGTTATGTCGGTCATGGGGTTGTCGGATCAATCATTTCTGTGGGTGCGATCTTGACCTTATTAACAGTGACGATCGCTATGATGTACTCCTTGGCGCGTCTGTTATATGCCATCAGTAAAGATGGGTTATTGCCAAAAGCGATGCAAGCCATTGATCCAAAGCATCAAACACCAAAGAAAGCGACCTACATCGCGGGTGTTTTTGCTTTCTTCTTTGCGGCAGCTTTCCCATTGAATATCTTGGCAGAATTGACCAACATTGCGGCATTGTCGTATATGATCTTAATGTCCTTAGGAATCATCAAGCTGCGGAAGATGATGGGCCCACCTGCTAAAGGCGAATTCAAAGTACCACTGGTACCGTTATTGCCTTTGTTGTCCGTTGCCAGCTGTCTCTTCTTGATGACCCGTCTACAAACGGCGACCTGGATCGTTTTTGGGATCTCCTTAGTGATCGGAATCGCGATCTATTTTGTATATGGCTATCGTAACAGCGAATTAAATGAGAAAATTGACGAATAGGATTGTGAAAAGGCAAAGACCCGGATGCGGTTTTTGTCTTTTTTTATGTAAATATAGCCGAGCTTCCTATAAGCAGCGTTTTAGGAGGCTTTTTTTGTTATTCAAATAGTGGTCATTTCTGGTGCTGATCATTGCAATGACAGTCTTTCTTGATCAAAAGTCCTCTATGAATCTGCTTTTTTTGAGAAATTTTCCAAATGACAGATTCGCTAAAGGTTCATCCAGTATGCTTTTGTTAGAGAAAAAAAGAGAGGATGTTGGCAATTGAATTATATGAAACGGGCATGGCTGAGTGTGACGAGAAAGCGAGGGAAATCTGCAATATTGTTTGCTGTTATTCTAATTTTAGGAAATGTGATCGCTGGTGCAATTGCGGTCAATCAGTCGACTCAAAATGTCGAAAAGCAGATCAAAAACCAATTAGGTTCCCTCGCAACGATCGATATCGACTATGAAGCCTTGATGGCAAATAGTGAGGGCGGCGCAAGTATGGAGGAGATTCAGCCGCTGCCGGAGGAGCTGATCAAACAAATTGGCGAGCGCTCGGAAGTCAAACAGTATGACTATTTGCGAGAAGCAATGATTGCTGTTGATAAATTCAAACCCTATAGTTTTAGACCAGAAGTTGAAAACGAGAATATCATGGTTTCTGGAGGTATGGATTCTTGGGTCTATTTAACAGGAACCAATCTCTTACAACCGTTGGATTTTGAAGAAGATACGGTGAATTTAACTCAGGGACGCTTCTTTACAGAAGAGGAACAGCGTACCGGAAAACGTGTAGGGTTGATTTCTGAAGAGGTGGCTCAGGAAAACGGCTTGACCGTTGGTGACACCATGGTATTAGATGGACAGTTTATCGATTATTCATCTGGTGGAGATCCAGAGAAACAAAAAGGCAATGATTATCCTATCGAAATCGTCGGGATCTTTAAAAATACCAGCTTAGAAAAAGCGAATGAACAAGGACAAGAGGGGGGAGTCAGCTCGTTTGCTTTTGATGATCGTCCCTTCAATCGGATCTATATGCCAAATGATGCTGTGAAAACGATTGTTGAAGAGGAACGTGCGGGGCGACAAGCGGCGTTTCCAGCGACAGACCCCGGATCTGACGAGGATTTCTTTACCCCGCAATTTATTTTGAATCAACCAGAAGATGCAGAACAATTCAAACAAGAGGTGACACCACTCTTGCCAAATGGCTATAAGGTCAATGCTTCTACGGATGAGTATGACCGTGTGGGAACCAGTATGAATCGCTTATCACAAATTTCCTCGTATGTCGTAGTGATTGCGGTGATTGCTTCCTTGATTATTATCTCCTTGATCATTGTGTTGTTTACCCGTGATCGTAAATATGAGTTAGGCATCTACCTTTCGTTAGGGGAACGCCGGAAATACGTGTTTGCACAGATTGTGATCGAACTCCTGTTGATTGGTGTCAGTGCAATGCTGATCTCTTTGGTTACAGGGAATATGCTGGGCAAGATGGTTTCTGAATCTTTGTTAGCCAGCAGTATGCTAGAGGCAAACCAGGCAGGGATGGAACAATTCTTTGTGGGGGCACCGAAAATCGACCAAGCGACGATCAACGAGGCGTTTCGCGTTCAATATACCTTATCTTATGTGATCGCCTTTTTAGCGACTGGGATCGTGACGATCTTGCTTTCGGCAGTGGTGCCGCTGTTGTACATTTTACGGTTGAATCCGAAAAAAATCATGCTGTAAGGAGCGATGAACATGGCAATTTTAGAAACAAAAGACATGACGTATTACTACCAAGATGGCGAGAATCGCCGGAAAATTTTAGATAAAACCAATATCTCCTTTGAAAAAGGCAAATTTTACACGATCTTAGGAAAATCAGGCTCAGGAAAGACCACTTTTCTTTCCTTGATCAGTGCATTGGATCAGCCAACCGATGGGGAAGTGTTTTTTGAAGAAAAAAATATCAAAACGATCGGTTATGAAGAATATCGCCGCAACAAAATCAGTCTGATTTTTCAAAGTTACAACTTGATCCCTTATTTGACGGCTTTAGAAAACGTCCTTGTTTCGATGGCGATTTCAGACAACAAACTCCCGGATCAGCACGATCAAATTGCGTATCGTTTGCTGGACTATATCGGCATCAATTCCACGAAAGCCGATCGTTTCGTCAATCAGCTTTCCGGTGGGGAACAGCAGCGGGTCGCCATCGCTCGTGCTTTAGCGACCAACGTTGATATCATTTTAGCCGATGAACCTACCGGGAATTTGGATGAAGGCATGGAACAAGAAATCGTGGATATTTTTAAAGAACTAGCGGCGATCCACAACAAGTGCATCATCGTAGTGACCCATTCGACCGAGATCGCCAAGCAGTCAGATCAGACTTTTTACTTAAAAAAAGGTGCGTTGACGGCCTATGAGTGATTTTTTATCGAAGTTTGAAGAAGAACCGAAACAGCCAGACAAGGGATCAGCAGCAGCCGAAGTACCTTCTTCCCGTGCTTCCCGCAAAGAAAAAGGTTCAGCTTCTTTAGAAGAGGGGATCGAACATGATCCCTCCTTCAAAAAGAAGCGGCGAAAAAAACGACTGCTAGGGTTAGCTGCCTTGCTTGGACTCTTTATACTCAGCGGCTTTTTATTTTTCCAATTGGCGTATGTCCGGTTGGATAACTTTGTGGACAAAGAGATCTCAGAGGTCAGAGAATGGGCAGCGGAACATGATCTTGCGGTTGATGTCACACCAGCCTATGATGAAGCCCCAGCCAATCAAGTGATCGCCCAAGCAGAAGCCGCCAGAAGTCGAGTCAGAAAAAGAAGCACCCTGCATCTAACCGTGAGCCAAGGACCTGATCCAGAAGAGAAATTGGCATTGCCAGACTTTATGGAAATGACGAGGGACGAGGCAGCAGAGTGGATCGAAAAAAATCAAGCAAGCAATTTGACGATCGTCGATGAATACCACGATGAGATCGAGGAAAAAGCACCGATTCGAGTAGAATTTACCAATAAAGAAGTCTCACGAGAGAACTATCATCGTCGAGATGTCGGACGAGTCTTTTATTCCAAAGGCGAAGAAACCTTTGAAAAAGATATTGAAGTACCAGACTTTAGTGATAAAACCCGTGCAGAGGTAGAAACATGGGGGAAAGCCCATGAGCTGGAGCTTGAAGTCAAAGAACAGGCTTCGAATACTGTGGAAGAAGGCAAGGTCATTGAACAAAGCGTGGCACCAAAAGAAAAAATTGCGAAACGGGATGCGTTTCAAGTAACGATTTCCCTAGGGAAAGGGGTCACCGTACCAGACTTTTCAACGATTTTACCAGATGATTCCCAGGCCGCTGTTGAGGGTGTCACTGTGCGGATGCGGATGCAGTTTACTCAGAGTCTGCCCTATGGACAATTGATCTCGCAAAGTGAGACCGCCGGGACCGTCTTAACCAGCAAAGATGACAAAGGCATTGAAGTCGTCTATTCGGCAGGTCAACCTTATATCAAAGATTACCGTCGAAGCGAGATCCTTGAAGGGGATCTGCAAAAACTCTTCTTTGATGAATTCCGTTCAAAAGGGGCGAACATCAGCTATCAAGTCCGTTATGTCAATTCAGCAGAACCCTACGGGACAATCGTGGGGATGAGCAAGTTCAATCAGTTTTTACCGTTAGAAGATACGATTACCTTCGATATCAGCTTAGGCAATCAGACAGCCCCAGCGGCATCTGATTCTGAATAGTCGCTTTCTTTTTTAGTCAACCTGCAAAAGGAGGAAACCCATGCGTCATCAAGAGAATTTTCAAGACCTTAGGAAAAAGCTGTTTGTGTTTTTACTAAGCGGTATGGTAGCATTGTTGCTACACATGTGGATTCATCAATCCAGCGAACACGTGCGGATCGTTTCAACAGAACGTTTTATTGGAGAACAATTGGAATGATCCTACAGGAATGATTGTGCTTACCGAAAAGTGATTGAAAAAAGAAATGATGAGTGTAAAAGGGGGACTGACCGATGCGGATCTTATTCGTAGAAGATGAGCCATCGATCGCAGAAGCGGTTGCCAGCTTATTGAAGAAACAACATTATTCCGTTGATTTGGCGTATGATGGCGAAACCGGATTAGATTATGCAGCGAGTGGTGTATATGACATTCTCGTTTTGGATATCATGCTGCCAAAAATCGATGGGATCACATTGCTAAAGACGTTACGCAAGCAAAATATTCGCACGCCGATCATTATGTTGACGGCCAAAAGCGAAGTCGATGACAAAGTACTCGGCTTGGATGCAGGGGCAGATGATTACTTGACGAAACCCTTTCAAATGAAAGAGTTGCTGGCACGGATTCGTTCGCTAGGCAGAAGAAAAGATTTGGATTATCAAGAAGACCAGTTAGCCTTTGGCAACGTGGGCTTAGATCGTAATGAGCTGCAGTTAGCCACGCCTAGCAATCAAGTGGTGCTGTCACCCAAAGAAATGAAACTGATGGAGCTATTTTTAGCCAGACCTAAAGTGATTTTATCAAAAGAAACCATCATCAATAAAATTTGGGGCTTTGATCCCGATGTGGAAGAAAACCGCGTTGAAATCTATGTGTCTTTGCTGCGGAAAAAACTGACGCTGCTTGAAGCGGATATCGGCATTCGCACGATCCGCAATGCGGGGTATATTTTGCAGAGCAAGGAGCCACCATGTTAAAAAAATTGCGAAATAAAATGCTGTGGTTCAATATGGCGTTGATCTCAATCATTGTCTTAGGTGCCTTTACCTTTATCTATATTTTGAATGCCACCCAAATTGAAAACGAGATCCAATCGCTCGTCTCGCAAGAATCAAATCTCCTAGCTGCAGCACCGTTAGATGAGGAAGAAGTGCGTCAATCACTGGCAGACCCAGAATATCCAATGATTTTGACTGTCATCAATAGTACGAGTGACGTCAGAGAAATTGGCTTAGTTGTCAGCGATCAAGTCGACGTTGAGATCCAAAGTGATGATGAGGGTGTCGATGAGAGCGAACTGTATGCCGCTTTGGTCGATACAGCAACGAAGCAAGGAGCAGTACCAAACGAGGTGAAGTTGAATGATCGTTATTGGCGCTATTCCCTCTTTTTGGTAGCTTCTTTCAGCCATTATTCCATCAATAATGAGTCAATGGGAATGTACTCTACCAGTATCAATAGCTATGAGCCGTATTACCAAGTAATGTTTTTTGATGTCACCGATTATAAGACCAGTCTGAGAAATCTAAGAAACACGCTTTTGCTCATCGGCGTTTTAGCTTTAGCCAGTATTTATATCGCTAGTTTTTATGTGGCCAATCGAGCCTTGCGACCGGTGGAACTGGCTTGGCGCAAACAAAAAGAGTTTGTTTCTAACGCTTCCCATGAGTTGAAAACACCACTGGCGATCATTCAAGTCAATGCTGAGGTATTAGCTGGCAGTCCAGAAGAAACCTTGGAAAGCCAGATGAAATGGCTGAAAAACATTCAGTTAGGTTCCGAACGGATGGATGAGCTAGTGAATAGCTTATTGCTGTTGACCAAATTCGAAAGTGCCGAACAAGAAATGGTGCGTTCTTTGATCGACGCCAGTCAAGTCGTGCAAAGTGTTTATCAAAGCATGGAGGCGATTGCGCTGGAAAAAGGGATCCACTATCAGGAACAGATCGCTAAACAGGTGCACCTTGAAAGCAATGAGCAAGCCTTGCGGCAATTGACCATGATATTGGTAGACAATGCCTTGAAATACACGCCCGCTGGAGAAACAGTCAAAGTGGCCCTAATCGAACGGCAACGAAAGACAGTATTGCAAGTCTCCAACAGTGGTTGTCTGATCCCCGAAGAAAAAATTCCCTATGTCTTTGACCGCTTCTACCGCGGGGATCCTTCTCGCAACCATCAAGACGGTGGCTATGGGTTAGGTTTAGCCATCGCCAAAGCCATCACAGAAATGCTGGAGGCGCAAATCAGTTTGACGGTGGATCAAGACGGCGTCAATCACTTTGAAGTTTCATTTCATTGAGATTTGATTGCTGCCTTCACTTAAATCAATTTTTTCAAAAAAAGAGGACTCCGGGAATGGAAGTCCTCTTTTGATAGGTGAAATTTACTTGTTGCTAGTTAAATCCAATAAGCGGTCTTTCAAGTCTTCTTCTAGATGACCTAATTCCACTTCGGCAGCACGACGTTTTTCTTTTCCTTCTTTTTGGATCCGTAATGTTTCTTGGATCGTTTCCACAAGGTCGTTTTGTGTTTTTTGCAATGTTTCGATGTCGACGATGCCGCGCTCGTTTTCTTTCGCTGTTTCAATAGCAGAAACTTTCAACATTTCTGAGTTTTTCTTCAATAGATCATTGGTGGTCTCAGAAACTTGGCGCTGTGCCGTAACTGCATCTTTTTGACGCAATAAAGTCAAGGCAATGACCACTTGGTTTTTCCATAGTGGGATCGCTGTATTGACAGAAGCTTGGATTTTTTCTGCTAACGCTTGGTTCGTGTTTTGGATCAGGCGAATTTGCGGTGCCTGTTGGATCGTGATTTGACGTGCCAAGCGCAAGTCATGGGTCCGTTTGTCTAAACGATCTAGGAATTGCGTATAATCGTTGGCGATCTGTACGTCCATTTGATCATTCGTTTCTTCTGCTTTTTTCATGGCTTCAGGAATGATTTTGGTTTGCAATTCTTGCATCTTCAACTCGCCAGCGGCAATGTAGATGTTCAATGCATCGAAGTAATCTTTGTTCTTTTGATACAACTGTTCCAACATCAGGTTGTCTTTTAGCAAACCGTCTTTTTCTTTATCCAATTTGACGGCGATCTTGTCGATTTGGGCACCGATTTTTTGGTATTTAGCGGTGATTTCAAAAATGGATTGTTTTACTTTACCAAACATCCGCTTGAATAAGTTGCCTTCACCTGCACGCAGTTCATCTGGATTGGCTTCTTGCAAGCGATACATCAACTCAGTCAATGAGTCGCCCACAGGGCCGATATCAGCTGCTTGGACATGGTTCAACATAGATTGGGAAAACTCCCCAAGTTTGGTTTGGGCAGCTGCACCATAGGTGATGACTGCTTGCTGGTCAGTTGCATCGATCTTGCTGGCTAATTCTTGGGCCTGTGCTTGACGCTCTGGCGGTAATTTGTCAATCAAACGCGGTGCTGTTTGCTGTTCTTTCAGCTGACTGATCTCCGCTTGTTGAGTAGTGGTCAAAGTGTCGACAGGGGTTGAAAATGGGTTGTTCAATAAATCGTCAAGCGTATCCGTTACCGGTTTTACTTGATTTGGTGTGTCACTCATAATAACTCCTCCTAATAATTGTCTGCTTTCGAAAAAAATCTAGCCTGGGCTAGATTTTTTTTTAGATTCTTTTTTTGTTGCCAATCAGAATCTATCCCTATTCATTATCTCGTTTTATGCTTTGTTTGGCAATGGATAACTCAATATCCATGTCATCAAGATCGTCTGCTACAAATTGGGAGTAGTCTTTGGCGATCAAGGAAGCCATTTGCTCGATAATTTGTGTGCTTTCTTCGATTTTATCATAGGTCTCACGACTTTTGATCTCATGGCTATTGATTTCAATGAACTTATCGGTCAAATCGACCATATTGGGCAAGTGGGTATAAAGGAAATGACTTGCCAAAGGCAGTTTAGTTGGTTCTTTTACGAGTTCTTTGAAAAGAGCTTTTGAGGCACGCAAGGCATCGTGACGCAAGTCAATGGCTTTTAACTTGTTATTGCTAGTGATATTTTTTTGGTATTTATCGATTTGGTGTTTCGTCTGATTCATCGTTTCACGGAACAATTCGATCTCACGAGCAGTCATTCCGCTCTTCAAGTAATGGGCTTCTCGTTCTCTCGTTAAAGAAGGCAAAACTTGTGGATCCGCTGCCGGAACTTTACGTCCTCTGATACCGACGTAGACTAAAATTGCACCGACGATTAATAATAGGCTCGCAAATGAATCGCCTACTACGTTAAAAATAATACTGATGAGGACGATCGCACCAACGATCAGCCAGATGTTTTTTTTCATTTTTCCTCCTCCTAAAAATCTCTTGGACAAGTAGATTGGGTTATTCGACATCTTTATTTTAGCATGTTCACTAAAAGAAAAATATCAGACTTGGGGTGGATTTTCCGATTTTTAGTAAATTCATAAGCTTTCTTGCCATTTCTTAAGAAGATATTTTTTCTAAATTATGCTAAAGTGTTTGATAGATAAGACGTATGAGGAAAGTTAGGTGTCGATAGATGTTAGAATTTAAAGATTTTGAAGAAAAAACGATCCAACGGAATGAAATTTTCCATGGCAAAATCATTGATGTGGTGGTTGATGATGTCTCCTTGCCCAATGGTGGAACCAGTAAACGCGAACTAGTCTTCCACCCAGGTGGGGTGGCCGTGATCGCCTTGACGAGTGAGAACAAAATGCTGTTCGTTCGCCAATTCAGAAAGCCATTAGAGCGAGTGATTTTAGAGATACCAGCAGGCAAAATCGATCCAGGAGAAGGCGCACGTCCAGATTTGACTGGCGCCCGGGAATTGGAAGAAGAGACTGGCTATCGCGCAAAAACGCTAGAGCATGTTTCTTCTATGTACCTTTCACCAGGCTTTGCGAATGAAATCTTGCACGTCTATTATGCGAAAGAGCTGGAAAAAGTGGCAAATCCCTTACCGCAAGACGAAGACGAAGTGCTGGAAGTCTATGAATTGAGCTTAGAGCAAGCACAAGCCGCTATCGCTGATGGAACGATCTGTGATGCGAAGACCGTGTTTGCGATCCAATTTTGGGAGTTGCTGGAATTGAAACGGAGGAACGGACTTGCCTAAAGAACCATTGATCACCCGCAGTGAACTTCGACGCCGACGCGAAGAAGAACAAGCGGCGTCTGAACGTAATCAGCAAATCGTAGAAAAGCAAAGCAAGAAAGAATGGAAACAAAAAGAAAAACAAATTGATAACCACTACCGAAAAGTGCGCAAGAAAAACAAAGAAATCACGAAGACCCGTGCCGGTGAGAACCAGAAATCTCGGGATCTGAACCGTTTTTTAATGAAAGCCATTGTGATCGTCACTTTATTGTTAGTCGTCGTCGGTTTGGCGATCTTTTTGTTGTGATTCATCTAGTACTAAGAAAAAGCCGCCCCTGCATCTTCTGCAAGTGCGGCTTTTTTGTTATTCGGTCGGCTTTTTCAAAATAGCTAAAAACATGGCCGCTGGCTGATTCATGAACAAATGATCCGCTTCATGAAAAACGGTAAAGGAAGTGTCGGTAAACCCAATCGCCTCTGTCAGTTGAGTCAATGCAGCAGGGTCAAACCCATTATGAACCAGCGGGTGAGACACGGCGGGATTTTTGAGGAAATCCACTAGGTAAAGGGTTCCTCCTGGCTGCAGCAAGGCGTATAGTTTTTCCATCATAGCGGCTGTGTCAGGAATATGCAGCAAGACGAGGGATAGCAGCACAGCGTCTGCTTTTGCTTGTAAGGATTCTTGCAGCAGATCGTGGACAGTTGCAGAAGCATTGGCCAGCTGCAGTTGGTTGATTTTTTTTTCAGAAACCTCGATCATGCCAGGGGCAGTATCCCAGATGGCTAAGTGCTGGACATAAGCTGCTAAGGGCAGACTTACTAGGCCGGTACCGCCGCCGATATCGATCAGAGTTTGGTGCTGGTTGTCTTTAAAATAAGGTTCAAGGGTTTGGGTGACTAATTGTGCTAACGCGATCCGTTCAGGGGTATCGTATTTTGCTGCCATGGCGTTGAAAATTTCAGACATAAGTGCCTCCTTTGATAATGACAAAAAACTGTTCGTTTCGTCAAAACTAGTTTATCATGAAAGGAGAAAAAACACGTCAGTAGATACGTGGGAATTTCTGTTGTTTTTCATTTTAAAGGATGAAAAATAAACGAGAAGCAGGAGGCAAACACATGAAAATTGGTATTATTGGTGCAATGGAGGAAGAAATCAAGGCGTTGCGGGAACAGTTGATTTCACCGCTTTCTTGGGAACGCGGCGGCGCACTATTTATTTCAGGAAGTATCGGCAATCATGAAGTGATCGTCGTTCGTTCAGGTATTGGTAAAGTTCTGGCATCGATCACCACTAGTTTACTGATCCAACAATACGGGGTCAATATGGTGATCAATACTGGATCAGCTGGTGGGATCGGTGCCGGTTTACAAGTAGGGGATTTAGTGATCTCAGATAAAGTGGCCTATTTTGATGTCGATGTGACGGGCTTTGGTTATGAATATGGCCAGTTGCCTGGTGGGATGCCTTTGTATTATGAAGCCAGCCGCTATTTGATCAGTGAGATGACAAAAGCCGCAGAAGCGACCCATCATACCGTGAAAAAGGGACTGATCGTTACAGGCGACAGCTTCATTCATGACCCGCAAAAAGTACAGGAGATTTTAGGACATTTTCCAGATGCCTTGGCTTGTGAGATGGAAGGAGCCGCGATCGCACAGACCGCGCAGCAATTCAATATTCCTTTCTTGATCGTGCGCGCGATCAGCGACACCGCCGACCACGCAGCAACCGTCTCTTTTGATGAGTTTATCTTAGAAGCTGGCAAGCGTTCCGCTGAAATGGTCTTGGCATTCGTTGAAACATTAAAGTAACTTAAAAAACAGGAGAGCCGATCCGTAAGAGGAGGAAGGAAGCATGAGAGCATTACTATCCATTGATTATACGTTTGATTTTGTTGCAGATGAGGGACGATTGACCACGGGTGCTGCTGGGCAAGCGATTGAAGCTGCCTTAGTGGCTCGGACGCAAGCCTTTATCGAAGCCGGTGAGTATGTCGTTTTTGCCATTGATCGTCATGAGGAAACAGACAACTATCATCCTGAAAACCGCTTGTTCCCACCTCACAATCTTGCGGGCAGTGCGGGGCGACATCTTTATGGTCGTTTAGCCCCGCTTTATGAAACCTATCAGGAAGCGCCAAATGTCTATTGGATCGACAAGCGCCATTACTCAGCGTTTAGTGGTACCGACTTGGACATCCGACTCCGGGAAAGAGGGATCACGGAATTGTACCTGACCGGCGTTTGTACCGACATCTGTGTCTTGCATACAGCAGTGGATGCCTATAATTTAGGCTACCAACTGGTGATCGATGCAGATACCGTTGCCAGCTTTGACGCGGTCGGACATGAATGGGCACTACGCCATTTTGAAAATACCCTTGGTGCGAAAATCATTTCTGCGAAGGAGGAAGCATAAATGGGATGGATGGATCAATTAAAAGCAAATTTCAGTTTCAGTGAACTGACTAGCCTTTATCAAGCGTATCAAAAAGGGAATCTTGATGTGAAGGCGTTGTTGAACAATGACTTCTTACAAAAGTATACAGATTTTCAGAACTTGGATGAGTTTATGGCTAAACTAGGAATCCAGAATGAAAACCAAATCTTCGACTTTCTAAAAGACCGCCCCAATCGACAAAAAGCCGATCAAGTCGTCAATGAGCATTCTCAATTCGATTCTGTGATTAGTATGATGAAAAAAGCTTTACAGAAATAAACAACGATAGAAGAAGGAGCCTTCGAAAATCAACTGATTTCCGAAGGTTCCTTCTTCATATAGTAAGTGGTGGGGATAGGTAACAAATTGATTTTTATTTGCTACCACATACCCCAGTTATTAAGCTGTCTAAAGTTTAGACGGCTGTTTCGTGTACCCGCTAAAGTATTGATGGCAGCAAGATCAATAATAGATACGTACATTGTCGCCATAGCGGTAACATACATGGTAGCGATTCCCGCTATCCCAATTGGATTTGCACCCATAAGTAGAAGAAAGACAGAGTCTAAAACGGTGTCATACATCCCTTTTAAAGCCTTTTTCGAAGCTTGATCGATGGTTTCTTGTGTATCGATCATATTAGAGATTTCTTCCATGAATTTTTCTGGGGAGTTTATGGATTTCAAGGTGTTGTAATCTTCAAATGTAGATTGAATGCTCTTAAATAAGTCTTTAGTATCCAGCTTTAATTTTGCTGAGGCGATTGTTGTCTTTACAAAGGAAGCCTGATTCCTTATCTCAGAGATAGAAGTTTGAGAAAAATAATCTTTAAGACTAGTTACCGTATCATAAGATGATAACGCAAAATTCAAGTACTTGGTTCCCGTAGTGGTTCTAAGAAAGGCATTGTAAGCATTGGTGTCATTGAAGGTGTAATACTCAGGGTAGTAACGAAGGGGAAGTCTGTCACCCACCAGCCCAGCATTGCGATCATAATCATGCACATCAAAATAATAAAGCATAAAAGTGTGCATTAGTTGATCATTGGTGGGATTGTTTCCGTAAATTCTGGTGGCAAATTGTTTGACTTTAGGAAACTCAAAAGGAACGACCGGCGTAACAGCTGGTAAATTTCTTTCTGAACGCTCCTCTGCTGGCATTAGTGACTGGTACTGTAAATTTTCAAAATCGATACTCGTATTAGCAAAGATTTCCAAAGATAAACCGATTTCTACTAGCTCTTCTTCAAGGGCGACCAATAGATTCGCTTTTTCGTAATGGTCATCAGGAACATCTGCAAAATTGCCACTCTCACTGACAGCATATGCCGTGATTGGTGAGAAAAAACCACTCAGTAAAACGACAAGTAACAATATAACTGAATATTTTTGCTTCATTTCAATTCCTCCTCATAATTAAAGTTTGACAACACGTGTTATACAAGTTAAATTTATCGTATAAAAATACAAAAATGAATTATTTTATCTAAATTTGATTAATTTGTTTAAAAAATGTAGGATTAGTTATTTCGTCTTAATTTTTGGAGGTATCCCTAAGCAGATAACCTTGATTGCTAAAAGAGGAGGGAAGTGAAAAAATTCAAGATATTCGACGATGATACAACTAAAGGAAAATTGTATGCTTTGATTGATTATCTAGTGATCACCTCAGCCCTTTGTTTTAGTGCATATCATTCTTTTCCGCTTACGATTCCTAAGTATTTACATATTCCGGGGACGAACGAGTATATGGTAGGTGGCTTATTTAGCGTATTAATGTCCTACTCTCTTTATAAGACCTATTTGTTGAATGCGCATAAAAACATTCCTAAAGAAAAAAAACATAGTATAGAAATCAGTTTTTTTCTCGGCTTACTCGTCTCTTTTATTTTGCTTTTATTCAGATCAGAAAGCTTAATTAATCATTTGCTTTTTCGAAACCAATTACCTTTGAAACAGATTATGTATCACTTCGATCGATTGTATTTTCTCAATCTACTTATGTTACTGTTCGCTTTGATACGGTGTTTATTCGCTTTTGATTACTATCAAGCCTTTTATTACAAAAAAAGAAAATGCTACATGGGCTATATTTATGTATACAGCTTTTTATTTCTAGTAGGAGGTGCACTCTTCTATATGTGGATCATGTCCATAAACTTTTTATTTCGCAAATAGTGTCTTCGGAGTTTACGTCCATACCTCATTGCCATAGGAAAAGTTTTTTCAAAAATATACTCAGTTATGAATAGAATAGGGGGCTTTGTATTGGGGAAAACGGATCAAGTGACGTTATACAAGCGAAAAGGAAAAATCTATTCCATCATTGATCATATAATTATGGGGGCTGCAATATTACTTGAAACATATCATAGCTCCCCAATTAGACCTATAATTCGTGGGAGATCAGATATTCGTGGGATTGGGTTGTCGGCTGTGAGCGCAATGGTGTTTTTGCTAGCTTGGGAGACAACTTTAAGTTTGAACCGCCATGAGCTTGTTCCTGAATACAAAAAGCATATCGCTGGAATTGAGCACGTTTTCTTCTTCTTGGTTGGTTTTTTTATCTTGATTTTCACTGCCGATCCCTTGATTGGTTTACTATCGCGAACGATACCGGTAGAGAAAATCACCTATCATCTGGAACGGCTCTACTTTCTTCATTTTTTTATGATGTTCTATGTTTTGTTGCGGTGTGTATTGGCATTCGATTATTATCAAGCCTTTTATTATGAAGATAAAAAATGCAGGATGTATTATGTCTTGCTTTGTTTTTTCGTGGGCGTAGGTGTCATTCGTATTCTTCGTGCAGCTCTTACTTAATTTGTCTCATTTATTCAACCCTTCTAAAAGAATCCATTAGCAAAAGATAAGCTTTAGGTGATTAAAAGATTGTCTTTCAATCGCATAAGTTTGTTACAGGATTGCTTCATTTAAATTGTGAGGAGGTTTTTAATGTTTTGAAAAAAAGATATCAACCCCTTGATAGTTATCAGCGAAAAGGGAAGATCTATTCCCTTATTGATCATATAATTATGGGGGCTGCAATATTACTTGAAGCATATCATAGCTCCCAAATTTGGCCTCGTAGATTCTCGATTAGACCTATAAGAACTCTTGGAAATTCAGATATTCGCGCGATTGGGTTGACAGCAGTAACCGCAATGATACTTTTGCTAGCCTGGAATACAACTTCAAGTTTAAACCGTCATGAGCTTGTTCCTGAATACAAAAAGCATCTCGCTGGAATTGAGCACGTTTTCTTCTTCTTGGCCGGTTTTTTTATCTTGATTTTCACTGCCGATCCCTTGATTGGTTTACTATCTCGAACGATACCGTTAGAGAAAATCACCTATCATCTGGAACGGCTCTACTTTCTTCATTTTTTTATGATGTTCTATGTTTTACTGCGGTGTGTATTGGCATTCGACTATTATAAAGCCTTTTATTATGAAGATAGAAAATGCAGGATGTACCATGTCTTGCTTTGTTTTTTCGTAGGCATAGGTATCATTCATATTCTCCTGGGGGTTCTTTCGTTAGTTGTCTCGTTCATCTATCACTTCTAAAAAATCCATAGCAAAAAGACAAACCCTAGCTATCTATGGTTTGTCTTTTTCTTACGCTTTTGTTTACCAGATCTGCACACGATCTTCTGGTGCACGATACATAGGGTCACCAGGTTTGATATCAAAGGTTGTATAAAATTCATCGATATTTTGGACTTGGATATTGGCCCGTAGTTTCGCTGGTCCGTGGACATCGATCGCCAGTAAGAGCTGTTGGTATTGTTCTTTGGCTTTTGTACGCCAAATCTTCGCCCAATTGGTGAAGAAGTCTGTTAAAGAAACATCGCTTTCTTTTTGCGCTGCTTCTAGCGCACAGCTTAGTCCGCCTGCATCGGCGATGTTTTCAGAAACAGTCAATGTTCCGTTGACGCTACCGCCGGCAAATGGCAGGCCATCAAACTCGTCGATCATCGCTTGAGCTAAGCGTTCAAAGTGTGCCAAATCTTCTTCTGTCCACCAATTGTTTAAATTACCATATTCATCAAATTTTGCCCCGTTGTTGTCAAAGGCGTGGGAGATCTCATGAGCAATGACCGCGCCGATCCCCCCATAATTTGCGCTGGTGGATTGTTCCAAACTATAAAAGGGCGCTTGTAAAATTGCCGCTGGGAAAACGATCACGTTCTTAAATGGGTGATAGTAGGCATTCACGGTAGCGGCGGACATTTCCCATTCCTCGCGATCCACGGGCTGCTGCCATTTTTTGAAGCCATCTTCTCGGAACAAACGATTGAAATGCAGGGCATTTGCCAACAGACTTTTCCCTTCATCGGTATGCAATTGATCATAAATAGCAGGAACTTGATCAGGGTACCCGACATGGATGCCTAAACGATTCAATTTGATGATCGCTTTTTGGCGGGTTTCTTCACTTAACCACGTGTTGTTGCGCAAACGATCTTGGTAGACAGCAATCATTGTTTCCACCATGTGTTTGACGTCTTTTTTCGCCATTTCCCCAAAGTACTTGCGTCCATAATAATCACCGATCACTTGACTAAAATGACCCATCGTTAAGTAATAAGCCGCTTTTTGTTGGGGAGCCGCTTCATCGATCCCTGATAAGTAGCGACTGTAGGTTCCGCCTAACTGACGCAATTCTTCACTCAAATAGCTAGTATAGCGCAAGCTTTGGTTGACGATCATCCAGCCTTTCAAGAGTTCAAAATGGCTATCAGAAACAATAATGTCAAAGGCTTCAAAGTAAGCGGGTTCCGTTATGATCAGCTCTTCTGGTGTACCTGGTAAAAGGGCTGTCAAGAGTTGTGTAAAATCGATCTTGCTAGCTTGCTTTGCAAATTCCTCCAAGGAGCGAGGATTGTAGTTTTTACTATAATCCGCACTTTCTTCCGCACTGCGGACGTGAGGGGCGATCAATTTATCAAATGCGATCGCTTGCTCTACCAACGATTCCGCTTCTGCTTGGTCTTTTCCGTAAGCAACTAAAACGTTGACGGCCATCTCAAAGTAGACTTGCAGCATTTCGCCTGCTTGGGGATTTTCTGTGTAATAGGTTTTATCCGGCAAAATAGTAGCAGGCGGATAGACCGACAAAGTATTCATTTGCGCATTTTTCATGTCTGCATCGACATCCAGTTGGAAAGGCAAGGCAATGCCATCTAAAACGAAACTTGCCAGTTGCTGATTCAATTCCTCATAAGAACGCAACGCTTCGATTTTTGCTAATAGTGCATTTGCTTCAGTAGCGCCAGCTGCCTCTCGTTGGGCAAAATCGCTGGCTAAGCGGTAAAAAGCCACAGCATCCTTCATGCGGCCTTTTGGCGTAGCATGGGGATCGTGTGCCATATTTTCAAATTCTGCGATCATTAAGGAATCGATTCCGTCAACGAGATCTTGGAATCCACCCGTAGCGGGTTTATCTGCTGGAATAACAGCGGTCTCCAGCCACTCGCCATTTACATAGTCATAAAAATCATCTTTTAACAAGGTTGTCATGTCTTTCGCTCCTCTCGCTTTCTACTATTATGAAACAAAATCTGTAAGGACGCAAAGAAAAGTTTTCTAGACGAAAAAGGGTTTTGATCCAAGTAGGAGGAGAATCTAAGGTATAATAAGAAAAAAGGCAGGTGAACGAGATGGAACAAGTAGAGTGGAAAGGGATCGCCGAAGAGCGGTTTCGTCCGTATAAGCAGTGGGTCACTCCTTCAGGGTATTTATGCGGCACCTATGCGGCAGCCGTCTTTTTGGCCTACTATCAAGATTACATCGATGAAACGATCATCCCGAAAGCGTTTCGCCGAAAAAAACAGCGGGATCTGACAGTAGTGACGGAAATGCTGCGTGTGCTGATTCAGCCTCATGGGTTGCCGACGATCGCTTGGCAAGTCAGTCATGGTTTGACTCGGTTTTTCGATCAATTCCAATTGCCTTACCGCGGACGTGCGACCGTTGTTGGCGGTTGGCATCGAGCGTGCAAACGAATCGACGAAGGCAAACCGGTGATCATCGGTATTTTGAAGCCTTTAGGCAGCACATATGGCAATCATTGGGTCGTGGCTTACGCCTACGCTGAAACCGCCAGCGGAGAACGCTATTTTAAAGTTCATGACAACTGGGGCAACTACAAAAAAGTAATTCCCGCCAGTTGGGTAAACGGTACCGTCACACTTCCTTGAACGAGACGGTTAAAAAAACAGTCACTTTGTGCTAGAATAGAAGAAAACAACCACATTCATTGGAGGCAATCATGGGCGAAAGTTATAAAGATAGTTCGTTGAAAATTTTTAGTTTAAATGGAAATTTACCATTAGCAGAAAACATTGCGAAAGTTTTCGGTACAGAACTAGGGAAGTCAAAAGTGACACAGTTTAGTGATGGAGAGATTGCCATCAATATTGAAGAAAGTGTGCGGGGCGACCATATTTATATCATTCAATCGACGAATGAACCCGTCAATGATCATTATTTAGAGTTGCTGATCATGATCGATGCGATGAAACGGGCTAGTGCGAAGACCATCAATGTCGTTTTGCCTTATTACGCATATGCGCGGCAAGACCGAACCGCCAACCCGCATGAGCCGATTACTGCAAAATTGATTGCCAATATGCTGGTGGAAGCAGGGGCTTCTCGGATCTTGACGCTTGATCTGCATGCCGTCCAAGTTCAAGGATTTTTCGACATCCCAGTGGATAATCTCTTTACGATCCCATTGTTTGCCCATTATTATCGCGAACAAAAAATGACTGGTGACGACTATGTCGTTGTTTCACCAAAAAACAGCGGTGTCCAACGGACCCGTAGTTTGGCAGAATACTTAGATACAGCGATCGCGATCGTCGATCAAGATGAAGCCGATGGCGGCTATGTGATTGGTGATGTCGTTGGGAAAAAATGTATTTTAGTTGATGACATTTTAAATACCGGCCATACATTGGCAAAAGCGGCAGACTTGTTGAAGGAAGCTGGTGCCAGCGAAGTGTATGCTTGTGTGTCTCACGCCTTACTTTCGCCGCCAGCTAAAGAAATTTTGGATCAATCAGCGATTGAAAGGATTTGTGTCACCGATTCTTGTTGGACCAGCGAAGAACGCCATCCAGAAAAACTGCACTACATTTCTTGTGCTGAATTGATGGGGGAAGCCGTTCGCCGCATTCACGAAAATACACCAATGAGTCCATTGTTCCGCCTGGAAAGCAAAGAGTATAAATAAAAATATGAAAAGCACCCGCTATCCCTAGGGACAGCGGGTGCTTTTGCGTGTGGGGGAAGTGGACCAGACACAGCGGATCAGTTCAACTGGTTGCGGTTCAAGACTGTTTCTCGTTTGATCAGCTTATGTGGTACGACCAGCTGTACGCCGTTTGAATCTTCATGATTCAATTGCGCCATCAGCCGTTCGGTAGCGATTTTTCCTAAGGACAACACGTTGATATCGATACTAGTCAAATACGGATGTGTCAAAGTAGCAAAGATCGAATTGTTGAAACTGATGATGGATAAATCGTCGGGGACTTTGTAGCCATACATCGTCGCTAATTGAATGATCCGCACAGCGAACAGATCATCGATCACGACGATGGCCGTTGCTTGGGATTCTTTGATCGTTTCTTCAAACGTGACGTAATCTTCCGCTTTTTCAAAGGTCAATGCTGGATAAAAGGGGAGATTTGCCAGCATCATGGCTTTTTGGTAGCCGAAGAAACGCTCGAAATACAGATTTTCATGGGTCGTATTAGTAGCAAATAAAATCTTCGTATGCCCTTGGGCGATCAGATGCTCGGTTGCTTGCTTGCCTAACAACTGGTTGTCATTATCGACAAAAACGATTTTGTCTTCATTGCTGTATGGTTGACCAATCAAGGTAAAGGGGACTTCTTTTTCGACCAGATAATCGATGATGGGGTCTTTTTCATCGGAATAGACCAAGATAAAGCCATCTACTTGTTTTTGCAGGTGCATTCGTTCCACGTTTTTTAGTAATGTAGCAAAGTCACGGGCGGAGGCAACGGCAACCGTCATTTGATGATGGCGGGCCTCTTCATTGATGGCTTCGATCGTTTCTAAATAAAAGGGGTTTCCTAGTCGTTCTTTCGAATCAAGGGGCGGCAAGATCACGCCGATGGCACTAGATATCTGTTTGCCGAGATTTCGAGCCGCAAGATTGGGGACGTAGCCCATTTCTGCCATTACTTTGCGCACTTTCTTCTTAGTATCTTCAGAGATACTGGGATGATCGTTTACGACACGAGAAACCGTGGATGTAGCGACGCCAGCCTTTTTGGCGACATCTTTGACCGTAATGCTCACTGATTTCCCTCCTTTTTTAGCTTATAGTATCACAAAGTGTCGGCACAAGGGTAGAGCCAATCAAAAGAAAGAAGAAATGCAGACATTTCTTCTTTCAGAAGGCTTGTTTAGCTAATCGCTGTACTGATTTCGTCTTCTAAAACATAGTCTTTGCCATACACCTTGATTGGCAATGCCTCACCGCTGATTTTTTTCAAAGTCACCGTCGACTCATTGACGGAAACAAAGAGCAGACGTCCACGATAGTTGATGTGGAAGGCATAGCGGCTCCACGTTTTAGGTAAGAATGGCGCAAACCCTAAGTGGTCGTGATCGGTTTTCATTTGAGCAAAGCCTTGAACGATCGCTAACCAGCTGCCGGTCATAGAAGTGATGTGCAAGCCATCATCGGTATCATTGTTGTAATTGTCCAAATCAAGACGAGCAGTCCGCTCATACATTTCCAACGCTTTTTCTTCCATGCCTAATTCCGCTGCTAAAATCGCATGGATACTTGGAGAAAGGGAAGATTCATGCACTGTCATCGGCTCATAGAAATCAAAGTTCCGTTGTTTTTCTTCTTTGCTGAATTGATCGCCGAAGAAGTAGATCCCTTGCAAAACATCGGCTTGCTTGATAAAGCAAGAGCGCAAGATATGATCCCACGACCAATTTTGGTTCAACGGCAAATGTTTTGGATCAAGATCGGAAACGGGCATCAAGTCTTTGTCTAAGAAGGTATCATGCTGGACGAAGACTCCAAGCTCTTGGTCTTCTGGGAAGTACATATTGTCGATGATGTCTTGCCATTTGGCTTGCTCTTCGTCAGAGATCGTGACAGTCGCTTCGTCTTTGAAGGCTTCATAGCTGGCTAAGGTATAAGCTAAGACCCAAGTAGCCATTTTATTGGTGTACCAGTTGTTATTGATATTGTTTTCGTATTCGTTTGGTCCAGTGACGCCATGGATCATGTATTTTTGCTGACGTTTTGAATAGTGGACACGATCTGCCCAGAAACGTGAAATCGCGCTTAACACTTCTAATCCTTCTTTTTTCAGGTAACTTGTATCGCCAGTATAATTCGTATAGTTGTAGATGGCATAAGCGATGGCACCGTTTCGGTGGATTTCTTCGAAAGTGATCTCCCACTCATTGTGGCATTCGATCCCAGTGAAGGTCACCATTGGGTAAAGGGCACCTGCTAATCCTTGTTTTTGCGCATTGATATGGGCTTGCGGCAATTGGTTGTGACGGTATTTCAACAAGTTGCGGGTCACTTCTGGTTTTGCTAATGCCAAATACAATGGGACTGCATAGGCTTCGGTATCCCAGTAAGTCGCACCGCCATATTTTTCACCAGTAAAGCCTTTCGGTCCGATGTTCAAGCGCTCGTCTTCGCCATAATAGGTTGAAAACAATTGGAACAGGTTGAAACGAATCCCTTGTTGCGCCGCAGCATCGCCTTCAATGATCACATCGGCTAAATCCCAGCGGGCTTTCCAAGCAGCGACTTGTTCTGCACGCAACGCATCATAATCTGCTTTGTATAAAGTGCCTAATTCGGTGACTTTTGCTGGATGATCATGAGCGGGAACATCACGACTCGTAACGATCAAGACTTCTTTGATCAATGAGAAGGTGTCACCGGCTGCCCCAGAAAAGGCAAAGGTATCAGCGACGCAAAGTTCGCTTTTCACGGAATCAATCGGTGTTTGGCTATGACGCATAGCAGAAGTGACAGTAAAGCGTTCAATGTCAAAATTATTTTCTACGGTCCGAGTCGTCAAGTAATGGAAGGTTTCGGTTTGGCCATGAGCCAATTCTTCCCAGAAACGTTCGTCGTAGTTGCTGTCTTCGTTATGGACGTTATTATCTAGTTTAGAAACGACTTTGATCTCAGCGTCGCCTTCAATGATCTCAGCGTCCATCTTAATGAGGGCAAGTTCACGTTTTACGATGCTCAAGAAGCGTTCAAAAGAGAATTTTACGGTGGCGCCTGCCAAAGTGACGGTAAAGTTGCGGCGTAAAATTCCGGTTTCCATGTCTAGTTCTAAACGGAAATCACTTGGGCTGATTTTTGCTAAGTCGACTAACTGGTCGTTGACAAATAGGTCCATCGCAATAAAGTTGACCGCGTTGATCACTTTGCCAAAATAATCAGGATAGCCGTTTTTCCACCAGCCAACACGGGTTTTGTCTGGGTACCAGACACCTGCGATATAAGTACCTAAGTGATGGTCGCCGCTGTATTGTTCTTCGAAGTTGCCGCGCATTCCCATGTAGCCATTCCCGATGCTTGTTAGCGACTCTTGCAGTCGACGATTTTCTTTATCTAAGGTAGATGTCGCGATTTTCCATGGATCGATCTCGAACAATCGTTGGATTTTTTTCATGAAAGTCCCTCCAGAATCTTTTTGATATCTCTATCATAAGCGCAAACGATTGCATCGTCAAGTGAAAGTTGTTGCGTTTAAAGAATTTCCTATTAGGAAACATCGAGAAAGAGAGATTCAGTTATATAAAGGTGAAAAAGCGAATAGAATCCCTTTTGATATTTCTGGGTTTACAAAATCTTTTTTCTCCGCTAGAATGAAATTATTAAGAAACCGATTGCGTAAATCGATTCAGGGAAGGAAGAAGGAAGATGAAAAAATTATTGAGCTTCGAATTTTGGCAAAAATTCGGAAAAGCGCTAATGGTGGTTGTCGCTGTTATGCCAGCCGCTGGTTTGATGATCAGTATTGGGAAAACGATCCCAATGATTAATGCCGACTGGGCATTCTTGATCACCACAGGAGGCGTCATTGAAAACATTGGTTGGGCAATTATTGGTAACCTGCATTTATTATTTGCATTAGCTATTGGTGGTAGTTGGGCTAAAGAGCGAGCTGGTGGGGCATTTGCTGCCGGGATCGCCTTTATTTTGATCAACCGGATCACTGGTTCGATCTTTGGCGTGACGAGCGCGATGTTAACCGAAGAAGGCGCCTTTACCCATACGTTGTTTGGGACAAAGATCATGATCGACGGTTTCTTTACTAGTGTATTAGAAGCACCTGCTTTGAACATGGGTGTCTTTGTCGGGATCATCGCCGGTTTTGTGGGGGCAACAGCTTACAACAAATACTATAATTTCCGCAAATTACCGGATGCGCTTTCCTTCTTTAACGGCAAACGCTTCGTCCCTTTCGTGGTGATTGCCCGTTCAGTAGTCGTCGCATTAGTGTTATCAATCGTTTGGCCTTACATTCAAGCCGGTATCAACAACTTCGGTTTATGGATCGCGCAATCACAAGAAAGTGCGCCCGTTTTAGCACCTTTCTTGTTTGGAACCTTGGAGCGGCTGCTCTTACCATTCGGGCTGCATCATATGTTGACGATCCCGATCAATTACACCGAATTAGGTGGAACCTACACAATTCTTTCTGGGGCACAAGCCGGCACCCAAGTCTTTGGACAAGACCCATTATGGCTTGCTTGGGCAACAGATCTAGTGAATATGCGCAATGCTGGAGATACGTCACAATATCAATTTTTATTGGAAAACTTTGTTCCTGCCCGCTTTAAAGTTGGACAAATGATTGGTTCATCTGGGATCTTGATGGGCTTGTCTTATGCCATGTACCGCAATGTCGATGCGGACAAACGGCACAAATATACCTCTATGTATTTATCAGCTGCCATCGCTGTCTTCTTGACAGGGGTAACAGAACCGTTGGAGTTCATGTTTATGTTTGCTGCCGTACCGCTTTACATCGTTTATGCAGTCGTACAAGGGGCGGCATTTGCGATGGCGGATATCGTCAACTTACGGGTCCATTCTTTTGGGAATATCGAGTTGTTGACCCGTACCCCAATGGCGATCAATGCCGGCTTAGGACAGGATTTGATCAACTTTGTGTTAGTGACCATCGTCTTTGGTGTCGGGATGTATTTCTTGGCAAACTTCTTGATCAAAAAATTCAACTTTGCAACACCAGGTAGAAACGGCAACTATGAAACAGAAGGGGCCAGCGATGCGCCAGCAACTGCTTCGGCGGATGGCAACTTGAACCCAGATTCACAAGTCGTGAAAATCATTCATTTATTAGGTGGACGTGAAAATATCGCCGACGTTGATGCATGTATGACTCGTTTACGGGTCTCTGTGAAAAATCGAGAAGCGGTCGGCGATGAAAAAGCGTGGAAAGCCGCAGGGGCGTTAGGCTTGATCGTAAAAGACAATGGCGTGCAAGCAGTCTATGGACCGAAAGCAGATGTCTTAAAATCAGACATTCAAGATATCTTAGATTCTGGTGTCACGATTCCCGAACCGACTGCTAGTCAAGCACCCGTAGAAAGCACTACCCATCAAAGCCAAGGCGTGACAGCTGAACTAGCTGCCGTTGCCACTGGAGAAGTGATGCCGATCACCTCTGTCAAAGACCAAGTGTTTGCGGAAAAAATGATGGGTGACGGTTATGGCGTGCGTCCAGAGCAGACGACAGTTGTCGCACCAATCAGCGGGAAAGTCACCAACATCTTCCCAACGAAACATGCGATCGGCTTGCTTTCTGATGAAGGCATCGAAGTATTGGTTCACATGGGCTTAGATACCGTTGACTTAAACGGTGCACCCTTTACGGTAGCTGTCACTGAAGGACAACAAGTGGCGGTCGGTGACAAGTTAGCGGAGATGGATCTCGCTGCAGTAAGTGCTGCTGGCAAAGACACCACCATCGTTGTAGTGTTGACCAACAGCGATCAAATCGATTCCTTTGAATTGACCCAAATCGGCAAGCAACAAGCAGCCGCAGTTGTTGGAATCGTAAAACTATAATAAAATGACAAGCGGGTCGACTCTTTTGTTGACCCGCTCTCTTTTATTTTTAAAAGGAATCGTACAAGCAAATCGAGAGAAGGAGCCTTATTCATGAAGGTATTAACTTTGAACACCCATAGCTGGTTAGAAGAAAATCAGCTAGAAAAATGCAAAATGATCGCACAAGAAATTGCAACAGGCGACTATGACATCATCGCCTTGCAAGAAGTCAACCAAACGATTGCTGCTCAAACCATCGTTCCTGATGGGCTTTATTGCCCGACAGATACGCTGGTGGAAATCAAGGAGGACAATTTTGCTTTACGCCTAGTGGAAGAACTGCAACTGTTAGACTGTGACTACTATTGGTCATGGACCTACAGTCACGTAGGCTATGACATTTACCACGAAGGCAATGCCTTATTGTCCAAACAGCCCATCATTGCCAAAGAATATCTTGCTTCACAAGCCACGGATGTCTGGGATCATACCACGCGCAAAAACCTGAGCGGCGTGACTGAAGCCGATGGGCAGATCGTACAAGTCGTTAGCTGTCACTTTTCTTGGTGGCAAGACGGTAAATTTGCCTACGAGTGGCAACAGACAGAAGCATTTTTAGCAGAACGGGCAGATACCTTATTGATTCTAGGAGATTTCAACAACGATGCGGCCAGTTCTGGTCATCAACTCGTCCTTGACAGCTCCTTACAGCTGCAAGACAGCTTTTTAACGGCTACCGAAACGATTGGTGAAGCCTCTGTCGTTAAAGCCATTGATGGTTGGCAAGACAATCGAGAAGCATTGCGGATCGATTATGTTTTTGCATCAAAAGACCTGCAAGCAACGGAATATGAAGTCGTTTTTGACGGAACGCGTACTCCAATCGTCAGCGATCACTTTGGAATCAAAGTGGTTTTTGCTTCAAAAACAGAGCCAAACTAACATGAGCGACAGCAAAAAGCAGTGCCAACCGGCACTGCTTTTCTTTTTGGGGAAGTTAAATCGCTGATCGAACAAGGAGGAAAAAGAATAAACTCAATAAAAGAATGAATGCTAATGTCCCATAGGTAAAACTCTTTTCGCCCCAGGTTGCGTTTTCCTCCTGACTCGAAAGACTTCTTCTTGTAAAAAAGACGAGTCCTGCGCCGATGACATTCGCTGTCAGTAACTGCTGGAAGAAGATCAGGAATAAATACTGTCCCAAAAGGCCTTTTTTACTCATGGAAAACCGTTGAATAAAGTACAGGCAAGCCCCTTGCAGCAAAAGGAGACTACTTAACAAGACCCCTAAAGCGGCTAACGGTTGCGAGTTGAGGTACTGGGCAAAGGTCATCCCATGGTTGAAGGCAGTCAAGGAAAGATAAAGATAGTAAGCACCGGCGATCAAAAGCCAATAACTCAGTAAAATCAATGGAAACGCCCATTTTCGTTTAGTCATGGTTGCCCTCCTGTAAAGTGAATAGTCCGTAGGAACGGATCAAATAATCAATCAAGCAGCTCAGTCCAATCAAAGACTGGCTAGGGATTTTCTTGCGACCGATTTGAAAAAAATCGCAATAATAGGTCAGGTGAAACGTTGAATGGCGAGCAAAATAATTATCTCCTGGCGCACTCAATGTCAAAACGGGAATCTGACGAATCGCAAAAGTCGTCAGATTCTCTTTGACGTTTTCTGTTTCGCCGCTGAGTGAGGCGATGATCACACAATCTTCGGCAGTGATCATCGGCATGACCATATCAAATTCCGTTTTGTTCGGCAATACGATCACTCGTTTTTCCATAGAAAGCATCATTTTGGAAAACTCCTCCAGTGCTTTCTTTTGGGAAAACCCAGTTGGGTAGCAGTAGATGGTTTTGCTGCGGTCAAACAAGCGGTTGAGGACAGCTAAGTCTACCGTTTTTACATAGTTGAGGGTGGCGAAAATATCCTCTTGTTGTTTTTCAAAAATCGTTTTTTGCTGCGAAATCGTTGTTGCCTGTTCTTGCTGATGCCGTAGAAAATATTTGAACTCGGAATAGCCAGAAAAACCAAGTTTTTTCGTCAACCGTAAAATAGATGACTTTGAGACGTGAACCTGCTCGGATAGCTCGACGATCCCCATAGATAGAACGGTATCGCCGTGGGAAAGAATATAGTTCAGAATGCCACGGTCAAGTTCACTTAACTCTGCTTGGTGCTGTTGAATCAAATACTGTAATTTCACAAAAACCCCTCCTTATTGATTAAGTATAGCTGAAAAGCCAGGAGGGGAGGCGAAGAACGCTGGCTAGTGTAATTCTGGCCAAAAGGCTTGATTTGCTTCGATCAATTCATCGAGTAATTCTTTGGCTACACGGGCATTTGGGACCACTTTTGAAAGAATCAGTGCTTGCCACAGCTTCTGGTAAGAACCCTCTGCCCAAGCTTCCACGACTAATTTTTCTACGGCGACTTGTTGTTCCATCAATCCTTTTTGGAAGCGAGGGATCTTGCCTTGTGTGATTGGTTCTGCCCCGTTACTGCCGACGATACAAGGCACTTCCACCATTGCCTGTTCATCAAAGTTGACGATCGCTCCTTCGTTAGGCACGATCAACAGCATTCGTTCTTGCGTGTTATAAGCAATCGCTCGTGCAAGGTCAACAATGTAGCTGGCGTGTTCATCCACTTCAAGCGTGGTGTCAGTCGCTGTCTGGTTTTCTACGATGCGTTGGCATTCACCAAAGACGTGTTTTTCGCGGCCAGCCATGACTTCATTTGCCCGTGTAAAAGATGGGTTGGTGTGCGCCACTTCATCTTGAGGGAAAAAGTAATACTTCAAGTAGGTATTTGGCAAAGTGGATGGATCAACCTCGTACACTTCTTTTGCTTTGGCAAAGGTGTGCATCCAGCTGGCATCAGCATGTTGGCTCGCTTCGATTTCTTCTGGCAATGAATAGCCGTATTTTGCCACATGCGCCTGGATCTGCGGCAGCAAATCATTGCCAGCTTTGTCTCGTATATCTGTCCACCAGCCAAAGTGATTCAAGCCATAATAGCGAACCACCAACTCTTTGCGAGAAGCTAAACCGATCGCTTGCGCCATCCGTTCTTCGATTCCCACTGGCATATCACAAATATTAATGATCTTAGCATCAGGGCGCAATTTACGAGTCGCTTCTGCGACGATCGCTGCAGGATTGGAATAATTCAACATCCACGCATCAGGGGAATATTTTTCCATATAATCGACTAACTCCAATACACCGCCGATAGAACGCATCCCATAAGCGATCCCGCCAGGACCACAAGTTTCTTGGCCGACCACACCATATTTCAAAGGGATTTTTTCATCCTTTTCGCGCATCGCATACAAGCCAACTCGGATATGCGCCATCACAAAATCGACATCCTGAAACGCGGTTTCGGGATCAGTGGTTGCTAAAAAGCTGATTTCGGGTGCGCGTTCTTTCAATAAAATCTCGCAAGCTTGTGCCACTTTTTCTTGTCGTTCTTCCAAATTGTCGTAAAACTTGATTTGGCGAATCGGGAAACGATCCAAGTGTTCTAAAAGCATCAAGACGATTCCTGGGGTAAAGGTACTGCCGCCTCCAGCGATCACGATTGAAAATTTTTTCATTTTTGTTTCCTCCTTAGTCTGATACAGCTAATAATTTTTCGAATTGTTCTCTCACTTGTGGCACATCCAGGCCAACGATCACTTGGAAGGCGTTGCCGTTGCGAACGACACCATGGGCACCAGCGCCTTTAAAGATGTCATCTGGCAGCACTTGGTCTTGATCTTTGACGGTGATTCTTAGGCGAGTGGCACAATTAGTGACTTTATCGATATTGTCGCGACCGCCAAACCCTTCTAAGTAGACTGCGGCTTGTTCGGTGTAGCGATTGGCACCGGCAATCACTGGAGTTCCAGTGTTGGCTTGTTTTTCTTTGTAATCTTTTTTGGTGTATAGTTTGACTTCGCTATTGTTTTCTTCCCGTCCTGGTGTGGCTAACTTAAATTTGAGGATCAAGAAGCGGAAAACAAGGAAATAAAGCGCAGTAAAGGCTAACCCAATCACCAACTGCGTGAAGATCATACTGCGATGATTTTGAAATAGCGGAATCCAGACCTTCGCTAACAGATCGATCAAGCCGCCCCCCATATCTCCAACGACCCCGAAGGCAAACATCGTTGCCGCCATGGTCGCTGCTAAAACAGCGTGCACCGCAAAGAGGGGTGGTGAGATAAAGAGGAAGGTGAATTCCAATGGCTCAGTGATACCAGCTAAAACGGCAGTTAAAGTGGCAGGGATCAAAATCGCTAAGACTTTCTTTTTATTCTCAGGCTTGGCTGTGAAATAAAAAGCAGCAGCGATCCCCGGTGCAGCAAAGATCTTAGAATTGCCATGTAAAGCAAAGCCCCCTTCAGGGAAAAGCTCTTTCAATGGTCTGGTGGATTGGGCAAATTCTTGTAAATGTGCCATCCAGTATTTGGAGATTCCTTCTTCGACGACAGCAGGACCAAAAACAAAGGGGGTATACACGAAATGATGGAGACCTGTGGGGATCAATATTCGCTCTAAGAAAGTATAGAGCCAGACCCCAAAGACCCCAGCACTTGCTAGAAACCCTTGCATGGACCCAATGCCAGCTTGGACTTTCGGCCAAATCAATGCAATCAAGAAAGCGACTGGCAACATCAAAAAGAATCCAAGGATCACGACAAAGGAAGAGCCTTGGAAGATTCCGAGAAAATCAGGCAGCTTCGTATCGAAAAACTTGTTGTGAAGATAGACGACGATCGCCGAAATAAAAATTGCTCCGATAATACCAGTATCTAATGTTTTGATGCCGGCGATCATTTTCAAGCCACTCTCACCGCCGGGATCAGCTGCAAAGTTGACACCGAAGAAGTGACCAAAGTACTCGATCATGCCAGAAATAAAATAATTACAAGTAATATAGACGACAAAGGCTTCCATTGCCGCTCGCGCATTGGCTTTTTTTGCGAGACCGATCGGTAATCCAATAACAAATAGTAATTCCATTTGGTTGAAGACCGTCCATGCACCGTTTTCAATGATCGTCCAAATGTTGAACCAAGTAGAGCCTTCAGTGGCGATGCTCCCCACAAGCATCGGATTTTTAAAGATAATACACAGCGCGACCATGATCCCCGAAAATGAAAACAAGAGGACCGGGGTAAACATCGCACCGCCAAACCGCTGAACTTTTTCCATCATAATTTCTTAACATCTCCTTTCAATTTTTACTACAACCTCAGTATAGAAAAGAAAGATAGCGGTTACAATAAAGTGAGGCGGCATAGGAACGTAGAAGCAAACAAAGAGAAAAGGTAGCAACTGCGGGGAAATTTCCCATAAAAAAACAAACCTGCGAAAAACAGGTTTGTTTGCTAAGTACGTGTATTTAAATTTCGACGTTGCCATAACGATTGGCAAGGGCGGTGCGGATCAAGCGCTCTGCCAAATGCTCATTTCTTGCGAGAAGCGGTCCGTGGAAGTAAGAGCCGAACACATTGCGGTAAACCACGCCTTCGGTTTGGTCTTCGCCATTGTTTCCTTGTCCTTGGATGACTTTCCCCAATGGTTTTTCCCCTTTACCTAAGAAAGTACGGCCATTATGGTTTTCAAAGCCATAATAGGTCTCATCGAATTCTTCATTGTGGATCACGATGTCACCGATGAACCGGTTGTTTTCTTGGCTTAAGGTGTAATGATCCAAGGCACCGATCCCCTTGATTTTCTCGCCGTTGGCACCGATGTAGTAATGACCCAGCAATTGATAGCCGCCGCAGATCGCCAGCATCACGCCATCATTTTCGATATAGCTGGTCAGGGCTTCTTTTTTTGATTGGATATCTTGTGAAACGATCACTTGTTCAAAATCTTGTCCGCCACCGAAGAAGACGAGATCATATTTTTCAGGATCGAAGGGCTCGTGAATGCTGACGACTTCTGCGTTGAAGGTCACGCCTAGTTTTTCGGCCACGTAGCGCAACATCAAGAGATTGCCGTTGTCGCCGTAAGTATTCAAAAGATTTCCATACAAGTGGGCAACATTCAGTTGATACTTAGTCACGACTCATTCCTCCTTTGATATAGCCTTTTTCCGCAAGCTTTTTGCGTAGCTGCAGGACTGCAGTGTAAGTCGCTAAAATATAGACTTTTTCTGTTGGTAAGTCTGCAATTTGCTTGATGACGTCATCAAGTTCAGGGGTTTCAATGATTTTCTCTTCAGGGATCCCCGCAACTTTTAACCGCAACGCCATATCTTTGTGACGATCACCACCAGCGATCACTTGAGGAATCCCCATATCGGCAAACGCTTCATGGTCGCCATCCCAGATCCAGCTGACGTCGATCCCATCTGCGTAGTTGGCATTCAACAAGCTGACTAGTGAGAAAGGATAGGGCGACAGGCCGATCATATCGATGACTTGGTTCAAACCAACAGGGTTTTTAACTAAAACTAACGTACATTCTTTGTCCCCGATGCGGATCACTTCTTGGCGGCCAAAGACTTTTTCGTCATAGGCCAAACCAGATTTGATTTTTGCAGGTGCTACGCCATAATATTCCGCAACCGCAGTTGCCGCCAGCGCATTGTAGACATTGTACATCCCACCAACTTCGATGCGATAGTCATTGCCATCGATCACAAAATCAGCAGAGGTGTTGTCCATTGCAGTCATTTCCGTCAGTTTATAATCCAATTCTGGTCGATGGAAGCCGCAATTTGGGCAGTAGTATTTCCCAAGATTGGCATAGGTGATCATTTTATAATGCAAAATGTGATGACACTCAGGACACAACACGCCATCCGTATTGTAATGGGCCATCTGCTCTTCATCTGGCAAATGATCAAATCCATAGTATTTCCGCGGATTGACAGTTGCCACCGAATTGAACAGTGGCGAATCCCCATTGCAGAGGATCATTGCTTCCGGTGAGTTTGCGGCACCTTCAACGATCATTTTATAGGTCGTATAGATCTCGCCATAACGGTCCATTTGATCGCGGAAAATATTGGTGAAAACGAACAATTCCGGTTTGATGTACTTCGTTACTTTGCTGAGACTGGCTTCATCAATTTCTAAAACCGCAAATTTTTTGCCTTTTTTAGGGCGTGCCGATAGAAAGGTTGAAACGATCCCTTGGACCATATTGGCACCGGTGGGGTTCGTCAATACTTCATCAAATTCTTGGCGCAAAATATTGACAGTCAAGGCAGTCGTCAATGTTTTGCCGTTGGTGCCTGTGATCACGACGACTTGGTAATCTTTCGCCAAATGATCTAATATATGTGGATCAACTTTTAATGCTAATTTACCAGGCAGGCTTGAGCCACCTTTGAAAAAGTTCTTTAATACCCATTGAGAGGTCTTACCGACTGAAACAGCCAGATGACTTCGTATTCCCATAATGTAACCCTCCATTAGAGCGAATGCTTTCGTTGTGCAAATTCAATTTATCATACCATATACCAAGAAAAAGGTTAAATTGCTTTTGCGATTCTTTAAATTTCTACAAAGACCATTCTGATAAATGGCTCTTTTACTTGCGATGATCAAAGGCTTGAAAAGCAAAACAGCAAACCTTCTGTCAGGTTTGCTGCTGCTTTAACCGATAATGATTTTTTCCGTTGGGTACTCGTAGCCTAAGTCACGTGTTTCTTTTGGTACGAATAACATCAAAGTGTACAGCATACCGACACGGCCAATAAACATCAAAAGAGCAATCACGAGTTTGCCAATAGTTGATAAATCGCCCGTGATTCCTAAAGAAAGTCCTGTGGTTCCAAAGGCCGAGGAAACTTCAACAATGATGGCAATCAAAGGGATATCCTCGATGGCGGTCAAGAATAAGACACAAAAGAAGCACATGCCCATCGAAAGCATGAAGACTACCACCGATTTGCGGACGTCATCTTGATCGATCCGGCGACCAAAGATATTGATATTATCCTCACTTTTTAAGAAGGCATAGAGGTACAGCCCAATGATGGCAATGGTCGTCGTCCGAATCCCGCCACCAACAGAACTGGGACTACAACCAATAAACATCAGCAAGGAGAAAACGATCAACGTCGTGGTTTGGAAGTTGCCTAAGTCATGGATCTGCAAGCCAGCATTCCGCGTTGTCATAGAATAAAACATGCTGTTCATCCACATACCGCTAAAGCTGTAATCTTTGAATAAATAATCTTTCTCAAGGAAAAAAATCGCCAATGTGCCGCCGACAAAGAGGATCACGAAAGCCAAAACAGCAATTTTTGTGAATAAAGAAAAGCGAAACGGCAAGCGGCGGCGTTGTTTTTTCATTTTAAAAAGGACCCATTCCCGAAAGTCCATGATCACTGGAAATCCGATCCCCCCGATAAAAATCAAAATCATGATACACGTCAGGAAGAAATAATCATGGGAAAACGGCAAGATGGAATTGCCCGTCACATCAAACCCTGAGTTGGTCACAGCAGAGATCGCTTGATAAAACCCATAAAAGATCGCGTCACGCCAATTGTCATAATACCCGTAAAGATGAAAATAAACAGCGAAGATCGTACCTGCTACCAACTGACAAACTAAAATGATGGTAAACGTCGTTCGAATCATCCGAACGATCCCGCTAAGCTTTGGCTGGTTCATATCTGTCATGATCAATTGGCGCTGCTTTAAACTGATTTTGCGCCGTGAAACGATCGCAAAAAAGGTCGAGATCATCATGATCCCTAAACCACCAACTTGAAAGAGGACTTCCAATAAAATGACCCCGCGGTCGTTAAATACGTCATTGATCGGGAAGGTAGTCAACCCTGTGACACTGACCGTGCTGACCGCCATAAAGAACAGATCGATAAACGCGACATGAGAGCCCGGTTCCCGAAAGAAGGGAAGTGAAAAAAGCCCCAAAGAGACCACCGTCATCACGATATAATAAAAAACAATCACTTGGATTGAAGATACATTCTGGGAAATAAACGTCTTGCTCCTGCGCTGCGTCAAGCGAGCAAAGCGGGTAAAGTTCATAACAAAAACCCCTCACTAATTAAACTATCCCCAGTATACCAAAGAACCAAGTAGATTTGAAAGAAAGCAGGATAGAATTTATGTGGGGCAGAAATTGCGCAAGGAAACGTTTCTGGAGTGATTCTTTTCATTCGGGCAAAGGAGCCGCCAATCAATCCTTGTGTTTGGCAGCGATGGTCTGCCTTTGAATGATCTTCAATCATTGTAAGGATTTTTGAAAAGGTAGGCACGATTGAATGGTGTAAAGCAGTAGTCTCTTTTTTGAGAGGCACTATCCCTTCAATCGATTTTTTAGCAAGAAAAAGGATGCGGAAGTTGTATATACATGTTAAAATAATAATGTAAGAAAAACGCTTTCTTTAATAAAGAAAGCCAGAATGGAGAGAAGTAGATGAATGCCAACCCTTATGATATCAAGTTAGTAGCTGTCGATATGGATGGAACCTTTATGCGCACGGATTATACGTATGATGTTCCCCGCTTCAAGGCCGTGTTGGGCCGCATGAAAGCAGTCGGCTGTCAGTTTGTCGTTGCCAGCGGCAATCAGTATTACCAGTTGCGGGCTCAATTTCCCGGCTATGATCACGAGCTGAGTTTTGTTGCAGAAAACGGAGCACTTGTCAAAGACAAAGAAACAGTGCTTTTTGCAGCGGACATTCCCCGAGAAACGGTTTTCGCAACCTTAGATTTATGTAAAAAATACTCCGAAGTTAAAAATGTAATGTGTGGGCTCAATAGTGCTTATTGTGAACGGGGAACGGTCAGTGATGCTTTTTTTGAATTAACAAATAAGTATTACCACAAATTGCAATGGGTCGATGACTTTGCCCAAGTAGAGGACACGATCCTGAAATTTGCCCCAACCGTTCCTGTCGAAAAAACGGCCTATTATTCGGAACTATTTCAAAAAGAACTAGCTGGTTTGCTAGTGCCAACAGGCAGTGGGCATGGTTCCGTGGATCTGATCGTGCCTAACTGCCACAAAGCATCAGGATTGGCACGCTTGGTAGAGCGATGGGGGATCACTCCTGAGCAATGTGTCGCTTTTGGCGATGGCGGCAATGATTTGGAAATGTTAGCCTATTGCCAGAGAGGCTATGCGATGGACAATGCGCCAGAAAACGTCAAAGCCGTTGCCACCGCTGTCTGTCCCTCAAATGATGAGGATGGAGTATTAGTCACATTGGATCAGCTGTTCCCGATAGTCTAGGCGTTCTTTAAGATTCTTAAAAATAGGTAAGTATTCCGATCAATTTTCACGATTTCAGAAGAAAACGCTGGCAATTTATGAGAAGATAAAAGAAATAAAAGATAACAGCGACGATCCGCACGGAACAATAGAGAGAAAAGCGCATCAATTTTTTTGAAAATCGAGACGGAAATGGGGAAGATCATGAAGAACGTGAAAATTATTTTTTTTGATGTTGATGGCACACTGATCGACATGAACAAAAAGCAAATCTCTGAAAGAATGTTAGCCACATTAAAAGCCTTGAAGAAGCAAGGGATCCTGTTGTGCATTGCGACTGGCAGAAGTCCCATCGCGTTGCCGCAATTTGAAGGCGTGACCTTCGATGCGTTTTTGACCTTTAACGGATCGTATTGTTTTAATCAAGCCGAGGGGATCCACCAAAACCCCATTCCTAAAAAAGATGTTCAGCAAATCATAGAAAATGCGACGGCGCTCAAGCGTCCAGTAGCAATCGCAACGAAGGATCGTACCGTTGCCAATGGCAAAGATGCTGATTTAGTTGAGTATTTTTCCTTTGCTCACCAAGAAGTGATCGTGGCAGAAGATTTTGAAGAGTTGATCCAACAGCAAGACATTTTCCAAGTGATGTTAGGTTCAGGGAAAGAAGACTACGCCAAAGTGATGGCAAATACTACAGAGGCGAAAATCACCGCCTGGTGGGATCGGGCAGTCGATATTATTCCAGCCAGCAGCGGGAAAGGAAGCGGCATTGCCAAAATGCTGGCTTACTATGGCTTGGATAAATCCGAAGCCATTGCCTTTGGGGATGGCAACAATGACATTGAGATGCTGGAGGCAGTTGGTTGGGGTCTAGCAATGGCCAATGCTTCGGATGAGTTAAAAGCGATCGCTGACGAAGTGATTGGTCACGTAGCCGAGGAAGGTATTTATCAATACTGCTTAGAAAACGGGTTGCTGGGTGAAGCCGTGCAGTGATGGGCAATGCGTCAGTTGCTGTTGCCCGCTAAGAACATGCGCAGCCAGGATTGCTACTGCGTGTCAGTTTGATCAAATAAAAAAACTGTTTCCGAAATGCATTAGGGAAACAGTTTTTTATTGATATAAAGTTGTTTAGCAATTTGTACGGTTTACAGCGCCTCTACTGCTTCGATCGCCTGATAGACTTTTTCGGGTGTGATCGCAGGATCGATCAAAATAAAGGTTTCTTCTTCCTTGACAGCATAGGTCAGAACCGAGGCGAAGTAATCCCGATCAAGGCGCGTCACGTGGAGATCCTTCAGCTTCATCGGCAAGTGCAAAGCTTCGTAAAACGGCCGTAATTCTTCAATCACATCAAAATCATTGGTATAGGCAAGCTGGACCCAAATGCAGTAGGCGACTTTATTGCCGTGCAAGACACTATGGGTCTCATTCAAATAAGACAAGCCGTCATGCAGCGCATGCGCACCGGACGTGCGGCCAAACTCTACTGCAAAACCGCCAACTTCGCCTGCCAAAGCAATGATCGCGTCGGTGATGCGGGCAAAGGCGGGTGTCAGCTGCCCAGCTTCTAGGTCTTTGACAGCTTGGATCGCATCGGCAATCAGCAAGTTTTTGATCAAAAGAGCGCTTTGGAAACCTAGCCGTACTAAGGCAGTCTTGTCGTCTTCTGCCATGTTGCGGAAGATGGCTTCCATTTCATAATATTTGGCTAAGGTATCAGCGATCCCTGCGATAAAGTAATCAACAGGTGTGGCTAGTAAAAAACGGGTGTCGACGATCGTCATGTAGGCACCTTTTTTGGCATAGTCGATTTTACAAATCGTATGATCGGGGTAATAGGCGACGATCACCGGGGTAAAGGGCGCACAGTTGGAAACCAATGTAGGGATCACGATCAGCTCTGCGCCAAGGGTTTGAGCGGTGATTTTTGCTGTATCAGCGACCTTGCCGCCGCCGATTGCCACCACGGCATCTGCTTGCTGGATCGCTTCAGCTAAGGTTTGCGCATTTTCATAACTCGATGATCCATCGTAGCGGTAGATCGGGTAGTCAAATGAATGAGGGTAATAGTTCGAAAACACATCGAATGACTGCTCCCCAGTAATTACTGCTACCTCTTGGAACTCTCGTAAATACTCCGGCAAATCAGTTAAGACCCCATCGCCCGTAATATAACGGTTTGGACCTGGACGGACTTCATTAGCTAACATCAAACAAACACTCCTTTATAATCGTCAGAATTTTCTAATCAGTGTAGCGCGAAAATGCCCTGACTGTCAATTTCCTTTTTGGGAAAAAACAGAAAACAGCCGATCTGCTGACGAGGCAGATCGGCTGTTAGTGATGAATTGTAAGGAACGTTTTCCAAAATGTTAAGCCCAGTTTTGGCGAATAAAGCCGGCTCGACCGGAGCCTTCGCTATAAGCATTGTAATGGGCTGCATTTTTTTTGTAAAAATCTTGATGATAATCTTCTGCAGGATAAAAAGGTTCTGCTGGTTCGATCTTCGTTACGATCGGACGGTCAAAGCGGCCGCTAGCTTGCAACTGCGCCTTTGATTTTTCCGCAATCGCTTTTTGTTCTTCACTATTGTAAAAAATCACTGGACGATAGGAATCACCACGGTCGGCAAACTGACCAAACGCATCCGTGGGGTCTGTCTGCTGCCAATAGATGGCAACTAATTCTTCATAAGAGATGACTTCAGGATCAAAGGTGATTTCAACTGCTTCGGTGTGACCGGTGGTACCTGTCGTTACTTGTTGGTAGGTTGGGTTAGGGACATGGCCGCCAGTAAAGCCCGAAACCACTTTGAGGATGCCTGGCTGTGAATCAAAAGGCTTCACCATGCACCAAAAACAACCACCAGCAAAAATTGCCGTATCATTCATAGGTATTCCTCCTTTGCTTCTATGGTATGCTTCTAGTAGAGAAAAACAAGAGATATGCTTAGATAACTTACTAACGAAGAAGGGACCGCCCATGGAAAGCATGTTAATTTTACTACGGGGGAATTCTGGCAGCGGAAAAACCACTATTGCCAAAGCTGTTCAGCACGTTTTTGGGGAAGAGGCAGTGCTGATTTCACAAGATGTTTTTCGGCGAGAAATTTTTTGTGTCAAAGATACCCCTAATAATTTAGCCAGCGGTTTGATGAAAGAAGCTGTCCTATATGCGAAGGGGAAAGTGCCGATGATACTTGTTGAGGGGATTTATTCTCGTGAAAAATACCAAGACTTTCTCGACTTTCTAATGAAACTCTTTCCCCAAAAAAAGCTAGTTTATTATTTTGATCTTTCTTTCGAGGAAACGGTCAAAAGACATCAGACCCGAATGCAGCGAGACTATTTTTCCGAGGAAGCGATGCGTAAATGGTGGCTTGAGCGAGACTTGCTTTTCCCAAAAGGATCTTCAGAGGAAAGACTGATCAAAGAAGGCCTAACGATAGCAGAAACGGTCGATCAGATCATCGCAGATTATCAAGAAACAAGAAGGAGTGATTGAATATGGCGCGAATCATTGAACAAGGAACAGACCAAGAATTGGCTGCGTTAGAAACAGCATTAACAGCATACACAAAGCATCAAAAACCATTTACACAAACAGAGACCTATCAGAACTTTAGCAGTGTAATCAAAAAAGAGGGTGTGGTGATTGCTGGCGGTATTGCCTACGCCTCAATGTATCATATCGGCTATCTTGACACCCTGTGGGTCAAAGCATCCGAGCGGGGAAAAGGGTATGGCAAGCAGATTCTTACGGATCTTGAACAGCAGTTGAAAGCATTTGGCTGTGAAAATTGCCAGACGGCGACTTTTGATTTCCAAGCACCAGATTTTTATCAGCGAGTGGGCTATGAAGAAATCGGGAGAATCGCCCATACGCAAAATCAGCTAACAGAAATTTTTCTAGTAAAGAAATTACGTGATTGAATCCCAAAGAAACCGTTGAACAAGGACGAAACCAAGGAAAGAGAGGCACAACCAATGTTAGATAAATCAATTCCATATGCAGAAATCTGGATGAAGCGAGCACACAAAAGCACACCGATCCAGCCCATTCAATCCGATAACTATTCGCTACGCAGCTACCAAGCAGGAGACGAAAGGCACTGGGCACGGATCGAAACATCCGTCGGAGAGTTTGACAATGAGGAAGAGGCATTGGCGTATTTTGAAAAAGAATTTATGCCCGAGCAAGCACAGCTAGGACAGCGAATGTTTTTTGCCCTTGATCAAACAGGTACACCGGTCGGCACGGCTACCGCTTGGAAAAAAGCCAAGCAAGACGGTACACCGGTTCCGCTAGTCCATTGGGTAGCAGTAATGCCGCAAGCTCAACGTCAAGGGATCGCTCGCGGCTTGGTCACGCAAGTCGTTTCTGTCTTAGAGGCAGCCAACGAGCCGATGTATCTTCATACGCAAACGTGGAGCCACGCAGCAATCAAGCTCTACCAGCAGCTCGGTTTTGTGATCATTGCAACGGATATCAATGGGAATGAAAATCCAGAATATCCACTGGCTTGTCAAGTATTGGCAGAAGTGGCCAGAAAAGCCAGAAATGATTAAGAAGTACCGGCAGCAAAAAATCCGTTAACTTTTCGTAAAACTCTTGCGTAAAAGGCGGCGTGTGTCGAATTTAAGTCTGTAAAAATTCTCCTTTTTCAAGTATAATACCAAAGGAGTATGAGGAAGGATGGGCGAGATGGCACAGCTTTTTTTTAAATATGGCGCAATGAATAGTGGGAAAACGATCGAGATACTGAAAGTTGCTCACAACTATGAAGAACAAGACAAACCAGTCGTGATCATGACAAGTGGATTGGACACGAGAAGCGGCGTGGGAAATGTTTCGAGTCGCATCGGCTTAGAGCGAGACGCGATCCCGATTTTTGATGAAACGGATCTATTTCATTTGATCAAAGACCTCGGTTATAAACCTTATTGTATTTTGATCGACGAAGCACAGTTCCTAAAGAAGCATCACGTGCTGGCTTTCACCAAAATCGTGGATGAGTTAGGTATTCCTGTAATGGCCTTTGGCTTGAAAAATGATTTCCGCAATGAATTATTTGAAGGCTCAAAATACTTGCTGCTTTACGCAGATAAAATCGAAGAGATGAAAACCATCTGCTGGTTCTGTCATAAAAAAGCAACCATGAACTTGCACTATATCGACGGAAAACCCGTTTACGAGGGCGATCAAGTACAAATCGGCGGCAATGAAGCGTATTATCCAGTTTGCCGCAAGCATTACTTTCACCCGGGAATGAAAAAAGAAGGAGAATAATCAATGTACGATCAGTTACAAGCAATCGAAGACCGTTACGAAGAATTAGGCGAATTACTAAGTGATCCAGCCGTGATCTCTGACACCAAACGCTTCATGCAGCTTTCAAAAGAAGAAGCCAATACACGGGAAACGGTGGAAGTCTACCGCCGTTACAAAGAAGTCGTTGAAGGAATCAAGGACACTGAAGAAATGCTTGGGGAAAACCTAGATGCAGAAATGGCTGAGATGGCCAAAGAAGAACTCTCTGACTTGAAAAAAGAAAAAGACGTTTTAGAAGAACGCATCAAGATTTTGTTGTTGCCAAAAGACCCGAATGATGACAAAAACATCATCATGGAGATCCGTGGTGCAGCAGGCGGCGACGAAGCAGCCTTATTTGCTGGCGATCTTTTCAATATGTATCAAAAATATGCGGAAAACCAAGGCTGGAAAGTCGAAGTCATGGATGCCAACGTCACTGGGATCGGCGGCTACAAAGAAGTCATCATGATGATCACTGGCGACAACGTCTTTTCAAAATTGAAATATGAGAGCGGCGCCCACCGAGTGCAAAGGGTACCGTCTACCGAATCACAAGGCCGAATCCATACGTCTACGGCAACGGTCGTGGTTATGCCTGAAGCAGAAGAAGTCGAAATCGATATCGCAGACAAAGATATTCGTACCGATATTTACCATGCCTCTGGTGCCGGTGGTCAGCACGTTAACAAAACAGCTTCTGCTGTTCGTTTGACTCACTTGCCAACTGGGATCGCTGTTGCGATGCAAGATGAGCGTTCACAGCTGAAAAACCGTGAGAAAGCGATGAAAGTCTTGCGGGCACGGGTCTATGACCAAATGCAGCAAGAAGCACAAAGCGAATACGATGCAAACCGTAAATCAGCAGTGGGTACCGGCGATCGTTCTGAACGGATCCGGACCTATAACTTCCCGCAAAACCGCGTAACAGATCACCGTATCGGGTTGACTATTCAAAAATTGGATCAAATTTTAGCTGGAAAACTCGATGAAATTGTTGATGCACTGATCGTTTACGATCAAACATCAAAATTAGATGAGATGCAAAATGGCTAAAACCTATCGAGAAGTCCTTTCACGGGCTTCTTCTTTTTTAGAAACGAAAGGACTGGACGGGTATGCGATCCAATACCTGTTTTTACAGCGAAAAAACTGGCAGCAACTCGATTGGCTGCTGCAGATGGACCAACCCATCCTAAGGGAAGATGAGGCACAGATCGCAGCAGATCTTGAACAGTTGCTACAGCATGAACCCCCGCAATATTTATTGGGGTATGAAGAATTTTATGGTCATCGCTTAAAAGTGACCCCTGCAACCTTGATCCCGCGTCCAGAAACCGAAGAGCTGGTGGAAAACTGTCTGGCAAAACTACCAGCAGATCAGCCGCTACGAGTCGTTGACATTGGCACGGGTACAGGAGCGATCGCCATTGCCTTAAAATTGGCACGTCCCCAGTGGTCGGTAAGTGCCGTGGATCTTTCAGCAGAGGCGTTAGCTGTTGCTAAAGAAAATGCGACAGCCTTAGGTGCGGAGATCCGCTTTTTCCAAGGAGATACCTTGGAGCCTGTGGCAGATCAGCAATGGGATCTGATCGTTTCCAACCCGCCGTATATCAGCGCTGAAGAGTGGCCGCTGATGGATATCAGCGTACGGGAAAAAGAACCTAAAATGGCGCTTTTTGCTCAAGAACAAGGATTGGCGATCTATAAGCAATTAGCACAGCAAGCACCGAAGTGTTTGGCACCAAGTGGGCAAATGGCGCTGGAAATCGGCTTCCAGCAAGGACAAGCTGTTCAACAGCTTTTTGCAGCCGCTTTTCCCAACAAAGAAGTTACCGTAGTAAAAGATCTTGCGGGTCAAGATCGGATGGTGTTTGTCAGTCATCCACAAGATGTGGATAAATAAATTTTTTTTGCTACAGAAAAAGTGCAAAAACCTTATGAAATGAACAATTTGGGAATAAATGGAGTTATAAACAAGGTTATCCACACTTGACAAACGACTTATCCACAAAATGTGGATAAGAAACGAGAAAATGTTGATAAGTGTGGAAACTTCTCAAAAAAGGATGTGGATAAATTGTGGAAACAAAAATTTTTGATCAATCAAAGTTAAACGAAGCAGCAGCTATCTTAGCTGAGGGGGGATTAGTGGCGTTCCCGACGGAAACTGTCTATGGACTAGGGGCTAGCGCGCTTTTGCCAAAGGCTGTTGCGCAAGTGTATCAAGTCAAAGGACGACCTAGTGACAACCCTTTGATCGTTCATATTGCCGAGCCAGAGCAGTTGGAACCGTTTGTGGATAACAAGCATCCTTTTGCTGATAAATTGATGGAAACTTTCTGGCCTGGGCCCCTAACCTTGATCTTTTCGATCAAAAAAGACAGCTTACCTAGCATCGTTACTGGCGGCTTATCCACAGCGGCGTTTCGGATGCCCAACAACACCAAGACGTTAGCGTTGATCAAACAAGCCCAACAGCCATTGGTTGGTCCTAGCGCAAATACATCTGGTAAACCAAGCCCAACATCAGCTGCGCATGTTCAGCATGATCTGGCAGGCAAAATCGCTGGCATCTTGGACGATGGGGTGACACAGATCGGTGTCGAATCAACGGTCTTAGATTTGAGTGACCCAACGGCACCGCCGATCATCTTACGCCCTGGTGCAATCTCTAAAGAACAGCTTGAAGCAGTCTTACAAACAAAAGTCCTCGTCGATCAGCATTTAGTAACAGAAAGTGAAGCACCCAAAGCGCCAGGCATGAAATACAAGCACTATGCACCGAATACCAACGTCATGATGGTCAATGACCAAGATTGGTCGGCAGCCATGGCTTGGGCGAGAGAACAGCAGCTTAAGGTAGGTGTTTTAGCTGGACCGACGATCGCCGAGCAGGTCCGCTTCGAAGCTGCAGCCATCTATTTATTTTTTGATGACAGTGTGGAAGCTGCGACAAAAGGGCTGTTTGCGGGGTTACGGGCGTTAGATGAATCGATTGCTGAGCTAGATGTCTTATTTGCACCCACGTTTCCAGAAAGCGGCTTAGGGGCTGCTTATATGAATCGGTTGAAAAAAGCTGCAAATCAAAGTTTCTTTCAAGAAAATTAGCAAAAAACCAGAATTCATTATAGGTAGCTTATGAAGAAATGTGATACAATGCTACCATTAAGGTAAAGGGGTGTTGTAAGCATGGATTATCAAACGTTTGATCCCGAATTGTGGCAAGCGATCGAAAAAGAAACGAATCGTCAACAAAACAATTTGGAATTGATTGCGTCTGAAAATATCGTTTCAGAAGGTGTAATGGCTGCGCAAGGTAGTATTTTGACAAATAAATACGCTGAAGGTTATCCAGGTCGTCGTTACTATGGCGGCTGTGAATTTGTTGATGTGGTAGAAAACTTAGCAATTGAACGGGCGAAAAGTATTTTCGGTGCGGCATATGCCAATGTTCAACCGCATTCTGGTTCTCAGGCCAACACAGCAGCTTATTTAGCGTTGATCGAAACAGGCGATACAGTATTAGGGATGGATCTTTCCGCAGGCGGTCATTTGACCCATGGCTCACCAGTGAATTTCAGCGGCAAGACCTATAATTTTGTTAGTTATGGTGTTGATCCTGCAACAGAAGTCATTGACTACAATGTCGTTCGTATTTTGGCGCGCAAGCATCAACCGAAACTGATCGTTGCCGGTGCCAGTGCTTACTCACGTACAATCGATTTTGCGAAGTTCCGTGAAATCGCTGATGAAGTTGGCGCAAAATTGATGGTGGATATGGCGCATATCGCTGGTTTAGTAGCGGCTGGTCTTCATCCAAACCCAGTTCCTTATGCGGATATCACGACTTCTACGACCCATAAAACATTACGCGGCCCTCGAGGCGGCTTGATTTTAACAAATGATGAAGATTTAGCGAAAAAAATCAATAGTGCCGTTTTCCCTGGTATTCAAGGCGGCCCATTAGAGCACGTGATTGCAGCGAAAGCTGTTGCATTTAAAGAAGCACAAGATGCGTCGTTCAAAGAGTACTCTGAACAAGTCATTCGCAATGCGCAAGCAATGGCGAAAGTCTTCAACCAAGCACCACAAGCCCGCTTAGTCTCTGGTGCAACAGACAATCACCTATTATTGATCGATGTGCGTGGCTTTGATTTGAACGGAAAAGAAGCAGAAGCATTGCTGGATCAAGTCAATATCACCGTCAATAAAAACTCGATTCCTTTCGAATCATTAAGTCCTTTCAAAACGAGTGGGATTCGCGTGGGGACACCAGCGATCACTAGTCGTGGCTTTAAAGAAGAAGATTGTGTCGAAGTGGCGAAATTGATCGTCAAAGTTTTAGAAAAACCAAATGATGAAGCCGTCTTGGCAGAAGTAGCGGCGCAAGTCAAAGAATTGACGGACAACTATCCACTTTACAAAAACAAATAAAATGGGACTGTGACAGAAGTTAAGGTCAGACAAGATGTCTCACGCGTTTTTCCTGCGCTCCAGCTCTTTGATCACCAAAAGTGAAAAAGGGGCTAGAATGAACGCAGAGGCGTGTTACATGCCGTCTTGTCTCCTTCCTTCTAACACAATCCTTTTTTTGAGGAAAAGCAGTATTGCCTGTGGCAGATGGTTGTAACAAGAGCCGATTTGCTTTAAAATAAGAGAAAAACCAAAGGAGATTTTTTTAAATGGGTAAATTTCAAGTAATCGATCACCCGCTGATCCAACACAAATTAACAATGATCCGCGACAAGAACTGTGGAACAAAGGTTTTCCGTGAAGTTGTTAATGAAATCGCAATGTTGATGGCGTATGAAGTGTCTCGCGACATGCCGCTTGAAGATCTAGTGATTGAAACACCAATTGAAGAATCAACACAAAAAACACTATCTGGTAAAAAGGTAGCGATCATTCCGATCCTGCGCGCAGGTCTAGGCATGGTTGATGGTATCCTTGAATTGATCCCAGCCGCAAAAGTTGGTCATATCGGGATGTACCGTGATGAAGAAACGCTAGAACCACACGAATACTTCGTAAAATTACCTGAAGATATCGATGAACGTCAATTATTTATCGTTGACCCAATGTTAGCTACGGGCGGTTCAGCGATCATGGCGATCGACGCACTGAAAAAACGCGGCGCTTCAAACATGAAATTCGTCTGCTTAGTTGCTGCACCAGAAGGCGTGAAAGCATTGCAAGATGCCCATCCAGATGTTGATATCTACACTGCAAATCTTGATGAACGCCTAAATGAACACGGCTATATCGTTCCTGGTTTGGGCGATGCCGGTGACCGTCTATTCGGTACAAAATAAATCAATACAAATAAGACAAAGGCAACTGCTTCAAGTTTTGCCTCGTCAATGATGCCATGGAAGAAGATCGACAGCCAAAACGGTTCGATCGGTTATCCATGGCTTTTTTTGCGCTTTTCAAAAAATCAGACAATGAAAAAAGGAGAAAATCAACTGATTTTCTCCTTGCATTAAACGGGTTATAGTTTGGTTAATTGTTTGTAATTGATGATCAATACACCATTACTTTGCGAAACTAATTTCTGGTTTTCTGGGGTTTCGTTCAGCTCGACCACCGCAGAGTTTTTCAACTGCTTTGTGATGGTACCAGTTTGTTTCTTCCCATGGAACGTGAACATGACAGGAGTAGCGACCTCAAACGTTGAACCTTCTTGTGACGGGACAATTGTTGTTTCGAATTTACCAAATGTTGCCATGTAAAAACCTCCTTGATACTTCTATTATATCACAATTTTCGGAAAATTTCAGTAAGTAGATTTTTTTCAGCAGACCTCTTTACAAAACAACCGTTTTTGCATATAATTTTCTTTGTGCCATACAACGCCAGCTTAGCTCAGTTGGTAGAGCAACGCACTCGTAACGCGTAGGTCACAGGTTCGAATCCTGCAGCTGGCATAAGAAATGAAAAACCATGAATCTTCTTTTAGAGGATTCATGGTTTTTCTTTTGCAGGCGATAAGTAATCTCAATTTTTCCTGATTTACCCAATAACTTTTCTTATTCGCCCATTAGCATTACATGGCATGTCCTATTTCGCACACGATTTTGATCGAAGTCAACAAAATAGATATAGCCTACGGAGCCGATCTCTAGCTTGCCATTACTTAAAATAAAGCTTTCGCTTGCACCGAAAAAACTCGAGCGAATATGCGCATCGCCGTTTAAAATCGTTGCTGGATCTGTTGGGTAGTTTGGATCGTCCAGACTCATCAAAAATTCTAAATGCTTTGGTCCAGGATAACGGTAATCGGTATTTTCTGATAACTCACGAGGGATAATTTTATCGAGAATTCGGTTTAAATCAACTTGAAGAAATTCATCTCCGTTAAAGTCTGTATCATGCATGTATTCTTCAAAGATAACAGAACAAGTCGTATGGGGAGACTGTACGAGACAGATTCCATTTGAAATTCCGCTTTTTTCAACCATTGCTTTCACTTCTTCTGTGATGTTGTGGTAAGACACTCGATTCCCGTTAGAAGTTAACGTCAGTTGCTCTTTTAAAAATTTCACAGTGTTAATCCTCCTTTTTATGCTTCACCGCTTGTTTGATCATTTCTGTAAGGGTTTGAACTGGATCATCTGCTTGCACAATACCGCTTGTCCCTCCGGTACCATCAGCACCTGACGACAAAGCTTTTTCAACATCGGCAGCACTAGATATACCAGCAGCCTGCAAAATCAGGATTTCTGGATCAATTTCCCGAACAACACGATTTGTTTCCGTCATGTATTGAAGATCACTGGTTTGTCCTGTCCCAATTAGTTCGGTTGGCTCGCAAACCATCACATCGGGTTTTAGGGAAGCCGCGGCTCTCGCTTCACTCAATGAATTCGCACAGACAATTGTTAAGAGACCCAATTCATTTGAGCGCTGAATCGCTTTAGTCAGTTCTTGCAATGTCATGGGGTGTTCAGCATGGTTTAAAAAGGTAGCTTCAGCTCCGGCTTCTGCCACTGCTTCGGGTAAAACATAGCCCATTCCACGACCAATTTCGATTCCGTCTAAATGTTGGACAGTGACGAATAAATGTGTTGTTGCCTGTTTAATTAAAGAAACGTCTGCATGCTGAACAGTAAATAGAATGTCGATGTCATACAAAGATGACAACTCATCAGCAGCTTTTGCCAATGCCAATGCTTGTTTTCCATAAAGATAGGCTTTGGGATTGATGACAAAGAATGGCGTTCTTAAAGTTCTTTTTTTCATTAGCTTTCTCCTTCACGATAAGATTTGGTATGAAAGACTGTAAAATAGTGCTCGAGTGTCTTGGACATTCCATTGCTTGCTGAATGAAGTAAATCGAAATAGTCATTTGGTTGATTTTTGTGAATTTCATTCATAGCAGCAGTGACAAAGTCAGTAAAAATATTTATTTTCCGGATACCTTCTAAGGCACATTTTTCAAGGTTTTCATCGCCAGAAGAGGATCCGCCATGCAGAACAAGAGGAACATTGACAGCATGGTGTATTTCCTTTAAAACGTCAAAATTTATTTTGGGTATCCCTTGATAATGTCCGTGAGAGGTGCCAATAGAAACTGCCAACGAATCAACCCCGGTTAATTTGGCAAATGCAACAGCCTCAGAAGGTTCTGTGTAAATAGATTGACTATTTCCGGCTGATTCCAGACTGTTTTCCGACCCAACGTGCCCGATTTCGGCTTCAACAACGACACCATTTTTATGAGCGTAATCGGCGATCTCCTTTGATCGGCGGACATTTTCTTCAAATGGCTCCTCAGAAGCATCGATCATTACGGAAGTAAAACCTAAATGAATGGCTTTTTTGATGACCTCTTCATCGGTACCATGATCTAGGTGCAGAGCGATAGGTGCAGTGCTTTTCTTTGCCAAAAATTTTCCAATCATGGCTGCCTCTTCTAAAGTCAACATGTTCATATGGGACTGAGCGAAGGCCAATATCAAAGGCTTGTTTAAACGTTCAGCAGTCTCCGCGTATGTTCTTGCACTAGTTAAGTCGAAAAAATTTGCTGCGGGTAATGCATAGTTGTGTTTTTCTGCATGTGCGAATAGTTCTTTTGTTGTGACCAACATAGGCCATTCTCCTTATTCTTTGATTTTCTTTTCGATTTCCGCGTACATTTCTTCTGTACCGATCCCTGTTAAGAGTGGCAGCCCCATAATTACGCGATCTTTGATTGAGTCTGGAACAACCGTTGTACTCACCACGATGTCATAGTCATCAATTTTATTCATCTCATCTGCCACTTTGGATTGATACAGTTTCACTTGATCAGTCATCCCTTTTTCTTTCAGCCATTCTTTTACCTTATTTGTTACAATTGTTGAAGTTGCAACACCTGTGCCGCACATAATCAATAGTTTTTTCATTATCATTTCCTCCTATTATTTTGATAGTTGTTTCTTGGGACGAATTTTATTTACATAAATCAATCCAAACAAAACAGAGACACCAATTATGGCTAAACCGCCCCAGCTTAATATTTTGGTTAAGCCGACATAAAGGAATGTGGTCCATAAACCTCCTTCAGCCATAGCAGTGATCATAGAGTTTCCTTGTAGATCAAAGTTTGCGGATCGAGCAGCAGTAGTGACAAGCGGTGCTGCCCACGAAGTAATATAGAGAATGCTTACCATATAAATCGTTCCAGCAATTACCGTTCGAATGATGTTTCCTCCAAAAACAGCAGCCATCAAGCAAATCAGAAAGGGAATGGTTGCTAAATCACCAAAAGGCAAGGTCGTATTGCCAGGTAGAACTACGGCTAACAAAATAGTGATCGGAACTAGCAGCAATGAGGAAGAAAGGACAGCTGGATGACCAACCGATAATGCTGCATCCATACCGATGTAAAGCTCTCTTCCAGGAAACCGTTTTTTGACGAATTCATTTGCAGATTCAGAAATAGGTGTTAGTCCTTCCATCAGTAAAGCAACCATTTTAGGCATCAAAACCATCACAGCGCCTGTTTGGACGGCTAATTGGCCGACACCTGCTGTGTCATATCCGGCAAGTATTCCCATGATGAGACCAATCAAAAAGCCCATAACAGTAGAGTCACCAAAGACACCAAATTTTTTCTGAATGGTTTCTGGATCTGCTTTCCAATCTTTTAGTCCCGGAATACGATCAAAGAGCCAATTCATCGGTAGTGCAAAGATGAATCCGGGTGCGGCGGTACCATGAGGAAAAGTGATATTAGGAAATCCGTAGAACTTATTAATGATCGGACCTAAAATATCTCCCATTAAAAGAATCATCATCAAATAGATGACGGTGGCCGCGATCCCCATTGCAAAGTCTCCAGTGAGGGCATAAATCAGAGAAGAGATGAAGGCTGCGTGCCAAATATTCCAAATATCTACATTCAATACTTTAGTCAGCCCTAAAATGATGAGTAGAACATTTAGGACCACACCAATCGGAATCGCAAGACTTCCTAAAATCGTCCCGTAAGAAATTGCTGCTGCGGCAGGCCATCCGACATCAATCGTTGTCAAATTTAATCCTAGACGTTCAACCATATGCTGGGCGGCAGGACCCAAGCTGCTGCTTAGAAGGTCAATCACCAAATTCAATCCAACAAACCCGACACCAACAGTTAAGGCTGAAGTAAAGGCTTTGCCAGGCTTGGTCCCCAAAATTATTCCAAAAATAAAAATTAAAATAGGCAAAACAACGATTGAACCTAGATCAACGAACCACTGTAATGCATTTAACATAATTGTTCCTCCTTTTTATTGCAGTCCATTTTTTTCAATAATCGAAAGATACGCTTCTTTAGTCGTTACTGCGGATAGGGCTTCCAAAACCCCTGGTGTTTGAAACATAGAGATAAGATTTTGTAGCATACCCAATTGCTCATGTGGTTCTTTCAATGCAAGCATGAACAACAGAGATACATCGATTTTCTTTTCTTGCGAACCCATTTCAATAAATGAAAGGGGAGAGGCAAGTGACATAAAAGCGACTTGGGATCGTAAAACAAATTTGCTGTCCGTATGTGGGATCGCTACCCCAATGCCGTTAATTTTTAAACCTGTAGGAAAGGTTTCTTCTCGCTGTACGATATTTTGATAGAACTGATCATTTACACAATGAGTTTTGATGAGTTCGTCTGCTAATAGTCGAAAAGCTTCCTCTTTTGTTTTAAAATCTTTTTCAAGTAACACGATTTGGTGATCAAAAAACATGATCAATTTCCTCCTCTTAACAATCTTTGATACAGTTCTTCTTGCGTTTGACTATTAACGATCCATTGAATTTCTTCGGCTGAGTTAAACAATCCGTAAATCGAAGCGATCAACTCTTTTGCCTCGATCATGTTTTCTTCAGCAATCGCAAGCAAAACAATTAGTTGGATTTTTGTGTCTCCCCAAGTAATTGGCGCATCGAGGGTGAGAAAAGCAAGTTTTGTTTCTTTCACTGTATGTGGATCAGCATGTGGAATGGCTACTCCCGTCTTTAAGCCAGTGCTTCCTAGTTCCTCTCGTTCAAATAGAGAATGCTTAAATTTTGTTGTAACAAGCTTTTTTTTCAGATAATCATCTGCTAAAAAATCCAGTACATCTTTTTTTGTTCGAAACTTTTTTTTGACAAAAAGGAAAGTAGGATCTAAATATTTTTGTAATAAAGTCGTTTTCTGGTATTTTTTTGAGTAAAAATTTTTCTCATTCTCATTAAGATTAGATATCTTTGCTGAGATTCTTCCTATTTCTTCGGTAGTAGGAAGCGGCGAAATATAAATAACTGGCGGTGCTGTAATGTCCAATGGAATAGTTGATATGATCAGATCAACAGCTTCAAGAGATGTACTGGCCAGTTTACTCAAAGGAATGATCTCCAATACGGTATCAGCAGCGATCGTCTGTTTGATACGGTTAAAAATCAACTCCGATGTAGCAAAACCTGATTGGCAAACAATTAGTATATGGTTAGTAATTTTTATCTTTTCAAAGGCTAACTGAAAATGGATCGTCAGAAAAGAAACTTCGTCTTCTGTTAATAAGATTTGAAATCGCTCCTCTAAATCTCCAATTGCATATTTGGTCAATGTATACATTGTTGAGTATTGTTTTTTGATACTTTTTATCAGTGGGTTTTTCAATAAAATCCCTGTCTTTGATCGATGGATCATGGGAACGATATGAGCCAACAATGTTTGCAGCAATAATTTATCTTGTGTCAGATCTGCGTTTAACATATGTGACATTTTTTGAATGATTTGTTTCGTACAATTTGTGATAGTAGATTCGTGAGGCTCATCCATTTGACCAAAAGGCTCGATGCCGTGTGCTAATAACAAGGAACATACATATTGAATATCTGTATCACTAAATTGAACAGGTAGTTGCTGTTGGATCATTTCAGCAAAATCAACCGCGATCATATAGAATTTCATTCGTCTCAGTTCGTCAAATACTAGATGCTCTTGTTTTTCAATGTGTTTATCTATAAGGAGTCTTGAAAGAAAAATACGCAATGAAAGCTTCAAGGAGTCGATAGAATAATTGTTGACGGGGTGGCCGATTGTCTGGGTCATATCTGAGACAAATCTCTTCGTCAAATCGAGTACCTTAGAGTCAAAGAGATTGTTGACCAAAAGATTTTCACTGGCTTTGGCGTCGGTATACTTCTCTAAAAAAGATTTGAATACGTTTTGAGCAGCAGATTCAACTGAGGTTAGCTTGAGTCCGCTAGTAGTCATTTTTGTAGATACTTGATGGAATCGACAGAAAGCAACGATTTCATCAACATCTTTCTTTATTGACTGGTTACTAATATAAAAATATTCAGAGAATTCCTGATAGTGCATTGGCTTTACTGAAAACAGATAGTTAGCGAAAATAAAGATTTTACGATAATTAGGTGAAAATAGTTCGAGTTTAGTCTCTTTTTTTGCTAACAATCGATAACCATTCTGTTTTGCTGATTCAGAACCAGATAAAAAGATTCCTTTTCTTGGGACTTTTTTGATAGCTAGTCCCGAATCTTTTAGTTTCTTTTCTAAAGTCGTTAAATTGTTATAAACCGTTTTCTGGGATACATTTAACTGCTTTTGAAAAAAAGAGGCAGGGCGAAACTCCGTTTGTTCTAATAGTAGTTGCAACAGTAGTTGTTCTCGATCATTTAAAATCATTGGTTCACCTCCGGAAGCGCTTCCTTAATTGTATTCTAGTGAAATTATGTGGTGGCGTAAATAACATTTCATTACCACATTAATGTGGTAAATTAGGCTCGTCGTGCATCAATTTATATTTTGAGCAGCTTAAGAGAAGTAGTCACGGGTTGCTATTTCTTTGAAATGAAAATAGGGTGGCAATTTTTGACTGAGTTAAAGTTGCTTTGTTCGGGTACTTCGGTTACATTGAGCAAAGAATAATCAAAATAAAGAAGAATAGTTGAAATGAAGTGATTTATTACTAATAAGATATAGACGTATTCAGCGAGTTTTAATAGAAAAATATGCTTCTGAACTTCCTGTCTAATAGATATACTGTAATTATACTCTGATTGATCAGATATGAATCAGAAGTTAGGTCCGCTCTCGTTGTAATTCTTATCAATTTGAATTATTTTTAACCCTCTTTTCCCGAAAATCATTAAAGTTTCTAAATTTTTTGTGAATGCTCATGGACAATCCTTTCTTTTCTCCTCAAATATCACTATAATGGATAAAGATTCTACAGAAGAGAGTGTGGACATGGAAAATTCACGAATAAAAACGAACGATAATCGAATTGACTACGGTGTGATTCTACCCGTATTTTTATTATGTCTGATTGGAGTGGCGTCCTTGTATGTGGCGTTGACGCATGATCCAAATAACCCGAATATGTGGCGAACCCTAGGGTTTCAAGCTTTATGGTATGTGTTAGGTATTATTGCGGTGATTATTATCATGCAGATCAAATCAAAATGGCTCTGGAAATTGACTCCCTATATTTATGGAGCTGGATTAGCCGTCATGTTGGCGCTGTTGAAATTTTATGACCGGACAATGGCTACCTCGACAGGGTCAAAAAACTGGTTCCGTTTTGGTCCCTTTACCCTCCAGCCTTCAGAATTGATGAAGATTGCCTATATTATGATGTTGGCCTTAGTCGTCACGCAGCACAATGTCAAGCATCGGGAACGGGATCTGAAAACAGATGGGTTGCTGATTGCGAAAATGTTGGCCGTCACGATTCCAGTACTGATCCTGATTACCTTGCAAAACGACTTTGGTACGATGCTGGTCTTTCTGGCGATTTTCGGTGGGGTCTTCTTGATGTCGGGGATCTCTTGGCGAATCGTTGTGCCAGTGATTGCAGCATTCGTGATTCTCGGTGGCGGAACGATTTTCTTAGTGACCACCGATGTTGGTCGTGAGTTGCTGTACAATACAGGGATCTTTAAAGAGTACCAATTCGCTCGTATCGATTCATGGCTAGATCCTTTTCATGATACTCAAGGGCAATCCTTCCAATTGGCGTACGCTCTGATGGCGATCGCCTCTGGCGGGATGTTCGGGAAAGGATTTAATGTCAGCGATGTGTATGTACCGGTCCGAGAATCCGATATGATCTTTTCGGTGATCGGTGAGAATTTTGGGTTTATTGGCAGCGCGTTTGTCATTTTATTGTATTTTATTTTGATCTACCGGATGATCCGGGTATGTTTCGATACCAACAATGAATTTTATGCCTACTTGGCAACTGGGATCATTATGATGATTCTCTTCCATGTGTTTGAAAACATTGGCGCAAACATCGGTCTCTTACCGTTGACGGGGATTCCACTGCCGTTTATCAGCCAAGGAGGATCTGCCCTATTAAGCAATATGATTGGGATCGGTTTGATTTTATCGATGCGCTATCAAGCTGAGACCGCACCAAAAACACTTTAAGGAGTTCACATGATTACATTTTATTGGTACCCAAAATGCAGTACATGCCGAAATGCGAAGCGTTGGTTAGAAGAGCACGAGATTCCCTTTGAAGCGATCGATATGGTGGCCACACCGCCTCAACCGGAACAATTGCTGGCTTGGATTCAATCAAGCGAAGCACCGTTAACCCGTTTCTTTAACACAAGCGGCATGAAATACCGTGAATTGCAATTAAAAGAAAAAGTGCCGACCATGACTGCCCAAGACGCAGCCGATGTGCTGGCAACCGATGGTATGTTGATCAAGCGCCCACTACTCGTTAGCGGCGACCGCTTTTTGATTAATGGATTTAAAGAAAATGAATATGAAGGAGTCTTACAAGAATCATGGAAAAGAAATGCTTAAGAAAAAAAGATAATTTGTGGGTTTTGTTTAACGGGAAAGAATATTGTGTCGGTTTAACAAAAGAAGCGCAAGAAGAACTTGGTGCGGTCACGTTTGCTTCGATTCAAAAAGCAGGAACTGCTTTAAAACAAGGAGAGACCCTTGTTGAGCTGGAAGCGGAAAAAGCAGTCAGTGAATTTCCAAGTCCATTGACGGGCGTGATTTCTTCCGTAAATGAAAAAATCGATCAATCCATTGATACCTTAAATGATGAAGACGAAATGAACGCTTGGCTTGTCAGCTTCAAAGAGGTTGACCCAAGTCAATTTGAAGACTTGTAAGTCAAATCTGTAAAAACGACTATTTTTTCAAAAAGAATTGACAGTCGGATAAGACGTTGCTATAATTTGCTCAATAAATGAATGCTTTGAAAAGAAGAGTACATGTTCTTAACGTACACAGAGAGCCCTGTTTGGTGCAAATGGGCAACGGAGAGAGGATGGAAGATGGTCTTTGAGCATGATAGGTGAGTGGAAACAAGCCTATCACGGGAGGCACCCGTTACAGTGCAGCAGTATGCGAAGCAATTCAAGTACTGAGCGAGGCTGTTGATGTGAATCGACAGTAAATCAAGGTGGTAACGCGGAAGTTGTGCTTTCGTCCTTTGTAACAGTATAATGTACAGAGGATGAAAGCTTTTTTTGTGTTTAACCAACCAAAGAGGAAAGATGGGAATAACATGGCATTAATCGAATTGTCGCATGTAAAAAAGTCATTCGGCAAAAAGCAAACGGCTGTCCACGCCGTCAATGATGTTTCACTGCAAGTGGAAAAAGGCGATATCTATGGAATCGTTGGCTACTCTGGTGCTGGGAAAAGTACATTAGTTCGTTTGTTGAACGGCTTAGAATTGCCGACAGCAGGAGATGTAGTCATTAACGGTCAAAATATTTTGGCATTGAAAAACAAAGAATTGAGAAACTTCCGTAAAAAAATCGGCATGATTTTTCAGCACTTTAATCTATTATGGTCTCGAACGGTGGCGGAGAACATCGAATTGCCATTGGAGTTGGCAGGCGTTGAAAAAGCAAAACGACGGCAACGGGCGCAAGAGCTGATCAAGTTAGTTGGGTTGGAAGGACGGGAAACTGCCTATCCGGCACAATTGTCTGGCGGGCAAAAGCAAAGAGTCGGGATTGCTCGTGCATTAGCGAATGAACCAGAAATTTTGCTGTGTGATGAAGCAACGAGTGCGTTAGATCCACAAACAACAGAAGAAGTGTTGGATCTCTTACTTTCCATCAATAAAAAATTGCATTTGACGATTGTGCTGATTACCCATGAAATGAACGTCATTCGTAAAATCTGCAACAAGGTCGCGGTGATGGAGCATGGGCAGATCGTTGAAGAAGGATCAGTACAATCGGTTTTCCGTAACCCGCAGCAAGAAGTGACCAAACGTTTTGTTCAGCAAGATTTGGAACCAGAAGAAGATGTTGAAGAACTACGGCAAGCCTTCTTACGAGAAAATCCGCAAGGGCATTTAGTGACCTTGACATTCACACAAGACAACGCCAATGAACCAGTCATTTCACAAGCGATCCGCCGCTTTCAGATCGATGTCAATGTCGTTTACGGAAAGATCCAACAAACCAATGAAGGATCCTTCGGCGGCTTGACGGTCTTATTGACAGGTGAAGCAAGTGAGGTCGAAAAAGCGATCGCCTTTTTCAAAGAGCAGCAAGTGGGCGTGGAGGTGATTGAACGTGGATAAGTCATTTGTAGAAACCTATTTTAATTTTGAAAAAGTCGACTGGACCAACATGCAGCAAGCCACTCTGGACACTTTGTTTATGACTTTTTTCTCAATGGTTTTAGTGGTTGTGATCGGTTTGCTTCTAGGATTGGCGCTTTATTCACTAGGGCGTAAACAAACGGCGGGAGCCAACATTTTCTATAATGTGGTTTCCATCATCAGTAACGCCTTTCGCTCAACGCCATTCATGATTTTGATGGTCTTGATCATTCCGTTTACAACATTATTAGTCGGTTCGTTCCTAGGGGCAAAAGCAGCGATCCCAGCATTAGTTTTATCGGCTGCGCCGTTTTATGCTCGGATGGTGGAAATTGCTTTTCGTGAAGTCAATCCTGGTGTGATTGAAGCCGCCGAAGCGATGGGCGCCAGTTACTGGGAGATCATTTATAAGATCGTGATTCCAGAAAGTGTTCCGGCATTGATTTCAGGACTGACGGTCACAACGATCTCAATGATTGGTTATACCGCCATGGCAGGTGCGATTGGTGCCGGTGGGCTAGGCGCTTTGGCTTGGCAAGAAGGATTTCAACGTGGAAATTACACTGTTACGCTTGTTGCAACAGTGATTATTTTAATTATCGTTTTCATTATCCAAGGGGTCGGCGATTTCCTTGCGAAGGCCACCGATAAACGGTAAATGAAACGAAGAACAAAAAGTGGAAAATATGGGAGGAAATGGATATGAAAAAGATTTTTGGTATTGCAACAACCTTATTGTTAACTGCCGCTTTAGCTGCTTGTGGAACGGGCTCAAATTCAGGAAGCTCTGATTCATCTGCGGCTGAGGGAGAATCAACAAAATTAGTGATCGGTGCATCGGTTACGCCTCATGCGGAAATTTTAGAACAAGCCAAACCTTTACTAGCAGAAGAAGGCATTGATCTTGAAATCAAAACCTTCGATGATTATGTGTTGCCAAACAAAGCATTGGAAAATGGTGATATCGATGCCAATTACTTCCAACACATTCCTTATCTAAACAAGCAAATCGCAGACAACGGCTATGACTTTGTCAATGCCGGTGCGATCCATATCGAACCAATGGGTCTTTACTCAAAACGAATCTCTGATATTTCAGAATTAGAAGATGGCGCAACGGTTCTTACCTCGACTTCTGAATCTGATTGGGGTCGTATCTTAACGATTTTACAAGATGCTGACTTGATCACTTTAAAAGACGGCGTTGATACGGAAACAGCAACCTTTGATGATATTGCTGAAAATCCGAAAAACTTAGAATTTAAACATGACGTCGATCCTTCTCTTCTGGCGACTGCTTATCAAAACGACGAAGCAGACCTAATTGCCATCAATGCGAACTTCGCATTCGGAATCGATTTGAACCCAGTAGATGATTCTGTTTTGTTAGAAGCGGATAATTCTCCTTATGTCAACGTGATCGCTGTTCGCAGTGGTGATGAAGACAGCGACAAAATCAAGAAATTGATCGAAGTGTTGCATTCAGACGAGATCAAAGATTTTGTTGAAGAACAATGGCAAGGTTCAGTGAAAATCGTTGATGCTGACGCACAATAATTTACTGATAGTAGAATGATTTTAAAAAGAGCGTACCGCTATTCAAGTGGGCGCTCTTTTTGTTGCGGAAAGGCAATGATGGGTTGGAAGAAAGAGACGTCTTGCCAAATGCATTCATAGAGTAAGGGCAACTCGGGATGCTTCTTTAAAAGTTTTTCGTAGTGGGGAAGCTGTGTCAAGAAAGCACGGACCAAGCGTTGTGAACGTTCAGATAAGCGAGGATTTAATGGCGGGTAGACAAATAAATTGCCCTCCAATAATGCCCCCAGCAGATGGGCTTGGAAAATTTTCGGCAAAAGAACCTCTAACGGCTGCTCGATTGGATACTGCCTCAAAACTGGGGTGATGATTTGGCATAAGAGGCCAGATTCTTCTGCAGGTACATAGAAAGGCTCCAGTGTTAGAAGCTGTTTCCATAAAAACAAATAGCTGCGTTCACCGACTAAGTAGAAACTTGGAACAAAGTGTTTGGGAAAAACTTGTTGAGTAAACGTGATTGATGTGTTGGGATAAAAAGCAGTTTTCCGTAACTGATGGATTTGTGTCAGCTCCTGAAACGCTTGATTGGGGGAGATAAGCGCTGGGTTTGCTAAGAGGGTAAGGCGAAAAAGCACATAGCGCAGTTGTCGTTCGTTGCCAGTGATTAAAGGATAACTGCGGCGATCGATAGCTAGTTGATAAGGTGCTAAAAAGTTAGAAAAGGATGAAAAGCGCCGATGCAAACTGGATGGGCTGAGATAATAGCGTTTGTAGAGGTCTGCAAAGGAAATAGTCGGCATTTTTAACAAGAGCAAGAGTAGCTGATAATTTGCACTTTTATTGAATAATGCAGCAATCATTTCCATATGGGGGAGGGAGCAACTGGCTGATTGCTGCAAATGACGGTCTGCACGAATGTGCCCTTGTTGTACATCATAGTGGAAGAATGGGTCCTCGTTTAAATAGCTTGACAGTAGCCGACGGATCGTTTTGACAGAGATTTTTTGGGCGGCAGCAGCTTTATTCAAAGGCAGGGGATTTTCGGTTAAAAGTGTTGTGGAGAGTCGCAGCATTTGCATAATATCTTTTTCAAGGATATTTTTCAACATCATGCACCTCTTTCAGCTAAATTTTGCAACTGTCCTTATTATAAGGGAACTTCATTCGTTATTTTCACTCGCAAAAAATAGTCAATAAAACGTAATAAAAAACGATGTTTTTGTCGAGTATTTATTTGAAATTGCTGCTAGACAGAATTAAATGAAAGGAGGTATGCAAAAAAAAACCACCTTCTAAAATAAAAAGGGTGGTTTTTTATATAGGTGTCGTTATAAAAAGAGAATGGCGAATGGGCGTTAACGAGTCTCGCTAGGTAATAAAATCGTTTGCCGCTGCCCATCATCATACACATAGACTTTTTGGGGATACAGGTCGGAATACCGGTAAGGTAGATCAACACCAAGTTCGATTTGACTTTGTGCTTGAGAAAAAAGCAGGGTGACACGACCATGATTGTTTTGGACTTCAAAGGTGAGCAGATTTGTCAACGGAATAAACCCTTTTAAATCAAGATCAATGATTAACCAGATACTATCGATCAGTTCGCTAGGTAGTGTTTGAACAATACCGCCAGAAGCGTAACGACTGCGGTGATCATCAAATGTTTCAAACATAATAAACCCCTCCTTCAAGTAGGCTTGCCATTAACATCAAATTTGTCTATTTATCATAATGAAGAACCGTCAAAAATGCAACTACTTCTGCTTTTCTTTTTGGTCAGCGACGCATTTTAACTATTTTCTTAAAAATTTGTTGGGTTGGCTGGACCAAGCTTTCCCAAAGACGTCTTTCAATGGGAAATAGTCAGTTGCAGCATACCAGCTCTTCGTAAGAATGAAAAGGACTCTTGAAGGGAAATCCCTTCAAGAGTCCTACATTTCTTAGAAGTGTCTGTTGATTGAAGACGTGGTCTTAAGAACGGTGTTCTATGATTACTCTTCGTCTTCACCGATAACTGCTGGTTCAGCAGCTTCGCCGGCTTCTTCATCTTCAGAGATTTCTTGTGGTTCAGTAACCGCAACGATTTGTTCTTCTGGATCGGTCACGATCGTGTACTCGTCGTTCTTAGGCAGATCAGCCACTGTTAATGAATCGCCGATCTCTAATGACGTCACATCGATCTCAACACGTTCAGGCAATTTGTCTGGTGTTGCTGATACAACGACTGTATACAAGTTTTGTGCTAGAACACCACCAGCTTTGACACCAGCAGATTCACCAATTAAGGTTACTTCTGCTTCTACTTCTGTTTCTTCATTCATATCGACAGATAGGAATTCAACGTGGGTTAAATTGCGTGTGAAGGTATCTGATTGATACTCTTTGATCAGTGTATTGACTTTTTTGCCTTCTAAACTGATCGTGATTACGGTATTCAATCCATTTTCACGCAAGATTTTTTCTAATTCTGCTGCATTGACAGCAATCGGTGTGCTTTCTACTTTGTACCCATTGACAATTGCAGGTACTTTTCCTTCGTGACGCAACTTGTTCCGTAAAGAACGTGGGCGAACTTCTCTTTTCGTAACTTCTAATGATACTGACATAACTCAATTCCTCCTAAAATTTTCTCGTTAGTAACGAGATTTTTTAAGCAAATTTTGTTAACTCTGCACATTAAGTGGTACGTGAGTGAAAACACGCAAAAGGGCAGTTGTGTACACAACTGCCCCAGAAAGTTTTGGTTCAACTTTTCTCCACCAGGTCATAACGCTGTGTATGAGAAACTATATTTACTTTACTCTTTAACCTTACGCAAAAAGACAAAGAAAGTCAAATCATTTGAAATCCTGGCAGTTTCCTTTCGCTAGATCCTAAGCTATAATAGCCACTATGGAGAAAAATTTATGCGTTTAGATAAAGTGATCGAGCAACAATTGAATACATCCCGGAAAGAGATGAAACGGTTGTTTCAGCAAGGAAAAGTCTTTGTGGATCATAGGATTGAGCGAAGGCCCGAGCGCAACGTCGATAGCAGCTTGCATCAAATCATGGTTGCGGGGCGGCAGTTGGAAACACAGGAACGCTATTATATCGTCAACAAACCCAAGGGTGTCGTTACAGCCAATCTGGATCAACAGCACCAGACAGTGATCGCTTTGATTGCACCCGAAGATCAACATCCTGATCTTTATGCCGTCGGTCGATTGGATCGGGACACGGAAGGGTTGGTATTAGTTACGACGAATGGTCAGTTAGGCTATGACTTGCTGCATCCCACCAAAAAGGTGACCAAGCGATATGAAGTGGTGGTCAATGACTTGGTGACTCCTGAGGATGTGGCGGCATTTGCTGCAGGGATCACCTTTCATGGTGGTGTCACTTGCAAACCAGCTGCCCTAACGATCATCGATGCCCGAGCGGATCATTCCTTTGTTTCGTTAGAAATTGCTGAAGGCAAGTTCCATCAAGTGAAAAAGATGTTTTTAGCCCGAGGGAAAAAAGTCATTCAGCTGAAACGAACAGCGATGGGTTCGCTGGTTCTACCAGATGATTTAGCAGTGGGCAGTTATCGCTCGCTGACGCAAGAAGAATTAAAAGGACTGGCGGCGCATTTCCGCTGAGAAAGAGGGAGAAAATGAAGTATAAAACATTATTATTTGATGTCGATGACACGATCCTCGACTTTCAAGATACCGAAGATCAAGCCTTAAAAGCACTGTTTGAAGCTCACGGCTTGGAAATGACTCCAGAGCGCAAACAAAGCTATCAAACGATCAATCATGATTTGTGGCAGCAGTTTGAGCAAGGGAAAATCACGAGAGACCAAGTCATCAATGAGCGTTTCGGCTTGTTTTTTGAAACGCAAGGCATTCAGGTCGATAGTCCAGCAGTTGAATTGGCGTACCGAGAATTTCTAAATGAAGGACATAAACTGTTAGACAACAGTGATGAGATCTTAGCGGAGTTGGCGCAGCATTTTGACCTATACGTGGTTACGAACGGGGTTTCTGAAACCCAGTACCGTCGCTTGGAAGATGCCAAATTGAAGCCCTATTTCCGTGATATTTTTGTTTCAGAAGACACGGGTTATCAAAAACCAATGAAAGAATATTTTGACTACGTGTTTGCCCGCATACCAAACGTTAAAAAACAAGAAACAGTCATTATTGGCGATTCACTGACTTCAGATATCTTAGGCGGACAATTGGCAGGGATCGACACGATTTGGTTTAATCCAAAGAAAAAAAACAGTGGTGAGATTCAGCCTACCGTTGAGATCGAACGTTTGCAGCAATTACTTCCTTTATTGCAGCACTGATTCTACAGAAACAGTAGTAATTTGCCGAATTTTCGCTATAATAGAACCAGTGTGAATTTTTTAAGATGAAAGAGGTTAATTGAATGACGAATGGCAAGCCCATTATTATTGGTGTGACAGGTGGATCAGGTAGTGGAAAAACAAGCGTGAGTCGGGCGATCTTTAATCATTTCCCCAACCATTCTATTATGATGCTTGAACAAGACTCCTACTATAAAGACCAAAGTGATCTGAGCTTTGAAGAACGGTTGAACACCAACTATGACCATCCTTTTGCATTTGATACTGATTTGTTGATCGATCACTTGCAGCAGCTGCTTGCATATCAAACGATCGAAAAACCTGTCTATGATTATGTCGCTCATACTCGCAGCGAAGCAACGATCATTCAAGAACCCAAAGAAGTCATTATCTTGGAAGGGATCTTGATTTTAGAAGATGAGCGATTACGTAATTTAATGGATATTAAACTTTATGTTGATACAGACGATGATATTCGCATTATTCGCCGAATCAAACGTGATATGGAAGAACGTGGCCGGACGTTGGATTCTGTGATCGAACAATACTTGACGGTCGTAAAACCGATGTATCATCAATTTATCGAACCGACAAAACGGTATGCTGATGTCATCGTACCAGAAGGCGGCGAAAACCACGTAGCCATTGATTTGATTACGACCAAAGTAGCGACCTTCTTATCCTAAGTTTTTTTAACCGTCGATGGGAATGTTTCTATTGAAAAGTAACCATTGATTCATGAAAAACTGCTGATAAGTGCTCTTTCTTGAAAGATGTTTATTCGCAGTTTTTGATTTTATAAAAAAAAAAACAGTAGTATTCCGACTAATTTTATGGTAAAGTAATCCTCATGCGACGAGTCGAGAAGGTCTAGCATTAGCTGACCAGATTGATAGCAGAGGCACACCGCGTAAGCAACCTACCGGATTTGTAGGGTGTCGGAATATTCCTTTTGTGGAGATAGGGTATTCTACTAGCAATAGTACTGTGAGTGAAAAAAGCTGTGAACAATTTTGTTCACAGCTTTTTTTTGTTTATTTACGTGAGAGAACAGCGATAGATGGTGGAAGGCTCTCCCCAAGGGTGGTAGCCAGTGCCGATCGGTTCGAAAGCAAACTGCTCATAAAAAGTAGAAAGATCCGTACATAGATACAGAGAATCAAAACCAGCTCCAGCAGCGCGCTGTTTAGCTGTTTCGATCAAAAGGCGGGCACCGCCTTGGCCACGCCACAAAGGGTCCACATACAAGGCGCAAAGCCAAGGCGTCAAATCCATCCGACTGATGAAGTCGTTGGGGATCAAGCCGCCGCAGCCGATGATTTGATAAGGTCCGTCGGATGCCATCTCATCGTTGACCAGCAGTAGCCATTGCGGCAAAATGCTTGTTGAAAAACTATGGGTCAGGCTGTCTTCATAAACCATGAGGGAATCGGGGCTAGCCCACTGTTTTTGGAAGTAACGGATCGCTTCTGCTAAGTATTCAGGGTGTTCTTTAAGGGTGATGACCTGCATTTTTTTCTCCTTTATCCTTCTTTAGGTAAGCGAATCTGAAAAATAACCCCTCGTGGCTGCAGATCTTTGACCAGAATTTGTCCTTTGTGCTCTTCGACGATTTGCTTGGCGATCGCTAAGCCTAAACCATAGCCGCCGGTCTCCTTGGAGCGAGAACGATCCTCGCGGTAGAAGCGGTCAAAGATGCGAGCTTTCTCTTCATCGGAAATAGTTGGTCCCGTGTTTTTGACCTCGATCAGCCATTGCTTGTTAGAAATCTCCGATAAGAGCGTAATTTTATCACCACTGCTGGTATATTTTAAGGCATTATCTAGGAGAATCACGAGGACTTGATGAATTTTCTTTTGATCAAAGCAAGCGGTCGTTTTGGCAAAATTTTCGACAATAAAATGTTTTTGATCCAGTTCGGCAATTTCTTTGAAAGGTTTGACTAAGTCATCGATAAACGGAACTAATTCGACGGTTTCTTTCGTTAACAGCAGTTGATTGGAATCACTGCGGGCAATCGTTAGTAGATCTGCCGTTAATCCAGTTAGCCGTCGGGTTTCCGCTAACGCTTGTGCAATGCTTTCAGATTCTTCAATGATCGTATGATTGGGCTTGGTAAACAGGCGCTCCAGACTATTTTGAATGATCGTCAATGGTGTGCGCAGCTCGTGAGAAGCATTTTCGACAAATTCTTGTTGTTTCTTCCACGAGGCTAAAATTGGGCGCATGTTCAAGCTGGAAAGCAAGTAGCTGATCCCGATCGAGAGAATCCAGAAAAAAATCATCGATAAAATCAAGATGGTTTGGAAATTGTTCATGGCGTTTTTGATTTGATTGGTGTTCGCTAAGACTTGGATATAGCCGACCCCGGCGTCATTGGTTGGGGCTTTGGTGGTGATTGAGCGAAACAAAAGTGTCTCTTCTTCCTCTGACAAGGACTGATCCACCACTGAAAAAGACGTGATACTGTCTAAATGGCTCGTATCTAAAGATAGACTTGCCAATTGTGAAAAACGGCCGCCTAAAGTCTGTTTGTTTAAAATCTCGCCGTCCTCAGACCAGAGGATCAACTGGGTGTTGAAGCGATTGGTACCAGGGATCTTCGGCATTGCACTATCTGGAGGCAATACCTCTAGATTGGATTGTGAAGCGCTGATCTCAGCTTGGATCAAGCGGGTATCTTTGACTGCTTGTTCCAAAGAAATATCGGTTTGACGATAAGCCGATTGGTTGAATAATTGGAGCACGATCGTTCCTAAAAGTAAGAAGACCAAAGCAAAGGCACTGACATTTAGGAGAAAGGAGTGCAGCCGTTGTCTCTTAGAGCGTTCTTTATTCATAGACTAGGCTCCTTGCATAATATAGCCGACATTTCGCAACGTACGGATCTCTTTGTCGATTCCTGTCTGGCGCAAGTGTTTTCGCAGATTGCTCATGTAGACTTCTACGACAGTCAGGGTCGTTTCTGAATCGAACCCCCAGATGCGATCAAAAATCTGTTCCTTGGTCAAAATAATGTTTCTATTTTGTAGAAAATAGAGCAGTAGCTCAAATTCTTTCCCTTGAATCGGTAAAAGCTCCCCTTGATAGCTGACCTCGTTGGTGCCAAGGTTACAGAGCAACCCGTTATATTCCAGTGTATTTTCATTGAACAAACCTAAGGAGCGTTTTAGCAACGCTTTGATCCGCATCAATAATTCTTCCCGATAAAAAGGCTTGGTCAAATAATCATCAGCCCCTTTTTGAAAGCCGGTTACTTTGTCTTCTAAGCCGTCTTTGGCTGTTAAAATCAGGACGGGTGTTTGGAGTCCTTTTTTTCGTAATGCTGAAAGCACCTCATAGCCGTTCATCTCAGGCATCATCAAGTCAAGAATAATCAAGTCATAGATCCCCGTTTCCGCCTCGTACAAGCCTTCACTGCCATCATATGCTTGCGTGACTTCACCGATTTCGCTGACGATCTCTTTCATATTTTCAGATAATGTTTTGTCATCTTCGATTACTAATAATTTAATCATGTTCCCACCTCTTTAAGGATAAGAATAGCACGAATAGCATAAAAAATGCTTAAAAAAACTGTTTTGTCTTAAGCTGCATTTAAGATAGCTGCCGTAAATTCAGTGCATGGATTTCAAGGGAGGAACATTTTATGAAATTAAAAAAAGTCTTTCAAAGAAAAGAGACGAAATATCTATTGACTAAGGAGCAATTTCCAGCATTTCTTGGCGAGTTGCAGCAAAAAATGGCGATCGATGAATATGGGCAACACACGATTATGTCCTTGTATTATGATACCCAGGATTACCGCTTTATTCGTCATTCGATGGACAAACCGAAATACAAAGAAAAATTTCGGGTCCGCAGCTATGGGGTACCGACAGAGCAACAGTTGATTTTTTTAGAGATCAAGAAGAAAGTCAGTGGCGTGGTCTACAAACGCCGCGTTCCGATGCCCTATGCTGACTATTGCCGCTGGTTGCAAACGGGGGTCTTGCCGTCAATGGAGGAAGCCCCGCAAATCGCCGCGGAGATCCACTGGTTATTTAAGAAAAACCCGGACCTGCTACCAAAAGTCTTGATTGCCTATGATCGCCTGTCGCTGTTTGTTGATGATGATAGTGAATTTCGCGTGACGTTCGATCAAAACATTCGCTTTCGCACCTGCGATCTCATGTTAGGTTCCGGTAGTGACGGTGCACTAGTAGCACCGGAAGTCGGAGTGTTGATGGAAGTCAAAGCCCTCGGCTCTTATCCAATATGGTTTGTGGAACTGCTGAACAAATACAGTGTGCGCAAAGGCAGCTTTTCAAAATATGCCCAAACCTATCAACGGCATTTATTCAAGAAGGAGGAACGGTTACATGTTATCTAGTCTATTTTCTGGCGATACGAGCACCCTTGAATGGAGTAGCTTATTGATCTGTATCGCCGCCTCATTGCTTTTAGGATTATTAGTGGCAGCGATCCATATGATCCGCAATGTCTATACGAAAAACTTCGTCATTACCTTGGCAGTCTTACCGATTCTCGTTCAATCGGTGATCATGCTAGTCAACGGCAATCTTGGCACAGGGGTGGCGATCTTAGGTGCCTTCAGTTTGATTCGTTTCCGCTCGGTTCCCGGGGGTTCTAGAGAGATTACCAGCGTCTTTTGGTCGATGGGGATCGGTCTGGCAACTGGGATGGGGTATGTCGGCTATGTTGTCATTTTTTCCATTATCGTGGCGCTTTTCTTGACTCTTTTATATACGATGCCCTTTGGCGATCGACAAGCCACGAGTGAACGGGAACTGAAGGTCACGATTCCGGAAGATTTGGATTATCCGCAATTATTCGATGATCTCTTTGAAAAATATACGCATTCTGCCAAACTGACATCGGTTCGAACGACGACGATGGGAAGCTTGTATGAATTGCGCTATCAGTTGCTGTTAAAAGACCAAGCGCAAGAAAAGCAAATCATTGATGAAGTTCGGGTTCGTAATGGCAATTTACCTGTTGTTTTAGGCAAGCTCACCGCTAACCGCGATGAGCTGTAGAAGGAGGAACCTTTTATGAAAAAACTCATTTATCCACTCTTGCTCTCATCGCTGCTCTTAGGCGCTTGCGGGCAAACCGATAGTACTAGCACGAGCAGCAGTTCCAGTTCCGCAGCAGCAGTTTCCGGTTCTGCCGCAGTGACCAACGTTTCAACGACCCTTGATGATTCTGTGGACTATTACGGTAGTTACGAAAAAGAAGATGTTGATGCTTCCTACGATGAGGCAACTGCTACGCAACTTGAATTGAATGGCAGCGACACGACGGCTGTTGATGGCGTTTCAGTGGAAGACCAAACCGTGACGATCACCCAAGCCGGCACCTATGTCGTCAGCGGGTCGTTAAGTAATGGCCAACTGGTTGTCAACGTCAACAAAGAAGAAAAAGTCCATCTGATCTTTGCCGGTGTCACGATCACCAATGAAGACGGGGCGGCCGTCGTCATCGAACAAGCAGAAAAAGTCATCACGACCTTAGCCAGTGATACGACGAATACTCTGACGGATGGCAGCAGCTACACCTTGGCTGAAGGCGAGACAGAACCAGATGCTGCCTTTTATAGTAAAGAAGATTTGTCCATCAACGGCGATGGGACGTTGGTGATCACAGGAAATTACAGCAACGGATTGCGCAGCAAAGATGATTTGGTTTTAGCAGGGGGGACGATTGAAATCACAGCGAAAAACAATGCCCTCAAAGGAAAAGATTCCGTGTCGATCTTGGCGGGGAACTACACACTGAACACCACTGAAGGAGATGGCATCCAAGCGAATAATACGGAAGATGCGGAAAAAGGCTACGTTGCGATTGATGGTGGTACCTTTACGATCCAAAGTGGTCGTGACGGGATCCAAGCAGAAACAAATTTAAGCATCCAATCAGCTGATATTACGATCAAAACGGCTGACGGAGCCCAAAGTCAGTCGCTAGTGACGGATGAAAGTTACAAAGGATTGAAAGCTGGCGGTGCGATGACCATCAGCAGCGGCACCTTTGCGATCGATAGTGCGGATGATAGCCTGCATGCCAATGATACGATCAACATTGCAGGTGGCACGATCACTGCCAGCAGTGGCGATGATGGGATCCACGCCGACAATGAATTGACGATCTCCGACGGAATGATTTCTATCGAAGAATCCTATGAAGGATTAGAAGCAAGTGTAATCACGATTGCTGGTGGCACGACACACGTCGTGGCTAGCGACGACGGGATCAATGCCGGTGGCGGCAGTGATACGGATGAAACAACGGGACAATTTGGTCAAGACAGTTTTGGTGGCGGCCCTGGCGGCGGCGATACCGCGGATGACAGTAAACAGATCACGATCACTGGTGGAACGTTGGTCATTGATGCCGAAGGGGATGGCCTGGATAGTAATGGCAATGTCACCATGAGTGATGGCGTCGTCATCGTAAATGGTCCAACGACCGGTGGCAATGGTGCTTTGGACTATAACGGAACATTTGAACTCACCGGCGGCGTCTTGTTAGCGGCAGGCACGACCGATATGGCCATGAACGTTAGCGGTGGTAGTCAACAGTCGATCGGAATCAGTTTCGATCAAACCCAATCAGCCGAGACCCTAGTGACCTTAAAGGACAGTCAAGGTCAGACGATCTTGTCCTATGCCCCAAGCAAAAGCTACCAACACGTGGTTCTTTCCAGCCCAGATTTGACCGATAGCAGCTATACGTTGGTCAGTGGTGGGACGAATGATGCACAAGCAGTCTCCGGTTATTATGCTGGCGGAACCCTCAGTGATGGGACAGAGTTAGGAACATTGTCCGTCACGGATACTATCGCTAACTTGACCCAATCAGGTGCAACAGCGACAACCAATCAGATGGGCGGTGGTTTTGATCGTTAGTTGAAGTTTCACCGATCATCACCAAATGGTTATCAATAAATCGAACAGATCGCAGGCAGTCGTTGCGGTCTGTTTCTATGATTCAAAAAATCAGGAGACGGTTTAAGGTCAATTTAAGCTAGGATCCTTATAGTCGAAAGACAATAAATAGCTATTCAGGAGGAACAAAGATGAATTTTTTGAAACGAGGTCTCCAAAGTTTATGGGCGAAAAAAGGCCGGAGCCTGTTGCTGATCGCCGTATTTTCTGCAATCTTGATTTTTGTATTGGCGGGTCTGACGATTCGCAGTGCGGCACTAGTAGCGACTGAAAATGCCCAGAAAAGTGTTGGCGCAACTGTGACGTTGCAAGCAAACCGCGAGCAGGCTTTTCAGCAAAGGAGCTCTTCTTCTGACAGCGATGACCAAAGCACCCGACCAGATCCAGGGAGTTTTCAATCGACACCAGTAGCGATTACTGATGCCCAAGCGATCGCCGATTTAGACGGGGTTGCCTCATATAGTTTTGAAGTCAGCACCTCTGCTGATGCCGTCAGCGGGATCGAACCGATCTCCAGCAGTGACTCATCGACAGAGTCAGAAGCAACCGATAGCAGCGAGACGGGGCAAATGGACGGTATGCCAGGAGGAATGCCTGGTGGGAATATGAGTACGGGTGATTTCCAAATCACTGGTGTATCAACTAGTGCGGCGTATACGACTTTTTCGGAAGGAACAGCGACGATCACGGATGGAGAAGGCATTACTTCTGAGGATGAAGGCACGAACCAAGTACTGATCGAATCCTCGTTGGCTGAAGCAAATGATTTGGCAGTCGGAGATACGTTTTCGATCACTGATGCAGAGGACAATGAAGTCGAAGTGACGATCAAGGGAATCTATGAAACGAGTGAAGTAGGCAACAGCATGAGCCAAATGTTCAACTTTCTCAATCCAGCCAACACGATCTTTGCTTCTTATACCCTTGCCAATACGTTGAGCGGCAATGAGGACACCATTGACTCGGCAACCTATACCTTGAGTGATCCGTCTGAGATGACAGCATTCGTGGAAGAAGCGGAAGGGTTGATCGATACAGAAACCTACAGCATTCAAACCAACGATCAAATGTATCAGTCGATGCTGACACCATTGAATAATGTCGCTAGCTTTGCAAAAAATATTATTGTGTTAGTTGCTGCTGCCGGTATCATTATTTTGACGTTGATCGTGATGATGTCGATTCGGGAACGTCGCTATGAGATTGGCGTATTGCTCTCTTTAGGCGAGTCACGGGCCAAAGTGATCCTACAATTTTTCACAGAGATTTTTGTCTGTATGGTGTTTGCTTTAGGGATTGCGGCCGCTAGCGGCAATCTTGTCGGTAATGCCGTCGGAGAGCAATTATTGGCACAACAAACAGAAACGACTGACCAAGCAGCCACTGAAAACGCTGGTCCTGGAGGCGGGGAGATGCCGCAAATGGGCGGAAATCGTGGGGGCTCTTTCCCATCCTTCACCCAATCAGCAGAAGTGGAGTCCTTGGAGATCACCGTTTCCCCTCAACAAATTGGTTTATTGGCATTACTCGGTCTAGGGATCAGTTTTGGCTCGATCTTACTCTCTTCCGCGGGCATTTTGCGGTTGAATCCGAAAAAAATCTTGGTTTCTTAGGAGGAACGACATGACATTACGAACAGAACAATTAGGATATTGGTATCAAAGCGAAGCAGAAGCGCTGTTTCGTGACGTTGATTTGACCTTTGAACCTGGCAAGATGTATGCGATCTTAGGTTCTAGCGGATCGGGGAAAACAACCTTCCTGTCGCTGATCACGGGCCTAGATACCCCGAAAGAAGGAAAGATCCTTTACAACGAAGAAACGTTAGCAAAAATCGGATTGCGAGAATACCGCCGCAAAGATGTTTCCATCGTGTTCCAAGCGTATAATCTATTGCCTTATATGTCGGCACTGGACAATGTGATCACAGCCATGGCGATCGCGAAGTCGCAGCAAGCCGATAAAAAGGCCTATGCTTTAGCCAACTTAGCCAAAGTTGGTATCACGGAAGAACTGGCACTGAAAAAAGTGACCCAATTATCGGGTGGGCAACAGCAACGGGTCGCTATCGTTCGCGCGTTGTGCTGTGAACATGAACTGATCGTGGCTGATGAACCGACTGGAAACTTGGATGAAACGACATCTAAAGAAATCGTCAAACTATTTCAAGAAATTGCCCATGAGCAAAAAAAATGTATCATCTTAGTGACCCATGAACAAGAAGTAGCAAAGGCTTGCGATGTCGTTTATGAGTTGAAGGAACGAGCATTTTCTAAAATTGAAAGGTGAGCTTTGCGTATGGTAACTGCTAGTTAGTGAGACAAAGATCGTCATTCTTATTCCCTCATTGAGCAAGACTGAAATGAAAATACCGCAAAGTCTGCTTGCATCTTCTAGGTGCTCCTCTTACAATAGAAGTAATTGTAAAAGAAGGAACTTTTGAGAGGAGCAAGCAGATGCGGCTTTTTATTGACGGCGACGGTTCGCCGGTGAAAAATGAAGTGATTGAACTGGCTCAGCAGTATCAGCTGCCGGTAGTGATCGTGACCAGTGTCGATCATTATACGACCAAAGACTATCCCGCCCATGTCCACTTTGTCTATGTCGACAAAGGCTCGGATCGCGCGGATTATGAAATCGTGAAGGAGATAGAACCCGGCGATTTTCTCGTCACCCAAGATTATGGCTTAGCCTCGTTAGTCTTGCCCAAAAAAGCACGAGTTTTTCACCATAACAGTACTGAGTATTTGCCAGAAACGATCGATTTTTTATTAGGTCAACGCTACTTAGGTGCGCAGATGCGTAAAGCAGGCAAGCGCACAAAAGGACCGAAGCCCTTTACGAAAGAGGATCGGGAAGTCTTCAAACGAATCTTTGAAAACGAATTGCGACAGACCCTTGCAAAATAAGCACCCTCAAGACCCAGCTTCTGCATGAAACACGGGAATTGAAGGTGCTTATTTATTTCTTACGAAAACGATCATAAAAGTATTTGCCGACTAAAGCTACGATCGCGAAAAATGCCAAGGTATATCCGAAGATCCCCATCTGATGGACGAAGGCTCCTTGTTGCGGGCTGGCGACCACCAATAAGGAAGAGCCAAGGATGACCGCAGCTAGAATAATACCGATCACCAGTCGATTGACCATCTGATCAAAGCGATCCAATAGCTGTTTTTGTTCGCGGATCTCTAAATTTAACCGGTGTTTACCAGTGGCAAAAGTGTCTAAGACAGCCAAGGTTCGATCAGGAAGATGGCTAAGTGCCCGCAAGCTTTTTGCGGTTGCCAAGGCGCTTTTTTTCACCTCGTCTTCAATACTCAGCTGCTGTAAGAAATATTTTTGTGCAAAAGGCTGAGTGACTTCCATCATTGATAATTCGGGGTCTAAGGCTTTGATCACACCTTCCAAGGTGCCAAAAGCCTTAATCAGCAAGGTGATGTCTCGATGCATCTGCAGTTGGTTATCATGGCAGATCGTGATGACTTCCCCCATCACTTTTTGCAAGTCGATATCCTTTAGCGGCATATTATAGTAGTTTTCAACAAATTTTTGAAGATCCTGATAGAAGGCGACTTCATCAAAGGAACTGCCGCTGCTGTTGCACAAACGCAAGACAGCTTTGCCGACTTCTTGGGTGTCTTGGGTATACAAAGCAATCAATGCATCAGCTAAGCGACTGCGTAATGACTGATCCAAGTGTCCCATCATCCCAAAATCTAAGAAAATCACTTGGTAAGGCGGCATAATCGCTTCTTCTTGCCACTTCAATGAATAATCAACACCGCCGAGGACACCGACGCGCTGTTTGACTTGGAATGGTTTTGGTCGATTGGCTTGATCTGTGAAGACATGTAAAAAAAGATTGCCAGGATGCGGATCAGCGTGAAAGAAGCCATCTTCAAAGACTTGCTTCATAAAGTTTTCGACTAATAGCGTTCCCACTTGTTTTTTCACTGCTTTCACGGACTGATTGTCATAAACGATATCTTGATTGCTGCGGGTCAGCAAGCAGTTCAAACTTTCACCGGCCATGTAATCCATGACTAATACTTTTTGGGTGCACCATTCGGGATAAACTTTTGGCAATGCCAATTGCGGGTTTTGGTGATTGTTACGGTAGAATTCCTGCGCATTTTTCATCTCTTGCAAAAAATTTGTTTCATTGGCAAGGGATCGTCTGACTTCGCTTAACACGCTTTTTAAATCCACCACATTGGCTTCTGGAATTGCACGAACCAACGGTAGAGCCTTTTCAAAAAGATCGAGATCCACTTGAATCGCCGCAATGATTCCCGGATGCTGCACTTTGACGATCACTTCTTTGCCGCTGATCAAGTTTGCTCGGTGGGCTTGTCCGATGGAAGCTGAGGCGACTGGGATTTCATCAAAAGCGGAAAAAACTTCCGTTAGTGGCTGCTGTAGTTCTGCTTCCAGCAGTGCTTTGACCTTGGGAAATGGATCACTTTTGACATTGTCTTGTAACTGCTTGAAGGCATCAACGAAAGTGCTGGAAAGCAGGTCATTGCGGACCGAAAGCATCTGCCCGATTTTGATAAATGTTGGTCCTAATTCTTCAAACGCTTGACGCACCATTTCGGGATGCTGCTGTTTGCTGATATTTTGAACGACTTTGTATTTCAAAAAGACTTGAAGGATTTGTTTTAATCGTCCTTTTCTAGAAGGAGCAGTTTGTTCTGTCATAGGTCCCACCTCTTTAAACGTGCCGTGATATATTCATAGTACTGACAAAATGAAAAACATTCAACTAACGACTGTGTAAGCTTAAAGAAATTTCTGCAAGATTTAATGCCGGTTGGTCGATTTTGTGCTAAAATGTGGAAGACTTAGTTTGGTAGAATCAATGAATACAGGAGGAAATTCTTTTGAAAATCATTTTATTATACGGGGGACGCAGTGCAGAGCATGAGGTATCACTGTTATCCGCTTTTTCAGTTGTTAATGCTGTATATTATAATTACTACCAAGTTCAATTAGTAATGATCACTAAAGAAGGACGCTGGTTAAAAGGCCCATTATTGTCTGAGGCGCCAACGTCACCAGATACTTTGGCATTGACCAACGAAGAGACCAAAGGGGAAGAAATTTCACCTGGGGCCATCTATGAAGAAGACGCGATCGTCTTTCCATTGCTCCATGGACCAAACGGCGAAGACGGCACGATCCAAGGGTTTTTAGAAACCATCGGAATGCCTTATGTCGGAGCCGGTGTCTTGACTAGTGCCTGCGGGATGGACAAAATCATGACCAAGTACATCTTGCAAGCTGCGGGAATTCCGCAAGTTCCCTATGTACCAGTCTTGAAAAATGCGTGGAAAGAAAATCCGAAAAAGATTTTCGATCAATGTGAAGGCAGTCTGCTTTATCCGATGTTTGTCAAACCTGCCAACATGGGCTCAAGTGTCGGTATCTCGAAAGCCGAGAACCGTGAAGAACTGCAAAATGCGCTACAAGAAGCGTATCGCTATGATACCCGAGCGATCGTTGAACAAGGAATCGAAGCCCGTGAGATCGAAGTCGCTGTTCTTGGAAACGAAGACGTGCGGACCACCATGCCGGGAGAAATCGTAAAAGATGTTGCGTTTTATGATTACAATTCCAAATACATTGACAACCGAATCGAGATGCAGATTCCTGCACAAATTCCCGAAGAAACACAAGCCAAAGCCCAAGAGTTTGCGAAAAAAGCCTATACGATGTTGGGCGGCAGTGGGTTGAGCCGTTGTGATTTCTTTTTGACCAATAAAAACGAGCTCTTTTTAAATGAGCTGAACACGATGCCGGGATTCACTGAATTCAGCATGTACCCATTGCTATGGGAAAAGACCGGATTGCCGTATGGTGATTTGATTGAAGAATTGATCCAATTAGGGATGAATCGTTTCAACCAAAGACGTTCTTTCTTGACGAATGTGGAAGAAGCAGAAGTTGAAGCAGAGAATGAAAAAGAAGCAGAATAAATAGCAGGAAGAAAGCCAGCTCAACTCAAGGAAAATACTTGAAGCGATCTTGGGCTTTCTTTTTTTGTAAAAAAGGAGCGAAACTGATGAATTTTACTGTAAAAGAAGCCGCTGCCGTATTTGGTCAGCCAATTGAAAATGAGACACCACTTGCCTCTGTGGAGTTTGACAGCCGTCTAATCAAAGAAAACAGTCTTTTTGTTCCCTTGGCGGGGACTCGGGATGGACATGAATTTGCCCAACAAGCCAAAGACAATGGTGCGATCGCGACATTGTGGAGTCATCCCACCATCCAACCACCGCAAGGCATCCTTGTGATCCCCGTCAAGGATACTGTCAAAGCGTTCCAACAGTTAGCACGAGCCTACAAAGAAAAACTTGCGCCAAAAATCATCGCTATTACCGGAAGTAATGGGAAAACAACCACAAAAGATATGGTAGACGCGGTTATGGCACAAAAATACCAGACCTACAAAACTCAAGGTAACCATAACAATGAACTAGGCGTGCCTTTGACTATCTTGCATGCACCAGAAGATACGCAAGTGTTGATTTTAGAAATGGGAATGGACCATGCAGGAGAGATCGAAGTCCTTTCGCGCTTAGCAGAACCTGATGCTGCTGCTATCACGTTGATTGGCGAAGCCCACATTGAAAACTTAGGGTCCAGAGAAGGGATCGCCAAAGCCAAAATGGAGATCACCGCAGGATTGAAAAAAGACGGCTTCTTTATGATGCCGGCGGATGAACCATTGTTAGACCCCTTTGTTCCTAACTTGACGCAGCCCATTGAAACTTTTGGCTTAACAGAGGGAGATCTGCAAGGAGACATCGTAGAGGAATCGCAAGATCAAACGATTTTTACGGTAGCAGGTACGACTTTTACCTTACCGGTATTAGGCGGTTATAATGTCAAAAATGCCTTGATCGCGATTGGTTTAGGACGTCATTTTGGTGTATCAAATGAAGCCATCAAGGAGGGCTTGGCGCATTTTCAATTAACGAAAAATCGGACCCAATGGGTGACTGCCGGTAATGGAGCAGCGATTTTGAGCGATATTTACAATGCCAATCCGACTGCCATGGGTCTCGTATTGGATAGTTTCCGCAAATTGCCGTTAGAAGGACGACGGATCGCCGTATTGGCAGATATGCTTGAATTAGGACCAGATTCTGCACAAATGCACGAGCAGATGGCCGCACATTTAGATGACTCGTTCCAACTAGTTTTTCTTTATGGCAAAGAAATGCAAGCATTGCAAAAACGACTAGCTCAGTCACCACTTGCTGACAAGGTGCGCTATTTTGCGACAGATGAAAAACCACAACTGATCGCCTCCTTAAAGGAAACTTTAGAACCTTCCGACAGCTTGGTAATCAAAGGGAGCAATGGCATGGGCTTGAGCGAAGTCGTTGATGCACTAAAAGGAATGTAAAGCGGAGTTGAAATCTTGCTGAAACTTTCAAAACGTGTTATACTTATCTAACGCCGAAAGATGAAGCACAGAATGATTACTGTAAAAAACATTGACGTTTTGAGATAAAATGATGGCTGAGACAAACAACACTTGTTTTAGCCTTTTATAATGCCTTCGTGAAGCGGTTTTTCGGTACCGAGAGAAAGATAAGAGTAAATGGGACTACTCTTGTGTTTCTGAAGAACTAACCTACGCTTCGATGATAGAAAAACAGGCATCGAAAAGATGACCAGCCTAGGAGGATCCATTTGAAATTTAAAGATCTAGAATTATCCAACGAATTATTGACTTCTGTTGAGCGTGCCGGCTTTGAAGAAGCAACACCCATCCAAGAAGCAACGATTCCATTAGCCTTAGCAGGCAAAGACGTGATCGGTCAAGCACAGACCGGTACTGGTAAAACCGCCGCATTTGGTTTGCCAATGTTAGAAAAAATCGACCCAGCGAACCATCAACTACAAGGATTAGTGATTGCCCCAACCCGTGAATTAGCGATCCAAACCCAAGAAGAATTGTATCGTCTTGGTAAAGACAAAAAAATTCGCGTTCAAGCAGTTTACGGTGGAGCCGATATCGGCCGTCAAATCCGTCAATTAAAAGATCGTCCCCATATCGTAGTTGGTACGCCAGGACGTATGTTAGACCATATCAACCGCCACACCTTAAAATTAGGTACGGTTGAAACGCTTGTATTAGATGAAGCAGACGAAATGTTGAACATGGGCTTCTTGGAAGATATTGAAAAAATCATCAGCCAAGTGCCAGATGTTCGTCAAACGTTACTATTTTCAGCAACAATGCCGCCAGCAATCAAAAATATCGGCGTGAAATTCATGAAAGAGCCTGAACATGTTCAAATCAAAGCCAAAGAAATGACCGCTGATTTGATTGATCAATACTATGTTCGCTCAAAAGATTACGAAAAATTCGATGTCATGACTCGTTTGTTGGATGTGCAATCACCAGAATTGACGATCGTTTTCGGTCGTACGAAACGTCGTGTTGATGAATTGGCACGTGGTTTAGAAGCCCGTGGCTACAAAGCTGAAGGCATTCATGGGGACCTTTCTCAACAAAAACGGATGAGCGTTTTACGTTCATTTAAGAGTGGTCAATTAGATATCTTAGTTGCCACAGACGTAGCAGCTCGCGGATTAGATATTTCTGGTGTTACACACGTTTACAACTACGATATCCCTCAAGATCCTGAAAGCTATGTTCACCGGATCGGACGTACAGGTCGTGCCGGAAAAGGCGGAATGTCAGTGACTTTCGTTACACCAAACGAAATGAGCTACTTGCATGTCATTGAAAACTTAACGAAAAAACGGATGACACCAATGCGCCCACCAACCGAAAAAGAAGCTTTTAAAGGTCAATTAGGTGCCGCAATCGAATCTGTTGAAACAAAATTGGATGAAAATGGTTTGGATAAATACTTGCAAGCAGCCGACGATCTTTTGGAACGTTATTCTGCACAAGATTTAGCAGCACTGCTTCTAAAAACAATGGCGAAAGATCCAGCTGATTTAGAACCAGTCAAAATCACACCAGAACGCCCATTACCTCAAGGAAAAAAATCATTCAATAAAAACGGACGTCGCAGCAATAACAGCAATGGCGGCAATCGTAACCGCAAAGAAAACGGTGGGAACCGTAGCGGCGGCAACGGCAATAAAGCCCGTGGTAACTATTCAAAAGATGGTGCCCGTAAAAACAATCGCCGTAGCAACGACAAAAAACGCGGTTTCGTTATCAGAAATAACCAAGACTAATTGAGTTTGTGGACCTTGTAAGGAAACTTGCAAGGTCTTTTTTATATAAAAAACAAATACGAGCAAATGAAAATCTTAATCTCCGTATAAACTCGTCAGATTTGAATGGTAATTCGCCATTTTTTTGGTAGAATGGTAACTAGCTAAACAAGGGCCAATTCCAATTTGGAAACCCCTATCTTAAGTAAAGGTAGCGAGAAGAATGATTAAAGGAATCGGGATCGATGCAGTCGAGCTGCCTCGAATGAAAGAATTAATTGAAAGAAAACCTCAGTTTATAACGCGTATTTTAACAGAGAAGGAAGCAAAATTATTTGCCCGTTTGCCCCTGAAACGTCAGGTAGAGTTCCTCGGGGGGCGCTATGCCTGCAAAGAAGCGTTCTCCAAAGCTTGGGGGACGGGGATCGGCAAAGTTTCTTTTCATGATATTGAAGTCTTGACCAATGAATTCGGTGCACCGATCGTTACCAAAGCACCGCACCCTTTAGAAAAAACGTTTGTCAGTATCACCCATACAAATGATACTGCCTTTGCACAAATTATCTTAGAAGTATCGGATAGTGAGTAACCTGAGTGGAAGTCGTCACTTGGTGAAAAAACTACGATACTTTATGGACGAACAGCCGACTACATAAAACCAACTTAATTTGTTTGTCTGATCAAGCATTAGTAGAAAGAAGGAACTGGAAATGGTGGTTGCTTACCATAGACCAACGAAAGCGATTATTGATACGACCGCGATTACCGAAAACATCAAAAATGAGATTGCTCACTTACCAAGCGAGACGTTTCTTTTTGCGGTGGTAAAAGCTAATGGGTACGGGCACGGAGCGGTACAAACTGCTCAAGCAGCCAAAGAAGGCGGTGCAGCCGGTTTTTGCGTTGCGACGATCGATGAGGCAATCGAATTGCGAGAAGCAGGAATCACTGACCCGCTGCTGATTTTAGGGGTTGTGAACGTGCAAGATATTCCCTTACTTGCAGAATACGATTTTTCTTTTCCAGTCGCTTCGATGGACTGGTTGGTAGAAGCCGGTACTTATTTGGAAGAGAATCCTATAAAGACACCGCTTAAAGTACATGTCAAAGTGGATACCGGCATGGGGAGAATCGGTTTTTTGACCCCAGAAGAAGTGCTTCAAGCCGTTCTTTGGTTGGAAACTCATCCCACATTTGATTGGGAAGGAATCTTTACCCATTTCTCCACAGCCGATCAAGCTGATACAACTTATTGGGAAACACAGCACCAGCGGTTTAAAGAAGTCTTAACTGTTTTGCCTTATTTGCCGACATATATACATACAGGCAATAGCGCGACCTCCTTGTGGCACAAAGAGGCCGTTGGGAATATGGTCCGTTTTGGGATCGCGATGTATGGATTGAATCCGTCAGGTCATGCATTGAAGGAACCATTTTCCTTAAAACCAGCCCTTTCACTTGTTTCTGAACTGATCCAAGTGAAATTACTTGAAAAAGGAGCGGGGATTGGCTATGGTGAGACATATATCACGCCCCATCAGGAATGGATCGGCACTGTGCCTATCGGTTATGCGGATGGCTGGTTACGAAAAATGCAAGGCTTCTCACTCTTAGTAGAAGGTGAACCTTGTGAAATCGTCGGTCGGGTGTGTATGGATCAACTGATGATTCGTTTGCCGCGAGCCTTTGCTGTCGGTACAACGGTCACGTTGATTGGTGAGAATCATGGGAAACGAATTACGATGCAGGATGTTGCAGACCAGTTAGAAACAATTCACTATGAAGTAGCGTGCACCCTCTCAGCAAGGGTTCCGCGAGAATATAAAAGTTAGGGTGGTCCTATGGTAAAAAGGGGAGATATTTATTTTGCCGATCTTTCACCAGTCGTTGGATCGGAGCAAGGCGGAATACGACCGGTCTTGATCATTCAAAATGACTTGGGCAATCACTTCAGTCCCACCGTGATCATTGCGGCGATCACGGCAAAAATGGCGAAGCCGAAATTACCAACCCACATTGGGATTTCCGCTTCTTGCACAGGGATTGGCAAAGACTCCGTCATTTTGATGGAACAGATCCGCACGATCGACAAAAGTCGGTTGAAAGAAAAAGTTTGTCATTTAGACGATAAAGTGATGTGTGAAGTCGATGCTGCTTTGATGATCAGTATTGGTGTGGAGCCGACCTTTGCTACATCAACGATCGAGGTGTAAAACAAGCAATGGGGTATGTAGTATTAATAGTAGTTGTCATTTTATTGATTCTCTTTACTTATAAACATATTCGCCGTTTTCTTTCAGAAACCAAAAAGCGCAACGAAACCATGGAACAAGGGTATTACCTTGTCAGTCATACATATGAAGAGAAACGGGAACAGACCCATTATTACGGCGTTTTTCAACAAGGAGACAAAGAACTGATATTAGAAATGTCACTCCAGCTTTATTTACAGCTACAGCCACCGCAACGGGGGATGTTGACCGCCAAAGAAGACCGAGTCCTTTCTTTTGAAGGGTGATCATGTGAAGAAAGCAGTGCCCATGAGAGAGTATCTCTTCAAGGAAAAGCAAACAAGCAGGAAAGAGCTGCTCCATTTATTTCACAGGAGTTGGTTCATTCACTGCTTGTTTTTTATGACTAAAATGTTTGTGAGAGCTATTTCAAGTAAGATGGCGTGATGGATGGGAACATTGAGCATCGAAAAAATGATCAACCAGCGCAGTAGAGCAACGGTTTTGCTTTGACAAACAACCAAGGTACGGTTGCTTTTCACAAAGAATTCAGTTATAGTATGTAGCGACTAGTTTGAAAAGAGGGAAAAAAGTGAACCCATCGATTTATGGACTTACCAAATCAGATCTATCTTTGTGGATAACTGAACAAAACGAAAAGAAATTTCGAGCCAACCAAGTGTGGGAGTGGCTCTATGAAAAACGAGTAACCAGCTTTGAAGAAATGACCAATTTACCGAAACCTGTGATTGAGAAACTGACGGCAGCCTTTGTGATCAATCCCCTGAAGCAGATGGTGGTACAAGAAGCCAGTGATGGGACCGTCAAGTATTTATTTCAATTGCCCGACAATCACATGATTGAAACGGTCTTGATGCGTCAAGAGTATGGCATGTCGGTTTGTGTGACGACCCAAGTCGGTTGCAACATCGGCTGTACCTTTTGTGCCAGTGGGTTATTAAAGAAACAGCGGGATTTAACAGCAGGCGAGATCGTGGCTCAAATCATGTTAGTACAACACTATTTTGATGAACGCAACGAGGGAGAACGGGTCTCTCACGTAGTCGTCATGGGGATCGGCGAACCCTTTGATAACTATGACAATGTGATGCATTTCTTGCAGATTATTAACGACCCAAAAGGTTTAGCGATCGGTGCGCGGCATATTACCGTGTCAACCAGCGGCTTGGCGCATAAAATCAAAGAGTTTGCGGAGAACGGCTTGCAAGTGAACCTAGCGATTTCGCTGCATGCCCCAAATAATGAAGTCAGAACCTCCATGATGCGGATCAATCGGAACTTCCCGATTGAAAAACTGATGGCAGCGGTCGATTATTATTTAGAAAAAACCAATCGTCGCATCACGTTTGAGTATATCATGCTGGATCATGTCAACGACCGACCGGAACATGCCCGTCAGTTGGCAGCATTATTGAAGGATAAAAAGAAATTGTCTTACGTCAACTTGATTCCTTATAACCCAGTGAGTGAGCATGACCAATATGCTCGAAGTAAAAAAGCCGATGTGTTAGCTTTTTATGACATTTTAAAGAAAAACGGCATCAACTGTGTGATTCGTAAAGAACATGGGACAGATATCGACGCAGCATGCGGACAGCTGCGAAGCAAACAAATGAAAAAAGAAGCTTCTGCTTCTTAAACACAAAAAACCAAAAGAAGGACTGCACAAGCGCAGTTCTTCTTTTGGTTTTTTATTATCTAAGCAATTAAAAAACGCCTTAAAGAAAGCGTATTCCTGTAAAGAAAATTCAAAAAACATTGTTTTACAAGAAAAAAATAGATTATACTAAAAGCTGGTATTCATTAAAAATAGCTTACTGTGAAAGGATGATTTGATGGAATGGATTAAATTAATTGGTATTCTAGTTATTTTAGTCGGCTTTTTGCTGAAGCTAGATACTATTGCTGTCGTAATCGTTGCTGGTTTTGTCACCGCGCTTGTATCGGGAATTTCTGTTGTTGATTTTTTAACAATGTTAGGAGAAGCGTTTGTCAATAATCGACTCGTTACACTGTTCTTGTTGACATTACCAATGGTCGGCTTGTCGGAACGTTTTGGCTTGAAACAGCAGGCCGTCATATTGATTGAAAAAATCAAAGGCTTGACACCAGGGAAGTTTTTGAGTTTGTACTTATTTATTCGGGAACTTGCTGGCTTTTTCTCTATTCGGATCCAAGGACATACGCAATTTATCCGCCCAATCGTTAACCCGATGGCGCAAGCTGCTGGGGAAAATAAATTTGGGGAACTGGATGAAAAAGATCAGGAAAAAATCAAAGCTCGGGCTGCCGCTAATGAAAATTTCGGGAATTTCTTTGCCCAAAATACCTTCGTGGCTGCTTCTGGTGTGCTGTTGATCGTAGGAACGTTGCAATCACTTGGATATGATGTGGCAGCTAGTTCGATCGCTCAAGCATCATTGCCGATCGCATTGATCGTCTTAGTTATTGCCACGTTATCGAACTTGCTCTTTGATCGCAAATTAGCAAAAAAATATGGCAAGAAGGAGGAGAAATAGATGGAAGGAATCGTTAACGGATTACTAGAATTCTTTTATATCTTGATTGGGCTGCTGTCGATCATGACGGCTGTCCGGGTTTTTCGTGAAGCAGACCATCCTACACGATTAGGCACCTCTGCCTTTTGGTTACTGCTAGGGGTCGTCTTTGCTTTCGGAAATTTTTTGCCGTATCTTGTGGACGGAATTTTGATCGTTTTGATGGGCTGTTTGACCTTCTTCAAACAAGTACAGATCGGTAAAATCGTCGACGTTGATGATGAAAAAGCCGAAGCGTCAGCAAAACGGATCGGTAGTACGATCTTCGTACCATGTATCAGCTTGGCATTGATCGCTGTGGTGATTTCTTATACACCATTAGGGGGCCAAGTGGGGATCGGGATCGCGTCGATCTTAGCACTCTTGTTGGCAGTCGTGCTAACTTCCGCTAAACCAAAAACAGTGTTAGACGATTCCGACCGGATGCTTCGCCAAGTCGGAACTGCCGGTATCTTGCCGCAGTTATTAGCAGCACTAGGTGTCATTTTTAACGCTGCTGGTGTTGGTGATGTGATTTCTCAAGGAATCTCTGGCGTCGTGCCAGAAGGCAATCGTTTTATCGGTGTCGTGGCTTACTGTTTAGGAATGATGATCTTTACTATGATCATGGGAAATGGCTTTGCAGCATTTACCGTTATAACTGCCGGTATTGGCGTACCTTTCGTAATGGCGCAAGGCGGCGATCCAGTTGTTGCTGGTGCTTTAGCAATGACCGCTGGTTTTTGTGGCACGTTGCTGACCCCGATGGCAGCCAATTTCAATGCACTGCCAGTGGCTTTGTTAGAGATGAAAGACCCTAATGGTGTCATTAAAGCACAAGCCCCAATTGCTTTATTATTGTTAGTGATCCACATCGCTTTAATGTACTTTTGGGCATTTTAGTGGTAAAACAGAGATGGAAGGATGATGGAAATGAAACTATTAATTACCGGATTTGATCCATTTGGCGGAGAAGCAATCAATCCTGCCTTAGAAGCAGTGAAATTACTGCCAGATACAATTCATGGTGCACAGATCGTGAAAGCAGAGATCCCCACTGTATTTGGGAAATCAGCGGCGATCGTCGAAGAGAAAATTGAAGAGGTCCACCCAGATGTCGTCTTAAACATCGGTCAAGCGGGCGGCCGGTTTGCCATCTCACCAGAACGAGTGGCAATCAATGTGGATGATGCCCGGATTCCTGATAATGAAGGCAATCAACCCGTCGATGAAGCGATCCAAACAGAAGGAAAGCCTGCCTACTTCACACAACTGCCAATCAAAGCAATGGTAGAAAATATGAAAAAAGCAGGAATACCTGCAGCCGTTTCTAATACTGCTGGAACCTTCGTCTGCAACCACATCATGTATCAAGTACAATACATGATCGATACAAAATACCCTGAAATGAAAGGCGGTTTTATTCACGTGCCATTTATTCCTCAGCAAGTCGTCGATAAAGCAGGACAGCCTGCAATGAGCATCGAAGACATCGCCAAAGGATTAACTGCAGCAGTGGAAGCTATCGTTGATTATGCCGACAAAGAAGATTTAAAAGCGATTGGCGGCGCGATCCATTAATCATTGAAGGACATCCTTTCGAGGACAAAACAAAAGTTCTTAAAATGAAAAGACCTGATCAGTAAGCATGCGATCAGGTCTTTTTTGTCTGAATTTGATAAGAAATCATCCTTGTTTTCTGCATGTTTGCTTTTCTATCAGACATTTCTCATTTTGATGACTGAAATGAAAAAAGCAGACAGAAAATGAATGTAAGTTACATTTAACCATGTTTTTTTATTATTTTTTTCGCTTTATTTCTTATAAATAAAGAAAGGAAAAATAGCATTTAACGAATGTTTGATGAGAGTAAGGTAAGTAAATACCAAGAAAACTTTCTTCCAAAGGTGTTTTTTATCGAAAAAGGGATTGCTTTTTTAATAATTATTAATTAAAATCTTATCTAACTTCAGAAATCGCATGATTATTCTGAAAATTAATTCAATTAAGGGGTAGGACAGGATGAAAAATAAATGGGCCTATGGTTTAGTAGCTGTGTGTGGCGTGGTGTTAGCCGGCTGTACAACAGGCGGAACAAATAGTTCAAGCAATGACACAGCAACTAGCGGCGATAGCAACGCAGAACAAGTATTTAACGTAGTGGTTTCACAAGAAATGCCAAGTGCGGATCTTTCATTAGCAACCGATACGATCAGCTTCAGTGCATTGAACAATGTATATGAAGGACTGTATCGTTTGGATGCTGACAGCACACCACAACCTGCTGGTGCAGCTGAAGCAGCTGAAGTCAGCGAGGATGGACTAACTTACAAGATCAAATTGCGTGAAGATGCGAAATGGTCAAATGGTGACCCTGTTACAGCAGCGGATTATGTTTATGGCTGGCAACGGACGGTCAAACCTGAAACTGCATCAGAATATGCGTATCTATTTTCACCAGTCAAAAATGCGGATGCCATCACAGCTGGCGATACGGATCCATCAGAGCTAGGCATCAAAGCAGTGGGGGATTATGAATTAGAAATCACCCTAGAAAAAGCAACACCTTACTTTGATTACTTATTAGCATTCCCATCATTCTTCCCACAAAATCAAAAAGTAGTGGAAGAAAATGGCGATCAATATGCATCAACAAGCGACAATGCCGTTTATAATGGACCATTTGTCCTGACTGGTTTTGATGGACCAGGAACGGATACAGAATGGGCTTATGAAAAGAACGATCAGTATTGGGACAAAGACACTGTTAAATTACAAACAATCAACGTAAGCGTCGTGAAAGAATCCTCAACTGCCTTGAATCTTTTCCAAGATGGTCAAGCAGATGATGTCATCCTAACAGGTGAACTGGCGCAACAGATGGCTAACGACGAAGCATTCGTTTCTCAACCAGAAGCAACGACTTCTTACTTAGAATTGAATCAACGTGATGAAGATTCACCTTTCCGTAACGAAAACTTGCGTAAAGCAATCTCTTATGCGATCGACCGTGATGCCTTAGTAACATCCATCTTAGGTGATGGTTCAATTGCTTCAAGTGGTTTGGTTCCGGAAGGCATGACTTTCAGTCCTGGCGATCATACAGACTTCACAGAAGCAGCTGGCAGCGTCATTAGCTACGATCAAGAGAAAGCAAAAGAATATTGGGAAAAAGCCAAAGAAGAATTAGGAATCGATTCATTAGAATTTGATATCTTAGCTTCTGATACAGACTCAACCAAGAAAATCATTGAGTACTTGCAAGACACGATCGAAAAAACATTGGACGGTGTGAAAGTCACGTTAAGTCCAGTTCCATTCTCTGTTCGTTTGGATCGTTCAAATGCGGGTGATTTTGATACAGTAATGGGCGGTTGGGGTGCTGACTATGCCGATGCAAGTAGCTTTACTGACTTGTTTACGACAGGTAACTCATACAACCGTGGTCAATGGAGCAGTGAAGAATACGATGCAGCTGTAAAAGCAGCAGGTACGACCAATGCCAATGACCCTGACAAACGTTGGGAAGATTTAGTCAATGCAGAAAAAATCATTATGAATGAACAAGGTGTCATTCCAGTTTATCAAAAAGCGGAAGCACATTTACGTGCAACAAAAGTCAAAGGTGTTGTTGCTCACGCAGCGGGCGCACAATACGACTACAAGTGGACATCAATCGAATAATCACGAGTAGTTGACTTGAAATGCCGAAGAAAAGGCTGAGACAATTTCTTGTCTCAGCCTTTTGCTTCTCATTTCAATGAGTAAAACTATAAGAATGAAATTAACTAGTAGCAATCATTAAAAAGAGCAATGAAAGGAATAACAAGAAGACACCAGGCCATAACCAAAAGGCGTAACTCTGTTTGCCGACTTGGGATAATTTCAGATAATCTGTTTTATTTTTGGAAAAAGCTTTCTTCATGGAATATTGAAAATGGTCAAAGAAACCAGAAGCAAATACCCATAAAAAACCGCCAATGATCAAAAAGAACAGCGCCCACAAGAAAAGGGCATCTGAAAGAGCTGCTATGGAAAATTCATTTTTTATGGCTAACCATCCGCCAGAAATTGCGAGGCATAGGAGGGGTATGAGCCCACTACTTTTTTTTATTTTCATGATCTGACTCCTTTTTAATGATTCGTACTATGTTAATTTACATAATTATTGAATAGAAGTCAAAATACTTAAGGGGGAAACTGCGTGAACAGCTTTTTGAAATATTTATTGAAACGAGTGTTCTACATGGTCTTAACATTATGGCTGATTGCCACGATCACCTTTTTCTTGATGCAATTTTTGCCAGGAACACCATATACGAATGCTGAAAAATTAAGTCCAGAACAAATTGCCTTGCTAAATGAGCAAGCAGGATTGGACAAACCGATCATTACCCAATATTGGCTTTATTTGACCAATCTACTAAAAGGTGACTTTGGGATCTCTTTCCAATTTAAAAACCAGCCAGTAGCGAATTTATTATCAGGAAGAATCGGACCTTCACTGCAACTAGGACTACAAGCGATCATCTTTGGTACCTTCTTTGGGATTATTTTAGGAACGATCTCTGCAATGAAACAAAATACTTGGGTCGACACAACGTCTACCTTAGTGGCGATCTTAGGGCGTTCGATCCCTAACTTTGTCTTTGCCGTTTTGCTGCAATATATTTTTGCCATCAAACTAGGGATCTTGCCGATTGCCAAGTGGGAGACCTTTGCCAGCACGATCTTACCGACCGTCGCCTTAGCGATGTCGCCGTTAGCGGATTCCGCTAGGTTTATTCGAACCGAGATGGTGGAAGTGCTGCATAGTGATTATGTCGAGTTGGCACGAGCAAAAGGGTTGAGCCGCTGGGAAATTGCCTTCAAGCACGGTTTGCGGAATAGTTTGATTCCGTTATTGACGTTGTTAGGACCGCTAGCTGTCGGTTTGATGACTGGTTCCCTTGTCGTAGAAAATATTTTTGCGATCCCGGGTATCGGTGAACAGTTCGTAAAATCAATCATGACCAATGACTATCCGACGATCATGGCGGTAACGATCCTTTATTCCGCAATGTTGGTCTTTGTGATTCTTGTTGTTGATATTTTATATGGAATCGTTGATCCGCGGATCCGAGTTTCAGAAGGGAGTCGTGGCTAATGGCAGAGAAACCTTACACAGCAAATGATGTTGCTGCCATCGATGCAGCCAAATTTCAACCGTTACAAAAAAATACCAATGAAGAGCGTGAAGCGATCGCAACCCCCTCATTAACCTTTTTCCAAGATTCATGGCGTCGTTTGAAAAAAAACAAAGCCGCTGTTTTCTCAATCGTTTTGTTGCTGATCATTATTACGATCTCAATCATTACCATTTTTGTCTCGCCACATGATCCGACCGCGCAAAATGTGACCTTTACAAATCTGCCGCCGAAAATTCCCGGTATCAACATCAATGGCTTAAACGGCTATGCGATGGTGGGAGGCGAGCTAGTAGATAAGTATGCAGCTGCCAATGTACCTGACGGGACATATTTCCTTTTAGGAACGGATGGATTAGGTCGTGACTTATTGAGTCGTCTATTTGTAGGGACACGTATCTCCTTATTGATTGCGTTTATCGCAGCGATGCTAGATATCATTTTTGGTGTAACCTATGGTTTGATCTCTGGTCTTTTAGGTGGACGAATCGATAATGTGATGCAACGTTTCCTAGAAATCTTATCAGGTATTCCCAACTTAGTGGTAATGATCTTAATGTTGGTAGTTTTCGAACCTGGGATCTTCTCGATCGTGGCAGCAATGGCGATCACTAACTGGATTCCAATGGCGCGGATCGTACGGGCCCAAACAATGAAACTAAAAGATCAGGAATTCGTTTTAGCCGCAACAACGCTGGGGGAAAGCCGTCTCAAGATTGCGATGAAACACGTATTACCAAATATTTCCAGCGTGATCATCGTACAAATGATGTTCAGTATTCCCTCGGCGATTTTCTTCGAGGCCTTCCTAAGCTTTATTGGGCTAGGATTAAAACCACCTTCAGCATCTTTAGGGATGCTACTAAGCGATGGCTACAAAACCTTCTTGTTCCTGCCTTACCAAATGTGGGTGCCGGCTGTGACCTTGTCTGTGATTATGATTGGGTTCAATTTGCTGGCAGACGGTTTGCGTGATGCCTTTGATCCGAAAATGAAAGAGTGATTGCTATGAAAAAAGTCTTAGAAGTGAAAAACTTAGAAATTTCTTTTGACACCTTTGCTGGGAAAGTCCAAGCGATCCGCGATGTCAGTTTCGATCTATACAAAGGAGAAACCTTGGCGATCGTGGGCGAATCCGGGAGCGGCAAGTCCGTGACAACCCGCAGTATCATGGGGTTATTAGCCAGCAATGCCAATGTCGATAATGGCCAGATCCTCTTCAATGGGACGGACATTTTGAAAAAATCCGAAAAAGAACTGCAAAAAATCCGTGGCAAGGAAATCGCCATGATTTTCCAAGATCCAATGACTTCACTAGACCCAACGATGCCGATTGGCAAGCAAGTGGCAGAGTCATTGATGAAGCACAACAAAATCAGTAAAAAAGAGGGCTTGCGACAAGCGTTGGAATTACTGAACCTTGTCGGCATCCCGAATGCTGAGAAACGCTTGAAAAATTATCCGCATCAATTTTCGGGTGGTCAGCGGCAGCGGATCGTTATTGCGATCGCGCTGATCTGTTACCCACAGATCTTAATTGCAGATGAACCGACGACTGCATTGGATGTAACGATCCAAGCACAGATCTTAGAGTTATTAAAAGATATTCAGAAGAAAATCAATTCGTCCATCGTCTTTATCACCCATGACTTGGGTGTCGTTGCCAATGTGGCTGACCGAGTAGCCGTGATGTATGGTGGGAAAATCGTCGAAGTGGGCACCGCAGAAGAAATCTTCTACAACCCGCAACATCCATACACCTGGGGCTTGTTGGGTTCGATGCCAACGTTAGAAGGGACAGGCGATCGTTTGTACGCGATTCCTGGTTCACCGCCGGATCTGTTGGACCCGCCAACCGGGGACGCTTTTTATCCACGAAACGAATTTGCTTTGCAGATCGATGCAGAACAGCAACCGCCGTTCTTTGATGTTTCACCGACCCACAAAGCAGCAACGTGGCTGTTAGCGCCGCAAGCACCGAAGGTAACTCCGCCGGATGAGATCTTGATTCGCTGGAAAAAATTCCAAGAAAAAAATACTCAGGCATCTGTCTAAAGGAGGAGAAACGGTTGGAAAAAGTTTTACTTGAAGTAAAGAATCTCAAACAATATTTTAACGTTGGCCGCAAAGACGAAGTCAAAGCCGTCGATGATATCTCCTTCCAAATCTATGAAGGAGAAACCTTTGGTCTAGTAGGTGAATCCGGAAGCGGAAAATCGACCACTGGACGGACGGTGATTCGTTTGAATAATCCTACCGGAGGCGAAGTTCTTTTTGATGGACAAGATGTTATGAAAATCAAAGGCAAGAAACCGCTGGCTGATTTTCGCCGGGAAGTTCAAATGGTCTTCCAAGATCCTTATGCCTCCTTGAATCCACGGATGAAAGTTCGCGACATTATTGCCGAAGGGATCGATATCAACGGATTAGCTAAAAATGAAAAAGAACGCAATGATCGGGTGGATGAACTCTTGCGAACCGTCGGACTAAACCCAAGTCATGGGACCCGTTATCCTCATGAATTTTCAGGGGGACAACGTCAGCGGATCGGAATCGCCCGAGCATTAGCCGTCGATCCAAAATTCATCATTTGTGATGAACCGATCTCGGCATTGGATGTTTCGATCCAAGCCCAAGTTGTCAACTTGCTGCAAGATCTGCAAGAAGAACATAAATTGACGTACTTGTTTATCGCCCATGATTTATCGATGGTCAAACACATCAGCGATCGGATCGGCGTGATGCACAACGGCAAACTGCTAGAAGTAGGAACCAGTGATGAAATCTATCATTACGGGGTCCATCCGTATACTGAAAGTCTTTTATCAGCGATTCCGCTGCCAGATCCTGACCATGAGCGTCAACGCAAACGGATCAAATACGTCAGCGAACCAAACGATAACCAAGAACGAGCAATGGAAGAGATCGCACCAGGACATTTCGTTTATGCCACGAAACAAGAAGCCAAGATCTACCAAGAAAAGTTAGCACAAAAAAAGGGGAACTAGCGTCAAAGGTATAGGGAGTGTTAGGAGGAGATGAAACTGGGTGTTTTAAAAGCATACAAATTTCGGATCTATCCTAATGGACAGCAAAAACAGTTTTTCATCGAAACCTTCGGCTGTGTTCGGTTTACGTACAATCAACTGCTGGAGGCGAAGATGGAGGAGCTGGCCAACAATGAAGCAAAGCAAGGGTTGACGCCAGCCAAACTAAAAAAGGAGTATCCTTTTTTGAAGGAGACCGATAGTTTGGCATTGGCGAATGCACAAAGGAATCTGGACCGAGCGTTTCGAAATTACTTTCAAAAGCGGGCTGGCTTTCCAAAAATGAAAACCAAAAAAAGTATTTGGCAATCGTATACTACGAATAATCAGCAGCACACCATTTACTTTGAAGAGGATCAAATCAAGCTGCCAAAGCTCAAAACACTGGTTCCAGTAAAAAAGCATCGGGAGATCAAAGGGAAAATCAAATCGGCAACGATCTCAGCGAAAAACAATGAAGAGTTTTATATCTCGATTCTTTGTTTGGAAGAGATCACACCACTCCCGAAACAGCAAGCGTCTATCGCGGTTGTTTATGATCCGCAGCAGCTGATCAAAGCCAACCAATCGGTACCGGTCACTTGTGAGCATGCGATCCAAACAAAACAGAAGCTGACACGAGCAGAACGCAAACTTCAGGTGAAAGCTACGGCGGTCAAACGGAAAAAAATCCTTTTGACTCAGGCACGGAATTATCAGAAGCTAAAAGGAAAAGTCGCTCGCCTCTATCGTTTTCACTGCTGTCAAAAGCGGGAATTCATCGATCAAGTCAGTTATCATCTCGTAAAACAGTACGATACAATCTATTTGGAACAAATTGCTGAAGAAACGGTTCTAAAAGCCGGTCATTACAGCATCAGCGATTGGCATCAGTTTGTTCGCAAAATCCAGTACAAAGCGCAGTGGTACGGCAAAGAACTGCGTTTTGTCACGTTGGACACGCAGGACCAACAGAAGCTAGAGCGGCTCTCAGGCGAAATGAGCAGCTGATCTGCTTGAACTGGAAGGAACGCCAGGGATCGCCTAGGGTATAGAAAAAATCTTTATGATTTTTGTTTCTAGGAACCACGTTCACTAATTATGATTAACCAGCAACCCCCTGCCAAACTATGGTTTAGCAGGGGGTTGTATTTTTTTTACATTTTATCACCTAAAAATGCGTCATTTAAGCGATAGATCTTTGAGGGACGCCCGATGCCAACGGGCTTTTCGCCGACCTCCGTAAAATATTGAAGCATGGATTTTTTAAAGTTGGAATGATCGATCATTTTAAAATCGATCCCTAAAAACTTGGCGAATACTTTACGGGCTTCCGTGATCGTAAAGTCTTTGCCTAACACAAGAAGCACTTGCGGCTCGTGCTCCATCTTATTGGCAACCCGTTTGAAGGCTTTGAGAATGATCGCGCTGTGGTCAAAAGCCAGCGTATCTTTTCCAACAGAGGCACCAGTCACCAGGTCAAGAATGATCTCGATCTCACCGCTGGTCAAATAGATTTGATTGGCTTTTCTTTCCAGAGAAAACCAGCGTACCTGATTCGCATCGTCCCCAGCACTTAAGGGCTCTTCACCAATAAATGCCAAATAGCTGACGGTGATTACCCACCCACGTGGATCACGACCAGGGGTGCTGAAGGTGTGCAGCTGTTCGATGTTTTGTTTGGAGATAGTGACCCCGATCTCTTCTTGGGTCTCACGGATCACACTTTGACCTGTCGATTCATTCGGATTGACGAAGCCCCCCGGCAATGCCCAAGAATTGCGGAAGGGATGGCCTTTTCTTTGGATCAGCGCAATTTTGAGTTGTTCTTCTTCTTTGTTGTAACACATCAACACCATATCGACGGTTACGGAGGGTTTCTCGTATTTCGGCTGATCTTGTGCCTGATACCACGTAAGAAAGTCTGCTTCAGAAGCTTCTTTCTCATAGTAGTGTTTTTCAGCTGATTTTGAGGTAAATTCTTTCATTGGTTTCTCCTGCCTTAGATAAAGTAAGTAACTGAGCGCGATGGTTTTCCTTAACGGAAAAAATAAGGAACGATCAAATTAATGAAAAACAGTGCGAGATAAAGCCAAGAAGACCGAGGGTGTTCTTTGAGTGTTAAATAGCCCCAAAGAGCGATCCATAGCAGAAAAGCTACCCGTAGGATTGCCAGCGCTGTCGCAAAAAGCGCCGCGTAATCATGGCTGTTGAAGTAAGCAAACAAAAAGGGGTAACCTGTGGTTGAAAAGAGCAAGTGCCCCACAGAAAGCGCGGTTAAAAGCAAAAAATGCTGTTTGTTTTTTCGAGTCATAGCGTTCCTTTCTATAAGAGAAGTCTTCCTCATTATAGCAAAAGAAGTACCTGTTAATCAAAGAGAGATAAAACACCTTTATTTCTTATGAGATTCGTTGTCAGGATCAGATTCTTCCCCTAGAACATTGAAGTGAACGGCTATCTGCGCTATGATAACTAGTAGAAAAGAAATACTCAAATCTGCTGGTTTATTTGCTGCGTTTTAAGGACGAAAACGATTCCTTTGCTTCTTTTAGAGCATGAAGAAAGGTCTTATTATGTCCGCTTTTTTGATTAAATTTATAGCATTTTTGGGTTGCGAACTGTATACTACCTAAGTATACACTTTACTAGTGAAAAGGAGGACTTGCGTCCATGGCTGAAAAAGAAACATTCTATATTACGACGCCAATTTATTATCCAAGCGGCAAGCTGCATATCGGGAATTCTTACACGACGATCGCTTGTGATGCGGTAGCACGATACAAACGATTGATGGGCTTTGATGTCTTTTATTTAACGGGTGTCGATGAGCACGGTCAAAAAATCGAGAAAAAAGCAGAAGAACTTGGCGTAGATCCGCAAGAATACGTCGACAAAATGGCAGCTGACGTCAAGAAATTATGGAACACACTAGACATCAGTTATGACAAATTTATCCGTACAACGGATGACTACCATAAAACAGCCGTTCAAAAAATCTTCCAGCAATTGCTTGATCAAGGCGATATCTATCTTGGGGAATACGAAGGCTGGTATTCTGTTTCTGATGAAGAATACTTTACTGAAACGCAATTAGCAGAAGTTTACCGAGATGAAGAGGGCAAAGTCATCGGCGGCAAAGCGCCAAGCGGTCATGAGGTAGAATTGGTGAAGGAATCTTCTTATTTCTTCCGTATGAGCAAATACGCCGATCGTTTGGTTCAATACTATGATGAACATCCAGAGTTCATTCAACCAGAATCACGCAAAAATGAAATGCTGAATAACTTCATCAAACCAGGTTTAGAAGACCTGGCTGTTTCCAGAACGACCTTTAAATGGGGCATTCCTGTCACGGCTAGTCCTGAACACGTGGTGTATGTTTGGATCGATGCGTTATCTAACTATATTACGGCATTAGGCTATGGCTCAGAGGACGATTCCTTGTTCCAAAAATACTGGCCAGCTGACGTGCATATGGTTGGGAAAGAAATCGTGCGTTTCCATACGATCTATTGGCCAATCATGCTGATGGCCTTAGACTTGCCCTTACCGAAAAAAATCTTTGGTCATGGCTGGTTGATGATGAAAGACGGCAAGATGTCGAAATCAAAAGGCAATGTCGTTTATCCAGAAATGTTAGTGGAGCGCTACAGCTTAGATGCGTTGCGTTACTATCTATTACGGGCGGTTCCTTTTGGTAGCGATGGTGTGTTTACACCAGAAGATTTCGTTTCTCGTTTGAACTACGATCTAGCCAACGACTTAGGCAACCTGCTGAATCGGACGATCGCCATGATCAATAAATATTGTGATGGCTTAGTGCCCGATTATGCCTCAAAAGTAACGCCTTTTGATAGCGAGCTGTCAACGACTGCGGCCAATGTGGTTGGTCGTTACCATGAAGCCATGGATAAAATGGAATTCAGTACGGCATTGTCAGAAGTTTGGACATTGATTTCCCGTGCCAACAAATACATTGACGAAACCCAACCATGGGTGTTAGCCAAAGAAGAAGAAAAGCGCGCGGAATTAAACAGTGTGATGGTTCATTTGGCGGAAAGCTTACGCATCGTTGCGATCTTATTGCAACCGGTGATGACAGAAACACCAGCCAACATTTTCCAACAATTAGGATTGGCTTCTGTTGCCATGGATCTGAAAGATTTACGCTTTGGTGAATTTCCAAGTGGCACGAAAGTCGTTGCCAAAGGCACACCGATTTTCCCTCGGTTGGAACTTGAAACAGAAGTAGCCTACATCCAAAAGAAAATGGCTGAAGGGACACAAAGTCCAGAAGAAACAGTCAAATGGAATCCAGAAGAAACCACATTGCAATCAGACAAAGCCGAGATCAAATACGAAGACTTCGACAAGATCGAATTAAAAGTGGCAGAAGTCGTTGATTGTCAAAAAGTCAAAGGGGCCGACAAGCTGCTACAATTCCGCTTAGCTGCGGGAGATGATCAAGATCGTCAAATTTTATCGGGGATTGCTGAATTTTATCCAGAACCACAAGATTTGATCGGCAAAAAAGTCGTGATCGTTGCCAACTTGAAACCACGGAAAATGCGGGGGCAAGTCAGCCAAGGAATGATCCTTTCTGCAGAAGACAATGATGGTCGTCTGCAAATCGTGGAAGCGCCAAAAGGCATGCCAAACGGCTCGGTCATCGCTTGATTTTTAAGAGAAATTCTTTGTTGAATTTCAGCGAAAATAAAATTGCCAGACCCGAAAAGTTTTTGTATAATGTAGGTTATTGATATGAACATGAGGGAGTAATTGGCGGATTTTATCTGCGGCAGTATCACCATCCTGAAAGAAATTTCTGGTGCTGTCTTAAACAGTGAGACTTATGTATGCTTAGACAGTGCATACATAAGTCTATTTTTTTTCATATCATGTACAATAAAGGAAGAGTAAGTATAAAAGGAGGAGAAACATGTCAGAAGAAAACAAAAAGGAGCAGCTATCGCAGGCGTTTTATGCGCAAGAAGCGCAGCATGTTCTGGAAGAAATGCAAACAGATGCCAATGGATTAACGAACGATGAAGCGCAAAAACGCTTATCTGAGTATGGTCCCAACGAATTAGAAGAAGGCAAAAAGAAATCGATGGCACAAAAATTCTTTGAGCAATTTAAAGATTTGATGATCATCGTTTTGCTAGCGGCGGCAATTATCTCAGCAGTCGTTTCCCATGAAGTCGTGGACTCAATTATTATTTTAGCAGTTGTCATTATCAACGCGATCATGGGTGTTGTTCAAGAGGCAAAGGCAGAGCAAGCCATCGAAGCACTAAGAGAAATGTCCACACCAAATGCCAATGTCCTGCGTAATGGTCATACCGTCACCATCAAGAGCGATGAATTGGTTCCGGGGGATATTGTCCTATTAGAAGCTGGCGATGTCGTACCGGCAGATTTACGCCTCTTAGAAGCAAGTTCGTTAAAAATTGAAGAAGCCGCTTTGACCGGTGAATCCGTACCAGTCGAAAAAGAATTGACTGTCATCGAAGGGACGGATGTCGGGATCGGCGATCGCGTCAATATGGCCTATTCAAACAGTAATGTGACCTATGGCCGCGGAAAAGGGGTCGTGGTCAATACAGGAATGGGAACCGAAGTTGGGAAAATCGCTGGCATGCTAGCTAGCGCCCAAGAAACCGAAACACCGTTGAAGCGTAACTTAAATGAACTAGGAAAATTCCTGACGATCGCCATCATTATCATTGCAGTGATCATGTTCTTTGTTGGAACGATCTTTAACAATACGTCATGGGTCGACATGCTATTGACTTCGATCTCATTAGCAGTAGCGGCGATCCCAGAAGGGCTGCCAGCGATCGTAACGATCATCTTAGCCTTAGGTACGCAAGTAATGGCGAAACGAAATGCAGTGATCCGTAAATTGCCTGCGGTTGAAACCCTTGGGGCAACGGACATTATCGCTTCTGATAAAACCGGTACTTTGACGTTGAATCAAATGACCGTGGAAAAATTGTATGTCAATAACAAACAACATGCTGCTTCAGAAGATATTCCGTTAGACAACATGGCATTAAAAGTCATGAACTTTGCCAATGATACAAAATTTGGTGAAGAAGGCAACTTGATCGGTGATCCGACCGAGACCGCATTGGTGCAATTCGGGATGGATCAAGGATTCCATGTGCGGGATCTCGTCAATCAAGAACCACGGGTAGCGGATCTGCCCTTTGATTCTGACCGAAAACTTATGAGTACGATCCACCAACAAGAAGACGGCCGCTATTTAGTTGCTGTCAAAGGTGCACCGGATGTCTTACTAGGCAGAACCTCAAAAGTACTATTGGATGGCCAAGAGCTACCAATGACGAATGAAGAAAAAGAAAAAATCTTATTCAACAATACCGATATGGCAAAACAAGCGCTGCGGGTATTGGGAATGGCCTACAAATACGTAGATCAAGTGCCAGAAAACTTAGAATCAGAAATCGTCGAAAATGATTTGGTCTTTGCTGGCTTAGTCGGAATGATTGACCCAGAACGAGCAGAAGCAGCCGATGCGGTACGTTTAGCCAAAGAAGCTGGGATTCGTCCAATCATGATCACCGGAGACCACCGAGATACAGCTGAAGCCATTGCGGGACGTTTAGGGATCATCAAACCGGGCGATGATGATGCTGTCTTGACCGGCGCTGAACTCAATAAAATGAGCGAAGAAGAGTTTGCCCAAAAGGTAGCCCACTATTCAGTCTATGCGCGGGTATCGCCGGAACATAAAGTCCGCATCGTCAAAGCTTGGCAGCAAGAAGGCAAAGTCGTTGCCATGACTGGTGACGGGGTCAATGATGCACCATCCTTGAAACAAGCAGATATTGGGGTAGGTATGGGGATTACGGGTACCGAAGTTTCTAAAGGTGCTTCCGATATGGTCCTAGCAGATGACAACTTTGCTACGATCGTCGTAGCAGTGGAAGAAGGACGTAAAGTCTTCTCCAATATTCAAAAAGCGATTCAATACTTGCTAGCCGCTAACCTAGGGGAAGTTTTGACCTTGTTCTTAGCAACCTTGTGGGGTTGGGACTCGCTATTGCCGATCCACTTGCTTTGGATCAACCTAGTAACCGATACCTTCCCAGCAATTGCCTTAGGAATGGAGCCTGCTGAAAAAGATCTAATGAAACATGCACCGCGGGGACGCAGTTCCAACTTCTTCTCCGGTGGTGTGATGAGCAGTATCATCTACCAAGGGATCTTAGAAGCAGCAACCGTGCTGTTCGTTTATTGGTCAGCGATCCAATGGCCCGTTCACAATACGTACGATGCGATCCATGCCGATGCCTTAACGATGGCCTTTGCCACGTTAGGATTGATGCAATTGTTCCATGCCTTCAACGTCAAATCGATCCATCAGTCGCTCTTTAAAGTAGGAGCATTTAGAAACAAAGCCTTCAACTGGGCGATCCTACTTTCCTTTGCATTGATGCTAGTGATCTTCATTGTGCCAGGATTGAATGATATCTTCCGTGTCGCACACCTTGACTTGTATCAATGGGGCATCGTTTTAGGCGCCTCCTTTGCGATCATTCCAGTCGTTGAGATCGTCAAAGCGATCCAACGAGCAATGGGACGCAAATAAGCCAAAAATAAACAGAAAAACAACGAATGGTCTGCTGTCCTTCTCCATGGGCAGCAGGCCTTTTTTTGCTGGCTTATTTTCGATAAACCCTATGGCTGTTTCTTGACCTTTTCATTTGCAGCAAGAAACGGTAAAATAGAAGATAATAACAAAGAAAGTAGGGGACCCACTGTGCGACCAAACTTAGGTTTTTATGTACAAACAATCAACGATCTTGTCAAAGAAACAGAAGCGATCGGGGAGAAAATGAATCCCAATTATGAAGAGATCCGCAAAGCGATCGACGAGAAGAAAGAAGCAGAGGTAACACCTGAGCGGCTAGCTGAGATTACCAGAATTTTTAAAGAAGGCACGGACAAATACCGCTTGATGCTGGAAAAAATCAGCAAATTGCGTCCACCAGCGAATGTGATGGGGATCCATAAAAAATTCGAGCGAGCGTATATGAAATATGTTGCCGGCTGTGATGAGATGATTTTGAGTCTGGATAACAAAATCGACCAAGAAGCCTTTGATGCAGCTGAAGCTAAGCAAGATGAAGCAACGGACGAAATTTCTTTTGCTATCCAACGGATGACCGCTTTATTGTTAAAAAAATGATAAACATTCAAGTTAAACAAGAGTTATTTAATTTAACTGTTATGTTTTTCACATGTAAAGTTTTTTTATCGGAGGTATAATGAATTCACAACCAACAACCTTTTTATTTTTCATTTTACTCCTTTTGCCATCAGGACTAACCAACCTGATGGTTTTTTTTTTGTTTTTTAATGAAATGTTTCCATCAAAAGCGGGGATAGTTTGTGAACAAAATATAAAGTTGAAATAGCAAGGAATAGCAAGCTTGCGCTTTTTTGTCGATCAATGCTATACTTAGGGCACTATTAAACGAAATGAGGGATCCTCCATTGAAAAATTAACCAATTTGTTGAAAGCTGCATGAAACTGTTCCTCCAAGGGGATAGTCTGCAGATTTTCAGGATTGGTTGACTTTTTCAATGGAGGATCTTTTTGTGTACCTCTAAAAACTGATTCTGAAAATAGCTTTAGGTCTACTCTATTCCGTGAATAGAGACGAGGTATATTTATGTCGAATATCAGTATTAATCATTTAACTTTTGGCTTTGATAGCCAGGAACGGTTGCTTTTTGAGGATGCCAACTTGAACCTTGATACACAATGGAAATTAGGGTTGATTGGTAGAAATGGTCGCGGCAAAACGACCTTGCTGCGTTTGCTGCTCAATGAATTGCCTTATAGCGGCTCGATTACCCATGAGCAGCAATTCGTTTATTTTCCCTTAACCGTCGCTGACGAACAGCAACTGACGCTTTTTGTTTTACAAGAATCCGGTGAATTTGAGCAGTGGCGTTTGGAACGAGAATTGAACCTGCTGCAACTTGATCCAGAAATTCTTTGGCGGCCCTTTGCCACTTTATCTGGCGGCGAGCAAACGAAAGTTCTATTGGCGCGTTTGTTCGTTGATGAAGAGAATTTTGCTTTGATCGATGAGCCAACCAACCATTTGGATGTGACCGCTCGCCAACATGTTGCCCGCTATTTGCAGCAAAAAACCGGGTTTATCGTTGTGAGCCATGATCGACAGTTTGTCGATGAAGTCGTCGATCATGTATTGGCGATCGAAAAAAGCCGCTTGGTGTTGTACAAAGGGAATTATTCAGTTTATGAACTGCAAAAGCAGCAAAAAGATGCCTATGAGCAAGAACAAAACAGCAAGTTGAAAAAAGAAATCGGTCGTTTGAAGCAGACGGCAGCCGAGAAAGCGGAGTGGTCCCGAGGACGCGAACGGGACAAATTAGGGTCGCCGACCAAAAAAGGCAGTGGGGCAATCTATGATACGGGGGCGATCGGTGCCCGAGCGGCACGGACCATGAAGCGCTCGAAAGCGATCGTTAAACGGATGGAAGATCAAATTCAAGACAAGTCTGCGTTGTTAAAAGACATTGAGTGGATCGATCCTCTGAAAATGACCCCGCTTGTTAGCCATCATGACGTGTTGCTGGAAGCAGAGCATTTTCAGCTCGGCTATGAGAAGCCTTTGTTTAAACCGCTGACGTTTGCGATCCGTCAAAAAGAGCGCTTGGGGATTCAAGGGGCCAACGGATCTGGCAAGTCCAGTTTGATTGCGAGTATTTTAGGTACTTTCGAAGGACAGCAGACAGGGACGATCAAAACAGCCCATGGGATCACCATCAGTTATGTTCGACAAAACTACGAGGACAATTGTGGGATGCTGACAGAATTTGCCCAAGAGCATGGCTTGAATTATCAAGATCTGCTAAATAACTTAAAAAAGCTTGGCTTGGAAAGAGCTGTTTTTCAAACGCCGATCCAGCAAATGAGCATGGGGCAGCGTAAACGCGTGGAACTAGCCAAATCATTAGCAACACCAGCAGAATTGTTTATCTGGGATGAACCTCTGAATTATTTGGATGTCTTCAATCAGAAGCAATTAGAGGAAGTAATCCATTTGGTGGAGCCTTCTATGCTGATCATTGAACACGACCGTTATTTTCTTGAGCAAGTCTCAACGAAATTGCTGACGTTGACGATCGATGAAGTCGAATAACTGAAGGGGAAAAAGGACGATTGTTTTCTTTGAGAAAACCGTCCTTTTTTGTTATTTTAATCGGAGAGATACTGACGATTTTAGTAAGTATTTAATAAGGGTGCTTTTGATAAAAAAGCTGTGTAAAAATAGTGTTATTATACACAGGTATGTATATTTGATAAAATTCATTCATTTTTTCATGAAAATTTTCGAAAAATGACGAAATGTTCGGGATTAGCGGGTAGAATTCCCTTTGAATCACTCATCGTTTTCTCATTGTTTGGTAAATTAATTAAAAATTCTTTCATAATTCCCATTGGTTTTTACAAAACATTTACAATAATAGTATCGAATAAAAACATTCGTTTGTTATGATTAAAATCGAATTTCTTTGAGCGTTTGACCGAAACATCAAGAGTTCGTTTTTTTTGTGACTTGAAATGCCAGTCAACTATTCGGAGGAAAAAGAGAAAATGGAGGGGCAGTTTTGATAGAAGTAGTCGGGTTGAAGAAGGTTTTTGATAATAAGTTCGAAGCCTTGAAAGCAGTAGATTTTACAATAGAAAAAGGCGATTTGGTTTGTTTGTTGGGACCTAGTGGTTGCGGGAAATCGACGATATTGAATTTGATCGCGGGGTTGTTAAGTCCCACCGATGGTGATATCCGCTTTAATGGTACTTCCGTTGTTAAGACGGAGCCGAAAGACCGCAATATCGGGTTTGTTTTTCAGAACTATGCCCTTTATCCCCATATGACTGTGTTAGAAAATGTCATGTTTCCCTTGACAGTCGGAGAGAAAAAAATCAAGAAAAACGAAGCACAGAAAATTGCTGAAAAGTTCATGAAGCTGACCAATATTGAAGAATTAAGTCAGAAAAAACCAGGAACCCTTTCCGGTGGACAACAGCAACGGGTCGCCATTACTCGTGCTTTGGTGCAAAGTCCAGAAGTGTTACTGCTGGATGAACCATTGAGTAACTTAGATGCCCGTTTGCGCTTGAAGATCCGTGAAGAAATTCGTCGGTTAGTCAAAGAAGTAGGAATCACTACGATCTTCGTGACTCATGACCAAGAAGAAGCTCTTTCTATCAGTGATAAGATTATTTTGATGAATGAAGGGATCATTCAACAAAATGATGATCCGCAAAACCTTTACTTAGAACCAAACAATCTTTTCGTAGCGAAATTCATTGGTAATCCAATCATCAACATCTTGCCAGTAGAAGTCAAAGAGGGACAAATGATCCATCCAGCATTCACGATCCCAGTTGACCGCTTTACCGACATTCGCTTCAAGAAACCATTGACAGACGGCCAATATACGTTAGGTATTCGTCCAGAAGATGTGCTGACCACCTTACAAACGGGGTTGTTCCAAACAGAAATCAAGAGTGTGGAGCTGATCGGACGAGAACGAATCTTGAACTTTGATCTGGCTGCTAAACATATGAAATCGATCGTTAGTATTGAAGAGATCATTGAAGAAGGCGCGCAAGTGTCATTTGATTTTCATTACAAAAAAGCCTTTATCTTTGATGAAAAAGGAGAGCGGGTCTACTAATGTTCAAAAAAAATTATAACCCTGAGAATCAACCAAAGGCGTGGCTGTTTTTACTGCCTTCATTGGTCATTATTTTCTTATTCAGTGTGTATCCGCTGTTTCGTTCTTTCATCATGAGTTTCCAAAAAGGAACCTTGATTAACCAACAGTATGCTGGGCTTGAGAACTATCAAAGGGTTTTAACGGACCCCGTATTCTTTCGAGCACTGCAAAACACAGCACTGTTTGCTTTTGCGGTCGTGCCGATCTCGCTGATTCTCTCATTAGCGATTGCTTGGATCATTTTTGAAAAAGTCAAATACAAAAGTTTTTTTGAAACGATCTTCTTTATGCCCTATGTCACAAGTACGATTGCGATCGGGATCGTGTTTCGTTACTTTTTCAATGGCTCTTACGGGATCATTAATTATCTGCTAGGTCTTGTCGGCATTGCGCCAGTCAACTGGCTAGATAACGTCAACATGAGTATGACGACCTTGATCATCTTCGGCGTTTGGACGAGCCTCGCCTTCAACATTATTATCTTGTTGGCAGGAATGCGCAACATCGACAAAGAACATTATAAAATCGCAAAAATGTTTGGCGCTACCGATGGCGAAATTTTTCGGAAAATCACCTTTCCGCAGTTGATCCCGACCTTTGCTTTCTTGTTGACGGTCAATCTGATCAGTGCCTTTAAAGTTTATACCCAAGTATATGCTTTGTTTGGCGGCCAGCCAGGGATCGCTCGTAGTGCCACGACAGCAGTCTTTTATATCTACGACAAATTCCATATCGCCGGACGTCCGGGGATTGCAATGGCGGCAACCGTGATCTTGTTTATCATTATTTTGCTCGTCACCTTTATCCAAAATAAACTTTTGAAGAAAGTGGGCGAATAAACGAATGAAAAAAATTGTCACGATTGTTTCGATGCTGTTTTTAGCAATTTTAGCAGTGATCACGCTGTTTCCCTTTGTCTATATGATTTTAGCTGGGCTAATGACCTACAGTGAAGCAACCAGTATTCCACCGACGATCATGCCAGAGTCCTTCCAATGGAGCAACTACGGGGAAGTCTTTACCCGAGCACCGTTTTTACGCTACTTCTTCAATACGGTCTTTGTTTCAGCGGTCACTACCATAGCGACGCTGATCACGGCAATTTTAGCTGCTTTTGCATTAACGAGTCTTGAATTCAAATACAAGCGTCTCGTGATTGGTTTGATGATCTCCTTACTGATGGTTCCTTATGAATCCATCATCTTTACCAATTACAATACGATTGCTCGAATGGGCTTATTGAATACGTATAGTGCCTTGATCATTCCGTTTCTGACCAGTATTTTTTACATCTATTATTTAAACGGTTATTTACAAAGTATTTCTAATACCTTTTATAAGGCAGCCAAAATTGACGGTGCCAGCGACCTAGCTTATATCCGCCGAATTTTGATCCCCATGTCTAAACCAGCCTTGGTGACAGTCGGGATTCTGACGTTCATCTCTAGCTGGAATTCTTTCTTATGGCCGTTGTTAGTGACGAATGAGAAAAAATACCGTCTCTTAAATAATGGATTGGCTGCCTTTACCACAGAAAGCGGCAGTGACGTTCATTTACAAATGGCGGCAGCGACCTTGACCGTCATTCCAATTCTGATCATTTACTTGATCTTTAGAAAAGAAATTATCAAAGGAGTGGCTAAAGATGGCATCAAAGGATAAAACAACGATCACCTTCCATAGCGGAATTTTAACGATTGGAGGAACCGTCATCGAAGTTGCGTACAAAGATGCCCATATCTTTTTTGATTTCGGTTCGGAGTATCATCCAGAAACACCCTTACCAGATGAAGAATTACAAACGTTAGTTGCGCATCGCTGGATACCAGAACTGAAAAATGTCTACGATCCACGCTTAGACTACACGTACCAAGGAAGCGAAACGAAAGAATACCAAGAAACAGCAGTTTTTCTTTCCCACGCCCATCTGGATCATTCCAAGATGATCAACTTTTTAGACCCAAATATTCCTATGTACACCTTGAAGGAAACCAAAGCGATCCTCGAAGTGTTGAATCAAAAAGGGGACTTCTTGCTGCCCGTTCCTCATGAGGAAAAAAGCTTTGTCCGAGAATTGATCGGCTTAGAACCCCATGATGTGATTCGGATCGGGGAAATCGAAGTCGAGATCATTCCAGTCGATCATGATGCGTACGGTGCGGCGGCCTTGTTAATTCGCACGCCGGATCATTTTATCGCTTATACCGGTGATTTGCGTTTGCATGGCTATCATCCAGAGCGTACCAAAGAATTCTGTCAATTAGCCAAACACACGGATCTATTGATGATGGAAGGGGTCAGCATCAGCTTCCCAGAAAGAGAACCGGACCCCAAAGCGATCACGGTGGAAAGTGAAACAGAATTGATTGAGACCTTCGTGCGTTTGGTCAAAGAAAATCCCCAACGACAAATTACCTTCAATGGCTATCCAGCCAATGTTGAGCGCTTTATGGCGCTTGTTGAAGCCGCGCCGCGGACGGTTGTTTTAGAGGCGACGCAAGCTGCTTTGTTGAAAGAAATTTTCAATAAAGATGTACCGTTCTATACGATCGATGATCAAGTACCAGCGACTCTCGATCCAGCCTTCGCCATTTCTTATCAGGCATTATGTGCCGACACGAGCCAGTACCTTTGGCAAGTAGTCGCGCATTTTGAAAACTTGCAAACAGGTGGATTGTATATTCACAGTGATGCGCAGCCGTTAGGCGATTTTGATCCAGCTTATCAAGTCTTTTTGGATCAACTGGCAGCACTGGAGATCGAATTTGTCCGTTTGCCAAACTCGGGACATGCGAAACCAGCTGATTTAGATCAGATCATTGCATGGATCGAGCCCCAACGATTGGTTCCAATCCATACGCTGAAACCAGAAAATCTGGTGAATCCGTATGGTGAAAGAATATTGCCGCAACGCGGTGAAAAAATTATTTTAGAGTGATAGAGGAGAGGAAAAAATGAAAACAAAGAAACTTGCATTTGCAGCAGCTGCAGCCGCGACATTGGTATTAGGGGCTTGTGGAAACAACAACGATTCATCTGGTTCTACCGAAAGTGATGAAATCGTTACAGAACTAAGCGATGATACGACTGTCACCTTTTGGCATGCAATGAATGGCGCGCAAGAAGAATCATTGACGAAATTGACGGAGCAATTCATGGACGAAAATCCAAACATCAAGATCGAATTGCAAAACCAATCCAGCTACTCTGATCTACAAGCAAAGGTGAATTCAACCTTGCCTTCACCAAAAGATCTACCAACTATCACCCAAGCATATCCTGGTTGGTTATGGAATGCTGCCCAAGATGACATGTTGGTTGATCTTGGCGAATACATCAACGATGATACTATCGGTTGGGGTGACCAAGAAGAGATCCGCAGTGCCCTTTTAGAAGGCGCGCAGATCGACGGCGTGCAATACGGGATTCCTTTCAACAAATCAACAGAAATGCTGTTCTACAATGCAGACATGTTAGACGAGTATGGTATTGACGTACCGACAAACCTTGAAGAATTAAAAGAAGCTTCTCAAGAAATCTATGAAAAATCAAACGGTGAAGTAGTAGGTGCTGGTTTTGACTCATTAAACAACTACTACGCCATCGCAATGAAAAACCAAGGTGTTGATTTTGACAAAGACTTGCAACTAGACAGCGATGAATCAAAAGAAGTCATCAACTACTACCTGGATGGTGTCAAAGAGGGCTACTTCCGAATCGCTGGTTCTGATCAATACTTGTCTGGACCATTTGCCAACGAGCAAGTCGCAATGTATGTCGGCTCAATCGCAGGGGAAGGTTTTGTTAAAAAAGATACCGAAGGCAAATTTGAATATGACGTAGCAGCTCGTCCAGAACCAATCAACTTGCAACAAGGAACTGACTTGTACATGTTCAACAGCGCAACACCAGAGCAACGCACCGCTGCTTTTGAATACATGAAATACTTAACTTCTCCAGAAGCGCAAAAAACATGGGCGATCGATACCGGCTACATGCCAGTTGTTGAATCTGTTTTGGAAAGCGATGAATACAAAAACAATCCTGAAACAAAAGTAGCTGCCAAATTAGAAGATGCAACCAAAGAATTGTTCTCGATCCCAGTGATTGAAAATGCTGATCCTGCTTACAATGAAATGCGCTCAATCATGGAAAACATTTTGTCTAATACAGATCAAGATGTCGATCAATTGATTGAAAACGCAAAACCACAATTAGAAGATGCTTGGAACCAATAATTCTGAATTTCTTCGTCAAAATAGGGTATAATCAGGGAAACACCTGAGATGAAACACCAAAGGGTTTGTATCATAAGGTTTGAAGACGCAAGGAAGCAGAATTTGCTGGCTTTCGAGGGTTTTCGACTTATGCGCATGCCCTTTTGGTGTATTGAGGGGAAAAGGAGTCTTTTGAATGAAAATCACGTTTTTAGAAACGAGCGATATGCATGGCTATGTCTATCCAACCAATTTTGCCGATGACACGGAACAAGGATTCGGCGTGGCAAAAGTTGCCACCAAAATGAAAGAACTGCGCCAAGCAGCCACCGGACCGGTCGTAACGATCGAAAATGGCGACTTTATCCAAGGCTCGCCCTTAAGCTATTACATTGCCAAAAGCCAGCACTCCGTTGCCGCATTGACCGCTGTCGTCAACCACCTAGACGTTGATGTTCATGTCTTAGGCAATCATGAGTTCAACTACGGTCTGCCTTATTTGCAAGAAGCGATCGCCAGCTACCAAACACCAGTACTGGCAGCGAATATTTTAAATGAAGCGGGAGAACCATTTTTTGGACAAGCCTACACCATCATTGAAAAAGAAGGGGTCAAGATCGCGATCTTAGGAATGGTGACGCCCTATATTCCTCACTGGGAACAGCCTGCGACGATTCGCGGGATGCAGTTTGTCAGCATCGTTGAGACAGCGAAAAACTATGTACCTTACTTACGAGAACAAGCCGATATTGTTGTTGTCAGTTATCATGGCGGCTTCGAGCGTGATTTAGTCACTGGGGAACCGACTGAATTATTGACCGGCGAAAATGAGGGCTATCAATTATTGCAGGAAGTCTCAGGAATCGATGCCTTCTTCACAGGACACCAACATCGTGAGATCGCCACAAAAATCAATGGTGTCCCTGTTGTGCAGCCCGGTTATCGTGGAAGCTTTATCGGCGCCATCGAATTGACGGTTGAAAAAAATCAGACAGGGGTTCATGTCACAAACAGTACGGCTGCGTTGATCCCTGTTGCGGATGCTGTCCCAGATCAAGAGACGTTGGCTTTGTTAGCACCCATCGAAGAAGAGTTACAAACATGGCTAGATCAGCCGTTAGGCAAAGTCAGTGGGGATATGCGAATCACCGATCCGATGGGGGCACGCTTGAAAGAGCATCCTTATATTGAATTCATCAATCGTGTTCAGATGGCTGCCAGTGGCGCCAAAATTTCTGGCACTGCTCTTTTCAACAATGAAGGCAAAGGCTTTGGCGCAACCATCACGATGCGGGATGTGATTACCAATTATATTTACCCAAATACGTTAGCTGTAGTCAAAATAACAGGTGCCGAATTAAAAGCTGCTTTAGAACAAACGGCGGATTATTTAGCCGTTGTTGACGGTCAGATCGTTTTCAATCCTGCTTTTATTGAACCAAAACCGCAATATTATAACTACGATATGTATGAAGGCATCGAGTATACGATCGATCTTAGTCAACCCGTTGGTCAACGAATCACCCGTTTGGACTTTGAAGAAAAAGCCATTGCGATGGACCAAGAATTAGAGATCGTCATCAACCAATACCGTGCCGTGGGCGGTGGCAACTACGCCATGTTTTCTGCCGAAAAAATCGTTCGTGAGATTCAAGTCGATATGACGGAACTGATTGCTGACTATTTGAAACAGCATCCTCAGATCGAAGCCACGACGAATCAAAACTTTCTAGTGACGTTATAATAGCAAAACAGCCTGCGATGAATGAATCATCGCAGGCTGTTTCTTAATTTTCTACATTACGTACATAGTCATCAAAGTATTTTACCAAATCCGCTTTGACTTGTTGATAGTCTTCTTCGGAATAGTCTTTGTCTTCTAGTTTTGCTTCGAAAAATGGCATGGCCAATTCTTCTCGTAAACGATCCAACACTTGTTCTTGGTTCATAACGTCACCTTTTTCACTTTTGATTTGATTTCATCATAACAAATGAAATGAGGCTGTCAATGCTTCGTAAGTGTCTTTCATTTTTTCTAAACGATTTTTTAAAGAAACAAAATCATCGTCATCATGAAAAAGGACTTGTTTTAATTCAAAATAATAGATCTCAAAAGCATCAAAGAAAGCAATGACTTCCGCTGTTTGCAGCTCTTTGGCAGTATCGCAGCGAATATAGGCTTTTTCAGCGATCGCATACGTTTCCGCAGTCGTTAATAGGACCAATGATTCATTGTATTTGCGGCTCGTCACTAGTTCAAAGGTTGATTGACATTTATTGTAGATATTAGAAAAATCTTTGAGCACGAGTTCCTTCGGTGTTTTATCAAACATGGGGGAATCCTCCAAAACTTTATTTTTTGAATAAGACGCAGACACATTCTGGTGCGTAGATGTCTTTTTCTAAGACAGTCAATTTGCCAGTGGCTTCATCGCGTTTGTATAACGTTAGGTTATCAGAATTTTGGTTGGCACAAACCAGATAATCGTTTGTCGGGTCCAAATCGAAATCGCGAGGGAAGTCGCCTTCTGTTGAGATTGATTGAACAAAAGCCAGGCCAGCGCCTTCATCGGTTACTTCAAAAACAGCGATTGAATTATGGCCGCGATTTGAGCTGTAAACAAAACGTCCATCGTTCGAGATACGTACCGCAGCGCCACTGTTGAAATCCGTAAAGTCCGCAGGGATCGTTGGCACCTTTTGGATTTTCTCAAAACTGCCATCTGCTTGATTGTAGCGTAAAACAGTCAATGAGCTGTCTAATTCGCCCACTAAGTAAGCGTATTGGTTATTTGGATGGAAGACTAAGTGACGAGGACCAGTTCCGTCTTCTGCCACATAGACAGCTACTTCTGTCAGTTTGCCATCTTCTGAAATATCATAAGTATAGACCCGGTCTGTTCCAAGGTCACAAACTGCTAAACGTTGGTCTGGTGTTAAGTCAGTATAGTGGACATGAGGTTTGTCTTGGTTTTCATGAGAGCCGACGGGTTCATCATGGTAGATGCTGTCCGTTGCTTCGATGCTGCCATCCTCTAGAATTTTATAAACATTCACTTCACCTTTATGGTAGTTGGCACCATATAAAAGCTGACGGGTTTCATCAACTGCTACATAGCAAAGGGGTGCGCCTTCTTCCGTTGCGGTATTCAGCAAGGTAAAGTCTGGGGTATAAGCAGCGGCGCCGCCGTTGCCAGCTACTTCTGTGACGCTGTAAACTGCTTCTTTTTTACTGCGGGCAAGATAAGTCGGACTTTTTTCTTCCGCGCATAAGGTCAAATCGGTCAGTGTTCCTTTTTCCGTATCTAAAGCGATCGAATAGATCCCTTTACTTTCGCGACGAGTGTACGTACCTAAATAAATCGTTTGCAACATAAAAAAACCTCCTAATAGTTTCATTCCTATTTAATTCTACCATAGAATGCGGTTTTGGGCGGGTAGAAAAACTCTTTATGTTATAATAAACGAGAAGATAGAAAGGGGAGTTTGTCATATGAAAAAAGGGACGATCAAAGAAATTGGTCCACAGGCGATCGATTCGCAAGAAAGAATGATCATCTTCTTTGGGGAAGAAGCGACCGATACATTGCGAGAATATTCAGTCATCCAAACGATTCCTGATTCGCAAGAGTTAGTCGTAAAGAAAGAGGATCAGATTACTTTTGGTGATCAGACCTATCAAGTCCAATATGTAGGAACGGTGGCTAACCAAATCCTGCAAACGATCCAGCATGTGACCTTTGTCTTTGACGAAGTGCCGGCTGAAGAACCGCTTTCAAGTGCGATTTATTTAACGCCAACTGTTTTGCCGAACCTAGAAGTCGGCATGCAAGTGACGTACAACTAGGAGGCAAAGAATGTCATGAAAGAAACGCAGAAAAAGCCGCATTCCTGGTTTTGGAAATGGTTTTTAAACAATCAAGCAGTGACCAGCTTGCTGGTCATTTTATTGATTCTCTTAATTTTGCTGCTCTTCACGAAAGTTTCATATTTGTTTGAGCCTGTCTGGCAATTTTTAGCCATCGTCGGATTGCCAATCATTTTGGCGGGGATCTTGTATTACTTGATGAATCCCACTGTTGACTATTTGGAGCGCAAAGGAATCAAACGAATTTACAGTATTTTTGGTCTTTTTGTTTTGGTGGTTGGTCTGATTGTCTGGGGGGTGGTGGTCATCATTCCTAAGATCCAAGAGCAATCCATGAGTTTTGCGGATAATCTGCCGGGGTATTTGACGATTATTGAGAATAAGGTGAATGAAATCTTGTCTGATCCAATCTTCTCGCAAGTCCAAGATCAGATCGAAGCTTCCAATGAGAAGTTGATTTCTTCTCTGACGGATATCGTCCAAAATCTTTCCCGCAGTACGATTCAAAATCTAGGTAGTTTCTTCGGGGCCGTTGCGACGATCGTTTTAGCGGTCATTACCATGCCGTTTATTTTGTTCTACCTACTGAAAGATGGCCGCAAACTAGCCCCTTATTTTGTCAAATTTTTACCAACCAAAATGCGCCAGCCGTCACTGATCGTTTTAAAAGAAATGAATGACCAGGTATCCTCCTATATTCGGGGACAGCTGACAGTGGCGTTTGCGGTCGCAGTGATGTTTATGATCGGCTTTAGTATTATTGGCTTAGATTATGCCATCACACTGGGGATTGCAGCTGGCTTTTTAAATTTGATCCCTTATTTAGGATCTTTTTTGGCCATGATTCCAGCGGTCTTTTTAGGAATTGTTGGTGGGCCGGTATTGCTGATCCAAGTCCTGATCGTCTTTGTCATTGAGCAGACCATTGAAGGACGCTTGATCTCACCGTTAGTTTTAGGAAACGAATTGTCGATCCATCCTGTCACGATTCTTTTAGTCCTCTTGACTTCAGGAAAACTATTTGGTCTTGTTGGGGTCATTTTAGGGATTCCTGTCTATGCGGCTGCCAAGGTGATCATTACCCATGTGTTTGAATGGTATACGCGGGTTTCCTCCTTGTATGAAGAGGAAGAACCAATCCTCGAAGCACCACCAGAGGACACCCCAGAAGTTTAGCAGCTTCGAGTGCAAAAGAGTCCATACGTATTATCAACGGTACAGCCTTTTTCTGTGGGCTGTACCTTTTTTGTGCGGATAAAAGAGCCAGCAATCACTGGGAAGTAATGCAAGATTTACAACCTATGAACGATGATTTGGGAGAAACCGACAGCTCTTTATTCAATAGAAAGAGTGAGGGAGTAGTGTCTTGGATCCGATTGACTTCGCAGGAACAAAAGAATATAATCGAGTTATATAAATCGTTTATATAATGTGACTTGTGCTTAAGGAGGGTCTTGGATGCCAAAACAACGAATAACAAAGGAAATGGTGGTTGATGCCGCTTTTGAGATTGCTCGAAAAGGCGGTATGGAGCAAGTGATTGTCAAAAATATTGCGGAAAGGTTAGGCTGTTCAGTCCAGCCCATTTATAGTTATTGCACCAATATGGAAGGACTGCGGACAGAAGTAGAGCAGAGAGCACGGCAATTTTTACAAGAGTTTTTAGAAGCCCATAGTGACTCCCAGGATCTGTTTCGCAGCACCGGACACGCATATTTGCAATTGGCGAAAGAAGAACCCCAAATTTTGAGAATTTTTGTCTTACAAAAAAGAGCGAATGTTTCGTCATTAGAAGAGCTGTATCAGTTGGAGACGAATCCTCAAGTAGCCCAAAGGATTGCCGCCGATTTGAATATTAGCATAGAAACCGCCAAACAGCTGCACTTGCATATGCTCATTTACACGATCGGAATCGGTACGATTTTCGCAGTAACGACACCTGGTATTCCACTAGATGAAATCTATGCACAACAGGAAAAAGCTTACGAGATGTTTTTGAAACAGGCAATAGATGGCGCAAAAAGTAGGTCGCAGTCCTAACTGCAGGGAGGAATTCCTCATGAAAAATGGCATTATTGTTTATCAATCGAAATACGGCGCTGTCAAAAAGTATGTCCACTGGCTTCAAGAAGCAACAGGTTTTCCCTGCCTAGAAACCCCAAAAGCCAAAATAGCTGAAGTAATGGATTATGACACAATTATCTTCTGTGGGGGAATCTATGCTTCGGGTATTGCTGGACTGTCCTTTTTAAAAAAGAATAGCAATCAGCTAAAAGGCAAAGAGATACTCATCTTTTGTGCGGGAGCTTCTGTTCCTGAAAAAGTGGTAGTGAAAAAACTCAGAGAACAGAATCTCACGGGTCCGCTAAAGGACATCCCCTTTTTTTACGGAAGAGGACAATGGCAGGAAAGCAAAATGAACTTTTTCGATCGAACCTTAGTGAAAATGTTAAGAAAAGCGGCCGCTAAAAAAGAGCCACACACCTATGACCCACAGACGAAGGTACTCATGGAAGCCAATGGACAAGATTGCGATTGGACGGATAAAAAATACTTGGTTCCGTTGGTGGATTATTTGGAGCAGGAATTGTATTGAACGAGCACAAGCGCTTTATTGAGGTTTTATGAATCAAATGAGCAATAAGTGACCAGAGTGTAAGAACAGAACAAAATTAGTTTACTGCGAATAGATTTTTTGTTGTGACACCAAGAGTCTGCAACTAAGTTCTTAAAATTGTTTGATCTATTCCTAAAATTCAATGAGTAAGTAGAATGCCGATCACGCATGAGAGGATGTCTTATGCGTGACGGTTTTTTAGTTTATAGCTTATCTTAATAGAAAAAACGGGAGTAGCTGATTCCTTTGTTTATAAAATTCTCAGACATTGTATCTAATAGTTCTATTTTTTAGCTTTGCATGATGAACATTTTTGTGAAGCTGAACGTTAAACCAGGTCTTTCAAGTGCTAAAAAAAAGGCAGAGAAGCTATCTCTGTATGTACAATGTATATTCTTTCTAAATGCAAGATATCTTTCGTTGCGGGCTTTTTTATGGCTTGGACGGATTTGACATATTGTTGCAAGAAATACATATGGTCGCTGAAAACATTGGTTGCGTATACTGAATGCAAGACAAAAGAAAACCTTGCGAGGTCAAGAAAATGTGGATTTTAGCAATTGATATTGGCGGTACTGCTATTAAATGTGGGTTAGTGAATAGTCAAGGGGAACGCAGACAATTGACTCAATTTCCTATGAACAAGGAATATTCCACAGTCACGCAACGTATATGTCGACAGATCGATGCATTCTATGCAGCAGCATTTGATGGCATCGCTATTAGCTCAACGGGACTGGTTGATCCACAAAGCCAAGAAATCGGGATGACATCACCTTTATATGAAGGATTTGGTAAAAGACTGGTTAAACATTTGCGCAGTACATACCAATGTCCAGTTGCTGCCGAAAATGATGGCAACTGTGCGCTATTGGCAGAAAAATGGTTGGGTCACGCTCAAAATTGTGCGTCCTTTGCGACAATTGTCCTAGGTACATCCGTTGGCGGTGGCTTGATGATCGATCATCAATTGATTCGCGGCAAACACTTACTAGCAGGAGAGTTTGGTTATCTGCTTTTTCCGACCGAAAGGAAGGATTGGGAACTTTGGAGCATCGCAGGGTCAACCAGAACATTAGTAGAGAAAACAGCAAAACGTATCGGAGACCCAACAATCAATGGCCAGCGTATTGATACACTGGTTCAAGAACAAGATCCGCGATGTCTGCCAGTAGTAGCTGATTTTGTCGATAAACTGGCGGCGGCTTGCTATAGCCTGCAATATATGATTGATCCGGAAATCATCTTGATTGGCGGTGGAATCAGTGCGAGCCGTTTCTTGGTCCCACATGTAAACGCACGATTAGCTATGATTGCTGAGCAGATTCCTAGTACTGTTATCGTGCCAAACATTTGTGCCTGTCGTTTCGGCAATGAATCTAATTTATTGGGCGCTTGTTATAACTGGTTAAGAAAATACAAGCCTGATAGCTGACTTGTAAAAAAGCATTGTTTTTTATTAAAATAAAGCGTATTTTATTAGAGTATCATACATTCTTTTCTCCTAAATAAGTACCGATAAATGAAAGCGTTTTTGAGCTTTCGAAATAACAGAGAATAGGTGATGCAAATGGGAAAGTACACGGAACTGAATCGTCAAAAACTATTTAGGGGAATCATTCGTGCCATCAGCTCTTATTTAATCGTGTTTTTAGTGCCTTTTTTAGCCGTGTCATGGATTTGGTATGATACATCTGTCAAAAGTATCAATGAACAAGTGATGCTGACCGCTAGAAATCAATTGATTCAGTTGAAATATTCTTTAGAAAATACGTTTATTCAATTGAATTATCTGACGCAAAAAATGACCAATGATCATGTTGTCTCATTGAAATATTTGCAGCATCCTTACTTGACCAAAGAAGCAAGAGAGGCCATGCAAACGTACAAAATCACCAACGACTTAGTCGAAGAAGTCTATTTATATTATAAAGAGTCCCCAGCAACCTTGTATTCAACCGTAGGATCATTCTCTTTTGACACATTTTTGAAAAAAGTACTGCCGAAAAATGAAATGGGCCAGGAACAGTTAGCCGCACAATTGGATTCCTCAGCGCCTACATTGTTGACATTAGAAGGCGCCGGTGAGGAGCAGCGATATTCCCGTTTCTTTTATATCGTTCCCATTCAAAGTGAAGAGATGACTGTCTATGGCTCAGCGATCTATGAAATCAAAGAGAACAATTTGAAGAGAATTCTTGATCTCAGCAATAACGATGGGATCAGTAACACCTATATTATCAATGATGAGTACCAGTTATTAGCCAGTACCACCAATGATGAGTTAGCGCGCTTTTTAAATCATCCCGAACGCATGAAAAAAGGCATTCAAACAGGACGAATGCGGTTTGAACAATCAACGTATTTTGTTCAAGCGATTGCCAATAATGAATTGAATATTTCAGTGGTAGCCGTTGCTAATCCGAATCAAGCGCTGGCATCGGTCAACCGTGTACAAGAGCAGTTCGTCCTAGTATTTATCGCCATATTATTTACGGGTATCACTGCAGTCGTGATGCTTGGGTTACGTAGTTATCGCCCAATTCGCAAAATCGAAAATCTGGTTCAGGAGTTTCATCGGGACCCCAAAATGACCCTTCATTCGATGGATGATGTCCATAATACCTTGGCGGCATTTTTGGTTGAGCACCAAGAACTACATCAGGAAGTCCGCCTGCAAACACCTCATGCCAGAGAGCAAGTGCTGCGCAAATTAATGAGCGGACGTTTTCGGTCCGAGCAAGAACTGGCTTTGCTTTTAGAAGCGGTTCATGTCTGCTTTCCTAAGTCAAATTACTTTGTGATCGCCATCGATACGAAAACTGTGGATTCCAAAGCCAAGCAAGGAGATAAAAAATTTCTGATCGATTATATCGAGGAAATCAAAGAGGCGGATTATACGGCATATGCGACGGAAATTTTATCCAAAGAAATGTTAGCCTTGACCGTAGGGTTTGTTGATGGCAAAGAACAACAAGAAATTGTGGATGCCATTGCGGAAAAAATTACCCATGCGATCTCCCTAACACCCACAATGGGTGTCGGTATGACGGTCGATCAACTAACCGCCATCAATGAATCCTATATCGAAGGGTTGGCAGCACTGGAAAATCAAGGGAGTCAAGGCAAGCAAATCAGCTACTATGCGGAGCTTTCCAAAGAGACCAATCATTTGCCAATCAATTACCCAGATAATCAAAAATTAAAATTGATCCAAGCCTTGAATCAAGGAAATATTGAGATTGCCAGTGAAACGATCCAGCGGTTGATCGAAGAAGGCGAGAGTAAACAGACTTCGCCTCGTGTCCAAAAAATGTATGGCTACTACTTGTTGAATACGATCGCGCAAGTCGGCGGTGAATTGGTGGGGGCAGAAGTACTGCATACCGCTTCTGAAAGTGCTGATTTCAACAGCTTGAATCAATTGCAGTCTGCCTTGTTAACGATTGCCCAGCAGATTTGCACGAAGGTGCAGAAACAGCCGCTGGATGACGAGTCGGAAATGAATGAGAAAATCTTCAGTTTTATCCAAGAAAATTACCATTCCTCACAGCTCTCCTTGGAATCGGTGGCAGAGGAGGTTGGTGTTTCTGTCTCTTATGTCAGCCGTTTTGTAAAAAAAGAAAGCGGCAAAACCTTCTCCAAATATATTCAAGAACTAAGACTGAAAAAAATCAAAGAGGAACTGATTGAAACAGATTTGCCAATCAAAGAAATTATTCGCAACAATGGGTATTATGATGTTTCCAATTATACGAGAAAGTTCCGAAAAATAGTGGGTGTGACACCAGGGCAATACCGTGAAATGAACCAAAAAATGAGAAATTATTGAAAGTATGGGGGAAAATGAGATGAACAAACAAGTTGATTTGACAAAAGTTCAGCAACGAGCAGCCGTCTTTTTTGAGGAAATAGGTTGGCAGTCGGCGAAAGATCCGTTACCGAAAATAGTGATCGATCCGCAGCTGGATGCTGATTTTCGATTTGAAAACCAAACAATCAGTGTGTCCTCGCCAGAACATGCCTTTTACGCGTTAACCAAATATGGCCGAGATCAGGCGACGGGTCAATTAGCACAGAAAAGCTATATAGCAGCGCTTAAAGAACGCTGTCTGATGATCGATATCGGGCGCAAATTTTATTCGCTTGCTGATTTGAAAGCAATCGTCCGCAGCATGGCTTGCTTCCAATTCACGCATCTGCAACTTCATTTTTCGGAAAACGAAGGCTTTCGGATTGAATCCCAGCAATTTCCAGAAATTGTTTCGGAAGAATGTTTGACCAAGCAAGAAATTCGTGAATTGATTGCGTATGCTCAAAACCATGAAATTGCCATTATCCCTGATTTTGATTCTCCTGGTCATTTGCGTCAAGTCCTAGCACAAAAACCTCAATGGCAATTGCCGACAGCAGATGGCACTCGTGATGATCGAGCACTGAACATTTTGGATTCAGAAGCGATAGCCTTTATTCAGGAAGTTTATCGAGAATATGCGCAACTGTTTGAAGACAGCACCTATTTTCACATCGGGGCCGATGAGTTTATTGATTTTGACCAGTTAGAAAACTTTCCACAAATGATCGAAGCTGCCCGCGAGCGCTATGGGGAAAAAGCCAGCGGAATCGAAGTCTTTATTGATTATGTCAATGAGCTGGCGGCCTTTGTTGAAAGTCTCGGCTTTGTTGTGCGGGTCTGGAATGATGGTTTTTACCGCTTGAATCGCCAAGAGCAGACAACGTTGACGGAGAATTGTCAAATCTCCTATTGGACCCGTTGGAACCAGAATATGGCGCCGGCGGATGTCTTTTTTGAAAAGGGCTATACCATGATCAATCACAATGATAATTTTTTCTATTATGTCTTAGGAGAAGCGGCAGGGTATACCTACCCAACTTACGAAAAAATCAGCAATGAATTCCAGTTGACGACGTTTGCCAATGGACAACAAGTTGCACAGGAACAGCTTGCCCAAACACAGGCGATCGCTTTATCCGTCTGGGCGGATGTACCTGAGGCTCAGACTAGTCGTGAAGTGATCCAAGCGATTTTTTGGCTCCAAGCGGCCATTAGCCAAAAAGTTTATAATGAGCCAAATCGACCAAAAGAGACATTTCGAAAGCTTTATGATGGGTGGGAAGCGACACTCAGCTGATTGTTAGAGGAATTGGGTGAAAGGGCACATCGCTGACAATCCCTGTTGTTTTCTTTATGATGAATAAGTTTAGCGACAAGTGAAACAAAAGCCAATAGTATTTTGATAAAATGAACGTAACTCCGAGTGAGGGGAGAAATGGAGCAATAAGTGATCATAGACATTCAACCGTTGAAGAAAAAAGATATCCTTGAAATGGATCAAATGTTTTTAAAGCAAGGGTGGCCTTCTCGCCAGCAGCTCTTGATGGAGTATTTAAACGAGCAAGAAGCGGGGGAGAGATACATTTTGCTTGCCAAAATAAACAACAAAACTGCCGGGTATTTGACATTGGTCCCTCTAGCAAAGCACGGACCATTTAAAGGCTTGTACCCAGAAATTGTGGATTTTAATGTTTTTGAATCTTATCAAAAACAAGGGGTAGGCAGTCAGCTTTTAAAAGCAGCCGAAGAAAAGGCACGAGAAATAGCTGCCGTGGTGACATTAGGGGTAGGTTTACACAATGGTTATGGATCGGCCCAGAGACTGTATGTAAAACAAGGCTATATTCCAGATGGATCTGGTGTTTGGTTCAATAATCAGAATTGTGCGATGAATGTGCCTTGTTGTAACAATGACGATCTTGTTCTTTATTTGTCTAAGGAACTTTGACCTTCCCGTGGTAAGTACCTTTAAAAAAGGATTAATCCCGCAGCTTGTTTGCATGTTCTCATCACCTGTTCAACAAGCTAGCTCGCTACTTTCGTATAAGCGAATTTGGGGAGTTTTTGAAAAAATAGCCATAAAAAATGACTAGAAACGATCAGTTTCTAGTCATTTTTTTGTAAAGAAAGTAAGGACAATGTTTTTGTATCAATAAAATATTCATTTAGTACAGTGCAATAGGCGCTTATATTTCTTTTAAAGTGATTTCGACCACTGGTACCAACACATCTGGGGAGCAGACGGGTAAGCTGAGAACAAGGTCCTCTTTGTTGATGATGGCTTCCGTTGACGTGAGAACTTCCTCGGGATCAAATCCTCGATAAAACAACTCGGAGCCATCATGTAAGAAACGGATATGCTTCACGCATCCTGCAAGTCCCGGAAGATGCAAGGATTTGTAGGGGTAGGAGAAGAGGTGCAAGTAAAGTTTATTCCCGTTTTGGGTGTAACGACTGTCAATAGGCGGTTGAAAAGTGCTGGCACCACAGCCGATAATCGCTTGCTGATGATAATGCATCCATGAACCGATGGCTTCTAAATGGCCGCGAGTTGGTAAGTTGATTTCTCCACGAGCATTCGGGCCGATATTTAAGAGAAAGTTCCCATCTTTTGCTACTGTGTCAATCAGCATTTTGGTCATCATTTCACTGGATTTCCAGTGCTGAGCATCACGATCATAGCCCCACGTTTCGTACATCGTTTGGCACGCTTCCCATATTAAAGGCAATCCATTCGCTTCTAATGGTTTGTCTGGTTGGAATTGCTCAGGGGTGGTAATCCCGCGGCCCAAATCCAAACGATCATTCAGTAACATCTCCGGCTGTAGACTTCGGCAAATTTCTTCGATTCGCTTACTATCCCAATCGGCTGCACCCTTGCCTTTTGACCAGCCCCAATCTCGATGGCTATAAGGAAAATCAAACCACATATAATCGATGGTTCCATAATTGGTCAATAGTTCGGTGACTTGACCAGCCAAAAAATCTTGATAACGGCGCATGTCCCGCTGGTCATTGGCTTGACGGGCTTGAATAGTCTCTCGTTGCGGATGCAGGCCGTCGAGCGTGAAATCTGGATGATACCAATCGATCAGCGAATGATACAGTCCGACCTTAATGCCTACCTTGCGAAATGCCGGCAGCAGTTCTGCTAAGAGGTCTCGCTTGAATGGGGTGTTGGTTACTTTGTAGTCGCTGAGCGCGGTGTCCCAAAGGGCAAAGCCTTCATGATGTTTCGTCGTGAAGACCATGTATTGAAAACCGGCCTTCTTTGCGGTTTGAGCCCATTCCTCCGCGTTGAAAAGATCAGGATCAAACTGAGAAAAATAGTTCTCGCGATAGGTGGTGGGTTCAATTTTTTCTGTCGTCATAAACCATTCGTGTCGAGCGCCAATACTGAATAGGCCGAAATGGATGAATAAGCCAAACCGATCATGGAGGAACCAGTTTGGATCAGGGTAGTTGGCAGGCCAATTCTTATACGTTCTCATTAAAAATCACTCCTTTTTCACTCACTTAAAGAAATTCTGTATTCGTCATGACTGTTTCTTGAATTTTCCAGCCATCTGCTTCCTTAACGAAAGTATGGTAAGCCTCTGTGATGTGATCACGGTAGGAAGAATCTTTTGGGCTGATCGTTTTCTGCTGCGCCGCGACCAGCATGGATCCTGTCTCTTGTTTAACGACTTCAAAAGAAAGCAGCGTGTGCTGCAGCTGTTCTTCTGCAAAAAAAGCAGCCAATTCTTGGCTCGTCTCTGCTCGCGCCGCTGCCACGAGCGTGGCGGCATAAGCTGTCGCATCTTGGTCAGAGGCTGCTTGTAAATTTTCTTTCAGCACTGCCAAACAAGCCTCCGCCGCTGCTTGATTTGTAATATTACCTGTCATCTCCAGTTTTTCTGAAGGTTGGGCATGAACTGGAGCAGAAGAATCGGTTGTTAGAAAATAGAGAAAGAATAGGCTAACAACAGCCAGCAAACTCACGATGATGGTTCGGCGCAGCAAGGATGTTTTCATAATTTCTCACTCCTTCTTTTAAACATCAGAAATTTTCCCCGCACTATAGATTCCATGAAATAAATTGCGACCCACAGAAGTGTTGCCGCTGAAAGGGGTCACCATTGGTAAGGACGGTTGAGTCAATTCTTCCAAAGTATCGAGCTCCCCGTCCAAGAAGGCAGTAAGCCGCCAGAGTGTCGTGTCGCAGCGCATCAGCAAGGCGCCGTAGCGCAGATCGATACTCTCAAAACCGAAAGGTCGATTCCAGTCAAACCAGACTTTACGATGGGCTTCATAAAGGGATTGCAAGGCGGATTTATAGACACTGAGCTCATCGACTGCTTGGCGCAATTTCGTGAAGTCCTTGCTTTTATAGGCACTGGTGATTTGGTCGGTAATACAAGCTTTTTGTGCCAAAACATCAGCCAGCTGCTGATAAAAGGCAAACATCGTTTGTGTGTCCCGTGTTGATTTCACAGCTGCCAACTCTTGAGCCAATGTTTGATAGTGGGATGCTAAAGAAAGATCGGTTAAGTTTTCCTGATACAAACCATACAGCAAGTCTTGGTAGAGCAGTAGCTTGCTGGGGTTTTCTCCGTGAGGATTGTTTTCTGGTACACCTGCAGTTTGATCAAAACGATCAAGCAGCAAGAAATCGCTACTAACTGACTCGTGAAAGAGCTGGAATTTTTCATTTAATTTCTCTAACGAAAGGTCGTTTCCAAACTGCGCTTCACTGAAATATTGCAAACCTAATAGCGCAGCAATCAGCGGTGTTTCGGCTCCGTCGTCGCCCCAAAGTGTGGCATAAACTTCCTGAACATCGTTTTCTTTGGCGGCTTGCAAGGCATGACGCATGGTGGCGAAACTCTTGCCATAGTTCGGCGCCAAACCGTTCCAAGTCCAGATACCTCCAGCAAAGGCGATCGGCTGTTTTAATTCCCGATGTTTCGCAAACATTCGCTGATAAGAGGCATGATCATGGTGGTAATAATCCCAGTAAACCATTTTGACAGCAGGAAGGTCAGCAAACAATTCTGTGGGAAAACACACGTCTGGATCGTAATAATCACCAGTAGGTGCACCGATCCTAAAAAACATATCGCTCCACATCATCGGCTTAAAACCCACTTTTTGACAAAGCGCAGCTACCCGCTGCAGATGTTCGGCCATAATCGAGAAACGGTCTTTTAAACCGTGCAATACCAAATATCTTCCTTTCCCCAATTGGTGTGCTTCATCCATGCCAATGTGTAGCTGATCCGTCGAAAAACACGAACGGATCGAACAGATCGCTGCTTCCAAAAAGGTATATGTTTCTTCTTCTCCCACCAGTAAAATATCTTCCGTGTCCCGAATGTTTTTAGCAAATCCCCATTTTAAGGGATTCGTTAAGTGTGCCAATGTTTGAATCGCCGGAATCAAAGTTACACCTATAGCTTGCGCGTAGCTATCAAGCTTCTTTAACTCACCTTGTGTATAACGGCCTCGTAAATGACCAAAATAAGGATACTCTGGAATTTCATAAGTGTCTTCCATATAAAGCGTGAGACGATTAAGCCCCATCTTGCTTGTCAATAGAATAAAGCGTTGCAGTTTTTCAACGGTCATTACTGCATTGCGGGACAGATCGATCATTGGTCCAATTGCTTCAAAATGCGGCTGTTCTTCTAAGACATAGACTGGGCGGTCTTCATGCACCCATAAAGTTAATGCCCGAAATAAATGGGCCTTTTCTTGATAGTAAATGATTGTTGCTAGCGGACCGTGGCAAATTTTCAGAGAACCGGGCCGTTGAATCAGCTGTAATGGATGCCCTTGCGGTGATTCTCGCAACGCTAGTTCCGGTAGTATGTTACTAAAAAAATCATCAAGATTTTCATTACTTTGGATAAAAATGTCTTTCATTACGAACGTCCCTTCTTAAGTTTCTTTTATCAGCAATGATTCTGAACGTTGGATCGCTTGAAAAGAGAACCAACTATTTGGAAAAAGGAAAAAAGGAACAAAGCCGATGACTAATAAAATCGGTAAAAAAGTCAAAATGATTGTAGTTACTAAGATTCCCAAAATCATCGCAATCGTTTGGGGAATACTGATAACCATCAATAATACCGCTTGTTTAAAATAGTGAAGAAGGGTCAAGTCATAACGCAAATACACTGGCAGCAGATACAAGCTGATCAAAAGGGCACTGATAAACAACAGCAGCAAAAAAAAGTGAATCAAGCTATTTTGGATAAAGGTACTAGAGATGCGCAATTCTAGCCATAAGAAAAGCAGCAAACTCGCTTGCATGGCTCCTAATTGATTGGCGCGACGGAAATTTTTTTTCACGACAGTTCTGAACCAAGGCTTCAAAGCCGCTGGGCGTTCCTTTTTTTGGAAACTGTTGAAAAAAGCTTGGATAATCGTAGCGGTGGCAGGGAAAATGCCTAAAAATATCCCATATCGAAATACCCAATAAAACCAAAGAAACTGCAATTTTAGGCAATGGAGGAGCCATTCACCGACTTGATAGGAAACATGATAAAGACCATTGGATTGTTTCATAAAATCCTCACTTTCTTACGGATAACCATTTTGTATCCGCTTTAATTGTTGTCCTTATCGTACCATTGATCCATGGATAATGGGCATGGATGAAAAAATCACACATCCCATACAGGAAAAACACAGCAAATATGTTTGACCCGCTTTATTTCTCCTCACGTTTTTATGGAAGGAAGCTTTCTTCATTACAAATTTTGCAAACGCTCTTGCTTGGTTTAACACAGTGAAAAAAGTTACATATTGTTAGATGGACTTTTTTTCGCTTACATTTAGAGCAAAGAAAGGAGTGCAAATGTATGACAAAAATTCGCGGCGATATTGAAGAAGCCAAGGAGAGAGAGCAAGCAGCGTGGGTCCCGGAAACAGAAATGCTCAAGCAGCGTCTGGAATGGTTTCAAGACTTGAAATTCGGAGTAATCTTCCATTATGGGCTGTATGCTGAAGCGGGGATCGTTGAATCATGGCAATTATCTGAAAAAGATGAATGGGCTAGAGAAAACCAGCCCTATCGAGAAACTATCGAAGCACTGCGTTTGGATTATTGGCAGTTGATTAATCAATTTGAGCCGAAGAAGCTGGATACCCGTAAATGGGCCAAGATCTGTAAGAAGGCGGGATTTAAGTACTGTTTATTCACAACAAAGCATCATGATGGGTTTTCGATGTTTAACACAATGGAGTCAGAGTTTAAAATCGGCGGGAAATTAAGTCCCTTTAAACGCGACATTTTACAAGAAGTGTTTACGGCGTTTCAAGAAGCAGGGATTGCAACAGGAGCCTACTATTCTAAAGCTGACTGGTATTCTCCTTTTTACTGGTTGGATGATGATACCGTCAAAGGCCGTCATGCCAGCTATGACACCCACCTTCACCCAGAAATCTGGGCGCGCTATGTGTCATTTGTGCATCGTCAGATTGTAGAGATTACTTCCAATTACGGAAAAGTCGATTTTCTTTGGCTAGATGCCGGTTGGTGCGGGCAAGGAAAAGAAGACCTACAAATGGATCGTTTAGCTGAGATTGCACGTGAGAAACAGCCGGAATTGATCATCGTTGATCGAATGATGGGTGGCCGTCATGAAAACTATGTGACACCAGAACGCAAAATTCCTGCATTAGCAGAAATTCCTAAAAAAGTTTGGGAAAGCAATATCCCGATTGGGAATGATTGGGGATATGTGCCGAATGATACCTTCAAGAGCAGCCAAGAACTGCTGGAAACCTTGATTGAGGTAGTCAGCAAAGGGGGAAATTTGATTTTAGGTGTCGGCCCAACACCTGATGGCGAATTTACATTCGAAGAGACCCAACGCTTAGAAGAAATCGGCAATTGGTTGGCGCTATATGGTGAAGGTATCTATGAAACGCGGGCGAACCCAATAGCTTGGCCAAATGAATGGCATTTGACCTATCAAAAAGAGGGCAAGGCTCATTTTGCATTTCGCAGTATCGCTGCAGGCGCTTGCGAACAGATTCCTTTAACAGAGATTGGCGCAACTGAAGAAGACGAGCTAATTGATCTAGCCACTAAAAAAGCGTTACCATTCTATAAAAACGCTACCGAACCGTACCTCTTATGGTCGGATATCAGTCAGCCGAACGTTGGGGCAGTTGGGATTCGCGTTTCGACACATAGGGAAAAAAATACACATTGATTTGAAAGCGAATACAATTCATGATAAGGCTAACACCAAGCAAGGAGGAGGAAGAATGGAAACAGCGCCAATCAGACAAACCGTTTCAGTACCTAAAACAAAGAAACAAGATATAAAAATGAAGATCAAGAAAAATCGGCAATTGTACTTGTTTGTGTTGCCAGCATTTTTGATTATTTTGATTTTCTCTTATGGACCGATGTATGGAATCATTATTGCATTCAAGGATTATATGCCTTCATTAGGGATTTTGGGAAGTCCTTGGGTTGGATTTAAACATTTTCAACGTTTCTTCGATTCCTATTATTTTTGGGAACTCATCAAAAATACTTTAGGAATCAGTATCTATTCATTGGTTGTCGGTTTTCCGCTGCCGATCATCCTGGCATTGGCTTTGAATGAGATCAAAGACGGCCCGTTTAAAAAGATTACCCAAACAGTCACCTATGCCCCAAACTTTATTGCTGTGGTGGTCATGGTTGGTATGGTCATTGCTTTCTTATCTCCCTCAACAGGGATCATCAATCACCTATTAGAATTTTTGGGTTTCGAGCGGATCAGCTTTATGACCAATCCTCGTTGGTTTAAAACGATTTATGTCCTGTCCGGAGTTTGGCAAGGAACGGGATGGGGGTCTGTGATTTATCTGGCAGCTCTATCTGGAGTCGATACGCAACTGCACGAAGCGGCAACGATCGATGGCGCTTCTCGTCTGCAACGCGTTTGGTATATCAATATTCCAACGATCATGCCCACGATGGTGATCTTATTGATCATGAGCTTCGGCAGCTTGATGTCAGTTGGGTTTGAAAAAATCATCTTGATGCAGAATCCTTTGAACATGCAATCCTCGAATGTGATTGCGACCTTTGTTTACCAGCAAGGGCTGTTAGATGCGCAGTACAGTTTTGCTGCGGCAGTCGGCCTATTTAACTCATTGATCAATTCAGTTTTGTTGATCGTAGTCAATCATATTGCCAAACGTTTAAGCAATTCTAGTCTATTGTAGGAGGGAGGACCAAAAGTGAAAACAACTTCTTTAATAAAAGATACCCGTGCTGATAAAATCTTTTTGATCTTTGTTTATGTGTTTTTAGCAATTTCATTGCTGATCGTTTTATATCCGCTGATCTATATCGTCAGCGCTTCGATCTCAAATCCGCATCTGGTAAACTCAGGTGAAATGTGGCTTTTACCAAAAGGAATCACCTTCGAAGGCTATCGAACATTATTGGGCAACAGCAGTATCTGGCGTGGCTATTTGAACACGATCTACTATACAGTGTTAGGAACATCGATCAATCTCTTGGTAACCTTGCCTTGTGCCTATGCGTTATCGCGAGAAGATTTTTATGGGCGACGGGCCTTCACCAATTTTATGCTGGTTACCATGTTCCTGTCTGGTGGCTTGATTCCCAGCTATTTGCTGATTCGCAGCTTAGGTATGCTGAATACCGTTTGGGCACTGGTGATTCCAGGGGCCGTCTCGGTTTACAATGTGGTTGTCACACGAACGTTTTTTCAATCCACAATTCCGCGAGAGATGGAAGAAGCAGCGATTGTGGATGGTTGTTCCGATTTTCGTCTATTCATGCAGATCGTTTTACCATTATCAACGCCGATCATTGCGGTAATGGCTTTGTTCTATGGCGTCGGACATTGGAACAGCTTCTTTAACGCATTGATCTATCTTTCTGATCGATCGATGTACCCGCTGCAGATGATTTTAAGAGAAATTTTGATTCTTCAAGATATGTCTTCAAATACCGTCAGCAATGTGACTTCAGAAATGGCGAACATGCTATATAGCAAACAGCAACTCGCTCAAGTCATCAAGTACGGTGTCATGATCGTTTCTTCGTTACCGGTAATCATCGTCTATCCGTTCTTACAAAAGTATTTTGTCAAGGGCATGATGGTCGGTTCAATTAAAGGATAAAAAAATCAAAGGAGGAAGAAAATGGGATTAAAAAAGAAACTTTTAGGAATGGCGGGTGTCGCTTTATGCAGTACCCTCGTCTTGGGTGCCTGCGGCAATTCTTCAGATGAGGGAACTGGAGAAAAGAAAGAGGTTGCTATCAATCATGACAGCCAATTTCCAATCATCAAAGAAGGCGAAGAGCTGACCTTGAATATCATGGCACCAGGTGTGGGAATGGCCGAGTGGGAAGACATGCCGACGCTACAGGATTACCAAGAAAAAACCGGTATCAAACTGACTTATACGACACCGCCATCGGCTGACTTTAGTACGAAACTGAACTTAGCCTTTGCTTCCGGCGACTTGCCGGATATCGTTTACGGTGCTGGTTCGCAAGCACTGACTGCTTCGATGGAGATCGATTACGGTTCACAAGGGATTTTACTTCCCTTAGAGGAGTATATCACGCCAGAAATCATGCCAAATCTTTATGCACTGACGCAAGAAGATCCTTCTATTTTAAAATCGATCACCACGCCAGATGGGCACATTTACTCCTTACCAATGATCTCTCGGAATGCGACTTCAATCTGGTGGCAAGGCCCGATGTGGTACAACGGCACGTGGCTAGATAATTTAGGTGTATCAGAACTGCCGAAAACCACAGAGGAACTGCAAGAATTGTTGACGCGTTTCAAAGACGAAGATCCTAACGGAAATGGTCAAGCAGACGAGATTCCATTGACGGATGTCGATATGAACTCGACACGTGTTTGGTTGATGGCCGCCTTTGGCTTACGGACTCGCGGGATTCAAGTGGACGATGATGTGGTCTCCTACACACCGACATCAGAAAACTACAAAGCATTCTTGGAATACATGAATACACTTTACGATGAAGGCTTGCTGGATAAAGAAGTTTATGGACAGTCAGATGAGCAGAAAAAAGCGAAGGGTGAAAACAATCAACTAGGGCTTTTTGCCGACTATTTCAGCTTCTTTACTACTGGTCGCAGTGAGGCAGAGGCGATGAACGATCCGATGTTCCAACCGTTGACCTCTGAATGGGCACCAGAAGCCAAGATTCCTGGCAGTCCACGAATCTCTCGGGGAACTTTTGCATTGACCAATGTCAATCCTTCCCCAGAAGCTTCCATGCGTTGGGTGGATTACTTCTATTCGGAAGAAGGCACAAAATATATTGAACAAGGGCCAGAAGGTGTTCTTTGGGAGTACCAAGAAAATGCGGATGGCGAAAAAGTCCGGGTTTATGTGGATGGCATTGATACAGACAACACGGAAGACGAACGCGGCAAAATCACGCCGGCATATGGATTGACTACACCAAACATTGTCATTGATACAACAGGTGAATACCATATCCGCAAAACGGCTGATGAAGAACCAGATACTCGTTTTAGTGATTGGGTTGCACAAGAAACGGCAGAAAAGATGGAAGACATCGCTGAAGTACCATTCCCGCTACTGTATTTAACGATTGAAGAAAATGACAAAGTAGCAGCCACTGCCACTGATTTGACAACTTATGTAGAACAAATGGAAGCGAAGTTTATCACAGGTGTCGAGCCATTAGACAAGTGGGACGATTATGTGAAAACGATCGAAGCAATGGGCATTGACGAATATGTCGAAGTCTATCAAACGGCCTATGACCGCTGGAAAGCAAACTAATATCATACGATAAGAGAAACGGGTCGAGACAATCAATCTCCACCCGTTTTTTTTCAAAAAATAGATAGAGGAGTCAAAAGAAAAATGAGAGTTATGCAGCCTTACGAGTTTGAACGCATCCGAAAAATTTTCTACAAATTAAAACAGTACCGTGTACGCTATCAACAGCCAATAGACCCGCTTTTTTTAAAACAAGAGGATTGGGTACCGTATGAGCAAGGGAGTTATTTCGGAGAAAAAAACACCTATTATCAGCTGAAAGGCAGCTTTCAAGTTCCCAATGATTGGGTAGGGAATCCTTGTGTCTTACAAGTCTATTCAAGCCTCTCAGAGTGGGACAACACCACCAATCCCCAAATCAAAATTTATTTGGACGATACCTATGTCCAAGCTATCGATGTCAATCATCGAGAGGTCACTTTGGCTGAAGGATATCAACAAAAAGCAGTCAAACTGAAGATTGATCTGTTCTCGGGCCGTTCCGATAAACCATTCCCACTGCATATCAACTTATTGGCATTGGATCCTGTCGTCAATGAACTCTGGTTTGATTTTTATACGCTGTTTGATAGTTGGCGTGCCATTCGTGCCTTTGGCGGTGACGAAGCATTTTATCAACAAGTCCTTGGTCAAGTCGCCAATGTCTTGGATTTTCGTACGCCCTACTCAGCGGCATTCTATGAAAGTCTCGCAAAAGCAAAGCAGCTGCTTGCGTCATGTTACTTACCAGCGCATACACCAAAACAAAAAGTGACGGCTGTCGGCCATACCCACATCGATCTGGCGTGGCTTTGGACGGCACAGCAAGCAATTGAAAAAGGTGAGCGCAGTTTCCAGACGGTCTTGAAATTGATGGAGGAGTATCCAGATTACACGTTTTTTCAAAGCCAACCACAACTGTATCTCTCCATGAAAACACATTATCCTGAACTTTACGCTGCAATCAAAGAAAAAGTTCGAGAAGGAAGATGGGAAGTTGACGGGGCGATGTGGGTGGAAGCAGATTGCAATTTGACTTCAGGGGAATCGCTGGTTCGTCAGATCCTTTATGGCAAACGGTTTATGAAAGAGGAATTTCAAGTCGATAGCCGCATCTTATGGCTACCGGATGTCTTTGGTTATTCAGCCGCCTTGCCGCAAATTTTACGCAAAACAAATACGCCCTACTTTATGACGACGAAGCTGTCATGGAACCAGTTCAATCAAATTCCTTATGATTCCTTCTATTGGCAAGGAATTGATGGCAGCCGCGTTTTGACGCATTTTATTACCACCATCAGTGAAGGATACAGTCCAAGAGATTATTATACGACGTATAATGGATTGCTAGATCCGTATACGATTAAGGGGAGTTTTGAACGTTATCAGCAAAAAGATCAGCACGACGAAATTTTGATTGCCTATGGGTACGGTGACGGTGGCGGAGGCCCGACGAAAGAGATGCTAGAAGTCCAGAAACGGCTGCAAAAGACACTGCCAGATATGCCGACGATTACTGGCAATCATGTGGGGGGCTTTTTTGATCGACTGGCAGATTCTTTTAAGGAAAAACCTGGCCCGGTCTGGTACGGCGAATTGTACTTTGAATACCATCGTGGAACACTGACTTCGATTGGCAAAAACAAGAAGGCCAATCGCCAAGGAGAATTTTTCTTACAGACGATTGAAAAACTTTATAGTATTTGTGCAATCAATCGTTATCCGCAAGCTGAATTAGAACAACTTTGGAAACAGCTGCTATTTAATCAATTCCATGACATTCTGCCGGGAAGCTCGATCAAAGAAGTTTATGATCAGACGGATCAAGAGTATCAACAGCTCTTTGATAAAGGCTGCAAGCTGATCGAAACTTTGTTTCCAGCGGTGCAAGCAGCCGAAGCTACGTCATGGCATGTCTTTAATCCGCTGGGACAAGAGCGGACGGGTCTGGTCTATTTAGACGATCAGACAGGGATCAAAGAAGCTTACCTGACTCAGCGGACCTATGATGACCGGCTCTTAGTCAAAATTCCCGCCATGGCTGGATTGAGCTGCAAAACACTGACCCCTGTCTCAGCTGTGCCTCAATCAAAGCAAGTGGCAATGCGGCTGGAGGAATCGTTTGAAACGGTTGATTTTAAAGTGATTTTTGACGAACACTTTGACATCATCTCTTTATTTGACAAACGGCAGCAGCGAGAAATCGTGCCAAAAGGCGAGCGGTTGAATCAGTTAGTGGCTTACGAAGATCTGCCAATGGATTATGATGCGTGGGACATTGATATTTATTACCAGAAGAAGCCTTATCCTGTGAAGCAAGTTCTCTCAGCTGAGGTTGTTGAGCAAGGGGAGATTCGCGATACCTTGAAGATCAAACGTCAGTTTGAAGATTCTTTTATTACGCAATGGCTGCATTTTTACCATGGCACGGGAAGAATCGATTTTGAAACAGCGGTTGATTGGCACCAGCATCAACTGCTGTTAAAGGCATTGATGCCGATTGATGTTAACACATTGGAAGCAACGTTTGATATTCAATTCGGGCAGGTAAAACGACCTGTGCATCAAAACACGACATGGGACCAAGCACGTTTTGAGAGCTGTGGTCAAAAATGGGTTGATCTCTCAGAAGGAAATTATGGGGTTAGTATTTTGACAGATTCGAAATATGGGTTCAATACGGATTATCAAAAGATCGGGCTTTCTTTGATCAAATCGCCGATCGATCCGTATCCAGAAGCGGATCAAGGCTTTCATGAGTTTACCTACTCCTTGTACGCCCACGAAGGGACTTGGCAAGACGCGCAAACGATGGAAGAAGCTTTGGCATTGAATGTTCCCGTTCTAACCGTTCCAAGTGTGCCACAACTATCAGCAGAAGCTTTTCTAGCAGTCGATCAAAAGAATGTCTTGCTGGATACGGTGAAAAAAGCCGAAGATGAAGAGGCACTGATCGTGCGGTTGTATGAATATCACAATCAAACCACCGCCTGTCAATTGCGTTGCCAAAAAAGAATCAAAAAAGCGGTTTTAACGAATCTTTTGGAAGAAACCGTCGCTGAACTGCCGGTCGAGCCGCTGGATGCCCAAAGCATCACAATCCATTTCCAGCCTTTTGAGATCCAGACCATCATGCTTTATTTAGAAGACTAAATAGAAATGGAGAAGCATATGATTGAGACACTTTTACGGCAAATGACGTTGAAAGAAAAAATCGGCCAGCTGAATCAGCGTCTGTATGGTTGGGAAGTTTATGAAAAAACTAACGGAAAAATTATGTTGACTGAAACCTTTAAAAAAGAAGTAGCTCGTTTTGGCAGTCTTGGCTGGATTTACGGCGTGTTTCGAGCTGATCCTTGGTCAGGTAGAAATCAGCAAACAGGCCTGACGACCACGGAGTCCTATGAGCTGTCCCTTATGATTCAAACTTATTTGCAGGAGCACACTCGGCTGGGGATTCCGGCCCTTCTCAGTGAAGAGTGTCCTCACGGGCACCAAGGTTTAGAAGCGACGACGTTTCCGGTCAATTTTAGTGTTGGTTCTAGTTGGAATCCAGAGCTGTATCAAGCGGCCCAAACTATCACTGCTCAAGAGATTCGGGCAAAAGGAGCCCATGTTGGCTTGGTTTCCGCATTGGACATTGCTAGAGATCCGCGTTGGGGGCGAACTGAAGAATGTTTCAGTGAAGATCCGTTTTTAACCAGCAGCTTTACCAAAGCGGCCGTCAGAGGATTACAAGGATCAAAAACAACGATAGAAAAGCAGAACGTTTTAGCGGTATTGAAGCACTTTGCTGCCCAAGGTGCAGGAATGGGGGGACACAATGCAGGGCCAGTGGCAATCGGTGATCGGGAATTCCGCGAGATCCATCTGCCACCAATGAAAGCAGGGATTGCTGCTGGGGCCTTGGGGTGTATGGCTGCATACAATGATCTAGATGGTGTTCCTTGCCATGCTAATGCTTATTTGTTACAAGAGGTTTTACGAGAAGAAAGTGGCTTTACGGGAATTGTGATGGCCGATGGGTGCGGGCTGGATCGGATTGCTGACTGGCTGGGGAGCCGCCCGCAAGCGGCCGCCAAATCCTTGACCAGCGGTGTGGATGTTAGTTTATGGGATGAAGTTTTCCCAGTGTTAGAAGAAGCTGTCCTTGAGGGGCTGATTGCGGAAACGGCGATCGATGATGCAGTCCGCCGTGTGCTTCTTTTGAAAGAAAAACTTGGCTTGTTTAAAGAAGCAACGCCCCATGTTTCATTGCCCCGTAAAGAAAAGGCGCAACAAGTTGCCTTGAAATTGGCGGAAGAATCGATTGTTTTACTAGAGAACAATGGCATTTTGCCTTTGAAGAAAACGCGACAAAAGATTGCCGTCATCGGTCCTCACGTTAAACAGCTCTATCATCAGCTGGGGGATTATACGCCATTCAAGGAAGAAACAACATGTACGACCCTTTGGGAAGGTTTGACCAGTTTAAGTACGCATCAAGCTGACTTCTTCTACGAGAAAGGCTGCGAAATCTCTAGTGGCACACTGGCTCAACGAAGGCAAGCCTGTCAGATTGCAGAAACAGCGGATGTCATCTTAGTGACGATCGGCGGCTCCAGTGCCCGTGATTTCACAACGGATTTTGACAAAAACGGTGCCGCCTTAAGGGGATCTCAGGAAATGACCAGTGGAGAAAATATCGACTTGGCTACCCTCGATTTGCCGCAATGCCAGTTGGATTTACTGTTTGCGTTGAAGAAGAGTAAAAAGCCGCTGATTGGGATCGTGATTTCCGGTCGACCGCATTGCTTAGCTCCTTTGCAAGACTTGTTCGATGGGGTGCTTTACGCTGGCTATCCCGGCCAATATGGAGGGGAAGCGATTGCTCGGATTCTTTTTGGTGAAGCGGTACCTAGTGGGAAATTAGCAGTTTCTATTCCTGATACAGTTGGACAACTGCCTGTCTGTTATAATTATCGAAACACAGCGTTTCAAAAAGACTACCTCGATCAAAAAGGCGCACCAGTATATTCTTTTGGTTATGGTCTTAGTTATGCCTCTTTTATTTGCAGCTCGGTTTCGGCTGAATATGCAGGGGAAGGCATTATCGTCAGTGGCACACTTGAAAATCATTCTACTGTGTCTGGTAAAGAAGTGGTCCAATGCTATCTAAAAGAGTATACAAAAGCATATGTGCCGAGGAAAAAAGTCTTATGCGGCTTTCAAAAAGTATGGGTGCCTAGTCAAGGACAAGCAACTTTTCAACTCGTGATCGGTGAAGCATCATTGCAGCAGCTGGCAATTTCCTTGGAAGAAACAACATCGTTTTGTCTGGAAGTCGAAACAGCAGGTCAGCAGTATCGATTTGTATTTCAACGGTCCAACCCTGACCGCACGTGGCAGGTAATTCAGAAAGGAGCAAAAGAATGATTCACTTTCCAAAAAACTTTTTATGGGGAGCGGCCGCGTCAGCACCGCAAACCGAGGGGGCCGCAGTGGTTGACGGCAAAAGTCCCTCTACATGGGACAAATGGTTTGAGTTGGAGCCGTCACGCTTTTACGATGGTGTCGGACCAAGCGATACCTCAAATACCTACTATCAATACCGGGAAGACGTAGCAAACATGAAGGCCATGAACTTGAATTCCTATCGGACATCGATTGCATGGACCCGCTTATTACCAGATGGAAAAACATTGAATCAGACGGCAGTCCGGTTTTATCGGGCATATTTTCAGGAAATGCTGGATCAAGGCATCGAACCGATCATTAATTTGTTTCATTTTGACATGCCTTGGTGGCTGATGGAAAAAGGAGGCTGGGAGGCGCGGGAATCCGTGGACCATTTTGCATTTTATGCAAAAACTGCTTTTGAACAATTTGGCGATTTAGTGAAAAAATGGGCGACCTTTAATGAACCATTGGTGCATATTGAATGTGGGTATTACGGAGATGCTCATTGGCCGCAAGCGCGTGATTTCAAGCGGGCAATTCAAGTAGGTTATCATACCTTGTTAGCCCATGCGAAGGCAGTTGCCGAGTTTCGTAAAATCGCACTTCCTGATGGAGAAATCTGTATCATCTTGAATTTGTCACCTGTTTATCCAAAAAGTCAAGAAGCGGCTGATCGAGAAGCCGCTGAATGGGCAGATCTCTTGTATATTCGCAGTTTTTTGGACAGTGTCGTTTATGGACAATTTCCTGAAAAGCTAACGAGCTTATTCAAGGAGCATCAATTGTCCCCTGAATATGAAGCAACAGATGAGGAAATTTTTCGCGAAAATACCGTAGATTTTATTGGTTGCAATTATTATCAACCGTTGCGGATCCAAGCACCACTTCCGCAGAAGGCAGCATCCGGTCCCTTTGAGCCACGTCAGTTATTTCGTGGGTACGATTGGCCAGAGAAAAAAATCAATCCTCATCGCGGCTGGGAAATCTATCCAGAAGGGATTTACGATATCGCGATGCGTCTAAAGAATGACTATCAAAACATGCCATGGTTTGTTTCCGAAAATGGCATGGGGGTATCTGAGGAAGAACGGTTCATGGACGCCACGGGGCAGGTCAATGATACGTATCGGATCGCCTTTGTTGAAGACCATTTGCGTCAGCTGCATCATGCAATCGAAGACGGGTCTCCTTGTTTCGGTTACCATATGTGGACCTTTATGGATTGCTGGAGCTGGTTGAATGCATATAAAAACCGTTATGGGTTTTATCGAGTGGATTTGAAAAATGGCTTCAAGCGTTATCCCAAAGCGTCCAGTTTTTGGTTGGCAGAAGTAGCTGCCAAGAATGCCCTTGATTGATCAAAGTGTCCTTAGAAGAAAAAATACCGCAGGAAAACTTTCCTGCGGACTTCTTTGGCTATGAATATTTTATAAATACTTCTCACGAAAATCGGCAATGGCTTGGCGTGAGGCATAGATATTGCGTGCCAGCTTTTCATTCTTGCTTAAAAAGACATAGAAAAGGACATCGACCGCCAATAGGTGGGCGATAATCGAATTCGTAGCAGCACTACGTTGGTTGGCTTCTTTGGAACGGGACACTTGCAGGGGAACATCCGCCAACTTTGTTAACGGATTACTGCCAAATCGGGTGAGTGACAGAATCGGGACGCCAAGATTTTTAACGATTTCTGCTAAGTGAACCATCTCAGGCGTGTGTCCACTGTTGGAAATGACCCAGAGGAGACTTTTTTTCTCGTTTTTGACGAGTTGCGGCAACAAGAGATTGTAGTCATTTTCAAACACGACGATTTTGCCTAAACGAGTCCATTTTTGTTGGATATCTTGTGCGATCAATGAAGAAGCACCGATCCCGCAGACAAAGATTCGCTCACGAGTCGCGATCAGTTCAGCGGCAGCCAACATCAGCTGTTCTTCTAACAATTGGGCCGTCTCATTCATAGTCACCTGTGCATTGTGGCTTAATTTAGATGTGATGGCATGAAAGGGCTCATTTAATTCAACATCGGCATAGCCCAAGTTTTCATTGGCATTTTGGCGCAAGCCGGATTCCGCAGATAATTGTATTTTTAAATCTGTCAAACTAGCAAAGCCGGTTTTTTTCGCAAAGCGTACGACAGTCGGTGCACTGATCCCAGTGGCTTCTGCTAATTGACTCGCAGTCATCGACGGCACTTTTTCAGGATTGGCCTCCATGAATGCGAAGAGTTTCTTCTCAGAAAGCGATAATTCATTTTTCATGCTCTCGATTCGGGAAAGAACGCTCATCCTTACACTTCCTTTAGATAGAGTAGTATCCTAAGTATAACATAAGTTTTGGAGGAGCTTTCAAAAGAAACGAAAAGAATAGGTAGATAAACTTGCTTTTTTCCTTAGAATCAAGTAAAGTAATTACGTGTGAAAAGCACAGTACCTGTTACTTGGTTTAACGAATCACCAACGTTTTACTCAGTCGCAGGGGAAAAAGAAAAAGAGGTGAAAAACATGGCAATTTCAAAAGAACGCAAAAACGAAATCATCAACAAATTTGCACGTCATGAAGGAGATACTGGTTCTCCAGAAGTTCAAATCGCTGTTTTAACAGAAGAAATCAACCATTTGAACGAACATGCACGTATGCACAAAAAAGACCACCATTCATACCGTGGGTTGATGAAAAAAGTTGGACATCGTCGTAACTTATTAGCTTACCTACGTCAAAAAGACGTACAACGTTACCGCGAATTAATCCAAGCTTTAGGATTACGTCGTTAATCAAACAAAGAAAAGTGAGGTTCAACCCGAATCTCACTTTTTTGCTATGAATCACTGCGACTGAGCGGCGCAAGCCGCACAGAGCAGATGATGAAACCTACTAGGCGAGGAAAACGAGCGTAGTGACCAAGCAGCGGAATCACTGCGACTGCAGTGTCGGCTAAAACAGCTGATGCAGTCTGACAGGTGATCTCGAGCCATCTAAAAAGTGAAACACCGAAAGAGCGGCCTTTTGACTGGTGAATCAAAAAGCGCAGCTAAAAAGAATTTTGGGTCCTTGTAAGCAGCATCCTACTAACCAAATGAAAGCAGCGGAACGACATTCCGATTTTTTCATTTGTTTAGTAGTGACTTGCTGGGATCCGATGAAAAGGAGCAGAACATGACAGAAAAACAAGTATTCAAAACAACTTGGGGCGGCCGCCCATTAGAAGTAGAAGTTGGCCAATTAGCCAAACAAGCAAACGGAGCTGTATTGGTTCGTTATGGCGATACGGTTGTCCTAAGTGCAGCGGTTGCATCTAAGGAAGCAAAAGATACCGACTTTTTCCCATTAACAATCAATTACGAAGAAAAAATGTATGCCGTAGGGAAAGTACCTGGTGGCTTTATCAAACGGGAAGGACGTCCAAGTACGGAAGCAACCTTGACTGCCCGCTTGATTGACCGTCCGATCCGTCCAATGTTTGCGGAAGGTTTCCGTAACGAAGTACAAGTAACAAACATCGTAATGAGTGTTGAGCAAGATTGTACGCCAGCAATGGCGGCAATGTTAGGTTCTTCTTTAGCATTGTCTATTTCAGATATCCCGTTTGACGGACCGATCGCTGGTGTTGATGTTGGTCGGGTCAATGGCGAGTACGTCTTGAATCCAACAGTAGAACAAGCAGAACAAACTGATATCGAATTGACAGTAGCTGGAACGAAAAAAGCCATCAACATGGTTGAATCAGGCGCGAAAGAAGTTTCTGAAGAAGACATGTTAGGTGCGTTATTATTCGGTTTTGATGCTATCCAAGAATTGGTTGCCTTCCAAGAAGAAGTTGTCGCAGCTGTGGGCAAACCAAAAATGGAAGTCAAATTGTTACAAGTAGATGCTGACTTGAAAAAAGAAATTTTCGACGGCTACTACCAAACAATGAAAACTGCTGTTATGACTGAAGAAAAATTGGCTCGTGAAGACGAGATCGATAAAGTCAAAGACACAGTGAAAGAAGTGTATGCAGAAAAATTTGCTGGACATGAAGAGGAAGCACAATTCTTGAAAGAAGTGAAACAAATCGCGGAAGATCTTGAAAAAGATGTGGTTCGCGAATTGATTACTATCGACAAGATTCGTCCGGATGGTCGTCAATTAGACGAAATCCGTCCACTGGCATCAGAAGTTGGCCTATTGCCACGTGTTCATGGTTCTGGTCTATTTACTCGGGGACAAACCCAAGCATTGTCCGCCTGTACGTTAGCACCTTTAGGAGAACACCAAATCATTGATGGATTAGGGGTTGAAGAATCAAAACGATTCATCCACCATTACAACTTCCCTCAATTTTCTGTTGGTTCGACTGGTCGTGCCGGCTCACCAGGGCGTCGTGAAATCGGTCATGGTGCATTAGGCGAACGTGCCTTAGCACAAGTGATTCCTGATGAAACAGACTTCCCTTACACAATCCGTCTCGTTGCAGAAGTATTAGAATCAAATGGTTCTTCTTCTCAAGCAAGTATTTGTGCTGGAACTTTAGCATTGATGGATGCAGGGGTACCAATCAAAGCACCAGTTGCAGGTATCGCAATGGGACTTGTATCTGATGGTGAAAACTACACGATCTTAACTGATATTCAAGGCTTAGAAGATCACCTTGGCGATATGGACTTTAAAGTTGCTGGAACCAAAGATGGGATCACTGCGTTACAAATGGATATCAAGATTCAAGGAATCACTGAACAAATCTTGACAGAAGCATTAGATCAAGCGAAAAAAGCACGGATGGAAATCTTAAATGAATTGACATCAACATTGGCTGCTCCTCGTGAAGAGTTAAGCCAATATGCACCGAAGATCGAAATGATCCAAATCGATCCTGCGAAGATCAAAGATGTAATCGGTAAAGGCGGCGACACCATCAATGGCATCATTGATGAAACTGGCGTGAAAATCGATATTGATCAAGACGGAAAAGTTTCGATTGCTTCTGCTGATGCAGAAATGATCCAAAAAGCTATCAAGATTATTGAAGAATTGACGAAAGAAGTAAAAGTTGGCGAAGTGTACCTTGGGAAAGTTGTCCGTGTTGAAAAATTCGGTGCGTTTGTCAACTTGATCAAAGGCAAAGACGGCTTAGTTCACATTTCACAACTTGCGAACGAACGGGTCAACAAAGTAGAAGACGTTGTCAAAGAAGGCGACGAAATCTTAGTGAAGGTCACAGAAATCGACAAACAAGGCCGTGTGAACCTTTCAAGAAAAGCACTATTGAACGAAGATAAAGCAGAGCAAAAATAAGCTGTTACTTCTAAATCATAAGCAAAGTCTAGGAAACTGGACTTTGCTTTTTTTGTGTCTAAGTAGCAGCTCTTCAAAAGGGTCTTACTTGACAGGAGTTATTTTTTGCGTTACCGCGAAAAATAAGAGATAATTCAGAATATTGTCTTTGCCATGCAAGCAATAATTCTAAGATGTTAAACGCATCTTATTTAGGATAAGGAGTACGATATGAAACAAACATTTCCAACTGATTTTTTATGGGGAGCATCGATTTCCGCTCACCAAACCGAAGGAGCGTATCAAACCGATGGCAAGGGACTGAGTGTCCAAGATACTCGTCCAAGAGACAACCACAAGATCGCGGATTTTACTGTGGCTGTCGACCATTACCACCAGTACAAAGAGGATATCGCCTTGTTAGCAGAAATGGGGATCAAAATTTTCCGTTTTTCGATCGCTTGGTCGCGAATTTTTCCAGAAGGGCGCGGTACTATTAATCAAAAAGGATTGGATCATTACAGCGATGTCATTGATGAATTGCTGAAACACGGCATTCAGCCCTTTGTAACGTTGAACCATTTTGACTTGCCGCAAGCATTGGAAGACGAAGGCGGCTGGACAAAACGCAGCACCGTTGAGGCATTTGCCGCATACGCCAAAACGCTGTTTACAGCCTATGGGGATCGAGTGACGCACTGGCTGACGATCAATGAACCAAATATCATGCTGTTGGTGGATCAAAAAATATTAGGGAAAAAGATTCCATTATCAGAAAAATACCAGCAATTTCATCACCTGATGATCGCTGAAAAATATGCTTTCGAAGCGTGTCATGAAATCGTACCGAATGGCAAAATCGGACCGGTGCCGAATATTTCGTTGGTCTATGCGGCGACTAGTCGACCAGAAGACAACCAAGCGGCGCTGTATTTCAACAGTGTCCGGAACTGGGCGTACCTTGATTTCGCCTGCTTCGGTCGTTACAATACGGTCTTTCAAGATTATTTGAACCAAAACGGCCTCACGATTGACTTTGGTCCGGAAGATGAGGTGTTGATGAAACGGGCTCTGCCTGACTTTGTCGCAATGAACTTCTACACCACGGTGACAGTGGAGCAGCCGACGGAAGCTGGGGACATGAAAAACGGCATCAGTGATCAGCAAAGTGAAGACATTATGGAGCGTGGTTTTTACAAAGGGTTCACCAATACGTTCTTGAAGAAAAATGCCTTCAATTGGACCATCGATCCCTTGGGACTGAAAACGACGTTGCAAACACTTTATGATCGTTACCACTTGCCGATCATCATTACTGAAAACGGCTTAGGGGCCGAAGACCATCTAGAAGCAGATGGCGCGGTTCATGATCCGTACCGTATCGATTATTTGTCGCAGCATATCAATCAATGCTTAGCCGCGATCAATGCTGGGGTGGATCTGATCGGATATAGCCCGTGGTCTGCCATTGATTTGATTAGTGTGCATGAAGGGATTCGAAAACGGTATGGTTTTATTTACGTAGATCGCAATGATGCAGAGGAAAAAGAACAAAAACGAGTGAGAAAAGACAGCTTTTATTGGTATCAAAAGCTGATTGAAGAAGGGGCGATCCCTTCGTTGGAGGAGTAATGATGACAAGTGTTTTTACCTTTTTAGAAACGCGTTTGATGCCGCCATTGAATAAGTTGGCGAATTTACGCTTTATTCGCGCAATCATGCAAGCTGGGATCATTACGGTTCCTTTTACGATCGTCGGATCGATTTTTTTAATCATCAATAATTTACCACAAATCATTCCACCACTGGCTGGCTTTTTCGAACAAACGATTTTACGATTTTCACCGCTTTATAGTGTCGTAACTACCATGTCTGTTGGCTCGATTGCTGTTTTTTATTGTTTAGCAACAGGGTATTATTTAACTGAGATCTATCATAAAGAAGAGCATTTGACTATGAGCAGTTTTGTAGGGGCGTTATTAAGTTTGTTTGCCTTTTTAATGACGATCGTCCAAGTCGATATCACAGATGGTGCGGCACAATTGCTGCAGTCAGAGAGCGAAACCGCCATTGTTTATAATGGGGTCGCTTTAGGCGGTTGGATCACTCGCTTCAGTGGAGTAGGGATCTTCATCGGGATTATCACTGCAGTACTTGCTACGTCAGTCTATCGTTTTTGTGTAAAAAGAAAGATCACCATCCAGATGCCTGAAGGGGTTCCTGATGGAGTCAGCAAAGCATTTGCGTCATTGATCCCAGCGATTTTGATTGCCTTTTTGATGGTGGCGATCAATGGAGTACTGGCGGTTTTCCACACGGATCTTCACGGATTGCTATCCAAACCATTTGAATTCGTGAAGGAGTTGACGGGTTCGTGGTTAGGAATCATCGTGATTATGCTCCTTATCCATCTCTTATGGGCAGTGGGGGTTCATGGGACGGCAGTTATAAAAAATAGTTTCATCAATCCCATCCTATTGGTGGCTCTAACTGAAAATATCGATGGTGCCAATAATATTTTTGCTGGGGATTTTGTGAACATGTATATTTTTATGGGTGGCGCAGGAAGTACACTTGGATTGGTTTTATTGATGCTGTTTGTGGCAAAATCACAACAGCTCAAAGTCTTAGGAAAAGCAGCGATCTTACCGGGGCTTTTTAACATCAATGAACCAGTGATCTTCGGGGCACCGATCGTCTACAATCCGTATTTGATCATCCCCTTTATCGTAACACCTTTGATCAACGTGACGATTGCTTACTTTGCTAGCTCGTTTGGCTTTGTCGATAAAGTCATTACGGGAATTCCCTGGATTTCACCGGTGGGCATAGGGGCGTTTTTAGGAACCGGCGGTGATTTCCGAGCCATCCTGATCGCTTTGATCAACTTAGGGGTTTCCATTCTCTGCTATTATCCATTCTTTAAGATGTACGATGGCAAACTCTACACGGAACAACTTGCCAATCAAGCATAAGTAGAAAAAACAGCAAAACGCCCGTTGATGGACTTCTAGTGAAGTGCCAACAATGGGCGTTTTTGCTAGTGCAAATAGTGGTCACGTATGCAAAGACTGTTGATACAAGACACAATCATCGCAATCTTTGCGGGTTGGTTTGGCTTGCTGGGGTGTTTCTTTGTGTAATGGCAAAAGCATACGCAATCCGTTTAAGATAACTAAGATCGTGCTTCCTTCATGACCCACGACCCCTAGAGGTAGCGTGAGAAATTCAAGGAAGTTTGAAGCGATCAGCAACAAGATGACACTGATAGAAAAGACGATGTTTTGTTTGATGATCCGCTGTAATTTCTTAGCCAAACGGTGACTGTCGACCAAACGCAGCAAATCATTTTTCATCAAGACGATGTCCGCCACATCCATTGCGACATCTGTTCCTTCGCCCATCGCGATCCCTACACTTGCGGTCGCTAAGGCTGGAGCATCATTGATCCCATCACCGACCATCGCATTGATTTGGTAGGTTTCTTTCATTTCTTTGATCCGAGTGGTTTTCTCATCAGGCAGGCAATCACTTTCGTAGTCAGACAAGCCGATTTCTGCGGCAATCACTTTGGCAGTACCTAAATGATCACCCGTCAGCATCGTCGTGTGAATTCCTTGCTCATTGAAGTAGGCAAGACTCTCACGAGCTTCAGGACGGGGCTGATCCAATAGTGCTAAATACCCTGCTAATACACGGTCACGATTGATATAAATCAAGGTTTTTCCGGCTGCTTTCAATTCTTGGATGCGGGTTTGTTCACTGACAGCAACAGAGGTTAGATCGACTTCTTTTCCAATCGTCCAATGGGCAGCTTGGTAAGTGGCGGCTAGACCGACCCCCGCTTGTTCTTCCACGGCTAATTCCAATGGCTTTTCATCGTGAAAATACGCCAAGATCGCTTCAGCCAATGGGTGATTTGATTGTTTTTCCATCCCGACGATCAGTTGGGGAATAAAGGGTTCATCCAGCAACAGTTGGACATCAGTGACAGCAGGTTTGCCACGAGTCAGCGTTCCGGTTTTGTCAAAAGCGATCGCTTTGACATTGGCAAAGGCATCCAAGGCTTGTCCGCCTTTGCATAAAACGCCTAAACGAGCAGCGTGAGAAATGGCTGCTAAGGTCGCAGGAGTAGCAGAGGCGACTAAGGCACAAGGAGATGCCACCACCAGTAAGACCATGCCGCGATAAAAGCTTTCTTGGAACCCCCAATTCGTGAAAAACGTACAAAAAACGATCATTAGCGGAACGGCGATCAAGACGATCGGCACATAGATCCGTTCGATTTTTTCAATCAGGGTCGCCGTTTGACTTGGCATTTGCTGTGCTTCTTCCACCAATTGAATGATTTTTGCAAAGCGAGTGTTTTCACTCGTTTGAGTAACTTCAATGTACAATGGCTGCCCGAGGTTGATGGTTCCGCCAAAGACTTCACTGCCTAAACGTTTCTCGACAGGAATGGATTCGCCATTGATGGACGCCTCATCAACGCTGCTGTTTCCTTGGATCACGATACCGTCGATCGGGATCGCACTGCCTTTTGCCGCCATAATCGTATCTTTTAACTGAAGGGCTTCCACTGGTACTTCGACGAGCTCGCCACTTTCAATCATTTTTAAGGCAGTCGTTGGTTGCAGTGCCATTAATGAACTAATTTCTCGCGTACTTTTGTTGGTCGTATATTCCTCAAGGGCACCGCTCAAACAAAAGATAAAGGTCAGCATCGCCCCTTCAAACCAATGGCCAATGACACAGGCACCAATGGCGGCTAATGCCATCAATAGATCGACGTTTAACCGTTTGTCGTGCACCAATTCTTGCGTGCCTTCCCAGGTTTGTTTCCAACCACCAGCAAGAATCGCTAACAGATAAGGGACAAAGCTATAAGGAATGGAAAAAGATGCCATAAGAAAGCCAGTTGCCATCAATAGCAAACAAGCGATCGTTGAAAAAACAGCCGACGATTCTGATTTACTCATAAGAAACGCCTCCTTTTGAATGTAGTCTAGGAATGAAAAACCGATCCTTTTTCTCAAGAAATAATCGATTGTTCCTCCCTCAACTTGAGCATAGCACATTCGAAAACAAGATGGTAAAAAAACAACGTACCTGATAATGAAAGTGATTATCAAGTAGCGATTAAATAACGTTTATGTCCGGATTGCAAATGGAGAATCCGTTATTATAGAAAAATAAACACAAAAAAAGCAGTACAATAAAAACGAATTGTACTACTTTTGCTTGTTCGATGTGGTAGTCAGCGATTGGATCGCTTAACGCAAACTATACTTTGCTAAGGGAATCTGGCGTGCTTCACACCACTCTTTGACAGCACCAGAAAAAATCAGCTGAACCTTGGTAAGGTCTTTGGTGCTTGTCTGTCCTGCCATTGTGTAGAGCAGCTGCAGCTGTTCCTTCCATGATTGTAAGGTGGCGATGGTTTCTTCTTTGCCTTTTGACAAAAGCAGCACGAGGATCGTGGCGGATAGTCCTACGCTATCGGCACCAAGGCAAAGTGCTTTGAAGATATCGTAAGCATCCCGAACCCCGCCTGAAGCGATGCGGGTAAAGGGCTGTTGGATCTCATTTGCTTCCAGCAAGGAAATCACGGTGGATTGACCAAAGGTGTCTAAATACGCCAATTCACGTTTTTTTCGACGAGCATTTTCGATTTGAGTAAAACTTGTGCCGCCGCTGCCAGCAACATCAATCGTTTGTACGCCGATCGCCAGTAACTGCTGGATCGTTTCACGGGACATCCCAAAGCCGACCTCTTTTACGACAACCGGAACGGCAACAGAAGCCATCGTTTTTTCCAATAAGGACAGCCATTGGCTGAATTGACGATCGCCTTCTGGCATCACTAATTCTTGCGGTGCATTCAGATGGATCTGCAAGGCATCGGCACCAAAGAGTTCCACTGCCCGCTGTGCATTTTCAACGGGACTGCCCGCGCCAATATTGGCTAATAAGAAGCCGTCAGGATTGGCTTTACGGACGATACGGAAAGAATCGGCGACACTTGGGTCTTTTAAGGCAGCCGAAACGGAGCCGGTTGCCATCATCAAATCACAGGCTTGCGCGATCTCTGCTAACTCTTGATTGATTTTTAAGGTTTTTTCACTGCCGCCTGTCATGGCATTGATGAAAAAAGGGCTGGAAAATGAGCGGTCAAAGACAGTCGTCGTAATTGACACATCAGTCACGTCAATTTGCGGAAAGGACTGGTGGACCAAGCGAACTGCATCAAAATCGTTGCTGTGTTCTTTATGGAACGCTTTTGCTAAGGAAACATGTTCATCTTTTCGATTCATGATAGGTCCTCCCGGTAATGGTAAACATGCAGCGGCAATGGGGTGATCTCGGCTTTTTCCCACGCACTCATCAATGGTAAAATACCGGTTTTCTGGTCAACGATCACGATGCCGCAATCGCCACCGCCGGCACCAGAAGATTTGGCTGCGCCACAATAATTTTCTGCTAGATCACAAAGCTTTTTAAGTGCGGGGGTTTCAATCGGTACACCAGTTAGTGCAGACAACTCTCGCAGGAGCTTTCGATTTTCCGTGATCATTTTTTTGATCGTGCGACTGTCTTCATTTAAGAAGCCGTCGATCAATCGATTGACGCAGTCTTTGCTGGCTGCTAAAAAAGCGGCATAGGCGTTTTCTTTTTCTTCTTTGGATTGATAGACTTGATCCACTAAATCAGAAGTAGAGGCAGGAGAGCCTGTCCAACCAATCAATAGTCGAAGCGATTTCGGAACCGTCAAGGGACGGATCGATAATCCTGGCCAATCGAAAGCGATCAATTCTGTTAAGGTATGGTCCTTTTGTTTGGCTAAGACCCAGTCGTGATCAAAGGTTGAAAAAGCGATCCAGCCGCCATAACAAGAGGCCGCAATATCACCGCACGACCCATTGCCTTGAACAGCGAGATGGGCAAGAGCCGCAATTTTGAATTGGGTCAACCGATCCATTTCCATTTGATAGTACAGATTCAATGCTTTGACCGTGGCAACAGTCACGGCACCGCTGGAACCGAGGCCATATTTGCGACCATTCGAGTTATCCAGTTCACTGGTCACTTTTAAATCGTAAAAGGAAAGGGGGATGCCTTTTTCTTGGGCATATTTTTCCGTCAGACGAATGGCTGCCAAAATATAGTGGAAAGGATTATCCCGATGGTCTAAGACTAATTCGCCTTTGCGACGCGTCCAGCGAATCGGCAGGTCGCTGTATTGGGCAGACTGGATGCTGCCGTTTTTACGGGCCTCTTCCACATTGACTGTAATAAATTGGTCAACGGCAACGATGATTGCAGGATGACCAGGTTCGACAACGGCGTATTCACCAGCAATAAATAGTTTTCCGGGAACGGATAGTTCAATCATTTCGACACTCCTAATCGATGGCTTCTTAATGGCTTCTTAGTTGATGGCAGAAGATTCTTCCACCGGTAAAAAGGCTAATCCTTTGCCCGCGTGAGCAGTTACTAATTGTTCTGAGGCAAAGTGAGCACTTAATTCACGTAAAATCGTTTGTTCTTCTTGTTTTTGGCATAAAACTTTGACATTGGGACCAGCATCCATCGTGAAATAGCAAGCCAATCCTTTTTTTCGCAGCATTCGGACACATTCCATAGCTCGTAAAGATTCAGAAGCCCAATAAGTAAAAGGTGGTTCGGCGGCTAAGGTCGTTCCATGCATTTTCAAGGCGTTGGCCTCGGTCGTTTCCCCTAAAGCAGTAAAGTCTTTTTCGGCAATCGCTTGTTTCATTTTCACGAGATCGGTGGCAGTGGCAGAAAGCCAGCCTGGATAAAAGCTCGAGGTTTCAACGGTTCGGCGCATCCCCTCACGACTGGAGACTTCTTTGGCTTGTGCGTTGATCAAAATAAAGATCATACTCAATTCTTCTTCCCAGCCATTCGACGGCACTTGCGTGGCAAAAGAAGTCTCATCGGTGCCTTGATGCCATTCAGCAAAGCCGCCGTAGATACTCCGACACGCCGAACCAGAACCGCGACGGGCCAAACGGGATAACTCTTGCTCCGACAAGTTTAAGTCCAGTGCTTCACTACAGGCACCCGCCAAGGCCGCTAATCCGCTGGCAGAAGAGGCAAGTCCAGCAGCGGTTGGGACGAAGTTTTGACTTTCCACCGTGGCATACCACGGGCAGTCCGCTTTTTTTCGTACCAGATCCAAAAAGTCCGCAACTTTTTTTGTGGCAGCGTCTGTTTGCACCACACCATCCAGCGTAAAGCAATCCTGTGGAAAATCAGGTGAAAAAGCCACCGTTGTTTCTGTGTAAAAAGCATCGAGGGTCAGGGACAAACTATTGTTCATCGGTAAAATGAAAGTTTCATCTTGTTTTCCCCAATACTTGATCAATGCGATATTCGTGTAGGCGCGAGCCTTTCCCTTATACATGTTCATAAACTCCTAATCCTTGTATCCATGCCGCACGAGCGCCATCGGACAATAAAATACGGCTGATATTCTCAGCCTGTTCCTTCGTTTTGGTTAGTGCGATCATACAGCCGCCCCGGCCCCCGCCGGTCAGCTTTGCCCCGTAAGCACCGTGTGCCAACGCTAAGGAAACCAACTGATCCAGTTGCTGATTGCTGACCCCTAGCTGCTGCAGTGCCTGATGGGCGTTGTTCATGCTTTCACCTAATACTTCTAATTGATTGGCTATGATGGCCTCTTTAGCTTTTTTGGTTTCGATCCCTAAACGCTGGATTGCTTGACTAGCCAGCTGCTTGCTGGTTTCAAAAAGATGGGCGACACTTTTGACTGCTTCTCTCGTTTGCCCTTTGATTCCAGTATCAGCGACGAGCAAATAACCGTCGATCGTGAGGGGAAACGAAGTGATGGGATGCCCTTTGATAAAGTAAATGGCATCTGTCCCACTGGCTGCCGCAGCATCGATCCCGCTAGGATTGCCATGAGCGATTTTTTCAGAAAAGTTGACATAGGTCATCAATTCTTCTTTTGTAAAGTCTTTTTTGATCCAATCAAAAAAAGCGCGAGTCAGTGCAACAGCGACCGCCGCGCTAGAACCCATTCCCCGTTCAGAAGGGATAGTGCTGACGATGGAGGTTGCAAAAGGACCCGTGTGGAAGTCTTGTTGCAGACGATGCAGCAAGTCTTTGACATTTTTTAAGTGGCTGGGGACTTCTTCAAGCAGACCGTGATAGTAACTTGAAATCAAGGTGTTTGTTTCATTTGCTGTAATCTCGACTTGTACTTTTGCTCCCGCAAAAGGGAAAGCAATTGCTGGTTCACCGTAAACAACTGAATGTTCACCCATTAAGATGATTTTTCCTGTAGCTATGCCAGTACCAATTGACATTATTTTCCTCATTTCTCTAGGGAGCTTACCCCACATGATTCATTTATCGTTTGTCAGTCAATTGTAACTATCTCCTGACAAAAACACAATTTAATTAAAGATCCTTTCCTATTTTACTAGAAGAAGGCTCTTTCGTTAAGCATTCCGTATGAGATTTCAAAAAAAAGCAAAAATCTTTAAACTTTTATTGAAAAAATTCTTGATCTGTGCTTCAAAAGTTTCAGTTGACGGCACAAGATATAGTGTTGTATAGTTGATATCGCAAATGCAACATACAATATTTAGTGATGAGTGAGTTGGGGGATATGAGCGTGATCGTATTAGCAGGAACGATTGGTGCCGGTAAATCAAGTTTGACCGCATTGATCGCCAATCATTTTGGCAGTCAAGCCTTTTATGAATCGATCGATGACAATGAAGTGTTACCATTATTTTATGCAGATCCAAATAAATATGCGTTTTTACTGCAAATCTATTTCTTAAATAAACGATTTGAAAGTATCAAGCAAGCCATGAAAGACGACAATAACGTCCTGGACCGTTCCATTTATGAGGATTCACTGTTGTTCCATTTAAATGCGGACCTTGGGCGAGCGACCGATACCGAGGTCAAAGTCTATGATGAATTGTTAGCCAATATGTTAGAAGAGCTGCCGTATGCAGCCCACAAAAAGCATCCAGATCTTTTGGTGCATATTCGCGTTTCTTTTGAAACGATGCTCGAGCGTATTGAAAAACGTGGGCGGGAATATGAGCAGTTGACCTTTGATCCTTCGTTATACGACTATTACAAAGAGTTGAACAAACGCTACGATCAATGGTACGAAGAGTACAATGAGAGTCCAAAGATCCAGATCGATGGCGATCAATTCAATTTTGTCGAAGACCCGCAAGCGGCACAGGCCGTTTTAACGATGGTGGAAGAGGCCTTGAAAGACGCCCGTAAATAAGTAATAGCCAATACAGCCAGGAAAGTCCTTTGATTGGGCTTCTGGCTGTTTTCTTTTATAATAGAAGAAAGCAAGAGTGGAGGATGGATTGTGGAAAACAAACATGTCTTTTATGACGGAAACTATGAATGGATTCAAGTCGACCAACAAGACGCAAAAAGCGTGATGGCACTGCAAAAACAATATCATTTGTCTGACGAGATGCTTACGTACTCTTTAGATAAAAACGAACGCGCGCGGGTCGAATATGATGCCGAAGAGGAAGCATTGCTGCTGGTTTTCAATGTACCTCAGCAAGAAAAGCGTGAAAATCATTTTGAGACCAGCCCGATGACGTTTATTTTAAAAAGGAAGCAACTCTTTACTTTTGCATCCCACAATACCCGTTATGTGATTCCAATGATGGAGCGCTTGATCCTGCAAAACCCGCTGCAAACGCCCATTCATTTTTTGTTTCAAAGCTTGTTCTTGATTTCTGGCACGTTTTTTCCGTTAGTCGAAGAAGTCAATAGTGAGCGGATTCGCTTGAATCAGCGACTACGGGAAAAAACAACCAATAAAAACTTACTGCAAATGTCTGATTTGGAAGTTGGACTGGTTTTTTTAGTGTCTGCCACGAAACAAAATGCGGTCCTCTTGGAGCAAATCAAAGCATTATCCATTTATCGTTTGATGGATGATGATGAGCGGGAACAACTGGATGATGCCTTGATCGAAGCCAAACAGGCAGTGGAAATGACCCAACTGGCATTCCAAATTTTGGAACAATTGTCTGGTACCTACAATAATCTATTAAACAATAACTTGAATGATACCATGAAGTTTTTGACCGTTTGGTCCCTCTTATTGACTGTGCCTTCCATCGTCACCAGTTTCTTTGGCATGAATGTTCCGCTGCCTTTTACCAATAGTATTTTCGGTTGGGGTATTGCCTTGTTGATCAGTTTAGTGTTATCCGTCTGGATGTTGATTGCTTTATGGCGCAGAATTCGTTAGTCGATCACCAAACCTAGACCGGCGGCGATGACCAAGGCTTGTTCTTGATCGACTGTTAGTCCTCGCAAGTGTTCAAAGGACAACGCGATCTTTTGAAATTGATTGGTCCGAAAATCTAAAGTTGCTAATTTTGTGTGAAACCAGTTGCTATTGTTCAACTGGTTTTCTTGTAGCGTCAAGTGTTTCCAATCCATCTCATAAAACTCACTGTCGTTTAGTTGGCACTGACGAAACAGCATCGTCCGTAAATTGGTATTGCTAAAAGAAGCAAAGTTTGCCACGCAATCTTCAAAGGTACAGTCACGGAAATAGCTTTCCGCAAAATTCGTACCAGTCAATTTACACTGTTTAAAGTGAACACGATGAAAGCTGGCACCAAAACATTCCAGATTAGAAAAATCGCAGTTCTCAAAGAGGACATTTTGACATTCCCATTGACTCAAGCGTGTTTTTTGCATCGTCACTTTCTTGAAATGACATTGCTTCAAGATAAGGTTTTTGCAAGTATCATAGCTATAATCACCGCCTTCGAACACCCCCCCTTCGAAAAGCAGTTCTTCTTCTAAATAAAAATCCTGTGGCTCTAATGCCGACAATAAGGGCGGTAGTGGCAATACGATTTTTTTCTTCATCAAGATCCCATCCTGTATGTTTTTCTCTCAGTATAACACGGCGAATCGATGCCGCGATAGTTACGAAAAAGCGGCAGGGTATTGTGAAATTTATTCAATCGGTTTGCAGAATGCTTTTATAACAAGGAAAATCTTTGATTTTTAATACATATTTTTTCACAATCTTTTTACTTGCAAGACGAAAATAATTTTGATATAGAAACTTAACCCGCTGAAAGTGACGTATATCAACGAAAAACTGTCACAAATTTTTAAAATCGCGAAAAAGTTGATAGTTTTCAAATTCACAAGCGAGCTATAATGACAATGTAAACAAAAGGAGGAAATTTTCCATGACAAAAACAGTTATTATCGGTGCAAACCACGCGGGGATTGCTGCTGCCAATACACTATTAGATAACTACAAAGACCAAGAGGTCGTAATGATCGACCGTAATACAAACTTAAGCTACCTAGGTTGTGGGACTGCTTTATGGGTTGGACGTCAAATCGATTCATACGAAGGCTTGTTCTATACAAAACGTGAAGATTTTGAAGCAAAAGGTGCAAAAATCCATATGGAAACAGTGGTTGACCATATCGATTTTGAGAAAAAAGAAGTACACGCTGTGACCAGTGAAGGTGAAACGATCGTTGAATCTTATGACAAAGTTGTCATCGCAACTGGATCTGTTCCGATCTCACCCAAAGTACCTGGACGTGATTTGAAAAACATCCATTTCTTGAAAAAATTCCAAGATGGACAAACGGTTGATAAAGAGTTAGCCTCAGAAGACGTGAAAAACGTTGCCGTTATCGGTGCTGGTTACATCGGTGTTGAAATTGCTGAAGCAGCAAAACGCCGTGGTAAAAATGTGTTGCTTTTTGATGCAGCGACACGGGCATTGCCAAACTACTACGACAAATGGTTCACAGAAGATATGGACAAAAACTTAGCTGACAATGGTATTGAATTGCATTTCGGTGAATTAGCACGTGAATACAAAGGAACAGAGAAAGTAGAAGCAGTTGTAACAGACAACGGCGAATACCCAGTTGATCTAGTGATCAATGCGATCGGTTTCTTACCAAACAATGAGCTAGGCAAAGATCATTTGGAATTGTTTGCTAACGGCGCGTACTTAGTGGACCGCCATCAACGGACAAGCGATGCAGATGTTTACGCAGTCGGTGACTGTGCAACTGTGTACTCAAATGCTTTGCAACAAACCACTTATATCGCATTAGCAACGAATGCCGTACGTTCAGGGATCGTCGCTGCCCATAATATCGGCGGAACTTCTTTAGAATCAACAGGTGTTCAAGGATCAAACGGGATTTCGATCTTCGGCTACAACATGGTTTCAACTGGCTTGTCAGTCGAAGCTGCCGAACGTAATGGCATGAAAGTGAAATACTCTGATTACGAAGATACCCAAAAACCAGGCTTCATGAAAGAAAATGCGACGGTTAAAATCCGCATCGTCTATGAAGAAGAATCACGCCGCATCGTTGGTGCACAAATGGCATCACGAACATCTGAAATCGCAATGGGCATCCACATGTTCTCACTAGCGATCGAAGAAGGCGTAACGATCGACAAGATGAAGCTATTAGATATCTTCTTCTTGCCTCACTTCAATCAACCATACAACTACATCACGATGGCTGCGTTGAAAGCAGAATAAGAAACACGAAAGTCGGAGCGTATGCTCCGGCTTTTTTTTGAAACAATCATGAAAACTGTTGACAATAAGAGGAAAAAGCAGTATACTATAAAAGTTGAGAAATAAAAGCAGAAGCACCCGCTTCTCGCCTGAGTGAAGATATCGCTGGGCAGAATAGGATTCCTACCATTTATTTGTGTGGAGTACGTGCGGGTTCGTGAAGAACTCGTTTTTTTATTGTCTGATTTCGAATCGACAAGCTTTTCTTTCTCTCAAAAAACTCGGAGGTGAATGACCATAGCAAAGGATATGATGGTAAACGACGGCATTCGTGCACGTGAATTGCGTTTGATTGATCAAAACGGCGAACAACTTGGTGTAAAGAGTAAAGCTGAAGCATTGCAAATTGCAGAACGAGCAAACCTTGATGTGGTATTGGTGGCACCAAATGCTAAGCCGCCAGTAGCAAGAATTATGGATTACGGGAAATTCCGCTTTGAGCAACAGAAAAAAGACCGTGAAGCTCGTAAGAAACAAAAAGTAATCAACATTAAAGAGGTTCGTTTAAGTCCAACGATCGACGTCAATGATTTCAACACAAAATTGCGTAATGCACGTAAATTCCTTGAAAAAGGGGACAAAGTGAAAGCTTCGATCCGTTTCAAAGGCCGTGCCATTACCCATAAAGAAATTGGTCAGAAAGTGTTAGATCGTTTGGCGGAAGAAACTGCTGATTTGGCAACTGTTGAGCAAAAGCCAAAAATGGATGGCCGCAGTATGTTCTTAGTATTAGCACCAAAAAACGATAAATAATGACTCACTGAGTTTCAGTTTAAAGTCAGATAACGAAAGATTTTGAGGAGGAAATTAGTTATGCCAAAACAAAAAACACACCGCGGATTAGCAAAACGCGTAAAACGCACTGGCGGCGGCGGATTGAAACGCTTCCGTGCCTTTACCAGTCACCGTTTCCACGGCAAAACAAAAAAACAACGTCGTCAATTGCGTAAAGCTTCAATGGTTTCAGCTGGCGATTACAAACGTATCCGTCAACAACTAGCACGCATGAAATAATTGCGTAACCCAAGCTTCACGTATACAAACAATTATCGATTTTCATATTAGGAGGAATTATACATGGCACGTGTTAAAGGTGGAACAGTAACTCGTAAACGTCGTAAAAAAGTGCTTAAATTAGCAAAAGGTTACTACGGTTCTAAACACACTCTATTTAAAACAGCAAAAGAACAAGTAATGAATTCATACAACTACGCATACCGCGATCGTCGTCAAAAGAAACGCGACTTCCGCAAATTGTGGATCGCTCGTATCAACGCAGCGGCTCGTATGAATGGCTTAAGCTACTCAAAATTGATGCACGGCTTGAAATTAGCTGAAATCGACATCAACCGCAAAATGTTAGCTGACTTGGCTGTAAACGATGCAACAGCATTTACTGCATTAGCTGACCAAGCAAAAGACGCTTTAAACAAATAATCAATCGTTGGCAACAACGTTAGCCCCGCTCTTTGAGCGGGGTTTTTTTTATACTTTTTTACAAAACAGTGCGATCCTTTACTGATGTACTTTCTTTAGTACGCAAATCAAAGGAATAAAGCGTGTTTCTTGATTAAAAATTTTTTATTAATCATAGAAATCAAGCGGATAAATATATAAAGAAACTGATCGATTTTGTCGCATAATTTAAGGTGTCGGAAGTAGTTTATTGTTAATAAATAGGTCGTTATTTGCTGTGAAAAATAAAAATAAAAGTATTTTTTGACAAAAGAATACCCAAATAATATAATTATTGTGAATATAGGATTAACTTTAAGTCATTATCAGCAGTCGATGTACAATGTTTTATGGCTGTGTCAATGGCTTTCTTAGTTCGAAAAGAGGATGATACAAGGAGGTTATGGAAAGAACATTGGATAGCCAATGTGAATCGGGTTTTGCAAAATATATGTAATACATAGAAAATTAGAATTTTAAATAGGTGCATTTTTCAGAATATTCAAAAAAATACTCGCCATAGGAATAGGACAGGATGAATAAACTGATTCAAAATGGGAGTAGATGAAAAATGAAAAAGCGTTTGTTGATTTTATGGAGTGTATTGGGGTTATTGATTCCTTATTTTTTACCAGCATCCATCGTTGTAGCAGAGGAAATTGAAACAAGCAGAGGAATTTACTTTTTATCTGAGCCAGCAGAACAAGTAGATTTCTCGACTGAGAAAGAGCAACTGTCCGAGATTTTTCAAGAGGAAGACTGGGTATTCTTAAATCCAATCAATATTCGATTTTATGTAGAAGGACAGTTGGATTACCAAAAATATTTTCCCGTTTTTAAAGATGGGGACTTTCATCAATTGATTGATGAAAGCAGTTGGCAACTAGCACCATCAGAAGTAGCTGACTTTATCCAAAATCATAGTAAAACGACAAAACCAACCTCACCTATGACCTTTATTATCGTCAACTATGCTTGGTATGGTTTTTTTGATGAAACTTGGTACGACCTGTATTTGAACAAACCAGCTGATTTATCTGAATTGCTTTCCGATTTAGAGGAAACGATAATTATTCGAGATTTATTTACTGATTATCAGGACCAAGTAAAGCAAGAACAGTCAAATCAAAAAGCACTTGAATCTTCACAACAAAGTACATCCTCTAGAGAAGAAACCAATCACGATTTTTCGACTAGTAAAGAATCGCAGGAAAATAAACAATCGGAAGAGTCAAAAGAAAATGTTGAAGGGGTTAGTATGGATGAAAATTCTGAGGATGCGACATCTAGTGATTCTGATAAAAGTGACAAAAAATCGGAATCTGATGAAGAAGTATACTCAGAACCAAATGAAGTAAATGGTGAAAATTCTTATACCACAGTAAGACACGCTGATTTCGATGAATTATTTAGAAGTAATTTGCAGAGTGATTGGGGTGATAAGGATTATACGAATAATTTGAACTTAGAAACAGACATACGCTCAGAAAGAAACCAACATACTCTTTTAAAACAAGAAGCATACTTCCTAGTTCTGTCTAAAGACGGGAAATATTCATATGGAAAAACTGTGTATCTTCCTTCTTCGGTCGGGAGTATATCCGGCTCGCGATTCTCGCATATAGGAGGAGAACTTGGAGCCCATCGAAGCAGATATAAATTGAGTCAAAGTTATTATTTTAAGATGCATCCGAAATTTTTTGAATTTTATAAAGATGTTCCAAAAGGCTATGACCCATGTGCAGATAAAGATTTAAACTATTTTTTGAATTGGATTAATCACTGGTCGGAAGATGAAATCAGTATTGTAGAAAAAGAGTATATGACGCTTGATCATTATGTGAGAAGGTCGAATAAAGGAATAGATGACCGCTTTGAAGAAAAAGACCATACGAAGGACTTGGAAGTAAAAAGTAATAATAATGTATCTGGTACTCAGTATCTTCTTTTAAACGAAGAAAGTTACTTCTTGATTCGTTCTAAAGATGGAAGATATTCCTATGGAAAAGTAATCAACCGAATGCCTCCTTCAAGAATAAAAATGGAAAGACCTCGTTTTACGCTTACAGGAGGAGATCCTGGAGCAAACCAAATCAGGTATAAATCAAGTCAAAGCTATTACTTTACAATGCGACCAGAATTTTTTGAATTTTATAAAGATGTTCCAAGCGGCTATGATCCGTGTGCAGACAAGGACTTAAACTATTTTTTGAATTGGATTAATCACTGGTCAGAAGATGAAATCAGTATTGTTATTCCGAACAGTATTGATTTGCTTGTTGCTAAAAAGAATAATCATATCCAACCTTGGCGTTTCTTTAACGAGGGTCGTCGATCTATCAAAAACCAATATTTTTCACTTACACTAGATGAGACAACCAGACTAGATTTTGATATGAGAGGTAGATCAGGTCAAAGATTAACAGTCTATCAAGAAAATGAAACGAAGGTATTTGATCGAAAGTACTCAGGCTCTAACAATACCGTTACCCTTGATTTACCTGCTGGCAGCTACTATATTGTGATGACGGATATTACGGCTGAAACAACGCTACAAATCAGGCGACACCAGTTCAATGATTTCCAGCTTTCAATTGATACCAATCCAGAGCGAACACATATCTACTTAAATGGTGTGTTTCATCAAGAATTGACCGACATATATGCTCCCCACCATCGACCACTTCAATTACCAACAGCAGTAAGTGTTTCAAATAAGTTAAATTCAATTTGGCGAACCTCGCGAGGAAGCCATCCAGTTTTAGATGCAATGTTTGGTAAAAACTACTTATTGGGCACCAATTTAAGAGAGCAAACATTTCCTAATGTTGGCAATCTGCCATTAGGAAGTACGTCCCTTTCGGCGCCGCTACAATATGTTGGAAATGGTCAGTTCTATACAGATGCTCAAATAGTCAATTTTGGTCCACAACAGCGATTTGTGATTACCGGGTCAACCTTACTTCTAGCGATGGCTGGAACGCTGGTCGTTTACTACGCAGCACATCTGATCCATACCAATCAGTTACAATTAACAACCCCGTCTATTTTTCGAGAATTTGAAACTGGTAGTTGGGAAGAGCTTGAAAAATTCACCTACCACGGGATCGTTTCCTATGAGGGGAAAACCTATGGAGTAAATGATGAGACGGGTGAAATCAAAAACACCGAAACTGGAGAAGAACTGCCTAAAAGTGTTATCCCAGATGATATCCGAAAATCTGCTGCAGGGGCCAGTAAATTGGCTATCTATAAGATTTTGGCAGATCTTGATGAATTAGGAATTGATAATATTGAGGATGAATATGAATGGTATACATTCAAAGACTTAGTCCAAGACGAGTTGGAAGGACAAGGCAATAAACGAGGACATACAATTGAAAAACATGTAATGAAGTCGGATGCATACTTGAAAAATCGTCTGAATACAGACAATCTCTTGTTTAGTTCCACTTACTACGGGGTAGTGGAAGCATTGATTGCCATCAATGTGACCAAGCTGAAACATCCAGAAGTTTTTCAGAATGTAGGTAAGCAGAAAGGACAATTTGTAGATACTCCGTTTGCGTTGGGGAAAGGATATAATAGTAATAATGTTCCTTGGAGTCCGCTAAGGAATAATCAACTGTTTCTGATGCCTTCATCCTCTGAAAAAGGATTTAGAGTATTGACGAGTTATCCAGTTTATAAAATGGGTGATTAAACGAATAATGAAAGGAAGAGTACAAGTGCGTAACATATATTATGAAGACATAGAGGAAAAAGATTTAACATATATGCAAAACCTACTAAACTGGTATGCCGAAATGGAGAAAAAAGAAGGTAAGTACTATCAAGGACAGAAAGAGACCTATACAGCCAATCAAGATCAAGAGAATCAAGACTATATTTTCTATCTTGAGGGATGGAGATATGGTTATGATGAAGAAACACCAGAGAAGCTAAAAAAACATATCGAAAGTCTTCGTTATCAGTTTGTCCACAGAGAAGGAGACCAATGGACGCCAGAACAGGAAAAAGAGCGAGAGCTTTTATTTGCGGAAACAATTTTAGTGAAGGGCTCACCTATTGAACGTTTTAAAGATCGTATTACTTATTTATTTTGTTGTTTTGAACCGATTATTAGGATAGAGAATAAAAATTTCTCCAATGATGACAATTCAGGTTCTCCAATGCAATCAGCTGTTGAGGAGCAAGAGAAAAAAGAAGAATATGATGGATTCCGCCATTTGTTTTACGAAGATATTGAGACAGTTACTATCCATGAATGGGAAGAATGGTGTATGTTTTACGATCGATGGCTCATAGATCAAAACCAATGGTTCATAGAAAAAAGAAGGTATAATAAGGCGATAAACAGAACAGTAGCTGTTCAATACCATAAACGAGAAATTCAAGCAAAGACGCAGCCAGAATGGGAGGCAGAACTCAAGAAAGTCGGCTATATTTTTTGTCACAAACCAGAAAACGGCTGGACCGAACAGCGAAGTACCAAGTTATTTAAAGTGATTGATGAAAGTGGCACGGTGATCAACTATGTCTTTCTAGGCATTCGAGAAGACATTATTGATTTGCTGAATAACGAAGGTGCAAATGTGTGGTTTTATAGTCAAGAGATAGAGTGTTGATGGGGAGCTGAAATTACTACAAAGGAAGAAAATAAATGCGCAACGTATATTATGAAGACATAGAAGAAAAAGATTTAACATATATGCAAAACCTACTAAACTGGTATGCCCAAATGGAGAAAAAAGAAAGCAAATATTATCAAGGGCAAAAAGAAACCTATAGAGCCAATCAAGACCAAAAGGATCAAGACTATGTTTTTTATCTTGAAGGATGGAGATATTTCTATGATGAAGAAACAACGGAGAAGCTAGAAGAACATATCCGTCCGCTTTACTATCAATTTAGGCATAGAAAAAAAGATCATTGGACCCCTGCACAGGAAAAAGAACGCACTCTTTTGTTCGCTGAGACAATTTTTGTAAAGGGGTCTTATATTGAACGTTTTAAAGATAAAGTTGGCTATATATTCTATTGTTTTGAACCAGTGATAGGGGGAAAAGATAAAAAATTCTCCGGTACTGAAACAGTTGCTGAGAAGCATAAATCAGAAGAATACGATGGTTTTCGACATCTATTCAATGAAGACGTTGAAACGATAACAATAAAAAATGCTGAAGAATGGCAGAAATTTTATGATCAGTGGATTCAGAAACAAAATGCCCATTTTCTTGATCGAAAATAATACTATCCAAATATAAAGCAGACAGTTGCTATTCAGTACCATAAACTGGAAATTCAAGCCTTCTCACAAGAAGAGTGGGAAATGGAGCTCAAGAAAGCATGCTATCTTTTTAGCCATAAACCAGAGAATGGCTGGACAGAGCAACGCAATACCAAACTTTTTAAGATTGTCGATGAAGCAAGTAAAACCATCAGCTATCTGTTTCTCGGCGTGCGAGAAGATATCATTGAGCTACCTTAATAGAGAGACTTAATCGTTCCCGATGTTTTTTTATTTGTTTGCTTAAGTTCATTTTATCCGCTCCTTCTATCATTAGTTTAGGCCAATGTCTGTGTTCTAACGATCAAATGTCTTTGACAATGCCTTGAAATCAAGTGTCAAAATGTTTTTACAGTTGGGTTTATGCTGTTTACACAGCAGTACAGCGTTGATTTTCTTCAACGAATAAGCGACAGTCAGCTTTCTTATTGTTTTTTTTTAGAAGCACCTGCTGGTTTCTTAATAAAGAAAATGATGAAGAGTCTGTGCTGATTTTTAATGTTTGTCTTTATCTATTATTCATTAATTTCGCAAAGATGGGAAGAGGAGAAAACAACTAAGCGTGTGAAAGCATCATTTTTCCATTAGTGGATCTTTAAAGGTCCCTGTGTGTTGAAATGGAGCCATTCAGAAGTCACGTCTGTTTGTTGGTTCTGTTCTAGAAGAAAATCGACTGTTGATAAGCATATCTCCCCATAAAAACGTCTGCTTTGTGCTATACTGAGGCTTTGTAAAAATAAGTTTGTACAAGCAAGCAGCAACGTTTTTTTCATTGATTGCTTGCAAGAAGGAGCGTATACGCAGTGAAAAAACTAAAGGTTCAAGATTTAATTGCAGTGGGGATCTATACAGCGATCTATTTTCTTTTAATGAGCGTCTGTCTATTGATTTTGCGTTTTGTGATCCCAGGTTTTCATAATTTATTTATTCCAGCAGTCACCGCTTTGTTTTCTGGCATTATCTATCTGATTTTATTGAATAAAGTACCGAAATTTGGCGCAATCACCATTATGGGTACCGTGGTAGGGCTCTTTTTTTTGATTTCAGGACATTTTCCATTGGCCTTTTTGCCCAATATGATTTGTGCCTTAACAGCTGATTTGATTCAATACAAAACAAAGCTCAAAGAGAACGTTCGCGTACTGGCGAGTTATATCGTCTTTAGTTTTGGCTTGATGGGCCCGATCTTGCCCCTGTGGTTTATGAAAAATGCCTACATCGATTCATTAGTGGCTCGCGGAAAAGATGAAACCTACATTGCCGGTGTGTTTGCTCATACCTCCAATGTGATGTTGGGGCTTTGTGCATTGGCCGTTTTGATTGGTGCGGTGGCTGGTTTAGGCATTGGTAGCCGCTTGATGGAAAAACATTTTCAACCAACGATCCAATCGCATAAAGGGTGAGGAATGTGTCGAAAACAAGGTTTGATCCCCGCAGCAAATTGGCGGTGATTCTCTTTGCTAGTTTTACTATGATGGTGTCCATTAGCTGGATCGATGAGTTTGTCTTTGTCACGTTCTTGCTGCTGCTATTTTTAGTCAGCGGCTTTTGGAAAAAAGGCCTGATGTTCTATGGCGTGTTTGTCTTGCTGACACTGGCAGATAGTTTTTTGTTTCGCCAAGGAAACCACCTATTGATCGTGTTGCTGGATTTCTTTTCCGTCGGTTATCGCCGCTTATTGCCAACGATCATGGCGGCGGCTTTTGCCATTAGTGGGACGAAGAACAGTGAGTGGATGGCGGCGTTGCAAAAAATGCACGTGCCCAATGTATTATTAGTCCCGCTGGCAGTCTTATTTCGTTTTTTCCCCACATTGGTACAAGATTTCAAAAGTATTCGCCAAGCGATGCGCTTTCGCGGCATCTCGCTGTCGGCAGGATCGATCTTGCTTCATCCACTGCAAAGTGCGGAGTATTTTTTGATCCCATTACTGATGTCGGCTGAAAAGACCGCAACCGAACTGTCGGCTACGGCGCTGGTTCGCGGGTTAGCATCAGAAACTCCCCATACCACCGTCCACGAACTGAAGCTGCGCTGGTGGGATGGCTTGGTCTTTTTAGCATTAGGCGGCTTTATCGTGAAAAGGATGTGGCTTGGATGATCACACTAGAACAAGTGTCAGTGAAACGAGAAAATCGAACCGTATTATCTGAGCTTTCTTTGACAGTCGCAGCTGGGGAAGTCATCGTTTTGTGCGGCGCTAGCGGCAGCGGAAAATCGACCTTGCTCAATGTTTTGAATGGCTTGATCCCTGAGCTGTATCCCGCCGAAGTGCAAGGAAAGATCCGTGTCGGAGAAACAGACTTGCCAGTTGCCGATTTCTCCCATTATGCCCAGACGATTGGCGTCGTCTTTCAAAACCCCAAGACCCAATTTTTCACCACGGATGTCTATTCGGAGTTGGCTTTTTCAATGGAAAATGCGGGCGTCGCGCCAGAAAACATTCGACAGCGAATCACCGAAGTAGCGCAGCAGTTTTCCTTGACCCCGTTGCTTGATGCTAGTGTCTTTGACCTTTCTGGTGGGGAGAAACAGCTGATTGCTCTCGCTGCAGCCACGATGTTGCCCCATGATGTGTTCCTATTGGATGAGCCTTCCAGCAATTTGGATCAAGAAGCGATCCAAAAGTTGACTCAAGGATTGGCTTCTTTAAAACAACAAGGGAAAACCATTGTGATCGCCGAACACCGCTTGGCGTATTTGGCGCCACTGGCAGACCGCTTTTGCTTATTAGAAGCAGGGCGGTTGCGGGCGTCCTATCCAGCAGATCAGCTGTTGTCACTGCCGGAGGAGGCAATTCACGAGTTAGGATTGCGAAAAGTAGGTGAGGTGACATTGGCAGCCCAGCACTGCCGAGAATCTTTGCCAGAAAAATCTGGATTAACGGCAACGCATCTGCAGATCAAGCAATCAAAACGCTCGGCAAACAGCAGAAATTGGGCGCTCAACTTGCCTGAACTACAACTGCCGATGAAGCAAGCTGTGGGGATCGTTGGACCAAATGGTGCTGGCAAAAGTACGTTGGTGCAAGTCCTGTCAGGATTGAAAAAATGCCCAGAAGCAGTATTTGCCATCAATGGACAAAAGCGAACCCAAAAGCAGCTGCTGCAGGAAAGTTTTCTTGTGATGCAGGATGTCAACTTGCAACTGTTTTTTGAAACGGTGGAAAAAGAGTTGCTGATCAAAGCCCAAAACCCAGCTCGCTTTGAAGAAATAGTCTCATTGTTGCACTTAACACCACTCCTTGCCCGTCATCCACAAAGCTTGTCGGGTGGGGAAAAACAACGAGTTGCGATTGGCAGTGCCTTGCTTTCTGGCAAACGTTTGTTGTTTTTCGATGAACCAACGAGTGGATTAGATTTGCAGCAAATGGAGGAAGTCGCAAAACTACTGCGAATAGTTGCCAAAGAAGTTGATTTATTAGCCGTGATCAGTCATGATCGTGAGTTTTTAGCTGAAACATGTCCTTACATGATTCAACTCGAAAAAGGAGAACTTGTTGGCACGTATCAGCTGGCAAAAAATATGGAATAACTGAAAGACGGAGTGAACCTTGGTTCATGCCGTCTTTTTTTGGTCGAACATGAAAAAATCTTCATGTTTTTTTTCTTTCAATCAGTTAGGAAGTTTTGAAAAAATCCGTTATGATAGAAGCAAAACCAGAGGAGGAGCGCATATGGCTTTGAAGATCTTGCTAGTAGAAGACGAAGAAAGTTTAGCCAGTTTTATCCAGACCGAATTGACTTTTGAGGGATATGACACGGTCTGGGCCAAAGATGGGCAAGAGGCATTGACCTTATTCAATCAGCAAGCAAATGCTTTTGATCTGATTTTATTGGATTGGATGCTGCCAATCTATGATGGCATCACAGTGGCGCGGCGGATACGCAAAGAAAGCGACATCCCGATTTTGATGATGACCGCCAGAAATCAAACCGCCGATGTGGTGACGGGGCTTGATGTTGGGTTAGATGATTATTTAACGAAACCTTTTGAAATCGAAGAACTGTTTGCCAGAATTCGCGTGATCGAGCGGCGGCTGCAAAGAGAAGCCAAACAACAAAAGAACCAGCAAAACCAATTAGTGGCGGGGGAGTTGATGATGGACATCGCCAAGCACTTGGTTCAGGTTGCCGGTGAAACCATTGAGTTGACGCCCAAAGAGTTTGGGATTTTATATGAATTAATGAAAGAGCCGGAAGTCGTCAAAACCAGAGATGACCTATTGAATGAGATTTGGGGTTATGAATACGACGGTCAAACGAATGTTGTAGATGTCTATATCCGTACACTGCGGAACAAGCTGGATGTTTGCGGCAAAGGCAAAATGATCGCAACCGTTCGAGGATTAGGCTATGTCTTGAGGACCGACCATGAAGAATAAGTCAGTCAACCAACGTAGAAAAACAGCCCAGTTTCAATTGACGAGCCGCTTTTCCTTGATACTCTTTGGTCTGCTGATTCTCTTCAATCTGCTGTTTATTTTATTATCCGTAGGTTATTTGTTTGAACATATCGAAAATCGTGCTAGCAACATTCTTGAAGCCATCGAAAAAGGTGAGGCATCAGGGGATACCTGGGACACTCTCGTCAATGCCTATGTCTCGGCAGATGAAGAAGACGCCCTGCAAGTGATCTTAGCCGATGGCAGTGTCGTTTCATCAGAAGATGCGGAAGAGATTTTTACCGATATCAATCAAGGGCGAGTGATGCCGTTTCTCGAAGACATCGTTTTTACAGAGGAGGGCATCTATTACACGAAAACCCAAGAAGTCGATGGGGATCAGGTGACGATCGCTATCAATGGGGAGGATAGTGTGGAATTAGCCTATGGTCTCTTTATGATCAGCAGTTTCTTGAATCTGATCGCTGTTGTGGTGGGCAGTCTGCTGATTTATTGGAGTGTCGGGAAATGGAGCCAGAAGCTTACTGGCATGGCGCAAGAAATTGCTGCCATTGAACAAAGCCGACAAGGAGAATTGTCAGTGTCTGAAGAACCCATCGAGATTCGTTCGGTGGCCTTGGCTTTCAATAAATTGTTGAAAGAACAGCGTGAGACGATCGAACGGGAAAAACGATTCGTTGCCGATGCTTCCCATGAGCTGCGCACACCTTTGGCTGCGATTCGCGGACATGTCCAATTGATCCAGCGGCGTGGAACCAAACATCCCGAAGTCATTCCTTCCTCGATGGCATTTATTGACAAAGAGTCGAAGCGTTTGGAAACATTGAGCAATCAATTGCTAGACCTAGAAAAAAATCAATCCCAAGAAGAAATGACCCTTGTTAATGTTTCCCAGATCGTCCGAGAAGAGTGTGAAAAACAAGCGACGATCGTTCCGCAATCGATTGAATATTTTGTGGAGAACCAATGTATGAAGCGAGGACATAAACGTGACTTCCAGCAAATCATCCAAAACCTGTTAGAAAATGCCGCGAAGTATTCGCCTGTTGATCAGCCGATTCATGTGACCTTGACACAAGAGCAAAGGCAGTTGTCTTTAACCGTCGCCGATTTTGGCATTGGGATTCCCGATGACAAGAAAGCCTTGATTTTTGAACGGTTCTATCGGGTAGAAGATTCTCGTTCTAGCCAGATTGCCGGTTCAGGCATTGGGCTTTCACTGGTAAAACAGCTGGCAGACAAATATCATGCCAAAATCACCGTGATAGACAATCAACCGCAAGGCAGTATCTTTAAACTTGCCTTTCCAAATGAAAGAGAAAGATGAAGATTTTTTTAGATTTTCTTCAAGCAATTTTGATTCTTTTTCTTTGGGAACTTGTTATTCTAAATATATAGAAAAAAGGAATACACAAACAATTGGAGGAATGAAACATGAAAAAAACAACTATTTTATTCGGAATTGCCGCATTAGGATTATTGGCAGGATGTACACAAAACAACACGGGAAATTCAGAACCTGCGCAAAACAGCAGCTCAAGCACAGCAGTTGCCTCATCGAGTGAAACAACGTCGTCACAAGCAACAGACAGCTCTTCAAGCAGTGCAGCGATCGCCAATGGCGGCTTACCTACGGTGACCGTAGAAGAAGCGATCAAAATATTCCAAGACAAATACCCAGATGCAGCGATCACTTCGATTGATTTGGATACTTCTTTTGGCAATTACTTCTACCAAGTAGAAGGCGTGGATGACACGAATGAGTTTGAATTAAAGATCGATGCAGAAACCAAAGAAACTTCTGAAGAAAGAACGGAAAAATTGGATACCGATGAACAAAACGGTGTCAAAAAAGATGCCGATCAATTGGACCTAACCAACTTGCTTTCATTGGAAGAAATTTCTGATATCGCCGTGAAAGAAGCTGGCGGTGGTCAAGCAACAGATTGGTCCTTAGACAAAGAAATGAATGTAACCTATTGGGAAGTCAAAGTAGAAGATGGCAACAAACAAACAGATGTGAAAATCAATGCCCAAACAGGTGAAGTACTTGAAACAGAATTGGATGACTAATCCTTTTACGCAGTAAAAAAGATAAGCCGCTATCGTCTATGCGCAAAAGACGATAACGGCTTATTTCTTTACGTATGCTGTTTGACTTCAGTTAACGGTTTGACGCGACCACCAATTTTATCTGCAAATGCTTCGGACTGCTTCCGATCTTCAAAGACCCATAACTTGTCTGGAATTTTTTCACGAGTGCGACGACCATCTTTGCCAATGTAACCATGCAAAACTTTAATCACGTACATCGCCATCATCCTTCCCTGAAATTACTTTTGATTATACGAAAGCCGTTTCAAAAAGCAAGGATTTTGACTTAAATGAGTGATCAGAATTGATTATTCTCCTGACAGGGCAGCATAATCAGCAAATCGTTGATGGATTTCAGGAAAACTACGCTTCAGCTGCACGATGCGATTGGTCTCTTTTGCTAAAAAACAATGCTTTGAAGTCCCTGTCGTAGCCAACTGACCATCGCTAGTTTTGTAGATCTCATAGCGAAAATCCAAACGCGTGCCCGTATATTTGTCGACCAAAACATCGATTCGCACCTCATCTTCGTAACGAATCATCGTTTTGTATTGCGCACTGACTTCCAGCACAGGAACGATCAAGCCAGCTTCTTCGATGGTATGATATGGTAAATCCAAAAACGCCAGTAATTCCACGCGGGCCTCTTCAAACCAGCGGATATAATTGGCGTGATGGATGATCGCCATTTGATCGGTCTCATAGTAGTGTGGTTGACGGATATAGCCTGAATATAAAGACATAAAAACAGCTCCTTTCATAGAAACAAAACCTTCGTTATTCAGCATAACGCAAAAAGAAAGAAAAGCAAACAGAAGGGTAACTTCTTTGCGTTGACTACTAGAGAAAACGCTACTAGAGAGCAGCGGAGTGAAAAAGACAGTGAAACACCTTGACTTTTTCATAGCTTTCTTGTAGTTTATAGATAATATCAAAAATCAGTGAAGGATCGAGTACTTTATTCTATTCCTTAAAAGAGAAAACTGCCCCGGCTGAAAGCAGTTTAGGACGTGTAAAGGAAAGACAATCTGGAGATGAACAGAAGAAAAGCTGTTCCGTGACCGAGCGTTAATCGAGAGGAGAAGAACATTTCTCGAATTTAGGTGGTACCGCGTGTAATCAAAACTCGCCCTTGTATAAAAAAACAAGGGCGAGTTTTTTGCTGTGAATCACTGCGACTGGTCCGCAAAGCGGAACAGAGCAGATGATGAACAGTACTAGGCGACCACAGGGAGCGTAGTAACCATACTAGGAATCACTGGGGTTGGCTTGCGGAGCAAGACAGAATAGATGATGAACAGTACTAGGCGACCCTAGGGAGCGTAGTAACCGTACTAGGAATCACTGGGATTGTCTTTTGAAGCAAGACAGAATAGATGATGACCAGCAGCAACCAACCACTAAAAGCGCAATAACCCAAAAGCCAAACACGAGAACAACCCACCCATATCAACGAGCAACAAGCAATAGGTGAATAAGCAAACAAGTAATGAAAGCAAAGAACATGGGCAACCATGAAACAAATAGGAGGATGCATACGATGAGTTACCAACGTCCAAAAGGAACCAACGATATTTTGCCAGGAGAATCCGAAAAATGGCAATTTGTGGAAGAAACAGCACGTTTAGTGTTTCGCGATTACCAATTCAATGAGATTCGGACACCGATTTTTGAGCACTTTGAAGTGATTGCCCGCAGTGTAGGGGACACAACGGATATCGTTTCAAAAGAAATGTATGATTTTTACGATAAAGGAGAGCGGCATGTGACGTTGCGTCCAGAAGGCACCGCACCGATCGCTCGTTCTTATGTCGAAAACAAACTATTCGGACCAGAACATACGAAGCCTTATAAAGTGTTTTACATGGGACCAATGTTCCGTTATGAACGTCCGCAAAAAGGCCGTTTGCGTCAATTCCACCAAATCGGTGTCGAAGTTTTCGGTTCAGCAAATCCAGCGACCGATGTTGAGACAATGGCGATGGCAATGGATTTTTATCGTCAATTAGGACTTAGTCAATTGCGCTTGGTCATCAATTCATTAGGTGACAAAGAGACACGCCAAAACTATCGTCAAGCGTTGATCGATTATCTAGCGCCCCATGAAGCGGAGCTTAGTGAGGATTCAAAACGCCGCTTGCATGAGAATCCTTTGCGGGTTCTTGACAGCAAAGACAAGCGAGACCAAAAATTTGTGGCAGATGCGCCATCGATCTTAGACTACTTAACGCCAGATGCCAAGGCACATTTTGAAACCGTAACGAGTATGCTGGATGCGTTGGAGATCCCTTATGAGGTCGATTCGAATATGGTGCGCGGTCTGGATTATTATACCCACACGATTTTTGAGATCATGAGTGAGGCACCAAAAATGGGGGCGCAAGCCACCATCTGTGCCGGCGGTCGTTACAATCATTTAGTGGAAGAGCTAGGTGGACCAGAAACACCTGGTTTTGGTTTTGCTTTGGGGATCGAACGTTTATTGATCACTATGGAAGCCGAAGAAGTTGTGATTCCTGCTTTGAATGAGTTAGATGCGTATGTGGTTGGTCTGGGACAAGAAACCAATTTAGAAGCGCTGAAAGTCGTGCAAGCGATTCGTAATTTCGGCTTTTCTGCCGATCGTGATTTCATGGATCGTAAAGCCAAAGCCCAGTTTAAATCTGCTGATAAGCAAGGGGCACGGTTGGTTCTGACTCTAGGCGAAACAGAATTAGCAGAACAAGTGATCAATATCAAATCCATGGCAAGCCGTGAAGAAAAACAATTTCCGTTAGCGGATCTTTATGCCCGCTTCGATGAGATCTACGATGAAATGACAACCAAAATGTTTGAGTGAGGAGAAAAAGAATGACAAAACGTACAGTATATTGCGGGTTAGTAAATGAGACCCATTTAAACCAGACAGTGACACTAAAAGGCTGGGTGCAAAAGCGCCGTGACTTAGGTGGCGTGATTTTTATTGACTTGCGCGACCGGGAAGGGATCGTGCAAATCGTCTTCAATCCTGAGGTTTCGAAAGAAGCCTGGGAAATCGCGGACAAATGCCGCAGCGAATATGTATTAGAAGTAACAGGTCAAGTAATCAATCGTGCACCAGAAGCCATCAATCCGAAAATGGTGACAGGTGCCTATGAAGTGATGATCAGCGAAATCACGATTTTAAACACTGCAAAAACACCAGCCTTTTTGATTGAAGATGATCAAACCGTTGGCGACGAGATTCGCATGAAATACCGTTATTTAGACTTGCGTCGTCCAAAAATGACGAACAACATCGTGATGCGGGCGAAAACGACGCAAGTGATCCGCAATTTCTTAGACACGAACGAGTTCTTGGATATCGAAACACCTTATCTAGGAAAATCAACACCAGAGGGCGCGCGGGATTATTTGGTTCCTTCACGGATCTATCCAGGTCATTTCTATGCGTTGCCGCAATCACCACAAATTTTTAAACAGTTATTGATGGGCGCCGGCTTCGATCGCTACTATCAAATCGTACGTTGCTTCCGTGACGAAGATTTGCGGGGCGACCGTCAACCAGAATTTACCCAAGTCGATATCGAAACCTCTTTCTTGACGGCAGAAGAAATCCAAACCTATACGGAAGAGCTATTGGCAAAAGTGATGCGAGAAGTCAAAGGCATCGAAGTTACCTTGCCATTCCCACGGATGACCTATGATGAGGCAATGGGACGCTACGGCAGTGACAAACCAGATACACGGTTTGACATGGAGCTTATCGACTTATCAGAAGTTGTGAAAGACGTTGATTTTAAAGTCTTCCAAATGGCTCTTGAAAAAGGCGGCGTTGTGAAAGTCTTGAATGCCAAAGGGGCTGCAGACAAATACTCAAGAAAAGACATGGACAATCTAGGCCATTACGCTGGCCAATTTGGTGCCAAAGGATTGGCATGGGTCAAAGTTGAAGAAGATGGATTGAAAGGACCGATCGCTAAATTCTTGACGGAAGCAACCGACGCGATTATTGCAGCAGCCAATGCGGAAGTTGGCGATATTCTGATGTTTGGTGCCGATTCCTTTGAGATCGTTTCAGCGACGTTAGGTGCGATCCGTAATAAATTAGGAAAAGAATTAGGCTTGATCGACGAGAGCAAATTCAACTTCCTATGGGTTACTGACTGGCCGCAATTTGAATACGATGAAGAAGCAGGTCGCTATGTTTCTGCTCACCATCCGTTCACATTGCCAAAAGAAAGCGATCTGCCGTTGTTAACGACAGACCCTTCAAAAGTCTATGCGCAAGCCTACGATATCGTGCTAAACGGTTACGAGCTAGGTGGCGGATCATTGCGTATCCATACACGGGAAGTGCAAGAGCAAATGTTTGAAGCGCTAGGCTTCTCACGTCGCGAGATGCAAAATCAATTTGGCTTCTTATTGGATGCTTTGGATTATGGTTTCCCACCACATGGCGGCATCGCCCTTGGGTTAGACCGATTAGTCATGCTCTTGGCTGGTGAAGAAAACATTCGCGAAGTCATTGCCTTCCCTAAAAATGGGAAAGCGGCTGATCCAATGTCACAAGCGCCAAGTACCGTTTCGCCAATGCAACTGTTTGACTTGAGCATTGATGTAACAACGGTTGAAGAAAACGAATAAGCGTTAAACCCATGATGAAATGAGTGATGAAATAGAAATTGGTGAATGAATGAAAAAAGTTCATGAGAATTCACCCATTTCTTTCATTGCTCGTTTCTTTTTTTATGTGCTGAAGTATAATAAAGGCAAATCAAAAAAGTGAGGCTATGAAATGCAATGACTCCTCTGTTTAAATGGCTCCCTCATCCGGAATATGCCAACAAACTTTCATTCTCGATCGTGTACGCACTGCTGGCATCGATTGCGGTCAATTTTTTCTATCAGCCGGGCAATATTTATTCCAGCGGCATTACCGGTGTCGCTCAGATCATTACTACGATCTCAAGAGAATGGATCGGGTTTTATATCCCCTTATCCCTTGCGCTATTATTGTTGAATGTGCCATTATTTTTTCTTGGCTGGTTTAAGATCGGCCACAAATTTACGATCTTTACTGGAATCACTGTTTTATTGACATCCTTATTCGTGCAAATTTTGCCAGAAGAAACCGTCACGACGGACCCGATGATCTGTGCGATTTTCGGTGGTGCCATCAATGGAGTGGGGATCGGCTATGCCTTGAAGAATGGTCTTTCTTCCGGAGGGCTGGATTTTGTCAGCATTGCCATCCGCAAACGGACAGGGAAGACGATCGGCTCGATATCGATTTTCTTTAACATTGTTATTTTGTTCGCCGCCGGAATCTTGTTTGGCTGGCAATATGCGTTGTATAGTGCAATCGCGATTTTTGTCAGTGGAAAAGTGACGGATGCGGTCTTTACGAAGCAAAAGAAAATGCAGGTGACGATCATCACTCGCAACCCAGAAGAAGTCATTCAAACGATCCAAAAACATATGCGGCGAGGCATTACCATCATCAATGAAGCCGAAGGAGCCTACAAGCATGACAAACAAACGGTTTTGCTGACGGTAGTCACACGCTTTGAACTGCCGATGCTGCGCAGTGCTATGAAAGAAGCCGATCCAAAAGCTTTTGTTAGTATTGCGGAAAATGTCCAGATTTTGGGTCGCTTTTATGAAGAAGAACTGTAAAAAAGGAGTTGAAAAAAGTATTTCTTTATAGAAGTACTTTTTTTTCGCCAAAAATTAATTTTTTTGAAATATAGCAGATGTTGCTAGCTTTATATGGGGGATTTCTGGTAAATTATGAGAGTATGGAATCAATAGCGTTCATGCTGAAATTGTTTTTTTATGAAACAATTGGATCAATTAGAGAAAAGTGGTTGAAAAATGAATAAACGTTTAAGCACAAGCCGCTATATTACCGGGTTTGACGGCATTCGAACCTTGGCAGTCATCGGCGTTATTTTATATCATTTACTACCTACTCATATGCGAGGCGGGTATTTAGGAGTTCCAGTATTCTTTGTCGTATCAGGTTATTTAATCACTGACTTGCTGAGGCAAGAGTGGGATCAAAACGGCAAAATCAAAGTCAAAGATTTTTATGTTCGGCGGATGAAACGGCTCTATCCAGGAATGGTGGTGATGCTGCTTATCTCAGCAGCGTATATCACTTTGTTCCAGCGAAACCTGCTGAATAATTTGCGCGGGGTTTTTGTTAGCTCGCTGCTGTATTACAACAACTGGTGGCAGATCAATCATGGGTTATCCTATTTTGATCGGTTCGGCAATGAATCCCCCTTTACCCATCTGTGGTCACTGGCTGTGGAGGGACAGAACTATCTGATTTGGCCTTTAGTGTTTATTTTGTTGATGAAAATCGGCAAGCAGAGGCATCGCGCCTTTAAATTTACTGCCGCAGTCACGATTTTATCGGCAATTCTGTTAGCGGTCCTTTACACACCAGGCGCTGATCCGACACGGGTCTATTATGGAACAGATACGCGGCTCTTTTCGATCTGGATGGGGAGTGCCTTAGCATTCATTTGGCCAAGTACCCACTTGAAGAAAGAGATACCGCAAAAAGCCAAACGGGTCTTAAATATCTCTGGTTTTGCTTCTTTGGCTGGTCTGATCGCAGCGTTCTTTTTCTTAGATGATCATTTGACCTTTGTCTATTATGGCGGCATGTTCTTGATCAGTATCCTATGTACGATTCTTGTGGCAGTCACCGCTCATCCCGGAGCCAGTTTGAATCGTGTATTGAGTAATCCGATTTTCAGTTATATCGGCAAGCGCAGTTATGGGATCTATTTGTATCAATTTCCAGTGATGATTTTTTACGAAGCAAAAGTGGGAAATATCGGTGAGAACGTGCTGATGCACACGTTAGTGGAACTATTCTTGATCTTGTTTATCAGTGAATTGTCCTATCGGTTTATCGAAAACCCAATGCGTAAATTCCAGTACAAAGATACATTCAGAACGGTCCGCGGTTGGTTCAGTAAACCAATTTTTAGTTGGAAAAAACCGTGGTTAGTGCCCAGCTTACTCATTACCCTCGTTGCTTTGTTTGGCGTCGTGACTGCACCGACGAATTATGTCGATGCCCAGCAGCAGCAGTTGAAAGACAACATTGCGGCCAATAAAAAAGCGGCAGAGCAATCGCAAAAGAACGCGAATGCTGAAGGAAATGAAGCGGATGATGAGGCGAACACGAGTGAAGATGAAAAAAATATCATGGAAAAGTATGATTTAACAGCAGCCCAAGTGAAAAAAGCGGAATCTCTTGAAATCACGGCTTTTGGTGATTCTGTGATGCTGGATGCAACGGCTGACTTGAAAGAAGTCTTTACCCAAGCGGTAGTTGATGGGGATGTTGGGCGCCAGCTGTATGCGAGCCCTGAATTGATCAAAGACTTGAAAGAAAAAAATCTTTTGCGGGATACCGTCCTTGTGGGGCTAGGGACGAATGGTTCCTTTACAGAAGCCCAATTTGACAGCTTTATGAACGAGATCGGTGATCGCAAAGTCTACTGGATCAATGTACGGGTACCGACACAGCGTTGGCAAAATGAAGTCAATCGGATGTTGGAGCGCATGGCGGAAAAATACGACAATATGACCTTGATCGATTGGTATGATTTGAGTAATGACCAAGAGTCCTGGTTCTATGAAGATCGGGTCCATCCAAATCCAGATGGCATGGATCAATACGTGAAGCTAGTTGCCCAAACGATTTTACAAGAGGAATAAACAAGAAAAAGACAAACCTTATGCAATCATAAGGTTTGTCTTTTGTCTTAAACGGTATTTTGTAAGAGCATCGTTTTTTTAATCCTTTTCTATCACCGTTAACAAAGACTCAAATAAAATCGCACTAGAAGCCGATCCGGGATCGATATGACCGATGGCACGTTCACCAACATAAGAGGCACGGCCTTTTTTAGCCACTAGTTCTTTGGTATGCTCTTTCGCTGCTTCGATCGTGTCTTTGGTCAATTCACCTTTTTTCAAGGCTTCTGCGACAGGTTGCCACACATCGACCATCGTTTTGTCTTCAAACTCAGCTTTTCCCCGCATTTTGATGCCGGTCAAGCCTTCTTCAACGATCGTACCTAATTGTTCAAAGGAGTCGATTGTTTCTAGTTCCTTCGTTGCTTTGGTCATATTCATAAACGCCGAACCATAAAGGGGACCCGAAGCGCCGCCGACTTTTGAGATCATTGCCATCGAGAAGACTTTAAAGGTATCACTGATCGTCGTTGGCTTTTGTTTGGCATAAGCATCTTGATAAGCGGCTACGCCGCGTGCCATATTGTTGCCATGGTCACCGTCGCCGATCGGTGTATCTAAATCGCTTAAATAGGCCTTGTTTGCTTCGATTTCTTTCGTGAAGGTATCTAACCATGCTTGCACCGTTTCTGTTGTCAATTGCATCTCTATTCGCTCCTTTACCAGGCTATTGTTGTGACGGCTTCATTTAACGCATCGGTGTGATCCGTTTCGCTGAAGTCGATCAAGGTCAGTGAAAGTCCCTGCATATCGATGGAAGTCATGAAATTGCCGACTTTATGGAAGGAGACAGGGATGTCTTTTTCTGCGAGTAATTTCGCGACATCATTGGCAAAAACGAATAACTCCATTTGCGGCGTACCACCCATACCGTTGATCAAGACACCGACTTTTTCTGGGGTCTTTTCATAATCCGCCAAGATTTTTTCCACCAACTCTTTTGCTAGTTCACGTGAGGGTTTCAGTTTTTCTCGACGGTAACCAGGTTCGCCGTGGATACCCACGCCATACTCGATCTCATCATCGGCTAAGTCAAAACCTGGTTTCCCAACTTCAGGAACTGTTGCCGCTTTTAATGCGACCCCAATGGTTTTGATCGATGCAACCAAGGCATCGCCCAGTGTTTTTAATTCACTTAAGCTGGCACCATTACGAGCAGCTGCGCCTAAAATCTTGTGGACTAAGACCGTACCGGCAACTCCTCGTTTCCCAGCAGTATAGGTGCTATTTTCAACAGCGATATCATCATCAACGACCACGATCTCCGTTGTGATCTCTTCCATTTCTGCCATATCTTTGGCCATCTCAAAGTTCAAGATATCGCCAGTATAGTTTTTGACGATCAACAAGACGCCTTGTCCTTGATCAGAATCTTGGATAGCCGTCAAAATCTGGTCGGGGGTAGGGGAGGTGAAGACATCGCCTAAAACGGCGGCGCTAAGCATCCCATCACCGACAAAGCCAGCATGGGCCGGCTCATGTCCGCTCCCACCGCCAGAAACAAGACCGACTTGTTCTTTTTGATTATTCTTAGCGATCACCCGTGAGTCGGCGACTTGATGGACCAGTTCAGGATAACTGCCTACGATACCAGCCAACATTTCTTCTACGATCATTGAGGGATCATTAATGATTTTTTTCATGCTTCATGCCATCCTTTCTCGGCTGCTTTTTTTGCTTCTGCAACGATTTGTGCCAAATCATCACTAAAACCAGCGGTGATCGCTGCAGCAAAGGCACCTTCCACCAGCGGCGCGTCGATCAGGTGATAGCGTTCTTGTTGCTGAGGTTCCAGCATGTCGTAAGCAAGTTCGGCATTCAAAACGGCACTGCCTAGATCGGCAAAGACTAAGATCAGTTCAGCATCTGCGGATTCGTTGACGGCATCCACGATTTTCGTGGCGTCAGAACCCAGCTCTCCTTCTGCTGTCCCGCCTAAAGAATAGATCGTGACTGACTCGCCATCAGCCATTTCTTCGATCATCTGTTTTAATCCTTCGGTGAGTTGCTGACTGTGAGAAACGAGTAAAATACTTTTTTTCATCCAATTTCACCAACACTTTCTGATTAAATTTGGCTGTTTGACAAGGGGGTTGCCTTTTCCAAAGAAACACCGTCCTTGTTGAAACCGCCTACAGGTTCAGTATACCAAATTTCTTTCTTCTTGTATGGTTGCACCTATGGAGAGGACAAAAAAACAGCATCGTCTTTCTGGACAAAGCAAGAAAGAGCGATGCTGCAAAATCAATTAGGATTGTTTAACGAGCACTTTGGCTGAAAAGCGCTTCGTTAGGAAAGAAAGCCCCACGTACAGGCAGATGTTCAATGCCATCATGCCAAGGAAGTAAGGCAATGTTACGGCGGTCAAGAAACCGACTTCCAGCAATCCGTGGAAAAGCATTGCTGCGACATAGATCCCCACGGTAGTGGTAATCGCTAAGAACAATCGCAATGGATTTAATGGCAAGCAAGAGCGAATCACAGCGATACAGCTGATCCCGATCAACAAATAGTACAACAAGGTCGTCGTATCAAATTGCGACCAACCGTAATCGGTTTGTAAAAAGCGGATCGCAAAGTAATTGACTAACACCAACAAGGCATTTGGCAACGCATTGAGCAAGACTGTCGGCAAGTAGCGCCCCTTGATCGGTGCTTTGTTTTCTTCAAAGGAAAGGAAGAAAGAAGGATAGCCTTCAATTGCTAAGTCGATCAATGTGATTTGGATCGGCAAGAACGGAAAGGCGCTGGATGTCAGGATACAAACCAAAGAGAGCAAGAAGCTGTAAATCGTCTTGATAAAGAAGATTCCCGACGCTTTGGTCACGTTATTGACGACGCGGCGTCCTTCAAATAAAACATCTGGCAACGTAGTAAAGTCAGAATCCAATAAGACAAAGTTAGCGATTTGACGAGCCGCACTGTCGCCAGCAGCCATTGCAATGCTGACGTCGGCTTCCCGTAGTGCCAACACATCGTTGACGCCATCACCCGTCATGGCAACGGTCCGTTGATTGGCTTTTAATTCTTGAACGAGTAGTTTCTTTTGTTCAGGAGTCACACGACCAAAGACCGTATAGCGTGTCGCAGCTTCTCGGACTTCTGCTTCGGTCGTTAAGGTAGAAAGATCGATGGCTTGATCGGCATTCGCTAGGCCTGCACGATGGGCGATCGCTGCGACAGCTATTGGATTATCGCCAGAGATCACTTTTAGATCGATGCCTTGATCCGCTAAGTAAGCCAAGGTTTCTTCTGCGTTTTGGCGGATGATATCGGATAAAATCAAGACAGCCACCGCTTGTGCGTTGGTTGGGTCAAAGGATGTTGGCGTTTTTGGATCAGTTTCTACGGCTAAAATCAACACCCGTAGACCAGCTTCTTGCGCTTCTATGACTTGCGGCAAGGCAGCAGAGCCGGCGACTTTTTCAGGTGCACCAAGATAGACATTTCCTAGATGTTCAAAAGCCACAGCACCCCATTTGCGCTGTGAAGAAAAGGCAGCGACGTCGATCGGCTGATGATCCGTTAGCTCAGGACAGCCTTGACGCAATGCTTGCATCGTCAAATTGTTATCCGTACTGGCTGCCAAATAATTCCCTAAGAGCATGTTAGGGTCGCTGTCGGCTTGGAGAGGAACGATCAATTCGAGAACCATATGGCCTTCCGTCAACGTCCCCGTCTTATCCAGACAAAGGGTATCGACATGCGCTAAGGTTTCAACGGCATACATGTCTTGGACCAAAATCCGTTTTTTTGCCAATTTAATGACACCTGTCGTCAAGGCGATACTGATCAGCAGGACAAGTCCTTTTGGTAACATTCCTAATAAGGCAGCGGCAGAAACGACGACGGATTCCTTGATCCCAGCATCTCGCATCATAAAGGCTTGGAAGAACAAAATCACCCCTAAAGGAACGATTACATAGCTGGTGAATTTGGATACACTACGGATCGAAGCAAGCAGCTCAGAGCGGATCGGTTTGTGGACCTTTGCCTCATTGCTTAGTTTCGCTGCGTAGTTTTCTGCACCGACATGAAGGACTGTTCCTGTCATTTCACCGCTGACGATGAAACTCCCTGAGAGTAAGGAAGCACCTGCTTCTTTGACAACCAGATCGGCTTCACCAGTCAGCATCGCTTCATTGACTTCGACTAGTCCAGAAAGCACAGTCATATCAGCGGGGATTTGGTCCCCAGCACCAAGAATAACTACGTCCTCTAAGACCAATTCTTTGGCTGAAATCTCATGGATTTGGGCATCTCGAATCACTCGTACCGTTTGCGGTGAAACAAGTGAGAGTTTTTTTACTAAATTACGCGCGTGCAATTCTTGGCTGATCCCAATGGTGATATTCACAAAAATAATCGCTAAGTAGAACATGTTGGAATAGGCGCCTACGGCAAATAAAAAAACGCCAATCAATAGATTGAGAAAATTGAATAATGTCAGTAAATTGTCTTTGATGATCGCAGCAGTTGATTTACTGGTTTTTGTTTCATAATCATTGTGCAACCCCTCTTGGGTTTTCTTGGCGACTTCTGCTGCAGTCAAGCCGGTGGGTAATTGAGTCATAAGCATCTCCATTTCATTTGTTCATTTCTTTCTAATTCCTTTATATAGTCTAGCATTCGAAAAAGGCAATGCAATCGTTGCGAGGAAAATAACGATAAAATTAATTAAAATCTTAAACAATCAACACGTGTTCTTTTAAAGAAAGAAAAAAACTGGGGGAACAAACCGCACCATCGACTTTTTTCAGGTGCTTACGTATAATAGGGGAAGAGAAAAAGCCGAGAAGCAGATGCTTAGCGGACAAAAGAGGGTAGCGAGCATGTCTTTAAAAGAAAAAATTATTGCAGAAAGCAAGCGGCTTGGCATTGACAAAATCGGGTTTGCTTCAGCGGAGCCGTTTTTGGCATTGGAGCCTTCCTTGCGGGAACAAAAATCCAAAGGTCATACGTCTGGTTTTGAGCATCCCGTGATCGAAGAGCGTATCTATCCTGAACGGACATTTGAAAATCCGCAAACGATCATTGCGATCGCTTTAGCTTATCCGACAAAAATCAAAGAGAAAGTCCCGCGGGATGAAAAACGCGGCATGTTTGCCCGTGCCTCGTGGGGCATCGATTACCATGATATTTTGCGAGAACGATTGGATCGCTTGATCGCCTTTATCAAAGAACAAGCGCAAACGATGGAAGAACAAGTCGAATGGCGTTTCGCACCGCAAGTCGATACAGGGGAATTGGTGGATGTGGCGGCAGCGCAGCGGGCGGGTCTTGGCTTTATCGGTCGTAATGGCTTGCTGATTACGGAAGAATTTGGTTCGTTTGTTTATCTAGGGGAGATCGTCACTAATATCTCTCTTGAACCAGATGAAGAAGTCCCGTTTGGTTGTGGTGATTGCATGCGTTGTGTGACGGCTTGCCCCACCAAAGCGTTATTGGGCGATGGTCGAATGAATGCCCAGCGCTGTTTGTCCTATCAAACCCAGACGAAGGGTATGATGCCAGAAGAGTACCGCAAAAAGATGCATAACGTGATTTACGGCTGCGATATTTGTCAGCTGGTCTGCCCTTATAATCGGGGGAAAGACTTCCATTTTCATCAAGAGATGGAGCCTGAAGTCGATACCGTTTATCCAAAACTGCAACCGATGCTGTCTTTATCAAACAAAGCCTTCAAAGCACAATTTGGACATCTATCTGGCTCTTGGCGGGGGAAAAAACCTCTGCAGCGTAATGCCATCATCGCCTTAGCCAATGTGGGAGACCGCAGTGCCTTGCCAGCGATTTGGCGCTGTGCGACAGAAGACGTGCGCCCAGTGATTCGAGGAACGGCTTATTGGGCCATTGGCCAGTTGGGCGTCAAAGAACCAGAAATGTGGTTAGAGCGACTGCAACGGTGTGCAGAGTTAGAACCCGAAGAAGAGGCGCTACAAGAATTGCAGCCTGCCATCGAACGATTGCAAGCAGTCATTACCAAAAAGCAGGAAAAAGAGCTATAAAAAAAGCAAAACGAGCCCGGGGCCGTTTTGCTTTTTTATTTAATCTAGTACGTCATCACTTTCAACGATTTCTTCTGAATCCAGTTCAAAATCAGGTGCTGGATGCACACGTTCAGGCAGTTCCATTTCTAACTCGCCGTCTTCTGTATACTGATTGTCGGTATCGGCAACGTCAATTAAAATTTCTTCAGGAAGCTCTTGTTCTAACCGATAGCCTTCTGCATGACGCGCATCGAGTAATTCCAAAAGATGTTGCCACTCGTCTTTCGAGATCACTACAACGTCAATGCCGTCTTTGTTTTGTACCTCCACAACAGAGGAAAGATCGGTGCCGACCGTTTTAATGATCGATTCCAACGACCATTTACTCGTTTCTAAGTCAATTTTTTGTGCCATAAGAATTACTCCTTTTTGTGAAAAATTTTGTCCTACCTTAATTGTAACGGGAAAGTTGCAGAAAACAAAATAGCTTGATTGGGAATCGTCGCTGATATGCGCAAGAACATTTGCACAGCGGCTTTAACCAAGGTAAGATAAGAGCAAGAAGGGAAGGAATAAAAATGACAGAAAAACAGACATTTCATGTGAATGGGTATTTAGCACTGGTTGTGCTAATCGGGTTATTAGTTGGCGGCGGTTATTTGTTTTATCATGGGTTCGTAAATGAGAGCGTTCTCGAAATCGTTCTCAGTATTCTTTTATGGATCGTTTCGTTTCTTTTCCTTAGTTCGTTAACGATCGTACAACCCAACCAAGCCAAAGCGATCCTCTTTTTTGGGCAATATTTAGGAACCATTAAAGACAACGGCTTGTTTGTGACAACCCCATTAACCCAAAAAATCAATGTTTCATTGAAAGTTCGCAACTTTAACAGTTCGCTGTTGAAGGTCAATGATTCAGACGGAAACCCGATCGAGATCTCGGCAGTGGTGGTATTTAAAGTTGTAGATACCGCTAAAGCATTGTTTGATGTCGATTATTACCAAGACTTCATTGAGATCCAAAGTGAAACAGCGATTCGTCATATTGCGACGCAATACCCTTATGACACGTTCAATGACGATGATCTGACGTTGCGAGGCAATACAAGTGAAGTCTCGGAGGAGTTGGCAAAAGAATTGCAGGAACGATTAGCTGTTGCTGGGGTCGAAGTCATAGAGACCCGCTTAAATCACCTCGCGTATGCGACTGAGATCGCTAGTGCGATGCTGCAGCGCCAACAAGCTAAAGCAATTTTATCAGCACGGCAAATCATTGTTGAAGGGGCCGTCTCCATGACACAAATGGCGTTAGAACAAATCGAAGACGGACAGGACATCAATTTCACAGACGACCGCAAAGTCCAACTGATCAATAATTTATTGGTGTCGATCATTACCGATAAAGGCACTCAGCCGGTGATCAATACGGGCGATGTCAAAGAGAAAGGAGTGTAGCATTTGAAGAAACTTTACATCAAACAGAAGGTTTTCAGCATCGGCGAAAAATTTACCGTGACCGATGACTTACAAAACCCTCGCTATTATGTCGAAGGCAGTTTTTTTAAGATCCCGAAAAGTTTTACGATCTTCAATGAGCAGCAGCGACCGATCGCGCAGATCACCAAAAAAGTGTTCAGTTTATTACCAAAATTTTTTGTGGAAGTCCACGGCCAAGAAGCGATCGTTTTAGAAAAACATTTCACATTTTTTAAAGCCCGCTATTCCATCAGTGCAGAAGGCATCGATGTGGACGGCAATTGGTGGGATATGGATTTTGTGGTCAACCGCAACGGCAAGCGGATCGCAGAGATCCACAAAAAATGGATCTCTTGGGGCGATACCTATGAAGTCGTGATCTATGAAGAAGATCTAGATGACCTGATCATTGCATTAGTGGTAGCCATCGATCGCGTCAAAGCAGATGATGCCGCAGCGTCAAGTTCAGCAAGTAGTTAGAAAAAAAGGAGCGATGTGCATGTTATACGGTTCGATTGAAGCAGGCGGTACAAAATTTGTGTGTGCCATTGGCGATGAAGAAATGACGATCAAGGAAAGAGTGAGCTTTCCGACAACGACACCTGAGGAAACAATGCCTTTAGTCATTGATTTCTTCAAACAATACCAAGCAGATTTAGCAGGGATTGGGATTGGCTCATTTGGGCCTATCGATATCCATCACGATTCTGCCACTTATGGGTACATTACCTCGACCCCGAAATTGGCATGGCAAAATTTTGATTTCATCGGTACCATGAAAAAAGAATTTCCGATCCCGATTTCTTGGACAACAGATGTCAATGCGGCTGCCTATGGTGAGTATGTCTTCGGCAGTGGCAAAGGATTGAGTAGTGTCGTTTACTACACGATCGGTACAGGTGTTGGCGGCGGTGCCTTACAAGAAGGGCGCTTTATCGAAGGATTTAGTCATCCAGAAATGGGGCATATGCTGGTCGTCCCTCATCCAAAAGATGACTTTGCTGGCAGCTGTCCATTTCATGGCAACTGTTTAGAAGGGATGGCCGCTGGACCAGCCATCGAAAAACGCTTAGGGAAAAAAGGACAAGAGGTTGCAGAAGATGATCCTTATTGGGAGATCGAAGCCTCCTATATTGCTCAATGTGCCTACAATACAACCTTGATGTTTTCTCCAGATGTGATCATTTTTGGCGGTGGAGTGATGAAACAGCGCCATATGCTGCAAAACGTCCACGACGCATTTGCAAAATTGGTCAATGGGTATGTCGAAACGCCTGAGTTAAGCAAATATATCGTGACCCCAGCATTGGAAGACAACGCTGGAACCCTCGGTTGTTTGGCATTGGCTCGAGAAGCGGTCTTACATTCATAAATAAAAAAAGATCATACTCTTTGGGTATGGTCTTTTTTTGCAGCGTATCAGTGGCGCTTTTGGCGACTTTTTGTATACTTAAGCTGAGGTGGAAAAGAATGAAATTAGCTGTTCGAAAAAGAAAAATCGGGAATATTCCGGTCTTAGAAGTCGTACCAGAAGAAATGATTTATGAGCCGCTGCCATTGATTATTTACTATCATGGCTGGCAGACGAGTAAAGAATTAGTGTTGACACAAGGCAGAAAGTTGGCTAGAGAAGGTTTTCGGGTGGTCTTGCCAGATGCAGCCAATCATGGGGAGCGCAAGACCCAGCTATCGGAGATTCCTTCTTTAACTTTTTGGCAAAGTATCCAAACCAATCTATTTGAGTTTTCTTACTTAGTCGATTTTTTTGAAAACCTTGGTTTGGTCAACGGTCAGATCGCAGTTGGCGGTGTCTCCATGGGAGGGATGACCACGTGTGGTTTATTATGCCAGCATCCAGAAATCACAGCGGCAGCTTGTATCATGGGTTCTCCTTCCATGTTGAAATACCGTGACCGCATCCAAATGCACGCCGGCGCTGCTGGGTTCTTTGTACCCGAGGATTATGGTCAGCTTTTAAGCTGGATGGATGCTTACGATCTGTCTTCTCAACCAGAGAAATTAGGACAGCGTCCTCTTTTGTTTTGGCATGGTACCCAAGACGAGAAAATTCCTTATGCTGATGTGGAAGCCTTTGTGGCAGAAAATCCAGAAGCAAATCTGCAGTTTATCTCGCGAGAAGAACGCCATCTGGTGCGTGGAGAAACGATGGATCAAGTCACAGCTTTTTTCGTGGCAGAGCTCAATAAAACCAATCCATGACACTGTTTGCTCAAAGAAAAAGATTGTGTGAAAAGGTACAAGCATAAAACTCGTTTTTTGTCACGCGATAACCTATACTGTAGGGTGCAAAAAAAGGAGGAATTGGTTTGACATACCGCGTTTTATTATTTTATAAATATACAACAATTGAAGATCCGGAAAGCTTCGCCAAGGAGCATTTAGCATTTGGAAAAGAAATTGGCATCAAGGGCCGTATTTTAGTAGCCAATGAAGGGATCAATGGCACGCTTTCTGGAACGGTTGAAGCGACGGATCGCTATATGGAAAAAATGGAAGCTGATCCCCGTTTTAAAGGGATTTTTTATAAAATCGATGAAGTAGAAGAACATGCGTTTAAAAAGCTATTCGTTCGTCCGCGCAAAGAATTGGTTTCATTGAACCTGGAAGATGACATCGATCCATTAGAAATGACTGGAAAATATTTAGATCCTAAAGCGTTCAAAGAAGCTTTGTTAGATGAAGATACCGTGGTGATCGATGCCCGTAACGATTATGAATATGACTTAGGCCATTTCCGGGGAGCCGTTCGTCCTGATATCCGCAGCTTCCGTGAGTTGCCGCAATGGATCATCGATAATAAAGAAAAATTTATGGATAAAAAAGTCGTTACTTATTGTACTGGTGGTATCCGTTGTGAAAAATTCTCAGGCTGGTTACTGCGAGAAGGCTTTGATGATGTGGCCCAACTTCATGGTGGTATCTTTGCTTATGGGAATGACCCAGAAGTTCAAGGCGAGCTTTGGGATGGCAAAATGTACGTCTTTGATGAACGCATTAGTGTGGAAATCAATCATGTGGATAAAAAAGTTATCGGTCGCGACTGGTTTGATGGCACACCTTGCGAGCGCTATGTAAACTGTGCCAACCCAGAATGCAATCGCCAATTTTTGACTTCTGAAGAAAATCAAGCTGCCCATTTAGGTGCCTGTAGCTATGATTGTGCCATCCACGAACACAACCGTTACGTGGAACAACATGGGATCACAGAAGCGGAAAAAGCTGAACGGCTAAAAAACTTTGCAACAAACAATGAAACAGTCACTGCCTAAAACGACAACTGTTTCACAGGAAATAATTGAATAGAAGGGTCGCACGTGAGTCCGAAAACTGGTTTAGCTCAGTCAAGTTTTCAATCTTCCGTGCGACTTTTTGAATGGACAAAATTGGAAACGACCGTTTTTTAATTATCTGAAAAATCTAACTATTCCAATTGTTCTTTTTTCTTTCCTATCGAGAAAAAACGCAAGGCTCTCGCATATTTCACGATTTTAGAGTAAACTATACCTAATTGTGGAAGAGGAAAGAGGAATTCAGATGAAAATTGTTATTGCTGGTGCAGGTGCTATGGGCAGCCGTTTTGCTATTATGCTAAAAAGAGGCGGAAATGACGTCACGTTGATCGACGGCTGGCCGGCGCATATCGAAGCGATCCGTGAACACGGATTACGAGCGAACTTAAACGGTGAAGAGATCGCAGTCCCTTTTTCGATCTATTCGCAAAATGAGATCCCAACGACTGTACAAGCAGACTTGATCCTGGTCTTTACTAAAGCGATGCAACTGGATCAAATGATGCAAACGATCAAACCGATGATCGGAGAGCAAACGAAAGTCTTATGCTTATTAAACGGGATCGGTCATGAGGACACTATTGAAAAATATGTCAGCACGGATAAAATCTTTTTAGGAAATACCATTTGGACGGCGGACTTGATTGGTCCTGGTAATGTTCGCTTGTTTGGGGATGGTTCTGTAGAACTGCAAAATATCGAACCGGGCAAAGAAGAAGATGCCCGTCAATTAGCGGCAGTCTTGGCTGATGCTGGGTTAAATGCGTCTTATTCTGAGAACATTCGCTACTCCATCTATCGCAAAGCCTGTGTCAACGGCACACTAAATGGTTTGTGTTCGATTTTAAATGTGAATATTGCCCAATTCGGACAAACCTCAACGGCGCGTGCGATGGTCCAAACGATTGTGGAAGAATTTGCGGCAGTTGCTACCCATGAATCTGTTGAACTGGATGTATCCGAAGTAGTCCACCATATTGAGGAAACCTATGATCCAGAAGGCATCGGAATGCACTATCCATCCATGTATCAAGATTTGATCAATAATCATCGCAAAACCGAGATCGATTATATCAATGGCGCAATCTCACGAAAAGGCCGCAAGTACCAAGTGCCAACGCCTTATTGTGATTTTTTGACTCAAATGATCCATGCCAAGGAAGATATTTTAGCAGCAGAGTAAACACTTCTGCGAAGGTAATAACTCTTAAAATCGCTAGCAGTCAGTAGCGATTTTAAGAGACTGCATCCAAATCATTCAGCAAAAAAGGGCTCTTTGTCAATAAGGACTGATGAGTTGTGCAAAATCAAATCTGGGTCAGAATGAACCACATTCTGGCTCAGATTTTTTGTTATCTTACATTGATTAATTGATTGATCAAAAAGATTCTAATTCTCATGTTCTCGAATGATTTAAATCCGTAGGATACTCGTTTCATTGTCTTTATGTGGGTATTCTTCGCTTCTATTTTTCCATTGGAATAAGGATAGATCATTGCGTTGGTGATGCCTTCTTCATAAGTCAGAAGGTTTTGAAGCTTCTCCCGAAAGCCGTCATCTAACGTTTCGGGAAGTTCTGCCAATATGCAGAAAAATAAGTCAGGGTCTTTGTCTCGAAAGGCTTCAACTAATTCATGAAAAAAGGGATACGCCTCCTTCAGGGGCGTAGAAAACTCAAGCAATCGATCAATCATCATTGCTTCAGTAAGAAATGGGTATTTTGGTGCTCGGAAACTTTTCCATGTTTTGTATTCATAATGGTTGATGTTTGCACGATTTTTTAGCAAAAAGCGCCAGTTCTTTTTCAGTTTTTCTGCCTGGCTTTTCTGTCCGGCTTTACGAAGTTCATTCATTTCACGGATACGCAACTCATTGAACGCTTGATTCATGTGTTTGACAATATGAAACCGATCAATCACTACTTTCGCATTTGGCAGAACACGTTTGGTGAGCTGGAAGTAGGCGGCGTTCATGTCTGTCACCAAGAATTCTACTTCTTCTGGATTGGTACAACCTAAGAAATAGCTTGTTAATCGAGGTAATTTACGCGTAGGCAAAACATCTATTAATTTTCCTGTTTCGCCATCTGCGCAAATAAAGCTCATTTTATCTTCTATGGAAGCATGCGAACGAAATTCATCAACCATCAATACTCTGGGGAGAATCTTCTTAGATTGCTTTGGTAAATAGCTTTTAAACTCTTTCAATGTACGAATAACGGTGGTCAAAGATACCTGACAGCTTTTCGCAATAAAAGATAAAGATACTTTTTCAGTCAGTAAAGAAGCAATTTTATATCTAACATGATTTGCGATTGAATGTCTGGGTTGGACAAAATAACTTTGAGCAGTCCAATGGGTTCGGCAGTTTTTACAGGTATAGCGCTGCTTTTTTAGGCGCATAACCAAAGGCATATGATTGTATTGTTCAAAACGGACAATCGTTTCCTTCTTCCCATTTTTCACTATAATTGCTTTCCCGTTTCCATCTACCACAGTAGAACCACAACTTCTACAAGCACGAGGAGTAGGCGAGAGAACAGCATCGACGACCAACGTCTTTTTCTTCTGAAGGGTCTCGTAAGAGACCTCTATAATCATCAAATCTTTCTCTATTATTCTCAGCATTTTTTTGATAGAATCATTCATATAGCATATCGTCCTCTCAGTTGTTTATTTTGTGGTGATTTAATCATACTAGAGAACGATATGTTTTTTAATACCTAAAATGAAAATGGGACTGAAGAATCAATTCTGATTCATCAGTCCCATAAATTATAGAGCCCAAAAAAGTCTTTTCGCTCGCTCATAGCAGAAACACTATGAGGGCGAAAAGACTTTTTTTATTGATTTCGAGTGAGTCTGCTTATTTTTTCTTGATGCGAATCGCATAAGAATCCAACAATATTCGAGCAATGACCGATAAGGGCAGTCGTGAGCGGACTTCATAATCAGGGAAAAAGGAAATTTCTGATTTGAAGCCAATCAAAGAAAGCTCGACTAATTCCAGCAAGCGGCTTTCTTTTGAGGCGGTGATCAAAAGCGATCCGATTTCTTTGTCGTAACAATTTTGAGCCGCGATGACTAATTCTTCGGTTTCCCCATTTAATGAAACAAAAATCACGGTATCTTCTTTGCGTAAACGCTTACTGATCGTAGTGATAATATTGGGATCAGTGTACAACTCACAATATTTATCCACCAGTTGAAATTTTGTCTTCATTTCTTCCCCAATCAATTCTGAAAAGCCCTGTGCAAAAATAACGATTCGTTTCGCGTTGTATATTTTTTGGATCGCATCTTCAATAGTGCCCGTATCCAGCATATTTAAGGTACGAATGACTTCTTGTTCATTTTTAATAATGGAGCGACGGATCTCTTCATCCACCATCTCCACGTTTGAAAAATTCAAGGTCATATTCGATTGCTCTTTTAAATGATGTTTAAAAGAGGTGTAGCCCTCATAGCCCTTTTTCTTCATGGTTCGGACGATCGTTGTCGTTGAAACATTTGCCAGTTCACTTAGTTTGATAATCGAAAGGCTCGGAATTTCTGAAAGGTTTTGCGTAATGTAATTCCATAAAAATAGTTCTGCTTCACTTAATTTGTTGTCCATCTTGCCACCTCTTATCGCTATTTTAGTGTGATTGTATCTGAAAATCAAATGGAATCAAACAAGATTGAAAATGTTTTCAACAGAATGGATCGTTTTAGAAAACATGTACATTCAGAAACAGTGCATACTTAAGGTACAGCAAGGAGGAACAATTATGGGAACGATTTACACATGCACGATGAATTTAGCGATTGACTTATTTATTGAAACAGAACAGCTTTTGCCTCAAGTTGTCAATCGTACACTAGATGATGATATCCAAGCCAATGGCAAAGGGGTGAACGTTTCTCTTATTTTGAAAATGCTAGGTATTCCCAGCACTGCTTTAGGATTTAGTGGTGGCTTTACAGGAAAATATATTGAAGATTTTTTAAGCGAAAAGCACATCAAGAACGATTTTGTAGCGGTTAATGGAATGACAAGGATCAATGTCTTTACACAAGTCAACGAAGAAAACAAAGAATATAAATTGGTCAATCAAGGACCAGCGATCAGTCCAGAAAATGTGGAACGATTGTTAGCAAAAATCAAGACTCTTGTTCCAGGTGATTTTCTCTGTGTTTCTGGGAGTTTGCCAAAAGGTGTTCAGCCGACGGTTTTGATTGAGATCAGTAAAATCTGTCAGGAACGAGAAGTCAAGCTGATTATTGATAGTAGTTATAAGGAAGTTCGGGAATGTTTGCAGTATCGTCCTTACTTAATCAAACCAAATGAAGAAGAGTTAGCGACACTATTTGATGTCGCCACGATCGCACCCGAAGATTATCAGAAATACGGTCAAATGTTAATTGCAGAAGGAGCGCAAAATGTGTTGCTGTCTTTAGGAAGTGAGGGGGGGATTTTTTTAAATGAAGCAACTTGTCTGATCGCTAATGCTCCAAAAGGCAAAGTGGTAAATACAGCCTGTGCGGGAGACAGCTTATTAGGGACCTTTATTGCTGGGATGGTTCGCAAGGAGAAGGTTTCTCATACATTGAAAAGAAGTATTGCAGCGGGAAGTTCAACTGCTTTTAAAAAGGGATTGACTGACTTTTTAGATATCCCTGAATTGGAAGCGCAAATACATGTTCATAGAAAGGAAGTCCATAAATGACAAAATTTCAGATAGTAGCTGCGACGGGATGTCCGACGGGGATCGCGCATACGTATATGGCACAAGAAGCATTAGAGCAAGCCGCTAAGAAGCGAGGCATTTCGATCAAAGTAGAGACTCATGGACAGATTGGGATCGAAAATGCATTGACTGCTAAAGAGATCGAAGCTGCCGACGCAGTCATTATCGCGGCTGATAAAGATGTTCAAGCCGAACGTTTTGCAGGCAAAAAAATCATTGATGTCCCGGTAGCTTCGGGCATTCGCAATGCGGATCAATTGATCGCTGATGCCTTAGAGGGTGCAGGGAAAATCAAACAGTCGAAGCAATCTGTTCCGACCGATAAAGAAGAAGTAGCCGTCAGTGGGATTGGACATACGATCTACAAAAACTTAATGAATGGTGTCTCTCATATGTTGCCGTTTGTGGTCAGTGGGGGAGTCTTGATTGCTATTTCATTTCTTTGGGGGATTTATTCGGCTGATCCAACTAACGCTCAGTACAACGAATTTGCTGCCCGACTCAATGGAATCGGTGGTTTTGCTATGAGTATGATGGTCCCGATCCTATCAGCATTTATTGCGGAGAGCATCGCGAAACGACCAGGACTAGTGGTTGGGTTTGTTGGGGGCTTGATCGCGGCAGACGGCGGCACTGGTTTCTTAGGTGGGATCGTTTCAGGTTTCTTAGCCGGTTATGTCGTGCTAGGTCTGATAAAGGCATTGATTCTTTTACCTAAATCATTAGATGGTTTGAAAGCAATTTTTCTTTATCCTGTTTTAGGAGTCTTGATTACAGGACTGATTATGGACTTTGTGTCAGGACCGATGGCAACAATCAACGAAGCAATGATGTCCTTCTTAGCTGGTTTCGAAAACTCTAGTCCCTTTGTATTAGGAATTATTGTTGGCTGTATGTGTGCATTCGATATGGGAGGACCAATCAATAAAGCAGCTTATGTAACAGGTACTGCTTTATTGGCACAAGGAAATACTAGTTTCATGGCAGGAGTTTCGGCAGCATGCATTGCCCCACCATTGATTACAGGTTTTGCCGTTTTATTCTTTGGGAAGTATTTTGATGCAAATGAAAAAAATGCTGGATTAGTCAATTTTATCTTAGGCTCAACACATATTACAGAAGGAGCGATTCCTTTTGCGGCAAAAGACCCGCTGAGAGTGTTACCGATCATGATGTTTGGTTCTTCGATTGCTGCTGTACTGACCTATCTCTTCAAAGTGCAAGTGCCTGCACCTCATGGTGGCTTCCTGGTATTACCCGTTGTTACTCATGGTCTTTTATGGGTAAGTGCGATTTTGGCAGGATCGATCGCAGGTGGTTTGTTGCTAGGATTGGTTCAAAAAAGAAAAGTTGCCAAACAGAGAATGGACGTGAAAGCATGATTACGGAAGAATATATTTTTATCGATTCCCTCTTAAAGAATAAAGCAGAAGCTTTATCATTTCTAGCAAAAGAAAGTCGGAGACAAGGCGATGCTACGAATGCTTCAGAAGTGGAAGCAGCATTTATCCTTCGAGAAGAACAAGGCTCTACAGGCATGATGGATGGTTTTGCCATTCCTCATGCGAAGAGCAGTGTTATTAGACGACCATTTATTAGTGTAATCAAACTTAGAGAAGCAATCGATTGGGACAGTTTAGACGGACAAAAAATCCATACGATCATCGCTATGTTTATACCAGAGAATGAAGCTGGGAGTACCCACCTTACGATTTTATCTCAAGTGGCAAGGATGCTGATGAAAGAAGATTTTAAAAAAGCGATCCAAACAACTACTTCTAAAACAGCTTTACTACAAGTAATGAATCAGTATCTAGAAGGGAATTGAAAAAATGACTACGACAATGAAGCAACCGATAGCAGTAACAAAACTTTGTAATTCAAAAGGAATCATCAGTGCCTTAGCGATCGATCAAAGAGGCGCATTAAAGAGGATGCTAAGTCAATATAAAAAAGAAGTGTCGGATGCAGCGATCGAGCAGTTTAAAACCATCGTCTCTGAAGAACTAACACCCTATGCATCGGCTATTTTATTAGATCCAGAATACGGACTTCCGGCAGCAAAAGAACGCGCTCAGCAAACTGGTCTATTGATGGCTTATGAAAAAACGGGGTATGACGCAACGACGCCTGGGAGACTCCCAGACTCGTTAAATTATTGGTCAGTCAAGAAGCTCAAAGAGGCAGGAGCAGATGCCTGTAAGTTTTTACTCTACTATGATGTAGACGAAAGCGATGCGATCAACGATCAAAAGAAAGCTTATATAGAACGAATCGGTTCTGAATGTCTGGCGGAAGGGCTGCCCTTTTTCTTAGAGCTAGTCTCCTATGATGCGACCATTTCGGATAACACATCGAAAGAATACGCAACGATCAAACCACATAAAGTCAATCAAATGATGAAGGTTTTTGCGGAGTCGCGCTATAACGTGGCTGTTTTGAAAGTAGAAGTTCCTGTCAATATGAAGTTTGTTGAAGGGTTCGGAAATGAAGTTGTCTATACACAAAAAGAGGCTGCAGCATTCTTTAAAGAACAAAGCCAAATGACTGCTTGTCCATTTATTTTTCTTAGCGGGGGCGTCAGTGCGGAGCTTTTTCAAGAAACCCTCCGTTTTGCCAAAGCAGCTGGTTCAACCTTCAATGGTGTATTATGCGGGCGAGCAACTTGGGCAGATGGTGTTAAGGTATTTGCCACTAAAGGAGAAGCTGCTGCAAGACAATGGATGCAAACAGACGGTAGAAAAAACATCGAAACATTGAATGAAGTGCTAATGGAAACAGCTTCTTCTTGTCAGGCAACAACTGAATGATTTCTTTCAATGGGAATATCTGAACTTGGGGAAATAAGGTGTCAACATATGCTGGCTTCCAGACGGTTAAACGGATATCTGAGATTGACTTTCGCCGAAGTCTTCATTTGAAAAAGTCAACGAGTTGGGTCATTCTTAAGGAGCGTACTAACCAATCTCCGCCTTTTTAATACACTCTAATTTCAATCGTTTCAATTAGCTTAGGGAATTTTCCTAAGCTTTTTTTGTGGAAGAAAAAGGTAGGAGTTTTTCTTTCTTTGACTGCTTGTTATTGGAGTGGCTTTGTTGTGGAAAAATCGAGAGCAATTAGTACACAAACCATCCTTTAAAAAAGAGTGGATGGCTCCATCTAAGGAGAAGATAGGATAGAATAGAAGTCGCTTCAACATGAATTCTTTCAGTTGCAAAATAAAATTGCATTGTTTTATAAGGCAAACGGTCTGAAGATTATTCAGTGAATTCGTACACTTTTTTTCCAGATCTTTGAAAAAATCCTGTCTTAATTATTATTGGTCAACGCTTATACTGAAAGCGTAATCAAATTGTAGGAGGGAACGTATGAAAGACTGGTTAAATATAGCTGGAAAAACCGTGATCGTAACAGGAGGTTCTTCAGGAATCGGAAAGAGGATTGTCGAAAGTTTATTAGAGCAAGGGGTGAATGTGGCAAATTTTGACCTTACAGAAGCTACCCAACAACATGACAATTTGTTGTTTGTTGAAACGGATATTTCAGTAAGGGAAGAGGTGGAGTCAGGTGTAGAAAAAGTCGTTGAGCGGTTTGGAACTGTCGATGGTTTAGTGAACAATGCAGGGATCAATATTCCACGTCTTTTAGTAGATAAGAAAGATCCTCATGGGAAATATGAATTATCAGATCCTATTTTTGACAAGATGAGTGCAATCAATCAAAAGGGCGTTTTCCTAATGACGCAAACAGTAGCCCGAGAATTGGTCAATAAAAAATCTGGAGTCATCATCAATATGTCATCAGAATCAGGGCTTGAAGGATCTGAAGGGCAAAGTGCATATGCTGCTACCAAAGCGGCACTCAATAGCTATACAAGATCATGGGCAAAAGAATTAGGAAAATCAAATGTTCGAGTGGTGGGTATTGCACCCGGCATCATGGAAGAAACAGGTTTGAGAACGCCTGCCTATGAGGAGGCATTGGCTTACACAAGAGGGACGACAGTTGAAAAACTGCGAGAAGGATACACAAAAACGAGTACAATTCCTCTAGGTCGGAGTGGCAAATTGACAGAAGTAGCTGACTTGGTCTGCTATTACCTGTCTGATCGATCCAGTTATATTACAGGAGTGACAACAAATGTAGCGGGAGGAAAAACTAGGGGATAGAAATAGGGGGATAAAATGGCATTCGTAAATCGATGGTATCAAATCTTAGACTTGTTAATAACCCATAAGGATATTTCAATCATTGATTTACAGAAAAAGTTGAGCAGTAGTTCAAAAACAGTAAAGAGTAGTATTGATCTGCTTAATGAAGAACTAATTGGTATTGCGAAAATCGTGCAAAGGAAAAAGAGCTATTCGATTGAGGTAGAAGACGCTGAAGAATTTGAACTCATTTTGGCTGGAAAGTTAAAAAAAGAAACCGATTTTAACTCAGCAAGTAAACGGGTGGCATTTATCCTAAAACAATTGATCGAGGAAAAGTCATTTATTTTAATTGACGATCTGTCTGAAGCGCTAGGGATCAGTAGGAGTACTGTCTATAATGATTTTCGGATGCTAAAAAAGCTACTCAAACCTTTTGATACAGAAGTAATCGGAACGCCAAACAGAGGAATTCAGATTAAAGGAAGTGAATTTAATCTGCGTTTGCTTTACATCTATTATGTACAAGATTATTTTTATGAAAATTATTTAGAAAACGATACACAAGCAATGATCCAAAAAATCATTTCTCTCTCAGGGATTCCGCAGTATTATGGTCGTTTACTGTATAAAGTGATTTCTATTTCCATGAAAAGGATCATTGAAGGGAATTATTTAGAGACGATACCGAATTGTTATACAAATTTCATCAAAGAAGAAGAACAAATCGAGCAGTTGATCTATCATCTAGAGACCAAATACCGAGTGACTTTAAGTCAAACAGAACAGGACTTTCTCTGGTTCCCGTTAAATTTATCTGCAAATTCCTTAATTGAGCGTACGGTTGTCCCGACAGCAGTCGAACAGTACTTTAAAGCGATGCTAAAGCGAATCCATCGCACGCTCGTTTTGGATATCAATGAGAAAGTTTTGTTTTTAGAAATGAAAGAACACTTAAAGTATATGATCAACCGAATCGTGGTCCAAGCAAAATTAAGCGATTTGTTTTACGGCGAAATCGAGCGACAATATCCCTTTGCCTATGAATTAGCCAAAGTCGGTCTACAAGAGATTGAAGAAGTGGTTGGTCGAACCATACCCACAGTCGAAATCAGTTATCTAGCACTTTATTTTGAACTTGCTTTGAAAAGCCAACAAAACGAACCAGCCAAAAAGCAAATTGCTGTAGTTTGTCACAGTGGCAGAGGTACGGCGATGATCATTCGTCGTCAATTGGAACGAGTCTTAGGCAATGATATTCGCATCACCCATTTATCAGAGGAAGCCTATCAGCAGGAAAATCTGACCGATTACTTCGCCATTTTTACGACGATTCCATTAAAACATTTAGAGCAAGTGAAAAGTCCAATCATTAAATTGACCAACTTATTTGACGATCATTGGTTGCGCAATGAGTGGGAAAAAGCCGAACGCTTGCAGTCAGTAGGGAAGCAGTCGATCCTCTTACATTTTAATCACTTAGATCCTGACTTGACCTATCAAGAGAATGTCCAGTCAATGATCGCCGAATTAACAAAGGAGCATATAGTAGATGAGTGCTTTTTGGAACGAATCAGACAAAGAGAGGAAAAACATGCCACGATTTTTGATTCTGAGATTGGCTTTCCCCATGCGATCAATGATCAAACAGATAAAATCGTTCTGTCGATAGGTGTATTCAAAAGGAAATTGGTTACTCCTGAGGGCAATATCAAACTGATTTTTTTGTTAGGTATTCCAAGTGAATTGACAGGGAAAAACGAACAAGACTTGTTGCGCATTTATGATGAATTATTTGCGATTGCTGGCAACGCGGATTTCAGAGAAGAAATCAGTGCCCGAGAAAATCTATTGGCATTGAAAGAATGGCTTTATCAGAAGGAGTTGATTATATGAGTTTTGTTTATCTATTTGGTATTTTTGCCTTAGGCGCCTATTTGTTACAAATTCTTTTTGGGTTAAAACAGATCAAACACTTTAATCAAAACTATCAGCAACTGCGCAAAAAAGGCAAGGTAGCGATTGGACGCAGAGCTGGGAAAATAAAAGCAGGAACGATCGTTTTATTTGCGGTCGATCCAGCAGGAATCATTCTTGATGCCAGAAAGATGCAAGGGGTAACCGTGTTGGCGAAGTTTAAAGAGCTGCCGGTCTATCTAGGAGAAGATATTCATTATATCGATAAGTACCATCCCAATGTGCAAAAAGAAAACAAGTTGACGATTCAAGCGATGGAAAATGCCAGAGAAATCTATTTGCGCACAGAAGCCGGGAACTATACCGAAAGTCAAGGAGTGTCGCCTGTAACACTGTTGAAAATACAAATACAAACATGGAAAGAGAAAATATACATGAAAGAAAAAAGGAGTGCAAAATAATGGAGTATATTACAAAATTTGCTGAAGGTTTTATGAGCCTTTTTCAAACCGGAGCAGAAACCTTTATCTCATGGATGACAGGTATCGTTCCAGTGGTGCTAATGCTGATGGTCGCCATGAATACGTTGATTGCTTTCTTAGGAGAAGAACGCGTGACCAAAGTGGCACGTTTATCTTCAAAAAATCCTTTTACTCGCTATTTGCTTTTACCTTTCCTATCTGCCTTTATGTTAGGAAATCCAATGTCGTTTACTATGGCTCGCTTTTTACCTGAATACTATAAACCTAGCTATTATGCTTCACAAGCGCAATTTTGTCACACCAGTAATGGGGTATTTCCTCATATCAATCCGGGAGAACTCTTTGTATGGTTGGGTATTGCCCAAGGAATCACAACATTAGGCTTAAACTCGATGGAGCTGGCGATTCGTTATCTGTTGGTCGGTATGATCATGAACTTTATTGGTGGTTGGGTCACCGACTTTACGACTGCTTACGTGTGTAAGCAGCAAGGCATCACTTTGAGTAAAACCGTCAAACTAGTGGCAGAATAAGGAGGAATCAAGATGACGTATAAAAGTATACGAGTAGTCAAAGGCAGCGGTGGTTATGGCGGTCCCTTAGTGATCACGCCGACAGAAGAAAGACATAAATTTATTTACATTACTGGTGGTGGTGAGCGACCTGCAATCGTTGATAAAATTGTTGAATTAACGGGAATGGAAGCAGTCAATGGCTTTAAAACATCGATTCCCGATGATGAAATTGCATTGGCAATCATTGACTGTGGTGGCACACTACGTTGCGGTATTTATCCCAAAAAAGGGATTCCGACGATCAATGTCGTCGCAACGGGGAAAAGCGGGCCATTAGCACAATATATCAATGAACAGATCTATGTTTCGGCGGTTGGGGTCGACCAAATTTCATTAAGCGAAGAGCAAGAAGCAATCACTGTCACCAATGAAGCAACACCTCCTAAGCGGGAATTTACCTACGATACTTCGAAAAAAATCACGGAGCAAAAAGCCGAGCAGCAAAATTTTATTGCCAAGATCGGGATGGGCGCCGGGAAAGTCGTTGCGACCTTTAACCAATCTGCACGAGATGGGGTTCAGACGATGATCAATACCGTCATTCCCTTCATGGCATTTGTTTCCCTGTTGATTGGGATCATTCAAGGGTCAGGCGTTGGAAATTTCTTTGCGAATGTAATGGCGCCATTGGCTGGCAATATTTGGGGATTGATGATCATTGGCTTTATTTGTTCCTTGCCATTTCTCTCCCCGTTACTTGGACCAGGGGCAGTGATCAGTCAAGTGATTGGAACTCTGATTGGGGTCGAGATCGGTAAAGGAACGATTCCACCTCAACTTGCTCTACCTGCATTATTTGCGATCAATACTCAAAATGCCTGTGATTTCATTCCAGTTGGGTTAGGATTAGAAGAGGCAGAAGCGGAAACGGTTGAGGTTGGGGTACCTTCTGTTCTTTATTCTCGTTTCTTAAATGGTGTACCACGGGTCTTCGTAGCATGGCTTGCAAGTTTTGGACTTTATAGTTAAATCAGTATAGGAGGAAGCAGAAATGGCAGTTTTTACTACGACAGTTCTTTCAATCGGTGTGGAGGCAGAATTATTTCGCGAAGAAAATATGATCATTCTTTTTGGCAAAGATGCACCGGCAGCATTAGCTGACTATTGTTACAAAATTGAAGTACAGCCAATGAATGGCACGATTACATCTGAACAAAAATTATGGATCGATGATCAAAGCTATCAAATTACCTCGGTAGGTGACGTGGTATCAAGGAATTTGCAAGAGTTAGGACACATCACGATTAAATTTGATGGCAGTTCGACCTCTGAATTACCAGGCACACTTTATGTAGAAGAAAAAACGATCCCTGTGATTGAAAAAGGAACAAAAATCAGTATTAAGTAAGGAAACTGTCTAGTAAAACGTAAGATTGAAGGAGTGTAAACAATGGAATTCTTTTTGGATACAGTAAATCTTGAGGAAATCACCCACTATCAAAAGGTACTCCCGCTGGCAGGAGTAACCTCGAACCCCACGATTTTGAAAGCTGCGGGGAACATCGACTTTTTTACTCATTTGCAAGCAGTGAAAGAACGAATCGGAGAAGCGTCCTTACACGTTCAAGTGGTTGGGGAAACTGTCGATGAGATGATTCTAGATGCAGAAACGATTATCAATAAGCTGGGAAACGACGTCTATATCAAAATCCCTGTCAATGAAAATGGGTTAGAAGCCATCAAACGATTAAAAGAGCGTGAATTCAATTTAACAGCTACAGCCATTTATACCGAATTACAGGGGTTCTTAGCGATTGGTGCTGGAGTCGATTATTTGGCGCCATACTATAACCGTATGGAAAATATCAATGTTGATGCACCAACAGTCATTGAATCATTGGCACAAGCGATTCATACCACTCAAGCACAAAGTAAGATCCTTGCTGCAAGCTTTAAGAACACTGCGCAAATGAATCGCGCGATTCGTGCAGGGGCACATGCGCTCACTGCTGATCCAGACATCTATCGACAAGGATTAGCCATGCCTTCCATTCAAAAAGCAATAACGGACTTTCACAATGACTGGGTCGAGACATTTGAGTCGCCATCGATTCAGGGGTTATGCCAATGATGCCAACGGTAATTTTTGATATGGATGGGGTTATCGTAGATTCTGAGTATACGTTTTTAGAATCAAAAACAGCGATGCTTCATAGTGAAGGACACCTTGTAGATGAGTCGTATCACTATCAGTTCATGGGGACCACTGCAGAATTTATGTGGGAAAAAATGAAGGAAGAATTACAGTTACAAAAATCTGTTTCAGCGTACATTGAAGAAATGAATCTCAGAAGAAAAGCGTTGATCACACGTGATGGCGTCAAAGCGATTCCTCATGTGCAAACATTGATTCGGCAGTTAGCAGAAGCGAACTTTCAGCTTGGTGTTGCTTCCTCTTCTCCCAAAAAAGAGATTGAGGAGAACCTGGATCAATTGCAGTTGCGAAACTATTTTACTGAGATCGTCAGTAGTGAAGAGGTAGCACGCTCGAAACCTTTTCCCGACGTATTCTTGAAAGTAGCGTCTTTGTTGGGTACGAACCCTCAGCAATGTATCGTCATTGAAGATACGATCAATGGCTGTAAAGCTGCCAAAGATGCGGGTATGTACTGTATTGGTTTTGCAAATCCAGCATTCTCTGCGCAAGATCTGCCAGCGGATCAAACGATCATTGATTTTCGTGACCTGAATGTGCAAGGATTGAAAACCATTAAATAATACGCACGTCTAAAATGACCAGCCTATAAAGGATGATTGCTAATGAAGCTGGAATCATCCTTTATAGGCTGGTCATTTTTAATTTTTTTGCATGATAGTCAAAGAATAAGCTTATTCTGTCGGCAGATCCGCCATAAACCGTTCACTACCTTGAAAGACCGCTAATTGATTGACACCAAAGGAACGCAGCAGATCGCTCATCGCTGCAAAATCTAACCGATAATCACTGGCTTTATGGGCATCAGAGCCGAGGGTGAACAAGTTACCCCCAACACTTTGATACAGCGGGATAGCATATTGGTAAAGGTGGGCATTTTGATAAGGGCCAAAGCTCTTAGCGTTGATTTCCATCGCTAAGTCACGGGCAACGATTTTTTTGAAGATCGTCGTTAACTCTGTTTCAAAATGGGCGGCCAATTCCTCAGCTGTAAATTGGAAACGACGCAAGCCATAATCAAAGTGGGTCACGATATGCCCGTCTGGAAACGAGTCCAACACGTGGGCCATTTGGTCAAAGTATTGTTTGGCGACTGCAAATTTGTCCTTCGTCAACACGGCATCGTCCATATAATCAAAGGTACCGTTTTGATGGATACTGATCAATTTCAAGTCATAAGGATGGCTTTCAAGATAGCGCAAGATTTCTTGTTCTTGACCAGGCACGACACCAATCTCGATGCCTTTTAAGAGTTTCGTCGCTGTGGTCTCTTGCAGCTTCTGGTGGGTTTTTACTAGTAATTCATAGTCAGGAATATCATCACGGAATCCCGAATAGGGGTTCTTCAAATCGAAATGATCTGTCGCAACGAAGTAGGCAGGCTGGTAAGCTAGATAATTCTCAAACTGTTCATCTGAATCAAAAGACAAAAATGTATGCAGATGTTGATCATAATAATTCATAAACAAGACTCCTTTTCTTGAATACGATACCACAAAAAAGCAGAAGAAACTATGATTGGCTGAGAAAAGGTTTTCTCTTAGGCAATTTTTCGCTTATAATAAATAAGAATAGAGCGAAGGAGTCGGTCAGCCATGAGTATGTATCTTGAAATTCCTGAATTTGAAAGTGAATTTCGTTTTCGAACGTTTCTAAATGATGGTTTGACCATCGTTTATCCCCATGTCCATAAAGAAATCGAGATCATTTACGCTAAGCGTGGCACGGTGAATATTGGTGTTGACGATACGATCATTGAGTTGGAGGAAGGGGATCTGTATCTTTTTTCCAGCGGGCAACCCCACTATTTTCTAGCATCGCCTGAGAGTGAACGCTATGTCTATCAATTTGATATGCAGCTTTTTGAAGAGCCGTTGCTGCGAGAAAATGAAGTATCCTTGATGACACTCTTTGAAGAAGGGGAGCCCCACAGCAAAAATTGGCCAGCGAGTTTTACGGAAAAAATAACAGGTCTCTTGATCGAGTTGTATCAGTTGGAAGAGGAAAATGTTGTTGGGAAGCGTTATTTGACTCTCGGGCTGCTTTACCAGTTGATCGGGGAGTGCTATCAAAGCTTGCCAAAGCGAAAACGAGCCGTCAATCCACTAAAACGAACGGCCGCACAATACAAAGAAACCTTGCAGCGTCTGAATGATGTCTTTGAGTACATCGAATCCCATTACCAAGAAGTCTTGACGATGGAGGACACCGCAAGACATGTAGGGTTTAGTCCTCATTATTTCACGCGTTTCTTTAAAACCAATACTGGCAAGACCTTCATGCAGTTTTTGACGGAATACCGTATCAATCAAGCCAAATTTATCTTGGCAAATGAAAAGATCCCGATGGCAGAAGTCGCTGAAAAAGCTGGCTTTGCCAGTGTCAAAACATTTCATCATGTCTTTAAGGAAGCCGTTGGTCAATCACCGTTGCAGTACCAGAAACAATTGAATCAAAATTGATAGAAACAGCCGATGAGCCTGTGCTTGTCGACTGTTTTTTTGTTGATCTGGCACTATTTTTTTCTCGATAGTGTTTTTTTAAGCGCTTTGCATAAATTGTGGAGTGGTTCTTTTTGTTAAAGTTTCATAAGATAATTTTCGGGAATTTTTTCAATGGAAACTGGGAAGAACTGCTTTCGATGTTTCGCTATAATGAGGGGGTAGAAAATAATAAGCGTTTTCAGGAGGAAAGATATGACAGTTAAAGTTGGAATCATTGGGTGCGGTGGGATCGCAAACGGCAAGCACATGCCTGCCTTGTCTCAAGTAGAAGAAGTAGAAATGGTTGCCTTTTGTGATCTGCTGGTTGAACGTGCAGTTGAAGCGAAATCAGCATTTGGGACCGAAGATGCTCAAGTATTCAGCGATTATCAAGAAATGTTGACACAAGCTGATCTAGATGTGATCCATGTGTGTACACCAAACGCCTCACATGCTGAGTTGACGATTGCTGCACTAGAAGCAGATTGTCATGTCATGTGTGAAAAACCAATGGCAAAAACAGCGGCAGAAGCCAAAGCAATGATCGAAGCAGCCAACCGAACAGGGAAAAAACTCACGATCGGCTACCAAAACCGTTTTAGAAAAGATTCTCGTTATCTTCATGAAGTGTGCGCCGAAGGACAATTAGGAAACATTTATTTTGGGAAAGCTCATGCGATCCGTCGTCGGGCTGTGCCAACTTGGGGTGTTTTCCTTGATGAAGAAGCGCAAGGCGGCGGTCCGTTGATCGATATCGGTACCCACGCATTGGATCTGACCTTATGGATGATGAACAATTACAAACCAAAATTTGTTGTCGGAAAAGCGTATCATGAGTTGTCGCAAACCAAAAATGCCGCAAATGCTTGGGGCCCTTGGGACCCAGAGAAATTCTCAGTAGAAGATTCGGCCTTTGGTTTTGTGGTCATGGAAGATGGCGCAACGATTTTCTTAGAAGCCAGCTGGGCGCTCAACAGCTTGGATGTGAAAGAGGCCAAAACGACACTGATGGGTAGCAAAGCCGGTGCGGATATGAACAACGGTTTGACCATCAATGGGGAAGACCACAGCTTGCTGTATGAAAAAAATATCGAACTTGAAACAGGCGGCGTTGATTTTTATGAAGGAAACGGGGAGACGCCAGAAATTTTAGAAGCACAATCGTGGATCCATGCGATCATCAACGATACCGAACCAGTGGTCAAACCTGAAGAAGCAATGGTCGTGACGGAGATTCTAGAAGCGATCTACAAATCATCGCAAACCGGTGAGCCAGTCTACCTATAAGAACTGCTGGAAGAAAAGGAGCGAGCACAAATGACAAAACCGAAAATTGCTTTACAGCTTTGGAGTATTCAAGAGGACTGCAAGACAAATCTTTTTGATGCGTTGAAAACAGTAAAACAAAACGGCTATGACGGTGTTGAATTTGCCGGTTATCATGGACACAGCGCTGTTCAGATCAAAGAAATGCTGGAGCAGTTGGATTTGGCGGTCGCGGCTTCCCATATCCCGTTTGAAGCATTGCAAGATCGTTTTGAAGAAACCGTCGCTTTTGAAAAAACGATTGGCAATCAACGGATCGTGATTCCGTATGCCAGCTTTGATTCTTTGGAAAAATGGCAAGCCTTTGCTGCGGAGCTGACCCAGATCACCCAAAAATTGCAGGCAGAAGGGCTGATTTGCTACTACCACAACCATGCCCATGAATTTACTGAAGTTGCTGGAAAATCCATGATCGATGAACTGATCAAAGACAATCCGCAACTGCGTTTGGAAGCCGACCTTTACTGGTTAGCCTTTGCAAACGTGGCTATTTTACCTTGGCTAAAGGAACGCGAAACGAAGGTCGGCTTGGTTCATATCAAAGATATGCAAGAGCAGCCGCAGGAAAGCACCGAGATCGGCAATGGGATTTTACCAATTAAGTCGTATGTAGAAGCAGCTAAAGCATTAGAACTACCATGGCTGATCGTCGAGCAGGAAGCGTTTCAAAAATTCGCTCCTTTAGAAGCCAGCGGGATTGATTATCTGCAATTAAAAGACATCGTAGAGGAGGTCTACCAATGATCCATGTTACGGTATGGAACGAGTTTCGTCATGAAAAAACGAATGAGACCGTCCAAAAAATGTATCCAGAAGGAATCCATGGTCAAATTGCCAAGTTTTTAGCAGAGGATGATTTTCAAGTACGAACGGCGACCCTTGATGAACCAGAACATGGGTTGACGGAGCAAGTATTGGCTGACACGGATGTGTTGGTTTGGTGGGGCCATATGGCGCATGAAGAAGTCGATGATGCTATCGTTGCTCGTGTGCAGCAGCGTGTATGGGAAGGAATGGGACTGATCGTCTTGCATTCTGGCCACTTTTCGAAAATCTTTAAAACGTTGATGGGAACGTCGTGCGATTTGAAATGGCGGGTAGACGATCAGCATGCGCGGATCTGGAATGTTAATCCAAGCCACCCAATCGCTGAAGGAGTCGGCGAATGGATCGAAATAGAGCAAGAGGAAATGTATGGCGAGCACTTTGATATTCCAGCGCCGGATGAATTGATCTTTGTCAGCTGGTTCCCTGGTGGTGAAGTTTTCCGCAGCGGCTGTACATTCCGCCGTGGGAATGGCAAAATCTTCTATTTCCAGCCTGGTCATGAGACATTCCCAAGCTATTACAATCCCAAAGTGCAAAAAGTGATCCAAAATGCGGCTCGCTGGTGTGCACCAACAGAAAATCGTTACCCAACATATGGGCATTTTCAAGCAATTGAGGAGGAAAGAAAATGAAATTAGGTGTTTTTACCCCGTTATTCAATCAACTTAGCTTTGAAGAAATGATCGATGAAGTAGCGAAAAAAGGGCTCCAAACCGTTGAGATCGGTACCGGTGGTTCTCCCGGCAATGCCCACTTAGACATTGACCGTTTACTAGCAAGTGAAGCAGAGCGAAAAGAATACTTGGCAAAATTAGCTGATAAAGGATTGGAAATCTCAGCTTTGAGCTGTCACAACAACCCAATCTCTCCACTAAAAGCAGAAGCGCAAGAAGCCGATGAACTTTTGCGTAAAACCATCAAATTAGCCAGCTTGATGAATGTACCTGTTGTGAATGGATTTTCAGGCGTTTCAGGCGGAAATGCAACAGATACACAAGTCAACTGGCCAGTATTGCCATGGCCAACGGAATACGATGACAATTATAATTATCAATGGGAACAAAAACTGATTCCTTATTGGAAAGGCATCAACACGGAAGCGGAAGCGGCTGGTGTTAAAATTGGGATCGAACTTCATGGTGGCTTTTTGGCACATACCCCTTATACGATGTTGAAACTGCGGGATGCTGCGGGTAAAGCCATCGGCTGCAACTTGGATCCAAGTCATTTATGGTGGCAAGGGATCGACCCAGTGGCAGCGGTCAAAATCTTAGGGGAAGCCGATGCGATCCATCACTTCCATGCCAAAGATACGTATTTGGATCAAGATAATATCAACATGCATGGCTTGACGGACATGCAGCCATATAGCAATGTCAAAACCCGAGCTTGGACCTTCCGTTCAGTCGGTTGCGGCCACAGCTTACAAGTCTGGTCAGATATTATTTCTGCGCTTAGAATTTATGGGTATGATTATGTCTTGAGTATTGAACATGAAGATCCAATCATGTCCATTGATGAAGGACTGACTCGTGCCATCGGCAACTTGAAGACGATTATGATCCGTGAAGAAGCTTCATCCATGTGGTGGGCATAAGAAGAAAACCGAGGAGTGTCAGACATGAGTGCAATCAATTTTGCAGTAATCGGATATGGCGGCATGGGTGCGTACCATGTCCACAATATCTTACCAAATGAAAACGAACGAATCCACATCGTAGGAACTTACGATATCAATGAAGAACGTCAAGCGATCTCCCAAGAAAAAGGCCATAAGGTCTTTAAAAGCTATGATGAAGTCTTAGCCGATGAGACGATCGAAGCAGTATTGATCGCCACACCTAATGACTTGCACAAAGAGTTATCGATCGCTGCGTTGAAAGCCGGCAAACATGTTGTTTGCGAGAAGCCTGTTGCGCTGAATACTGTGGAACTAGATGAGATCGTGGCGGTTGCCCAAGAAACTGGCAATACCTTTATGGTTCACCAAAACCGCCGTTGGGATCCTGATTTTCTACTTGTACGCGAACTGTACCGTAATGGACAGATCGGTGATTTGTTCCAATTAGAGTCACGGGTCCAAGGGGCAAACGGCATCCCAGGAGACTGGCGCCATGTGAAAAAACAAGGTGGGGGAATGCTTTTAGACTGGGGCGTTCACTTGTTGGATCAAATGCTATGGCTGATCGACAGCCCAGTGAAAGACGTCAAAGCGGATCTTAGCTTTGTGTTGGGGGAAGAAGTCGATGATGGGTTCTTCGCTTTGATTACTTTTGAAAATGGGGTTAAAGCAATCGTGGAAGTTGGAACCTCCAATTACACGCAATTGCCTCGCTGGTACATCAAAGGAACAGAAGGAACAGCCACCATCACCGATTGGGATCTAAATGGGGAAATGGTGCAAGCAACAGGTCGCGAAGATGTGGCTGCACCAAAACCAGTCCAAGCAGGCGTTGGCTTGACGAAAACGATGGCACCGCCATCGGAATTGGCAGCCAAAGAGATTCCTTTCCCGAAAGCCGAAGCGGATTTTGAACCTTTCTACAAGAATTTTTACAACGTTGTACGCAACGGTGCCGAACCTATCGTTAAAAACGAAGAAGTCCGAGCAGTGATGCAGTTGATCGAACGCATTTTTGCCACAGCGTAAGAGAATAGAAAAAAGCACTAGCTGAGGGAGTGGTCTCTCTTCGCTACGTGCTTTTTTTGTGTAATGGAACGACAACAGTCATTCCGATACGTAAAAATTGAACAATAAATCTTGAGGATAATTTCCCCATCGATCGCCGAAAATGGTCAAACCACCAGCGTTTTCGGCAGTTGCAGGTGCAGCAATTTTAAAGGTGAAAAAGTCACTGTGGTCTAAGTCGATTTCATTCAGGTTGTGATCTGTTAATTTTTCTCCATCGAGGGAAGTATCATAGCGATTGATGCGTAAATGCTTAAGCAATCCATATTGACTGAACTCATCGATCCACCATTGCGGAGTCAGAGAACCTCTGACATCCGAAAAGTTTCCTGGTACGGTGTAACTACCGATGCAGTGATTGTTTAAGTAAAAGGAAAGATCACTGGGCCAATAGTTATTCGAAATTGGGAACTCTGAAGCGATCTCCATACTGATTTCCAGTAATTCGATTTTTTCACCATTTTTCAAAGGATTTGGGATTTTGTATTCTAAAAAACCGTTATTTAGCCAGATGATACTTGCATCAACACGTTCTTGATCCAGAAAAGATTTTGGATCATCTAAGGCGCCAATCAAGCGGTCTTTGGTCGCCATTCCACAAGAAGGCTCAGCTTTAAAATCGGTGAAGTGGCCGATTTTCACAGATTGGGAGGTTAGATTCATTTCTGGAAACACTTTTGCTGGGAAATTGATATTGATGAAATCAGTTTTTAGAGACAAATATTTTTTCTTCCAGTCTTGCCCCGATCCTTTTTCGGTTTTGATCAACTGAGCTTCTTCGAGTTTACGGATATGTTTGGTCATTAAAGCATTGCTGATTGCTAATTTTTGTCCAATTTCACTGATGCTTTTCTTCTTATCGCCTAATTCTCTTAAAATCGCTAAGCGAGTTTCATTTGCCAGTGCTTCGTAGATCGGTAAAGATGCGTTTGTTAAATCCAATTCCATAGCGATCACCTCGTTATACTAAAATGTTTAATGAAAAGATGGTTTAATTATAACACAACCTTGTGGATTTACAAAATAGTAAAATGATATAATTTTTGGTTATACCTTGTTAAAATAATGTTGACAGCGCTTTATATTTATAGTAACTTTACGGTGTAAACATTATTTGACGATAGTCTAACGATTATGTTTATTGATAATTGGATGTCATTTTACTTTTTAGTTAAATTAAAAGGAGTGTAAAAAATGAAAGTAAGTAAATCTATTGTTTTAGTAGGGACAAGCTTATTATGTACAGTGTTGTTAGCTGCTTGTGGCGGGAGTGGTAGCTCAAGTAATAATTCAGAAATTTTGCTTTGGTCTTCGACGACAGGACCAGACGGTGAAAAAATCAAAAAAACGATTGATCAATACAATGAAACAGACCCAGACTTTAAAGTGAAGTTAGTAAGCATGCAAGGTGATACCTTTACTTCAAAGTTGACGACTGCGGGGAAATCGGGGAAAGGTGTTCCTGATTTGGCTTTGATTGCCTCAGAAGCTTTGCCTACGTACAAACACCAAGACATGCTTGAAACCTGGGATGACATGATCGATGGGACAGAATTGGCACGGGAAAACTACGTTGAAGCTGCTTGGGACACTGGTGTAGTGGATGATAGTCAATATGGGATTCCGGCAACCATGGGTTCGTGGGTGATGTATTACAACCAAGATTTGGTGGATAAATATGTTCCAGGAGTGTTGGATGATGGCGTAGTGACGTATGAAGAAATCAGACAAGCTGGGGAAAAAGCAAAAGCAGATGGTATCTATAGTTTTGGCTATACATGGGGCATGCAGAATTATTCGAATCTCTACCAACAAATGGGTGGGGAATGGCAAGATTCACAAGGAAACATCAATATCGATAATGAGTATTCTTACAATGCCGTTCAAGAGTTTAAGGATCTGTACGATGCCGGCTACATGGTCCCAGATGGTGAAGATGCAAATAAACTTTTTGCAAACCAGAAACTGATTTTTCTTCCAGAAGGAACATGGATGCTAAGTAATATGGAAGAAATCAGTGACTTCACTTGGGGCCAAACATTTACTCCTCAATGGGATGCGGAACATATCATTCAAGGTTCAGGCGTCGATCAGTTTGCAATGTTCAAAACGAACGAGGAACGTTCCGATGAAAAGAAAAGTGGCATGGTCGACTTTCTGACTTGGTTACAAGCAAACCAATTAGAGTGGGTCAAATCAGGTGCAAATCCTACTTCCTTAGCTATGCTAGACAATGAAGAATATGTTGAGATGCCACAATCCTTCTTATTGAAGACAGAAAAAGGACAAGCGGCAATTTCTGTTAACGCAGTTGATGGCTTATCGTATATCTTTGGTGAATATGATAATCGCTCATGGGACATGATCACAGGAAAAGCAGATATTCAAACGACTTTTGGTGAGATCCAAAAAGTTGTAGAAGAAAAGATGAAATAATCTTCTCACATAGAGGCTGTGGCAGAAGGAAGAGCGACCATAAAAAGAATTCAGTCCATTTTTTGATAGGGGAGGAATTCTGATAGGCTTAAAGGGCTGTCACAGTTGTTTCTTGTTGAGAGCTGCACTAGAAATACAAGGAAGGATGGGTATTGATGAAAAAAAGGTTAAATGGCTGGACAATCGTTTTTATTGGTCCGCATATGCTCCTTTTTCTTTTATTCTTTTTAGTTCCTGCAGTGATTGGGATCTATGTTTCTTTTACTGAATGGGATCTGTTCAGTACACCGATTTTTGTCGGGTTTGATAATTTTCAAACGATTTTGTTTGATCAAGACTCGTTGTATCATACGCAATTTTTTAATGGAATGAAAAATACGCTGTTTTTTGCGGCAATCTCCGTTCCGTTATGTATTGTAATTCCCTTGTTGCTAGCGGTTGCATTGTCTGCTAAACCAAAAATGATGCGTTTTTTTCAATCGATTCTCTATCTGCCAACACTGTTTGCAATCTCTGCCGTCATGATTATTTGGGGGTTCCTTTTGAGCAAATCTTTTGGGCCAATCAAAGAAGTATTCGGTATCGACATCAATTTTGTAGGCACGCAACCATGGGCATGGATCGCTATTTTGATCGTGACGATTTGGTGGACATTAGGTGGGAATCTAATTATTTATGTTGCTGCATTAAATGGCGTCTCTAAAGAGCAGTTAGAAGCAGCAGAATTAGATGGTGCAAATAGTATAACGAAATTTTTCCGTATTTCTTTGCCGAGTATTCGCAACCAGCTTGTTTTTACCACGGTCATGACGACCATCGCTCAGTTTAATATTTATGGTCAGCCACTAATGTTGACGGGTGGCGGACCCAACAATTCTACTCGCGTGTTGATGATGTACATCCAAGAAAATGCTTTTGGTAGTAGTACCTCGGTTGCAGGAATTTCTTCAGCGATGGCTATTTTACTAGGTTTTGTAATCATGGCAGTTTCGATTGTGCAATTTATGGTCATCAAAAAAATGGAAAGATAGGAGGGAAGAAGATGCGAGAAAACAAACTAGGGAAAAGAATTGCCTTTATTTTGCTAGCGATCGTCTGTGTGATTTGGCTCTTTCCTTTGATATGGGCAATTTTTACCTCGTTTAAATCGGAGGCAGAGATTCAAAAGGTTGGGTTCAGTTTGATTCCACAAGATTGGACGCTGGCTAATTTTTTTGGCTTGTTACAAGGCAATGATTCTTCTCCTGTGTTCCGCTGGTTTGTGAATTCAATGATTATTTCAACTTCACATACGCTGTTGGTTATGGTGATCGTCTCGTTTGCAGCCTATGGCTATACACGACTCACCTTTAAGGGGAGAGATTTGATTTTTGCCCTATTGTTAGGAACGATGATGTTTCCCGGGGTGGTCAATTTGATCCCGAATTTTAAAATCGTTGATACGTTAGGTTGGACCAATACATTTCTGGCAGTCATCGTTCCTGGGGCTGCAGGTGTTTATAACATTTTCCTCGTTCGGCAGTTCATTTTAGGGATTCCTAAAGAATTGGATGAATCGGCTGTGATCGATGGGGCCAACGAGTTTCAAATCTTTTATCATATTATCTTACCACTGATCAAACCTGTATTGACGGTGGTTGCGTTATTTAGTTTTACTGGCTCATGGAATGACTTCTTGTGGCCATCGATCGTGATAAACGATATTGATAAATTACCGATTACACCGGGGCTGCAGTTGCTACAAGGGCAATACATGACCTATCCGGGAATTGGAACTGCCGGAGCAATCTTGGCTTTGATCCCTACCTTTTTATTGTATTTGGTGGCGCAAAAAAGCTTTATGGCGTCAATGTCGTTGCAAAGTGGCATAAAATAATTTGTTTTTGGAGGAAATATGAGTAGAGAAGAATACCCGAGACCGCAATTTGAGAGAGAGAATTGGTTAAGCTTAAATGGTGAATGGCAATTTACCTTTGATGACCAAAATCTTGGTTTAAAAGAAAAGTGGTACACAAATGAAGCAAACTATCCGTACAAGATCAATGTTCCCTTTGTCTATCAAAGTGCATTGAGCGGCATTGATCATCGAGAAGTGCACGACGTTGTATGGTATTATCGGACCTTCAATGTGCAAGTCCCTGAAAAAAGTCGTGTCCTTTTGCATTTTGGGGCGGTGGACTATGAAGCAGATGTGTTTGTCAATGGCAATCATGTGAAAAATCATTGCGGAGGGCATACCTCTTTTGATATAGACATCACGGATGCTTTAGTATCTGGACAAGAGCAAATACTAAGTGTGCGAGCATTTGATCCACATTTTGATGAAAGCATTCCACGGGGGAAACAATTTTGGGAAGAAGAATCAGCAGGAATCTGGTACACAAACTCAACAGGGATCTGGCAGCCAGTTTGGCTTGAAGTAGTTGCCGAATCCCATCTGCAACAGGTGAAATTTACGAGTGATTTTGATGCTGGCGCCGTTAAGATCGATGTAGAACTGAACCAGTTACAGCCACAAGTAGTCTTAGAATATCAAATCTATTTTAAAGGTGCTTTAGTTACCAGCGGAAAGGCAGACTTTATCACTTCTAAGTTGAGTTTTGCGGTTGATATTTTCCAGCAAGAAATTTTTCGGACGAATTTTCACCATGAAGGCTGGTCTTGGACACCTGAAAAACCGCAATTATTTGATGTTGAATTGACTCTTAGAGAAGCAGGGAAGGCCATCGATCAGCTAAAAAGTTATTTTGGTATGCGTAAAATACATACAGAAAACGGTATGATTTACTTAAATAACAAGCCTTACTACCAGAAGCTGGTGCTCGATCAAGGCTATTGGCCGAGCGGCTTGTTAACTGCACCAACAGATGAGGACTTTAAACAAGACATCTTATTGGCCAAAGAAATGGGATTTAATGGTTGCCGAAAACACCAAAAAACAGAAGACCCACGCTTTTTATACTGGGCAGATAAATTAGGATTTCTTGTTTGGGGAGAGTGTGCGGCGCCGGCAATCTATACCGATCTTTCGGTAACGCGCTTGATGCAAGAGTGGACAGAAATCATTACTCGGGATTATAGTCATCCTTCGATCGTTACTTGGGTCCCAATCAACGAGAGCTGGGGTGTGCCAAAAATCTCATTTGATCGTCAGCAACAGCATTTTTCTCAAGCGATGTATCACTTTATCCATTCGTTAGACCAGCAACGGTTGGTTATTTCAAATGATGGTTGGGCGATGACGGAGACAGATATTTGTGCGATTCATAATTATGCGCATGGGCAAGAATCCGAACGGCAAAAATATCTATACTTCAAAGACAGTCTCAGCACGAGAGAAAAATTGGTGAGTCGAGTATCGACCCCCTGGCCGATTTTCGCCGGAGGATTTTCTTATCAGGATCAGCCTATTTTATTGACCGAGTTCGGCGGTATTGGCTTCGATGTTTCGGGGCAACCCGGTTGGGGCTATACCTCAGTGGAAAATCAACAAGATTTCTTGAAGGATTATCAGCGAATCATGGTGGCTGTATATGACTCTGTCGGACTCTGGGGCTATTGCTACACTCAGTTGACAGATGTCGAACAAGAAATCAATGGGTTACTGACCTATGATCGCCAACCAAAAGTTGATTTGGCAGCAATTAAAGAGATCAATGAGCAGTTTCATCCACCGCAGGTAGAATGAAATGATTGGTAAGGAAAGGGGCGATGTCCGATGGGGAAATCAGCAGCTTGGCTCAGTGGAGTAAGTATCTTGATTGCTGCGCTTATGATAACCGGTTGTAGCGCTGGAACTGATCCAGGGGAAGAAGTGTCCGATTTTACATCAATTATCGATAATGATGGGGCAGATCCTTGGATCTTGCAAACGGAAGCGTTCTTTTATTATACCAAAACGACTGGGAATAATTTAACGCTTTGGCGTGCTGAAAACCTCTCTCTCGTTGCTGCTGGTGAAAAAAAGATCATCTGGGAAATGCCAGCAGAATTTGAAAGTATCTGGGCACCTGAGCTTCATTACTTAGATGATCGCTGGGTGATGTATTTCGCGGCTAATCGTCCTTCAGAAACGCATCGTATGTACGCATTAGTCAATCATCAAAAAGATCCTTACATGGGTGAGTGGCAATTGGAAGAGATCAAAGGGATGGATGATAAATTTGCGATTGATGGAACAGTCTTAGAGATCAATGACAAACGCTATTTCCTTTGGTCGGGCTGGGAAGGGTATGAAAATGTTGCGCAAAATCTTTATTTAGCGGAAATGGCCTCCCCTACGGAAGTGATTGGGGAGAAACGACTTATCTCAGAACCAGAATATGAATGGGAAATGCGGCAAACACCATTGATCAATGAAGCCCCTCAAGTGATGATCAAAGACGAAATAGTCAATTTGGTATACTCTGCCAGTGGAAGCTGGGACAATGATTACGCTCTTGGTCTTATGACCCTAGATGTGGCTGATGATCCGCTAGAAAGAGCGAACTGGCAAAAGGAACCAGCGCCGATTTTCCAACAGACAAACACTGTCTATGGACCTGGTCATAATGGATTTGCCAAATCAAAAGATGGTTCTGAAGACTGGCTGATTTATCATGCTGCTCGGTGGGATCATTCGGGCTGGAACCGTTCGATCCGCTTACAAAAGTTTGGTTGGGATCAAGAGGATAAAATTCTACTGGAAGCTCCTTTTGATGAGTGGCATGTTCAAGCGTTGCCAAAAGCTGAGCCCAATCGACTGCGATTAACTGCTAGCCGTGCTTTGCTGGAGGGCGATTTAGTGCTTGTCGAAGATGAGGCAGCACTCTCTAAGAAAGTCGTCCAAGGCTTTGAATCAACGACTGACAAAATTATCTTTGCTCCGCAGATTGAAGAAGCAGACGAATTTCTGGTGATTGCCTATGTCAAAACCACTGATTATCTCTCCTTGAATGACCCAATTCAGGTCAGGATTGAAACGAAACAAGCAAACCACGTGGTGGATGTCTATCCTTCCGAATATTATCAACCGCTACAAGTCCGCATGAAGTTACCGAAAGGGGCGCAGGAAATCACCCTTTCGTCTGAGATTGGGGTGGATACGCTAAGTATTGATCGTTTAGAAATCGTCAAATTCAAATAAAAAATAGTGAGGAAGTTTTCCAATCCAAGCGATGGGTAATGATCGTTTGACTCCTGCTACTTTGTCTCTAGACAATGTAGCAGGAGTTTTTTTATCCTCGCAAATTCCCAACTCCTACCGCCATAGCCTAAAATTCCATGTATAATAAAGAAAACGACCGTTTTATTTGGCGGAGGGAAAAGAAAAAGCAAAAGAGGTGCAAACTATGAGGATGAATCAAGAAAAGCTGACTTCATCAAATGGGAAGGATCAGCTTTTTGTCAAAACGTGGCTGCCAGAAGAACAGCCAAAAGCAGTCGTGCAAATCGTCCACGGAATGATTGAGCACATTGAACGTTACCACGAGTTTGCGGAATGTTTAACTGCACAAGGCTATGCGGTGGTCGGTCATGATCACTTAGGGCATGGGCAATCCGTGAAGGACACACAGGCTTATGGGGATTTTGGTGAAAAAGAGGGTGCCAAACATTTAGTGGCAGATGTGGCAATAGTCCATCAGTACGCCGCTGCTTGCTATCCAGACCGACCATACTTTATCTTAGGTCACAGTATGGGATCGCTGGTTTTGCGGAATTATTTGTTTAGTCAGCCACATCCATTGACAGGAGCGATCATCATGGGCACCACGATGGAAAAAGCCGTGCTGATGCAAGGAGGTAAACTCGTTACGAACTTGTTGCGGCCGTTTGCCGCTCAGCAATGGCCTTATCACGTAATGGAACAGCTAGTTTTTGGCCAGCACAACCGGCGTTTTCGTCCCAATCGGACCGCCAAAGATTGGTTGACCAGTGATCCGCAGCAAGTGGATCGCTATTTGAAGGACCCTTACACCCAATTTCATTTTTCTTTAGCAGCTTACAAGGATCTCTTTACATTGACACAAGCTGCCAGTGATCCGGATCAACTGCGCAAGATTGATTCAGAATTGCCGCTGCTGCTGATTTCAGGTGGAGACGATCCTGTTGGGCACTATGGCAAAAGCGTCCGCCAATTGGCTCAGCAACTGAAGCAAAATGCTGACGTGACGATGTATTTGCTCGAACATGGCCGTCATGAGATTTTGAATGAGCGCAACCGCGAGATCGTTTACAATGAAATTTCTCGCTGGCTATTTGAAAAAATGCCGAAATGACGAACGTTAAGAAATTGGTAGTCTTTTCTGAAAATTCAAAATTATTTTCTCTTTTAAGGCTTTTTTCATTTTCGGCTATCTGTTATAATGATTTTCACATCTAACATAAAGGAGAGATTTTTTGTATGACAGTTTATAACTTTTCAGCTGGTCCTGCCGTATTGCCCCGTCCCGTATTGGAGAAAGCACAATCCGAACTTTTGAATTACCGCGGAAGTGGGATGTCCGTTATGGAGCTGAGTCATCGGTCCTCCTTGTTTGAAGCAATCATTAAAGATGCAGAAGCACTTTTACGAAAATTAATGGGAATTCCTGAAAACTATCAGGTACTGTTTTTACAAGGCGGAGCGAGTCTCCAATTCAGTATGATCCCTTTGAATCTTGCACAAAACAAAAAAGCCTTATACGTAAATACCGGTTCTTGGTCGAAGAAAGCTATTGAAGCAGCAAAAGCGCTTGGAAACGTGACGGTGGAAGTCATTGCCTCTAGTGAGGATCAAAACTTTACTTATATTCCAGAAATTTCAGAAGATGCGATCGATCAAGAAGCGGCTTATTTGCATATCACCACGAACAATACCATTGAAGGGACGGCCTTTCAAACGATTCCGCAGGCTGGCAATGTGCCGATCGTAGCAGACATGTCCTCAAATATTTTAGCCAATGACTATCGCGTAGAAGACTTCGGTGTGATTTATGCTGGGGCCCAAAAGAATATTGGTCCTGCAGGGTTGACGGTAGTGATCATCCGAGAAGATTTACTCAATGATGATGCTGTTTTCGCTCCAATGCTGGATTATCGTCTACAGGCTAAAAATGACTCATTGTACAATACACCACCAACGTATGCTATCTATATTGCTAAATTGGTGTTTGAATGGTTGGAAGAATTAGGCGGCATTCCTGCAATTTTAGAACAAGACCGCCAAAAAGCGGCGCTTTTATACGAAACGATCGAAGCCTCTGCTCTTTACAGTAGTCCTGTGGCTGTTGATAGCCGTTCACTAACGAATATTCCTTTTGTAACAGGGGATAAAGCATTAGATCAGCGCTTCAATGAAGAAGCTGTCAAAGCTGGTTTTGAGAACTTGAAAGGGCATCGTTCCGTTGGAGGAATGCGAGCAAGCTTGTACAATGCCTTTCCATTAGCTGGCGTTCAAGCGTTAGTCGACTTTATGAAATCATTTGAAGCGGAGGTCAAATAAATGTTCCAAATCAAAACATTCAATGCGATCGCACCAGAAGGATTACAGCGTTTAGAAAAAGAAAAGTATGCCATCAACGAGAGCGACCAACCGCAAGGGATTTTGCTGCGCAGCCAGAAATTGCACGATTACGCTTTTCCTGAAAGTGTCTTAGGTATTGCTCGTGCAGGGGCTGGGACCAACAACATTCCCGTCAAAGCATGTACTGAAAAAGGGATCGTCGTCTTTAATACACCCGGTGCCAATGCCAATGCGGTCAAAGAATTAGTGATTGCTAGTCTGCTCTTAAGTGTCCGCCCGATTTTACGAGGTGCCCAATGGGTCCAAACCTTGAACGGTGATAATGTGGAAGAACAAGCAGAAGCACAAAAAAGTCAATTTGCTGGAACAGAGTTAGAAGGCAAAAAGTTAGGAATCATCGGCCTTGGTTCTATTGGAGCGATGGTTGCCAACGATGCTTATCGTCTAGGGATGGAAGTAGTCGGTTATGATCCTTACGTGTCAGTGGATACTGCTTGGACGATCTCTCGTCGGGTCAAGCGTGCCAATGATATTGCGGAAGTCTTTTCAACCTGTGATTTTATTACGGTTCATGTACCGCTAATGGAAAACACCCATCATCTCGTCGGGGAAGCCGAACTTGCGAAAATGAAAACAACAACGAAGCTATTCAACTTTTCCCGTAAAGAAATCGTCGATACAGATGCCGTTTTACGTGCGTTAAAAGCCGACCGTTTAGCTGGCTATACGACTGATTTTGCGGATGAACAATTGCTGCACAATGAAAAAGTACTCGTCTTGCCGCATTTAGGTGCATCAACAGAAGAAGCTGAAGTCAACTGTGCCAAGATGGCAGCCCGAACATTGAAAAAATTCTTGGAATTCGGGACCATCAAGCGCTCGGTGAATTTTCCAACCGTTGAGATGGCTTTTCATTCGCCTTATCGTCTGACGATCATCAATCGCAATGTACCGAATATGTTAGGTCAGATTTCGTCGATCATTGCGGAATCTGGGATTAATATCGACAATATGCTGAATCGTGGACGGGAAGACTTTGCTTACACCCTAGCAGATGTCGCTTCTGAAGATGAGGCATTGTTGAATCAATTAGCCGATAAACTGCGGGAGAACGAAAATATCGTTCGTGTACGGGTCATCAAAAATCAGGAGGTTGGGTATTAATGGTTCAAGTATTTCCGTTTAAAGCCATTCGTCCAGAAGCCTCATTGGCAGAAAAAGTGGCCGAGCTGCCTTATGACGTGGTCAATTCACAAGAAGCCGCAGCGTTTGCGCAAGGCAATCCTTACAGCTATTTCCACATCGACCGTTCGGAGATCGACTTGCCAGGAATCGATCCTTATGATCCACAGGTGTATCAAAAAGCGGCTGAAAATCTTGCATCTTTTCAAGAAGAAGGCTGGTTGATTCAAGAAACGGCGCCCGCATATTATTTGTATGAATTGACGATGGCTGGCAGAAGTCAAACTGGGCTTGTCGCCTGTACCTCGATCGATGATTATGTCGCTGGGAAAATCAAGAAACACGAGTTTACCCGTCCAGAAAAAGAAATCGATCGGATCAATCATATTCTGGCATGTGATGCCAATACAAGTCCGATTTTCTTGAGCTATCGCCAACCAGCAGCAGTCAAAGAAGCGATCGATGCGTGGCAAGCAGAGCATGCGCCGATCTATGATTTTGTCAGCTATCATGAGGTGCAGCATCGTGTTTGGCTGATCGATGATCCAGCGCTAGTCGCCTCTTTTGCCCAGCAGTTTCAAGCTGTAGATGCCCTCTATATTGCGGATGGACATCACCGTACAGAGTCAGCAGTTAAAGTTGGCTTGCAAAAGCGAGCCGATGGCCAAAGCAGCCAAGAAAGCGACCGCTTTTTAGCAATCTTATTCCCAGAAAATGAATTAGCGATTTGGGAATACAATCGGGTCTTGCGGGTACCGGTGCCAGAAACCTTTTTTGAGCAGGCAGCCCAGCATTTTACGATTCAAGAAACTACAAGGAAGAAACCAGCGCAACGTGGTTCGATTCATCTGTACCTAAACCATGCGTGGTGGGAGTTGACCATCAAACCGGAAGCTGTGCCGCAAGATGCGGTAGGACAGCTGGATGTGTCGCTTTTACAACAATACGTGCTGGCTGATATTTTCGCGATCCAAGATGTGCGGACAGACAAACGCATTGATTTTGTCGGCGGGATTCGTGGTCCAGAAGAATTGGAACGTTTGGTGGATAGCGGAGAATGGACATTGGCTTTTTCCATGTATCCAACGCAAATGGCCGATCTTTTGGCAGTAGCCGATGCGGGAGAAATCATGCCGCCAAAATCAACTTGGTTTGAACCAAAACTGTTGAGCGGTCTGTTTTTACATGATTTAGAAACGAATTAACCAAAAAAGCTTACGAGGCTACCTCGTAAGCTTTTTTCGATATTAGAAGTTGCCGAGTGTTTCGATGATCAAGCGGACATTCAAGACCGTCAGTGCAATGGCACAAATCCAGCCTAAGGTAGAGACCCATAGCGGATTCTTGAAGCGTTCCCCCATGATTTTTTTTGAGCTGGTAAAAAGAACCAGCGGAATCATCGAAACGGGTAAGGCGATGCTTAAAAAGACTTGCGAATAGATCAGCAGATCGTCCAGAGCTTGTTCGTTGCCGCCAAAGTAAATCGTACAAAGCAAGACGGGGATCACCGATAAGCCACGGGTGATCAGACGTCGCGCCCAAGTAGGGATCTTCATATGGATAAATCCTTCCATCACGACTTGGCCTGTCAGTGTCCCAGTGATCGTTGAATTTTGACCGGATGCCAAGAGCGCTACGGCAAACAGAACGCTCAAGACTGGACTGGCGACAGCACCAGCAATGGAGGAATCTTGCAATGCATTGAACAGCGCGGAGAAGGTGCCGACTTCTTCGCTATGACCAAAGAACAAGGCGCTTCCTAAGATCAAAAGCAGGCAATTGACCAAAAACGCAGCGGATAATTGGATATTGGAATCCCAAGTAGCGAACCGCACGGCCGTTGCCACTTCTTGAGTATCGCTGCGATCGATTTTTCGTGACTGGGAGATCGAAGAATGCAGATAGAGATTATGGGGCATCACAGTCGCACCAACGATCCCCAATGCCATTGTCAGCTGCCCATGGTTCAAGACTTGTTTTTGGGGAATAAAGCCTTGCAAGACAGCCGGTAGATCCGGTTGAGCAATAATGACTTCGTAACAAAAGACCAGCATAATGACCAAAATCAGTGTCATGACGATCGCTTCGATTTTACGGAAACCTAGTTTCATTAAAAAGAGCAGAAGCAATACATCGAAAATCGTTAAGATGACCCCAACTAATAACGGTAAGCCGAATAGTAGATTGAGAGCGATCGCTCCTCCGATCACTTCCGCGATATCCGTTGCCATGATAGCCAATTCGGTGACGATCCACAAGACAAAGCCTAAACCTTTGCTGGTGTGTTTACGAGTTGCTTGCGCAAGGTCCATCTGGGTCACGATCCCTAGCTTGGCTGCCATGTATTGCAGTAGCATAGCGATCAAACTGGAAATCAAGATCACAGAAAGTAAGAGATAGCCATATTCAGCACCGCCTCCGATCGAGGTGATCCAGTTTCCTGGGTCCATATAGCCCACGGCTACCAATGCCCCAGGACCAGAGAACGCTAAGAGATTGCGCCAAAAGCTGCCGTTTTTTGGGATGGCAACTGTATTATTTATTTCTTCCAAGCTAGGACCGTTGGCCGCTTGGATCAATTTTTTTTCTTCATTCATCGTTTCACACCCTATCTTTTTAGGTATACCTAAAAACAAATCTATTGTATTCCTCATTTATGGATTTTTCAAGAGAAACCTTTTGGAAGTCAGAAGGAAGGACAAAAAAACAGCAGCCAAGGGGATGGCTGCTGCCTGTTAGGTTTTCTTATAAAATTAGTCGGCGCGTAAAGCGATCGCTGCATCTTTTTTCGCTGCCATTCGAGCTGGAATGTGGCCGCCGATCATGGTTAGAACGGTGCTGACGGCAATCAAGATCAGGCCGTGGACCGGATTTAATTGAGCAACATTTTCGAGATCAGTCATACTATATAAGATTGCGTTGATCGGGAATGTGGCTAACCAAGCAATGAGGACACCTAAAGCTCCTGAAGCGATCCCTAAAATACAGGTTTCGGCATCGAAGACGCGGGTGATGTCTTTTTTACGAGCACCTAATGCTTTTAAGACCCCAATTTCTTTCGTGCGTTCTAGTACAGAGGTATAAGTGATGATACCGATCATGATCATGCTGGTTACCAAGGAGATTCCTGCAAAAGCGATCAAGACATAGGTGATGGCATCCATCAAGCCACCAGTCAATTGAGTCATCGTACCGGCTAAATCGGAATAAACGATTTGGTCTTCTTTGTCTTTGCCTTTGTTGAAGTCATCCAAGTAATCAAGGATTTTTTCTTTGGCACTGAAATCATTTGGATAGATCATAATGCTGTTTGGTAAATCACTGCCGCCGAGATAAGCGATCAATGAATCTTTGGCACTTTCGTCAACGGGTTCATTCGTCATCACGTTGGTGTCGCTATCTTTTTGTGCTTGGACGATCGCTGAGTCTTGGTTTTCTTTGATCACTTCTTGCGCGAGGGCATCACTGTAGGCAATGCCGGTTGAAAGCAAGTTCATCGTAGAGTTTTGCTTGATACGTAAGATTCCGCTGATCGTTAATTCTTTGTTGTTGCTGTTATCGAAAACTTCATTTAAATCTTGGTTTGGAATGAAGTTTCCAGTCGGCAATTCGGTGTAAAAGGCATCATTAGACGCCAATGTGATTTTTGTTCCCACGATATCGTCGAAGGAAACCGTGTCACCATCTTCAATATCAAAACCGAGATTGATCAATGCATTGACATTCGTTACGTTGTTTTCATCGACGATCAAAACGACATCTGTGCTGGCACTTGGGTAGCTGCCTTCTAAAAGGTCATAGTTGTCTTTCAAGAAATTGCCGTTATCCTCTGATAACTGCTCAGGGAAAGTCGAAACCCCAATACCGGTTGAGGCACTCATGGCAGACATCATGGCATTGGTCTGTTCATTGTCAGGCGACGCGTTGGAGAAGCTGACTTGTTCCACATTGTCATCGATCTTGCGGAAAAGATTCAATGAAGTTGAACGAGTGTAGCCGATATTGTTACTTAACTCAGGATCAATGTCGTTGATGTAATCGAGAAACTCTTGATCGATTTTGTTGATATGGGTTGCACGATCCGTATCACTTAATTTGGCAGTGACCTCTTTATCTGAAGGGAAATCTTCAGATTTATCCCGCGTACCCATCGCTGATGGATCTTGTTCAGTGGCCACTTGTGAGATCGTGATCGGAAAACGAGCTAATGTTTCTGACTGGGTATTGTCGATTTGTTTTTGGAATCCCGTTGATAGTGACAAAACAATGGCGATTCCGATGATTCCGATACTAGAAGCAAAGGCTGTCAAGAAGGTGCGCCCTTTTTTGGTTCGGATATTGTTAAACGACAAACGTAAGGCCGTCATAAAACTCATTTTTGTGTGCTTTAATTCGAATTGGTCTTTCTTTTGGCCTTCGACATGGGGGTTCGAATCTTTAATGATTCGTCCGTCTTTGAATTCAATGATCCGTCCAGCGTATTTGTGGGCCAATTCAGGATTATGAGTAACCATGATGACCAATTTTTCTTTTGATAGTTCTTGGATCAGTTCCATGATTTGGACACTTGTCTCTGAATCTAAGGCACCTGTAGGTTCATCACAAAGGAGGATATCAGGATCATTTGCTAAGGCACGAGCGATCGCTACCCGCTGCATTTGACCACCAGAAAGCTGATTTGGTTTTTTGTGCATATGCTCAGCTAAGCCCACACGCGTCAAAGCATCGGTTGCTTTGGCGCGTTTTTCTTCTTTTGACACACCGCTCAAGGTCATTCCAAGCTCGACGTTGTCGATGATGCCTAAATGACTGATCAAATTGTAGCTTTGGAAGACAAAGCCGATCGAATTGTTCCGATAGGCATCCCAGTCGCGGTCTTTAAAGGACTTGGTTGATTTGCCATTGATGATCATATCACCAGAGTCGTAATTATCTAAGCCGCCGATCACGTTCAACATGGTTGTTTTCCCAGAGCCGCTTGGCCCTAAAATGGCAACAAACTCTTGTTTACGAAAGGCGACGGTGACGCCGTCGAGGGCTTTCGTAGTACTGGCGCCAACTGTATAATACTTCTTGATATCTTTTAATTCTAACATGGGGTCACTCTTTTCTTGCCGTTTTCACGATTATTTTCATTATGTAACCACGCTATCATAATGGTTAACAAAAATCAACGATTATCATTGTTTAAACAAATAATTTATACTAAACTAAAGACAGAAAAGAGGGAGAGTATGGAAAAAGCGTTAGGAACATTCAATATGGCGGTGTTTGCGGAGATCTTTTCGCTGATGGGAAACATATTGTTTGAAGAAATCGGTCTGGAAGATTTAAAATTGACCAAAATGGAAATCTTGGAACTCGTGGTGATCTCTAGTAATGAAGGAATTACGATGTCCGAGTTAGCCCAGCAAATCGGTACATCAAAAGTCCAAATCAGTCGTTCGATCTCGGGGTTGGAAAAGGCTGGCTTTGTGGTACGCAAAACCAACGGCGTCAATCGTCGCAACGTCAATGTTTATTTGGAAGAAGCTGGGAAGCAGTTGTTTGTCCAAAAGAAAAAACAAGTGGAAGACCGCTTGAATGCCAAAACCGCTCAAATGGCTGTGGAAGATATCCAGCAGTTGAGTCAGTCGTTGACGGAGGCAGTGGGGATCTTGCGTAAATATGACATTTTACGGACTGGCAATCAATGTGAGAAGAAGACACCGTTTGATTAAAAAAGGGTGAAGCAATCGTTTGCTTTTCAATCACTGAATTAATTTCATATTGACTTATATTATCGATTTTTTAGATAAAGCAACCGATTGCGTTTTTCTCTTGTTTTGACTTCTGATTTGTGCGACAATGGGTGTATCAAACAAGTCAAAGGAGTCTGCTATGAATACTACTGCCATCTATCATCGTCCCGAAAGTGAATTTGCGTATTTGTACGAGAAGGATAAAATGCATATCCGTTTGCGTACCGCCCGTCAAGACGTCCGCCATGTCCAGCTGCTTTGCGGTGATCCTTACACACTGTATAAAGAAGCTTGGTACCAACAAAGAATTGAAATGCAAAAAATTCTTTCCACGGACTTGCATGATTATTGGCAAGTATCGGTCGGAGCAGAATTCCGCCGTTTGTCTTACGGCTTTTCCATCGAAAGTTACGATGGGTTGCATGTCTTCTATGGGGATCACGGGGTCTACCCCTTTGAACAGCAATATTTAGAAATGAACAACAATTATTTTCGGATGCCTTACTTCCAAGAAGCCGATCGTTTCAAAATTCCCGAATGGGCGAAAGAAACGGTTTGGTATCAAATTTTCCCTGAGCGCTTTGCAAATGGGGACCCATCAAATGATCCTGAAGGTGTGTTGCCATGGAGCTCAAAAAATCCCGATCGCCAAGACTTTTTCGGTGGGGATCTACAAGGAGTCATCGATCATTTGGATTACCTTGTCGATCTAGGAATCAATGGGATCTATTTCTGTCCGATTTTTGAGGCATATTCGAATCACAAGTATGATACCATCGATTATTTGGCCATCGATCCTGCTTTTGGTGATAACGATACCTTTAAACGATTAGTGGAGGAATGCCACAAACGCGGCATCAAAGTTATGCTGGATGCTGTTTTCAACCATATGGGGGATACTTCGCATCAATGGCTAGATGTCATCAAAAACGGCAAAGATTCGCCGTTTGCTGATTGGTTCCACATCAATGAGTTTCCTGTCAACTACAAAGAAGGGGAAAACTTTGAAGATGCTTATGACATCACCTATGATGTTTTTGCCTTTACGCCGCATATGCCGAAACTCAATACGGAAAATCCCGATGTGCAAGATTATTTGTTGAAGATCGCTCGTTATTGGATCGAAGAATTTGATATCGATGCTTGGCGCTTGGACGTGGCTAATGAAGTTAGTCACTTCTTCTGGAAAAAATTCCGCCAAGTGTGTGATGAGGCCAAAGATGATTTTTATATCCTTGGGGAAATTTGGCATTCTTCTCAACGCTGGTTACAAGGCGACGAGTTTCATGCAGTGATGAACTACGCCTTTACAGATGCAATCATTGAATATTTTGTCAAAGACGAGATCTCCATGACGAAAATGGTCTCGGAATTAAATAACCAGCTGATGTTGTATCGGGAGCAAACCAACCAAGTGCAGTTCAATATTTTGGATTCTCATGATACCCCGCGTTTGTTAACTTTGGCTCGGGGAGACAAAGACTTGATGCGCCAAGTGATGGCCTTTACGTATCTGCAACAAGGAGTTCCTTGCCTGTATTACGGCGATGAGATTGGTTTGACCGGTGATATGGATCCGGATTGTCGTAAATGTATGATTTGGGATGAGGAAAAGCAAGATCGTGATTTGCTGCATTTCACCCAGTCATTGATCAAACTACGCAAAGACAACCAAAAAGTCTTATCTGAAGGTTCCTTGAGTTGGAACTGGGTTTCGGAAGAAGATGGCCTGATCATTTTCGAACGAGAGTTGGGGGCACAGCGGATCATCGGTATTTTCAACACTGGCGAGGACCAACTTACACTCTCTCGTCCTGATTCAATTTTGATGGAACAGTTTGTCCAACTGGAAGATGAGACGATGATCATCGATAACAAAGGCTTTGCTATCGTGAAAGTAAATAACGAAGAATCGAATGAAGCATAAAAATGAGGCAAGAATTGCATATGCAATTCTTGCCTCATTCAATGTTTTGGGTATTTTTAATTTCCCCATGCACGTTGGAAAGAATCTTCCCCAAAATTCCTTCTGTCGGTATTATATCCTATAACACCTAAATGTGACAAATGATAACCCTTAAATATAGGTAGTTTTTTCCTGAAACGGGGAAAACGATTGAAAATTTAGATAGTTCTGCCTTCTTTTTGCGCTTCTTTCCACGAAAGGCCTTTTCTTTTTTACAAGATATGATAAACTAGTAAAAATGTATTTTTATTCGAGGAGTGATTTGATGAGTACAGGGTATCACATAGCAGTTGTCGGAGCTACCGGCGCAGTAGGAACAAAAATGATTGAGATGTTGGAGAAGACCACGTTACCGATCAAAAAAATAACGTTGTTGGCATCCAAACGTTCTGCTGGGAAGACCCTTGTGTTCAAAAATGAACCACTCGTTATTCAAGAGCTGACCGCAGATTCCTTTGCGGGAGTCGATATTGCATTGTTCAGTGCCGGTGGTGGCATTTCAAAACAATTTGCTCCAGAAGCAGTCAAACACGGTGCAGTCGTAATCGACAATACCAGTCATTTTCGGATGGATCCGAATGTTCCTCTAGTCGTTCCTGAGGTGAATCCTCATGCATTAGCGCAACATAAAGGAATCATTGCCAATCCGAATTGTTCAACGATTCAAATGATGGTGGCATTAGAACCGATTCGTCAAAAAGTCGGTTTATCGAGGGTCTTGGTTTCAACGTATCAAGCAGTTTCAGGTGCTGGCGCACAAGCCTTGGCTGAATTGACTCGTGAATCTCAAGAACTATTAGCCGGCAAAGCCGCTGATGAACTAAATCCTGAGATTTTACCAGCAGGCAGCGATAAAAAGCACTACCCAATCGCGTTTAACGCCTTGCCACAAATCGATGTCTTTGCTGAAGACGACTATACTTACGAAGAGTGGAAAATGATCAATGAAACGAAGAAGATCATGGAAGATGCGCAGATCAAAGTAGCAGCTACGTGTGTGAGAATCCCTGTGTTTAGCGGTCATTCGGAGTCGATTTATATCGAGACCAAAGACCATGCCAGTGTTGAGGAAGTTAGGCAGTGGATCAGCGAAGCCCCAGGAGCTGTCTTGCAAGATGATCCGAGTCAACAAGTGTACCCGCAAGCTTTGACCAGTGTGGACAAAACGGCAACCTTTGTTGGTCGGATTCGCAAAGATTTGGATGTCGAAAACGGCTTGCATTTATGGGTCGTTTCTGATAATTTGCTGAAAGGTGCGGCATGGAACTCTGTTCAAATCGCCGAAAGCCTGCATCAGCAAGGATTAGTTCATGTGTAAACCATAAGTTTTTCAGAAAAGTGTGGTGAATGCCACGCTTTTCTTTTTTTTGTTGTATAATAACTAGCTTGATATATCACGGTTTATCAAGGAAAAGTCAGTTTGACTACCCTTTTGACTAACCCATAGATTTACCCAGCAAAAATTCTCGACATAGCGGCCGCAACGTGCGCATCATCTTTAGTAGCGTGAGCATATATGCTCATAGTTGTTGCTGCGCTTGAGTGACCTAACCGGCGTTGCACATCTGTGATCGATACGCCAGCGTTTAACAGTAAAGATGCGTGTGTGTGACGTAACTTGTGCGGTGTGAGATTGTTACCCGGGTAATGACTCATAACAGTTTTGGGATAGTTCTGATATATGAAGCTATTAAATTTATTTGTAACAATTAGTTGTTCGCTATCAGATTTGGCTCTAATTCCTCGTCTAAAAAATTCTTTTTTCTGAGAGGTCTTCCATTGTCTGAGAACTTCTAACGTGTCAGGATCGAGCGAGATTGTTCTGTACGACGATTCTGTTTTAGGAGTTGTTAGAGTGAGTTCTTTTAGTAATACAACTGCCTTGTTTATACGCAATGTTTTTTTGTCAAAGTCAACGTCATCCCAAACCAAAGCAGCCAGTTCACCTTTGCGAATCCCAGTGTAAGCAAGTAGCCGAACAAGAACGTACTCTTTTTCAGGGCGATGCTGTTTAGTCCAATTCAGAAAATCCGCCAGCTCTTCTTTTGAGTAGTAAGTCTGATCATCCGATTTCTTTTTCGATTTTTGTTTCGGTATGTCAGTTAGCGCCATCGGATTTTTGGAGATTATCTCTTTTTTCATAGCAAATTCAAATATCTTATTTGCATATGATTTGTAGATCCGACAAATGGATGTTTCCGTGGACCACTGGTTGACTGCGTTTTGACAGTCCTCATAGGTAATTTGATCAATGACTAAATGACCAATAGCTGGGAGAATATGATTTTTAAAGTGGATATCCGTTTTTTCCAACGTAGTATCTTTAACAGTGAGCTTATAAGTTTGATACCACAATTTAAAAACGTCGTTAAAAGTGGTATACTTCTTTTGTTGAGTATTACCTTTGGCTGGTGCTTCGTCAACGCCAGCTTCTAGACGTGCTAGCGCTAGTTTTGCCTCCTTTTGAGTTGCAAAGCCTCTGCGTGTAGTGCGCCTTTTTTTACCTGTTTTTGGATCAACTCCTAGATATAAATCAAATTGATAAGCGGTTTGACCGTTCTTTTTTTTGTACTTTTTGATTACTGCCATATTTGTTATCCTTTCCAGCGGGCATGCATGAAAAGGGTAATGCCCTCAGCGCGAATCGAACACGCTTGACGCACCAGCGAGGGAAGAAAAGCTATATATACGTATCCTATTTTTGCTATTTATCAAAACGATGTTCGTATGCCTCTTGAAATAGATTTTGATAATCGTTATTGTTGTGATACCAATCCATGATAATATCAACATTATCGTCCGATACGTTATTAGCTTCAAGGGATGTCTTGGCATAGTATGTTAGATTATCAAACATTAACATAGCCTCGGCAACTTTAAATTGTCTTGAGTTCTTCTCTATGTTGTCGATTATCAATATAGGGCTGCGTATAGTATTCGATTCATCATATAAGTATTCTTGAAATTCACTGAATCCTTTTGGATTTAATGACTCATAGTATGTTTCTAGATCCTTAACGAGGCTAGAGACTTCTTTATAATCTTCATTTGTAACTACATAGTTTTTATCAGGTAGATACTCATTGATTTTAATAAAAGTAGAATATAACTCTTTTGTTGTGTTCGAGAAATTATAAAAATCTTCTGCCACTGTCTTCTCTAAACCTAGTTTTTCAAGTTCGTTATCAGTACTACAAGCAGCTAATAAAATACTTGTTACTACTAAAAAAATGGGTAAGAATATATTCGTCGGTAACTTACTTAGCATTCTGTCGATCAAATCTAATAAATTATTGCACTTTGCGATGGATGATGAATCAGGTACACTAGATGAATGTAAATCTTGTAGTCTCTCAAATGTTGACTCATGGGGGTGTTTGTCTAAGACTTCAATTCCACTGGCGACTATCGGAATAAAATTTGATAATTTCCTAAAAACAACTTTTATATTCATTTTCCTACCTCTTTCTGATAAAATATTTGTGTAATAGCAAAAAGAGATTGCTCCTGCCGAAGGCCCAACTTTGGCAGGAGTATTTTGTTTATATGAATATCAATGAAAATTCTCTCAGTACGAGTCGAACGTACTTATTGCACCGGCGAGAGTTGATGAAAAAGCACTCAGTAAGCCGTTTAAATTTTACATATGCTATTATTTTATCAAATATAGCAAAAAACGTTAGTTTATATTAAGAAATGTGGTAAAGTATAACTGGTGAATCTTTTCACTTACTGCTTATTTTGGTCGTCAAGCTGAAAACGGATAAATTCAAGTACAACTTTTTTTCGATCGTCATCTAACTGATTAAACAATGATTCGATAGATTGAGTATATTCGTTACTGGATAGATCTACGTTCATCAAATCATCTATATCAATTTTGAAAATTTTTGAAATTTCATTCAGCACCTTTAGTTTGGGAGTGTATTTTCCCTTTTCCCATTCACTGATTGATGATGAACTCTTTCTGCCAAGCTTTTCTGCTAATTCAATTTGTTCCATATTGTGTTTCTCTCTAAGATACTTTAAATTCTTTGCAAACATCACTAACGCCCTCCTTGAATACATCATATCACTGCTTCGGAAAAAATGAAATGCTTTTCCGATTATTTGTTGATTTTTCTTGATTAAGATAGAAAAGCTAACATCTGTTTCGGAAAAACTGAAATAAAAGTCTTGACTTCAGAAAAACCGAAATATATACTTGGGTTAGCAAAATATAAACGAGGTGAAAATTATGGCGGAAATCAAAAAAGAAAAATATACATTGGAGCAACTGAGACGACTAAGAGGATATTCAAAAGAACGCCTCGCAAAGAAGAGCAATGTCACATCTAGAACAATATTTATCTACGAAACAGACATCGAAAAAATGCGTAATGGTAAATACGAAACATTAGAGAAGCTGGCCAAAGCTTTGGGTGTAAGGGTTGCAGATATTTATTTAGACCCTGATTCGGAAAAACCGAAAAAGCTGATATAAGTTTTCTAGGGCGTTAGGTGTTTATTGATAGAAATTCTATAAAAAGGGAGCTTGATCAAATGACAGCTTTTGAGGAGTTAGTCAGCGTGGAAGTACAAAAAAGCCTCTCGATTATCTTGCCAGCTGTCAAACAAGAATTAAGGGAAGAAATCAAGCAAGAGTTACAACAAGAACTCATTTTTAAGGAAATAAATCAAGTTGAGTTTAATCAAACTGAGCTTGCAAAGAGGTTAGGCGTTTCAACGTCAACAATCAGAAACTGGCGGAAAGCTGGGCTTGAATCAGAGCCAAATCTGAGCGGTAGTCCAGTTTTCAACATTAACAAAGTGAAAAAATGGCGAGAGGAAAACGACAAAAGAAAAATACGATAAAAAAATGCGGGCATGCATGAGGTCGTTTTCCGATCATCATCAATAATCACAGGAAAGGAGTTTTCTATGATAACAGTTACTTTTTCAGATGGGCAAATTTCTCATAAGGTTCATACACGAGAAGAGGCTTTGAATCTCATTGAAAGATATTGGCCAAACCAGGATGTTGTCAAAAATTTGGATTTTCCGAAAGAAGGGAGGGAAAAGCCGAATGAGCAAGGATCTTAAAGACACACTTTTTGTCACTTTATTTTTATCACTATTGGCGATGGTTAGCAGCGTATCGCTGATTGCTGGTTTAACAGTAATTATTCTTTGGACCGCATGGCATTTCTTTGTCGCAGCCTATAACAGGTTTGTCGATCGCTACAATGCAAGGATCGCAAATGGCGAGTACAAACGCAAATTGCGTCATAACTCGAACGCTCACGGTGCTAGATGATGGATCAAACGGCATCTACTTACACACTATCAACAGCAATCGCATATCTCGCTTCACAATCAGCAGATGTCTTGTACATCCGCAAAATGATACGAGAAGGCACACAAGTCTATAAGATTGAGGCGAAAACAGGACAAGGGAAAACAGAACTGTTTCAACTTCATGGAATCGAGTTGTGGCATCACAAAGTGACAATCGGCAAAGGCATAGAGGAAAAAATCATTTTCCGCTTTTCCGATTCAAATAATTCTTAGCAGGAGGTAACGCATGGCAAAACGAAAGATCGCGATGAATGCGGCAGAACAAGAAAGATATGATGACTACCAGACAATCCGGGTAGTCCGCAGTACTATTCGAAAAATTAGGAAGGAGAAGAAAACTGTACCGAACTTTTTATTCGATCAGCTGAACGAATTTAAGTACAAAGTCAAACATCCGGTGCTTTATCGGCGAGCGATAGCAGGAAGAGAGGAGCCGTGGAAACGATGAAAGAAGAAATTGACTTAAATTTATCTACTATTGATGATGGCGCAATTCAAGAAAAATTCGAGCATGAAATGGCAAAAGTGCTTGAAAACGTACTAGACCGCAACACCGAGCCGACCAAAAAACGCACGATCACACTGACGATTGAAGTTATACCTAACAAAGATCGCGACATGTTTGTTCTATCGACAAAGAGCAATTCCAAGTTGGTCCCTCGTGAAGAAACGGAAACTAAAGTGCTGTTCGGACGCAACCAAGACACCGGGCAAATTGAAGCCGGCGAATTGAAATCAAGCGCTCGCGGACAGTTGTTCATGGATCCGGACGACTTACAAGTCAAAACAGATACCGGACAGCCGGTCGAGGAAATCGAGCGCAGAGAAAGTGGCATTGTTGATTTTCAGAAACAACAAATCAATTAAATTGGAGGAAAAAACATGAGTGAGAATATCAAGGACGCATTGAAGTATGCCGTGGATCTGAGCAACGGACAAGAGGTGATTCACAAGATTGAGGATCATGTGTTTTATGACAGCAGCAAAGCGAATTTAGTCAACTTGCTGCCTGCAAAATACGCAAAACCGCTTGAGGTTAACTCGTTAACCGGGCTAAAACAGTATTTATTGTCTAAGTTTGATCAGGAGACGATCGATGATCCCGACGAGTTATTAGTGCATGTTGAAAGCCCAACTAAGGTCGTTGTATACAGTCAGCTGAATGCCGAGCGTAAACGAGAAAGCTTGATCGAAGCACAAGCGGAAATGCAACGATTCCCTTACGGAAACTTTTTAGATCAGGAACGCTTTGTCATCAATATTCAATCGCTATTTGATCGCACCGATCACGCGGAAGCTATTTTGAAATTTTCTAGCGCGATCCGGATCGAAGATGGCGCAGATGTAACGGATAACGGAGTAACTCAAACAGCAACAGTAAAAACAGGCGCAAGAACAGTCGCTGAGGGAAAAGTACCTAGCCCGGCAACGTTGCGACCGTATCGGACGTTCTTAGAAGTAGAGCAGCCGGAAAGCCAGTTTATTTTCAGAATCAATGAGCGTGGGGAATGTGCATTGTTTGAAGCGGACGGCGGATTGTGGAAGCATCATGCAAAAGAATCAATCAGCGAATATCTCGCGAAGGAGCTTGCAGAATTAATTGAACAAAGTAAGATCACGATTATCTTATAAGTCAAAAACTTCATAAAGCTGTATGATCTCATGCAGCTTTTTTCTATACAAAAATAGCCCATCTTTACAAAAAGACGGACCATTCTTGATTGATGAATCTACCTGAGTTCATTATATCATCTCTCAAGTCTCGGTTCAATGAAAAACGTTGATAAATCAGCGTTTAACGTCCTTGTAATAGGTATTAACTTGAGGACACAAAGCAGATTTTAGGAGAAATGGGATATGCATATACAAGCGAATCGATACTACGCTGGAGATTATCAAGAAGTGGCAATCGTCCCAGTAGTGGAAGTTGAAAAAACAAGAAAGAACCGAATCAAAAATACAGGATCAGAATATCTGACAAAGCCAGCGCAGCAGCTGGTAAATAACCGTAACACATTTCGATGGTTAAGGATCGCATTGCAAGGAAACTTTGGTAAAGGAGATTATTTCTTCACACTCACGTTTAAGGAGGGGGAGATGCCTGGTCCAAAACAAATCAGCAAAGCAAAATATATCCTCTCAAGAGTGTTTTTGCGTAACTGTCGCAAAAAGTATCAGAAGCATGGTCGCGACTTTAAATATATTTGGGTCATGGAGTATGAGTTGGATCAAGAAGGCGACTATCTTAAACGCGTGCATTTTCATGTTGTGATCAATCATGTTCCGGAATTATCAAGAGATGACATCGAGGATTGTTGGGCGCGTGGAAGATGCAAGAATCGTAAATCGTTAGGAAGGGTCAACGCTAAACGGTTAATCCCGACAGACGAAGGACTTGAAGCATTAGCGACATACTTATCAAAAGGCGCGCGGTGGAAAAAAGGCGAAAAGATTTGGAATTGCAGCACGAATTTAAAGCGACCGAAAAAGCAAAAGCGGAAAAAAATATTCTCTTTTCGTCAGATTGAAAAAATGGCGATGTCTAATGATTTAGGATTCGAGACGATCAGAAAGATATATCCGAATCACGTGATCAAAGACATCAAGTTTAAATACAACGAGTTCAGAGGATGGCATTTATATCTCAAAATGTGGAAGAAAAGCCGAGATGGCTAGAAAGTGAGGATCACATGAACTATTCAACAAATTGGCGTAACCGTCAAAGTAATGATCAAGGACGATTGTTTGAAAATTTGATTGATCAAGGATGCATCTACTATCAGCACAAAGGAATCGCGATGATCGAGAAGACTCCGGAACCTTTTCGGGTTAAGAAAATTAATAAAGATGGCAGCATGATCGTTTATCCGATCGGCAAAGCGCAACCGGATTACAAGGGGACTTTGGCAGATGGACGGTCGATGGTTTTTGAAGCAAAGAGGACGACTAAGGACCGAATCCAGCAATTAGTTGTTACGGATCATCAAGCTGCTTGCCTCGACATGCATGCGCACCTGGGCGCGATCGCTGGTGTCTGCTGTATGATCAGAAAAACGGTCGGATTTGTGCCGTGGACGGATTGGATCAACATGAAAAACAAGTATGGTCGTAAATACTTGACGGAATCTGAGTTGCAAGCCTATCAAGTTGAGACCCCGGGTTTCATTGACTTTTTAGGCAAATGGAGAGGAGGCGCATCCTAGTATGTCCAATCTAGTAAACAGTTATACAACTGCACGAATGACGTTTGAACTTTTCGTACAGGCGCGGGGATGGCAATGGTTAGGATTTCGCTCAAATCCTAAAAATCCAAGTCAATATCTAGGACAGTGTGTTGATCAGAATGCGGAGGAGTACTATTTCTTGATCACTCAAAGCGGAAAGTATTTCCGGCTATTAGGCGATAAAAAGTATGAGGAATACGACTATGTTTATAACCCTGACAAGGAGGGCGATCACATTGCAGCAACACCAAAAGAATATTGAAAAGAAATTAAGGCGGAAAGTTAGGCTTGAAAAGCTGTACCGATTGGAACAGCTGTCTAAGCGAGCAGATTTTGACACTAATCCAGCAGTGATAATAGAACGCGATGCGCTCAGAAAAGAGTTGTGGCGTGCCGAAAATCCCAATAATCGAATCGTCGAGGTGATTTATAAAGGTGAAGTCATTTACGAAGGCACTAAAATCAACATCTGCAATAAATGCAAGAAGACGAGGGGAAACATTAACTCACTCATTAGGACCGGCGGAAGAGATGACCAGGGGCGGACGTATCGGTTTAAAGAATCATGAGGAGGCATTGTTTTGAAACGGATCTATTATAACGAATTTAGCGCGATCTTAGTCGATGAAAAAGCAAAAACTTATCGCTATGTCAGCAGCAGCGAAGGTTTAGAACACGCGAAACAAATTGGTGTGCAAGCAATTTACAGGACTGCTTTAAATCAGCGTGAAGAGTTTTTGATTGATTTAGGATTTAAATGTGTGTTTTGACAATATATTGTGGGCGAAAATACGTTCCTACAATATATTGTGCATAAGTCTGTGGATATGTGTATATCTTTAAAACGCTTAATAAAGGAGAATCGAATGGATAAAAAATTCTATGTTGTGATGCAGACTAAAAATACTAAGCTTTACGCATATTTTTTCGGGTCAATGATGTGCTGGACTGATTGTAAAAATGTAGCTTATCAATTTGATGTCGATCGAGCTGATCAGTGGGTAGATAACTTAAAAGGGTCGGGCGATGAAAAATTTTACAAAGAAGAAAGAGGAGGAAATTAAATGGATGAGTTAGTCAAATTAGTAGAGAGTTGGGCAAAAGCTAAAGGATTGAACAATGCTGAATCTAGCAAACAAATGCTGAAAGTTATCGAAGAAACAGGGGAATTTTTGGCTGTATTAGCAAGAAACGATCAAGATGCATTACGCGATAGTATTGGCGATGTAGTAGTAACCCTGATCATCTTGGCAATGCAAAACGACATGGATTTATACGAGTGCTTGAATTTCGCTTATGACGAAATCAAAGGTCGGACTGGAAAGATGGTCAATGGTGTTTTCGTTAAGTCCAGTGACCTGAAAAAATTCCATTAATGGAATTTTTTACAAACTAGAGAGGGAGGGTATAAATGAGCAGAGTACACGATTTAACACATATAAAGAGTGGAAAAAAGTTTGAATTTATCGAGTTTGTTCAAAAGGAAATTTAGCTTTGCTCTTATACTACTGTTTCTACACATGTTCAAGTTAAGGATTACAAGGGAATAGTTCACTACTTTCCGTTGAATGAAGTTGAGTTTATTCCTTAATTCAGTAATCCACCTAAAAGGTGTACAGATTGAGCAACAGGATGCGATATAACTGTTGACTAGGTACGATCGAAAAGGCGTTTTCCAAAAGATATAGCATGACTTTTATTAAGGGAGCATTCGTCTTCCTAAATAGATGATCCAGGGAGACGAATAATTTTGTGAGGTAACTAAGAATTAAAAATGTCGTTAATTATCTGATCTTTACCACTTATCCAATTAGAAGGGCTTAAATCAAATCCTTTTGTATCTTCTAAGAAAAAAGGTGCATCAAAACTTCCATCGAGTGTGATAGGAATAACTTTTGTTTGATAAGGATGGTTATTTACATAACCTTTTAAAAGATTTGTCTCAACACCAACTCCTGCAGATAAGCCATTTGCTTTCTTAATGTATGAATTATCACAGAAAACATATATTTTAGTGAAATTATCACGCTTAACACTTTCCATAAAAAAGTTCATGTTATGGCCAGGCTTCAAATGCCTTTTATCATAAGTTACATCTATTCCTTGGTCTATTAATATATCATATAGATCTTCAACTACCTGGGATGTGTAGTCCTCATTCCAACTGTAAGAGAAGAAAACCTTAGGTCTTGTTACAAGTGTTTGATTTTCTAAATAAGGTCTGTATCTTTCAATTACTTCGAATAAATTAATATTTTTTACAGCCCAATGTGTTCTGTTGAGTTCACCATAGTAAGTACGTTCTACTTGAAGAGCTGAAGACATAACCTCAACATCATGTAGTGATAATGAGTCTAATTTTTCTATATCGAATATTATGTTTACGTTAGAAATAACTGGTTGTTTAATGTAACCAATATAACCCATGACTGATAGATTATCTCTTCTAACTGATTGCTCTTCATATAAAAAAAGACAAGGATATTCTTTTATTTCTTTCAAATACTCGGAATGTTCATGGCTATTTCTTTTTTCAAATTTATTACCATAAGTAAACTCTAAAAATCTATCTCTAGAGAATGTAGCGACGTTATCTTCCCAAGCTGAAGGATCAGCGGAAACAATTAGATTAAAGTGTGATGGGTTTGAGTTTGGCATAGTGTAGTCTCCTTATCTTTATTACGGATAACTGAATTATAACAACTAAAGAGTCAGTATTCCACACTGCCAATTATTAAAAAACCATACAATTTTATAATCTTTAAAAAAACCTAATTATCTTTATAGAATATTACTTTTTAAAATCACTACATTTTGGTTTAAATACACCAAAATTACTAAAAAGAAGACAAAATTAATTGTCTTCTGAATTAGAATCTATAAATTGATCAATTGCTCCTTTTACTTTGTCATACTCAAGGTTTTCGAATATGCGGTCGTCAATCAAAAGTAAATTGTCAATTGAATGGGTTGCTATGCGCATAGTACACGACCTAGCAAGAACATTACAAGAAACATTCGGGGTAAAGAAAGGAACAATCTCAAAGTCATTTTGTAGTTTTTCCTTAAATTCTTCGAGATAATATTCAGATCCATCTATGTTGGATGGGAATAGGGTTAATGTTATTAGCTTTCTCAAGATAATCATCTCCTTTTATTAATAATTATACCATAAATGACGTTAATACCTTTTTCCGTTTCATGCCTATTAAATTATTAAAATTAATGAAATCAACCACCTGAAGGAGGTAAGACTTTGAAAGTATTAGAATTATTTGCCGGTACCAGATCGATCGGAAAGGCTTTTGAAAAAGCAGGGCATGAAGTATTTTCTATCGAATGGGATAGAAAGCATGAAAATATTGACTGGTATGCCGATATTTCAAAAATCACTGCACAAGATATCTTGCTTAGATTCGGACAACCAGATGTGATATGGGCCAGTCCAGATTGCACATCATACAGTATCGCTGCAATCAGTCATCATCGAACGAAAGAACCAGATGGAAATCTAGCCGCGAAATCAGAGTATGCATCATTTTGTGATCTAACAAATCAACATATGCTGAAATTGATTCGAGATTTGAATCCTAAACTCTTCTTTATCGAGAATCCCAGAGGTGGGATGCGGAAGATGCGATTTATGAAAGACTTACCACGATATACAGTAACTTATTGTCAGTACGGCGATACACGCATGAAGCCAACGGATATATGGACAAATCATCCAGAGCCGAAATTTAAACCGATGTGCAAGAATGGAGCACCTTGTCACGTTTCTGCACCTCGTGGATCGCAGACAGGTACACAAGGGATAAAGGGCAACGTTGACCGTTCGAGAATTCCCCAAGAGCTTTGCGAGCATATTGCAAGCATTAGTGAGGAATATATCTCAGCTGCAGCTTTGAAGAAGGTGAATTAATGGCAAGAATTCTAGACGCATGCTGCGGTAGTCGTATGTTCTGGTTTGATAAGCAGAATCCCAATGTAACTTTTATGGATATTCGACAGCATTATGAGGAACTTGAAACTGGACATGTGATTGATGTTGATCCAGATATAGTCGGAGACTTCCGAGAATTGCCTTTTGAATCTGACACTTTCGATATGGTTGTCTTTGATCCACCACACTTGATCCATGCAGGTGACAATTCTTGGCTAGCGAAAAAGTACGGTAAGTTAGACGAACTTTGGCCAGAAGATATCCGCCAAGGGTTCGCAGAATGTATGAGAGTTCTAAAAACTAATGGTAGCTTGATATTCAAATGGAATGAAGATCAAATTTCTTTACAAGAGGTATTGGCAGCGATCGGTGAGCAACCGTTGTTTGGTAATAAAAGGAGTAAAACACATTGGCTAGTATTTATGAAGTAAGTCAGCTATCCACCAAAATAGCAAACTGAAAGGAGGGCACTAATGATCGTTTGGGCGCTATTCGACAGCGGAAATGGTTGTTATTCAAAAGCTGCAAAAAAGTTTGAAGATATTGAGATTTATTCGATTGGAATTGACCGCAAGAACAAGAGTAATCATTTTATCAATCTGAACTTAGCAGATTATTCTAGGTTGTTTGGAGATAATACTTTATTCGATCACTTAGATAGCTTGCCAAATCCAGATCTTATCATTGCAAGTCCGCCGTGTGAATCCTGGTCTGTGGCAAGTGCTATGGATAATGGGAATGCCTGTTGGAAACAAGAAAAGGGAGATGGACTCTTTGAGCCGCAAGTACCTTTATCTCGCTTTACTATCAGATACAGGAGTGACTACGATCGGTATCAATTCAAGCCAGAAAAGTCACTAATGACGCGAATAAATGGCGAGCTTTGTGCATTTAACACGATTGAAATCATCAAACGATATCAACCAAACGTTTACATCATAGAGAATCCGGCTCATGGCCGTTTGTGGGAATATATTGAGAAGATTCTAGGCTTTGAGATTCCCTATGAGAATCTTACTTTTTACAACAATTATGATTATCCAATTAAGAAACCTACTAAATTCAAGAGCAATATAGATTTAGACCTAAAAAAAGATATTATCCCAAATGAAGTTGAGTGGAATTCTGGCTTTAGTAGAGACTACAACGAGCGATCAAATATACCAGCTACATTAGTTGAGGACATATTTCATAAAGTTCTGGCGATGGGTTTAGTTGGTAATCCGACGAAATAAAAAAACTACTCTAAGGGAAGAGTAGTAAAAAATTAGAATTTAATTTTTTGAATCATTAATACCGTGTTTTACAGCAAGTCTAATGACCCAATATAAACAAAAACCAATGAAAATGTACCAAACTAAACTGAAAAGCCACATTTCAATCACTCCTTTTTTTAAGTATATCATTCAATGTTAAAAGTAGACCATTAAAAATTTAACTATGGTAAATAGAGGATGTGGCAACACAATTAATTCCGCAATCGTCAGCGATAACGGAACAGGAGGAAGGTGGATTCGTATGCAAAAAGTTTGGGAGTTTACATGTTTACCCGATGATGATGGGGTTTATCCAATGCTCTTCTCATCGTTTAAAAAAGCCCTTTATGCATTCAATGATCAGTATAACTATGCCAAGGATAGAGGGATAGTTGCGAATGTTGTTATAAATAGTAACGGTATTTCTGCGAGTTGGATTGAAGGAAAAGGGACTTTACAAGAGGTAGAGCGATCAATTTCTATCAGGAAGGTCTCAGTACATTAACGACGTTATGCAAGGACTGTCACAACAAGCGACACGATAGAATGAACTATCGTGGGCAACCAAAGAAAAGAAAGTGGGATGATGAATTTGACAGCTTATAACACACTAAAGGAATACGTTGAAGACGGAAGTTACACTATTATTGTTGGTCAAAGAAATAAATCTTTGATGACTAGAATCAAGGAACTATATCCTGAAGCAGTAGTAACAACCTCTAATGCTGATGGTATTGGTGGTAAAAAACTATTGGTTGATAAATTGGCAGCGGATGGATTAGGTCTTAAGTCAGCATTGCTTTATTACAAAATCGTAGATGTAGTGTATGAAAACTTCACTAAGCAATTCGTTGAAGGTGGTAATGTAACTGCTAACTTTTCTTCGAAGGGATATGAGGGATGGGAGCAGGAATTTAATAAAATCGTGGAAGCGACTGAAGAACTTAAATGTGGCCTAGATTTTTCTACGAATCCTGATTTAACAGTAATTAGAAACCAATATGGAGATAGGTACTTGGTCAACCAATCTGAAGATGAGAAGGTAAAAAAGCAAGAGGATCGGAGTTGTATCAATGACGAATCATTATGTAACAAGCCACGCATGGGGTGAAGGAACCAATGTGATTACATTTATTTATGTGACTAATGATGATCCTAAATAGAAAGTATTATCTAGTGATCGAACCACTGGGGAGGTAATGAATCAATGAGTAAGGACGCAAGAGCAAGCAAGAAAGAACTTGATCAGAATTTAATTGACAAAGCTATTGGTAAGTTGCATCGGTTAAAATCAGCAGTAACCGAGGAAAGTATATAAATGGTTGGAGGAATTGAAATGCTTAGGCATATTATCATTTTACTATCGGTTCTGGCGGTACTTGGACCATCAATTAGATACTACGATAAGAACAAGCAAGTCAGATTTACGTATGAGTCATTAATTATCGAGATTATGCAACGTGTTATGTGGTTTTTAGACCGACAGAGAAAGAAATAACCAAACAGAGGGCTATTCTAAAAGAAGAGGTGTGTACTTGGAAACATTATCAATTATAGGTTTTGTGTTTTGCATCATTATCATTATGAGTGCAGTGATAATTTGCAAGAAAGCGATGCAGGAGGATGAAGATGAAAAGTAAGGAAATCAATGACATAGATTTATCAAATGAGAAGATTATCTCTTCTCATTTTGTAGCAATCGCATCAGATGGCAAAGTGAAAATGATAGAACTCCCTGAATATGGAGAAATCCAGATTATCTGCAAAGATGGAAAAGTTAAACGCGTGAAAGAAAATACGGAAGAATTATTTTAGTTAGTCCTACCAGACAACTGGCGGACACAAGCTAACAGGCGATGCCTGCTGGTTTGTGTCCGTTTTTTTGTTTTAAGCGAGGAGGTTTTTAAGTGTCTTACATGATCGATGCCTATAAAAATGACATCAAGGCTATCAGAAAACAGATTAAAATGATCCAGAGAAAAAAGACAGTGGCTCTTGAGGCTCAGAACCAAGATACGGTTGTTGATATGCGGGCAGTGCAGGACAAACAAGATCTGACAATACTCAATGAAATGCTATCAAGCACGCAGTACGCCTTGTGGTGGCTTAAAAATGGTCATGAGAAACCCCAGTCACTGCAAGAAATTACTAAACAAAACAAGAACAAACGAACCCAGCTATGGGGAGATATAGATGGAGCAGTCAAACACCATGGAGTGAAATCATCCAGAGAACTAGACTTTCTGGCTAGTTTGAATAAAGAGGAAAAGAACTGGGAGAAGCAGGAACGGTTGATCCAGATAAAAGAAATCATGTCAGTATTATCTCCGAGAGAAAAAGAATATTTCTTATTAAAGAATGAAGCCATCTTAACTGAAGAAGAATGCGCAGAAAAAATGAACATAGAAATCGGCACAATAAAATCAATGGCTCAAAGAATCAGAAATAAAATAGAATTCTATTTTGAGAATCCGTGCCAGACCTCTTTATTTTTTGATGATTGGGAAGAGCTATAAATAAAATCTATGAATTTTGTAACCCGTATGCGCCATATATATGAGAGGGAAAACTCCTCTTAAATGGAGAGTAGTGGATTAGATTACTCACACATTCTACTTTTTCTTCGAGTGCCTCCTGTTGAGAGGGGAATCGCCATCAATGCGGAAACGTTGATGGCATACGACCAACTATCGTTATATATGGGGTTGTTATGGTTGGATAGCAGCCTGCCATCGATTACACGAATTATGGATTTATCTATTGGAGGGAAATTCATGGATGAAAAAGAAAAGTTTATAGAAAAACTTGATGAATTAAGAAGTGAAAAAGATATGGATAAAATAGCAGATTTGTTTAATTCTGTTGTAATCATGTACGGAGTAACTGTAGAGGAAACTTGCGCTCTATCATACTATTTAATTGATAAAGCTTTGAAAGCTGATCACAATGCATTGATGCTTCGAGAAAAATTCGGGATAGATATTAACAAATTGGGCCTAAACGGTAAGTTTACAATCGCTAAGGCTATGGTCAGCACTTACGCTGAGAAAGCAAAAGAAAATGAGCAAACCTAAAAAGTTGTCTTTTGTAAATGGAAGAAGAGTTTTTGTTGATCATGATAGTAGAACTGAGGAATTTCGTTCATACAATCAAGATAGGTGGAGGTATCAAAAAGAACTCATGCAGTTCTACAATTCAAAACCTTGGCGCACTCTGAGTAAACAAGTGCTCAACGAATACTATTACGTGTGCTGCATGTGTGGTGGAGATGCAACAGTTGCTGACCATATAGTTCCAGTTCGTGCGGATTGGGAGAGACGACTAGACAAAGATAACATCCAACCATTATGCGATAGTTGTCATACTATAAAAACAAAAAAAGAAATGATAAATTAAAACATTTCCATCTAGTTTCGGTGGGTAAAAATTATAAATAGAGACTTAAAGTGGGGGATGTACCCCCACTTTTTTTGTACGGGGTGGGGTCTGTGGGAGGCTGAACAACGCTGCCCTCTTCCGTGACCAATTTTCCGTTTTTGAAATATTTTTTTGGAGGTGATCGTGATGGCCGGAAGGAAAATAAAGCCTTTGAAAAATAACAAGTCTCATTTGACTAATGATCAGAAAGAAATCAGAACAAATGCGGAGAAATCAGCATCCGATCCTTTCAAAAAATTACAGAACACACCGCCAAAGCATTTAGGGAGAATTGCTCGATATGAGTATCAAAGGGTATCACAAGAATTGGACGAAATGCCAATTAGAAACCTAGATAGAGCGATTCTAGAATTGTATTGTACTTGGTACGAATTATACAGGGAAGCCGAATCAGAAGTTCAGAAGAATGGGATTTACGCGATCGGGCAAATACAAGAAACAAGCGTTGATGAAGATGGGAACGAAGTTGTAAATATAATCGAGATTCCAATCAAGACAAAAAAGAACCCAGCAATATCGATTATGGCTGAGGCTAGTTCTCAAATCAAAAGTTGCGCCGCCAACCTTGGGTTGACAGTTGATTCACGAATGAGGATTTTCTTGCCTAAGGAAGGCGAAAAGCCAAAAAGTATATTTGATCAGTTCGGATAAAAAGAGAGGGGATATGCGTGCTTGACTATAATCAGATACCTAATCAATACAAAGATGATACGTATGCGTATGCTGTTCTCATAATCGAACGAAAGATTGAATCATGTAAAAAGGTCTATGATGCTTGTATGCGGCACCTTAGAGATCTGTTAAAGATTCCGAAAATGAGCTGGAAGTTTGTATTTGAGCCGGAAGAAGCAAAAAAAGCAATCGATTTTCTTGAAATGCTTCCAGATGTGAAAACTGGCAAAACCTATCCATTAGCAAATTTCCAACGTTTTATTATCGGCAATATATATGGTTGGAGACATAAGAAGGATAATGCGCTACGCCGCTTTAAACGTGCTTTTATCAGTGTTGCCAGGAAAAATGGGAAAACAATTTTGATTGCTGGGATTGTTCTATATGAGTTTCTTTTTGGGAAAAACCCGGCGATGTCTCGGCAAATCTTTTGTACTGCGAACGCAAAAGATCAAGCCAAAATTGCGTTTGAGATGGCTAGGAAGCAGCTGGATGCATTACGTGCTAAGTTTGCTGAAATCAAAAAGGCTACAAAGCGTGTGCGAGATGAGCTGAAGAATCTAGGAGATGAGTCATATATTACCTACTTATCCAAAGAAACTGGAGCAATTGATGGATTTGAGCCATATGTCGGTGTTTTTGATGAATATGGCGCGAGTAAAACGAACGAGATGATGGAGCTTATCGAATCCGGACAGGGGCAATTAGATAATCCGTTGACACTGATCATTTCAACAGCAAACTTTGATTTAAATGTGCCGATGTACACCGTGGAATACCCACGAATGACAAGCATACTAGAAGGCGAGCTTGATGATGAAGAACAATTCGCTTATATTGCTGAGCAGGAATCACTTGATGAAATAGAAAATCCTGAAATGTACATTAAAAGTAATCCAATTCTAGTGGTTGATGCTTTGAAAGAAAAAATGATGAACTATCTTAAAAAGCGATGGAAAACTGCTAAAGAGACTGGTAACACAGTAAGGGTATTAGTCAAAAATTTTAACATGTGGATGCAGTCAAGCGAAGAGTCGTATTTATCGGCAGAGCATTGGAAAAAAGCACAGGTCGAAAAGCCTGATATTGGCGGTCGCAAAGCGTGGATCGGTGTAGATGTCGGCCGTTCAAGCGACTTGTTTAGTATTTCTTGGGCTATAAAAATGGAAGACTATTTTTTTGTAGATAGCTTTTCTTTTGTTGCAACCAAGTATGGACTAGCAACAAAAGAGAAACGTGACGGTATAAATTATACGGATCTGCAAGAAAAGGGAGAATGTAAAATTACGGATCTAGAAAGCGGTGTGATTGATTATGATGAAGCTTACGAGTGGTTAGAGAGCTTAATTCTTGAAAATGATCTAGATGTACAATGCATTGCTTACGATCCTCATCAGTATGGGCATATTTTGACGTCTATTGAAAAATATCATCCAGAATGGCTACAAGTTGAAATTCGTCAAGGTACCTTAACTCTAAACATGCCGACAAAGCAGTTTAGAGATGATGTAATTGACAAGAAAGTCAGGCATAGCGGAAATCGTTTGCTGACTGCAGCTATTAATAATGCAATCACAAAGACAGACAATAACGGTATGCGCATAGATAAAAATAAAAATAGTAACAAGATTGATCCAATCGATGCTTTGTTAGACGCATATGCAGTCTGTTACACAGAATTTCAAGCAGATGGTTATTGGACTGATGAAAAAATACTCGATGGGGATTTTGGATTCTAGGAGGTAGAGTATGACAAAATTAATGAAAATATTATTCAAAAACATTCATACGATTTGTTTGTTTCTTGCAGCCAGTTCTTTTGTATATGGGGCATTTTTACTCGATCCTATTATTGGATGGATGGTATTGGGGAGTGTGTTTCTTGCAACTGGCATAGCTATTAATAAAGAATTAGGCTAATCAAATTTATCAGAAAGGAGGTGATGACGTGACCTTTTTTAAACCGCTAGGATCAAATGAGGAGCAAATTAATGCGCTCATTTATGATGACCCATCAACTTCGCAATCCTACACAGGTATACGCGCTTTAAGAAATTCTGATATTTTGACCGCAGTTACGATTGTAGCTGGAGATATCGCCCGATTTCCGCTTATAAAACAAGATCTAGACGGCGGAATTAATCAAGATGAGGACTTAAATTACTTGCTTAATGTGAAATCGACTAAAGAAGCGACTTCTCATGCATGGAAGTTTGCGATGGCGGTAAATGCAATTTTGTGTGGAAACGCCTATTCAAGAATTCTTCGTGATCCAGTAAGTAAAAGGGCTCTTGAGTTTGAATTTTATCCGCCATCAGCAGTTTCTATTGAATCTGGCGATGATTATACTTCTCGATCCTATGTTTTCTATCCGTTAGAAGGTAATCGAGAGATACATTGTGACCCAGAAGATGTCATCCATTGGAAGTTTTTTAGTAGTGATACAGTATATGGTCGGTCGCCCTTGCTTTCGCTCAGAAATGAAATCAGCTTGCAAGAATCAGGAATTTCAACATTATTAAAATTTTTCCGAGATGGATTTTCAAGTGGAATTCTAAAAATGCAAGGTGCAAAATTGTCTGGCGAATCCAGAAAAGCCGTTCGTAAGGAATTTGAAGTATCACGAGAAGGAGCCACAGGCGGAAGTCCAATAGTCATGGATTCAACTATGGACTATACACCACTTGAAATTGATACCAATGTTTTATCTTTGATCAATTCTAATAACTATTCAACCGCTCAGATTGCTAAATGTCTGAGGGTTCCAGCACACAAGCTAGCGATAACAAATCCAAACCAGTCCGTCAAGCAACTAAATGACGATTATATATTGAATGATCTGCCTTATTACTTTAATGCGATTACTTCGGAGTTTCAGTTGAAGCTTTTGGAACAATCGGAACGCAAAAAATTTGTTCTTAGTTTCGATACAAGATCCGTTACAGGACTGATGCCGGAGGATGTGATGCGTTTATATAATGGCGGCTTAGTCACTGGTGATCAGGCGCTTAATTTAATGGGAATATCTGCAAGTAGGGACCCTGATATGCAGCGTCGCAAATTTAGCTTAAATTATGTTTGGTCTGATTTAGCTGAGAAGTATCAAATAGATCTGCAAAACAGACGAAAACGAAAGGGGGAAGAATATGACGAACAAAACGGAGATCCGCCAGCGGACAACGAAACTGGAATTGAGAAAATTGGAGAATGAAGTCGAAGTAATCGAAGGTTATGCATTAAAATTCGATCGATGGTCCGATACTTTAGGTTGGTACTATCCTTTCCGTGAAAAGTTAGAGCGAGGATGTTTAGATGAAGCTGATATAAGCAATGTCGTTGCATTATTTAATCATAACCAGTCACAAATCTTAGGACGTACAGGGGCAAACCTCGACTTAGAAGTCGATAATATCGGTTTGAAATTCCGAATCAAACCCACTAATACGACTTTATCGAAAGACTTGATCGAGAATATCCGCGCTGGTGTGATCAATCAATGCTCTTTTGGCTTTACTATTCCTGATGAGGAAGAAGCTGAAGAATGGCGTGAAAACAAAGAAACAGGTATATATGAGCGGTTGATCAATAAAATCGATCGTCTCTACGATGTATCGGTGGTCACTACGCCAGCCTATCCAGACACTGAGGCAGTGGTAGGGGAAAGAAGCAAGCAGATCGTTGATGAACTGCGAAATCATCCGCAAAAACAGGAGGCGGACCGTATGTTGATCGATTTAGAAAAAGAAGAAATACTAAAAAATTTATAAATTCTAGTCACTCAACTTTGAGATGGCTATTTTTTATACCAAAAAATAGGAGGATAACAAATGTTTGAAGAAAAAATCAAAGAATTGCGCGAAAAGATTACTGCCAACGAGGCGACAGAAAACCAGTTAGCGTCTGAAATTCGATCACTATTACAAGGTGATGCGGGAGAAGAAAATGTTAAGGAGGCAAAAGCCAAAAAAGCAGAGCGCGATGCTGTGCAAGCTGAACTTGCTGAGTTGCGAGAGACTTTGGCACTTTATGAAGAACAAAAAGATGGTAACACTAAACCCGTTGAAGGACGTAATCGCGAAACTTCGCAAGACCAAGAATACCGAGATGCATTGAATAGTTTTATCCGATCGAAAGGTGCAGAAACAGAAGGTCTGACAATGGTTGGAAAAGATGAAGCACTAGTACCTGAGAAGTTTTGGCGTGCGATCGACCCAACCACTGACGGAATCATTAAAGATGATACAAAAAATGTGACCTCGGAAGAAATTTCATACACTCCTGTACGAGAAATCAATACGGTCGTTAATTTAAAGCTTCTAGCTCGTATTCATAAAGCTAAAAAAGGCTCTGGAAAATATCCAATCTTGAAACGTGCTACAACTCGCATGTATTCTGTCGCTGAGCTAGAGAAAAATCCTGCGTTAGCAAAACCAGAATTTGGCAGTGTTGAATGGGATATCGTGACTTATCGTGGAGCCATTCCATTATCTCAAGAGTCAATCGATGATGCAGATATTGATTTGGTCAATCTAGTTGCTGAAAATAACGCAGAAATCTCATTGAATACTACCAATTACGCGATGAGTGAGACGCTTAAAAAATTTCCAAAGAAAACTGTCCATGGATTGGATGACATTAAAACAATTTACAATGTTGATTTAGATCCAGCTTATGTTAAAACCATTGTTGCTTCTCAGTCGTTTTACAACTTTTTAGATACGGTCAAAGATGGCAATGGGAGATACATGTTGCAAGATAGTATTATTTCTCCTTCAGGCAAATCTTTTGGTGGCTATCCAATTTTTGTTATCGGTGATGATTTATTAGGAGAAGCGGGGGAAGCGAATGCATTCTTAGGAGATGTCAAGCGAGGTATTTTGTTTGCAGATCGGAAACAGCTAAGTGTGCGTTGGGTTGCACACGACCTTTATGGTCAATACCTACAAGCGGTCTTACGTTTTGATATTCAAATCGCTGATGAAAAAGCTGGTTACTTCTTAACTTATGAAACGCCAGAAATTACTGGAGGGGAAGAATAATGAAGATTCGCGTGCGCAATACAATCAAACTAGACATCGAAGGAGCAGTCAAAACATATGCTCCTTCTTGGACGGTATACAAGATTGATGACAAAGTAGCGAAAAAGAAAAACTACAGTCAACGATTCCGAAAATATCCAGAACATATTGAAATTGTTGAGGATGTTGCAGAAGAGGTCAAACCAGCTGTCAATAACGAGGGTGGCATTCCGGAAGGTAGTGAGAAAGTAAACGAAGGTGAGGTAAAGGAGAGTCAAGAAAAAACGTCTCAAATTCTCGGAGAAGAAGAGCTCTCACAAAATGACCAACAAAACGTAAAGGATTCTGACGAAAATCTGTCAGCGCCTGAACTAAAAAAGAAGACTAAGAAAGCAGCGCCGAAGAAAAGTAAAAAGAAGAATGAAGAATAGCAATAGCTACTCTTCGTTCTTGACAAGCGAAGAGCTTGAGAAAATAAAAAATTATCTCAAGGTTGACCATGATTATGAAGATGATCTGATAGCGGAATTTTTAGATGCAGCGGCGTTGCAAATTATGGAAGCGATCAGCTTGCGACTGACCATGAATGACTTTTGGGATGACCCACGCTTTCACTTGGCAGTAAAAAAACAAACTAAAGAGGAATACGAGCATCGAGGGGTGTCAGCAGACACCTTTCGACACCTCGCAAATGGTGTTGAAAATATTATTCACCAGTTGCGTGTTAAGGGAGGGAGCATGATTGTTCACTCGAAACCTAAATGAACGTATCTTTTTCATTGAGTACAAGAATGAAAAGAATCAAAATGGCGATCTTATCAAAAAAGAGAAAGAGCGCTTTTTTTGTTGGGCGGAAGTAGCAAAAGCAACGACAAAAGAGTTTCGCGATCGCTCAACAGATAAGATTGAAGAACTGAAAAAAAGACGCAACAAGCGAACCTTTTATATTCGATTTCGCAAAGACATCGAAGAGGAAAAGTATATCAACTGGCGTGGTCGCGTGTATCGAATCATCGATATCGAAGAGGATTGGCAATCGAAAGACATGCTGATGATTACGGTGGAGGTGGTTAAATAATGCCAGAAGGATTAGATGAGGTTTTGTCTAATATTCATAAGCTCCAAGCGCAAAATAAGAGGGTCGCTCGAGAAGCGGTCTCCGAAGTTGCAGATAAAACGGCTGAAATCTTGAAGGGGAATACACCAGTAGATGGAGGACAGATGCAAAGCGATGTTGCGGTAAGTGGTTTTAAAGGTGGTCCACAAGGGCAAATCGAAAAAGATATCGGATTTGGTAGGACAGCTGGTTGGCGGGTTAAATATCCCGATACAGGCACAATATATCAACGTCCGCAGAACTTTAAAGAGAAAACCGTATCGGAGGCTCGACCGATAGCACAGCAGATATACGCAGATAAAATCATCGAGGGGCTTAAATTATGAATATTGAAACGAGAGTTTATCAATTGTTAAGCCAATCAGATGATCTGGCTCAGCTGATGGAACAAATGCGTATAGATCCTTTTGAAGAGTGGGAAAACGGAATCTGGAAACACGAGATACCACCGCTTTATTGCAAGAAGGAGCATGCACCCTTTATTCGTATTAGTCCAATATTTGAGAGCGATGGATCATATTTTGATGATACAGCGCACTCGGAGGAGCAAAGAGTTTTAATCTCATTCTGGTGTCATACGGACACTGAATCATATCAAATCAAAGAATGTATTGATCATGTGCTGAAAAGCAATGATTTTACGCATTACACAGCAAATGAAAATCCTAGATACAAAGATACCGATATTGATCTGTTGATGAACAACAGAAAGTATCGGTTTTTTGATTGGAAAAACAAGGAGGAATAATTAAATGGCAGAGACAACAAACACTGTAAAAATTGGTTTAGATAATTGGGAAGTAGCAAAACTGGATGAATCAGATCGAGTTACTGGTCAACCAATGAGAATCCCCGGGTTAACCTCAGCACAGTTGGCGTTAACGTTTAACACCGGAACATTTCAAGCAGATGACGCATTATGGGCAATTTTAGATGGTGGTATTTCTGGATTAGCGTTAACTATCGGGAATGCAGATATTAAATCAGAACATAAAGCTGTATTACATGGAATTGAGTTAGAAGACGGTATGGAAGTGTACACAGCTGATATGAATATCCCATACACTGCTCACATTTTCCGCTCACGTTTGAATACTGGGCAGTTTGTCTGGTTTGGATTAGTTAAGGGCAAGTTCATGCCTGGCGGAGTTGATCTTAATACTCGGGCTGAGACACCAACTGGACAGCCCGATTCTGTTGTTGGTAACTTCGAACCGCGTAACGATGGTATTACTCATATTATTGCACGTGCTGACAGTCCAGATTTTGATCTTGCGAAGTTCAGACAAAAAGTCTTTCGTGGAATTACTATTCCAACAGCGTAGAGAGGGATCTTCCCTCTCTTTTTTTTAAAGGAGGAGCAAAAGTGATTGAAATTAATTTATTGATTAATGGCGAACAAAGAACATATACAAAATCTCGTTTTACTTTAAAAGAAAGTATTTATGCGATGCAGCACCAGATCATTAGGGATAACCATTACAGTGATCAAGAAAAATTCAACGATCCCGAGGCATTCGAAAGTGTTCAGCAGCACCTCGCTGAAACGATATCTAAAATTTTTGGCAACCAATTCTCACCAGAACAATTAATGGATGGCTTGGAAATTAAAGACAAAATAATGATTGATAAAACTCTTGTTTTGGCTCTTGGTGGGGAACTGAAAAAAGAGGAAAAATCAGACGAGGAAGAAGCTGAGGACGACGGCGAAAAAAAGCAGTCAGCGTAAATGAAGCCTTTGAATCACTGAAAAATATTATCCAGTCTTTAATGAGAAGTGGTTATAAACTACCTGAAATACTAAATATGACTTTAGAAGACCTTGAGATATTTAACGAGATGTTCCAGGAGCAAAAGCAAGAATCGGAATTAACAGAAGACTTTCTAGCGATGCTTATGTAGGGAGGAGGCGAAACCTTGTCAACAAATCTAGGAAACTTAGTTACTACAGCAAGCCTTAATATTGATCCTTTTCAGCAGTCGTCAAGAGTTCTAGAGACTCAAATGCGATCGATCAACAGTGTGATGAAGGCTCAAGAAACGGCGCTGAAGTCACAAGGTACAGCTTGGGACAATAACGCAACAAAAGTAACTAATCAAAAGGCACAATACAATTTAACGGGTAAAGCCATTGAAAATTACACGGCTCAACTAGCTAAACAACGTGAAAAATACGATGGTTTGACTGAAAGTATTGGTGATGTCAATAACGCAACTTCTGATCAAAAGACACAGCTTTTAAGTGCTGAGGCAGCTGTTAACAAGACCGTAGCAGAAATTGAAAGGTTAACTAACCAACATAACGAGTTAGGCAAGCAGATTGCTATTGGCGAATCAAATTGGACAAAAAGTGGCGAAGCCATGGAAAAGTTTGGTGGCAAGGTAAGCTCCGTTGGTGATGGCATGTCTTCCTTTGGCAAGAAGTATTCAATGGGGGTTACAGCACCAATTATGGCAGGGGCTGGTTTAGTCACTAAAGCTGCTATGGACTGGGAAACAGATTTTGCTAGTGTCATGAAAACTAATGATGAAGTGGTTGATTCAAACGGAAAAGTTATTTATTCCTACGATGAGTTAGAATCTGGACTGCGCGGATTAACAAGTACATACCACTCAAGTCATTCCAAAATAGCCGGTGTTGCTGAAGCAGCTGGTCAGTTAGGCATTGAAACACAAAATGTAGTTGATTTTACTGAAACGATGATCATGTTGGGAGAGACTACAGTTTTTAGTGCGGAAGATGCTTCGTTTGCCTTAGCGCGTTTAGCAAATATTACTGGTATGCCACAAACCGAGTTTAGAAATCTCGGGTCATCATTGGTTGAGCTCGGAAATAACTTTGCTGCAACCGAAGCCGAGATAGGTAACATGGCAATGAATCTAGCTGCAGCTGGGACTCAAGTAGGAATGACTGAAGGTGAAATATTAGGTTTTGCAGCAGCTCTTTCGTCAGTTGGTATTGAGGCTCAAGCGGGTGGTACTGCTTTTTCTAAAGTAATGATTGAGATGCAGTTAGCCACTGAAACGGGTATCGGTGCATTCGATGAGTTAAAAGCTCATGCAGAAGATCAAGGAGTTTCTTGGGAACAATTAACGTTAGCTGTTCGTAACGGAGGCAAGGAGTTAACGGATGTTTCTGGAAAAATGGGCTTCACGTCAGCTGAGCTCAGAAAAATGTATAAAGAGGCTGATAATTCGAAGACAAGTTTAGAAGAATTTGCGGATGTTGCGGGTATGACAAGCGAACAGTTTGCCAATCTATTTAAAGAAAACCCAGCTGAGGCTATCATGGAATTTGTTGTCGGGTTATCAAAAGCTGAGGAACAAGGAAGCTCGACAATAAAGGTCCTTGATGACATGGGAATCAGTGAAGTTCGTTTACGTGACGCTTTGTTACGTGGGGCGAATGCATCGGATCTATTTTCTGATTCTATTCGATTGGGAAATCAAGCGTATGATGAAGGAACCGCTTTGGCGGATGAGTATGCGATTAGACAAGAGACGGTCGCACATAAATTAGGTGTAGTTAAAAACCAAGTACGGGATGTGGCGATTGACATGGGTGGACCATTCTTGGATGCGTTTGAGAATGCGATTGCTGCTTCTCAACCATTAATTGAAAAACTTGCTGATTTGGCTAAAAAGTTTTCGGAGTTAAGCCCAGAAACACAAGAAACAATTGTTAAAACTCTCTTATACACTGCCGCAATTGGACCAGCTGTAACAGCTACTGGGTCCTTCTTAAGCACTATCGGCGGAGGGATTTCATCGGTAGCATCATTTGCGAAAAAAATTGGCGAAATATCTGGCACGCTAAAGCATAAAGCTAAAGCGACGGCAGATGCCGGTAGCAAAACTGTCGAATATGCTACTCAAGTAGCTGGAGCAACTGATAAATCAAATTGGTTCACTACCTCTATTTTAGGCGCAAAAAGCGGAACTGGACTGTTTGCAAAAGGCTTAGGTTTGTTAACCTCTCCTCTAGGTTTGACAGTGGCAGCGTTAGGTTTGGGAGCAATTGCTTACCAAACTTGGGGCAAGGAAGCTATCGAATCATCCCGCAGAACACGCGAATGGGGCACAGATGTGGGAGCCGTTACACATGAGACATTATCATCTGTCAAAAACGATACTGAAGCAGCTGCTGGACAATTTGGAATGATGGCGCAAGGCTTTGAAACTGACTCGGTTAAAATGGTTGAAAGCGTTGAATCCATTGGACGTACTATTGAAGATTCTTTATCACGAAAAATTGAGGGGCTTAAAGGCCTGCTTGATGAGCTTCCGGAAGCTTTTGATGCAGCCATGAAAAGTATGCTAGAAGGCGAGATCGAGGCAGCAGAAAATGCGTTGGTAACGGTACAAGAAAATACTCAACGAATCAGCGAGATCAAAGCTAATGCAGCGAAACACGATCGTGATCTAAGTGTTGCAGAAAGTAAAATCATTCAAGATTTAGCTAGAGACACAACCCGAGCGTATGTGGAAACACTTGATGTATCGGCTGATGAGAAATCAAGAATTCTGGATGCAATGAACGCTGATGTAGAAAACGCAACAAAAGAACAATCCAAAGCATGGCTACAGGCTTTAGGGGAACAGCGTCGAGCTGCTGCAGAAAATTCAACCGAGTTAAGAAAAGATATGGAAAAGAACCTCGAAGCGCTTGGATATAACCTCGAAGGCGAGTTTGCACAGAAATTTTTAGGTGCATGGGATGATATTAACCAAACTACGGTTGATGGTTTTGACGCTCAAATGGCTGCAATTACTGCTAAGTATCCAGAACTGATCAATGAAGTTTCTTTAGCAAATGGACAATTAATAAATGCCACTAGTGAAGCTGGTCAAGCGATGATTGCTAATAATAAATCGATTATCGAAAATGCGGAAAACATGAGCCGTCAACTGGCTATTAATGCTACAAAAAACGCTGAAAAGCAAGCTTGGACAGCAAATGAGGCAAGTAAGCATCTGGGCAGTGCCGCTGCAACATGGAATAACCTGGTGTTCGATGAAAAGACCGGTGAGGTAAAGACAAATGCCAATGAGGTAATTATCGAGGCGACAAAAGACGCGCAAACATGGAATGACATGAAATTGTTGATCCATGAGGCGGATCTAGACTCCAACGCTAAAAAAATTATTGGTGAAGCGGCGCTTGCTAATGAGTGGTGGGATGGAATGGCTTGGGGAGATAAGGAAGCAATCCTTCAAGATGAGTTTTCTATAACGATGTATGAAGCTTTAGAATCAGCTGGTAATTGGGAGGGGATGTCCCTTGAAGCTAAAACAGCATTTCTTTATTCTAACACACCAGAAGTTATGGCGGAAACAATGCTCGATCTAGGCTTGTGGGAAGAATTTGAACCAGAAATTAAAGATTTGAAAGCCGAGAATTTTAATCTTCTAAGCAAGTTAAATGAATCGGAAGAAGCGTACAATAGATGGAAAGAAATTCCTGATGATACAAAAGAACTTTTGGGCGACAACTATGACTTTTTGGCAGTCCTTGCAACATCAGAGACAGCTTTGGGGCTATGGAATGAAATGCCGAGTAGCATAAAGGAAATCCTAGCAAACAATCAAGATTTGCTTGATAAAGTGATTGCCTCGGAAGCTTCTTTTAACGCATGGAATGCTCTGCCTACAGAAGTTAAGTTAATGCTAGGAAACAACGAGGATATCTTATCTAAGGTTCGCGATGGTACGATTTCAGTTGAAACATATAACAGAAATGTCTTGCCTCATCTAAAGACGCTGTTCGGCGAAAATTCCGATGTGCTAAATAAAGTAAGTAGCGCTTCCTCGTCAATAAACAACTACAATCGCAATGTTAATCCATCAACTAAAGTTGCTCAGGGTGAAGATAAGGCAAGCGGACCTTTCGGAAATGCTTTGAGCGCATGGCAGAGGTTCGCTGAGATACCTGCAACTACAACCCGTACTGTTAGAGCTGATTTTATCGGACCGACACTTCCGGGAAAGGCTACCGGCGATCCATATTTTCAAGGAGGGCCTGTTTGGCTTGGTGATGGAGGCAAAGCGGAACCATTTCTTACACCTCAAGGGGATTTTGGTATATCTCCTCCTGATTGGACACTTTATGATCTTCCTAGAGGGACAAAAATATGGCCATCAATCTCAAAAATGATGGAGACTTTGCCGCGGTATGAACATGGAACAAGTTTCGATGATACTGCATTGAGCAGAATCAATGATTGGACTACAAGTTCACGCACGGATAGGGTATCTACTACTAGTACAGAGAAAAATACTTCAGATCTAAAAAAAGTTGTTAAGTTGCTTGAGGTAATAGCTCGCAAAGAGCTTGTTATTTCAGAAAAAGACATAGCATCTGCAGCAGATAGAAACAACGCAATCACTTTGGAACGCTTATTTGCGAATAAAGGATTAGGGGGGATTTAGTGGGATCAGACGTTTTAATCATAAAAGGCGGTGCACAATATTCATTGAAAGAGTGTTGCCCTAGAATAAAATTTTCTGGTTTGAAGAGAGAAGCACCGGATCTCGAACAAACTTTTATACAATTTGAAGGAGTGGACGGAAGTCAGATTAGTAACGAGAGGTATAATGGCTTTTTTATAAGTACAGATTTTTTAATAAATGTTTCCTCATATCAAGATGCTTCTCTCTTCGTCTCAGAGTTTCAAAGTTTCCTAATTGACAAGCAGCTCATTTACTTAGTTAATCCAAATGAGCCGGGCAAGAGATATCGTGTGAGAATCGCGATTGATTATGAACAAGTCACAAGCCGATACGTTAATGGGACGATTTTGTTCTATTGCTATCGCGGGCATGCTGAGTCGATTAGCACAAGTCTAGACGATTTCTCATTAGAATCAACTTGGCAATTTTCGCAAGGTTTAGCATCTGAGGATTATAGCTATACGCACGATACTAGTAGATTTATAATTTTTAATGCGGGAGATTTCACAGTAGATCCTCGGGAGCATGATTTGCGAATCAAAGTTGAAGGTGAAAGCGATGGTCAGCTAAACATATTTAACCGTACTACAGGTGAACGGTTTATCTATCATCCTGAATTTAGCACAAGACGTGGTGATTGGATTGAATTAGATGGTGTATACCCGAAAAGAAACGGTGTCAATCGAGGCATCGATACGAATCATGCATTGATTAGGTTAGTACCTGGCATAAACGATATCGAACTTCAGAATATAAGCCGCGTGCGATCAGAGTGGGATTTCCGCTTTTTGTATAAGTAGGTGAAACCATGGCAGATTTAATTATACGAAATTATGAACAAACAGAAGAAGAGCTTCTTGTCGATTATGACAAGGGCTCTTTCTTCGAAAATTGGCAAGAAAGCGAAACGTGGGAACTTTCTTTAACAGTAAGGCTTAATGAGCAAAACAAAGTTTCATATGATCTTGTTACTTTTGAAAGTTCGATTATATACCAAGGTCAAGAATTTATTATAAAGCAACTGACAGATGGCGGAGAAGGAGCCTTTTTATTTAAGTCAGTAGTTGCAACACACGTTTACTACTCGATTGCCGAGGGATATCAATACAATACAGTGACCGGTCGCCGTACAATGCGACAACTACTTACTCACGTTTTTGCAGCGGGAAATCGCGGATTTACTTGGAGTTTAATAGATCCAAATAATGTTTTAGGTAGTCGAGACGTGGAAAACTTTGGAGATGACAGTTATCTAGGTCTAATCAATAAATTGTTGTCAGACTTTGGAGCAGTTGTAATCCCTGATAATAAACACCTCACGTTTTATCCTTCTGGGAATTACGGTCAAAAAACAGAGCAGCAAATACGTTATAAGCACAACACTGACGATGTGCGGTTTGATATTGACACGTTGAATTTACGAACGCAGATTAGAGGGGTTGGCGGAACAGATGATGACGACAGGGAATATTTTTCACCTATCACATACACGTCGCCCGAATCGGCAAAATGGGGGATCAGAATTCAACAGCCAGTGAGAGACGAGCGCTATCAGGTTGCTGCAAATATGCGGGAAAGATTAATTCGTGAATTACAAGACCAACCATCTATATCAGGTGTTGTAAATCTGAAGTGGGCTATTGAGATAGATAAAGGTGATTTTGTGCCATTTGTCTATGAACCGCTCAACATCAATACCTATATCCAAGTAGTTGGGTATAAAAAATATCCTGCATTGCCTAATAAGCCACCTGAGGTAGTGCTATCTAACACAAAAAAGACGATGACTAGCATACTTGCAAAATTAATACAAAGGAGGTTGATCTAGTGGGATTTTTTAAATTAGTAACGAATCGTATTGGCTTGGAATGGAAAAAAGCATTTAACCATAACGTTGATCAAACAGAGCGAGAGATAAACCGCCTCGATCAAAAAGATAAATACCTTGAAGCAAGATTTAGTAACACCGTGCTAAAATCAGGCGGCAACTCACCGAATGAGGTGATCGACGCACGTGTCAACTGGCGAGGGGAGACATTTTTAACACTACAAGAGCGATTAATCGCCGGAGAGGAATTGTCAGCACATGAAAGGCAAGAATTAGTATCTAAAATCGAGGATTTAAGCGATGGTTATGATCAGCTACTTGAGGTAATCCAGATGCTTTACGGTGGATCTGGCGGAACCCAAGTAATTTACGTCTCTAAAGATGGGAACGACACAACAGGCGACGGAACGGAGCGAAAGCCGTTCTTAACAGTTCAAGCAGCCGTCAACAGTTTACCGTTGCTATCGACCACGCGCTTTAATATACGGATTGGAAGCGGAGCATATCTTGAAGATGTTACCGTTCGAGGTTTTAAGGCAGATAATATTGAAATCGTAGCAGAGAATAACTCATCTGTCAGCGCACTAACCGGGAACTTAAGTTGCTTTATTCGATCGATCCAGTTCATTGATTGCAGTACGTATTGCCGTGTAAGAGGTATTCAATCTACGGATATCGCAAACTCGCCGGGCTACTTCATCCGATTTGACCGAGTGAGCTATGGTGCTATTGATAATTGTCGGGCAACGGCTTCGACACTTGCACACGATTCTTACAATACGTTTCACTTTAGCGGTTGCTCGGGTAATGTCTACACCTCGTGGGCCAGTCATCAACGTATGGTGATACGTGCCGAATTTACAGCAATGACTCGTCTGTCTGGAGATGTGGCGGGGAATAACAACACGGTTATATGTGGGGCACGTGGTGCTATTATTTTCCGAGACACCGCAGCGTCGATCACAGGAACTACAATGGAGCAAAGATCGTTAGGGGGGCAAGTATTCTCATGACAGAAAAATCAACTATTCCTCGTTTGTTTCCAGATACCTTTTCGATTGGTCAGGTGGAGCTCACCGGTCAATACACAGATCCAATCGTCAGAGGTCGATTGTTTATCAACGATCATCACGTGTCTTGGGGCGGCACCTTTAACAACGGATTCTTTACCTATTATGTTGGTCCGGATCGTATCAAGCGACATGACAAAGTTGAATTAGTCGGATACGACTCGGGCAATAACGAAATTGCACGTGTAGTTGTAACGATCAAAGTTGAGACAGATAATGCGTTATTCAAGAAAAATGAATCCTTGATCAGAATCCAAGCAGAACGTGTGGATCCAATCAGTACCAAGGTTGTATTTTTCTCCCATGATCGAGGGACTGCAAAGATGTATTTCAAGCTTGATAAAGATGGCGCACCACAGCCATTATCAAACGGCACCGTCGTTCCAATCTGCTTAGAAGGTGGATCAGAGACAAGCGACATGGGACGTTTCCGGCACGTATATCATGCGGTGATCGAGGATGCTGCAGAAGGACTTGTGTCGATTATCCTTAAAAATAATATCCTTGGCCACCAAGGACGAGTGGACGGAAGCATTTACATCAAGCCTCCAAACGATCAGCAACTAGATACAGCTGGTCGATTTCTTTTTCACATCGAACGAAGCCCAATCGACGACATGACCGAAAGCGTGTCTCAGTTTTATTACGAGGGATTCCACGAGATCTACGAGAAACTCGCGAATGCAAAGCAACAGGTCGAAGATGATTTGACTGAGATGCGTGCATCGGTAAAGGCGATGCTTGATGAAATCGAGGCAGAAGTCGATCGGTATAAAGAAGAGGCGGAAGCTAAATTTACAGCGATCAACAACAGCCTGACATCCTTAGCAGCAACGATCACGCAGTTAGAAAATCGGCTAACAACGGTTAGGAATGAAATTGAATCATTAGCCAATAGCCTTGAATACGGTGGACGGAATTATTTAAGTGATTCTGAATCACCTAAAATGATCAACTACCTTGGGTCAGTGATCACGTACGAAGAAAATCAGTCAGTAGAAGAATGGAGAACGAATAATGCGGTAAAACATACTGTTACAGGCGGGACCAATATCATCATGGGGATAGTGCGGGCCAATCGGTTGGTTTCTCCAAACGTGAGCTACATCCATAGTATCTATATTGAAAATACAGGCTCAACAAATGTTCGAGTTCAGAATAATTTAGGCGGAGTGATTATTGTATCGCCTGGGGAAAGAAAAAGAGTGGTTTTCCCCCCGAGGGTATCTGTTGCCGGAACAGCGGCTATGCAATTTGTGTTTAGTCGGGATCGTGTGGAGGATGATTGCGAGTTCATCCTTTGGAGAGCAATGATTGCACAAGGGAATGTTGTGGGTGATTGGGTACCAAATCCAGACGAGCTAGCAATGCAAAAAGATCTCACCTTAACACAACAAAAAGTCCAAACGCTGGAACAAAATACGATTCGTCTCACAAATCAGTTTCCTGACCCAGATTTCCAAAAGCGAGAACCACGTCCGTTTAACGAAGGAAACTTTGCAATGACATATGATGCAAACGGTGTTGTCTTGAATAATACAACTGCCACCAAAGGAAGAGTTTATTGGGCGACTCCACCACTTAGCCTAGCGATAGGAAGAACTTACAATGTAGCGATGTTCGTTAATACAGATGCAGCATCTTGGGGAAAAGAGGTTGAGGTCGGGACTGGCTCAGGAGAAAATTTGAAGTTTACCTTATCTAACAATTCTCCTGTATGGATCCAAGGAACGATCAAACTAACCTCTTTTGCAGGATTCTCGATTTGGCTTGAGCCGGCAACTGTTCTAAGAATCAGAGAACTGCATATCTACGAAGCCAACACAGACATCACGACAGCACGCATTGAGCGATTGGAAAAAGATAACTCATTGCCAGCAATAAGTCCTACTTTCGATCCGAGGTTTATTAGTTACAGTGCAGATAATGGTATCTGGCATTGTCAGGTAGAAAGAACAGGGAATATTGTGGCATTAAGCGGGGCTATTGCGAACACAGAAGCGATTGCAACTACCGGAACCGAGAAAATTCTCATGGCAAGGCTTCCCGTCGGGTACCGTCCAAAAAAGACAGTAAACAGGGTTGTGGCCGGATCGGGGACAGCAATTTTTAACATGGAGATCGATCCAACTGGCGAAATCTATATGGCTCGTTATCGAGGAGCTACAACCAGTTTTACCTACGCTGCAGTTCAGTTTGTAGGTGCATGGCTAAATGTTGGCACAACATTCTTAGGGGAGGATATCTGATGGCAATAGATACGGAACGATTTTTAACTGAGCTTAGACAGTCACATAAACAAGGTGCCTTTACGGAATATGTCCGAGAGTACTGGCATGAGGCCGTAAGTGAGTTAGAAGAGCACCAGCTGCGGATGGACGATGTGAATATGATGGTCGTCGATGCAAAAGATGACAGCGAATTTGAGGAAGTGGTCCATGATGTGATCGACGAATTAGAGGAGAACCACGAACTAGAAAACCCAATCGAAGAATTGAACTAGGTAGGTGATAGGATGGACGCACTAACAGTAACAGAATGGATCGCGATCGCTTCTTTAGCAGGCACTATAATCTTTGGTTTTACCAAGTATTATAGTGCTTTCGCAGATATGAGAAAGACACTTAAAGCATTAAACAAATCAATTGATGGTTTAAATGGTTCGCTTAAGGATATTCAAGACAAGCAATCAGAATTCGGAAAAGAGTTAGCAACCATAAAAGAGCAGATTAAAACGCTATTTAACATGATTGGAGGAAGGAAATGAGCATTACACAGTTTGTCATCGAAGAAGGGTTTGTGATGATCCTTGCATTATGGATCATCGGGTATTTTGTTAAGCATGCAGGGATCCTAAGAACCGAATGGATTCCTTTTTTATTGCTGGCAATTAGTTTAATGTTTACGCCAGTTTTATTAGGTGGCTACACGGCAGAACATATCGTGCAGGCAGTACTAGTGACAGGTGCTTCCGTACTTGGACATCAATTTGTGATCCAAGGGGATCATTTGATTCATAGCGATGATCCACCAGACTATGGCGATGGCCAATCAGAAACAGAAAACACAATATTTGAGAATCAAGATCAGTCGAAGGGCTGATCTTTTTCTATACGAAAAATTAGGAGGAAAGAAATATGAGAAACAAAGAGCAGTTTATCAAAGATTTTGAGGAAGTAGCAACACCAGAAATTGTGAAGGAAGTAGATCCAGTAGAAGATGCGGCACACACTATGCACCATACCGGCGGCACCATTTACCAATTAATTGCGCCTTTCACCAAAGAAAACAAACCCGTTTCATTTAAATTTGAGCTCAAACAACGTGAAAAGACAGATGATCCAACGGAGAAAATCGATGATTTTTATTATGTAGGGATGGAGGAATAAGAAATGACAAAATACAATAACTCAACCTCACATCGAGGGCATAATGCTCGAACGCCGGGGGCTGCCGGTAACGGATTAAGAGAGCATGAAGTTGCACAAACAATTCACGAAAAATTTATCAAAGTGACTAAGGCAGTTGACTGCACGGATGACGCTGGAACTACTGCGAATGCTAACCTAGTAAATATTGTTGCAAAAATGAATCGTGTAGGTATTAGCTTTCATGTCAGCCACCACTTGAATGCATTTAATGGCCAAGCGAATGGTTTTGAAGTTTGGTACTTTGCAGGAAACGAGACTGCTCGAAAACTAGCGCAAGCGATCTGCGATGAAGTTTGTAAGGTAACAGGATGGGTAAACCGAGGTGCGAAAGCTACCACGTCTCTTTACGTGATCCGAGCGTCTGTTGGTACCACTGTGCTGATCGAGTGGGGCTTCATTGATAGCAAACGGGATATGGATATTCTAAGCGGAAAAATGGATGATGCAGTCAATGCAGCCCTGAAAGCGATGGGCTATTCCGCTTCTAGCGGAGGATCAAACAATGGTGGTGGATCTACAGTAACAACACCAACACCGCAACCAACTCCTAGCCCTACGCCAACACCTTCACCAACCCAACCGACACAACTTGCAGTTGATGGATCGCTTGGACCGTTAACGGCGAGACGTTGGCAAGAAGTAACGAAGATGCAGATTCAAGACGGGCGTATCAGCCACCAATGGCGGCAAGCTCAGAATCAAAATGTTCATGCGGCTATTTTTGATACAACGCTGAAAGGATCAAACCTCATCCGGGATACGCAACGCCGGTTGGGAATCACACAAGACGGATTATGTGGTACCCAAACGATTACAGCTATGCAACGTGCTAAGGGGACTACCGCGGATGGATTTATCAGTGCTCCGCAAAGCCAGCTAGTCATGGCAATCCAGCGAGATCTGAATGCTGGTCGTTTGCCGTTTTAATAGAAAAAATCCCACCTTACATAAGTAGGGTGGGTATACATAGTCATTTTGATTGAAATGCAAACTGATGTTTGGTATTGTTGTCCTATAGTCCTCAATAGATTATATCTGCTTTGGAAGCTTGGAAAACGCTTGTTTTTCAGGCTTCCTTTTGTTTTAATTGAATTAGCAGATATTAGATATAAGAAATGAGGAATTGCATTGGAAAATTTGAATGAACTCAGTCAGAGCATCTACAATAATTTGCCAAGATTAAAAACTAACTCAGACTATTGGCTTGTAAGGACAGAATCTGGTTTGTATTATGACGATTTCAACAATAGTAGTTTTATCGCTATAGGATGGAATGGCGTAGATGAAGAAAGATTAAAAAAAGCAGGAACTGATCCAACACAATTAAGAACTGTAGTTGAATCATTATATCCAGATGATAAACAGCCCGGGAGAACAGCTAATCAACTTTTAAGCTTTCAAAAAGACATTAAAGTTGGTGATTTAGTATTAATACCAAATGAAGGTTCAGAGAGATATATGCTGGGAGAGGTGACTAGTGAACTATATTTCGAAAAAGAAGAAAATATCAGTACATTACCTGGTCAGTGTCCCTTCATTAAGAGAAGGAAAGTAAAGTGGATAAAATCATTTTATAAAAAAGATGCAGATAGTAAAATCCTCAAATTATCATATCGGCAACAAACTGTAAATGACATTAACGAGTATAAAGCATTTATTAATAGAGCGTTATACGGAGCGTATGTTGATGGTGAAGGGTTAATTCATCTTACATATGACATAAATATAGAAGATAATATAAATATGTCCGATCTGAGTAGTTTTTTATACCATTACACTCAAATGTACGAATTATTAGCAGGGGATAGAAATATTGATATAAAAATAAATGCTCAGTCAAAAGGAAAATCAGAAATTATTACTAGGACAGTTGCTGGTATAGGAATTGGTTTACTAATTTTTGGTGTAGCGACATTACCTTATGGAGGAGAAGTCAAAATTGGCGGAGGAGTATTACCTGAGATATCGGTAAAAAGCAACGGAGTCTTGCCTCAAAAAGAAAAAATAAAAAATGATCAGAAAGAATTGGAATTAAAGGAAGAAAGTATAAAAAGGGAAAATACTGCGATGGATTTAGAAAATATTGAAAAAGCATTGAAGATAGCTGAAGAACTTGACGTTCCTATCGAAAGTTTGAACTTGGGCTTACCAGATGAACTCATTGATGCCATTAATTCAGTCAAAGAAAAAGAGACCACAAACGTTGAAGTTAGTGATCGCTAAAATATATTTATCCGAATAAAAAAAACACATAACAAAGTAGATATAAGACATGATAATGAATAAATTTTTGATAGAGAAATTCTTTTTTTTAATAAAGGTTCGAGTATCAGAAAGAAAAAAAGAGTAAATACAAGAAAAAAGAATAGATAACCTGATATTGATCCAATAAATATTCTCATGAAAATCACCCCTATTTTAATTTCCTGTCAGAATAATAGTATCAGATTGAAACTTAAATGTAAATTTTTAAAAGTTTAAGAACCTCACTATAGTTCTAATATAGAATTGTTAATGAAAAAAGACCCTAGCGAAGCCTAAGGTCTTTTTTCATTGCTTCAAATTCAATCATAATCTTCGTTTTCCCGATCACTGTATACTTTTTAACTACAAATTGCTTTCGACCATTAAACTCTCCAGCGACTACAATTTGCATTCCATCGTCAACATCGGCAAGGAAGTTCAAACTATGTGCCGCAATCAAACAGTTCACTCCATCAAGCGAGAATCGCACCAAAGGGGTCTTGCTCATCTTCAATATTCTTATCTTCGATACATAGCCTTTCATCGATTTCATAACAATCGCCTCCATAACCTTGTATATAATAGCGACAATCCGTTTTCCCTAAAGTGACAGCAACGTAAAATCTAACGCATTGTAATCCAAACAAGCATTCTTGTGATTCCGAAATTGAATCAGGAAATTCATTTATAAACTCAGAAAGAGATAGGTAGCCTTGCTCATACATAGTTATCAAATTCATGTTAGTTGCCACCGGGCCTGTATTTTTCATTAGGATCGTATTTTCGGAGAATTTTCTCTTGAGTTCTAACATGATCAAATAAATAATTGTCGCTATCTATCTTAAACACAAATGCCAGCTCTTCGGGATACCCACTGTAACTTGATGGCACGGTAAAGTATGGTTTACCGAAGTTCTCCATAGTTCTAACAAACTGATCGTAGAATAAGTGCGCTGGACCCATTCGTTCGATGAATTCATAATAGTAACGTTCAAAGGCATAAGTTCTCTGGTGCGCCAGTGGTATTTGCATATCAATCACTCCTCAGAGGAATTATACGAACGTTTGTTCTGTTTGTAAAGCGAACAAAATATTTAACTATGTAAAAAATTAAAAAAATCTATGTATGCATGCCCGCATTTTTGAATTCCTTTGACTACCCTTTAGTTGCGTTTTATTGCGAATGTTTGCGCTATTTTGTGTCATTGCGCTAACGAAAAACCTTAATGTTGCGAGATTTTACGATTGATTGCAAGTAATATTGTTATTTTTGTTGTATAATAATAGGGACGGCTTATGCTTGGGAAATAATACTGTAGAAAAAAATTAAGAGGTGAATAAAAGTGGAAACGATAAAAATCATTCCTCTTGGCGGTGTACGCGAAAACGGAAAGAACATGTACATTGCTGAAGTTGGCGAGGATATATTTGTGCTGGATTGCGGTGTCCGTTATCCAGAAAATGAATTATTAGGGATCGATACAGTGATTCCAGACTTCACATATTTAGAAGAAAATGCCGACCGTGTGGCTGGTGTCTTCTTGACCCACGGGCATGCAGATGCGATTGGTGCATTGCCTTATTTCTTGGAGAATATCCAAGTACCGGTCTTTGGGACCGAGTTAACGATCGAACTAGCAAAATTGACCGTGAATAAAAATGAAGCTACCAAGCGCTTCAAAGATTTTCATGTGATCGATGAACATTCGGAGATCGACTTTGGCCATGCGACCATCAGCTTTTTCCGTACGACCCACTCTATCCCTGATTCTGTTGGAATCAGCGTAAAAACAGAAGCTGGCAATATCGTTTATACAGGAGATTTCAAGTTTGACCAAACAGCGATCCCTATGTATCAAACCGATTTTGGCCGCTTAGCGGAAATTGGAAAAGAAGGAGTCTTAGCATTGCTAAGTACGTCCTCAAATGCCGAAAATCCAACGCCGATTGCTTCTGAATTGACGATCCAAGATGAAGTTTATGACAATATCCGTTACTGGGAAGGTCGGATCATCGTCGCTAGTGTTGCTAGCAATTTGCAACGGGTGCAACAAGTACTAGATGCGGCGTTTCGTTCTGATCGCAAAGTCGTTTTGACCGGGCAAGATTTTGGTCGGATCATTAAAACGGCTATGAAGTTAGGGAAATTAAAATTACCAGCTGAAGACTTGCTGATCACCCAAAAAGAAATGAAAAAATACTCAGACGAACAGTTGTTGATTTTAGAAACAGGTCGTATGGGCGAACCAATCAAAGCGTTGCAAAAAATGGCCAACGGCTCTCACCGGACGCTGCGCATCAAAGAAGGAGATCTTGTTTACATCACAACGACGCCGACAACGGCAATGGAAACGGTGGTTGCGAAAACGGAAGATATCATCTATCGCGCTGGCGGTACCGTGAAACAGATCTCGGATAATTTCCGTGTTTCTGGTCATGCCAACCCGAATGATCTGCAGCTGATGTTGAATATGATGAAACCGAAGTACTTTATCCCTATTCAAGGCGAGTACCGCCAATTAGCCGCCCATGTGGACTTGGCGCAAGAAGTCGGGATTCCGATGAAAAATATCTTCATTACTGCGCGTGGGGATGTTTTAGAATACAAAAAAGGCGAAATGATCGCCGCAGGTGCGGTCCCAGCTGAAAACGTCATGATTGATGGGATCGGTGTCGGTGATATTGGGAATATCGTCCTGCGAGACCGCAAAGTCTTATCTGAAGACGGAATCTTCGTTGCGGTAGTGACGATCAATCGTCGTGAAAAGAAAATTATTTCTGCGCCTCAAATCACTTCTCGCGGGTTTGTCTACGTGAAAGCCAGCCGTGACCTGATTCGTGAAAGTGGCGAGATCGTGGAAGAAATCGTAGAAAAACACCTTCATGATGAAGAGTTTGAATGGAGCAAATTGAAACAAGATATCCGTGATCGTTTGAGTCGTTTCTTGTTTGAACAAACCAAACGCCGTCCAGTCATCTTGCCGGTCATCATGGAATCAAGCCAAAGAAATCGCAACCGTAAATAATTCGTTTTGACCTACTGACAAAAGCAGGTGAAAGAATAGCCGTTTGACGGCCGATTTCTTTTCACCGAAGCTTTTGTCTTTTTTTGTGAAGAAAACAAGCGGCGTTTTTTTTCAATAAATACCCCTTATTTTGATCGTGAATGGCAGATAAGGATTGACGGCGAATGGATTTCGATCAATAATACAAAGTTGTCCCCCTAAGACTAGAGGAACAAAATAAGCAAAGAGAGGATGGTCGATTTGTGAATAGTTATCAAGAAAACCCCGTAGTACAACAGAGAAAGTGGTGGATTCTCATTGCTGTTTCGATGTTTACCTTTATGTCAACACTGGATGGGAGTATCGTAAATATCGCATTGCCGACGATCTCGGCAGATATGGGTGTCCCTATGAATCAAGCGGAATGGGTCGTGTCCGTTTACTTGATGATCGTTTGTGCCTGCCTTTTATTATTCGGTAAGGTAGGGGACAGTTGGGGCAAAATCAAAGTTTTCCGCTTGGGAATGCTAATTTTTATTATCGGTTCGCTGTTATGCGGGTTTAATCACTCCTTAGCTTTTCTTTTATTTGCCCGAGTGGTGCAAGCGATCGGTGCTAGCATGACGATGGCGACGAATACCGGAATCATTACTGAAGTTTTTCCTATGAGTGAACGAGGACGCGCCTTAGGGATGATTGGTGCCTTTGTTTCGTTAGGCTCCATCGCCGGTCCTGGATTAGGCGGAGTGATTTTGGCGCATTTTTCTTGGCCGTTTATTTTTTGGATCAATGTTCCTGTCGGTATTCTGACGATGATTGCTGGAGAAAAGGTGTTACCAAAAGATATTACCATGAGTCACGATTCCATCGATAAAACCGGGTTTGTGCTGTTTTCAATTGCAATTATCAGCTTCTTCGGCGGCATTTTTCTTGGACAAGAGCGTGGCTTTCTAACGTGGCTGCCGCTGCTGTTGGGTGGGATCGCTTTAGTGGCATTCATCGTCTTTTTGCGAGTAGAAGCGCGTCTGAGCAAACCGCTGATTACCTTTGGGATCTTTCGTAATAAAATTTTCACCATGAGCCTGATCACGGCGTTGCTGATCTTTTCTGCAAACTTTTTTGTCAATGTCGTGATTCCCTTTTACTTGCAAAGTGCCCGAGGCTTAACGCCGAGCGTGGCAGGAATGCTGATGATGGTCTTTCCTTTGATGATGGTCATTGGTTCACCACTTAGCGGGTATTTGACGGACCGTGTAGGACCGGAGATTTTGGTCTTAGCTGGCTTAGCGTTGCTGTCGATCACTCAGCTGATGTATATGTTTATGAATCAGGATACGCCGATTTGGTATTATATCGTTGCCACTGCCATCATGGGACTTGGCAATTCGTTGTTCCAATCCCCAAACAATACGATGGTAATGAGCAGTGTCACCAAAGAAAATCTTGGGGTGGCAGGTAGTCTAAATTCCTTTGCCCGCAATTTGGGCATGGTGTTAGGGATATCCTTAGCAACGACGATTCTCTATGCAGCAATGAGTCAAGCGTATGGAAAGCATGTGACGACCTATATCGCAGGTCGGGCAGATATTTTTGCCTATGGCATGAAAATCACCTTCTTTGGGGCGTTCCTTCTTTGCATCACGGCGTTATTCTTAACAGTCTGGCGCATCTATAAACAAGGCGGACGTAAGAAAACGCTATGATCGCTTGAAGTCATCAGGTCGAACTGTTCTATTCCTTATTCAGAAAGGGTAGAACAGTTTCTTTATTTTTCTTGACAAGAACCAGAAAAAGGACGGATGTAATAAAGCTGCCAGAATTTGTGCTTTTGGATTTCTGGCGTTATCTGTTATAATGAAAAATATTAGACTGTATTACTTAGATGGAAAGGGGAATGTTGTATGAAACTCACGTATCACGGACACTCAGTGCTTGCTATCCAATTAGCGGATGGCCAAAAATTGTTGTTTGACCCTTTTATTACTGGAAATGCTCTGACTGATTTAGATGCAGAGACAGTGGAAACCGATTGGCTTTTGATCACGCATGGTCATAGTGATCATATTGGGGATATGGTGCCGATCGCCAAAAGAAATGAAGCGCCAGTGATCAGTGTCGTTGAAATTTGCCGCTATGCAGCCCGCAAAGGCGTTGCTGAGACGCATGGCATGAATATGGGAGGTTCTTTTGAGTTTCCGTTTGGCAAAATCTCAATGGTGGAAGCGAAACACAGCTCTGGCCTTGAAGAAGACGGAACGATGATCTATATGGGCAATCCTGTTGGAATCATTTTAGAAGCAGAAGGCAAAACCATCTACCACGCTGGAGATACTGCACTCTTTAGCGATATGGCGATGATCGGTGAACGTTTCGACATCGATGTGGCATTTTTACCGATCGGGGATAATTTTACGATGGGCGTTCAAGATGCCGCAACAGCAGCGGCCCTTTTAAACGCGAGCAAAGTAGTACCGATCCATTACAATACGTTTCCAATGATCAAGCAAGATCCGCAAACCTTCGTGAATTTATTGCCGGCAGGTGTGGGCCAGATCCTTGCAGTCGGTGAGACATTAGAAGTTTAAGCAACAGGAAGATTCGTAGTAGGAATAGGGGATAATTATGGCGACAAAACACGACTTGATTTTAGCGCATATCGAGAATCTGCCTGTAGGCGATCGCATCTCGGTGCGGGGAATCGCAAAAGACTTGAATGTCAGTGAAGGAACAGCCTATCGGGCAATCAAAGATGCGGAAAATATCGGCTTGGTTTCAACGATCCAGCGTGTCGGAACCATCCGTATCGAACGAAAACTAAAAAAACACATTGAAAAACTAACTTTCGGCGAAGTCGTCCAAATCATTGAAGGTGATGTTTTGGGCGGCGCTGCCGGTTTGGACAAAGACTTGAACAAATTTGTTATCGGCGCCATGAAAGAATCAGCAATGGAACGCTACATCACGCCTGGCTCCTTAGTGATCGTCGGAAACCGCAACGAAGTCCACAAGTTGGCACTGGAGGATGGCGCAGCCGTCTTGATCACGGGAGGCTTTGAAACAACAGAGGAAATCTGTCGTTTAGCAGACGAATTGGAGTTGCCGATTTTACAAACGACCTATGACACCTTTACCGTGGCAACGATGATCAACCGTGCCTTAAGCGACCAGCTGATCAAAAAGGACATTATGCTGGTGAGTGACATTTATATGCCATTGGAAAAAACCAAGTATCTGCACACCTTTGATACGGTCAAGGATTACAAACTACTCTCGGAGTCTACCAATCACTCCCGCTATCCAGTCGTCAACAAGAATATGCGGGTCGTTGGGATCATCACAGCCAAAGATGTCTTAGAAAAGCCTGATACGCAGATCATCGAACGAATCATGACCCGGGAACCACGGGTCGTAAAAAAAGAGATGAGTGTGGCCTCTGCCAGCCATCAGATGATTTGGGATGGCTTAGAAGTGATGCCCGTCGTAGCTGATGACCTTTCTTTGATTGGGATTGTCACACGCCAAGACATTATGAAAGCGATGCAGATGGTCCAACGACAAACGCAAATTTCAGATACGATTTCTGACCAAATCTCGGGACAGATGCAAGTTATCGAACAAGATTTTGAAGGGAACAAATTGCCGCAGCCGTATTTCAGCTTTGCGGTGACGCCCCAAATGGTTAATGAAGTCGGAACGATCTCTTTTGGTGTCTTGAGTGAAGTAATCGCTAATACGGCGAAACGTACGATGCAGTTGAATCAACGACGCAATAGCTGGATCGAGCAAGTCAATCTGCATTACTTCCGTTTGATCCAATTAGAAAGCGAGATCATCATTCAACCGAAGATTCTAGAACTGGGGCGACGTTCGGCGAAAATCGATATCGAAGTATCGATCGAAAATTCCTTAGTGGCAAAAGCGATCGTGGTATGCCAAGTAATGGAACGCCCATAAATCATCGAAAACGGCACTTATGGAAAAATTTTAGAGAGAAAGTTGAGACCATTCATGAAGGTACAAGAAGAAATACTTGCAACAATCAAAGCATTCGACCGGATCATTATCCATCGGCACCAGCGCCCTGATCCAGATGCATTAGGATCACAAGTGGGGTTGGCAGAAATTTTACGAGCTAGTTTTCCCAAAAAAGAAATCTATCAAGTTGGCGGACCCGTTGAAGGATTGGATTACTTGGCGCTGATGCAGACGATCCCTGATGATTTGTATAAAGGGGCGCTGGTGATCGTTACAGATACGGCCAATGCACCACGGATCAGTGACCAACGCTATGATCAAGGGGCGAAATTGATCAAAATCGATCATCACCCTAATGATGAACCTTACGGAGAACTGGTTTGGGTCAATACGAAAGCCAGCAGCTGTAGTGAGATGATCGTTTCGTTTTGGCAAATGTTTCAAAACGAGCTGACGATGACGCAAGAAGCGGCTCGTCTGTTATATGCGGGCATTGTTGGTGATACTGGACGGTTTTTATATCCGGCAACGACAGCGACAACCCTGCGCTTAGCGGCTGAACTATTGGATTACGGCTTTGATGCTCCGAAGATCAATCGTCAATTGGATCAAGTCTCTCGCAGTGTTGCTCGCCTTTCAGGGTATGTCTACGAAAACATCGAGATTGATGAGATTGGTGCTGGTAAAGTGATCCTATCGCAAGAATTGCAGCAGCGTTTTGGCGTAGTAGATTCGGAAACCTCAGCAGTCGTTTCCTTACCAGGGAAAATCGACGAAGTGATGGCTTGGGCGATCTTTGTCGAACAACCAGAAGGCTATTACCGTGTGCGGATGCGTTCGAAAGGTCCAGTGATCAATGAGATCGCCAAACGCCATCATGGTGGTGGACATCCGCTTGCCAGTGGAGCAAATGCAAAAGACCTTGAAGAAGTTGCAGTGATCTATCAAGAGATCCAAGCAGCGATCAAAGAATTTCAAGCAGAATAAACACTTTTACAAGCACATTTGCCAATAGAAAAAGGGCGTGCCAAAAGCTTTCGGCACGCCCTTTTTTTGACAAAACGCAGCGCAGGCTCATCACTGAACCGGTACTGCGTTTTTTTGTTGCGTATTTACGAGAAAATAAGAAGTTTACCCCCGTAGATCGTCTAAAAATTCGGTTTTGCTTTTCGTTTTCTCGTCTTTCATTTTGATGACTTTAGCTGGTGAGCCAGCAACGACTGCTCCAGCAGGGACATCTTCCGTCACCACAGAACCGGCAGCAACGACTGCACCTTCGCCGACACGGACGCCTTCAAGGACGACGGCATTTGCGCCGATCAAAACATTGTCTTCAATGATGACTGGGCTTGCTGAAGGTGGCTCAAGAACGCCAGCCAAGACAGCACCAGCGCCAATATGGGCTTTTTTCCCAACGGTTGCCCGGGCACCTAAAATCGCACCCATATCGATCATGGTTTCTTCACCAACCACAGCACCAATGTTGATCACTGCCCCCATCATGATAACGGCATTTTTTTCAATGATGGCTTGGTCACGGATAAAGGCACCTGGTTCGATACGGGCATCGACTTTCGTCAAGTCCAACAAAGGAATCGCTGAGTTGCGGCGATCATTTTCCAGATAGTGATCGGTGATTTTGTCTTGGTGCGCGGTTAAAAACTCAGCTACTTTTTGACTGTCACCAACCACGAAATAGAAGGTGCCGTTACCAAACAATTGGATGCCATCTGCTTGGACGTCGCCAAGATCTCCATTGATATAGACTTTTACAGGTGTTTGTTTATTTGCTTCTTTGATATATTTTGCTAATTGATAAGGATCGGAAAATTGTAATTCTGTCATGAGAGACCACCTTTACTTGTCGATTAGATTTTGCATGGAATAAAAACCGGCTGGTTGATCGGCTAAAAATTCCGCTGCTTTTAGCGCACCATTGGCGAAGATTTCGCGGGAGAGCGCAGTGTGTTTTAATTCAATGATTTCATCCTGCCCAGCATAGATGACAATGTGTTCCCCAGGGATCGTTCCGCCGCGAACGGCATGGATGCCCATCTGCTTGCGGTCATTTACTAGATCACTGCCTTCACGCCCGTAGAGATACTCTTTTTTTGTTTCGCAGCTGTCATTGATACTGTCTGCCAACAGCAAAGCTGTACCGCTTGGTGCATCAAGTTTTTGATTATGATGCTTTTCGATGATCTCAATGTCAAAGTCAGCTTCTAATGCGGGGGTGATACTTTGTAGTGCTTTGATCAGTACATTGATCCCCAACGACATATTGGCAGAATAGAAAACCGGAATCACTTTAGCAGCCAACGGCAGCATCATCTGCGTGTCTTCCGTCAAACCAGTTGTAGCAACCACGATTGGCAGCTGCTGTTCGACACAATAGTTCAACAAGGCAGGCACATTGCTATAATGAGAAAAATCAATCACCAAATCGATCGGTTGCGTGATTTTTTCTGGACGATCATAGATTGGAAAAGGACCATCTAATTGCTCGGTACGATCTAAGCCGGCGGCCACTTCTAACTGAGGGTGCTTTGCGATCAGGCTTTGCAACACTTTGCCCATGCGACCGTTTGCACCGCTTAATAAAATTTGTTTCACCAAAAACTCCTCCTTACAGCAATCCGTAATTGGTCATTTCTTCTTCTAAATGAACGAGGGTCGCATCTTCCGGGACACCCAAAGGCAAACGATAATGCAATTCGCATTTGCCCAGTAAGGAGACCGCTGCTTTGATCGGCACAGGATTTACTTCACTGAAAATCGCATCGATCAACGGTTTTTGTCGCAACTGCTCTTTGATGGCTGCTTTTACATCACCATTTAAGAAATCAGCAACGAGTTGTGCCGTTTGTTTCGGAGCGATATTGCCGATCGTTGAAATCACGCCAGAGCCACCTAAAGCTAAAATTGGGGTTACTTGATCGTCATTTCCTGAATAGATCGCAAAGTCATCATCCGCAAGACGAGCGATTTCTGCGATTTGCGAAATATCACCGCTGGCCTCTTTGATGCCTTTGATATTAGGGATTTTTTTTAGTTCTGCCACGGCTTCAGGTGTTAAATTTAAGCCGGTTCTTGAGCTTACGGAGTATAAGATCACTGGCAGCTCAACGCTTTGACAGATTGCTTCATAGTGAGCGACTAAACTTTTCTTGGTCGCTTTGTTGTAGTAAGGTGTTACAACCAATAATGCGTCAGCACCAACGCGCTGTGCTTCTTTTGAAAGATGGATCCCATGTTGGGTATTGTTGGAGCCTGTTCCTCCGATAACGGGGATTCGACCAGCAACTTGTTTTACCACCGCTTCGATCACCGCGATATGTTCTTCATCGTCTAACGTGGATGCTTCACCGGTCGTACCGCATGCAATGATTGCATTCGTTCCTTGCTGCACATGCCACTCCGCTAACTCCTTCAGCTTATCGAAATCCACCGAACCATCTTGAAGCATAGGGGTGATCAACGCAACGCCAGAACCTTTGAATATTGTCAAACTACGACACATCCTTTCAACCAATTTATTTTTCGTTACTCTACGTATAAGTGTACCAAAACGAGGGGTAAAATTTTCAATAAAAATCGAAACATTTCGACAATTTATACTATAGATTATTCGAATTATATACTATAATATTAAACAATATCAATGAAAAACTGAATATTCGCTGGTTTTTATGGATATTTTTAAAAGGAATGTATAGAAAGGTGTTTTAACATGCAAGTATCGCAAACAGTCACAGAATTAACCGAAGACGTGGTTCGTTTTCGTCGTGAATTACATACAATCCCTGAATTAGGGTTAACTGAGTTCAAAACAAAGGAATACTTGCTGCGTCAGTTGCAATCCTTTGGGATCAAAGAAATCTATCCAGTGATTGAAACCGGCTTGATTGCTGTCTTTCGCAGTGAGCGCCCAGGAAAGACGCTGGCCTTTCGAACGGATATTGATGCACTACCGATCAAAGAAGAGACCGGTGTTTCTTTTGCTTCCAAACATGAAGGAAAAATGCACGCCTGCGGGCATGATGGCCATATGGCAACGATGCTAGGGTTTGCCAAATACTTAGCGACGCATCCTGAAGTGATTCGTGGAACGATCGTTTTGATTTTCCAACCAGCCGAGGAAAGCCCCGGTGGTGCTCAATTGATGATCGATGAAGGCATCTTACGAGATTTTGGCGTGGAAAAAATCGTGGGGCTGCATGTCTTCCCAGATTTTCCCGAAGGAGTCATTGCGAGTCGGAAAGGTCCGATGATGGCCCGTAACGGCGAGATCAATCTAACGATCAACGGCACGAGTGCCCATGGTGCCCAGCCTCATCAAGGGCATGATGCCATTTTAGCTGCGGCTGCGATCATTCAAGGATTGCATTCGATCATTTCACGCAATATCAGCCCGCTTTCTGCTGGGGTCATCACTTTTGGGAAGATCCATGGGGGAGATGCGGAAAATATCATTCCCGGCAAGGTCGTTTTAAAAGGAACGATGCGGGCGTTTGAAGATGAAGTCTATGAAACGATGACGCGCAGAATCACCACTGTCGCACAAGAAATCGCCAAAGGATATGATTGCACGGCGGATGTTGAATTCGAACATCTTTATCGTGTCGTGGACAATGATCCTGAGATGGTGGAAGTATTGGAAAAAGTGGTCGGGGAGAGCTACCGAGAAACACCGCCATATATGTTGGCAGAGGATTTTTCGATGTACCAAAAGGAAATCCCCGGCGTCTTTTTCTTTGTCGGTACCCGAAATGAAGAAAAAGGTTATGTCCACCCTTTACACAGCAGCAAAATGAATTTTGACGAAAAAAATCTATTGCAAGGCATCGAATGCTACGTTCGTTTGATCGAGGCGTTGAACGAGCCGACAGACAAGGAGTAAAGCGATGGCAAAAGAAATCAAGAACAATCACTTATACATTGACGGTTGCGATACCGTTGAGCTGGCAAAAACCTTTGGAACCCCCCTTTACGTGTATTCCGTTTCGGAGATTCGCGAAGAATGCCAAAAGATTCAGGCGCAGTTTTTGACGCGCTACAGCAAGACACGAGCAGCCTATGCCGCTAAAGCTTTCTGTACTACAGCGATGCTGCAAGTGATCAAGTCAGAAGGACTTTCATTAGACGTGGTTAGCGGTGGGGAGCTGTATACAGCGATCCAAGCTGATTTTCCAGCAGAACACATCGAGTTTAACGGCAATAACAAATCCATTGAAGAATTAGCAGACGCCCTTGATTATGGCGTGGGACGGATCATCGTTGATGGCATTCAAGAAGTCGGCTTGATCCGCGCGTTATGTCAAGAAAAGCAAGTCGTTGCTAAAATCTTGTTGCGCATCACACCCGAGGTTTCGGTCAGCACCCATCAATTTATCTCGACCGGACAAAAAGATTCAAAATTCGGGATTCCTTTAGATGAAGAAATCTTATTTCCGTTAGTGGAAGAAGTGATTCAAGCACCTGAATTGGATTTCTATGGCCTGCATTTTCATGTCGGCAGTCAATTGTCGGACAATCGCTCACATCTAGCGGCAGTTGATGCGGCTTTGGCCCTTGTCCAAACCATTCATGAACGTTTTGATTATTGGATCAAAGAACTAAATGTTGGCGGCGGCTTTGGCGTTCGATACACAGATGCAGATATTCGCCAACCCTACAGCTATTTTTTAGATCCTGTGATGGAAAAAATCGACGCCTTTTATGCGCAGCACCAGAGCGAACGTCCGACCATCGTTATTGAACCCGGTCGCAGTATCGTCGCAGAAGCAGGTATCAGTTTGCACACCATCGGCAGTATCAAGACATTGCCGGGAATCAGAACATACGCCAGCATTGACGGTGGCATGACAGACAATATTCGTCCTGGTCTTTATCAGGCAACTTACACTGGGATCTTAGCCAACCGCGCTTCCGAAGCAGCGACACAGAAGATCACCATTTCTGGTAAAGCTTGTGAGAGCACAGACATCTTAGTAAAAGATCTTGCATTACCGCCCGTTGAAACTGGGGATCTGTTTGCTACGTTCGCAACAGGAGCTTACGGCTATTCGATGGCCAGCAGCTACAATAATTTACAGATACCCGCAGTCGTCTTTGTGGAAAATGGCCAAGCGGAATTAGCCGTTAAACGCCAGTCCTACGAGCAAATGCTGCAAAATGAAGTGGTTCCTTCGTTTCTAAAAGAAGAAGCTTCCAGCAAGTAAAATTTTGAAAAGCAGGTGACAACATGACGATTCCTTATACAAAAATGCAAGGTGCGGGGAATGATTTTATCGTAATCGATAACCGCACATTGAAATTCTCCCATGAACAACTGTCGCAATTTGCTGCTCAAGTTTGCCATCGGAAATTTTCTGTCGGCGCGGATGCAGTCATGGCAGTGGATTTTCCCACAGGAACCGCTGATTTTCGGATGCGGTTTTACAATGCTGATGGGACCGAAGCAGAAATGTGCGGCAACGGCGCTCGCTGTATTGCCCGTTATGCCTTTGAGAAGGGAATTGCTGGCGAGCAGATGACCATCGAAACAGTTGCTGGCGATGTCCCCGCATGGCGCTTGTCGGCAAAACACTACAAAGTAACCTTGAATCCACCGACCGTGACTACATTTGATCAAGCGTACCCGAATCCAATGGTTTCTTTCGTGGACTATGTGGAATTGGGTGATCCAGGAATCCCTCATGCGGTGGTTCACTATCCTGGTCTGGCAGAAACTGAGTTGGAACAGCTGGCTGAACTTGCCAAAGAGATACGCTATTGGGAGGTTTTCCCCAAAGGGGCGAATGTCAATTTCTATGAAGAAGATGACAAGGGTGAGCTGATCGTTCGCACGTATGAACGAGGGGTGGAAGGTTTTACCTATGCGTGCGGCACAGGTTCTGGTGCCACTGCGTATGTCGTGACCAAACGTCACCAGCAAGCGGCAGCGAATGTCTTGCTGCACGTGTTAGGTGGCGAGTTAACGGTAGAAGTTGATGTTGATCAGGGCGCATTAGAATTGATCGGTGATGCGGTTATGGTATCTGAAGGCTTGATTTTAGATGAGAATTTGACTGTGTAAACGCTGTGAAAATCATTGTAAAAAGATGGTTTTTTCGTGAAAAAAAGAATTGACATTCATTTGAGGCTATCGTATAGTTAAACACAAATTAAAAAACACGCGATGATAAGAAGAGTAAGTCAGTTTCGATTGGATCAGAGAGCTCGGATTGGTGAGAAAGAGCACAGCCGTTTGACTGAAGATGGCCTTGGAGCGTTTGGACGTGAGCAAAAGCAAGCGTGCAGCGGGATTGCCCGTTATAGCAAAGCAGTTGATAAACTGATAAGGTTGGCTGATTGTGCCAATGAATCAAAGGTGGTACCACGAACAAGGTTGTTTCGTCCTTTCTCTATGATGGAGAAAGGACGTTTTTTTATTATAAAAAGGGGGTACAAAAAAATGAAACAGTTGAAAAAGGGAGTCGTTGGATTAGTTGCTGCTGCTTTTTTAATTACATTGGCAGCTTGTGGCAATACTAGCAGCACAGGGGATACACAGTCTGGTGAAAACAGTGTAAACGCAGTGGAAGAAAAAGTCGTTGGAGTGGCGCCGGGACCATACGGGGACATGGTGACAGAGGTGATTTCTCCATTACTGGAAGAAAAAGGGTATCAACTTACGACTAAAGTGTTTAATGATTATATTCAGCCGAACAATGCCTTGGCGAATGACCAAATCGATGCCAATTTGTTTCAACATACGGCCTATCTAGAAAAATTTTCGGCAGATAACCAGTTATCCCTTACGGCATTACAAAAAGTGCCCACACTGGGAATGGGCATCTATTCGAAGCAACTGTCCAGCTTGGATGAGTTAGCAGACGGGGCGACTGTTTCGATTGCCAATGATGCCTCAAATTTAGCTCGGACCTTGCAACTGTTAGCTGCCAATGAGTTGATCACCATCGCAGACAATATCGACGAAACGAAAGCAACAGTGAATGACATCGAAGGAAATCCGAAGAATCTGACATTTAAAGAATTAGACGCAGCTCAATTGGCTCGTTCGTTAGATACAGTCGATTTAGCTTTAGTACCAGGAAACTTCGCTTGGGCGGCTTCTCTTGATCCTGCAGATGCTTTGGCGTTGGAGTCGTTGAAAGAAGAATATAAAAATGTCTTTGTGGTGTCCTCCGAAGAAGAAGACAGTGATTTTGCTAAGGCAGTTACGGAAGTATTAGAAAGTGATGCATTTAAAGAAGCGATTGCCGAATCACCGTTCAGCAACTTTGATCAACCGAAATTTTGGACTGAGTAAGAAGGGCATATCTTATGGCAAAAATAGAAGTAAAACAAGTATCAGTGACATTCACTCATAAAAAACAAATCAAAAAAGCAGTGGATTCCGTTGATTTTTCCGTTCAAGCTGGAGAAGTATACGGGATCGTCGGATTGAGCGGGGCTGGGAAAAGTACCTTGGTTCGTACGTTGAATCTACTGCAGGTGCCCTCTAGCGGTCAAATTCTGATTGATGGTCAAGACATCACGCAAGCCAAAGGCAAACACTTGCGTGAAGTACGACAAAAAATCGGGATGATCTTTCAGCATTTCAATCTGATCCATAATCGAACCATCAAGGAAAATTTAGCCTTTGCTTTGCGCGCTGGGCATTATCCGAAAGATCAGCAAGAAGCGAGGATCAAGGAACTGTTGGAAATGGTGGATCTGCCTCACAAAATTCACGAGTATCCGAATAATTTGTCTGGGGGAGAAAAGCAACGGATCGGCATTGCACGAGCGATTGCCAACGAACCTGAGATTTTGTTGTGTGACGAAGCTACCAGTGCGTTAGATGTTGAAACGACTGAAGAAATTTTGAAATTATTGATCCGAATCAAGGAACAGACAGGCATCACCATCGTCTTTATCACCCATGAATTGGATGTTGCTCGCAAGTTTTTTGATCGGGTAGCAGTGATGGAAAAGGGTCGCATCGTTGAAGAACAAACGACCTACGGCTTGTTCAGTCAGCCTAAACAGCCTATTACAAAAAAACTGGTAGGTCGCTACTTGGATCTGACGCTTCCCGAGGAGATTCTAGCATCCTTCACTGAAGGCGACTTGCTGGAATTGCGCTATCAAGGTGAGTATACGTTAGAACCGCTGATTTCGACTGTAGCTAAAGCCTACGATGTGTCGGTCAATATTATCCACGGAAAAATTGAGTATATCAAAAAAGATGTGATCGGTATTTTATATATCTATTTGACCGGACCCGCCGAAGAAGCAGCAAAAGCCCGAGCACACTTGGCTGCGAACGTCTTTTCTTTAAGAAAGATAGGTGAAGAAAATGGCTGATACGCTTGAGATTTTAAAAACAAACCTGCCCCAAGCACTATGGGAAACATTCTTCATGGTGGGAACTTCAGCAATTATAGGAGTAGTTTTCGGCTTATTGATTGGATTAGTCCTGTTTTTAGTCGGCAGTAACCTTTTTCATAAAAATGTTTTCTTGCATCATCTGGCCGATTTTGTCGTCAATGCAATCCGTTCGCTACCATTTTTGATCTTATTGATTACGTTGATTCCGTTATCAGCGGTGCTGATCGGTGATCCTTATACCCCGGCGGGCGGAGCGATTGCTTTATCGATTGCCGCGATTCCTTTTTACGCCCGAATCGCTGAATCCGCATTTGCCGAAATCGACTATGGCGTCCTTGAAGCTAGTGTCGCTTCCGGAGCATCGACGGGGCAAGTTATTCGCGAAGTGATTTTACCAGAAAGTCTGCCAGCTTTGATTCGCGGATTTGTGTTAACTTTGATCAGTCTTTTAGGCTACTCGGCGATGGTGGGAACGATTGGCGCAGGCGGCATTGGCGATTTAGCGATTCAGTATGGTTATTATCGCTATGAAACGGCGATTTTGATTGTGGTGATTCTCTTGTTGATCCTTTTGGTACAACTCATCCAATGGATCGGCGATGCTTGTGCAAATTATTTCTCGAAATAAAAATGAATTCTGTGTAGTTCCTTTTCGGATACACTTGAATTATCGCTTCTGTTATTACTCTACAGAAGCGATTTTTTTGCTTATCGGTCACTGATTTTTGGTTGCGCCACTAGTGGTTTTTCGGTATGCTGATGGTGAGTTGTTTTTTACAGCGAAAATTATATTTTAAAGGAGCAACACTATGACTCAAATTCCTAATTGTCCAAATTGCCAATCTGAATACGCTTATGAAGATCGCGGGCTGTTTGTTTGTCCTGAATGCGGAAACGAATGGCAAGAGCAACAAGCGGCGGAAGAAGCACCCGTATACAAAGATGCCAATGGCAATATTTTAGTAGATGGTGATACAGTAACGGTCATCAAAGACTTGAAAGTCAAAGGCGCATCTGGCGCCATCAAACAAGGAACGAAAGTGAAAAACATCAAATTAGTCGAAGGCGACCATAACATTGATTGCAAGATCGATGGCTTCGGCCCAATGAAACTAAAATCAGAATTTGTAAAAAAAGGTTAAAAACAAAATCTTCCAGTCATCTTCATAATTTTTTCACCACTTTAATGGTAAAATAAGGTCAAAGATTAAAAGGGGGAATTTTATCGTGTATGGTATGGGCGGATACGGGTTCGGCTTTTTTTATGACCCGACTTTCATTCTCGTAATTATCGGTATGGTGATTTCGCTAGCAGCGTCAGCGTATGTCAAAAGTACCTTTAACAAATATGACAAAGTCAGAAGTAAAAATAATATTACCGGCACAAAAGCGGCGCAGTACATCTTGCAGAGCCAAGGAATCAATAATGTTGGTGTGCAAGCGATCGCTGGTGATTTGACGGATAATTACAATTCTGGCAACAAAATGTTGAGTTTATCGCAATCCACCGCACAATCAACTTCGGTAGCAGCAATCGGTGTTGCGGCCCATGAGTGTGGTCACGCAGTCCAAGATGCCAAAGGCTATTTTCCTTTGCGCTTGCGTCATGCGATCGTACCGATCGCCAATATCGGAACCAGCATCTCGATCCCGTTGATTTTGATCGGGGTACTATTACGAGGCTCGTTTCTGATCAACTTAGGTTTGTTGGCTTTCTCATTGGCGTTTATTTTCCAATTAGTGACCTTGCCAGTCGAGTTCGATGCCTCAAAACGGGCGATCCGTATTTTGGCAGATGGTGGCTTGTTAACAGAAGAGGAAGTACCACAAGCGAGAAGAGTGCTCTTTGCCGCAGCGTTGACCTATGTCGCAGCTGCCGTAGCAACCTTATTGCAACTCTTACGTTTGATTATTTTATTTGGTAATAACAACCGTCGGAATTAATCGACAGTGTGACAGAAAAAAGACCAGCTCAGCATCCTGAACTGGTCTTTTTTCGTTATTCTACTATTAAGTAAACGTAATAGACATTTTCAACGCTTTTTAAATTTTCTTCAGATAGATTGTTTTCCATTTCAGCATATAGTTTGACGTCACCGCCCTTGGCAATATAAAGCAATGGAATTTCTTGTTTTTTCTCAATGTTAAGCTCGTTATTGGGAATACTAGTGCTAGCTCCAGTGGGAGATAAACTATCTTCTCCAAGGGACGTATAGTGGAATTTAGATAAGTCGGTCATTGTATTTGATGAGGAACCATTTGAAAATAAATCAACGAAGAGGAGAGAATCGCTCTTAGTAATTCCTATGTTCAAATAGCCATTATAGTCACTTCTTGGCTCTGTTATCAGGGAAGCGACTATTTTGTGTTCTTTTATCTCCCCTTTTTGATAATAATCAAAGTAAACCGTCATGGACTCAGCCACTGTGTTAAATTTCAGTTGTGAGCCAAAATCCAACAATAAACTAGAAAGGTCCATAGGGTTCTCTAGCTGAACAAGGTGATTATTGGGGACGCCAGCTACTTTTTTACTAGGGAAAGGACTGTAATTATAGTAATAACAATAAAGCATGGTAGGTAGCCCTATCACGAGCAAGAATGCGAAAAAAATCTGTAAAGGATTTCGAGACCGGATTAGTGTCTTGACAGTATCTGGTGCTTTTTGGTTTTTAGCAGTCATTGTCTTCTTCCTCCAAAATTGTGGCTTCTATAGAATCTCTTTTGGGAGACAATAGAATCTGATTGTTTCCTTATCGGAAAATGATTACCGGAAGGTGTCATAAAAAAATAATTTAAATATATATCTATAATCTCAAAGATAACCAAAAAGCGCAATCAAATTTTGATATTTATTGAGGGCACTCCTTATTGGGGAATAATCATTCAGAGCACATTACTTGGCAGACAAAAATAGCAGAATAGTTAGCTCTATCCTGCAAAAGAAAAATTATCTTAGCGTAGAAGGCAGGAATCGAACCTGCACCTCGTCTTTGCCAAAAATAACCAGAAATACGTTCCGATCATTTTTACCAAAACGAGTAAAGCGCCAGACTTCATCTACACTTTGTATTATGCCAAAGAGAGTTCAACGATTTCGTAAGAAGCAATGAAAAAATTGCAAAAAGTTGTGCAGAAAACATGAAGGTTGTTTAAGAAAGAGTAACCTTAGAATGCCAGCGTGAAAAAGGAGGAATCAGCTGCATCGAAGCGTAAAGCGCTTCGTTTGGAAACCTCCGTTTTTTCTGAAAAAATCAGATAAAGTTTTCTTGACATTTGTGAGGTGAGAATGTATCATTCTGTTTGGGCACTCTTTACAAGAGTCAGAAAGTGATTTAGAATTTTCGCTCCCTATTCATTTATGGATAGGGAGCTTTTATTATTTTCTAAATGCTTTTCCTGTAAAATAGATTAAAGGAGTTTTTCAGTTTATGACAAAATATATTTTTGTAACCGGCGGTGTGGTTTCTTCTATTGGTAAAGGGATCGTAGCAGCATCATTAGGACGTTTGTTGAAAAATCGCGGCTTGAAAGTAACCATTCAAAAATTCGATCCGTACATCAACGTCGATCCAGGAACGATGAGCCCATATCAACATGGTGAAGTATTCGTAACCGATGATGGAGCAGAGACCGACTTAGACTTAGGTCACTATGAACGCTTTATCGATATCAATTTGAACAAATACTCAAATGTAACAACTGGAAAAATCTATTCAGAAGTTTTGCGGAAAGAGCGTAAAGGAGAATACTTAGGCGCGACTGTTCAAGTGATCCCGCACATCACCAACGAGATCAAAGAAAAAATCATGCGGGCAGCCAAAATGACTGATTCAGATGTGATCATCACAGAAGTCGGCGGAACAGTAGGGGATATTGAATCATTGCCGTTTCTAGAAGCTTTGCGTCAAATGAAGGCAGACGTAGGTGCGGACAACGTGATGTACATCCATACGACGCTGATTCCTTATTTGAAAGCAGCAGGCGAAATGAAAACAAAGCCGACACAACATAGTGTGAAGGAACTGCGCGGCTTAGGGATTCAACCAAATATCTTGGTCGTTCGGACAGAACAACCTGTAGGACAATCAACAAAAAACAAATTGGCACAATTCTGTGACGTGGCACCAGAAGCCGTGATCGAATCTCGTGACGTCGAGACCCTGTATTCGATCCCATTGGCACTGCAAGCGCAAGGCATGGATCAAATCGTGTGTGATCATTTGAAACTGACTGCACCAGTTGCTGACATGACTGAATGGCAAGCATTGGAAGAAAAGGTACTGAATTTGAAGAAAAAAGTACGCATCGCATTAGTCGGAAAATACGTGGAATTGCCAGATGCTTATCTATCAGTTGTCGAAGCCTTGAAACATTCTGGTTTTGCCTTTGATGCAGACATCGAGATCGATTGGATCAAAGCCCAAGAAATCACACGAGAAAACGTGGATTCTTACTTAGGTGAAGTAGACGGTATTCTTGTTCCTGGTGGATTCGGTGATCGCGGGATTGAAGGAAAAATCGAAGCGATCCGATATGCTCGGGAAAACGATGTGCCATTCTTAGGGATTTGTCTAGGGATGCAAATGGCTTGTGTGGAATATGCCCGCAATGTCGTTGGCTTGGAAAATGCCAATTCCGCAGAAACAGATCCTGAAACAGCCAACAACATCATTGATTTGATGGCTGACCAAGAAAACATCGAAAACTTAGGTGGGACATTGCGCTTAGGCTTGTACCCATGTAAAGTGAAGAAAGGCACCAAAACAGCTGCAGCTTATGACGGAGAAGAAGTTGTTCAGGAACGTCACCGTCACCGTTATGAATTCAACAACAAATACCGTGAAATCTTTGAAGCAAACGGGATGGTTTTCTCAGGTGTGTCACCAGACAATCGTTTGGTTGAGATCGTTGAGATCCCAGAAAACAAATTCTTCGTGGGTTGCCAATTCCACCCAGAATTGATTTCTCGTCCAACTCGCCCACAACGCTTGATCAAAGCATTTGTTGGAGCTTCATTAGACAACCGCCAAGCATAATAATCGCTAGCGGCAAACCAAGGAATGAATGTGCGAAACTCCTCATCTCAAGATGGGGAGTTTTTTTGAGTTACGCCATCCCAGTAATCCGTAAAAGGTTGAAACTTGTTTGAGCATTGGTAGAAGGTATCTGTTTCTGCACACAAAAAACTTCCGTCAAAACGACCGGAAGTTTCTGGCTGATGCATTATTTTTTTCGCTAGCAGTTTGAATGAAATCCGCCAGCGGTAACGCATGTTGATTTGCTGGTGCCTAGAGAGGATTATTCTTTTAGCTTATACCCTTGATCCAAGAGCATTTCCTCTGTACGTTCCATGCTGATCCCATTTTCGGTGTTTCCTTCGAAACTAACCCCAGGCAATTGTTTCGCTGAATCATAATCCAACTCATCATAATTGATGGTCAAGGATTCAGTCGCTTCACTATCTGTATAGTCGAGGGAATAGTCCAATCCTTTGACTTGCTGATACTGCTCTGCGATCGGATCAAGTACCGTCTGTGCTTCTTCTTTGGTCGTTACCCCAATCGCTGAATACGGCATGACATTGTTCGCAGTCTGGGTTTTTACTTTATCGCCTTCATAAGTGAAGACCAGTTCCATCGAAACCCCATTTTGATCCATTGTGAATGTTTTGGTTTCTTCTTTGGCCCCCGAGCTGCAACTTGCCAAGAAAAGAACCCCGATGACTGCCAAAAATCCAATAAGCGCTTTTTTCATTTTATCCCTCCTTTTTTACATAATAATATAGCCGCTTTCACAAGGCTATTCTTATGCTCAGAGGAGAAGAAGGAAGGATTTACTGGAAGATTATGATAAAATGACGAAAAAATATGTGAAATTTTTCTCGAATTTTCACATGCCGATTTGTTATCTAACGACCGCAGACAGAAGAGAAAAACCTTACAGAATCGTAGACTTTCAGAAAAGATGATGAAAATGCTGGATTTTTATATTTGTGCAATCTTTTTTTGAAAAGAGAAATTCCTCTTTTTAGTAGCAAATACCGCAAATCTTTGCTAAAATAGCATTGTCGGTTAAGCATTGCTTAACAAATAAAGTTTTTCAAAACTTAGGAGGAATTTTTTATGCCAGTAGTATCAGGAGCTGAATTCTTAAAAGCTGCTCGTCAAGGCGGATATGCAGTCGGCGGATTCAACACAAACAACTTAGAATGGACACAAGCGATTTTAAAAGCTGCTGAAGCGAAAAAAGCGCCAGTTCTAATCCAAACTTCAATGGGTGCTGCCAAATATATGGGCGGATACAAAGTTGCTAAAGACATCGTTACAAACTTGGTTGATTCAATGAACATCACTGTTCCAGTTGCAATCCACTTAGACCATGGTGATTACGATGCAGCAATGGAATGTATCGAAGTTGGTTACACTTCTGTTATGTTTGATGGCTCTCACTTACCATTTGAAGAAAACTTGAAATTGGCTAAAGAAGTTGTCGAAAAAGCACACGCAAAAGGCGTTTCTGTTGAGTGTGAAGTTGGTTCAATCGGCGGAGAAGAAGATGGAATCATCGGTTCTGGCGAATTAGCTGACATCGAAGAATGTAAACAAATGGTTGCAACTGGTATTGATTACCTAGCTTGCGGAATTGGTAACATTCACGGTCAATACCCTGAAAACTGGAAAGGCCTTGCTTTTGACCACTTACAAGCAATCGCTGATGCAGTAGGTTCTGATGTACCATTAGTATTACACGGTGGTTCTGGTATTCCTCAAGACCAAATCGAAAAAGCAATCTCAATGGGTGTTTCTAAAGTAAACGTAAATACTGAATTCCAATTATCATTTGCTAAAGCAACTCGTGAATACATCGAAGCTGGCAAAGATAAAGAAGGCAAAGGATTCGACCCTCGTAAATTATTAGCACCAGGTGTTGCTGCAATCGTTAAAGATGCAGAAGAACACATCGACTGGTTCGGTTCAGCTGGTAAAGCTTAATCTTAATCAAAGATCAAAACTCTTAGAATCAGTGATTCTAAGAGTTTTTTTGTTTTCTAAGAAAATATTCTTGATGCGGGGATCAAAAATATACTGCATCTTTTTTCTTTGTGTAATTTGTGCTAAAATTGGAATGATACACATAAATTAAAAAAGAGTATAGGTGGAATTCAATGAAAAAAATTGTCATCAACGGCAATCGTCCCTTAAAAGGTGAAGTCACCATTAGCGGCGCAAAAAACAGTGCAGTCGCATTGATCCCGGCAGCGATCTTAGCTGATTCACCGGTCATTTTAGAAGGAGTGCCCGACATCCAAGATGTGCACTCATTAATTGAGATTATCGAAATTATGGGCGTGAAGACCCATTTTGAAAACAATACGCTAGAGATCGATCCAACCAATATCGTTTCGATCCCGATGCCTAACGGAAAAATCAATAGTCTACGGGCTTCGTATTATTTCATGGGGGCATTATTGGCGAAGTTTGGTGAAGGCGTCGTTGGGTTGCCTGGCGGCTGTTTCTTAGGCCCGCGACCAATCGATTTGCATATCAAAGGCTTCGAAGCACTTGGCGCAAAAGTCACCAACGAGCATGGCGCCATGTATTTGCGTACCGAAGAAGAAGGCTTGACTGGCGAACGGATTTTCTTAGATATGGTCTCCATCGGAGCAACAATCAATGTAATGCTGGCAGCAGTAAGAGCCAAAGGTAAAACGATCATTGAAAATGCTGCACGGGAACCTGAGATCATTGATGTCGCGACCCTTTTAAATAATATGGGAGCGAAAATCAGAGGTGCAGGTACCAATGAAATTCGTATCGAAGGTGTGGAAGAACTGCACGGTTGTCGTCATTCTATTATTCCAGACCGAATCGAAGCAGGAACCTATCTTTCTTTAGCCGCAGCAGCGGGTGAAGGCATTACAGTCAAAAATGTGATTTATGAGCATCTAGAAAGCTACATTGCGAAATTGGAAGAAATCGGTGTGCGAATGGATATCAGCGAAGATGAAATCTATGTGCATCCCTCAAAAGAGTTGAAACCAGCGACTGTGAAAACTTATCCTTATCCGGGATTTGCCACAGACCTGCAACAGCCGATCACACCATTATTGCTAAAAGCAAAGGGAACATCGGAGATTATGGACACGATTTACGCCAAACGGGTCAACCATATTCCTGAATTAGCACGGATGGGCGCACAAGCAACGACAGAAGGCAACATGATTTTTGTCAGCGGACCGAGCCAATTGCACGGAGCAGAAGTTGTCGCTTCTGATTTGCGAGCAGGGGCTTGTCTAGTTATTGCCGGATTGATGGCGACTGGCACGACTAGCGTCTTTAATGTCGAGTACATTTTGCGCGGCTATGATCATATCATCGAAAAACTAACGGCTCTTGGAGCTGATATTCAAATGATAGAGGAGTAATTATGAGCGATTATCTTACGATGGCAGAGTTGGAAAACAAAACCTTAAAAGAGATCTACACCTTTGCCAAAGAGTTTCGAATTCCTTATTACAGCCAAATGAATAAAAAAGAATTGTCATTGGCTGTGATACGGGCGCAGGCGGAAAAACAAGGCTTCTTTTATATGGAAGGAATCTTGGATATCGTAGGCCAAGAAGGCTATGGTTTTTTACGTCCAATCAACTATGGACCGAGTGCAGAAGATATCTATATTTCTTCTTCACAGATTCGTCGGTTTAGTTTGCGTAATGGCGATAAAGTCGCCGGTAAGGCGCGCCCGCCTAAGGAATCTGAACGCTATTATGGATTGATGCACGTTGAGTCTGTTAACGGCAAAGATCCAGAAGATGCCAAAGAGCGTCCGCATTTTCCAGCGCTGACGCCCCTTTATCCGAACCGTCATTTAAAATTAGAAACAACGTCAGGACGTCTTTCGACTCGGATGATCGATATGCTGGCGCCAGTGGGTTTTGGTCAACGGGGACTGATCGTTGCCCCGCCTAAAGCTGGGAAAACCAGTATATTGAAAGAAATTGCCAATGGGATTACGGACAACTATCCTGAGGTGGAATTGATCGTACTTTTGATCGACGAGCGTCCAGAAGAAGTAACTGATCTAGAACGTAGTGTCAAGGGTGACGTGGTTTCTTCAACCTTTGACCTACAGCCTAGCAATCATACCCGTGTTTCAGAATTGGTACTAGAACGGGCGATGCGCTTGGTGGAAGACAAGCGTGATGTCGTGATTTTGATGGATAGTATCACTCGTTTGGCGAGAGCTTATAACTTAGTCGTTCCTCCAAGCGGACGTACACTAAGCGGCGGGATCGATCCAGCTGCTTTGTACAAACCGAAGAAATTCTTTGGCGCTGCCCGCAATATTGAAGAAGGCGGTAGTTTGACGATCCTTGCCACAGCTTTGGTAGATACCGGCAGCCGCATGGATGATGTCATCTATGAAGAGTTTAAAGGAACCGGCAATATGGAGCTGCAGCTTTCTCGCAGCCTCGCAGAACGCCGGGTCTTCCCAGCGATCGACATCAAGAAATCTGGTACCCGTAAAGAAGAATTGCTGATGAGCAGTGAACAATTGGAAGAAACTTGGCGCTTACGCAACAACATGTTGGGGGATTCCTTGGAGTTCACAGAACAATTCATTCAATTCTTGCGCAAAACGAAAAAGAATGAAGAGTTTTTAGCGGCTTTTCATGATGTCCATTTCGGAGACAAGCGGCCAAAAAGAAATATAAAAAGATAATTGCATCTAAAATCCAAACATGGTAAGATAGTCATGTTGTAAAATCGACAAATCAACTCTGGTGAAGCAAATGAGCCAGGGCAAAGGAGAGAAGAAGAAATGAAACAAGATATCCATCCAGATTATCATCCAGTTGTATTCATGGACTCAACTACTGGTTTCAAATTCTTATCAGGTTCTACAAAGAATTCTCAAGAAACTGTTGAGTGGGAAGACGGCAACACGTATCCATTGATCCGTGTCGAAGTAACTTCTGATTCACATCCATTCTACACTGGACGTCAAAAATTCACACAAGCAGACGGACGTGTGGACCGTTTCAACAAAAAATACGGTCTCAAAGACAACAACGCTGCAGAATAAGACAAATAAATGTAAATGTTGTTTCGATAACATTTCTGAGGTTTCCCTTTTACGAGGGAAACCTTTTTTTGTTTTTATAGGTAATAGACACTCAACTGCTAAACCGAAAGAAACCATTCAGAATCTGTTACAAACAAAGTAAAAGGAATCAATAAATCTGTAGGCAAGAATGTGGAAATTAGCACTGTAACGAATCCTATCTAGTAATTTTCGAAATGGAGCAATGATCAAGAGTGGTTTGATTTAATCATCGATTATTATTGAATATTCAAACTTCAATTGACATTTATCTTGAATAAAATTATCATTAAATTAATAATACTCCGTTATAAGTTTCTTATTTTTGACTTATTTTATCGAGTTCACACGATTTTTATTGAGAAAAGTAGATAGTTCTCTCTTTAAGAACCAGTTTCTATTCTACATAATTAAAGACCACTCACTAGCTATGCTTTAACGAATCACATCCAAAACAATCAAGAAAGGAAGAGACATGTTTTCATTTAAGAAAAAGAAGGAAGTCATTAATTTCCCAGAACTAAGCAACCATAATGAACGTACATACCCGAAAAAATTGAAAAAGATTGTGGCTCAATTAGAAACCTGTAAATCAGAGGATTTGAATTATATTGCTGAATGTATTTTACAAAAGATGGGATATACCGTCCAAAACATCGATGGTTACAAAGATGGTGGTATTGATGTGTATGCTTTTTCTAATAATAAAAAGGCAATAGCGGTCCAATGTAAAGCCTGGAATCCGCAAAAGACAACGGAGCGGATCAGTAAGCCACTCGTTGCCGCATTTAAAGGGATTTTTCCAGACAAAGGGTTTCCCAATGGGCTTTTCATCACTACACATTTTTTTACAGATCAAGCATTAGAAATAGCCGGTGATAATCTACTGTTGGTTGATAGAAAAAAACTGATTGAGCTGCTTGCGCATTTTTATCCAGAGATGATCAGTGAGTTGTTTTATTATAAAACCTTGACGGAATTAGAAGAATGCAAGAGTTGTAAAAATGGGAAGAAGTTGAAACTCTACAATAAGAAGAAGCGCAATTATTACTATATCTGCGAAACGTGCGGTGAGTATAGCTCTTTTCATTATTCGTCATGAGAAAAAAGAACAAGAGAATAAGCAATAAAAAACAGACATTCTATTAATGAATGTCTGTTTTTTATTAAGTGAAAACGCCAAAAAAGGCGGGAACATAGTTTTATTCCTATTTTCTAAAGCTTTGTTTTTCACCCACCCAGTCACTCAATAAACGATCTGTTTCGGATTTGCATGGGCCAAAATAAATTCTTTGAAATTGCTGACTACAGGTGGTAAGTAAGTCTCTTTATTGTAGGCTAAATAAAAGTATCGCTCCCAACTGATGCCATTAAGTTTGATTCGCTTAAGGGGCAAAGAGTCAAGCATCGTCATATTGGGAATGATAGCAATCCCCAATCCTTGACTGACTAGTCCAGCGATCACTTGATCGATCTTGACTTCGTAGGCTACTTGATAGCTGACGTTGTTACGCTGATAAAGGTCATCGATGATTTCACGTAAGGCACTTTTTTTGCTGAAAATAATCTGGGGATATTCTGCTAAGTCGTCCAAAGAGACTTCATCAAATTGTGCGAGAGGATGATCCAACGCGGTGATCACGACAAGTTCTTGACTTGCAATCGGGACGAATTCAATGGTTGGTTCATTGGTGATGTAGGAACAAATACCGAGATCATAGCGCAAGGTTTTTAGTCCTTGGACTGTTTCGGTACTGACGCTATCTGAGTGAAATTCAAATTGAATCTTTTTTTCAGGATTTGCTTCAAGAAATTGTTTAGTGATTTTTGGTACGTAAGATGTACCGAGGACTTGCAAAAAAGCAAAGCTGATATGCCCAAAGCCTTTGCTGATTTTTGTTACTGTATCGATACCCGAATCTAAGTTTTCTAACGTTCGTATAACATGTTCATGGAAAATTTTTCCAGGCTTGGTTAGGATCACATTTCGTCCGTTTTTTTCAAAGAGTTGTACACCTAGCTCATCTTCTAAAAGTGAAATGGCATTACTGAGACTTGGTTGTGTGATGTTGAGCAATTTACTCGAACGTGTATAGTGTTCTTCTCTAGCAAGGATATCAAAATATTTTAAATGCTGAAGATTCATTGAAACCTCCTCTAAAATCCTTCTTTTTTTATCAGTATATCACAAGACTTATATCTTTTATCTATAGATCCATAAAGAAAAAACAATTAGAAGTACGGAGAGGGAAAAGCTATAATAACGGTAATAAACATTGTGAATAAAAACACAATTACTGCGGCCGCTTTTTAGTTCGTGTTTTTATTTCCAGCTGTAAACCAAGTAGTAGTTGTTTACAGACTTTTAAAGGGGGAAATAACATGAGAAACATTCCATTGACGATTAGCTCTTACACATTAGGGACAGAGATTAATTTTGAAGACAGAGTGAAGATCGCGAAAGAGGCAGGATACGACGGGATCGGTTTACGTGCGGAGACCTATATGCTTGCTGTGAAGCAAGGCTATTCTGATGAGCGGATGCTTGAAATTCTTGCAGAACATGACATGAAAGTAACCGAGGTCGAATATATCACCTTGTGGGCTGATCCAAATAAAACGATGGAAACACCGGAAACACTGCTGCAACAATTTAAAGAGCAAACGATCTATCATATGGCACGTTTGTTTGGTGTTGGGCACATCAATTGTGGCTTAATGGAAAAATACCCAGCAGAGGTTCATATCCAAGCCTTTAAAGAACTATGTACACGAGCAAAAGAATTAGTCATTGGGTTAGAATTCATGCCTTATAGCGGTGTTCCTGATCTAGCTAGTGCATGGAATATTGTCAAAGAGGCAGATTGTGAAAATGGGATGCTGATCCTAGATACATGGCACTGGGCGAGAGCCAACATGACAGCAGCTGACTTGGAAGGGGTCCCAGCGGAGAAAGTTGTTTCGATCCAAATTTGTGATGTTTTAGAAAGACGATATCCTGATACGATCTTACGGGATGAGTCGATGCACGATCGCTTATGTCCAGGAACAGGATGGGGTGATACCGAAGGCTTCTTACGGGCACTAAAAGCACACGGCATCAAGCCTCGTGTTGTAGGCACGGAAGTGATTTCTGATCCGATTTTAAGTCAAGGCTATCAAAAAGCAGCAGAGCAAAATTACAAAACGAGTATTGAAGTGATCCAAAACGCATGGCCAGAATTGCTTGCGTAAAAAAAATCAAATAGAAAAGAGGAAATACGATGAGCGAAAAAATTTCGGGAAAAACGAAGCTCTTAGGATTGATCGGTACACCTGTTGGGCATTCTGGTTCGCCAGCCATGTATAATTATGGCTTTGACCAGCTTGATATCGATGCAGTTTATTTAGCTTTTGACATTAAAGAAGACCAAGTCGCCCAGGCGATCGAGGCATTTCGAACCTTCAAAATGAGTGGAAATGTCACGATGCCTTGCAAGACGGCAGCGGCAGAATACATGGATGAATTGACCCCCGCTGCAAAAATGGTTGGTGCCATCAATACTATCGTCAATGATGAAGGCAAGCTCGTCGGCCATATTACCGATGGTGTCGGCTTTGTTGATAATCTGCAAGCACACGATGTAAAAATGAAAGATCAAAAATTTGTTGTGATCGGAGCTGGTGGAGCTGCCACCGCGATCCAAGTCCAATTGGCGATCGAAGGCGCAGCCTCCATTGCAATTTTCAACATCAAAGATGCATTTTATGAAAAAGGCAAAGAGACCGTTGCTCGCATTAAAGAATATTACCCTGATCTAGTAATTGATATTTATGATCTGACGGATCAAGCGTTACTTGCTGAAAAAATAAAAGGAGCCGATTGTTTAGTGAATGCAACGACTGTTGGAATGGGTGAAGGAAATACAGCGACACCAATTGCAGACACAGAGGTACTGCATGCAGATTTGACGGTGGCTGATGCGATCTATAACCCACCAATGACCCAGTTATTGAAAGATGCCAGCGCAAAAGGTTGTAAGACCGTGGGTGGAAAAGGAATGCTGGTGGGACAAGGAAAAGCCGCCTTTAAACTGTTTACTGGCAAGGAACTGCCTGTCAGAGCAAACTAACTAGGGACCGAGTATCCCTTTCCTACGAAATACCAACAGGGAAATTTTCGTAGGAAAGCTGGATGTTCTTTTATAAGGAGCGTACAAATGAGAGCAAAAAAGTATATTTTGTCACTGGCAACTGTCTATATGTGTTATTTCACTCATGGGATCCAAGCTATTATTTTAAGCCAAAATGCGACTTATTTTTCGGATAAATGGGGCTATACCGATGCTTCTGCAGGAGCCGCTGCGGTATCGTTGGCCATCACTGCGACCGGATTAGGGAAATTCTTGACCGTCTGGATTGGTGGAGAAATTTCGGATAAAGTGGGACGCAAAAAAATGGCGGTCATGGGGGCTGTTTTGTATACGCTATGCTTTTTAGGTCTGTTACTGACGACGAATATGGTGATCGCGTCTGTCTGTGCCTTTATCGCAGGGGTGGCGACTTCTGGTTTCTGGGATGCTGCATTGTATCCCGCTTCTCAAGAAGCAGCACCGAAATATGCGGCTTCAGCAATGATTGGGATCAAGTTTTTTGTTTCTTTGTCAGGGGTTATCTATCCCTTACTTGTGGTAAATTTCATCCGGTCTGGGAATCAGTCGATGGGGATTATTATTCCATTAGTCCTATCGATCGTCTGCACGATTTTAGCAGCTATCGCGCCATTCGCCTATGATGACATGATGAAAGAAAAAGCGGCAACCGTTGATGGAAAAGAAACGAATGCGGTTCAAGAAGAAATTGCGGCGATGAAGGCCAAAATGCTTGTTAAGCCGAATATAATCGTTAACTTCTTCACAATGTTCTTTGGTTTTATCTGTATGTTCATCATGTACGGCGCCCAACAGTATACCAAAGCGTTTGGTTTGACGAATGCTGGTTTGACTGAGATGCAGTCAGCGGGGCTAACATCGATCTATACTTTTGGCTCAATGGTGGCTGTTTTGTTTTGGGCAGTAATGATGGGGAAATTGCGTTGGAATCCCTTAAAAGTCTTATTTATTGATACGGTATTCATCGCTCTTGCGTTAGGGATGGTATTAGTGATCCAACATGTCGTAGTGATTTATATCAGTATCGCCTTCTTGGGTTTCTTTGCTGCCGGAGGGGCGTTGCAAACTGGGCTAGGGGTACGACAAATGTTTTGCCCTGGACCAAAAGGTCGAAATACCGGGATCTACTATACTTGGATGGGCTTAGCAAGTACCTTTTTACCTTACATCGTTGCTTCCATGACTCGGTCAGTAGGAGAAACGCAAGCGATTTTTATTATGATGGGCTTATTACTCGCAGCTGCGGTTTTAGCGATCGTCATGATGGTTTATTTGTTACTGCAACACAAAAGAGTATTTGGCTACAGCGCATTTGATAAATTAAAGGACTAAACGTCCTGGAGGATAGTGGCCAACCACTTCCTCCTTTTTCGCTTTTGTTAAACGGCGGCATTCGCGTATCTGGCTGCAGGTTCAAACGGCGTAATTTGTATGGAGGAGAAGAAGAATGGATAGCTTGATTGGCTTATTACTAGTAGTGTCATTTGGTGGCATGGTTTTTTATTGTATCAAAGGATATAACCTGATGATTGGTTTTATCGTTATGGCAACATTATGGGTGTTGTTGCCGCTTATAGGGAATGTCATTTCACCCAATCCGGCATTTGAAAACCTCCCTTTTACCGAGATGCTGGCACAGGTCTATCAACAGGCGCCAGAACGCTGGGGGGCTTCACAAATGAATATTTTTGTAGGAGCATTCTTTGGTAGGATCTTGTTGGAAACGGGCATTGCGGCAACTATCATTCGTAAGAGTGTGGAACTAGGTGGGGATAGCCCAGCGATTATTCTAGTAATTGTCAATTTGATTACCGGCTTTATCTTTTCATCCATGTCAGGTGCCGGATCTGTCATCGCGATCGCCGTGATCGTATTGCCAATTTTATTTTCGATTGGTATTCCTAAAGTCGTGGCATTCTTTAGTTTTTCGGCTTCCGTTGCAGCAGGTGTTTTCTTAAATCCAATCAATTTCACACAGTATCAAGCCTTTTTTGGCAATGTGAATGGTGGGGTTGATTACACCTATAATGATTATTTTTCGTTTGGATTATTGGCTTTCTTTGTGATGATTCTGGTTTCTTCGATTTTTGCTATTGGGTATTTGAGAGTAGAAAGTTTGACCTATGCTTGGGCGGTTGGAGAAGAACCGAAAGTTCAAGACGTTCCTAGTTTGGCGATACTTACCCCTTTTATACCGGTCGTAGGAGTCATCATCTTTCAATTTCCAGTGATCTTTTGTTTTATTGGTGCGAGTCTTTATGCCTTGTGGATTTGTGGTGTTTTAAAGGATGGGTTTAGAAAAGATTCTCAGATTTTGACACGTATTTTTGCAGATGGGGTCAAAGATACTGCGACCTTAGTTGCCTTTTGGATGACCCTTGCGATGTTCAATGCAGCTGCAACCTTCGCTGCACCTTATTTTGAATCATTGCTAGGAGGAATCATTCCGACGCATCCCTTAGCGCTTTGTTTGCTTTTTGGTTTTTTAGCTCCCTTGACCTGGTTTCGCGGGCCACTTTCTTTGATTGGTTGTGGGGCAGCGTTATTAGCAGTAATCAGCAATCAAACCAATTATCCTGTGACGTTTTTATATCCGTTGTTCATTTCTAATATGATCGGTATGGGTCATTTTGATTTGACCATTTCTTGGAATGCTTGGGGATTAGGCTTCAATAATATCAATACGAAAGATTACATGAAGGTTGCTTTTTTACCAGGAGTCGTCATTTCGCTGGTTCTTGAAATTGCGACGTTCCTGTTATATAGCCCGATTTAAAAAAGTAGGTGAAAAAAATGAGAAGAAGTGTCCGAATTGGCATTGATGTGGGTGGAACCCATACAAAAGCTGTCGCAATCAACAATGACACGCAAGAGGTGATTGGAAAGTCATCTGTAAAAACGACCCACAAAAGTGAGCAAGGGGTTGCAGAAGGTGTAGTGGCCTCTTTTATTAAGTGTTTAGCCGAAAATCAGATCCAGCCAGATGAAGTGGTCTTTGTCGCTCACAGCACAACCCAAGCCACCAATGCACTCTTAGAAGGAGATGTAGCGAAGGTCGGCATTATCAGTACAGCAAAGGGCGGCGTCGAAGGTTGGCTGGCAAAGTGGCAAACGGCATTAAAAGACATTGATTTAGGTACGGGAAGAAGTATTGAAGTCGTTGCTCGCTTTATTCCTAAAAAAGAGCTTTCAGAAGCAACAATCGAAGCGGCATTAGCAGAACTACAACAGGCACAAGCTCAGGTCATCGTGACTTCAGCAGCTTTTGGTGTAGATGATTTACAAACAGAAGAAAGAATCGCTGAAGTAGCCAAACGAAAGGGCATCGAGGTAACCTTGGCGTCGGAGATGACCAAACTATATGGGTTATCCCGGAGAACCCGTACCGCAGCAATCAATGCATCGATTTTGCCAACGATGCTGGAAACGGCAAATTCAACAGAAAATAGTGTTCGCCAAGCAGGTGTGGATGTACCACTGATGATCATGCGGGGCGATGGCGGGTTGATGGACATTGTTGAAATGAAAAAACGACCGGTGCTAACGATGCTTTCTGGTCCAGCAGCCAGCGTGATGGGAGCATTGATGTATCTGCGAACGTCGAACGGTATTTATTTTGAAGTAGGGGGAACTTCGACGAATCTTGGCGTTATCAAAAATGGTCGGCCAGTCATCGATTACTCAGAGATTGCAGGCCATAAGACGTATGTCAATTCATTAGATGTTCGCGTCCTAGGTGTGGCTGGCGGCAGTATGGTTCGAGTGAACAAAAAAGGCGTGATAGACGTCGGCCCAAGAAGTGCCCATATCGCTGGGTTAGAATATAGTACGTATCTGCCAGAAGAAGAGATCGTTGCACCAGAACTGGAGCTTTATGCGCCAAAAGAAGGTGACCCAGCAGATTATGTTGCAATCAAACTTGCTAACGGGAAACGAATTACGATCACGAATTCTTGTGCAGCGAATGTCTTAGGATATGTCACAAAGGATGATTTTTCCTATGGCAATGCCCATTCGGCCAGAAAAGCCATGCAGCCTTTAGCGAAGTACTTAGAAACGACGGTGGAGGATGTCGCACAGCAAATATTGGATCAAGCAGTCCAAAAAATAGCACCTGTGATTCAATCTTTTGCCCGCAAGTATCAATTAGAGCCTAACCAAATGACTTTAGTAGGTGTAGGAGGAGGCGTCTCTTCACTGATCAAACATGCAGCGAAACAATTGTCGTTGAATTATAAAATACCTGAAAATGCTGAAGTGATTTCATCGATCGGTGTGGCGTTATCCGTCGTTCAAGACGTGGTGGAACGAATTGTCCCGAATCCAACAAAAGCGGATATTGCAGCAATCAAGCAAGAAGCAGCTACTTTGGCGATCGAGAGTGGGGCAACGCCTGATAGTATTGAAGTCTATATTGAAATCGATCCTCAGACGCAAAAAATTACTGCGCGAGCCTCCGGTGCCACAGCTGCTCAAGCCGCTGAGCGTCAAAACCAAATTAACCGTGAAGAAGCGCAAGACATTGCCTATGCTGAGCTGCAAGTTGCTAAAGAAAACGTGGTTTCTTGTGCTACGAGTGAACATTTTTATATTTATGGCGCAGCGACAAAAAAAGGCGATCGTGTTTGTGTCATTGATCATCGAGGCTTTATTCGCGTGCAAAGAGACCATGCAGATGTCGTGAAAACGACGATCCAAAGTTATAGTGAACAAATCGCTCGTCTTTGGGAAAGTATGGCGAACTACCAAAGTGATCTAGTCATCCGGCCAGATTTTTATATTTGTGCTGGACCGCGTCTCTTTGATTTTAGTTCGACAGATTATACCCAATTGATGATGTTGATCGATATTGAATTAAGTCAGTTGATTGGTACAGAAGAGATTATTATTATTGCTGCGAACCGCTTGCAGTAGGCCAAGGAAGGAATGAGAACCGTGAAAGTAGAAGAATTTTGCCAACAATTTTTACACCTATGGTCTCGAGCAACCAATCCTCACCTGCAGCTGTTCAAACAAGACCCCCTTCACGCCAAAGTTGATCCTGCGCAGGCAGAGTCCTTTATTGAAACTGCTGAAAGCATAGGTAAGCAAGAAGCCCGCTGGTATCGAGAGCATCCTCAAGAATTGCAAGGAATCATTGATTCATTAAAGATCAATGAACTGCCTGAAGCGCAAGCGCAACAGGAGCGCTATACCTTTGCTGTCTATAAAAAAACAGATCATATTATGATTGATCGCAATTTCTTGGCGCAAGCGCAGCATTTTATCGAAGCACAGCAATTAAGCCGATTACTTCCTGCGACGACACTTACGGAATTGGTTTTCATGTATGAAGTGTTTCATGTATTGGAATATCGTAAAAATCTCTGGACCATTCAAAGACAACTGCACTATCAGATAGGTTTTTTGAAAAAACAGGCACGTCTCTATTCCTTGAGTGAGATCGCTGCTGCATCTTTTGTACAGACGTTTTATCAGCTGGAAAATTCCCCTACATTGCTTGCTAGCTGCATAATCTATTGTAAAAATCCTGAGCTCGCTCAAGCGCTCGTTACGACTGCGTTAAAGGAACAAACCATTCACAGAAGCTATTGATCAATGGAAAAAAAGAATTAGTTTCTCTGCTCATATCAAGGTATATTGTTAGTGAAGAATATAACAATATTAGAGGTGGTATAAATGATGGAGCAATCTTGGTTGAATCTTAAGAATGAGGTCGTAGTCATTACCGGCGCTTTAGGCGGTATGGGGAAAAAAATTGCACAGGACTTTGCTGATCAAGGCGCACAACTTGCATTAGTTGATTTGCATGAGGAAAACCTTGCCAACTATGCAGTACAGCTAGCAGATCAATTTGGTGTGAAAGTAAACAGCTATGTTTGCAATTCGACGATCGAAGCGCAGGTAGATGCATTGGCAGAAAAGGTCAAAGAAGATTTTGGCCGCATTGATGTTTTGGTAAACACAGCGGCTATTTTGAAATTTTCATTGCTTGAAGATCTACCATTTGAAGAATGGAAACAAGTGATCGACGTCAACTTAAACGGCTACTTCTTGGTTTCTCAAAGAATCGGGCGAGTGATGATCGCACAAAAATCAGGGCGGATGGTGCATGTCTCAACGATCGCCTCAATCAGCCCTGAAACATATTCTGGTGCGTATAGCCCAAGTAAGGCTGGAGTTAATATGATGTCGAAACAAATGGCTGCAGAGTGGGGGCAGTACGGCCTTCGCAGCAATTGTGTCTTGCCATGCTTTGTGAAGACACCTTTATCCGCAAGCTTTTATGCAGACCCAGAAGTTGAAGAGGGGCGGAAACGTTTAACTGCCAATAAGCGAATCGGCGATGTGCAAGACATTGCTAATGCAGTCCTTTACTTAGCCAGCGAACGTTCCGATTATACGAACGGGCACGAATTACGTGTTGAAGGTGGTTTTGGGATCATGATGGGGGATCAAGTACCAAAACCTGGCGGGCGTAAACAGTATGCCATCAATTTTCGGCCGGAAAATCAAAAATAAATGGGGAAATGAAGTAAGTAATAACTGAACAGGGGAGACACTCATCTTTTCGACTTGTCCGAAAAAGATGGGTGTATTTCGTGATGCCTTAATACATGCGGTCTGACGAAGCAAGCTATTTGAAAGGAACTGATTTTTATGAAAAAAGAATTATTTGAACCGATCAAACTATCTTCTAGCGTTGAACTTAAAAATCGACTCGTTATGGCACCTATGACAACTCAATCTGCTTTTTACGATGGTGAAATAACGGAAGAGATCATTGAATACTATCGCTGTCGTGCCGGTGCAGCTGCGGCAGTGATCGTAGAAAGCTGCTTTATCGAAGAACATGGGCGTGGGTTTCCGGGAGCACTCGGGGTAGATACAGACAAGAAAATTGCTGGGCTCACTAGATTAGCAAAAGCCATCAAAGAAAAAGGCTCGAAAGCGATCCTGCAAATTTATCATGCTGGACGAATGGCATGGCCTGAGTACAATGGTGGAGTACAACCGATTTGCGCAAGTCCCGTCGCAGCGTTACGACCAAACGCACCTGTTCCGAAAGAAATGAGTAATGATGAGATCCTAACGATGATTCAACGATTTGGAGACGCGACTAGGCGTGCGATCAAAGCTGGTTACGATGGTGTGGAGATACATGGTGCGAATACCTTTTTGATCCAACAATTTTTCTCGCCCCATTCAAATCACAGAAACGACCATTGGGGAGGCAGTCTGGAAAAAAGAGCGCACTTTCCATTAGCCGTATTAAAAGAAGTACAGCGGGTCCGTCAAGAAGAATCGGTTGAAGACTTTGTTATCGGTTATCGTTTTTCGCCAGAAGAAATGGAAAAGCCTGGGATTTGTTTTGAAGAAACGATGTACTTGTTGAATCAACTAGCGAAAAGCAAGCCAGAGTACCTTCATTTTTCAATGGGAACCTATCATCGCAGTTCTATTATTGATAACGAGAGCAGCGAGCCATTGATTGTGAAGTTTTTAACAATTCGTTCGCCTGAACTTTCGACTATTCCGATTATAGGAGTGGGCTCTATCTTGCAACGAGAAGACGCAGAAGCAGCACTGAAAATTGGCTACGATTTGCTTGCCATCGGGAAAGGATTTTTAGTCGAACCTAATTGGGTTCAGATGATCGCCGAGAAGAAAGTTGTTCGTCATTTTGCTCTTAGTCATGCGCAAAGTGAGTTGAAAATCCCAACACCATTGTGGCAGTTTATGGAAGATATGGTCATTGATCCAGAAGAGGAGAAACAAAAGCATGAACGCTTGAAAGAACTCCAAAAGCGGAAAGTCGCTTACCAACCAGGGACATATCTTGTACAAGCCCAAGGACACAATAGTCCGATTGAAATGCAAGTGACTTTTTCAAAGGAAACGATTGAAAAGATTACGATTGATAAAGGCAATGAATCTGAAGGTTTATCTGATTTAGTCTTTACGAGAATTCCGGCACAGATCATTGAAGGACAAACGCTGAATGTCGATGCTGTTTCTGGTGCTTCTGCTTCCAGTCAAGGGGTGATCGCAGGGGTTGAAGAAGCGGTAAAACTTGCAGGCGCCGATGTAGAGGTCCTCAAAGCACGGCCAAAGCCAGTCGTGGCTTGGTCAGAAGAAGTGGTTGAAGAAGCAGTTGATGTAGTGATCATTGGCTCAGGCGCCGCTGGGCTTGCTGCTGCATTGCGAGCGGATCAGTTAGAACGAAAGGTCATCTTACTGGAAAAATTAAGTTTTGTGGGTGGAGCGATCTCTATTAGTGGTGGAAACCAAATCGTGACTGGTTCGAAACTACAACAGATTGCTGGTGTAAAAGATGATACACCGACAGCAATGGTGGCTGATTTTCTGGAAAACGGGAATGGGCTGAACGATCGAAACCTTTTGACCCTTTTCGCTGAGAACGTAGGAGAAACCACAGATTGGGTCCATGAATACTTAGGTGTAGCCTACGATATGAAGCAAGGGCTGCACGTCCTACCAGAATATCAAAAAAATCGCGAACTTGCTTATCAAGGGGGCGGCGCTGGATTTGCCCAGACCGTCCGTAAAACACTACAGAATAGTGCGGTTCGGGTCTTGCTCCAAACGAAAGCCCAACAGCTACTAGTAGATGATCAAAATAATGTCATAGGCGTCAAAGCCCTTGAAGAATCAGGGAAAACACATATGATCTATGCCTCAACAGTCATTATGACAACCGGTGGCTATGGGAATAATGCCTCTTTACTCAAGGAAAGATTCAAGCAAATTTTGTATTATGGACTAAAATCTGCCACCGGCGATGGTCTGTTGATGGCAACCATCCCTGCTTTAAAGGCACAAATACGAGCGATGGATCAAGGAAAAATCTATCCCAATGGATTGGAAGTTTCTCAAGGTGTGGCGAAATCAACGATTGGCGGCAATCTGATCGTGCTGAAAGAAAACGGTATTCTAGTGAATCAACTTGGAAAGCGGGTAGTCAACGAACGAGCTAGCAATAAGTTAGTATTAGAAGCATTATTAAGACAACGCTCGCCAATGCTTTATTTATTGCTAGACGGCAAACATTTTGAGCATTTCAGCCAAGGCGTAGCAGAAGGGGGAATCACCAGTGAAGAGCTGGCTTGTTGGATTGCGCAAGAAGGAAAGGCCACGCCTCGCATCCTTAAAGCAGCCACATTAGAACAGTTAGCCATCAAAGCGCAGATGCCTGTAGAACAATTGATCGAAACAGTGGATAATTTTAACTACTGGGTAGCGCAAGGAAGCGACGAAGAGTTTCACCGTGCACCTGAATACTTGCAAGAACCGATTGGTGTAGGTCCCTATTATCTTATCGAACAAAAGCCTCGATTTGCGACTACGCTAGGTGGGTTAGCGGTCAATCGTTCGTTACAAGTTTTGAATCAGCAAAACCAGCCCATTAAAGGGCTCTATGCTGCAGGTGAAGTAGTTGGAGGCGTCATGGGATCAGACTCTCCATCTGGTGCCAATAATGCCTGGGCATTGACTTCTGGGAAATTAGCAGCAGAAGCTGTTTGGGAAGTGACGAAAGGACCGAAAAAAGCGTAGAATCCGCTTTTTCGCTTTATTGTTAAATTGAGAAAACAGCGTCGATGACGGATCAGCTAGGAGAATCCTTCTATAATTATCTTTCAGAAATTTGGCTAGAATCAGAGTGATTTAGGTCGTTTCTCTAGATAATCAAATCAGCAAAAAAACCAGAACGATCCTTTCGGAGGTCCTGGTTTTTTCGTGTGATTTTAACAAACTTGTCGGTTACGACTGATTGGTCGCCTGTAGCCACTGTCAATCTACTTTGCAAAAAAACATAAGTGGTACATCGTTCTACCTCGGACTTGGAAGAGTGATCGGCGAACGCACGGCATCCACAAAGGTTGCTGCGAAGATGGGGACGATATCACCGACATCAAAGGTGCATATGTTGCTTTCGCTAGACTTGATAAAGAGCAAAAGAACAGCGATTTGTTTGAAGGTGGACACAAATTGTGTGTGTCCAATAGCTTCTAAATCGGGTGTAATGACTAAAACAGCCTCGTTTGTTTCGGTAGGTTCGTAGCCATCTCCCCGTGTTTTTGACAACTTAAAGTGTATTTGAATAGAAGAAAACGTAAGAAATGGCAATCAAGCAAACCAACAATAAACCAGAGAGTGACAGAAAAAGCAGCATGATTCGTTTCTTCTTCAATCCAAGTACAAGTATCACTACATTCAATAGAAAGAAAACAAGTAAAATCGCTAAATATTCCATAACTGGTCCTCTTTTACGTTTTTATTTATCTTACCAGAGATTGCTTGCTTTTCCTAGCCAGTTTTTGTCTTTAAGGGGATAAATATTTACAGTATATCGGTGACGTGATTGCTCGAATAAAAAAGCGACTGAGCAATTTTACAATTATCGAAAAGAAAAAGAGCACCAATCATTAGAGGATGCGTCTTCAATGATTGATGTCTATAAGGGATTCTTGCTTGTTCTACGAACCCGTTGAAATATAATTCTTCAAACCTACTCGCCAAAAGAAGAAGGCGGGAAAGGCAAAGAGCAGACAAACCAACGGTGATAAGATCCACCAAGGATTAGTTACCCGACCAATGACATACAAGAATGGATAATACTGAAACCAAGCCATCGGCACGACGTAGGTCAACAAACGCAAGACGTGTTTTCCGTAGATACTAAATGGGTAGCGACCAAATTCTCGGGCACCATCGGTAAAAATATTCATAAATTCAAGTCCTTGGATCGTAAAGAAGGAAATGGCGGCATACACTAAGAACAATAGGGCGAAAAAGAGGGCGCCGCAGACGATCATTAGAAAAAGAGTCAGGACATTTCCAAAATGCCAAGCAATTCCACTATTGGGAATCGCATACGCAAACAACAGCAAGGCTTGAATAAAACGACCGAGACGAGAGAACTCCATTTTGGAAGCTAAGACTTGAAAGATCAAGGATCGAGGACGCACGAGTGCCCGATCGAACTCGCCATTACTGATCATTTGTGGAAAAAGATCGAACCCGCGAAAGAAGCATTCCGCAATCGAAAAGGCAAACAAAACCGTCGCAAAGGAAAGCAGGACTTCCTCAAAGGTAAAGCCATCCACTTGATGAAACCGGGTAAACATAAACCAAATGCCTAAAAAAGCGGTAAAGGAACCTAGAAATTGTCCCAAAGCAGTTAACACAAAGGAAACCTTATACTGCATCTGACTTTTGAGATGAATACAAAAATAATGCCAATAAACCATATTCCTTAACCTCCTTGCACAACGACACGTTTGAGTGCCTGCTGCAGCCAAATTTTTCCGATCGCGATCAAAAGTACGAGCCAAAACGCTTGTAAGAGCAATGCTGAAACAAGCGCAAAGCCAGTCAGATCCCCGTTGTAAATTCGCAGCGGGACGTTTTGCATGGAAGCAAAAGGCAATAGTTCCACGAATTGGCGAAAAGGCTGTGGAAAGAAAGGCAGAGGAATGACCCCGCCAGCTAAAAATTCACCGATGGAGCTGATGACGATCCGCACCCCGATGGAGGATAATGTATAAAAAGTCGAGATATAGACCAGCTGCGACATAGCGATCACTACACCTAAACTCAGCGCCATAGACAAAAGAAACAAGAACAGGGCAACGATGTTTGCTGGCAGAATCAAGCGATAAGGTGCTGGCAGTAAAAAGGCAATCACAAAAATCGGTCCGCAACGCAAGACGGCTTTTGCTAAGCGATTGGCAGCCGATTGGCAAAACCAGCGATTGTATAGATCCATCGGCCGCACAAGTTCGTAGGCGATCGTCCCTGTGGTGATGGTATTGAAAATTTCTGCCTCAAAGAACCACAACATAAATAAAGACAAGAAGGCTTGCTGGAGCCAAACATAGGAGACGGTTTGTTGAAAGGTCATGGGAAAGGCACTAGGATCTGCTTGGTAAAAGGCGTGGAATGCCAGAATTTCCATCAAGCCCCAAGCTAGTTGCGTAGCCATCCCGGCAATTGCCGCCGAGCGGTATTGCAAGGTATTGATAAAGCGAATGCGGAAAAATGCCTGATACTTCCTCATATTTGATACTCCTGATACAGCTTAGCGACCATTTCTTCGGCGGTGATACTGGCAACGGCCAAATCGGTGATCTCGACTTGATTGCTGAGCAGACTGAGCAGCTGAGCGACCGACACTTCTTTGGGATCAAGTTTCAGAACAAGGCGACCAACGTCTTTTTGAAGCAGCTGGACGTTTTCTGGCAGATGAGGTTCATTCCCTTGATAGTCGATCTCCAGCGTTTTGACATCAGAAAAACGATGCTTTAGTTCATCGAGGCGACCATCCAGCAAAATTTGCCCTTTGCCGATCAACAGAATTCGCTGTGTCAGCGCCTCGATATCTTGCATATCGTGGGTCGTCAGGATGACTGTGGTGCCTTTTTCTTGGTTTCTTTTTTTAATAAACTGACGCACGGCAATCTTTGATACAGCATCTAAACCGATGGTGGGTTCATCAAGAAATAAGATTTTGGGGTCATGGAGTAAGGAGGCGGCGATCTCACAGCGCATACGCTGACCGAGACTCAAGGACCGAGCAGGGGTTTTTAAGATCTCACCTAAATCTAGTAAGGTGACTAATTCTTCTAGGTTGCGCTGATAACTAGCAGCGTCGACTTTGTAGATATCACGGATCAAATCAAAGCTGTCATTGACGGGGACATCCCACCAGAGTTGACTGCGCTGTCCGAAGACGACGCCGATGTCTTTGACATGTTGAATACGTTCTTGCCAAGGCGTACGACCATTGATGTGACAAATGCCTTGATCAGGGGTCAAAATCCCGCACATGATTTTTATGGTGGTACTTTTTCCAGCACCATTAGGCCCGATGTAGCCAACCATTTCGCCTTCATTGATGGTAAAGCTGATGTCTTGCAACGCATGGACGGTGGTGGTTTCACGAGAAAGAAATGCTTTGGCTGCTTGGCGAAAGCCGCTTTTTCGCTTGGACACTTGGAAGGTCTTGCTGAGGTGTTCTACTTGGATCATTTGGATTCACTCACTTTCTTTTGACAAACGCGACAAAAAGAGCATTCGAAATCGAATACTCGCAACGAGTTGGTCCAAACGAACATGGTTGGGGCAGCGGTTCGTCAGCCAAACAAAAGTAGGAACAGTGTAGCATAAGAGAGCGCTTTTTTCAAACACTACTTATATTTTTTTGAGGGCAGCGAAAGAAAAAACGTGGTTTGTTGGATAAAATACGCAAAATAACTGTTTTTATTTTTTATTTGTTGTAAATACTGAGGAAACTCAGTATCATTAGAAACAAGCCGATAGTGGCTAAGTAGTTTCTGGATATATGGGGAACCAAGTGATGGACTGTGTCATGATTTGTCGTAACCCAATCCTGCAAAATGCAATGAGCAAACGATGGAGGAGAGCATGAAAGCAGTAAAGAACTTATTTATTTTGATTGGCTTATTCTTACTAAGTCAAGTAGGGATGACCGTATTCAGTGTGGTAAAAATCTATTATTTGGAAGCAGGAGAGCCGAGGATTCCTGCGATGATGAGCTACGGGTTGATTGCCTTGCTTTTGGCAAACATTGGCCTACTGATGTATTTGGCTCGGAAGCTAGGACTTGCCACCTTTGACTTTGGCTGGTCAACGAAGCGCAACTGGCTATGGATCATCGGTGGTTTTGTTTTAGGTCGAGTCGTTGCTGTTGGTGGTACCATGTATCTGCAGCATATATCCGATCAAGAGGCGACCGCGAATGATGCATTGTTAGGGGAACTGTTTACAGGCGAAAATCCGCTTTTGATCTTCCTATTGATCGCTGTGGCGGCGCCAATCATGGAAGAAATCGTTTTCCGTGGTGGGTTTATCGGCCTTTTATTCAAGAAATACCCGATAGTCGGGATCATTTCAAGTGTAGCCGTTTTTAGTATCATCCATTCCGTCACCAACCTGATCGAGTTTTTGATCTACGGTGCTATGGGTCTGATCATGGCGTTGATTTATGTAAAAACTAAGCGTCTAGAAACAGCCATCGCCATGCATTTTCTCAATAACGCCTTGGCGGCGATCGCAATGATCTTGCTAGGATAAGAAGTCAGCAAAAAACCACCGATCAAAACGATTCGGTGGTTTTTGTTTACTCTGGCAGTTGTCCTTGTTCAAAGGGTAATTGTTCCAGTTCTTCTGCAGTAAAGAGGAGATCGCCTTCGTCTTCGATAGAAAATGCGTCACCTGCTGCAGATTTTTGATAGGCGCGCGCTTTATTCATATTACGAAGATAAAGATCCTTGTTTGCATTTAATTCTGGTGCAGCTAAATTGTCTTCGCGATTGCTGCGAATGACGATTTTGCTTGTTTGCGTGCCAAAATGAAAACCGTGATAACCCGAAACCATTAATTGGCTGGCATTTTCGCTGCTGTATTCTTTATAACCCGATAGACGGCCCGTTTTTACCATTGGCCGATCGATCGTATAAGTGATCAAGTATTCCGTATCTTCAGGCAGCTGAATCACTTGTCCGGTTTCCTGATTCGTTATCTCAGTGGCAGGCAAGTGGTACTTTTTAATAGAAGTGATCGTTAGGTCTTCTTTTGTGAAAAAGACTGGATCGATCCAAAATCCTGCCAGCAAAATCGTACTTAAGCTAATACTGAGAACAGTCAAAAGGGCGATCAATACGAGGCCAATTCGTTTTCGGTGGGTGGTCAGATTGAGTTCTTGGACCATCTGTTTGTCTTCTTTTAATAAATAGTCCAAGGTCAATTCAAAATAGTTGCTCAGTTTGACTACTTGGTCTAGATCAGGATAGCTCTTGCCGTTTTCCCATTTTGAAATCAGTTGCCGAGTGACAAAAAATTCCTGCGCCAATTGTTCTTGCGTGAGATTTCGTTTGGTGCGTTCTTCTTTAATAATTTTCCCAATATCCATGTGTCTGTTTTGCCTCCATCATTCTTCTTATATATTATAGCAAACTCTTTTCTATGCGAACGAGGATCTATGAAATTAACGATGCAACAAAGGGTAACATCCTTTATTTATCAATGTTTCTACTTGTTGCACTGTCTTTCTATTCTGGAAGCTTTCAGTGCTGGTCAGAAAAAGAAAGGTCCAGTAGAGTGAAGTATGTTTGATCAAATTTGACGGAGAAAGGAGAAACGATCGAATGAAGACAAAACACCTTATGGTTCCAATTGGCGATACCCAATTCTTCGCTTCCTTACTGGTGATTCTCGTTCACTGTGGTCGACTGGCAGAAAACAACGGGCTTCATTTTTTGTTAAAGAGTCTCTTATGTCGTTTGGCGGTTCCTTTTTTTCTGCTGCTGAATGGCTATTTTTTTCAAAAGAGCACCTGTTCATGGCAGCAATGGTGCAAACGACAACTCAAGCTTTATTTGCGTTGGTCGATCGTGTATCTTCCCTTAGGTTGGTTTTATTTAGGACAGCAAAATCTTGCCGATCCATTACGGGTCATCGGTTTGGCTGCTGGCTTTTTAACAGTAGGGGTCTGGTACCATCTTTGGTATTTTCCAGCGTTGCTCTTTGGCATGTGGTTAGTAAGGAAAACCCGTTTTCTTGGCTATCGGTGGCAGTTTTTACTGGCGATCAGTTTGTATTTGATTGGCTGTCTTGAAACGTACAGCAGTTATTTAAGTGGACCTTTATTGGTATTTTATCAAAATTATCGGACCCTATTTTTTACAACGAGAAACGGTCTTTTTTATGGGTTTCTTTTTTTGCTGTGCGGGTTTTGTTTAGGTGAACACCAGAAACGTCCTTTTTTCACGAAGCATCTTGGCAGAAAATTCGCGGTCTCTCTTTGCTTATTAGGCATTGAAGGTCGACTGGTGTATCTCAATCAGGGGGACGATAAGAATTTCATGCTGTTCTTTGTGCCGACGACTCTTTTTTTCCTTGCTTGGCTGATCAAGCAGCAACCACAAAAGCGGACTTGGCAAGCAAAACAAGCAGCTGAGGCTAGTCGATTGATCTTTCTGAGTCACCCGCTGTTTCTGGAATCCGGGAAAGTCTTTTTTTCACTAGGAGGGTTTCCGTTGTTGTTTTATACGATAGTTTTAACGGGAGCCTTTCTCGGCTTGAGGAAAGTGGGCAGCCGTTTAAAATCCTATGCTGTTGGGTTTGCTAAAAAAACAGTTGATGAAAAGAAAAGCGCCTAAAGTATTACTGTACCAAGGATAATACCAAATTGCGCCTTTTTTAAATAGCAGCAGAGTTCTAAGTTTTTCTTCATTTCAGACCCTAGACGTAGGCTTTGCAAGAAAACCTATAGTACAATAACAGCAGTAAGAGGGGAAAATCCCTGAAAAAGAGATCAACACTTGGAGGATATAGTGATGAAAAAACAGACTCGAAAACCAGCGATGATTTTAGCGACTCTCTTGGTATCTAGCCAAGTTTTATTAGCAGCACCACAAGTTTTTGCTGACGAAACCAATTCAACGACGAGCAGTTCCACTGCAACAAGCAGTTCTACCGCAACGACAGCCACTACCGACAGTCAAACAAGTACCTCTGACAGCAGTTCAGATCGTTTGCAAGTCAATGCTGTGGCGATCGGAAATGCCTTGACGAAAGCACAAGAAGACTACACACTTGAGCGCTTAGGCATCCAAGGCGAAACACCGATTTATACGACAAACGGTAATGACTTGATGAAATACATTCCCGATGGCGGCTTTACTGCAGATTGGGCGGTCTATAGCTCGGTCAGAATGCAGACTTTAGAAAGCGGGGCAGGAATCACTGTCGATATCGCGACACCAGATAACATTACCCGCATCACTGCAGCCCAGTACCAAAATGCAGCGCTGACGGCAGGAATCACTGATGCGAAGCTAACGGTCGCTTCTGCCGTACCGATCGACGGTTCCGGAGCTTTAGCTGGGGTATACAAAATCGTTGAAGAATCAGGCGGCGTCATCAATCAGAATCGAGTAGCTGTAGCTCAAGATGAGATGGATGTGCTTTCTACGATCACCGAAGAGAACAAAGACAAAGAAGGCTATTCCGATGAAGCTTTGAATGCTGCGCAAGAACAAGCGAAAACCGATTTGGCTGCTCAAACCGCAGATGGTACGGAATTGACTCAAGCAGATATTCAAGAGACAGTAGAAAAAGCCTTGAAGGACAACGGACTGGAAGGAATCGTTACGGAAAATCAAATTTCTGAATTGACCTCTTTAATGAGCGACATGCGAGACAACAATATCTTCGATGACTTCATCAAAGAATTGGATCTGTCAGAAGCTCGCAAGCAAATCGAAGAAACCTCTAAGGGCCTTTGGGAAAATATCAAGAGCTTCTTTAGCGGCATCTGGTCTTCGATCACCGGTGTCTTCGGCAATGACTCAAATGAATCAAATAACAGCAGCGAATCAACGGTTGATTCTGGACAATAAGCATTTTACAAAATAACGTATTTCGCTTGTATTAAGAAAAAAGAGAAGAGCGCAGGGGAAGGAGCAGGGACGCTAGTGCACATCTGAGTGCTAACGATGTCCTCTGCTTTCTTTGCTAAAACAGGAGCAGTCTTTATTAAAAAAGAAGGAGGGCAATCAGATGAATTTTTTAGGCAACGTGATTTGGTTTGTCTTTGGCGGCTTGATCGGTGCGATCTCATGGTTTTTGGCTGGGTGTTTATGGTGTATTACCATCATCGGCATTCCCATTGGTCTGCAATGTTTTAAGTTTGCGACTTTGTCATTAGCACCATTTGGGAAAGACATCGTTTACCGTGGCGGTGGCGTGTCCGTGATTCTCAATATTTTATGGTTGATTTTTTCTGGTATACCACTGGCTTTAGGACATTTAGCTAGCGCAGTCCTTCTAGCCATCACGATCATCGGCATTCCATTTGCGGCGCAATCATTGAAAATGGCGCGCTTAGCGTTGATGCCCTTTGGAGCAGAGATTGTGTCTAGTCGTTATTGATTTACCCCAAAAAATAGTCTTAAAAAACCACATTACAGAGCGGATAGCTTTGTGATGTGGTTTTTTTGCGAATATCAGCAAGAGTAAGGGACAAGATTTTTGGCAGGCTCACCGCAGTTGAATTTCAGAACTGAAAAAGTTGTTAAGAAACCAAAGAAGAGGACAGGAAAAAACACACAAGTTTTTTTGCATATCAACCGTGATTCACAAAAGATTTAGCGAAACACAGAAAAATGTTAAGTTTTTTTCTTCCCTTCTCAGGGTTCTTTGATTTTTGAAATGGAGCGCCGAATTTTGGCAATCGATTGTTGTGCTTTGTCTCGATTAATAAACATTAAGATGACATAGAGGGAATCCATGATGCTCAGTTGAGCGATTCTGGATGCCAATGCCTCTGAGCGAAACTCAGTTTCTTCGGAAATAGAGATGAAAACCACGTCGCCGAGTTTGGCTAAAGGAGAAGCAGCATGGCTAGTAATGACGATAATTTTGGCACCATTGTTTTTGGCAACTTGAGCTAGTTCAATGGTTTCTCTTGATTTTCCAGTATGAGAGATAAAAATGCCGCAATCATCTGGCGTCAACAATGAAGCCTCCATCAGTTGGATGTGATAATCACTGCTGTGGAAAACAGTGATCGGCGAGCGCAAAAATTTGTGATAGGCATCGGTTGCCACGATTTCTGAACCACCAACGCCGAAGAAAAAAAGTCGTTTAGATTTATTGATCATTGCAGCAGCAATCTTTAAATCTTCTTCTTTTAAAAGATTTTTGGTATCAGTCAGTGTGGTCATATTGGAATCAAATACTTTTTGAGCCATAGTCAATTCATTATCAGACTTCTGGATATTTTCATGGATCGAAATGGCAGAAAAATCATTTTCCTGCATCAGCATTGCCATTTTGAAGTCTTTAAATCCGTTGTAACCGAGTTTTTTTGTGAATTGAAAAAAGGTCGAATCAGCGATGCCTAATTCATTGGATAAATCACTGATTGAACTGTGGCTGACTTTACTAGGATTTTCCAAAATGTAGTCGGCAATCGCTTGTTCTTTGAGACTTAAGTCTTTATAAAGCGTTTTTATTTGCAGTCGAATCGAAACAGTCAAAGACGGTTACCTCCTTTATATGAACATTATCATCTTTGTATTGTTACGTTACCTCTTTTAAAGAAAAAAAGCAAATAAAAATTATTTTTATTTTTATTGTTTACAAAAAAATATTTTTTTGTATAATGGAAGTATGAAATGGAGGCGCTATCATGGAGGTAGGAATTATCGGACTTGGAAAAATGGGATTGAACTTAGCCCTCAATTTAAAAGATCAAGGTTATCAAGTAAAAGGGCTGGATCTTTCGGTACATGCGCAGAAAACAGCGCAAGAAGCTGGAATCACACTCTATCAAACGCTAGCTGATTTGACGAATTCCTTTAGCGGCCGACGGATTTTATGGTTGATGCTTCCTGCGGGAACGGTGACTGAGGGGGTTCTTGAAGAACTATGGACCCTTGTATCAGCGAAAGATATCGTGATTGAAGGCGGAAATTCTAATTACAAAGATTCGATTCGCCGAGCAGCCTGGTTTAAAGAAAAAGAGGTGCATTACTTTGATTGTGGGACTTCTGGTGGGGTTTCCGGAGCTAGAAAAGATGCATGTTTGATGATTGGCGGGAATGAGATCGCTTTTTTAGAGGTGGAATCTTTGTTTGCAGATGTGGCTGTTTTAGGAGGCTACCTTTACGCAGGGGAATCAGGAAGCGGTCATTTTCTAAAGATGGTCCATAACGGTATCGAATATGGAATGATGCAAGCGATCGGTGAAGGCTTTCAATTGATTGAACAAAGTGCCTATAACTTTGATTTGGCTTCCGTCGCGGAGGTATGGAATCATGGATCGGTTATTCGCAGCTGGCTGATGGAAATCGCAGCGGCCCAATTTAATGAGAGCCCTAAGTTGGAGGAATATCGCGGGGTTGTTGCAGCTTCTGGTGAAGCTAGGTGGACAGTGGAAACGGCTTTGGAGATGAATGTTGCTGTACCGACGATCGCTATGAGTTTGTTTATGAGAAATTTGTCCCAAGAAGAAGACAGTTTCTCAGCAAAAGTCGTCTCTGCGCTAAGGAATGGTTTTGGTGGTCATGAGATTGTTGCAAAAGAGTAAGGAGGAAGAATATGGAACAGTTTAAGATCGCTATAGTGAATTCCAGCAGCTTTGGAAAAATCTTTCCGCAACATATCGAGCGGTTGAAAGCAATCGGAACTGTCAGTCCTTTCACGTTCGATAGCGAAATCAACGGGAAAGAATTGGCAGAAAAGCTTAAGGGATACAACATCATTATAGCAAGTGTTACCCCATTTTTTACCAAAGAATTTTTTGAGTACAAAGATGAATTGCTACTGATCACACGCCACGGGATCGGCTATAACAATATTGATTTAGAAGCAGCGAAGGACCACCAAACGATTGTTTCGATCATTCCAGCTTTGGTCGAGCGTGATGCAGTAGCAGAAAATAATGTGACCAATCTATTGGCGCTTCTGCGCTGTACAGTTGAATCGAATACAAAAGTCCGCGAAGATCAATGGGAAAAACGAGCGAACTTTGTCGGACGCGCACTATTTAACAAGACAGTAGGCGTGATTGGTGTCGGCAATACTGGAAGTTGTGTAGTAGAAATATTGAGAAATGGTTTCCGCTGCGAGATTTTGGCATACGATCCATATAAGTCCGCTTTGCATATTCAAAGCTATGGCGGAAAAAAAGTCGAGCTAGACGAGCTGCTAGCAAAATCAGATATTATTTGTCTATGTGCTAACTTGACGGAGGAAAATTATCATATGATTTCCTTTGAAGAAATTTCAAAAATGAAAGATCAAGTGTATCTCTCCAATAGTGCCCGTGGCGCACTTTTGAATGAAGAGGCAATTGTAAGCGGATTAAAAAGTGGGAAAATCGCTGGTCTTGCCACCGATGTCTTAGAGGAAGAGCCTGGTCATAAAGATCATCCGTATTTAGCTTTTGAAAATATAGTTATGACACCGCATACATCAGCTTATACTATGGAATGCTTAGAAGAGATGGGAAACAAATGTGTAACGGATATTGAACGAATCGTTAAGGGACTGCTGCCAGACCGTGCTGTTCAAGCGGAAAGTCGGTTTTTGGCTGTATAAAAGAGAGTGAAGCTCGTGCTAACGGATTTAAAAGTAAAGGTTGGACCGCAAGTTTATCGTTACCATGAAGGCGCGATCGACTATGTGCCGGAAGTATTAAAAGAGTACAAAGTAAAACGACTGCTGCTCGTACATGGAACGGTTTCATGGGAAAAAGCGAAACCAAAATTACCCTTTTTAGAAGATGGGCATTTGGAAATTTTTTATCATCGCTACACAGGAGAATGTAGCTATTATGGCGCTGGACTGATTGCTGATCTTGTTGAAGAACTGGCGATCGATTTTATTCTGGGGGTTGGTGGCGGGAAGTTAGCCGACTTAGTGGGATATGCAGCACATGTAGTCAATCGACCCTTTGGACTGATCCCAACATTGGCCAGTAATTGTGCACCATGGACACCCTTGTCTGTCATGTATAAAGAGTCGGGAGAATCTGAAGGGAAGTCGGAACACTATTTAAGACAGGCTGCTTTTTTGATTACCGATCCGACGTTAGTGATCGATGCACCAGTCTCCTACTTTATCGCCGGTTTAGCAGATACGTTGGCAAAGTGGATTGAATCGGAAGCAATCTTAGCCCAACCACATTTGAAAAATGAGCCTTTCTTGCAACTGGCAGGCTATACAGCAAAATTATGCGAAACAGCTATTTTGACACAATCGAAACAAGCGATTGAAGATATGAAGCGGCAGGAAGTGACAGACGCCTTTTGTCATTTGTCGGAGATCGTTATTGCAGTTGCTGGAATGGTAGGCGGGCTAGGCGATAAATATGCCCGCAATGCAGCGGCGCATGCGATGCATGATGCCATCAGTAAATATCTGCCTGAGAGTCATCGTTTTCTTCACGGGGAAAAGGTTGCCTATGGGATGTTTTATCAATTAGCGCTTGAAGAAAAATGGACGGTCATCGATCAGTTGATCCCCTTTTATCAAGAATTGCACTTACCAATGAGTTTACATCAAATGGGTATTTTTCCTGAAGATGCACAAGTCATTGATCAGTTGGTGCAGTTCATAGATTCAAAAGAAAAAGTACACTTGATTCCAGTCTTAATCACCAAAGAACGCTTGAAAGAAGCTGTTCTTGATTTAGAAAACTATTTGAAAGAAGTTTAGGAGGAGGAAAAATGGATACATTAAGTGTTACACAAAGTTTACTGATTGCGCTATGGGTTGCAGCAGTCATGTCTCGTTGGCTCGGCGGAGGCGCCACACTGACTTTACGTTTTTCACCGTTGATGACGGGATTAGTTGTCGGACTGGTGATGGGAAATGTGCCTCAAGCCATGATCGTCACTGCCGCTTTACAAATGATTTACATGGGGGTATTTTCTCCCGGCGGATCCATGCCGGCGGAACCTTCGATTGCAGCGGCGATTGCCGTACCGGTAGCTTTGCTAGGAAATCTGCAACCAGAAGCAGCGATTGCTGTTGCCGTACCTGTTGGTTTGCTAGGGAGTTATTTGTATCAGTTCCGTTTCTTTATCAATACCTTCTTAGGAAAATATACGGATAAAGCAGTGGAAGATCTTAATGACAAAGCAATGACTCGTTCAATTATTTTATACCCAACGCTGGCTTCATTTATTTTATTTGTTCCGCTGGTATTTATTGCACTTTATTTAGGCGCTCCACTGATTGCTGATGTCATCAATGCTCTTGAGGGGACAGTCGTTATCCATATTTTAGAAGTAGTCGGCGGCGGATTGGCAGCGATCGGGATTGCAACTACCGTCTATGTGATCGGTCGAAAAGATTATATGGTCTTTTTCTTCTTGGCCTATTTCATGAGTGTAGTTTTCAGTTCGCTAGAAATTACCATGGTCACCTATGCGATTTTTGGTATTTTGATCGCGTTGATTTTTGTTCAGTCACAAAAAGGAAAATTGGCCCCAGCCCCAGAAACGAATACAGCATCACCATCCTTTGATGATGACGATGACTATGATGACGGGTTCTAATCGATAAGGAGGAGCAGTAATGACCGAAATAATTCAAAAAGCGCAAGGCGCACCGGAAGAAATCACGAAGAAAGATGTCACAAAAGCATACCTAAGATGGCATTTCGCCAATGAGATCCCGCATTCGTTTGAACGGTATTTATCACCATCGCTTTTATACGCCATGATGCCGATTTTGCGCAAACTTTACAAAGACGATGAGGCACTGAAAGCTGCCTACAAACGCCAACTGTTGTTTTTCAATACCCAGCTAAGTTGGGGTGGCGGTGTTATTACTGGGCTGATGTCATCAATGGAACAACAGCGGGCCGAGGAAGAGCATGAGAAAAAAGAGATCTTGATGCAGGATGATCTAATGTACAACACGAAAGCTGGTTTGATGGGTGCTTTAGCAGGAATCGGGGATGCCATCGACTCAGGAACCGTTCAATATATCTTTATTGCGATTGCCGTCCCTTGGGCACAGCAAGGAAGTCCGCTAGGTGCGTTGTTTCCGTTCATTTGCTTTGCACTGTATCAAGTTTCTCTAGGAATGTTTTTTGCCCGCCAAGCGTTCTCAATGGGACGCAACGCAACTGGCTTGATGCAGAGTACAGGTGTTCAAACTGCCATTGAAACACTGTCGGTTCTCGGTTTGTTTATGATGGGGGTTCTGGCTGGAAACTATGTCAAAGTCAGTTCTTCGCTGCAGTTTGATATTTCTGGACGAGAATTTATTATCCAAGATATCCTTGATCAGATTGTACCAGGGATCTTGCCGTTAGCAGTTGTAATGGGCGTCTACTGGTTCTATACAAAGAAAGGATTAAAAGTCACGCAAGCATTGCTATGGCTGACTTTGATTCTGATTATTTTAGCCGGTGTCGGTATTTTATAAGAAAAGGAGTGTCAAAAATGGGTGTAGTAAATTTAGCACGAGTAGACGAGCGATTGATCCATGGGCAGGTCATGATGACCTTGTCGCAAAAAAGCGGAGTCAATTCGATCTTTGTAGTGGATGAAGTAGTAGCTAAGGATAAGTTCATGGGGGAACTATACAAAAATGCCGGTAGCCGAACAGGGCAAAAAACGATCGTCGTTACACCAGAAAAAGCCAAATTTTACTGGGATGAATACAACTTCAAAGATTACAACTGTATCTTGATCGCCAAAACCGTCAGCGTGATGTACGACTTAGTCAAACACGGCGTGCCGATGAAAGAATTGAACATAGGCGGTATTGCCCAAAAAGATCCCGAGAAGGATCTCTTGGTAACAAAATCTGTTTATTTAAATCAAGCTGATGCGCAAAAACTCAAAGAAATGAACGAAGCGTACGGTGTGGAATCAATCTATTTTCAAGCAACACCTTCTGCACCGAAATCAACCCTTAAAGATGTGTTGAAGCAGTTCAATTTGTAATCATTGAGCGCGTTCGTCATCTGTTGAAGAGGAAGGCGGAGGGTCTTATAAAAATAGAGTTCCTCCTTCCTTGTCAGTAATTTGTGAATAGGAGAATCCGCCATGAATCAAACAGAAGCATTTCGTGATTGGCTTTTTCGTTATCGATATGTCTATCGGTCGCGATCAACGGATAAAAGCAAACAAAGATTTTTGAAGGCACTCATCGCGGATATCATTCCATTTCGCAAAGACCTTCAGGTGATCGAGTATGATCACACGAAAAAAAACGCCTCACGCAATTTGTATGTTGGTGATCTGACCAAAGCAAAACGGATCATCTGCACATATTATGATACACCGCCAGAGCATTTCGGCGATTACCATTTTTTTGATCGGCAGGAGCAAGGCCGTAAAACAAATCAATTTATTCTGACTGCTTCAGCAGTGATGATTCTTTTAGGGTTGTTAGGTACCTGGCTTTATATCCACTTTGCCTCAGGGAGATTTCCCTTATTGTCTTGGCAAACAGCGCTTTTTGCTTCAGGGGTCGGTATTTATTTTCTGCTATTAAATCGCGTAAGCCGCGGGGCAGGATTTCAGCAAAATCTAACCCGCAATACCTCCTCTATCTTAGCGCTGCTGTCCCTAATCAGTCAAAACAGTCAAACAACGACGGCCTTCGCATTTCTTGATGAAGGAAGTTACGGAGAACGCGGGTTGGAAGTGTTACGTGATTCAGTAAGGCCGAATGCGAAGATTTATTATTTAGATTCTATTGGTGCCGATGCTCCGATTCGAGCTATCGGCAAGCAATTCAATGAAGGGCAACTCCAGCAGTTGTCAATCGAACACAGTAGTGAAGCAATGGGCAGCATCAACTATCTGTTTTGTGCAGAAAAGCAACAGGATCAGACGTATGTGTTGCCTAAAAAACAATTAAAGCAAAAAGAGCTGAATAGTAGGAATATGCAAAAAGTCCTTGCGTTATTTGGTTAGGAAGCGAAAAAGGAGGAACAACATTTGTTAGGAATCGTATTGGCAACTCACGGACAGCTGAGTACTGGTTTTAAAGATGCCGCAGAGGTGATCATGGGCAGTGTCGAAAATATTGCGGTCGTTAATTTGAACCACGGAGAGGATATTCAACTTCTGGGAAACAAAATCCATGAAGCAATCCATGAAACAGATCAAGGGGACGGTGTCGTGGTGTTTGCTGATCTATTGAGTGCCAGTCCCTACAATCAGTCGGTTGTAACGATCAATCAATTAGATGAACCACTTCAGGAAAAGACGTATGTGATCGGCGGAGTGAATCTACCGATGGTATTAGAAGCAATCAATCATCAATTTTTGGCGACACCGATTGAACAGGCGGTGGCAGCAGTGATCCAGCAAGGAGAAAACAGTGTAGCGATTTGGCACAATTCTTCAGCAGGTGATAGTAGCGAAGAAACTGATGAGGACGATGATTTTTAAAAACGAAAGGGTGACAGCAAATGCAATGGGGGTTTCGATGGTACGGGGAAGGGGATACGATCCCGTTAACGAATATTCGACAAATTCCAGGAATGCACGGCATTGTAGGAACACTTCTGAATAAAATGCCCGGAGATGTCTGGGAGATTTCCGAAATCAACGCACTAAAAGCATCAATTGAAAAAGAGCATCTTTCGCTATTAGGGATTGAGAGTGTCGCGATCCACGATGCGATCAAAGCTGGAACAGAGGAACGGGATCACTACATCGATCAATATATTCAAACGATTCGGAATTTAGCAGCTTGTGATGTACATATGATCTGCTATAGCTTCAAACCGATCTTCGGCTGGGCAAAAACAAACCTATTTTATCAAAACGAGGATGGCAGCTTCTCCTTGCTCTATGATCAAGCCGTTGTGGATGATATGGAACCTAGTGAGATGTATACGCTAATCCATAGCCAATCAAAAGGCTTTAAATTGCCAGGCTGGGAAGAAGAACGACTGAAAAAGTTCCAGCGTTTGATGGCAACTTATGAAGGGGTCACTCAAGAGATCCTCTTTGATAACTTAAGCTATTTCTTAAAGCGGATCATTCCTGTGTGTGAAGAAGTAGATGTGAAAATGGCGATCCATCCGGACGATCCACCTTGGGAAATTTTTGGTTTGCCACGGATCACCAAAAATTTAGAGGACTTGAAAAAAATCATGGCCATCGTGGATTCGCCTTATAATGGGGTGACGTTGTGCACCGGTTCGTTAGGTGCCGATCCAGAAAACGACATGGTGGATATCGTTCATGGCTTAAAAGGCCGCATCAACTTTGTTCATTTTCGCAATGTGTTGTTTATGGGGGAACGCAAATTTAAAGAATCTGCCCATCTTTCCACTGAAGGATCGTTAGATATGTATGCCATTATGAAAGCCTTGGTTGAGGTCGGTTTTGATGGTGTCATCCGTCCTGATCACGGGCGGACGATCTGGGGGGAAGTGGCGATGCCAGGCTATGGTCTGTATGATCGCGCGATTGGTATCAGTTATCTTCAAGGGCTTCATGAAGCCGTCTTGAAAGAGCAAATGCAATCGAGGGGAACGAAGGGAGGAGAGAGTGTATGACACTCTATGAACAATTGGCAAAAACAAGGGTGTTGCCCCTTTACACGGCAACAGACCTTACCTATTTGCCAGTAGTAGAATCACTGCTGATTGAGCATGAACTGTATTTTATTGAAGTGACCTTCCGCAGTGCCCTTGCTTTAGAAGCGATTGAAAAACTCTCTCAATCGGGCAAATTGATCGTAGGCGCAGGCACGGTCCGCACCTTAGAACAAGCAAAAGCAGCAGTTGAGAAAGGGGCGCGCTTTATTGTTTCCCCTGCTCTTGTACCTGATGTGGTGGAATTTTGTCTTGCCGAAAACATTCCAGTGTTTCCAGGGACAGCTACCCCAAATGACATTCAACGGGCAACGGATTATGGCTTATCAGTTGTGAAATTTTTCCCTGCGGATATCTACGGGGGCTTACCGGCAATCAAAGCCCTCAGCGGTCCGTTTTACGATATTCGATTTGTCCCAACTGGTGGGATCACTCTCGAAAATGTTCAAGACTATTTATCTGATCCGCAAGTATTAGCGGTTGGCGGCTCCTTCATTCTGTCAGAAGCGCTAGTAAAAGAAGGGCGGGAAAAGGCTGACAGCCATTTGGCGCATGTAAAATCATTGCTAAGTTGAGCAGTCAGCTGTAAATAAACAAGATGAAGCAATGGGTGCCAAAGGATTTTGGTACCATTGCTTTTTTATTCGCAGAAAAGCAAAGGAGGCCATAGGATGGAGAAGATAAAACTGGTGATTTTTGATATGGACGGTTTGATGTTTGAAACAGGTCGGTTAGTTTACCGCGCCTATTTAAGAGCCGCGGAGGAGTATGATTTTGAAGTTTGCCAAGATGTTTATTATTACCTGACTGGCAGAACGGAAGCAGATATTCGTAAAGGGATGCAGGAACTTTATGGCAGTACGGTACCAACGGATCGGTGGCGAGAAGCGATGAATCGTCAGAAAGAAGTGATTTTAGCTGAAGAAAAGCGGGTGTTCAAAAAGCCCGGCCTTCTTGAACTATTGGAAGCATTAAAAAAACAAGATTGCTTGATAGCCGTGGCGTCCTCTTCGTCGAAAGAAAAAATCAAGGCGTATTTTGAAATGGAACAGATGCCAGATTGGTTTGATACGGTGGTTTCTGGGGATCAAGTGCGAAAGGGCAAACCTGATCCAGAAATCTTTCTGACAGCATGCCAACAATTAGGCGTAAAGCCTGAAGCAGCCTTGGTATTAGAAGATTCTCTAGCCGGCATAAGAGCCGCAAAACAAGCCAAGATCCCAGCTTTTCTGATTGCGGATGATTTGAGTATTTTGCCAGTCAAGAAAAATGGGAAGTATCCTTTGCTTAAACAGCCAAAACTTGAGCAAGAAGTAGCTGCACAGGTGAAAACTTTTTCTGATCTGACGGAAGTCAGAGACTGGCTAGTCGTGAATCATTTTTCTTGGCCTTGATCGATGTTCCAAGAAGCTTCGATAAAGCAAACGGCATTAAGCAAGAACATACGGTGCTATAAATCAGGCATAGCGTTGCGGAATCGGTAAAACAACAAAGGTTCATTTTGGCAATTGGTCTTTTCCTGCTCATTTCTCTATGAAGAAGGGGAGAGTTAGAATGTTTTTCACTACTTTCTGGGAACGTGGCAAAAGGCTGACTAGAAAAACGAGTAAGATTGTAGCAGCTCACTTTATAGGTAAGTGAAGCTGCTTTTTTGCGCTATTCCTTCAGCAACGAAAAATGAGCATTGTGTGTTAAGCGGTATTCTTTCGGAGTCAGTGAGGTCAAAGCTTTGAAATTTCGATTGAAGGTTCGCACATTTTGAAAGCCAGCCTGTTCTGCTACTTCCGTAATCGGCAAGAGACTATGAGTCAGCAAAAAAGAGGCATGGCGAATTCTTGCTTGATTCAAAAGCCGAGGAAAGGTGCTTTTCAATTTCTCAGTGATCATTCTGGAAACGTAGACGCTACTATAACCGATACTGCTGCTTAGTTTTTCGAGCGTCAGCTCTTCTTTGAAGTGTGACTCGATATAGGCAAGCAGCTGGATCAGGATATCCTCTTGGTTTTTGGCTGGTAGTAAAGTCGTTTGGTGCTCAAAAAGGTAAAGGACTTGATACAGTGCCGATTTTCGTAAATAGAGGGAATCCGTTTCAAATAAAGGATAATACAGCTGATTTGCGACAGACGAATCAATGGTGATAACGGGATCTGACAAAGCGAAATCTTTGGTTTTGGCATAAAAATCTGGAATAAACTCCGGCGAAAAAACCAGAATATGCAGTTGTGATTCCTTAGGGGTTTCGATGGCATGGGTCTGGTAAGGCATGACTAATAACACTTGGCCAGTTGTAAGGACATAGGGACTTTCTTCGATTTTGACAACCGCTTCGCCGTCACTACAAAAAAGCAATTCAAAGGAACGATGAAAATGTTCCATGTAATTAAGCGAGTAGGGATGGTAACTGGAAACGCCTAGGTATTCGCCGAAATGGTATTCTTCTAAAATAGTCACGCGATCTATCCTCCATTTTTTGTCTATCGATGTGTGGAAATCGTCCTGTGAATGATAGCGATTTCATTCTATAATTATGACAGTTCAGCTGAAGAAAGTAAATAGAACAATGATTAGTGAATATTTTTAAAATGAGCTGCAGCAGCAAGTTTCTTTTTTTTGTTAGGTATATTAGTAAAGAAAACTTACTAACTGGATGAAGCTCATTCCTACTGACACTCAGTTGAATCACAAAATGCCAAAAAGGGAAAGAGGAGGAAATTTTTTTGATTACCAATCCGATACTAACAGGCTTTCATCCAGACCCGAGTATTTGTCGTGCAGGAGAAGATTATTACATTGCTACGTCGACCTTTGAATGGTTTCCAGGTGTGCGCATCTTCCATTCGAAGGATTTGAAGAACTGGCGCTTGATCAGTACACCAGTCAATCGTGTCAGTCAGTTGAATATGCTGGGAAACCCAGATTCTGGGGGTGTTTGGGCGCCAAACTTAAGTTACAGTGATGGTCGTTTTTGGTTGATTTATTCAGATGTCAAAACACAATCTAATAGTTGGAAAGATGTGAACAATTATTTGATCACCTGTGAGACCATTGATGGGGATTGGTCAGAACCAATCTATATGAATTCTTCTGGTTTCGATCCCTCGTTATTTCATGACGACGACGGCAAAAAATATTTTTTGAACATGGTTTGGGATTATCGTCCGACAAACCATTCCTTTTATGGGATCGCTCTCCAAGAGTTTGATTGGCAAGCCAAGAAATTGGTGGGGCAGCCCAAAATCATCTTCAAAGGAACAGAGCGCAAATTGACGGAAGCACCGGTTATGTATAAAGTGAACGGTTATTATTATTTATTGACGGCAGAAGGCGGCACCAAGTTTGAACATGCAAGTACCATCGCTCGTGGGACGCACATCGAAGGGCCTTATGAAGTTCATCCTCAAAACCCTCTGATCAGTTCCTGGGGACAGCCAGAGATCCTGCTACAAAAAGCTGGCCATGGTTCATTTGTGAAAACGCAGACCGATGAATGGTATTTTGTTCACTTAACAGGGCGAGCGCTGAAGTATCCAGAAACGCCCCTCTTAGAAAATCGCGGCTATTGCCCGCTCGGACGAGAAACAGCGATCCAGTCTGTTTATTGGGAAAATGATTGGCCGTATATCACAGGCGGAAACTTTCCAAAAGAGGAAGTCCCACAGCCACAGCTGCCCGAACATCCGTGGGAAACAGAATCAGGCTTTGATGATTTTGAAGAGGCGTCGTTGGCACCAGTGTTTCAAACCTTGCGGATTCCTTTTTCTGAGGAAATCGGTAGTTTGACCGCACGACCAGGGTACTTGCGCTTGTATGGGCGAGAGTCGTTCAATTCCTTGTTCCATCAAGCACTGGTGGCAAGAAGATGGAGCGATTTTCGTTTCGAAGCAACGACTGCCGTCGAATTTTCACCGAACTCGTTTCTACAGTTAGCAGGCATGACGAATTACTACAATACACAAAACTGGTCGGCGATCTACATCACTCATGATGAGACGAAAGGCAGAATCATCACTGTATTGACAAGCGAAAAGGGCCAACTGAAGAGTCAAAAAGCACCAGAAGTTGTGATACCAGCCGATGTACAAACAGTCTACTTCAAAACGATCGTTAATTATGCCCACTATCAATACGCGTACTCGTTTGATCAAAAAGAGTGGCAGGTCATCGATCAGCTATTTGACAGCTTGCAATTGTCTGACGACTATGTAGCAGAACATTACGGTGGGTTCTTTACAGGGGCTTTTGTAGGGATGTTTGCGATTGATACGACCGGCAATCGTTTGGCGGCTGATTTTGATTCATTTGACTATCAAAAAATCGAGGAGGAAGAAAGATGAAAAATTGGAAACGGGTCTTACAAACAGTGTCATTGGCGGGCTTAGCAGCTTTTATGCTTAGTGGCTGCGGGAATGGTTCTGGAAACAGCAGCTCAGATAATAGCGCAACGGGAAGTAGTGGCAAGGATGAACTCGTGGTTTGGACCTTTACTTCAGAATTATCAACGATGATCAATGATTACTATTTGCCGGCGCATGACGACTTGGCCTATGACATTCGGATCGTGGAGATTCCTTCTGACCAATTCGAGACCAAGCTCGATCCGATTCTCGGTTCCAAAGATGCACCAGATGTGATTGCTTTAGAATCTGCCTTTGTCAAAAAATATGTGGAATCAGGCATGATGGCAGACCTTGGTTCACTGGGGCTTGATGAAGCCTCAGCAGATACGTATCAATATGTCAAAGACGTAGGGACTTCAAAAGACGGGGTTCTTCATGCCTTGGCTTGGCAAGCTGCTCCTGGCGGGTTTTATTACCGGGCATCGATGGCAGAAGAGCTGCTAGGAATCGATGATCCAGCGGCTGCGCAAGCGGCCTTGTCAGACTATGACAAGTTCTATGAGCAAGCCAAAGCAGTCAAAGAAAAAAGTGGTGGAACCACCTATATGATCTCTAGTGTCCAAGATTTGGCGAAGCCTTTTTATGGTCAACGCGAACATGGCTGGGTTGAAGACGGCAAATTAGTGATCGACGACAGTTTGTATGACTTGTTGGATGTATCACGAAAATTTGTAGAAGAAGGCCTGACACAAGATACAGAAGGACAGTCAGAAGCTTGGTTTGCTGGAATGAATGGCGACAATGTATTCGGTTATAGTTTGCCGACATGGGGGCTGCACTATTGGTTAAAACCAAATGCGACAGCTGCCGATAACTCCAGCTCAACAGAAGGCGACTGGCGCATGATCCAAGGACCTTCGTCGTGGTTCTGGGGCGGCACATGGATCGGTGCTACGGCAAATTCTGAGATGCAAGAAGAAGCTGCGCAATTGGTGGCTTACTTGACCACAGATCAAGCATTTTTAAAACAATGGGCCGAAGATACCGGTGATTTTGTATCAAATGAGCGAGTCGTTGAAGAAATTAAAGGCGAATATGAAGAGGAATTTTTAGGCGGTCAAAACCACTATGCAGAATTTGCCGATATGGTTCAAGACATCAACGCGAAAATTCTGACCGAGTATGACCAGACGATTGAAACCCTCTTTACGGATAGTTGTTTGACACCATATTCAAAAGGTGAAGTGGATCAGGAAACGGCGATCCAAAACTTTAAAGATGCGGTCGTCAATGCTTATCCAGATGTTCAAGTAGATTAGGTGTTGTTGAAACCGGCACCGAAGACGGGGTCGGTTTCAACCTTTTCTAGGTACTATGCGCTGCTTAAATGGCTTGTCTTTACAGGCAGAAGTTGGCAGTAGAAGAAAAAAATCAGGGGGATTACGATGCAGAATAAGAGAAGATTTGAACAGTATCATCGCTATGGGCTATTATTTATCGCACCATTTTTTCTAGCATTCTTGGTTTTTCAGCTTTATCCAATTCTCTATACGATTTACCTGAGCTTTACAGATCTAAAAGGGTGGAATCCGACTGCCAATCTTGTCGGACTGGATAACTATCTTGCGATTTTTTGCAACCCGTTATTTTTAAAATCGATCAGCAATACCTTTATTTTGTGGGGCGTAAACTTTGTTCCTCAAATTGGCTTGGCTTTGTTGCTGGCGGCATGGTTTACCAATATCAAGCTGCGCTTGCGGGGGAAAGGATTCTTCAAAGTCGCTTTTTACTTACCCAACATCATTACTGCCGCTTCAGTAGCAATCTTATTTTTTGTTTTGTTCAGTTTTCCGTTAGGTCCGATCAACCTAGTCTTGCAGCATTTCGGTGTTTTGGACCAGCCCTATGACTTTTTCCGTAGTGAAACGGGCACTCGGCTGATCGTTTCCTTTATCCAATTTTGGATGTGGTATGGTCAGACCACGATTGTTTTGGTTTCGGGCATTTTGAGCATTGATGATGCTCTTTTTGAATCAGCAATGGTCGATGGAGCCAATGATGGTCAAATTTTCCGCAAGATTACGCTGCCTTTGTTAAAACCAATCTTGCTTTATACATTGGTGACGTCCTTGATTGGTGGCTTGCAAATGTTCGATATTCCTTTTTTGCTGACAAATGGCAATCCCAACAATAGCGTCTTAACGATCACGATGTTTATCTACAACCAGGCCTTTACCGGGAGTCGGAATTTCAACGTTGCCGCAACCGCGTCGGTACTATTATTGGTACTTTCAATCGTATTAAGCACGTTATTGTTTCAATTTTTCAAAGAAAACAGCAAAGTGGGGCGAAAATAAATGGAAAATAGCTATCGAGCAAAACGATTGTTGATCTATGTCTTTTTGGTGTTGCTGACCATCCTAAGTATACTGCCGTTTTGGGTCGTCTTAGTCAATGCGACCCGTTCAGCGGAACAGATCCAGCAAGGGCTGTCCTTGTGGCCCGGCGGTAATCTCCAATACAACTGGTCCGTCTTAATGGGCAGAGGCTTCAATGTTTTCAATGGGTTTAAAAATAGTTTCCTGATTGCTGCTGGTGCTACCGTTCTCAATGTATATTTTTCGGCGCTGACGGCTTATGGCGTGATCGCCTATGAATTTCGTGGCAAGAAAGTCCTGTTTGCTGTCATTCTTGGGCTGATCATGATTCCTCAGCAAATCAGCATGATCGGTTTTTATCAATTTATGAATCGCTTAGGGCTTTTAAATAATTTTCTGCCATTGATTTTACCAGCGATCGCATCACCTGCTACCGTTTTTTTCTTAAAGCAATATTTAGAAACGATCTATCATCCTGATTTGGCAGATTCTGCTCGTTTAGACGGAGCCGGCGAAATCAAAATTTTCCATCGCATCATGTTGCCTTTGATGAAACCGGGCCTAGCCACCATGGCGATTTTCTCGTTCGTGACCTCGTGGAATAATTTCTTGATGCCCTTGATCTTGATCAACGATACGGAAAAGTATACGTTACCGATGCTGGTCCAATTGCTGAAAACCGATGTTTACCGTACTGAATTTGGCAGTATGTATCTAGGGATCTCATTAAGTATTATTCCTTTACTGCTGATTTACCTGTTTCTCTCGAAATACATCGTGGGCGGTGTGACGGCTGGCGGAATCAAAGGATAGCGAGACCTTTTTACCAAAAGAAAACGCTGGACTGAGTTTTCAGTCCAGCGTTCATTTAACGGATCGCATGGGAGAGATCAAGTGCTGCAAAGCGCAAATCGTTGATATTCAAGAAATGTTTTGCCACTAGAACGTTACCGCCAAACAGCGGGGCTTGATCGCCTAATCGACTGTTTTTGATCTTCGTGTTTTTGGTGAACTGACTGGTCAATTTTTGCTGCAGCGCCAGTAATAAATCAGGAATTTTGCGATAGACCGAGCTGTTGATATAGACTTCTTCGGGATCAGAAAAAGTGATGACATTGTTTAGCCCAATACTAAGAAATTCAACATTTTGTTGCGCCAATTCGACTGCTGATTTTTCTCCGGCATGGTAGGCTTGTGCGAAGGTATCCGAATTTACGAACGCAGTTTTTGTATAGTGACTGTAGGTGTCAAACAAGACTTTGTTCGAGGCATATTGCTCTAAGCAGCCTCGATTGCCGCAAGGACACAAGTTGCCATGAGGAAAGAGCGTAGAATGGCCAACTTCCCCCGCCATGCCGTGAGTACCGGTTTGCAGTTGCCCATCAACGATGATTCCGACACCGATCCCGCTATGGACGCTGACGCTCAGTAAATTCGTGGAATCAGAAGAAAAACAGTACTCGCCTAAAGCCGTCAGATTGGCTTCGTTTTCTATATAGACCGCCGTATTGTATTTTTGACTCAAAGGGGCGATCAAATCAAAGTGTTCCAAGTCGTAGTAGGGGGCAAAGGTGATCGTCTGATTGTGAACGATGCCGTGGATCGCCAAACAGATTCCTACTAATCCATGAGTGGTTTGCGGCATTTGCGGCCAAAATTCTTTCATCATGGAATCGACCGTCGCCAATACATTTTCTTTGGTGATCAATTCATGGGAATGGTCGGCGGAGGCGATCATCTCGCCATTGATATAAGAGAGCATCCCTCGAACATAGTTATAGCCGATGTCAAAGGTAACAGCTAAGCTGCTACGGTGATTGAATTGCAATTGAATCGGTTTGCGACCACCGATCGAAGTGGAATCACCAATGCCGACTTCGCGCACGAAGTCCGTGTCGATCAGTTTTTTGGTTATTTGAGAAACAGACGCTTTATTGAGATGGGTCAAATTTGACACTTCCGCTCGTGACACATTTTCATTGTCAATGATCGTCTTCAATACAGCCGCTTCATTTTGTTCGCGTATGCCCATTTTATTGATAATCATGTGTTCTCCTCTTCGTAGATGTGATTAGTGTTAGTTTACCGTGCAAATTAATATTGTGCAAGCTGAAGAATAAAGAAAAGACGCAGAATGTAGGAGCGGCAATTTGAGAAGGAAAAACCATGAAAGATTCGTTGAAAGCGCTTGACAGGAATGCGAGAATCGTTTACTATCCAATTAGTTAGTTTTGAATGCTAATTAACCGATTAAAGGTCAATGGTTAACTGCTTCAAACAGAGGAAGGAGAGAAGAGATGGCTTATTTTTTAGGGTTGGATCTAGGAACAAGTGCGTTAAAAGGCTTAGTTTTTGATCAAACCGGGGAACTCCAAGGAACAGCAAGTGCTGACTATCCATTGTCATCCCCTAGACCGGGGTTCAGTGAGCAAGAGCCGGTGCATTGGCAAGAGGCGGCAGATAAGGTGATCAAAACCTTGATCCAGCAGCTTCCAACGCTGCAGAAGGAATTGATCGGCGTCAGCTTTTCTGGGCAAATGCATAGTCTTGTTTTATTGGATGAAGAAAACCGAGTCATTCGTCCGGCAATATTATGGAATGACGTTCGGACCACCAAACAATGCCAAGCGATCATGGCATCCTTTGGAGAGGAAATAAAAGCAATCACCAAGAATGTTGCTTTGGAAGGGTTCACCTTACCAAAAATTTTATGGGTCCAAGAACACGAGCCTGAACATTGGCAACAAGTTCGTCACATGATGCTGCCAAAAGACTACTTGGCTTTTTGGCTGACTGGGAACTATTCGATGGATTATTCCGATGCAGCGGGTACGTTACTGCTGGATATCGAAAAGAAGTGCTGGTCTGAAGCCATTCTAGAAAAATTCGCAATCGCATCGGATTTACTGCCGCAGCTTTTTGAATCAGCAGCGCCTGTGGGGCAAATGCGAAAAGAGCTGCAAGAAGCCTTTGGGTTTGAACAAGAGGTGACGATCTATGCAGGTGGCGCAGACAATGCCTGTGCTGCATTAGGTTCAGGGATCATCGCCGAAGGTGTCGGCATGGTGTCGATTGGCACGAGCGGTGTGTTCTTATCCTTTGAAGAAGCGCAAGAGGTTGATTATCAAGGAGATCTACACCTCTTCCGTCATGCGATCAAAGACAAGTTGTATTCAATGGGGGTCACGTTAGCCGCTGGAAATTCCTTAAGCTGGTATCGTGATACGTTTGCCCCCAACCAATCGTTTCAGGAATTGCTTTCAGCGATCAGTGAGGTAAACCCAGGGGCAGAAGGCCTGCTGTTTACGCCTTATATCGTGGGCGAACGCACACCGCATACCGACAGCCAAATCAGGGGTAGTTTTATCGGCATCGACACACGGCATCGCGAAAAGCATTTCAGTCGTGCCGTCTTAGAAGGGATCACCTTCTCTTTAAAAGATTCCCAAATGATCATGGAAGAACGGGCACAGCGGAAATTCACCCAGATCGTTTCTGTGGGGGGCGGTGCGAGAAATGCCGAATGGCTGCAAATGCAAGCCGATATTTTTAATGCAGAAATGCTGACTTTGTCTACTGAGCAAGGTCCAGGTATGGGCGCAGCAATGCTGGCAGCAATCGGCAGCGGCATTTATCCAGATGCAACTGCTTGTGTTAACGCCTTTGTCAAATACGGCAAGGCCATTGCACCGATTCCTGAAAATGTCGCCAAATACCAAGAAATTTATGCGATCTACCGCACCGTCTACCAACAAACCGCACCTATCTGCCATGCATTGGCGCAAATCGAGTAGCGTAATGGCAGCAGGCAATCTACTTGATCAAAGCGAGGAATCGTTTTTGGTTCTAAAAGATTGGAAACAAGTAAGTTAGTTTATTACACTAAAAAACATAAAATGGAGGCAACAACAATGACTTATTTCCCAGAGATCGAAAAAATCCGCTACGAAGGTCCTAAAACAGACAATATGTTTGCATTTCGCCACTACGATGCCGAAGAAGTTGTTTTAGGCAAGAAAATGAAAGATCATCTACGTTTTGCAATCGCCTATTGGCATACGATGACACAAGACGGCTCTGATCCTTTCGGCGCACCCGTCAACAAACGGACGTGGATTGGTGACACCGAAATGGAAACGGCGAAAAATCGAGTAGAAGCCTTCTTTGAGATTTGCGAAAAATTAGGGGCAGAGTTCTTCTGTTTCCATGATGTTGACGTGGCACCTGCGGGAGAAACGTTAGAAGAATTTTTCCAAAACTTAGACGAAATCACCGATTTGATCAAAGAAAAAATGGAACAAACGGGGATCAAACTATTATGGAATACAGCAAATATGTTCTCACATCCTCGTTTCAACAACGGCGCTGCTTCCACCAATAATGCAGAAGTCTATGCGTATGCGGCAGCCCAAGTCAAAAAAGGCTTAGACATCTCGAAAAAATTAGGCGGCGAAAACTATGTCTTCTGGGGTGGCCGTGAAGGCTATGAAACCTTGTTGAATACAGACATGAAGTTTGAACAAGACAACATCGCCCGTCTATTCAAAATGGCGATCGCTTATGGCGAAAAAATCGGTCATAAACCGCAGTTCTTATTAGAGCCGAAACCAAAAGAACCATCAAAACACCAATATGATTTTGATGCAGCGACAACGATGGCCTTCATTCAGCACTACGGCTTAGAAGGAGATTTCAAATTAAACCTAGAAGCCAATCATGCAACATTAGCTGGCCATACCTTTGAACATGAAATCGCCGTTGCCCGTAGCTATAACGCATTAGGCTCACTGGATGCCAACCAAGGAGATATGCTGTTAGGATGGGATACGGATGAATTCCCAACCAACGTTTTTGACTCGACACTCGCTTTATACGAAGTCTTAGAAAACGGCGGCATCGCACCGGGAGGAATCAACTTCGATTCTAAAGTCCGTCGTTCGTCATTTGAAATGGAAGATCTGCTGTTAGCCCACATCGCTGGTATGGATACGTATGCCCGAGCGTTGAAAGCAGCAGCGAAACTGAAAGAAGACCGCTTCTTAGACGAGTTGAAGGAAAAACGGTACGCCTCGTTCCAAGAAGGCATCGGAGCGAAGATCGTTGCTGATGAGGAAAACTTAGAAACACTGACAGATTACGCATTGGCGCATGATCAAATCGAATTAGAATCCAGCCACATTGAATATGTGAAATCTCGTTTGAATGATTACCTGTTTTAATAAGAAACGACTGTCGTTCTGAGGAGCGACAGTTTTTTCACCTAAAAAATATCTTTTGGCAATTGTTACGAATCAACCAAATTATGATACGATAAAATGTAACCGATTTAACTCGGTTTAGGAATTGAAGGAGGCAACTTGATGTTTCACACAAACTTAGATCCTTTCCCAGAAAACTTCTTATGGGGGGCGGCTTCGGCGGCCTATCAAATTGAAGGCGCATGGGCAGAAGACGGCAAAGGTCCGTCGATTTGGGATACCTATGCCCAAATTCCCGGCAATACCTTTGAGGAAACCAACGGCAAAGTGGCGATCGATCACTACCATCGATACAAAGAAGATGTTGCCTTGATGAAGCAAATGGGCTTGAAAGCCTATCGCTTCAGCGTAGCGTGGTCGCGAATCGTGCCTGATGGCGAAGGTGCGGTCAATGAAGCTGGTGTGGCGTTTTACGAAAAGCTGGTGGACGAATTGCTTCGGCAAGGAGTAGAACCGATTTTGACGCTGTATCATTGGGATCTTCCTCAGGCTTTGCAAGACAAATACCAAGGATGGGAGGGACGAGAAACAGCAGCGGCATTTGAACGGTATTGCCGAATCCTTTTTGAACGCTTAGGAAAGAAAGTCACCTATTGGGTCACCATGAATGAACAAAATGTCTTCACTTCTCTTGGGTACCGTTGGGCGGCACATCCACCGGGCTTGAAGGACTTAAAACGGATGTATGCAGCCAATCATATCATCAACCTTGCCAATGCAAAGGCAATTAATTTGTTCCATGAGCTGGTTCCACAGGGCAAGATTGGTCCAAGTTTTGGCTATGGTCCGATGTATCCGTTTAGCTGTGACCCAGAAGATGTGCTGGCTGCAGAAAATGGCGAAGCCTTCAACAACGCGTGGTTTTTAGATGTCTATTGCAAAGGCGAATACCCGAAATTTGTCTACAAGCAATTAGCCAAAGTCGGTCTGGCTCCTGAAGTCACTCCAGAAGATCAAGCACTATTAAAACAGGCAAAACCTGACTTCTTAGGGATCAATTACTATCACGGTGGAACGGCCCAACAAAACAATTTGCAAAAGCAGTCAGCTGAAAAGAAAGAATTTTCTAAAGTCGATCCGTATTTGATGCAAGCGGCAGCTGGCGAGTTCTCACCAGAAGAAACCATGTTTGCGACGGCGGAAAATCCCCACTTGAAAAAAACAGATTGGGGCTGGGAGATCGATCCCGTTGGTTTCCGTGTAGCCTTGCGACGTATCCAAGCCAATTATGACTTGCCGATTTTTATTACTGAAAATGGGTTAGGCGCCATCGATCAATTGACAGAAGACAAACAGATCCATGATCCATACCGCATTACCTATTTGCAGGAACATCTGGTGGAACTGCAAAAGGCTATCACGGATGGGGTTGAGCTGATCGGCTATTGTGCTTGGTCCTTTACAGATCTACTAAGTTGGTTGAATGGATACCAAAAACGCTATGGGTTTGTTTATGTCGATCGCGACAATCAAAACGAACGTCAGTTGGCGCGCATCCCGAAGGATAGTTTTTATTGGTATCAAGAGGTGATTCGCACCAATGGGGCAAGTTTGACAAGTGAAACATGATGTAACGAAGGAGTAGCTGAAAATGGAGGTTGGAAAATGCGTAAAGTGTTGATCGTTGATGATGAAGCATCGATCCGAAATGGACTGCCTCTGATCATCGATTGGGAACGTCTGGGGTATCAAATCGTCGGGTCGGCGGAAAACGGCGAAGCTGGCTTGGCAATGATCCGCGAATTGAAGCCAGACGTTGTGATCGCTGATATCCGTATGCCGGGAAAAAATGGTCTTGAGATGGTGCAAGCAGCATCGGAGGAAGGGCTTTTGTTTTTTGCCATTATTTTGTCCGGCTACTCAGATTTTGACTATGCCAAGCAAGCTTTGCAACTGGGCGCTGTGACCTATTTGCTGAAACCAGTTGATGAAGAAGAGCTGATTGGTATTTTGACGAAAATCGATCAAAAAGCCAAGACCGATCAGCAGAAAAATCAGAAGAGTCAGTTGATGGAGAAATTGTTTGGCGGGGATCAAACGGGGATCAAAGACGCACAAGCCATCAAGCTATTGCGACTTTCCGAGGAGGCAGATGCCCAAAAGCTGGTTGAGAAATTGCAGGAGCAAGTGGCGCAAGTCATCACCTTGATCCATCGGCATCATCGGTATTTGGTTTTGTTAAACGAGGAACGCTTTCCCGACGAGGCGATCGATGCGTGGTGCCGCAAAAAAATGGCTCATCAAGAGATCTTGATCTCCCGCTGGTTTGCGGCGCAAGAGAACTTGAAGCCATTGATGATCGATATCCAGACATTAAGTAAATTGATTTTCTTATTTCCCAATCAAGTCATTTCTCACCATGTTTTGGATACGACCCAAGAAGCAGAAGAACGAAGCGATTTGCGTGAAGAATTAGTAAAAGCGATTTTGGCAAACGATCCGTTGGAACAGCCGTTATTCCGCTATTATCAAACCTTTTATCATTTATTGGCATTGGAAGAAGAGATCAAATGGCAAGTCAATGGCGACATCGAATGGCTGCAGCATCAAATCAGTGAAAAAGTAGCATTAGCGATCGAATGGTCGACAGACGAAGTGCATCAGCAGATTTTTCTCGCCCAAACGTTTCCGATGCTACAAGAGGTGATCACCGAAAAACTAGCAGACTTGCAAGCAACAGTCGCCAGCAGTTTGAACCAAATCGATATCATTGCAGAATTGATCCAATACACAAAAAAGCATTATCAAGAAGATTTGACCTTGAAAAAAATCGGGGAACGTTTCAATTACAATAGTGCCTATCTAGGCAAGAAGTTTCGCAAAGAAACCGGTAAAAATTATTTGGCGTTCTTGGATGAAGTACGAATGGAAAAAGCGGTGGAAATCTTACGTCATTCCAATCTAATGGTCTACGAAGTTGCTGAATTGGTGGGCTACAGCAATGTTGATTATTTCTACAAAAAGTTCAAACAATACCATCAGGTTTCGCCGAATGAGTTTCGGAAAAATGAATAACCACAAAGATGTCCGTGATTTTCTACGGACATCTATTTTTTAGGGTAACGATGACTAAATTGCTTGGTAGGCTTTCTTTTTTTTCTTTTATATAATTTAGATGGAACTGTAAGCGCTTTTCGAACGGAGGAGGAGAAATGACAGATGTACGCCTGTGCTTTGATGTAGGCGGGACCTATATCAAATTCGGGGTTTTTACCGAGAAGAATCAATGGCTGGACCGAGGCAAAATCAAAACCCCGAGTAATACGCGGGATGAATTTTTTGCTGCCTTAGCTGCCAAAATACAAGAAGTCGAGCAAGCGCATGTTATCGAAGGGATCGGGTTGAGTTTTCCTGGTTTCATTGATTCAGTCAATGGCCGAGCGATCATGGCGGGGGCGTTGGCTCCTTTACACGGCTGTGCTGTCGTACAAGAGCTACAGCAGCGTTTAACCAAGCCCTATCCGATCTGGATCGAAAATGATGCGAAATGTGCTGCTTTAGCAGAACTTTCGACCGGCAACGCTACTGACATACAAGATTTTGTCATGATCACATTAGGCACCGGTATTGGTGGTGCGCTCGTTCATCAGCGCCAGTTGATTCACGGAAATGGGTTTCGGGCAGGAGAATTCGGAATGATGATCACTGATTTTCAAGCATCTTCTTTTGCGACCCTCCATGATCTAGCTTCAACGAGAGGGCTGATTGCTGCCTATCGACGAGCAAAAGCGATTCCTGAATCAGAGGAGATTTTAGGCGAAACCATCATGCAGCAGCGGTCGAGTGATCCTGAAACGCAGGAGATTCTAAAACAGTGGGCACGTTATGTCGCACTTGCGATTTACAACCTAGCTGTCACGATGAACCCAGAAAAAATACTGATCGGCGGCGGCATCAGCCAAAACCCTGATCTATTAGCTATAATCAAACAAGCAATCAATGAGAACCCCCATTGGCCGGATTTCCAAGTGCCGATCGAGACTTGTCGTTACTATAATGATTCTGGTCTGTTAGGGGCGTTGACATTGATCCAACAAGGAGGAAAAAAATGAAATTTTCAGATGGCGGTTGGTTATTTCGTGAAGGATTTGATGTGAAATTTGCGGTGCATGTCTACGATGCCCGTAAAGATGAAAACAAATTGGTCTTATATCTGCCTTATAGCTATGTCGGGCATAAAGGGGCAACACTGGATGGCGGATTGTTAACGATGGAAGTTACTACCCCTAGAACCAATATCATTGGGATCACCCTCTACAATTATAAAGGGGTCCAAGCCAAAGCCCCCAACTTTGAATTGATGACAGAAGAGATCACTCCTGATATTTCAGAAGATGAGCAATCGTATGTTTTTCGCTCGGGAGACTTGCAAGTCGTGATCAGCAAAGAGGAAAATGTGACAGCTTCGTTTTATTACAAAGAACAGCTGATTACCCAAAGCAAACCTCGCAGCAAAGCCTTAGTGATCGATCCGCAAGCAAATACCCATATTAGCGAACAGTTGACCCTGGATGTGGGAGAAACGATTTATGGTTTAGGGGAACGCTTTACAAATTTCGTGAAGAACGGCCAAAGTGTTGATATTTGGAATGCCGACGGGGGCACTGGTACGGAGCAAGCTTACAAAAATATTCCGTTTTATGTAAGTAATAAAGGGTATGGCGTCTTTGTCAATTCACCCGACCGGGCGCAATTTGAAGTGGGGAGTGAAAAAGTTTCTCGTGTTCAATTCAGCAATCCAGGACAAACGCTGCAGTACTTTGTGATCGCCGGTGATGAGTTAAAACAAGTGATCCAGCGCTACACTGATTTGACGGGGAAACCGTCGCTGCCACCTGCGTGGTCCTTTGGGTTGTGGCTAAGTACCTCGTTCTTGACGGATTATGATGAACAAACCGTAACATCTTTTGTAGACGGTATGGCAGAACGTGAGATTCCCCTTGAGGTCTTTCATTTTGACTGCTTATGGATGAAGGAATACGAGTGGTGCAACTTCACGTGGGACGAACGAACTTTCCCAGAACCGGAAAAAATGCTGCAGCGCTTGAAAGCCAAAGGATTGAAAATCTGTGTCTGGATCAATCCTTACATTGGGCAAAAATCACCCTTGTTTGACGAAGGGATGGCCAATGGCTACTTTTTGAAACGCGCCAATGGAGATGTCTGGCAATGGGACAAATGGCAAGCAGGTTTGGCGATCGTCGACTTCACCAACCCTGAAGCGGTCGCTTGGTACAATAGCAAGCTGCGTGCCTTATTAGACATGGGTGTGGATTGCTTCAAAACGGATTTTGGTGAACGGATTCCCACCGATGCGGTGTACTATGACGGCTCTGATCCAGAAAAAATGCACAATTATTACGCCTACCTATACAATAAAGTCGTCTTTGACTTGCTGAAAGAAGTCAAGGGAGCAGAAGAAGCCATCGTTTTTGCGCGGGCAGCTTCGGTTGGTTCGCAACGCTTGCCTGTACACTGGGGTGGCGACAGTACCTCAGATTATCCATCAATGGCAGAGTCACTGCGGGCAGGTCTGTCCTTTGGGTTAGGCGGCTTTGGATATTGGAGCCACGATATCTCAGGGTTTGAAGCTGGCTCAACCCCAGACCTTTACAAGCGCTGGACACAATTTGGTCTGCTGTCTTCCCATAGCCGTTACCATGGCAGCTGGGAATACAAAGTGCCTTGGGTTTATGACGACGAAGCCGTGGCGGTAGCCAAAGCCTTTACCAAGTTAAAATTGTCCTTGATGCCTTACTTGCAAGCTCAATCGGTGCTAACCGCCCAAACGGGGATTCCGATGATGCGGGCGATGGTCTTAGAGTTTCCTGAAGACGAGATGACCCATCATTTGGATCGCCAATACATGCTGGGGGAACACCTTTTAGTTGCGCCCATTTTTAATGATCAAGGAACGGTCTCCTTTTACGTACCGAAGACGAAGGGGCATTGGATCGACTATTTATCTGGCAAAGCTTACGAGGGCGGACGTTGGTACCAAGAAACCTATGATTATTTCCACTTGCCACTGTTAGTCCGACCAAATCAACTGATTATCGAAGGCCATGAACAAACCAAAGCAGTCTATGACTATGCCGAACATCCAACGATCCATCTCTTTGATCCGCAAGACAAGACCGCTACGGCTATCTATGATCACCACGGTGAGTGGATTGGCGAGGTGGCTGTTGAAAGAGTCGATCAAGAACTGATCGTCAAGCTGACAGGGATCCAGCAAGCATCCTTGCAGATTCACACGACTGCTGGAAAAACGAGCCATAAGCTGACGGCTGACCAAACCACGATAAAGGAGTTCTAGATGCCGATGCGAACCATCACGAATCCAATTTTACCTGGATTTCATCCAGATCCCAGTATTTGCCGTGTCGGTGAAGACTTTTATCTGGTGACGAGTACTTTTGAATATTTTCCTGGATTACCAATTTATCACAGTAAAAACTTGGCAGACTGGCAGCTGATTGGTCATGGACTTTCGCGACCTGAGCAGCTGCAGTTATCGACGAAAAATCCCAATGCTTTTGGTCTGTATGCCCCAACCTTGCGTTTTATCAAGGACCGCTTTTACCTCGTTTGTACCAACGTTGGGGCAAACGAAGGAAGAGAAGGCAACTTTCTGATCTGGACAGATGACATCGCCGGTGAATGGTCTGACCCGATTTGGTTGGACACTCCTGGGATCGACCCGACGATTTTCGCAGATGACGATGGGCAGACCTATTACTTAGGCACCCATAAGGAGATCTATCTGCGGACGATCGATTTGGCTTCTGGAGAATTAGGTCCGCGCCAAAACATTTGGACAGGCAGCGGAGCGGCTGATCCAGAAGGCCCCCACTTGTATAAAAAAGACGGCTATTACTACCTGTTGATCTCCGAAGGCGGAACGTCCTATGGGCATATGCTGACCATGGCCCGCAGCCGTTCCTTGACGGGACCCTATGAAGCATGTTCCAATAATCCAGTGATGACCAATCGCAGTACGAATCTGCCGCTGCAAGCTACAGGGCATGCGGACCTCGTGCAAGATACCCAAGGCAACTGGTGGGCAGTTTGTCTGGCAGTACGCCCCATCAGCTATCCTTTGAGGCATTTGCTAGGTCGGGAAACATGCCTGCTACCGGTGGACTGGTCAAACCCATGGCCGGTGTTTGGCGAGGAAGGTCACTTGCCAGAAATCATTCAGGTAGACACAGCGGCGGCACCAAAGGAAACACAAAAGAAGAGCAGCAAGCCTGATTACGTGACTTTATTCGAATGGGACCCGACATTGATTGAAGAAGAGCCGCATGGCTTCTTGCTGCATCCTAATCAGACGGGTCTATCTGATCAAGGCAAACTCGCCGCAGTGTTCCAACGGCAAACCGCCTTTGAGCAACAATTTCAGGCAACCTTTGATTGTCGGCAACTAACGGATGGACAAGCAGGATTGACGGTTTTCTTAAATGCCACCCATCACTATGAGGGATACCTAGAAAAAACGGCGTCCAGTCAGCAGCTAGTTTTCCGCCGACAAATCGGTTCCTTATGGAAAGTTGAAAAGAAACTGCCTTATGCAGCAGATATGGTCACCTTGCAGCTGAGCTCCGATAAAGAAACCTATCGTTTTTCTGTTCTTGATGAACAAGGACAAGCACAGCCTTTAGGCAGTGGAGAAACAAAATATCTGACCACTGAGGTCGGTGGTGTCTTTACTGGAATCATGGTGGGCTGTTACGCCAGTGCTTCTTCACCACAACAAACCGTTCGTGTGCGGGATTTCTAATCAATCAAAAGCCCCCCTTCGATTCCTGTTTCAGAAATCGAAGGGGGGCTTTACTGTTTTAGCGAGGAGAAAATGAATCTTGGCTTAGATCGTGGATCCGCAAGGTAACTTGTGTGCCACTGCCCAGCACACTCTCGATCGTCAAGCCGTATTCAGGTCCATAAAACATTTTGACCCGATGATTGACATTGGCTAGCCCAATGTTCTTTTTGGCATGGGTGGAGGGCGTCTTGATTTTTTGCTGCAAGTGTTCGAGTTTTTCTGGCGGTATCCCGCTGCCGTTGTCTTGTACCACGATCACCAGATCATGGCCGTCTTTGGTGATCGTCAAACGGACAAACCCTGGATAGGTGATGCCTTCCAAGCCATGGGAGATGGCGTTTTCCACCAATGGTTGAATCAGGAGGGGCAATATTTGTACTTCTTTTTGGTCGATCTCATTGGAGACTGAATAGGAAAAGTTGACTCGATCGCCAAAGCGCATCCGCTGGATCTTGACATACACGTGAACCGCATCTAAGGACTCTTCTAAACTCGTTCGCTTGGTTCCGTGGGCTTCTAGCGTATAGCGCATCGATTTTGCCAGTAATTTGATGGCGTAAACGACGTCAGAATTGCCGGAAGTCAGCGCCATCATGCGAATAGTTTCTAACGTGTTGAACAAAAAGTGGGGATTGATCTGCCCCGCTAAGATATTAAATTCCATTTGCTGTTGTTGAGTCAACAGCTCTTGCTGCGCCAGACGTGAACGGTAGATCTCTTCTTCTTTTTTCTTGATTCGTTGAATGATCTTATGGAAATCAAGAGAGATCTGTGAAATCTCGTCTTCGCCGCTGATATTTTGAAAGAAATCATAATCCTCGATCGAGGCAAAGTAGACCGCCTGCTGCAGTTGAGAGATTCGTTTGGTAAAGAATCGAGCAAAGAGAAAGACGATGATGAAAGTAGTGATCAAAATCACCAAAACGATCGTGCTCCAACGGATCAGATTGGCGCGTAGATTGCTATAGGCATTTGTATCCGCACTATAAATTGTGATGATGTCTTCTTTGTTACTCATGGGTAAGGTGCTTTTGGTGAGCATCACCTTGGTACCATCATCTTTTAAAAAGGCAGCACTCGTTTGCGGCTCAGAAAGAGTCGTAAGCTGTCCCGGTTCACCGACTTGATTGATTTTGTCGCTATAAAAGATGACATCATCATTTAACTGTAATTCCAATTCATAGGATGAATTACGAAGTCGGTTGCTGAGATAATTATAATCGACTTGGATCTCCAAAACGGCAGTTTCTTTTGATAAAGGCAAAGGCAACGTTTTATAAAGACTCAAACGATTTGCTTTGTAATCCTCTGGCATCGTCATCAAAAAAGCATCGGGTTGCTTGAGGGCTCGTTGGTACCAGGCGGTCGCTTGAATTGTGTCATCTGCCTGTTGAAAATATTTATAGTTCGGAATGGTTTGATTCGTCGTATAGATAGTTAATTTCGCAATCGAGGTTTGAAGATTTCTGATCTCATCTAGCTGATCATAGCTATTGATGTCCACGATCGCTTCTTGGTCGTCAAGGTAATTTGCAGTTAAAAGCTGACGTAGATGAGTATCGTTTGATAAGGAACTCGCCGTGTTGGTCAGCGTGTTTGTTGTATCAAAGAGAACAGATTTGACACGCTGAGCATTCAACTCTGCCAAGTGTTGGTAATTGCCTGTCAGCTGCTTGGTTGAATCGTAGACCAATAAGAGACCAATAGTCACTGTGGATAAAAAAACAACAGGCAGATAAAGAATGAATAATTGTCGCCGAATGGAAAACTGACTCAGACGACGAAAAAGTGAGAGATGACTGATTTTTTTCATGCTTGCTGATTACGAAAGATGGAAAGCAACAGGAACGAACTACAATAAATAACGAAAGAAAAGCCAAAAATCAACAAGAGGAATTTAAACAACGGAAATAAAACAACAAAACAAAACGCAGCGATAGGAATAAGCGCGAGGGCTAACGAACGGATAGGGTCCGCGATCGGTAACAGAAACGCGTTTTTTAATGTTTGCCTAAAGCTGTTTTCATAACGTCCAATTAACGCAAGGCAATAGACTAATACAATAAACAGATAAATAGCTGTAACAATTAGAACGAAAGCAAAAATACTGGCAAGAATGGTTTTTGAGGAAAACCAAAACAAGCTACTATACAGTAGTGCTACCATGGGGAGCCCAAGAAGGAGAAAACTACCGGTGGCTTTCATAAAGTTTGCTCGTAGCGCTCGCACATAGCCTACAATCAATTCACCACGCTCCTCATCCGCATAACGAATCGTCACTTCATAAAGGGCAGCTGTCGCAGCACCAATCGTAATAATTGGCAAACAGCTAATGATATATAGTAAATTTAACAATGTGAATTGTGAAAAAACGGTGGTTATTTTGTACAGTTGGCCATCAGGATTGTACTTCATTTTTATCCCTCCAAAATTAATATATTCCTATAGTACTCGCAAAAAACAAATTTTGAAAGCCTTATCATTTGAGCGATTTCTAGCGAAAACATTGATAGATCAACATTCTTTATAAATAAAAGAAAAATAAAGTCTAAAATGTACGGATTGACCTCTATTTTTAACAGGTGGCAAATGAGATTTCAGGTGTTAGTATTAAAAATGTAAAAGCGGTTACAAAAAAAGGGGGAGGAAAATGGAAAGTAAACTAAGCAGTGTCCCAAGAAAAAATAAGCGGGTGACACGAGAAGGGAAGATTTTGTTTTTATGTATCGTTCCCTTTCTGATTCTCGTGTTTTTGTTCTCTTATTTTCCTTTGCACGGATGGATTTATTCACTTTATGATTACAAACCAGCATTAGGTTTAGCGCGCAGCGAGTTTGTAGGCTTCAAATGGTTTCGACTTCTTGTCTCTAGTCCAACACAAGTGGATCAGATCGTACAAGTAATGAAAAACACCTTTGCCATGAGTTTTTTAGGGATCGCCACTTCGATCCTACCAGTAGGCTTCGCCATTTTATTGAACGAAATCAAGTGCAAATGGTTTAAAAACTTGGTCCAAACGCTGACCACGCTGCCGAATTTTATCAGTTGGGTTTTGGTGTATACGATCGCCTTTAGCTTGTTTTCTTCAACAGGGCTGGTAAACACGTTGCTGCAAGAATGGGGCTTCGTTACAGATCCAGTCAAATTTTTGGATAGCGGCAATCATACGTGGCTAATGATGTGTCTTTGGAATATTTGGAAAGGCTTGGGCTGGGGTGCCATCATGTATCTTGCAGGCATTTCAGGAATTGACCCCGAATTGTATGAATCGGCGCGAATCGATGGGGCGAATCGTTTCCACCTGATGCGTCATATCACACTACCTGCCTTGATGCCGACGTTTCTTGTGATGCTGATGCTGTCTATCGCCAACTTGTTGAACAACGGGATGGATCAGTACTTTGTTTTCCAAAATGCATTCAATCGAAATACGATCCAAGTCCTCGATTTGTATGTCTACAATTTAGGGATGGGTGGAAATAGTCTATCTCTGGCTACCGCGATCAGTATGCTAAAAAGTGTCATTTCTGTTGCCTTGTTAGCCATCGTCAATATTGCGTCGAAAAAAATTCGGGGGACTTCCATTATTTAGGAGAGGAGGATATCTATGGAACTATCGATTAGTGAAAAGAAAAAGGCGAAAAAAGTACCCAAACGTGAAAACCTGACGTTTAGTATCCTCAATTATACCTTTTTCTTTCTGATTACGTTGATTTGTGCGTATCCTTTTTATTACTTGATTATTAATTCAATCAGTAATAATGAGTTGAGTGCGTTAGGACAAATTCGCTTTTTTCCACAAGAGATCCATTTTGAAAACTACAGTCAAGTGTTACAACTAAAAGGGTTGCCATTAGCCGCAACCGTTTCGGTGGCTAGAACGGTGATTGGAACAGCAGCAACCGTCTTAGCTTCAGCCTTCTTAGGCTTTATGTTTACCCAAGAAAAAATGTGGAAACGAAAATTTTGGTATCGCTTTGTCGTGATTACAATGTATTTCAATGCAGGGCTGATTCCATTATTCATCACGATGAAGACATTAGGTTTAACGAATAATTTTTGGGTCTATATTTTGCCGGCTGTCGTTCAGCCTTTTAACATCATCTTAGTGAAAACCTATATTGAGTCAATCCCCAAATCGTTGCAAGAAGCAGCTGAAATGGATGGAGCTGGCATCATTCAAGTATTCTTTCGGGTAATTTTACCCAACTGTACGCCGATTTTAGCAACAGTCGCGATCTTCTCGGCAGTTGGTCAATGGAATTCTTTCCAAGATACACTGATTTACATTACGGATCAAAGTCTCTACTCCTTGCAATACCTTCTTTATACGTATATCAATCAAGCCAATTCGTTGGCACAAATGGTCAAAAATACATCGGGATCACTTTCCAGTATCGCTTCAGCTGCAACAACGCAGACACCGACTTCGATTCGCATGACCGTTTCAGTCATTGTTGTTTTACCAATCATGTTTATTTATCCGCTTTTCCAGAAATATTTTGTCAAAGGAATTATGTTGGGTGCGGTGAAAGGTTAATAAAAAGAAAGAGGGAAGAAAATGAAAAAAATGTCGAAATATGTAACAACAGGTTTGTTAGGCATGACATTGCTAGGTAGTTTAGCCGGCTGTGGAGGGGCGGCTGACTCTGACACAGACGCTGCTTCCAGCGAAAGTGGCTACGATGAAACGATCACGATCGATGTCTATAATGGGCTAGCCAACTATATGGGGATGCAAGAAGGTTGGTTTGCCAAAATCGTGCGGGATAAATTCAATATGGAATTGAACATCATCGCACCAAACGTTGCTGGAAACGGAGACACTCTTTATCAAACGAGGACGGCAGCAGGTGATTTGGGCGATTTGATCATTGTTGATAATGGCCAACAATACAACGAATTGGTTGAAGCTGGTTTGTTGACCGATGCGAGCGAGTATTATGAAACTATGGAAAATGTTCAGCGCTTCGATGCGGCTGTTCAAAATCTAAACAAAGATGCCGATGGTCTATATGGCTTTCCAACTTCCGTTTCTACATTAAAAGCCACCGATCCTTCAGAAGGATTAGATCCTACATTTGGTGCTTATGTGCGTTGGGATCTTTATGGGGATCAAGGATATCCAGAAATCGGTACATTGGAAGACCTGCTTCCTGTGATTCAAAAAATGCAAGAAGACAATCCAACAACAGATTCTGGGAAAAAAGTTTATGGGTTTTCTCTATTCAGCGATTGGGACGGCAACATGATGAATGCAGGCAAACAGCTGGTCACCTACTATGGGTACGATGAATCAGGTTTTGTCTTGGCAAAAGCGGATGGTTCTGATTATCAAAGCATTCTCGATAGTGATTCTGAATATATTCGCGCACTTAAGTTTTATTTCCAAGCCAATCAAATGGGCTTAGTGGATCCAGAATCAACGACGCAAAATTACGATACACTTTTTGCCAAATTCCAAGAAGGACAAGTCTTATTCTCATGGTGGCCTTGGTTAGGTCAAGCGGCTTTTAATACGACTACGAACTTGAATGAAGGAAAAGGCTTTATGTTGGCACCGATTCAAGACCAAAAAATCTTCTCTTATGGTGCGGAAGTTTACGGTGGCAAACAATTTATCGGGATCGGTTCAAATGCCGAAGACCCAGAGCGAATCGCAGCCTTTATTGACTGGCTCTACTCTTCAGAAGGCGTGTTAGCAAATTCTTCTCAAACAAGCGGTAGTAGTGGCCCTGAAGGCTTAACTTGGGAAATGAAAGATGGCGAGCCTGTCTTAACTGAGTTTGGGAAACAAGCTTTGCTAGATGGCGATGGGGATGTGCCAGAAGAATATGGTGGCGGAAGTTACAAAGATGGTGTATCCGCGCTAAACGTCAATACGGTATTACCGATCGATATCAATCCTGATACCGGCTTCCCATATGCTTATACGATGTGGGAAAGCTATCAAAATGAAACAACCGATCCTGTAAAAGAAGATTGGTCAAAAAATATGGGTGGTGCAGAATCGACCATTGGCTATTTAGAGGAGAACGACCAATTGTTAGTTGCCCCTGGTGCCAGCTATGTAGCGCCAGAAGATAGTTCAGAGATCTCTACGTTGCGGAACCAAGCCAAAGCGACAATCATCGAGTACTCTTGGCGAATGGTTTTTGCCAAAGATGAAGCAGAATTTGACCAATTGCTAAAAGAAATGCAAGAAACAGCAGACGGCTTAGGCTATCAAACAGTGCTAGAATTTGACATGAATAATGCGAAAGATCAAAACGAAAAACGGGTAGAAGTAGCGAAAGAATTTGGGGACTAATCAAAAACAAAGAATCATAAAAATGGTTGGTCAACGGTTCCTTGACAAAAGTGAGTAAACAGCGTTTGGTTAAGCAATCACTTAAGAAGATTGATCCAGCACCAGCGGATCAGTCTTCTTTCTTTAAGGAGGAAAACAATGATAGTGGATAAAAAAGATCGTCTGCTTTTTATGGGGGATTCGATCACAGATAGTAATCGAAATTATCAAGCGATACCTGCGGGATGGTCGTCATGGGGGGACGGCTATGTTCATCTGATCAACGCCTATACCACAGCATTACTCCCACAAATGGAATTAATGATCGTTAACCGAGGCATCAGTGGAGATACAGTCGTCGATTTGAAGAAGCGTTGGAAGGATGATGTATTGGCATTTCAACCAGATTGGGTAACGATCATGATCGGTGTAAATGATGTGTGGCGGCATTTTGATGGCACATTTGCTCAAACGGAACTGGTGGGGATTGAAAGATTTGAATCAGAGTTGCGTGATTTGATCGCTCAGACATTACCGAGTGTCAAAGGAATGATTCTCTTGACCCCGTTTATGGTTGAAGCCAACAAAGAAGATCCACTAAGAGAAATGCTTACCAACTACCAACACGTGCTTGCTAAAGTAGCGCAAGAGTATGGTATCCTTTTAGGAGATACGCAGGAAAAGTTTGATGATTTTTTGCTTTATCAGTCATCCTATGTCTTAAGCAGTGATCGTGTGCATCCGTCGACTGCAGGACATGTGTTGATTGCAAAAACATGGCTGGAAACAGTCGGTATTTTGGAGGAAAGACCATGATCACAGTAGAAACGATCCACCAAGTCGCGCATCAAGGCCCCTTTTTCCCAAATTGGCAATCTTTGGGCGCTTTTGTTCTACCGGAATGGTTCCCCAAAGCAAAATTTGGGGTCTTCATTCATTGGGGATTGTATAGTGTTCCTGCATTTAATAACGAGTGGTACTCCAGAAATATGTACATCAAAGACCATCCGGAATACGATCACCATATCAACACCTACGGTCCGCAAAAAAACTTCGGCTACAAAGACTTTATTCCCATATTTACTGCAGAAAAATTCGATGCAAATGAGTGGATTAGACTGATCAAACAAGCCGGTGCCAATTATCTTTTTCCCGTTGCAGAACATCACGATGGGTTTCAGATGTACAAAAGCGAGCTTTCTGAATGGAATGCGGCAGTTATGGGACCGAAAAAAGATATTCTTGCGGAATTAAAAGAAGCAGCTGAGGAACAAGGCCTGCATTTTTGCACCTCATCTCATCGTGCCGAACATTGGTTTTTCATGGGACATGGTAAGGAATTTGACAGCGACATCAAGGAACCGTTAGAAAAAGGCGACTTTTATTGGCCTGCTATGCCAGAACCTGATAATCAAGATTTGTATAGCGAGCCATATCCCTCAAAAGAGTTTTTAGATGATTGGCTACTGCGAACCTGTGAACTCGTCGACAACTATCAACCAGAGCTGCTGTATTTTGATTGGTGGATCCAACACGAAGCCTTCAAGGAGCACCTGCAAGTTTTCGCTGCTTACTATTACAATCGTGGGGCTGAATGGGGCAAAAAAGTTGGTATCTGCTACAAACACGATGCCATGATGTTTGGTAGTGGTGTCGTGGAGATCGAACGGGGAAAATTTGCCGAACCACAACCTTTTTACTGGCAAACAGATACAGCGATCGCTCGCAATTCATGGTGTTATACCACAACGTTGGATTACAAAACAACGCGTGAGATTTTACAGGATTTGATCGAAGTCGTCAGCAAAAATGGCAATCTTCTTTTGAATATCGGGCCGAAAGGGAATGGTTCGATCCCAGAAAAAGATCAAACGATCTTAAAAGAAATCGGTGCGTGGCTGGATGTAAACGGTGAAGCCATTTATGAAGCGAAACCATGGCGCAAAGCCGGGGAAGGACCCACGACCGTTGTCTCAGGCCAATTTCAAGAGGCACAGGCGACGACATACACGAGCCAGGATTTCCGCTTTACGGTTCAGGGGGATTCGTTGTATGCTATTGGCATGGCAAGTCCTGAGAATGGACACGCAAGGATCCAAGCACTGGCCCAGTCTAAAGATCAAAATTTGCCAGAATTTCACGGCATCATCCAAACCGTGACGATTCTAGGACACGAAGAACAGCCTATTGATTGGCAAGTGACCGATGAAGGCTTGCAACTAACTTTTGAACCAATTGAAACCGACCAACCAATCGTCTATAAAATTACAATGAAATGAGGCGCAATCCGTGATACATGAAAAAAGAACCGCACTTTTACCAGAAAGCCAAGCCAGTTTAACCACGTATGTCATGGAAAATTCTCCTGAAATGGAACCAGATCGTGTTCGACCAGCGGTCATCATCTGTCCTGGCGGCGGCTATGAAATGTTGTCTGATCGCGAAGCGGAACCCATCGCCATCAAAATGATGAGCTTTGGTTTCCAAGCCTTTGTGTTGCATTATAGTATCAAACCGGCTGTCTATCCGTTAGCCTTAAAGGAATTGGCGGCTGCCGTTCGTCTTGTGCGCACCAATCATGAGGTCTGGCACGTCGATCCTGAAAAAATCATTGTTGCCGGTTTTTCAGCTGGTGGTCACTTAGCTGCTAATCTGGGTGTGTCTTGGCAGCAACCTTTTCTAGCAGAGGCTTTACAAGGAGCCAATGAAGAATGGCGACCTAACGGGTTACTGTTGAGTTATCCGGTCTTATCTAGTGGTGAACTTGGGCACCAAGATTCCTTCCGTTCATTATTAGCAGATCGCTATGAAACAGAAAAAGCGGCTTTGTCTTTAGAGACTTTAGTCAATGAACAGACACCGCCGACGTTTCTTTGGCATACGTTAGAAGATGGATTAGTCTTGGCGGAAAACAGCCTCCTTTTTGCCGAACAGCTGCGCAAATTTAATATACCTTATGAGCTGCACATTTTCCCTCGCGGTGGTCATGGACTAAGTTTAGGAACACCGGAAACCGCCAACGGCAATCAACACGGGATCGAAGCATCGGTTGTCCGTTGGCCAGAATTGTTTGCTGATTGGGTGAGGTGGAACATCTAAGAGGAATTCAAAAAAACAGTATAATCTTTAATCAATCATCTTTGTCTAATTCTCAAATCCGTTTTTTCAGCAGTATAAAAAGGATTTACTGAAAACATAAGATTGAGTGCTTGGTTCATTTACAAAATTAGGAAAGCGAAAGGGGTATTCAGTGAAAGTCAGATTAAAAGACATTGCAAAAGAAGTAGGTGTATCGATCGCAGCCGTTTCTCAAGTGTTAAATGACAAACCGATTCGGATCACAGAAGAAAAAAAACAGCAAATCAAGCGCTTGGCGGCAGAAAACAATTATACGCCGAATGCTGCGGCTAAAAGCCTGGTTTTGAAAAAAACCAATACGATCGGACTGATCATCCCAGATATCAACAATCCTTTTTTTGCCAACTTGGCCAAGGTCTTAGAAGATTTGCTGCGAAAACAGGGGTATCTGCTGATTTTGGTCAACTCAGATGATAAAGTTGACGTTGAGAAGGAATTGATTCAGCTCCTGATTGACCGCAACGTTGATGCGTTGATCATCGCCCTTTCAACCGAATCCTACGCGGATGAGGTACAAACCAAAGAACGATTGAAGAATCTTTCGGTTCCAATCGTTTTGGTTGATAGAGGAATAGATAACTTTGAGGTCGATCAAGTCTTTTATAATAATCGGCATGGGGGATATATTGCTACCAGTGAGCTAATAAAAAAAGGACACAAAAAGATCGGCACGATGATGAACCCTGATAAAAATATCAATTGTGTGTATCGATACCAAGGCTATTTAGATGCGCTGAAGGAATTCAATCTCCAACGAAAAGACAGTTGGCATGTGGTAACAAAGTTCCAATTTGAAGACGCCTATGAAAAAGCAGACATTCTCCTAAAAAACCGAGATGTAACCGGCATTGTTGCTGGCAACGACTTGATTGCATTGGGAATTATGAAGCGTGCCAAAGAACTAGGAATCAAGGTTCCAGAGGATGTTTCGATCGTAGGATACGACAATCTTGTTTTGAATGATCTTTTAGAAGTATCTCTAACGTCTGTGGAACAAGATGTAAATGATTTAGGTGAAAAAACGGTTCTTGCCTTGATGAATGCAATCAGCGGACAGAAGCCACGTTACGTCCAATTGACACCTAGATTGATAAAAAAGAACAGTGTGACTGAAAGAGTTTCCTAGCGAAACTCTTTTTTTACTATTGACAGCGCTTTAAAACGATGCTATTCTTTGTGTGAACATTAGATAAAACGCTTTATCAGATGTTCGCTTTTTTTTAGAAAAATGATAAAACGTTTTATCAAAGGTGAGAGGAGAATACGTATGTCAAAAAAAGAAGTCATTATTGATACGGATCCGGGGATCGATGATGCAGTTGCGTTGGGAATTGCTCTATTTAGTGAAGTCTTGGAGGTCAAGTTGATCACGACAGTGGCCGGAAATGTCGGTATTGAACATGTCACCAATAATTTACTGAAACTGCTTTCCTTTTGGGATTTGTCGATTCCAGCAGCACAAGGTGCATCTCAGCCACTAACGCGAGCAGTCAAAGATGCCAGCGATGTTCATGGGGTCACAGGAATGGCCGGCTATTCATTTCCAGAACCAGATCGTTCATTGCTGCTGGAAACTTCAGCTGTGGAAGCGATGTATCAAACGATCAAAAAGAATAAAGAAAAAATCACAATTGTCGCATTAGGTCCTCTAACGAATATTGCTCTTTTACTTAAGATTTATCCAGAAGTCAAAGAAAAAATCGATGAGATCGTTTTAATGGGCGGAGCCTTAGGCAGAGGAAACTTTGGTGTATTGTCAGAGTTCAATATTGCGATTGACCCCGAGGCTGCAACGATTGTTTTTGAGAGCGGCTTACCACTTTCTGTAGCACCATTAGATGTGGGCGCCAAAGCGCTTGTTTACCCAGAAGACAGTGCAAAAATCAAAGAAATGAATCAAACCGGAGATATGATGGTTCAATTATTCAAAAAATACCGTGGTGGCAGTTTTGGCACGGGGCTGAAAATGTATGACAGTTGCGCGATCGCTTATCTTTTGTGTCCAGAGATGTTCACTGTTCAAGAGACTTTTGTTGCGATCGAAACACAAGGAGCCTACACAGCAGGTGCGACAATTGTCGATCTCAACAATCGTCTGAAGCAGAAAAACAATTGCCGTGTTTGTGTCGATATCGATGAAGCGCTCTTTAAAGAATGGTTTTTACAGGCAATCAGCAAGTGTAAATAGGAGGGGAAAGAAATGATAGAAGCGATTTTAGTACTCGTTGTTTTGGGGATCGTCGGATATTTTATTATTAAGAGTTATAATCCAGCATTGATTTTGATTATTGGGGCACTTGTCTTGCTTTGTGCATCCGTTGCTTTAGGAAATCCGCTTTACCCAGAAGGCGAAGGGACTGGCTTGGCCTTATTCGATATTTTTTTAAAGCTTAAAGATACGATCATCTCTCAAGTAAGTTCTGCTGGTCTAGTGATCATGATCTTATTCGGATATTCAGGTTATATGAATCTCATTGGTGCCAATCAAAAAGCTGTCAATATCCTGGTTCAGCCAATGACCAAAATCAAGTCTAAGGCATTATTTATTCCGATCGTTTTCTTATTAGGGAATTTGATGTCGTTAGTCGTCCCAAGTGCATCTAGTTTGGCAATAATTTTGATGGCAATCCTTTATCCACTGCTTCAAGGGATTGGTATCTCTTCCTTAACAGCAGCCGGAGTTATCGCAATGACTGCCACGATCATGCCGACGCCATTAGGTGCGGATAATGTGATTGCGGCTCAGACATTGAATTACAACATCTTAACTTATGTTCTGTACCATGCGAAAATTTCCATCCCAACATTGCTGATCATGGCCATTGTTCATTACTTTTGGCAAACGTATTGTGATAAAAAAGAAGGCAAAGATGCCTTTGTAGAACTAAAAGAAATTGAAAGTAAGTCAGAAGAAACGGCTGTTCCTGGATTTTATGCAATTTTACCACTACTTCCTTTGGTGTTGATCATTATCGTTGGTATAATCGGTATATTCAAAGAAGGTGTAACAATGGATATTTTCGTCCTAACGATGATTTCCTTTTTTGTCGCATTACTGATTGAATGTTTGAGAAAGAAATCTTTCAAAATCGCGCAAGAAAGTGCAGTGGAACTATTCAAAGGAATGGGACAAGGGTTTAGTCAAGTAGTCATGTTGGTTGTGGGTGGATCATTATTTACCACAGCTATCCAAAGCTTAGGAGTGATTGATTCACTAATGAGTGCGGTAGAAAATTCTCAATCTGCTGGCGTGTTAACGGCATTGATATTCAGCGGCGCAACCGCATTGTTCGGTATTTTGAGTGGCGGAGGATTGGCGATGTTTTACGCTGTGATTGAACTGATTCCCGATATTGCCGCTAAAGCGGGAATTGACGGGATTTTGATCGCCTTGCCAATGCAGATGATCGCCAATCTTGGCAGAACGATCTCACCAGTTGCCGCTGTAATTATGATTGTGTCTTCTTCAATCGACGTCAGCCCTGTTCGGTTACTGAAACGAACCAGCGTTCCAACGATCGTTGGGATTATAGCAGTGGTCATTTTGTCGTTGGTATTGCTCCCTTACTAGAGTCATGAATGAACTTCAAAGGGCGTCACGACAAGAATTAGCAGAGATTTTTCAAATGTTCATCGAAGCAAAGCAGCAGATGAATAGAAGGAAAATCTACCAGTGGACTGATACTTATCCCTCCCTAGAAATCTTAGCGAAGGATATCGAGAAAAAGGAACTGTTGGTGTTGAAGGATGAAAATAAAAACATTGTAAGTGTCGGTGTTTTGTCAGTTGACTCATTGTCAAATTGTAGCAAAGAATATCATGGGATAAGAACGATTCAGCGACTCGTTGCGAGACCATCTCAAGCGGGGCAAGGCTTTGGCCGCCAGTGGATCAGAAGCTGTTTGGAACAACAGTGTGATGAAGGGGAAACACTTCTTTCAATCACAAATCATACCAATCTGCCCATGCAGCGATTATTTGTAAAAACAGGGTTTTTAAAGGTTGGTGAAACGACCATTGAGGGTCGGGAAGCCTTTGGTCCTTTTTATATATTCAAGAGAAATAGGTGATTTTTTGAGTAAGATAACGATTTTAGGTAGTGTGAACATGGATATCGTGATCACGACAACACGAATGCCGAGGATCGGCGAAACGATCATTGGGGAGCAAATTGATTATTTTGTCGGGGGCAAAGGAGCAAATCAAGCAGTGGCAGCTTCTCGTTACGGTGCATCAACAAAATTTTTAGGGAAAATCGGGGAAGATACTTTTGGGGAAAAGGTTCTTCAGCACCTCAGCAGAGAAGCTCTCGATTTATCGGCTGTTTCCCGTGAAAAAAATATGTTCACAGGAATTGCGAGTATTTTTAAATTAGCAGAGGATAATTGTATCACTGTCGTCCCCGGTGCGAATGGACTGATCGATGAAGCCTACGTTCAGCAAACAATCAGTGAACTTTCACAAGGGGATATCTTACTTACTCAACTGGAAATTCCTGTGGAAACAATCAAACAAGCATTGATTCTTGCCAAGAAAAAAGGAGTTCTAACGATTTTGAATCCTGCTCCTTACAATGAAATCGTACCGGAACTCCTGCCGTATATTGATATTTTGACACCAAATGAAACGGAATTTGCCGCTTTGATCGGTAAAGAGGCCATTTTGGAAGACGAAATTGAGCAGGTCATTGCTGATTGGCAAAAAAAATATGCCACGCGAATCGTTGTCACACGAGGAAGCAAAGGGGTAACATTTGTAGAAAAGTCACAAGTTGTGACGATTCCATCGAACAAAGTTTCAGTTGTAGACACTACCGGTGCAGGGGATACCTTTAATGGCATCTTGGCAGCAGCTTTAGGGGAAGGAGCCGATTTTTATGAAGCCGTTTCTATGGCGAATAATGGAGCTAGTCTGTCCGTTCAAAAGCTGGGGGCTCAAACAGGAATGCCACTAAGAAGTGAAATAGAAGAGTTTATGAAGCAGCAGGTTGATTCATTTACCTGAAAGGCTATGTACAATTAGCAAACGACTATTCCTGAAAAAAGGCATCTGCGCCTCTAAAAAGAAGCGCAGATGCCTTTTACATAGATAAGATTTATGCGGTGAAAACAACTGTTCCTTGATAAAAGCTTTTGCTGACGAAGCCTTTACGGGCAACGAATTCTGCCGTACAAGTAGCTGGTGTCAGTAAGAAATCAGCCGAATCACCAACCTTAGGCCATTGCTGCGCACCGTTTTTATCCAATGGGACTTTGCCATCCGTGACTAAACCTAATGCTTGCGTCAAGTCTTCCTGACTTTTGACGGCAAAAATCTCTAAATAGCGGGCCAGTTTTTCTTGTAAAGAACCATCTCCTAGAGAAGACCAAGAATCATAGACGTTGTCGCAACCAATATGAACAGCAACGCCATAGCTTTGCAATTCCTTAAGCGGTGGAATCGTGCCAGGGCTGATGGGAATACTTGAAATGATGTGGATCTCTAAATCTGCTAAGGCTTGAAAGACTTCTTTTCGTTCTGTGCCTTCAAAGTCATTTAGACCAAAGGCGTGACTGATCGCCACATTTCCTTGCATATTGAATTCCTTCGTCAAACGAATCATTTCTTTGACGGTCGCTCTGCCAGCTTCTTGCCGATCGTGAAGATGGAGGTCAATCCCGACATGTCCTTTTTGAGCAAGTTCAAAAGTTGTCCGTAAGGAAGCCTGGTAATCTTGATCGAGTGTATAAGGATCAACACCGCCAATAAAAGATTCTTTGCCCGTTGCTAAGGCTTCTTCAATCAAAGAAGCAGCATTTGAGCGCAATAAGCCATGTTGTGGGAATAAGACCAACTCCGAGCCAAAAGGTTGTTCGGCAACTAATTCGGTAATCGCATCAAAATAACGCAGCTGAGTCATTGGTTCAATATCAATATGTGAGCGGAACATCACCGCACCATGAGGCAGTTCTAAATCGATCAGCGCTTGTCCGCGTTCTTTGATCGATAACGGCAAGGCATCTAATTGGGGAATCTCAGTTTCAAATCGTTCCACCAAGCTAGCTGCCGGCGTTACTGGACGCCAAGGAGTACCTAATTTACTTTTGTCCAAATGACAATGTTTTTCGATCAATCCTGGCAACAATAACTGATTTCCCCCATCAATGATCGTCGCTTCGCTTGATGCCTGCCATTCGGTCATCGGCACGATCTCCGCTATTTTTCCATCATTGATCCCGATTGCTGTATTTTCTGTTTTGGTTCCATAAGACCAATCGCCTTCTTTTAAATAACTCGTCTCAAGTTGTACATTTGTAAGCCATAAATCCAAGAAATCGCCTTCTTTCGTATTTGCTTCATGGTATCACAAGTAAAGCTGGTTCCCAACCAAATCGCTTGCAAAAAAACAGACAATCTAAAACGTTTTAGTATTTACGCGATTTTCCATTAGGAAATCGGAAAAAATAAAAATTATTTTTTATGAAAACGCTTGAATAGAGAAAAGATGTTTGGTAATATGTGGATGTAACGAAAAGGTTTTCGAAAAAAAGGGGACAAATATGCTGTTACTAAGATTGCTAGCATTTTTGATTGATTGCATGATCATTTTTTTACCAAGTACCATGCTTAGCTATCTCCTAATGGTACCTGCTGGAGTAACGATTGTCTTGCCACAACTTCTCTTTGTGGTCTACAACATGATTTGTTTGAGTAGTTTTGAGGGGAAAACGATTGGCAAACATTTTGCGAAACTCGTTGTTTTTACGAATCAACGTAATTTATTAACTGTAGGAATGAGGGAAGTAACAAAATTGCTCTACTTTTTACCAATGATCGGTTGGTTGTTTTTCACTGGTTCTTTCTTCCTCTATCTAGGTACGAAAAAAACGTTACACGACATTTTAGGACAAAGTGTAGTGGGGTTCAATAAGAAACAGGGGAATGATCAGTATGAACGAAACCTCCTTCGATGAGTTGTTAACAGGGAATCCTTTATTGGAGATCAATACACAAGCGCTACTTTTGTTAGTTATTTTTGCTTGGGCTAGTGCTAGTCTTATTGCTTGGAAGTGGCGAAACGAATACCAAGCCGCAAAAATAATTAGAGATTATGCTTACTATGCGCCACTCCACTTGATCGTAGGATGGGTGTTTCTTAACGCAGCAATTGTCCTAGTAATTGGTAGTTATTTCATGGGCTTGATTGTACTTTTGTTTCGGTCCAATAACTATTTTTATAAATAAAAAATTTTTGAAAGAAACTAAAACGTTTTCTGAAGAAGTAGGAGGAAAAAATGGAGACAGCGATGCAGTATTTAAAAGAAGACCCTTGGAAAATTACGGAAAAGACCTTTGATACAAAATGGTTAGGCAAAGCAGAAGCCATCATGTGTTTGGGCAACGGGTATCTGGGGATGCGCTCTGTGACAGAAGAGAAATATGTTGGCGAAACGCGTAATCTTTTTGTTGCAGGAACCTTTAATAAATTCGACGAAAATGAAGTGACTGAGCTTCCTAATGTGCCGGATATGATTGGAATGGAGCTCCTTTTTGATGGCGAACGATTAGATTTATCAAAAGGCAAATATTCAAACTATTCACGTGTCTTAAATTTGAGAACTGGGGAACTCACGCGCTCCTTTCAATGGAAACATGGTCAGATTAATGTCGAACTGACCTTTAAGCGATGTGTTTCCTTTGCCCAAAAGCATGTGTTTGCGCAACAAGTGCTGGTCGAAAATTTAGGAAAAGAAGTCACGTTGGAAATTATTTCTGGTATTGACGGACAAAAGACAAATAGCGGCTCACAGCATTTTACTGAAGGTGACAAATCATTAACAGAAAATCGTTTCTTACAAATGATGCCAAAGACCACTCAATCTAAGATCGCCTTTGTTCTTTCGACAGCACATAATCTAGAAAAAACAGAAGATTGCTATGATGGAACCAAGAAGCGGATCGAGATGGGAAGACGGAAAATCTACAATCGTTACTGGCAAACCTTGGCACCTAATGAGACGTTGAAGCTTGAGAAGTTCTCTTCTGTTTATACCACGATCGATAAAGAGCATTTAGGAAAGACACCACAAGATTTGAAGAAGATTGCCCTTGAAGAGCTGAAAGAGATTCGCAAAAACGGCTATCAGGAATTAGCAAAAGCTTCAGCAGCGGCATGGGACAAAGAAGTCTGGTCCGTCTTTCCAATCAAAATCAAGACAGAGAACACACTAGATCAATTAGCGATTCATTTTGCAAAATATCATCTACATGTGATGACACCAGCCCATGACGAACGCATGAACATAGGTGCCAAAGGCCTATCTGGGGAAGGGTACAAAGGACATACCTTTTGGGATACAGAGATTTTTATGCTGCCATATTTTACCTTCACACACCCAGAAATCGCCAAAAAATTAGTGACTTATCGCTATTTAGGTTTGGCTGGTGCCCATAAAAAAGCTACTGATAACGGCTATCAAGGCGCCCAATTTCCGTGGGAAGCTGCTTGGCCTGAAGATGGTGAGACTACGCCAGTTTGGGGCGCTGCGGATATCCTTACGGGCTTACCAACGAAAATTTGGTCAGGATTTATTGAACAGCATATTACCAGCGATGTCACCTACGGCATCAAACAATTTATTGATGTAACGAATGATCAACAATTTGCATGGGAAAAAGGCTATGAAGTGATTTTTGATACAGCGATCTTCTGGGCGAGTCGTTTAGAGTGGTCCGAAGAAAACCAGCGCTTTGAAATTTTAGACGTTGTCGGACCAGATGAATATAAGGAGCATGTCGATAATAATGCTTTCACGAATCATACTGCGCACTGGAACATTCAATTAGCTATTTCATTGTATGAAGAGTTGAAAAAGAACCAGCCAGAACAATTTACGAAACTAGCTGAAAAATTACCATTAAATGAAGCTTATCAAGAATGGCAAGCAAAAGTAGCTGCTATTTATTTACCGCAACCGAATGAAGCGGGAATCATCCCGCAAGATGATACCTATTTGACGAAAAAGGAGATCGATCTCACGAAATATAAAAATGATTCGCAAGTAGGCACACTGTTCCATGAGTATAACTTAGAACAGGTCAACGAGATGCAAGTTTCGAAACAAGCGGATGTTCTTTTGCTCTTGTTCTTATTTGAGAACCTTTTTCCAAAAGAAGAGAAACGGTTGAATTGGGATTACTATGAGCCGAAAACGTTGCATGATTCTTCCTTATCCTTATCGACACATGCCATCCTCGCTGCTGATTTAGGGGAAGTAGCACTTTCTTATGATTTGTTTCAACAAGCAATCAACATTGATATGGGAGAAAATATGCTGTCTTCCAATGAAGGGATTCATGCAGCATCACTCGGCGGTATTTGGCAAATGACGGTCTTCGGCTATGGTGGTGTCCGTTGTTTAGACGGCCAGTTAAGAATCGAACCACATTTACCAAAGGCTTGGGAAGCACTTGAATTTGGTATTATGTGGCACCAACAGCCATTAAAGATTGAGGTCACACAGGAAGGTTTTACGGTCACCAACCATGGGGAGCAAGCGATTGAGTTTATCGCTTTTGATAAGGTTTATCTGCTTGAAGAACAAATCAAAATCACTTTTTAGGGGGAAATAAAATGACTGGATGGAAAAAAGTAGTAGGAACAGGGCTTCTATTGTCTGGAGCAGTGGTGCTGGCAGCTTGTGGGGGAAACGAAGACACCAGTAGTTCGACAGATCAGACGGATTTCACGGGGGATTCGTTAACGATCGGTGTTTGGGGTGGCAACGAGGCAGAAGAAAAATCGTTGGATGAAATGATTCAATCTTTTGAAGAAGCAACGGGTGCTACAGTTGAAAAGAAAGTATATACCGATTATAATACCCAAATTCAAGCTGACATGGCTGGTAGAACGGCACCAGATGTCTTTTACGTGGATGCCTATATGTTCCCATGGTTCTCAGAGAATGGCACACTTGCAGAGCTGGATCCGGCTAATTTTGAAAGTGAGCAGTTTTATGATAGCTTGATCGATGCTTTTACGACTTCGGATGGACAACTGCAGGCTGTTCCCAAAGATATGTCAACTTTAGCACTCTATTTCAATACAGCGATTTTTGAAGAAGCGGGTGTGTCGATCGATGAAGTGCCAGACACACTTGAAGCGTATGTTGAGTGGCTGCCGTCGTTCCAAGAAAAAATCAATGAGGCGTATGGTGACGGAAATGTTTTTGCCATGAGCTATAACCAAGATATGGCTCGCAACTATCATCTTGCAACGCGTGAAAATGCTCAACCAATCAATGAAGATGGGACGGCTAATTTGGCTGATCCAGCAGTAGTTGATAATCTTTCGATTTTAAAAGAGTTGGTCGATACGAAAGCAGCTGTTACACCGCAAGATATCGGAACAGGTTGGAACGGCGAAGCTTTTGGTTCTGGAAAAATTGCGATCATGGATGAAGGAAACTGGGTGTATGAGACACTTAAGACAGAATTTCCTGATATTCCTTTTGTTGTGAAAGAAATGCCAACGTATAAAGGAACGGAAGGGTCAATGATGTTTTCTGTCGGTTGGGGAAAATATGTTGGGACTGAAAAAAGTGCCTTGGCAGATAAATGGATTCAACACGCTACTGGTCAAAGCGGTATGCAAGCATGGGTTGAAGGAACCGGGACATTACCTAGTCGTCAAGATGTAGCAGATGCGGCCAAAATCACAGAAAACAGTGACTTGAATGTTCACCTAGAGGCTTGGGATTATGCAACGATTTGGCAAAAGGGCACCACTTTAGATACGATCAACAAAGCCTATCAAAACTTTTTACCGAATGCTTTAAATGGAAACATGACCTTTGAAGAAGCAATGGAAGCTGCTGATGAACAAGCGAACGCAGATATTACAGCAAACTAGTCTGAATTTGAACGAGGGAGAGGAACTCCTCTCTCTTTTCTTTTGGGAAAGGTGACAACATGATGGAACGAAAAAAAACTAACTATACAAAAAGCCAATGGCAAGAAATCCGACAAGCGTGGCTCTTTCTGGCTCCAGCAATCATTGTCGTAGGAATCTTTTTCGTCTTAGCTGTTCTCTTTGCTTTTTATCTATCTTTCAACGACGTCAATTTGTTTACCAATACATTTTCTTTTAAAGGGATAGAAAACTATTTACGTATCTTCACCGATCAAAAAGCGCGAATCGCTCTTAGAAATACGGCCACGTTTGCCTTGGTCGTCGTTCCGTTACAAACGATTTTTGCTTTGATTATCGCGTATATTTTAAGCAGCAAAGGAATCAAGGGGAAGAAACTGTTTCGGATGGTTTATTTTTTGCCAACTTTAACTTCTAGTTCAGCATTGACGATCATCTTTATGTTTATTTTTAATATTTACGGTCCAGTCAATGACTTATTTATGAATTTAGGATTTTACTCAGAACCAATAAATTTTTTACAAGAACCGGCCTATGCGTTGAAAGTGATTATGGTAATGAATATCTGGTCGACCGTGCCTTATTATATGACGATCTATTTGGCTTCTTTAGTTGATCTGCCTCATTCTTTGTACGAAGCAGCAGAGATCGATGGTGCGACAACCGTGGATAAATTACGGTATATCACGATTCCTTATCTACGCCCAATCACTACCTATGTACTGCTGACGGGGATCATTGGTACCTTTCAGATGTTTGACCAGGCGTATATCTTCTCGAACGGATCAGGGGGACCCAACAATTCGACTCTGACCTTGTCACTAATGATTTACCAATACGCCTTTGGACAAATGAACACGATGGGGTATGCGGCAGCATTAGCGATCGTTTTAGCAATTATTATCTTTATCACGTCACTTTTAGCAGAAAAATTGAACAAAGAAAGAGGGTAACGTCCGTGAGAGGAAAAGAGAAAACAAAAATTTTAAAGATCTTGCTCTATACGATCTTGATTCTTTATGCAGTACTGACCTTTTATCCTTTTGTCTGGGCAATTGCTGCATCTTTCAAACCCTATAGAGAAATTGTTTCTGGGGATATGAGTTTGATCCCCAATGAGTTTACTTTAGACAATTTTCGATATGTCTTGGGGCGCTCTTCTTTGTTTATGCGCTGGTTTCTAAACTCCGTGACTATATCCGTTATTGGAACGACCATCAATATTTTATTAAATACGATGGCAGGTTATGCCTTAGCAAGATTAAATTTTCCGGGGCGTGAACGAATTTACTATGGATTTTTGGCATTGATGATGGTGCCAGCTCAGGTTTTGTTGATTCCAAATTACTTAATCTTGATGAATCTAGGAATGTTAGATAGTTTTTCAGCGTTGATTTTACCAGCTGGTATCAACATCGGGAATATCTTTATGATGCGTCAATTCTTTTTATCTTTTCCAAAAGATGTGGAAGAAGCTGCGGCAATCGATGGTCTCGGCAGATTTCAAACATTCTTTCGTATCGTGATGCCATTAGCAAAACCATCCATCGCAACACAAGCTGTCTTTATTTTTATGGGCTTTTGGAATGAATTCATGAAACCAATGCTCTATTTGACCACACCAAGTAAATATACTTTGACTCTAGGGTTGCAGACTTTCCAAAGTCGAAATGGTGGTGTACGATGGGATCAGACGATGGCGGCAAGTGTGATCACGATCATTCCCATTGTGATCATTTACTTGCTGTTCAACAAATATTTCTTACAAGGAGTGCGAATGGATGGCGAAAAATGATTCATTTAAAGTAAGAGCACAGGAACTTTCTCATCAAACCCCTGAATACTTAGAAGCATTGTTTGCAGTTGGCAATGGTCAAATTGGCGTGCGGGCAGGGCATCCTTTAAAAGTTAATGAGCTTTACGGGGGAAATCCGGGCTCCTTTGTTAACGGTTTTTTTGATAGTGAGCCGATTCAATACGGTGAATGGGCATACGGCTATGCCAAAGAGCATCAGACGATCATCAAGCTGCCGAATCTAAGAGGCGTACGTTTACAGATTGGTGACGAGGACTCTAGTGCTTCAGAATGGCAAGTAAAGCCTATACAAATGACTTTGGATTTGGAAAAAGGCGTGTTGGATGAATCCTATAAAGTAGTAACGCCACTAGGTAAAACTTTTGAATTGGTGATGCAGTCGTTTGCCTCTATGACACGAAGTGAACTCTACGTCTGTCAGTATCAAATTAAGAACACCAATTTCTCAGAGCCAATTTCCATGACACATCCGTTAGAACAAAAAGCAGCAATTGTTCAAACAGATGATCCTCGGGTTGCCAGTAAAGCACATCACTTACGAAAAGCTGATTATCAGGATTATGCGATTTGGACTGCTGAAAATAGTCAACGAAGTATAGCAATTCGAGTGATCAATGGCGAAAAGCAATTACAAGCAGAGGAAACGCTTACGACGGTTTTCCAAATGAAACTACTTGAAGATAATCAAAATCACGAAACACCTTTTAACCAAGAGTTAGCCGATTTTGAAGTTCTCTTGCAAGAGCAGCAACAAAGTTATCAGCAATTTTGGGCGGCAAGTGATATCCAAATCGAAGGAGATCCAGTTCTTCAAAAAGGCATTCGGTTCAATTTGTTTCATTTGAATCAAGGTGCGGGGCGAGACGGCAGAACAAATTTCGCAGCCAAAGGATTGACTGGCGAGGGATATGAAGGGCATTACTTCTGGGATACGGAAATGTATCTGTTGCCGTTTTTTATTTTCACGAACCCTGAAATAGCCAAGGCATTGCTTTCCTATCGCGGGAAGATCTTGCCGCAAGCCAAACAACGGGCGCAGGAGCTAAGCCAAGAGGGTGCTTTGTTTGCTTGGCGAACAATTGATGGAAATGAGACGAGTGCTTATTATCCAGCGGGAACTGCCCAAGTCCATATCAATGCGGATATCGTTTATGCATTCCAATTGTATGAACGAGTGACTGGCGACCAGGCATTCATCGAAACGGTTGGCAGTGAAGTTGTTTTTGAAACGGCGAAATTCTGGTTGAGCTATGGCGATCTAGTAGAAAAAGAGGGCAAACTTGCCTTTTGCATCAATGGAGTGACTGGACCTGATGAGTACAGTGCCCTTGTTAATAATAATTTTTATACGAATAAAATGGTTCAAAATAATCTATATTATGCCATTGAGTTAGCACAGCGGTATGGTAAATACCAAGAAACAATTAGTGCTTGGCAGCAAGCAGCCGACTTAATGTACTTTGGTTACGATGAACAGCGAGGGATTACGAAGCAAGACGATGGATTCTTAGAACAAGCAGTCTGGCCATTTGAAACTACACCTGCTGAAAAGTATCCTCTCCTGCTGCATTATCATCCAATGGTCATCTACAAACATCAAGTCTGTAAGCAAGCCGATACGGTTTTAGCCCAAATGCTCTATACAGGAGACTTCAGTCTTGAGCAATTAAAAAAAGATTATGACTATTACGAACAAGTGACGACGCATGATTCCTCCTTGTCTCGTTCTATTTTTAGCGTGATGGCGAGTCGAATTGGGGATTCTGAAAAAGCCTATCGTTATTTTATGGATACGGCTTTGATGGATTTAACGGATCTCCAAAAAAATGTTGTCGATGGCATTCACGCAGCAAATATGGGGGGAAGCTGGCTGAGCTTGATTTACGGTTTTGCAGGGTTGTATTACGATCAAGGCCTGCGATTAGCGAATCATTTGCCACAGAAAATAAAAGAACTAAAATTTACGCTCTTTTATCAAGGAGAACCTGTTAAAATCAGTTTAAAGGATCGCGATATTGACTGTCAGTTAGCGGAGACAACCCAATTGCTCGCTACGAAGGCTGATGGTGGTATTTGGATAAAGGAGAGATAGCAAATGCGAACAACGATTCGCGATGTGGCAAAGGCAGCCGGTGTATCAATAGCGACTGTATCCAAAGTTTTTAACGGGTATAGTGATATCAACCAACAAACCAAGCAAGAAATTTTAAAAATAGCGAAAGAATTAGACTATTCCCCAAACATGGCAGCAAGGACACTGTCTTCGAAGAAACAACAAACCATCGCCTTGATTTTAAATGAGTTGAATTTCAACCGAAAATCAACGATGCCTTTGGAAGTGTTGAACGGGGTCTATCGTTATACGGATCAGTCAGATTTTGAGTTTGTCTTTTATGGGACAAGTACTGAGAAACAAAAGCAAAAGACGTTTAGTCAGTTCTGCAATGAGCACAATATCACTGGTGTAGTGATCCAAGGGTTAAAAACCACCGATCCTTACTACCAGGAAGTACAGCAAACCTCTTTGCCGACAGTTCTGATTGATATGGAAATCGACAATCCTAAGATCGGCTTGGTTTCGATTGACAATGAAAAAGCGGCGCAAGAAGCTGTGGATTTTTTGATTGCCAATAATCATCGACAAATTGGCATGATCAACGGGAGTCGTGATGCCAATGTCAGTGAACTTAGAGAAAAAGGCTACCGCGCTTCTTTGGCAGCGCATGGCTTGTTAGTGAATGAGTCGTATATCCAGTACGCCAACTATGAAGAAGAAATTGCCTATTTGATTTGTAAAAATCTGTTAGAAAACAATCAAGAAATCACTGCACTGTTCTGTGCTAGTGATATTATGGCAATCGGAGCGATACGAGGAATCAAAGACATGGGCTTGCGGGTTCCTGAAGATATTTCGGTCATCGGGTTCGATGATATTATTTTGGCTAGCTACGTAACGCCTGAATTAACAACCGTTGCCCAAGATATGGAACGAATCGGTTATGAAGCAGCTGAATTACTAGCAGACATCATCACCAATCAAGCAGAAACGAGCCATCGAAAAATTAGTCCCCATCAATTAAAAGTGCGACAGTCGGTAGAGAAAATCAGCGAGGTTCGCTAAATAAAAAAGACATGACCTTCATTGAGTGAAGATCATGTCTTTTTTTGTGGAGAAGAAAACTCAAACAAATTGGTCGGTCATATGTGGCAACAACAAAGTGAAAGTCACGACCATTCGTTTTTTTGATAAGAAGCAAAGCACAAGGCAAGCAACTTCTTGTAGAAATTTCCCTTAATGAAAGGGAAGATATACCTATGGAGGTTGCTTGGGTTTGACTCTAAACTAGTAAGCGAGGGAGAGAGAGATGGAAAAATTAAGCCTATTGTTGTTAAGAACACTTTCGGAGCATGACGGTTTTATGACGAGTAAAGCGGCTGCTGCCGAGTTGGGTGTTAGCAGAAAAACCGTTCGCCGTTATGCAGAAGAAATCAACCAGCATCAAGAACGATACGGTTGTATGATTCAAGCGAAAAAAGGGAGTGGGTTGTATTTACAAATAACGAACGAAGAAGCTTTTCAGCGAAGGAAAGAACAAGCGTCCCACAATGACGACTTTGTTTCTAGAATTATTGAATTCTTTATTCAAGAAGAAACGTATATTAAATCCGAAATGCTTTGCGAACGCTTATTCATTTCTCAGAGTAAGCTATCTCAAGAATTGAAAAAGCTGCGACGGATACTAAGCCATTACCAGCTCTCCATTCAAACGAAGCCGTATTACGGAATGAAACTTAGCGGTAGCGAATTTGACTTGAGACGGTTTATGGCTAGTAATTATTTGCAAAGAACCCATATCAAGCAGTTAGAAGAGGGCACAATCAGCGAAGATACACCGTCGCTTCTTCACCAGCAGATAAAAGCGATCGTTTCGTCGGAGTTTTCGCAAAAAGCCTACCCCATGTCGGAGGCTATTTTGAACAATCTGGTGAATCATTTAGCGATCGCTGTCTTACGCATGCAAAGCGGCCGCTACTTAGATCGAAACCTACCGATCAGCGGCAGGACCAATGATGAGCAGACATTACTAGGAGAGCGAATCATCGCCAGAATTGAAAAAGAGTGTGCTGTACATTTTACCGAATACGAGCGAAATTATGTTTTAGGGCAAATCGTTGGCAAACGAGTAGTCCCTAGAAATGAAAAGATGACTGTTTCAGATGAAGCAGCAGAATTGGTCAGCAAAATTTTAAAAGCGATCAAGGAAAGCCGCCAAATCGATTTCAGCAAAGACTTGGATCTGCAAACGATGTTGATGTTGCACTTTGCTCCGCTGATCGATCGGATCGAATTGGGGATCGAGCTGAAAAATCCTTTGTTGAATGAGGTGAAGGTACACTGTAATGTCGCTTATGATTTAGCCATCATTGCCGGTCAAGTCATTGCAAAGCAATTTGAAAAGACCATCAGTGATCATGAACTCAGCTATTTGGCGATGCACTTTGATGTGGCTTTAAATAAGAAAAATTCGCAAACACAGCGCAAGTATATTTTAGTGGTCAATGACCTCGGCCGAGCGGCCAATACCTTCCTTAAAGAGAAATTTGAGTTTTATTTTCGCAATTATATCAAGAAAGTCACGGTATGCAATCCATATGAATTTTTGCAAATGATCGAAGAGCAGGAGTTCGATTTTATCTTTTCTTCGATTCCACTTCCTTACGAAGGAACGATTCCTGTTATGAATGTTGATTATTTTATGCAACCGGATATGATCAAAAAGATCGAAGCCGCATTGGCCGCTATCTTCACAGAAGAAGTGCTTTTGAACTACTTTAAGGAATCGTTATTCATCTGTGAACAAGAATTTGAAACAAAAGAAGCGGTGTTGCATTTTTTATGCCAACAAATCAAAGAACAGTATTCAATGCCTGAGAATTTTGAAACGTTGGTTTTTGAACGAGAAGCCTTTTTTGGAACCGATTTCTTACCGTCAGTCGCTTTCCCTCATCCCAATGCGCTGATTGGTGCAGAAACGGTGATTGCCGTTGCAAACTTGAAAAAGCCAGTGTTCTGGTACAAACAGACGGTTCGTCTCGTTTTCTTATTAGTGATTGCTGAACAAGATCACTTAAAAGTGAAACCGCTGAATGATCATTTGATCAAACAATGTTCTTCGTTGGATAAAGTAAACAAACTAGCTGCGACAACGGACTTTATGACGTTCATTAATTATTTAAAGGAGTAGTGTATGACAAATGAAAAAGTAACCTTAGAAGGTGCGTATAATTTTCGCGATTTTGGCGGCTATCGGACCAAAGAGGGCAAATACGTAGTGACTGGAAAACTATATCGCTCAGACGAATTGAGCAAATTGACAGAAGCCGATCAGAAAAAATTAGCAGCTCTGGGAATTGAGAAAATTATTGACTACCGCAATGCCCAAGAAAGAGCAGACAATGAAGACAAACCCATTGGGAATGCTCAGATACTTTATTTGACGCCAATTGCTGATATTGCTGCTTTAGCTTCTTCAGAAGAAGGGGAACCAATGGCGCTTTCTGCAGAAAAAATCACCGCCGAAGTTGCAAAAGAATTGATGATTCGGCAAAATTATGAATTTGTTGAAAACAGTCAATGCAAGACCGTTTTCAAAGAAGTATTGGCCATTCATTTGGAAGCTGAAGGTGCAGTGGTTCAGCACTGTCGTGGTGGCAAAGACCGCACCGGGTATGGCGTTGCCCTGATTCAGTTACTGTTGGGTGTCAGTTATGAAGAGGTCATGGAAGATTACCTGCTGACCAACGAGTACAAAAGGGAGAAAAATACCAAGAGTCTCAAGCAGATACAAGAAGAAACGAACAACCCCGATTTTGTGGCAGCAATGCGATACTTCAAAGAAGCTGATCGGTGTTTTTTACAAACCGCTTTGGATTTGATTGAGGCTCATGGGGGGATTGAAACATATGTAAAAGAAGAACTGGGTTTTTCACAGCAGAAAATCCAGCTACTTAAAGATAAATACTTGCGGGATTAAGTGAAGGAGGACCTTATGAATACACTGAAAGATAAAATACTAGCTGCAGCCGTTCAAGTACAAAACAATATTTATATGAAAGCCATTGCCAATGCAATGATGGGCTTAATGCCCGTCATGATGATCAGTTCCATTGCTTCCTTGATCAATGCGATCGACATTGGGGCAACGCAACAGATAATGGAACAAATTGGTTTGAAAGCATTATTAACCCAAGTCAACGCGATGACGATCGATGTCGTTTCCGTTTATGTCGCCTTTCTAGTTGGCTATAAATTAGCCGAGCATTTAAATGCGGATCAACTAAATGCCGGTATCATGAGTTTGGTATCATTTTTGATCTTGAGTCCGATTTCGACTTTAGAAGAAACCCGTACGATGGAGTTGTCGACCCTTGGCTCCGGTGGGATGTTTGTCGCCATGTTTGGCGGTTTGTTGGGTGCCAGAATTTACATTTTATGTGTACAGAAGAATTTGATGATCAAAATGCCGGATTCGGTACCGCCGATCGTCAACAAATCCTTTGCAGCGATCGTGCCAGCAATTATTGTTTCAGCCATTATGGGCATCATTTATGTGGGCATGGCGGCAACTCCTTACGGCACGCTGACAGATATGATCTATACTTGGGTACAAGCTCCATTGACCTTGCTAGGAGCGAATATTTTTGCTTGTATGATCATTGTGGCGTTTATCGAATTTCTTTGGTTCTTTGGCATTCACGGAGTGTTGGCTGTTTATCCGATCTTGATGTTGGTCTTTTACCAACCAGGGCTTGATAATCTGGCGGCGTACAGTGCCGGCCAAGCATTACCACATTTGTTTACGATTGGGTTTATTTTGAACAATCGCGGGGCTCGTTCATTTGCAGTCGCTTTACTGGCTATTTTTGGTTGCAAATCAGAGCAGCTAAAAGCTGTTGGTAAAATTGGATTGATCCCTTCCATGTTTGGTATTTCTGAGCCAATCAAATTTGGGATTCCTCAGGTGATGAATATCAGAATGCTGCTTCCCTTGATGGTAACACCGGCTGTTTCCGTGTTGTCAGCATATCTCTTAACAATTGTCGGCTTTTTGCCTTACCACAATGGAGTCAATATCCCAACTGGATTTCCGATTATTTTCGGTGGCTTCTTAGTGAATGGCTGGCAAGGGATCATTGCACAATTGATCCAATTTGTCTTATGTGTCATCATCTACATCCCTTTTATGCGTCTGCAAGACAAAGCAGCACTAGCTGAAGAAAAGAATCTGCAAACTCAAGCGGCAGTCGTTGAGTAACAAATAACGAGAAAATGGAGGAACAATGATGAAAAAAATAGTATTAGTTTGCGCTGGCGGCATGTCTACTGGCGTCTTAGTAAATAATATGAAAAAAGCAGCGCAAGAAAAAGGAGAAGCGGTGGTGATCGATGCGTTCTCCATTGAATCGGTCACGACTGCAGCAAAAGATGCTGATTGCGTACTGTTAGGACCGCAAGTTTCTTACCGATTAAATGAAGTCCAAGGCTTAGTTGCTTGTCCAGCAGCCAGTATCGACATGCGCACCTATGGCATGATGGATGGAAAAAAAGCATTGGAACAAGCACTTGAACTAATAGGAGAGTAGAATGGAAGAAAAAGAACAAATTTGTTTTCAGATTATCTCGCAAGCGGGTATGGCAAGAAGTTGCTTTTTTGAAAGTATTCAAAAAGGAAGAGAAGCCCAGAATCTGGCTGCACTGCAAGCAATCGAAAAAGGAAAAGAACACTATCATGAAGCCCATTTGGCACATCGGAAGTTAGTTCAACAAGAAGCTCAAGGGGACAAAGTTTGGATGTCCTTACTATTAAGTCATGCGGAAGATCTTTTGATGAGCGCAGACATCATGAGTGAGCTTGCAAAAGAGTTTCAAGGGTTGTATGAAGAAATTCAGGCAATTAAGCAAACGATTCAGTCTACTGGCTTCTAGCCGAAAATCGCAATAAGAAAAAGAAACGAAGTGTCAGTCTTTTGACAATACACTTGGTTTCTTTTTGCTTAAATTTGGCACGCAAGTTGACAGGATTGCTTGAAAGTGTAGGATAGAAGAAAGATGGAACTTTAAATCAAGGCAAGGAGTCGGACGATGAAAGTTTTAAAATCCCATACCGCACTTTTGATCATCAGCAATACGATCACGATCATCCCGTATCTTTATTTCTTATCTTTGAGCAAAGAGCAGTCGCTAAGTGCAACATTAGCCTTTGCGCTCTTTTATACCTTTCGCATGACAGGGGTCTTTTTCTTACAGACGCTTACGGCGCTTTTTGCACCATCATTGTTAGCAGCAAGTGTCTTGATCGGCGGCGCCGGCGCATTGGTAGGTATCTTGAGCATCTGGTGGAGCGTGGCACTCTTGCCAGCTGCTGGTTTGTTGGGGATCAGTGCTTCTTGGCTGCCGCCAGCTGATCTGATGGTACGACAAAAAGCCAAGCTCACTGAACAGCCGCTGAAAAATGATTGGAAGGAGGCGCTGTTCTTTCTTTTTGTTTTACTGTTTGCCTTACGGTTGCCTGATGACCTTCAAGGCGTTGGCCTATTTGGCAGTTATTTTGCACTCTTTGTGCTGGCAGCTAAGAGTAGTCAAACCTTCAACAACCTCCCAAAAAGACCGTTGATGCAGCGCAACCAGTTATTCAACAAGCAGTTTTTGTTGTATTTCTTTTTCTTTCTCTTACTGTTTGGCTTGCGATCAGCCAGGCTGATCAAGTCGAATGCCCTGTTTGAGTGGGCGATTACTGGCTTCTTGTTTCTCTTTGCTTTGCTGCTGATCACTTTAACGAAACGCAGCCGCTCGTGGAAACAGCCGCTTCACTTGAACATCCTCACCTTTATTCGGGGAGTGATCGGTAACTTTCTTTTTCTTTTCGGCTCGGTCTATGTTACCGGTCGATTTGGGGCACAAGCGCTTAGTACTCACGTTTACTTGCCTTATGCACTGGGCCTTTTTGGCGCAATGTTTCTCGGAGGAAAACTCGCACGCTTGCTAGAAAAACAGTTAGTACCGGCGTATTTGCTTGGATTGATGGTTGGTGTTCTTCTATTTAGCAGCGATCTTTTGATCCCAATAAGTTTATTTGTCATTAGTTTCTTTAATGCGGGATTGAATCAATGGCTCACGAAACAGTATTTGGCGGCAAAACCGGAAGCAATTGAACAGCAGAGCTTAGCCAAGTATGCCACACAAAGCAAAGGGAGTCTGGTACATCAATTTCTTTTGATGACACTCCTATTTGTTATTCTTCGTTTTGAACATCAGCCGTTGGCTTTCTTGTTTCAGCTATCAGGAACGACGGCAACGAATCAGACCTCAAGGATCCAAAGCTTTTTAGAGCCAGCAAAATGGGGCTCGATTGCAGGAGTACTCTGTTTGCTAGTAGGTGGACTGGTGGTATTTTATCGGCAACTAAAGAAAACAAAAGTATAAGCGTCGTTAACTGACACTGTCTTATTTCTAGACGGTGTCTTTTTTTTGAAATCGCATAAAAACCGAACATTTATCGTATTATCTTTCTTTATGATAGTGAATTTTATTGCACTATTTTCGAATAGCGTTAAAATAAGAACATCGTGTTAGTGAAAAAGGAACATTAAATGAACGGCTTTTTCCTGACAATGTCTTAGAGAACGGGGGAAATCAAACAAATGGCAACCATTCACTATTTTAAAGGAGATGTTTTCCATACGCCAACTGATGGAAAACTAGAATATATAGAAGAAGCTTTGATTCAAGTCGATGACGCAGGGATCATCGTAAAAGTGACTGCTAAAACAGATCAAGGGTATGAGTCAGAGCTGGCGAAAGCATCAGAGAATCTGCAGGCATTATCTGCAGGCCAGTGTTTTTTACCTGGGTTTGTTGATCTGCATGTCCATGCACCGCAATGGCCGCAAGCAGGAATCGCGTTAGATGAACCGTTAAATGTTTGGTTAGATGAATGCACGTTTCCGCTGGAAGCAAAATATGCCGATCCAGCATTTGCCAAAGCTGTCTATCAAGATTTGGTGGCACAGCTATTGGCAAGAGGAACGACAACGGTTCTTTATTTTGCAACGGTCCATCTAGAAGCGAGCCTTCAATTGGCGAAGACTTGTGCCACTCTTGGTCAACGGGGATTAGTCGGAAAAGTCGTTATGGACGATCCCCAAGCCAATCCTGCTTTTTATCGGGACGCGTCAACAGAAGAGGCGTTAGCGGATACAGAACGTTTTATTCAAGAAGTACAAGCAATCGCAAAGACTGCACCTCAAGGCGTTTATCCTGTGGTTACTCCGCGATTTGTCCCGAGCTGTACCGATGAAGGCTTGGCAGGGTTAGGCGCATTGGCTGAAAAATATGATGTCCATGTTCAGACCCACTGCAGTGAAGGGCAATGGGAACATGACTTTGTTCAAGAGCGATTTGGCAAAACGGATACCGAAGTGCTGCAAGATTTCGGCTTGTTGCGAGAAAAAGCAGTGATGGCTCATGGCAATTTCATCAGCCCAGCTGACGGCGCCCGTTTTGTCGAAACCGGCGCCGCAGTTGCGCACTGTCCCATCTCAAATGCCTACTTTGCCAATGGCGTGATCCCAATCAAGCGCTTGAAAGAACAAGGGGTCACGATTGGTTTAGGAACGGATATCTCCGGCGGTTTTTCACCGAGTTTGTATGACAACATCAAACAAGCTGTGATGTCTTCGAGAATGTTAGAAGATGGCGTGGATGTCACGCTTCCTCAAAACACACGAGGAGTAGCTGATTCTCGTATATCCGTGATCGATGCGTTCTCATTGGCGACAAAAGGCGGCGGTGAGGCACTGAGATTACCAGTAGGTGTCATCAAAGAAGGGTATGCGTTTGATGTGCAAGTGATCGATACGCGACAAAAAGAAAATCCTTTGCCTGACTTCGGTGTGTTTACTTCACCCGAAGCAAGATTACAAAAAATCCTGTACTTAGCAACGATGCAAAATATTCGCCAAGTCTGGGTCCAAGGAAAAAAAGTACACGAAAAATGAGGAGAATGAGACAGTGGAATCAACGAAAAACAAACATTTAACGATCGGAATGAACGAAGACATTCCCTTTGGTCAAGCAGTACTTTTAGGATTACAGCATGTGTTGGCAATGGACGTGTATGTGCCGCCATTTATTATCGCAACCGCGGTGGCGATGTCCTCTTCAGACGCATCAGGTTTGATCCAATCGACCTTTTTAGGAGCAGGGATCGCTTCTTTGATCCAAGTCCTCTTTTTCTTGAAATTACCCGTATGTCAAGGACCATCCTTTGTACCCGTTGGAGCGATCATCGGTATTTATTTTGGTGCCAACGGCATGGACACGGTGTTAGGTGCCAGCATTGTTGGTGCCGCAGCAGTCATTTTACTAGGTTTTACTGGAATCTATAAGTATATCGTTCGTCATTTTATTCCTACGATCGTCAGTGGAACGATCATCATGATCGTTGGTTTGACGCTGTTGCCAACGGCCTTTACTAGCAATATCTATCCTGCCACTGAAACACTAAGTGCCAATCAAAACATGTTGTTGGCTGCGATTACTGCGGCGATTTTGATCTTGTTTTCCATGTTAGGCGATTATTTTCCAGGAATGGGAAAATACTTCCGAATCAGTTCGGTCATTATTGCTTTGGTTATCGGTACCGTGATTGCTTCCTTTATGGGAGGCGTTGATTTTCAGTCGGTGGCGGATGCTTCTTTCTTTAGCCTGCCAAAACTGGTATTTCTAAACTATGGCCTGCATTTTGATGTTTCAGCGATCTTAACGATGCTAGTGATCTATATGGTTCTCCTAGCAGAAACAACAGGAACTTGGTACGCGGTCAGTTCTGTGACAGAAGAACCTGTTACGGATGAACAGATCAATAAAGGCGTGATCGGTGAAGGGTTAGGCTGCTTGGTTGCCGCCTTAGTTGGAACGACACCTGTAACTGGTTATTCTACCAATGCAGGGATCATTTCGATCACCGGGGTTGCTAGTAAAAAAGTCTTTGTGATGGCGTCCGTCTGGTTTATCCTATTGTCCTTCATGGGAAAACTTTCAGCCTTGATTCACGCAGTACCTTCTGCTGTCATCGGCGGCGTGTTCGCGGTCGTCTGTGTCATTATTTTGTTGAGCGGCTTTCGGGTCATTAAGAATGAAGAGTTTTCCGAGCGTGAGTTGTATATTATCGGGGTACCATTGATTATTGCCATCGGCTTGTTGTTTATGCCAGCAGAAATCAAAGAATCTGCGCCTCAATTCTTACAATATTTATTAGATTCACCGATTGCTTTAAGCGCTATTGCGGCGATCGTCATGAATAAATTGATCCCAGTGAAGAAAAAATAGGAAGTAAATGAGGAATGAGACCTTGTCTCGTTCCTTCTTTTGTTACAAATCTGTGTAAAAAGAGGGTTTTTTGTAATATAGGAAAGGTTTTCTAAGGTTAACTGGTTTACCTAGAAACAAAATAACTGTAATGTTAAAAATTACAGCAGAGAAAAGCTTGATATGATAGTCTTTTTCAATTCTTACGAAACGTAAGGCAACTGTCGTTTTCGTAATCATCTGTAATGATTTCTTTACCTATGAAATATTCTTCGGTGTTAGACTTGTTTATGCGCTTGAGTCATCTCAAATGACGCAAAATGAGTTTCAAAGAAGGAGATTTAATTATATGAAGTCTTTAAAAACTGTTTTACTTAGTACAGCTGTCCTTGCCGGTTTCGGCCTTTTCTTAGGTGGGAAAGACGCCTTTGCAGACGAACAATACACTGTTCAATCTGGTGATACATTATCAACAATCGCTACTAACTTTTACGGTTATAGCTCTGATGATACGATCAATGCGATCGTTGAAGCAAACGAGATTGCTGATAAAAACTTGATTTTTGTTGGGGAAGCATTGATCATCCCTACAGATGGCACTGCCACTTATACAGAATCTGCAAACACGACTGCTGCAGCAAGTGTACAACAACCAAGTGAACCAGCAGCTTCACAATCAAGCAACACACAATCTGCTGCTGCAAGCACACAAAGCAGCTCAAGCTACAGCTCTTCAGCTAGCGGCTCAGAAGCTTCAGCAAAAGAATGGATCGCAAACAAAGAATCTGGTGGTTCTTACACAGCGACAAACGGACAATACTACGGCCGTTACCAATTAACCAACTCTTACTTAAATGGTGACTATTCAGCTGCTAACCAAGAAAAGGTTGCCGATGAATATGTTGCATCACGTTATGGTTCTTGGTCTGCTGCCAAAGCATTCTGGGAAGCAAATGGTTGGTACTAAGATTCTAAAATGAATCTTGTCCATGACATCTAGTAATCAATTGCCCTTATTGGCGAGTACATCTTACTCGCTGATAAGGGTTTTTTTGTATCTTCTGAGAGAGATGAATGAATGTAACGCCGCATGCAACTCTCAAGAGTCATTTTCAGGCAACATGCCATTGATAAAAAATCCCTTTTTACACGGCAACCATGTATAATAGTAGGAAATAGAGCAGAAAGCGATTCAATCTGTCAAAATTGAGACAGAAAATGACGGTTTTGATAGTAGAAAGTGAGGGAAACACAATGAGTACATCGATTGAAGAAAAAATTGCACAAAAAATGCAGCGATTTCAAGCATTTGGGGAAGGCTTGCCGGGAGCCAAAGTCTATTACCGCGAAGATTGGGATGCAATCTACTTTGATTTAGTAGGAAAACAGTTTGGGATCATGAGTCCGCAAGCAGAAGAAACAGCATTTTTGACTTTGAAAAATCTGCCCGAGGTCAACGAAACGCTGCGAGAGCAATTTCCTGACGTCATCATTCCGGGGTATTATGCCAATAAGACCCATTGGAATACCATCAAGTTGGCATCTGATGCCTTGATGGAAGAAAACATCGAACAAATGATTTTGGTTTCCTACGATCTAGTCAAACAAAAACTGACAAAAAAACAAAAAAGTGAGCTGGAAAACAGCGAATCGTAAGTCAAAGATTTAGCGCCAGAAAATAAGGAAGACCCTCTTGAGGATCATCATAATCCCTTTATTATTCGTTATTTTCGCCAACATTTATGCAATATTTTCAAAGAGCTTTCATGAAAGCTCTTTTTGTTTTATTTGTTCGCTTGTTTCTAGTCGTGATCCATGGTAAATTGTTGTGCAACCGAAATTTTTTGGCAGTCTTTTCTGCTAAACACAAAGGAGTGGTACGTATATGGATCTGGTCTTACGCCATGTCAAAAAGTACAAAGCGGCAACCAGCATTGCCTTATTATCGGTCATTTTAATGGTCGTTGCTGCATTATGGCAGCCAAAGCTCTTGCAGCAAGTGCTAGAATCAATTATTACCGAAAACAATGATGAAATGAAAAAAATTGGTGTGCAGTTGATTGGGCTAGCATTGCTAGGCCTTGTTGCAGGGATCATCAACACGGTTTTTTCTGCGAAAGTGGCGCAAGGCGTTAGTGCCGATATTCGGGAAGAGATGTTTCGGAAAATCCAGACATTCTCATTTGGAAATATCGAAACCTTCTCAGCGGGAAATCTTGTGGTGCGCTTGACCAATGACATCACGCAAATTCAAAACTTAGTGATGATCTCGCTACAATCGTTGTTTCGGATCCCGTTCTTATTTATCGGTGCCTTCATTTTGGCGATGACAACCATGCCGCAACTGTGGTGGATCATCGTCTTACTGATTATCGCTGTCCTAGTGATTACGGCACTATCCTTTACACGGATGGGCAAACACTTTATGATCATCCAGAACTTGATCGACAAAATCAATGGGATTGCCAAAGAAAATTTGATGGGGATTCGTGTGGTGAAATCTTTTGTTCAAGAAGACAACCAACTGCAAGGCTTTTCTAAAGTCAGTGAAACGTTAACGAAGCATAATATTATTGTAGGAACCCTGTTCTCTGTAATGATCCCCTCCTTTATGCTGGCGGCCAACTTAGCAGTGGTCGGCGCGATTTTCTTTGTCAGTGATCTAGCGAAAGATGACCCAACTTTGATTGGGGGAATTGCCTCATTCATGAATTATTTGATGCAAATTATGATGGCGATCATTATCGGCGGCATGATGATGATGATGACTTCACGGGCTGCAGTTTCGCTAAAACGGATCAAAGAGATTCTAGATACCGAACCGGATCTGCAATACCAAGATGTCCCAGAACAAGAATTGTCTGGAAGTGTCGCTTTTGAAAACGTCAGCTTCCGTTACCCTGGGGATGAAAAAAATGCCCTAACGGCTATCAGTTTTACCATCAAACCTGGCGAAATGATTGGGATCGTAGGAGCGACTGGTGCCGGCAAATCAACACTGGTGCAACTGATTCCCCGTTTGTTTGACCCAACAGAAGGTGTCGTGCGGGTTGGCGGTGTTGACTTGAAAGAAGTCAATGAACAAAGCTTGCGTAAAACGGTCGCTTTTGTCTTGCAAAAAGCGATCCTCTTTTCAGGAACGATTGCCCAAAACTTACGGCAAGGGAAAAAAGATGCCTCAGAGTCTGAGATGTCTCGCGCAACAGAAATCGCTCAAGCCAGCGAATTTATTCAAAAATTGACAGCGGGTTTTGAAGCGCCGGTCTCCGAGCGCAGCAGCAATTTTTCTGGAGGACAAAAGCAACGCTTATCGATTTCTCGAGGCGTGATCGGTGAACCGAAAATTTTGATTTTGGATGATAGTACGAGTGCATTAGATGCTCGTTCGGAAAAATTGGTTCGCGAAGCGTTTGAAAAACAATTAAAAGACACGACAACAATCATTATCGCGCAAAAGATTGCCTCTGTTGTGAAAGCCGACCGCATCTTCGTTTTAGATAATGGACGTTTGGTTGGTGAAGGAAGCCATGAATTTTTAGCCAATAACAATGCCATCTATCAAGAAATCTTCGCAACACAGAAAGGAGAGGAGTAACCATGACAGATTTGTTCAAAGCGAGTAAATTTTTCTACCATTACTTAAAACAATACAAGTGGTCGTTTCTATTCATTTTTGTGACGGTGATTCTGGCAACGTATCTGCAAGTACAAGCGCCAGTCTTTATCGGAGAAGCGTTCCAGGAATTGGCGAATTATGTTGGCGGTTTGATGCAAGGGGTCGATGATAAATCGGCTTTTCTATCGATCATTTGGAAACTGTTGATTTTTTATGTCTTAGCCAGTGCAGCTAATTTTGTCTATAGTATCTTGTTCACGCAAGTGGTGGGGAAATCAACCAACAGAATGCGGATCGGTTTATTTAATAAACTGGAAAAATTGACGATCAAATTCTTTGATTCTCATCAAGACGGTGATATTTTGAGCCGTTTCACCAGTGACTTGGATAACATCCAAAACAGTCTGAACCAAGCATTGTTGCAAGTGCTGACCAATGTAGTCTTAATGGTGGGGATCTTGATCATGATGTTCCGTCAAAACGTTGAATTGGCATGGGCAACGATTGCTTCTACCCCGATTGCGGTGTTGATCGCGGTGATCGTGATCCAAAAAGCCCGCAAATATGTCGATCTGCAGCAAGATGAAGTCGGAAAATTAAACGGCTATATCGATGAAAAAATCAGTGGTCAACGAATCATCATCACCAATGGACTGCAAGAAGAAACCATCGATGGTTTTCTGGTCCACAACCAACAAGTCCGGGAAGCTACCTACAAAGGGCAAGTCTACTCTGGGCTGCTTTTCCCCTTGATGCAAGGGATGTCCTTGTTGAACACGGCAATCGTGATTTTCTTTGGTGGCTGGTTAGCATTGAACGGTGACTTAGAACGTTCCGTTGCTTTAGGATTAGTTGTGACCTTTGTCCAGTATTCGCAGCAGTATTACCAACCATTGATGCAGATCTCTTCTGGTTACAGCATGATTCAGTTGGCGATCACCGGTGCGCGCAGAATCAATGAAATGTTTGATGAACCTGATGAGGTCAAACCAAAAGACGGGATCAAAGTGAAGGGCATCAAAGAGGCGGTTGCTTTGAATCATGTGGACTTTGGGTATGACAGTCAAAAATTGGTCCTAAAAGATGTGTCGATCACGGTCAACAAAGGCGAAATGGTCGCATTGGTCGGACCGACTGGTTCAGGAAAAACGACCATCATGAACTTGTTGAATCGCTTCTATGATGTGAATGGTGGTTCTGTGACCTTTGACGGCATCGACATCCGGGAGCTAGACTTGGATCTGCTGCGTTCTCAAGTGGGAATCGTTTTGCAAGAATCCGTGCTGTTCTCAGGGACGATTCGTGAAAACATTGCTTTTGGGAAACCAGAAGCGACTGAAGCCGAAGTCATTGCAGCAGCGAAACAAGCCAATATCCATGAGTTTGTTATGACGTTGGAAAAAGGCTATGACACGGAGATCACCGAAGAGAACAATCTTTTCAGTACTGGTCAAAAACAATTGATGAGTATTGCCCGAACGATTTTGACCAATCCAGAATTGTTGATTTTGGATGAAGCCACCAGTAATGTTGATACCGTGACCGAAGCGAAAATTCAACGAGCAATGGATGAAGCAATCAAAGGACGAACCAGTTTTGTGATCGCCCATCGCTTGAAGACGATTTTGAATGCCGATCGCATCGTTGTCTTAAAGGACGGCGAAGTCATTGAAGAAGGCAATCACCATCAATTGGTGGCGGCTGACGGCTTTTATGCGGAACTGTATCACAATCAATTCGTTTTTGAATAAGCGCAAACCAACGTAAAATCATCAAGAAGACACTAGCAGGACAGCCCGCTGATTTCGTCAACCAATCGACGAGACAGCGAGCTGTTTTTTTTAGGTTAAAGTAAGCACTTCTTATGACGACAATGTCTATGAGCAGTTAGTGGTATAAGGGGGCCGTTGTTCTGATTACCAAAAAAGACCAGCCTGAAGCATGGTCTTCTTTGGCTGTTTAGTGATACGCAGCGGTTTGAGCTAACCACTCAATAAAATGGTCAGGCTGTTGCGTATCCTGTGCCACGATATTCCACTGCTGGTTTTTGCAGCGAGTGCATTGATGCAGCAGCTGATAGCCTTTTTTGGAATGTTGGCGATAATCGATGGGTCGCATCAGGCCATGGCAAGTATTTTGACGATCACCTGGGCGAATATCCACGTGTAACGAGTAGAGACACTGGGGACAATGGTTGCGGTAAGAACCATTGGTCAAGGGTGCCACAGGCGTACTGCAGTTTTTACAAACAAAGGTCGTATTTTCACCTTTTCTCATTTTGCTTTCCTCCAAAAGAATGATTTCTTTTGAGAGAAAAGGGTTCCGTTCGTTCTTCATCAGGCTTCTTTGGCTAGGGACACATTCACCGTCCGTAACGATTACTTCTGCTTCCAGCTTCATGCGATTTCGCAATCCGTACCACGCTTAGTTTTTTCGTTTTGTGCTAAGCACTGTGTTGCGGCAGCCCACAACCCAGCAGTAAGTGTAGTCCAAAGTCACTGTCATTGGCGTCGTCCCCTAGAAAGCAATTGAGGAATGCTTTTTCATAGAGTCCCTCCTATGTGTTTATGAGGGGATTATAGCAGAAATAGAGTTGGAATTCTATGACAGAGAAAACCTGATCGTAATTTATCTCCTTTTTTATCTTTAAAAACAACAAAATTTAGATTATAATGCTATTTTATGACAAAATGTTCGTATGTAGGTTTCGCTCAATTTTATTTTGGTCACTGAAGAAGAGACACGGAATCACAAAATGGAGGAAGGATGACCTAACGAAAGGAGAACAAAAATGTTTGGTACGAACAAGAAATCTGAAAATTCGAATGGCACACAAGGCAAGAAACGAAAAAAGCGTTTGACTGTAGAAGACCTGATCAACCAGTATATTGTAGAAAAAGAGGTTCATGAATTGAGTGAGGAACTGTCTGTTCAGATCTTTAATGACTTATCTGCACACCGAATACATTTCATGGAGATCCCCAACCTTAGTTACAAAAATCTCGGAGCAGCTATCCAAATCGACCAAAACTGGATTAAAATCAAGCAACAAGATACGATCATCAAACAACAGGCACAGATCATTCAGCTTTTGAAAGAAACACGATAGAAGAAAAGTATTTTTTTCTATTGAAAAACCGAAGAACGAGCTGAGCGTTTTTCCTTGAATAGGAGGGCCGTTAGCTGGTTCTTCGGTTCTTTGTTGACGATGAAAGATTAATAATACTCCCCGTGGCGATAGTCCCATGAGTTGAAGTGATCAGAAAGGTACATTTGGATTTTTTCAACATCGAGTCCTTTACGGATCAAGACAGGTGCGGGAGTGATGGAGCGTTGGTCTCCTTGCTCTGGAATCAAGTTACCGTCTTTATCAACGAAAGAAACCATGACTCCTTGTTCGTAGCGGGTTTCCAGCGTTTTGTCTGGTTGGATCGATGCAACATAGTCGTTGCCTTCAATGATTAGATCGGCTTCTTGCGCGATTTGTTCGCCGATCCCTTCAACAAGTCCGCGGTTTCCTTTGCCTGAAGGGTTCGCTGAGCTGGCGAAAAGCAATTTCTTTTTTTGATCCCAAAGTTCTTTTGAGATCTGCTCACCAGGGACACCGAATTTGATCACGAAACAGCTGGTTCCCCGAACGTCCGTCATCAATTCTTCTGAACCATCTTTTGGGATATAGGCTTTTCCTGATTCTTTCCAAGGCAAAATCGCACCGAATAACACGTCATTGTTCCAACACGTTTCATAAACGGCGGCGGTTTCCGCATTTAATTCGGCTAATTCATGTAGCTGCTCCAATGAGCTGCAAAGAACGACACCTGGTTTGTTACGCTTGCGATTCTTTGCTGAAAACTTGCGTTCCAGCCCTTTTTTATCAGAGACGGCAATGATATAGCCGACTTTGGTTGGGCAGACGATCACTTTGCCTTCTTCATTCAAATAGTTGATCGCTCGTTGGTTTGGTTCTCCTGTCCATGGGACTTGTTTTGCTTCATTCACTCTCTTCATCCTCCCTGTCTTCCAATGAATCGCCGTTATGAAAAATATAACGGAATATTCTGAAAATTCTGATTGAATATGGTTACCCTTGATGATAAGGGAATCAATCCGCGTAGTCAAGGGGATTTACACCAGAATGTAAAAAGAGTGGAATAGAAAGATCGAATATGCATCACTTGAGAATAGAGTGAATGATTGACAGCAATACTATTTTTTTCCGCTTTGTATGAAAAAATTGACTGTTTTTTATGTTATTTATATGGGAAGATAGGCTTATAGATAGAAGAATGCAATCAAATTGATAGTTTCTTTGAAAAAAAGAAAGAGGAGTATCATGAGTGAAAAGAAAAAAATACGCAAGCTTTTGCTGGCATCGATTGTCGCTGGGAGTATCTATGGCGGCGGTGCCTTGCTTTTTGGGTTACTGGTCAGTTATAACGTCCTCTTGTTAGATGGTGTTTATACATTGATTGGTGCAGTGATGTCACTGATTGCTTTGTATGTGGCAAAATATATCCAAGCCCAAGACTTTGAACGTTTCCCATTCGGCAAAGAAGCGTTGATGCCGTTGGTTGTTTTTATTCAATATAGTATCATCTTGCTGATCTCAATTTATGGAGTCATTGAATCTGCTTTTAGTTTATTACACGTCAGTGATGGCATGATTGATCCAATCGGTTTGTATTTCTCGCTGATTGGTACGATCTACTGTTTCTCTTTTTACTTGTACTTAAAAAAGAAACCACTGACTCATCCCTTTTACTGGGTAGAACTAGAACAATGGCGTTTCGGCTTTTTCTTTAGTCTGGGTGTCGTCGGTTCATTTCTTGTGTCATGGCTGATTCAAGCCAGTCCCTATGGAAATTTCGCGATGTATGTCGACCCAATCATCTCCATCGGGATCACCTTGTTCTTTATTCAGCTTTCGATTAAAGAGTTGAAAGCGGCCATTCTGGAATTGACTTCTTCAACTCCGAAAGAAGAACTACGAGAGTCCATCATGACGATCGTTGAAAAAGAACTGCGCGCAGAAGAAGTGGTGGACTTTGTGTTACGTACCGCCAAAGTCGGCAATCAAGTCATTGTGGAATTAGATGTGGTGATTTTACCTGCAACACCTCTCGATACAGTTGGGCGGCAAGATCCCTTGCGAGAACGATTGAATCAAGCAATCAGCCAACAGATTTCCGGTTATTCCCTCTGGCTAAACATAAATTTTGTCGGTGACATCAAATGGGCGTATAGTGAGGAGTAAGAATGGCTGCAAAGCGGCTTGAATAAACCGTGAAAATGACAGAGAAAAGAGGAAACAAATGACAATTCTGAAAACCTATGGAAAAATCACCGCAGCACTTTTCTTGTTAGCGGCAAGCATCAATTTATTTTTAGGCCCGCATCATGTGGCAGCTGGCGGTGTCAGCGGAATCGGTATTTTATTAGAGTCAGCCCTCGGTTGGGATCGAGCGGCTGTGATCATGGTCTTGAATATTCTCATGCTTATTCTTGCCTATGCCTTTTTAGGGAAGGGGCCTTTTTTGAAAGTCCTCTATGGTAGTTTTGCTTTTCCAGTAGCAATTGCTTTAGTCCCAGAATATATGGTGGCTGAAGATCGGCTGCTTTCCGTGATATTTGGCAGTGCGATTTTTGCTTTAGGAGTAGCGATTTTGTACAAAAATCAATCTTCTAGCGGTGGTACAACGATTCCACCGCTGATTTTCAAGAAATACTTTAATTTGAATCCAGCGATTGGCTTGCTGGCGACCGATGCGATCGTGGTCTCCATGAACTTGTTCGTTTTCGGGTTTGAAGAGTTCTTGTTTGCGATATTATCGATCGTGATCACCTCTGGTGTGATGACCTACATTGAAACGGGCTTTAACCGGAAGAAATCCATCATGATCTTAAGTGAGAACCACGTGAACGAGATTCGAGAAGCAGTCTTTGATAAAACAGCTCGTGGTGCCACACTATTGGCTGCCCAAGGCGGCTACCAGCAAGCAGACAAACAAGTACTGTTGATCGTGGCCAGCGACCAAGAATTTATGCAGATCAGACAAATCATTGAGACCATTGACCCAAAAGCGTTTGTGATCGTCAATAATGTCTCAGAAGTACTGGGCCAAGGCTTTAGTTATCACCCAATCGAATGAGCGTATTCTCGCTTGTTCAGCGTATGAAACCACCCTCGTCAAGTAGGCAATCTACTCGACGAGGGTGGTTTTTAAGGTCCATGATTTTCAAATAGCTTTACTCCGTAAAGTAATCGGGAAAGGCCTTTTCCACAAAAATCAAATCGTTATCAATGACATCAATGTGTTGTCCGACCAAGGGAGCAATTTTGGCTTGGTCTTTTTCTTTTAAAGTGGCTAAGATTTCTTCGTGATCCCGCAAAATAATTTCCCAAGACAATTCCTCCACCTCTAAACGTAAGAAGCGGAAGCGATTTAAAGGCAGATTGATCGTTTGTAGCCAATTCCAGACATTTTCTTTGTCGGCGATTTTATAAATCAACTGATGGAAGGCCTCGTCGAGTTGGAAAAACTCGATTTCATCCTTCAATTGGGCATAGGTCCGCTGCAAAATAACGAGTTTTTCTAGTTCTTTCAGCTGCTCTTCTGTAATGGCTTGGCAGGCCGCTACGAATACTTCTTTTTCAAGCGTCTCTCTGACAAAACGAGCTTCTTCAATTTGTTTGATACTGATTTTAGAAATATAGGTGCCGCTTTGGGGAACGACATGGATCAGTGCTTCACGGCGCAGACGAATAATTGCTTCACGGATCGGCGTCCTGCCAATGGTTAGCCGCTGCTCCAATTCCTTTTCAGATATTTTTTGACCGGGAATCAGTTTGGCGGTTAAGATCAACTCTTTGATTGATTCATAAGCTTGTGATTGAAAATTTGTAGGTTTCAACATAAACGCTTCTTTCTGTATCAGGCATTCAATTACCTTCTAAAGAAAAACTCTGAAGGAAGGTGCCTAGGGATAGTTTTGAGTAATAAAACTAGTATATAAGTTGAATAACCTTTTGTAAAGGCTTGCAATTCAGCACAGAATGAACTAGAATACTAATATATCAGTTTTAAAGAAAAGGAGGAAGTAGGATGTTTGATTTTGCTGCCTTGAAGCAGGCAGGAGTTACGATGCCGATCGTTCCCAAAGAAGTGACGGATCAATCAGATACTCAGTTTCAATGGTTACACTTTGGTGGGGGAAATTTGTATCGGGCATTTCACGCAGAAGTAGCCCAAACGTTGATCGATCAACAAGCGCTGACAAAAGGAATCGTAGTTTGTGAAACCTTTGATGAACAGGTGATTGATCAAGTATATGCCCCTTACGAGAATGATATTTTAGAAGTGGTCATGCATGAAGGGGGACGGTTGGAGAAAAAATTGCTCCAGTCAACGGCGGCTAGTTATTATTGCCATCCTTCCCGCATTGCGAGTTATGAGCAAATACGCAAAGTATTTCAGGAGCCGTCACTACAGTTGGTTACCGTAACGATCACAGAAAAAGGCTATGGCTTAAAAGACAGTCAGGGGAAATTTTTACCTGTCGTACAAGCGGATCTCGCTGCGGGTCCCCATCAGGTCAACCATACAATGAGCATTTTGGCTAGCTTTTTATGGGATCGTTTTCAATCAGGGGCACTTCCGATCGCTATGGTTTCCACCGATAATTTTTCGCAAAATGGGCTCCGTTTCCAAACGGCGATTGTCACCATTGCAAAAGAATGGCAAAAGCTGGGGCATGTTTCAGAAGCGTTTGTCCGATACTTAGAAAACAACGCGCAGGTGACGTTTCCGTGGTCAATGATCGATCGGATCACGCCAAATCCTTCAACAGCAGTTGCAGAAGAATTAGCAGCAGCTGGGATCGAGCAGCTGCCAGTCATCCGTACCGATAAAGGAACGAATATCGCTCCGTTTGCTAACACAGAGACGACTCATTACCTGGTGATTGAAGATGATTTTCCAAATGGTCGCCCGAATTTGGATAAAGCGGGGGTGATCTTGACGAGTCGAGAGATCGTCGACAAAACCGATAGTATGAAAGTCACAACTTGTTTGAATCCACTGCATACCGCAATGAGTTTGTTCGGCTGTTTACTCGGTTATACATCCATTGCTGCGGAAATGACCGATCCAGATATTGTTGCTTTGATCAAAGGAATCGGCTATCGTGAAGGCTTGCCGGTAGTGGAAGATCCTGAGATCATTCAGCCAAAGAAATTTATCGATGAGGTGGTGGGCCTTCGTTTACCCAATCCGCTGATTCCTGACACTCCACAGCGGATCGCCGCAGATACCTCACAGAAAATCGCCATCCGTTTTGGCGAAACCATCAAAAAGTATGTGGAGAAAGAAGGCTCGGCTTCTGAGCTGACTTTCATTCCCTTAGCGATTGCAGGCTGGTTGCGTTATCTATTAGCGATCGATGATGAAGGCCATCCATTTGGCCCAAGTCCTGATCCCCTCTTAGCAGAATTACAAGAGATTTTACGTGAGTGTCAGTTAGGGACAGCCGCCGATGTTCAAGGGATCATTCGACCAATCTTAGCAAATCCGCAGATTTTTGGTTTGGATCTTTATCAAGCAGGAATCGCTGAAAAGGTGGGTCACTTGTTCGCTAAGATGCTGGCAGGAACCGGCGCAGTCCGTAAAACATTACATGAAACAGTAGAAGGGATCGAATAAAAAATGGAAATGACATTTCGTTGGTATGGAAAAGACTACGATAAAATCAAGTTAGCAGATATCCGTCAAATTCCTGGAATGAAAGGCATCGTCGGCACACTCTTTGATTTGCCTGCTGGGGCAGTTTGGCCGAAAGAACGGATCAAGGCGCTCGTGGAAGAAGTCGAAGCAGTTGGCCTTTCCCTGAAGGTGATCGAAAGCGTCAATATTCATGATGACATCAAGATTGGCTTGCCTTCGAGAGACCTGTATATCGAAAACTACAAAAAAACGATTCGTAATTTGGCAGCATATGGGGTCGAAGTGATCTGCTATAATTTTATGCCGATTTTCGATTGGATCAAAACGGATCTCGATTATCGCTTAGCCGACGGTTCTTCTACGATGGCATTTGAAAAAGCAGGGATCGACAAAGACCCAGAAGAGATCGTCAAAGAAGTTGAGGAGTCAAGCTCTGGCTATACCTTGCCAGGCTGGGAACCAGAACGTTTGGCACATGTCAAAGAATTGTTTGCTGCGTATAAGGATGTCGATGATGACAAATTAAGAGAAAACTTTGCTTATTTCCTAAAAGCCATCATTCCCACCTGTGAAGAGGTCGGCATCAAGATGGCTGTTCATCCAGATGATCCTCCCTATTCGATTTTTGGTCTGCCTCGTATCGTTAAAAACCGCGATGATTTGGATTGGGTCTGCAACGTGGTAGACAGTCCGTCAAATGGTATCACACTTTGTACTGGCAGTATCGCCGAAGACCCAGCCAATAATGTCTATGAGATTTTGGCTGAGTTTTGTCGCCGGGATCGGATTCCTTTTGCCCATGTTCGTAACATTCAATACTTGGGCAATGACAAAGACTTTTATGAAGCACCGCATCTCTCATCTGAAGGCTCATTAGACATGTATCAGATCCTAGAAGCGATGTACAAAAATGGCTTTGACGGCTACATTCGACCAGATCATGGGCGAATGATCTGGGGAGAAACGGGACGTCCTGGCTATGGCTTGTATGATCGGGCGATCGGCGCTTCCTACTTATTAGGGTTGTGGGAAGCCATCGACAAGAGCGTGGGGCGTTAAGAAAAGGAGCGAAGAAATGTTTTTAACTGACGATTTTATTTTGAAAAACAGCTTTGCCAAACAGTTGTACCATGAGTATGCAAAAAAGCAGCCGATCATTGATTACCATTGCCATTTAGAGCCGAAAGAGATTTTCGAAAACCAAAACTTCACCAATCTCACCCAAGCGTGGCTGGCGGGGGACCATTACAAATGGCGCTTGATGCGTGCCAATGGTGTTGCAGAATCTTTGATCACTGGCGATGCTGATGACTACGAAAAATTCTGTGCTTGGGCGCAGACCTTGGAGGCTTGCATTGGCAATCCATTATATGTCTGGACCAATTTGGAATTGAAGCGAATCTTTGGTATTGATGAGCGGTTGACACTAGCCAATGCAGCAAGCATTTGGGAAAAAGTCAATCAACAGCTGCAGACGAAGGAATTTTCACCACGAGAACTGATCAAAAAGATGGCCGTTGAGGTAATCTGTACGACGGATGATCCCATTGATTCGTTGACATATCATCAAAAGTTGGCAGAAGAATCCTTTGCCGTGTATCCTACCTTTCGTCCTGACAAAGCAATCAATCTGCAGAATCCAGAATTTCCAGCATACCTTAAGCAATTGGCTGCAGCTGCGAACAAAGAAATCACTAGCTATCAAACGCTGGTTGAAGCATTGGCCGTACGTATTTTTTACTTCCAGCAACGGGGCTGTCGTTTAGCAGATCACAGTCTATCACGTCTTGGAGAGGAAGCCTACGATACCGCTGCACTTGAAGCGATTTTTCAGAAGCGTTTGACCACTGGGACACTGACTAATGAAGAAATCAGACAGTTTCAAACCGGCTTGCTGATTGACTTGATGCGCCAATACGCGAAGCAAGGCTGGACCGCGCAATTGCATCTGATGGCGACTCGCAACAACAGTCAAAAACTTTTCCAACAACTAGGACCTGATAGCGGCGGTGATGCGATGGGGGACGATCGTCTAGCGAGCGGCTTGAGTCGGACATTGGCGCAGCTTCAGGCGGAAAGCTTATTGCCGAAGACGATTTTGTATTCACTGAACCCCAAAGATTATCCAGTGTTGACTGCGCTGATGGGGGCGTTCCAAGAAGAGAGCAAAGGCAAGCTGCAATTAGGCTCTGCTTGGTGGTTCAATGATACGTATTCTGGTATGCGATATCAGTTGACGACCCTAGCAGAAGGCGGGATTCTTGGAAACTTCGTCGGCATGCTGACGGATTCTCGCAGCTTTTTGTCTTATCCACGCCACGAGTATTTCCGGCGGATTTTGTGTCAGGTGATCAGTGAATGGGTAGAAGACGGACAACTACCAGCAGATGAAATGTATTTAGGGCAGATCGTCGCAGATATCTCTTATCACAATGCGAAAACCTACTTTGATTTTCCAAACTAATGACTACTCGATTCGTTCTTGGCTTGCTAGAGAAGGAATCGAGTGTTTGGATGGCTATTGCTAAAGTTGCGTCTGTTCATTTACTATTGGCAGGGAATCCAGTACTATGATAGAAAGAATCAAAGAAGGAGCGAGTAGTATGAATCCATTCTATGAAGAAGTCTATGCGCTGGCGCGGCAGATCCCTTTTGGTAAAGTCGTCTCCTATAGTCAGATTGCGTGGAAATTGGGACAAATCAACGGCGCGCGAGCAGTCGGTCGAGCGATGCGCTTGAGCCCTCAGGATGTCCCTGCCCATCGAGTCGTGCGGGCAGATGGCGTCTTAGTTGGTCCCACCGCCAATGTGCGAAAAGCAGCACTCGTCGATGAAGGGGTGGTCTTCAAAGCCAGTGGTCGTATCGATATGAAGGCTTGCAGTTGGTCCATGAGCGAGATCGCTCCCGCTCAAATGAAGGAGCCATTATGAAAAAACGTGAATTTATCGTGCAAGATCTGTTGAGTAAAATCTATCAGGAAGAATTTTCTGCCGGCAAATTACCCAACCAAAGAACCCTTGCGCAAACCTATGGCGTTTCGCGGTTTACGATCCAGCAAGCAATCAAAAACCTTGAAGAGATCGGGATCGTCAAAGTAGTACAAGGTTCAGGGATTTTTATCCATGAAAAATGGGTCAAAAACCCAATGATCTTTAATTCCTTGACCCGCACCCCTTATGACCGCATCCATTCCAAAATGATTTCCTTGAATAAGGCGGCAGCAACGTTGGATGAACAGCAGATTTTCCAAATAGGCCCAGACGAGGAAGTCTGGACCTTTGAACGAGTGCGGATCGTCAATTATAAAATCGAACAGCTGGAAACCTCTAAATTGCCCGTCAGCCTATTTCCTGAATTGACACAAGAAATCGTGGAGCACTCGATCCAACGCTATGTCGAAATCTGCGGATACCGCATTTCCCACTACATCACCAGCTATACCCCCATCACCACATCGACTGCGCAGTCGGGCATTTTATTGTGCAAGCGGGGGACGCCGGCAATGCAGATCAGCAATCGGGCGATTTTAGAAGACGGCCGCGTGTATGAGTTCAGTAATATCGTTGCCATTGATTATGCCGTGACCTACATCCGTCCCTTTGACCGTGAGATCCATCGCTCACGCATCGATTGATTTGGAAAAGCAAATTTGCCAGTTGCGTCTTTTTTATCCAGAAAGAACAAAAGACATCCCCCGTCGGTTGGACAGGGGATGTCTTTTGTTGTGTTTAAGGAGTGATCAATGTGCCGTCTGGTGTACGGCTCTGGGTCCATTCATGAGGACGGTAAACCACGGGAAATTCCGCAGCTGCTGCTTCATCGAACGTGATTCCGATCCCACTTTTCTCGATCGGATAAAAATAGCCGTTTTCAGGTTGCGGACTGCCACCAAAGACCGACTGGGTATTTGCTGGGATCGCAATCGTTTCTTGGATCGCGGCATTGTGCAGATGGATATTTAGATGGGTGTTGACGGCTAAGCCGACAGGGCTGATATCAGACGGCGTGTGCCAAGCGATCCGAATGCCCATCGCATCGCAGAAGTGAGCCAATTTCAATGCTGGCGTGATCCCACCGATTTGTGAGACATGGGCACGCATAAAGTCAATCTGTTGATTTTTGACTAGCTCTTGCCATTCCATCGGATTATTGAACAATTCGCCGGTCGCGATCGGGGTCGCCGACTGGCTGCGGAGTTGCTGCAACCACTTGTTTTGATCCGGCGGCAAAATATCTTCTAGGAAAAAGAGATTAAAAGGTTCAGCGGCTTTTGCAAATTGAATCGCTTGGTTTGGATGCAGCCGTTCATGCACGTCATGCAGCATTTGAAATTGATTGCCGTATCGTTCTTGGATCGCAGCAAACATTTTCAGTGTTGTGTCCATGTAGTCTGTTTGATCAAAATAGGAACCAGCGATGGGCTGATCGGGTGTTTGCAGTTGGCTAGGATTTCCACCATAAAAGCCTAATTGACAACGGATATAGCGATACCCCTCAGCCAAGAAGCGATCGATTTCTTGATAAAGATCTTCTAGATTATCTGCCACGGCATGAGTATAGGCGGGAATCGCCGTACGCGCTTTTCCACCTAACAGTTGATACAATGGCATATCGGCTAATTGTCCCTTGATGTCCCACAAAGCCATGTCAACTCCTGAGATGGCATTGTTGGTGATTGGACCATTCCGCCAGTAAGAATTGACATTCATCACTTGCCAAAGATCTTCGATTTGATTGGCATCGCGGCCAAGTAAGAGGGGGCGTAAATACTCGTCAACGACGGTTTTTACGGCTAGTGGGCGAAACTGGAAGGTTGCGCAGCCTAACCCAGATACGCCTTTGTTCGTTTCTACTTTAACGACAACAAGGTTATGGCGATCAGGTTTGATCGCAAAGGCTTTGACGTCGGTGATGATCGTTGGTGTCATTTCATTCACTCCAATTTTTGTCTCTAGTTGCTATAGCCATTGAAACATGCTTGGCAACCGCTGTCAATTTGGTCTAATAAAAACTAGATATACACCATAAAACCAGTCCAATTTTTTACTTTTTTATAATAAAACGTTGATATATAGCGTTTTTATTCTGTTTTTATCAAAAAAGGACTGGTTTTACAAGTATGTGTGAGCATGCTACTATGTGTGTGAAAACGGAAACACCTGAAAGGGCGCCCGTCAAAAGGATCAGGACCGTTAGCAAACAACAGGGGGAAAAAAAGATGACCAAAGAAGACATCGTAAAACAGATTATTAAAGATGTTGGCGGATCAGAAAATATCAACAATGCATGGCACTGTATGACTCGCTTGCGTTTTGATTTAAAGGATGAGAAGAAAGTCGACTATGCGGCGTTAGAAAAAACACCCAAAGTCGTAGGAACAAAATATCAAAGCAATCAGCTGCAAGTAGTGATAGGAACGGATGTTGCTGATTATTATGCACCTTTAGCCAAAGAATTAGGTCTTGATGAAGCGAACCAAGGGGGAACATCAGAGAAAAAAGGGGCCGTTTCCTTATTTATGGATACCGTTTCTGGCGTTTTTGGTCCGATCGTTCCAGCTATCGCTGGCGCAGGAATGATCAAAGGATTAATGGCTGGATTGGTGGCTTTGAATGTCATCTCTAATCAAACAGACACCTATTTAGTGATCGACATGATCGCGAGCGGCGTATTTACATTCTTGCCATTTTTTGTTGCTGCCTCAGCCGCTCGGATTTTTAAAACCAATCAATATTTAGCGATCGCAATCGCGGCAACGCTGCAATTTCCAACGATGACCAATGCGGTAGCCGAAGGAAGTATTTCCGCCTTTCGCTTGTTCGGCATACTGCCAGTACCCGTCTTTAACTATGCAGGAACAGTGATTCCCATTATCTTTGCCGTGCTGGCGCTCAGTTATATTTACCGTTGGGTCGATAAACTCTTACCACAAGTGCTGCGTACCGTGTTTACACCGACGATTTCGTTGTTTGTCGCTGGTATCTTGACATTAACGGTCATTGGCCCAATCAGTATCCATCTAGGAAACTTACTGGCTGCTGGCGTGGCTGGTTTATTCACTATCTCGCCTGTCTTAGCAGGAATTGTGGTAGGGGCGATTCGACCAATTGCAATCTTCACGGGATTGCATCATGCCATGACCCCGATCGCTTTGCAAAACTTCGCCAATCAAGGGTATGACATGTTGATGCCAATGATGTTTATGGCAAATATGGCAATCACCGGCGCAACAGCAGCTATTTATTTCAAAGTCAAAACCAAAGAAGAAAAATCGATCATTCTATCTTCGGCGGTTTCTGGCTTATTAGGGATCACAGAACCTGCGTTATTCGGGATTTTGTCGAAGTATAAAAAAGCCTTTATCGCAGCAACAGTTGGTAGTTCTGTGGCGTCTGCCTTCATCAGTTTCTTCGGTGTTCGGATTTATGGATATATTCTTTCAAGTATCTTTAGTTTGCCAGCCTATATTGGGGAATACTTTATCTATGCTGTTTTAGGGATCATCTTGGCAATCGGCTTATCCTTTGCAATGAGCTGGTTCTTGGTACCAAATCAAGCAGCCGAAGGCGATCGTTACACCAACGAAGTGGATCTGCATGCCGTGACCCATGGAGAATATGTCCCATTAGAAGATGTACCAGATGAAGTTTTTTCAACGAAAATGATGGGAGAAGGCTATGCCATCGAGTCACAAGATGGGCAAATCTTTGCACCGGTCAGTGGCGAAGTCACCACTGTGTTCCCTTCAAAACATGCCGTCGGGATCAAAACCCAAAACGGCGTTGAAGTTCTTGTGCATATGGGGATCGATACAGTCTCACTTGGCGGACAAGGCTTTGATGTCTTTGTCAAAGCTGGGGAGCAAGTCACTCCGCAAACCAAACTGGCACAAATGGATCTACCTTATATCAAGCAGCAAGGCAAAGAAACCATGGTGATCGTTTTGATCACCAACATGGATCGCGTGCAGCAATTTTCTGGAAGTACTGATTTAGAAGGCAGACACCAAGCCGGTGCATTGCTGGAAAAAGTCGTTTTGAATGCCTAATAAAAAAAAAGATGAGCTTCATTAATGAAGTTCATCTTTTTTTTATTGCAATTAACTACGCAGCCCACGGCCTTTTTGGATCAAGTACCAGCATACGCTGTATAAGACAACAATGAACAAGACCAAAATACCGATGGATAGGAAAATTGGGACATCGATGGTGCCTAAAAAGCCGTAGCGGAAACCAGAGATCATATACACGATCGGGTTGACTTTGGAGATCGTTTGCCAAATCGGCGGCAGCATGCTGATGGAGTAAAAGACGCCTCCAAGATAGGTCAATGGTTGTAAAACAAAGGTTGGCACGATGGAAACATCGTCAAAGGATTGGGCGAAGATCCCATTTAGCAACCCTGCTAATGAAAATAAGATGGCGGTCATGACTAGGGTTAAGACAACGATGACCCAAGAATACACATGTAATGGCACGAAGAAAAGGGAAATGATGGTCACCAATGTGCCCACCAAGATACTACGGCCAAGTCCGCCAAAGACAAAGCCCCAAATGATGACGTGAGTAGGAACCGGCGCCACTAAGAGTTCCTCAATGTTTTTTTGAAACTTCTGTGAAAAGAAGGAAGAAGACACATTGGAGTAAGAGCTGGTGATCGTCGACATCATGATCAGCCCAGGAACGATAAATTCCATATAAGAAAAGCCGCCCATTTCGCCGATGCGGCTGCCAATCATTTTCCCAAAGATAATGAAGTATAAGGAAGTAGTGATGACGGGTGGGACGAGGGTCTGCACCCAAATCCTTAAATAGCGGTTGGTCTCTTTGACCGCTAAACTTTTTAAGGCTGTAAAATAAAGACTAAACATGGTTTTCCTCCGCTTCGTGTGCTTCTTCGGTGATTTTCAAAAATAGTTCTTCCAAGCGATTGGATTTGTTGCGCATGGAGAGGACATTGATCCCTTGCTGGCTGAATTGAGCAAAAAGATCGTTGACGCCTTGGTCTCGAGCGACTTCAACGGCGATGGTCTGTTCATCTTCCATTTGGATCGGATATCCAGTGATCGTTGGTGCTTGTTTGATCGGTGCGATATCAAAAAGAAAGGTTTCAAATTGCAGTTTTGCCAACAAGGATTTCATGCTGGTGTTTTCGATCAGTTCACCAGATTGAATGATCCCGATGTTGCGGCAAAGCATTTCCGCCTCTTCTAAATAATGGGTCGTCAAAATGATCGTTGTGCCATTTTGGTTCAGCTCCCGCAAAAAGCTCCACATTTCCCGACGCAATTCGATATCGACACCTGCCGTCGGTTCATCCAAAATCAATAGCCGTGGTTCATGCATCAGGGCACGAGCGATCATCAAACGGCGTTTCATCCCGCCTGACAGCATCCGCGCACGAACATTGCGTTTTTCCCACAAATTCGACTGCTTCAAGTATTTTTCGCTGCGCTTGATGGCTTCGTTGCGGGGGACACCATAATACCCAGCTTGATTGACCACGATCTGCTGGACCGTTTCAAAGGGATTGAAATTGAATTCTTGGGGAACCAAACCAATCTGTTGTTTGACTTGGACCAATTCTTTGTCTAAATCGTAGCCGAAGACTTTGACGCTTCCGGAAGATTTATTGACAAGAGAGGTGATAATGCCGATGGTGGTGGACTTTCCAGCGCCGTTAGGGCCTAACAAGGCATAAAAGTCGCCTTCTTCCACCGTCAAATTTATGCCCCGCAACGCTTCAACGCCGGTGGCATAGACTTTGCGTAAATCGGTTAGTTCTAGTGCATAGGTCATGTTTGTTTGAACTCCTTCTATGTATGATGGTTTATTCTATCATTTTTTTTCAAGAAGAACCGCATGATTTGATTTTTTTCATTTGATTAGATAACAATTGTTGCTAATCGATGAAAAGTGGGAAAGAGGCAAAAGAAAAAACGACCATTTGATCGTTTTTTCGATAAAGTCGATTGTTAGCATAAATACCGTTCTGGTCGTTCTGTCTGTCCTAATAAGTAATCGACAGAAACATTATAAAGGGAAGCTGCGTGTAGCAGCGTCAATACATCGGGTAAGCAATCGCCTGCTTCGTATAAGGTGTAATCGGGGTAAGACACATCGAGATGCTGGCATACTTCTTTTGGGCTCAATCCGCGTTCTTCTCTTAAAAACTTGAAGCGGCAACGCAAGGTGTCTAATAAAAAAGCTTCTTCTAATGTCACTTTGCGGTCCTCCTTAAAAAAATTGCGCTTCCCTTCGCACTGTTCTCTTTTTATTGTACCAACAAAAGCAAAATATGCGAAGTAATTCACATGAAGGTCGAACGGTTTTTGTTAAAAAGCGAAACAAATGACTTGCTCTGAGACGCGTTTCATACAGTATGCTTGATTTATAAAAAGGAAGGCGGGATGAAAAAATGAATACATACATGAAGAAAAATGGTGCGGAATGTTGTTATGTAACGTTGGCTTTTGATGGACAACAACTGGTATTGACGAAGCCAAAAGGGTTCTTTCAAGAACGATTAGTAGAAATTCCTGTGGATGAGATCAGTCACTTGACGTGTGATGAACACTTCGGGTCTCAGCGGATCGGATTTATTCATCACAATGATTACTATGAATTTTATACATGTGGGTTAAGTGTGATAGACTATATGAAAGAACAATTATTCGTTTAAGGAGCAGTGAGTCATGGCAAACATTCGGGATATTGCACGCTTGACCGGTTATTCGGTCTCCACAGTTTCACGAGTCATTAACAACAATCCGTATGTCAGTGAAGAAAAGCGTCGCAAGATTCTGGCTGTCATGAAAGAGGTCAACTATATTCCAAATTACACGGCACGAGCGTTGAGTGTTGGTAAAACCAAAAATATCGGTGTGATCCTGCCGTTTGTCAATCATCCCTATTTTGATCGATTATTGAGCGGCATCACAACAGCAGCGTTTGCTCGGGGCTATAAGGTGACGCTTTTAGCCACGAACTATGATCCGCAAGTAGAGGAAGCGTATTTGCAAGAATTTGCGGCGAAAAGCTTTGATGCCTTGATCATTGCCTCGCGGGCGAATCCGATCGAAACCTTATTGCCTTATCGTTCTTACGGTCGCATCGTCTTTTGTGAGAATATCTCGTATTTGACTGACGGTTGCACCTATATTGATCGAGAGGAATCGATCAAAGAAGTCTTTACGTATTTTAAGGAACAAGGTATCCAGAAAATTGGCGTGACATTGGGACGCAGCCGCAAGCTCAGCAGCAATTCAAAAATCACGGTCCGTTTGGCTCATGACTATTTTTCGACTTTTTCCGAAGACTTGATCTTTTGGGATTGTTTGACGGAAGAAGATGGCAAAGAAGCAGCTGCTTATTTTGCAGATAAAGGGGTCGAAGCGATTTTCACCAATGGGGATCATGTTGCTGCTGGGATCCAGTCGCAGGCGCCGGGAGAATGGCTTGTGATTGGACGGGACAATTTATACATCAGCGAGCTGCTGCAGCTTTCAACGATCGATCATCACTTGCAAGCTTGCGGGGAGACTGCCGTCCAATTGGCGATAATGGAAAAAAGCGGCAACTATCGCATGCCCTATGAGTTCATCAAACGATAGCATAGACGAAACGATGCGCAAACAAAGCCCCTGAACGGGCAGTGCTTGCGCATCTTTTTTTTAATGGGATTCGGTGTAATGGTCAATGATCTGTTTCAACAGCTGGGCGCTGCCGACGCCCGCTTTTTGATCGTAATAGGCGGTAAAACGCTCGTCTTGAACGTACATTTCCCCTAAAGATCGGTGATATTTTGCTGAGTAAAAGGGTGCTGCTTGTTTGAGCCATGCTTGATGTGCAGCAAAAGCCATTTGGGCTTTGTCAGAAGGGATTCGTTTCCCTTCCTTTTCAGTCAATAGCTCTTTTAACAGCTGCAATAAGCGGTTTTCGTTGTCGGTCAGTGCTTGATAATCGACTTGGGTCATCTGCTGCCACTTTTGGTTGCTTTTTTCGATGATCTCCTCACCGTAGGTTTCTCGTAACTCGGCACCGTAGTTTGCTTCGTTTTCACGAATTTTTTGTTCCTTAAAATAACTGAATTTCTCTTGATCGGTCATCGTCTTTTCTCCTTCATAATAATCAATTGTTTGCGCTAAGGTGGTCAAAAGACTGTCCAGGGCTGCTCGCTCTTGTAAAAGCTGTTGGTAATGCTGCAACAAGACCGTTTGGATCGATGCTTGCGGCTCATCCAAGATCCCGCGGATCGTTTCTAATGACAGCCCAAAAGACTTAAAATACAAAATCTGCTGTAGGCGATCGACTTCCTGTCTCCCGTAGATACGGTAACCAGCTGAGTTGGTGCGTTGCGGTTGTAACAACTTGATCTGATCATAATACCGCAGGGTACGGCTGCTGACTCCTGACAGTTTGGCTAAGGCACTGATCGTATATTCCATCGGCTTTTCCCTCCTTACACCTGTATCCTAAAGGTTGACGTAACGACAAAGTCAAGAAAATTTTTTTGCGTTTTTTAAAATGTGCTATAATTATAACAAAGAAAGGAAGATAAGATGCAAATAGTTTTTTCTGATATTGATGGGACGTTTCAAGAAATGGGGCACCCGATTCATGAGATCAATAAAGAAGCCATCCGTTGTTTGCAAGCCCAAGGGGATCACTTTGTGTTTGTCACAGGGCGAGGATTTGAGCTTGTTCAAGATATGATGGCGGAAGAAGGCCTTTCCTGCGATGTGATTTTCGGAAACGGCGCCGGTCTGATGATAAAAGGAGAAGCGCCTGTTTTGACGCATACCTTACCCTATAAGACATTGGCACAAGTGATTGGTATCTTAGAGACAGAAGCGGTTTTTTATTTCTTACATACTGACCATGGCATCATTTCCCCACAAGCGCATTTGTATGAAGCGCAATTTCAAGAAAGCCGTAAGCAGTTACTCGCGGAGTTAGGGGAGCGAGGGCAAATCATCGCTGACTACAAATACGAGTTCTTCTACAACGAATGCCTTCATAAAGACGACGTGTTGCAGTTTATGAAGGAACATCCAGAGATAAAGGTCATCAAAATCGAACTGATGGAAGCGTCAGACGAAAAAAGAGAACGGCTGCGGGCGATGATCCAGTCAGAAACGGCAGCGATTTTTCAATCCTTTGTCCAAACACTGGAAATCGTTGATCCATTGGCGACCAAAGGTGCGGCGATCCGTAGCTTTTTAGAAGCTTTTCCCGCTGCCAAAAGCTACGGGATCGGTGATGGTGAAAATGACCTTGCGATGTTTGAAGCGGTGGATGTTTCTTTGGCTGTAGCAAATGCCAGCCCAGCGATCAAAGCAGTTTGTGATCGAACCATTGAGCGCGCGGAAGACGGCGGTGTTGGCCGCTTTATTTTAACAGAATTAGTTTCGAGAGAGGATGTTGTGCATGAAGTTGATTGAAACCCCAGTAAACCAAAATCTAAATATGGAAACTTTTTACCCGAACATCTCCAAGTATCTATTCGACAAAATAGCGATCAAATACTATAAATTGTATTCGCTTGATCGGACGCAGATTCTCTATGTGGATAGTTTTGATACGATTTCTTTAGTATTGATCAACAATAAAAAGAAAATCAGTCGGGAAGAAGTCGATACAGCGATTCATCGTTTGCTGAAGGTCGATCGCAAAGACGTGACCGTCAATATCAATATTCGTAAAGAAATGGAAGCAAGAGGCATCACCTTTTCTAAACCGAGAAAAGATGTCATTCTTGTTCAATTGCCTGTGAAAGAACACTAGTTGAAAGAAGTTGGGACATGCACGTTGCAAGAGCAATCAAACGTTGAACAAAGGGGCGACCTTATACGAGCGCGCAAATAATGCGCAATAAGTAGGAGGCTGACCCATGCTTTGGAGCAATTTGTTCTCAGATGGATTGCCTTGTACTGGCAAAAGCCTAACTTTTTTTTGAAAAAACAAGTTTTTCTGTCTTTTGTGTTTTTTTTGCTATAATGAGAAGAAGTAAGCTAGAGGGAGTAAGAACATGCAGAAATTATTTAAAGATGACAGCTTGACGCTGCACACCGATCTCTACCAAATCAACATGATGCAAACCTATTGGGAGTTAGGCAGAGCCGATCGTAATGCGGTGTTTGAATGCTATTTCCGTGACATGCCTTTTGAAAATGGCTATGCGATCTTTGCCGGTCTGGAACGTTTGATCGATTATTTGAACGATTTATCCTTTTCAGAAACGGATATTGCCTACTTGCGAGAAATCGGCGGCTACCCAGAAGCTTTTTTAGAGTATCTAAAGGAGTTCAAGTTTGCTTGTACCGTTCGTTCAGCGTTAGAAGGCGATTTAGTCTTCAATAATGAACCGATCATTCAAGTAGAAGGGCCGTTAGCACAAGCGCAGCTGATCGAAACAGCGCTACTGAATATGGTCAATTTCCAAACCTTGATCGCCACGAAAGCTGCCCGCATCAAATCTGTGATCGGCACGGATCCCTTGTTGGAATTTGGTTCACGTCGGGCACAAGAATTGGATGCAGCCATTTGGGGGACCCGAGCGGCTTATATTGGCGGAGCGGATGCGACGAGTAATGTGCGGGCAGGGAAGATTTTTGGCATCCCAGCCAGCGGAACCCACGCCCATTCCCTCGTGCAATCCTATGGCAATGACTATGATGCATTTATGGCGTATGCCCAAACCCACAAAGATTGCGTATTCTTAGTCGATACCTATGATACCTTGCGTTTAGGTGTGCCAAATGCGATTCGTGTGGCCAAAGAGATGGGGGATAGGATCAATTTCTTGGGTGTGCGGATCGATAGCGGCGATATGGCCTATATCTCGAAAAAAGTCCGTGAACAGTTGGATGAAGCGGGATTCACGGAAGCCAAAGTCTATGCTTCCAATGATCTAGACGAAAATACGATTCTAAGCTTGAAAATGCAAAAGGCGAAAATCGATGTATGGGGTGTCGGCACCAAGCTGATCACCGCTTACGATCAACCGGCATTAGGTGCGGTTTATAAACTGGTTGCCATCGAAAATGAGCAGGGAGAAATGATCGACACCATCAAATTATCCAGCAATGCCGAAAAGGTTTCGACCCCTGGGAAAAAACAAGTCTGGCGGATCACCCGTAAATCGGACGGCAAATCAGAAGGCGATTATGTCACGCTATGGGAAGAAAATCCGCAAGCAGCAGACGAACTGTTCATGTTCCATCCTGTTCACACTTTTATCAACAAAACAGTGACGAACTTTGATGCGCGACCATTGTTGCAAGATATCTTTGTGGATGGCCAGCAAGTGTATCAAGTACCTGACTTAGAACACGTCAAAGCCTATGCGACGAATTGCTTGGATTCCCTTTGGGATGAGTACAAACGTGATTTGAATCCACAGAAATACCCAGTCGATCTCTCGCAAGAATGCTGGGATCATAAAATGCGCACGATTGAAAAAGTACGCAAACAAACCAATGGCGCGATTTTATAATCCGCAACTGCGCTGGTCCTAGGATCAGTCAGCTGCTTCAAAAAATAAGAGGAGGCGTTTCTATGACCATGCAACAAGAAATTATCAAAGAATTAGGAGTCTTACCGACCATCGACCCGAAAGAAGAAGTTCGTAAGAGTATTGATTTTTTAAAGGCGTATCTGCAAAAGAATTCGTTCTTGCATACGTTTGTCTTGGGGATCAGTGGTGGGCAAGATTCGACATTAGCTGGCCGGATCGCGCAATTGACGATGGAGGAAATGCGCAGTGAAACCGGGAATCCCAACTATCAGTTCATAGGGGTACGCTTACCTTATGGGGAACAAGCAGATGAAGAAGATGCCAAAAAAGCCATTGAATTTATCAAACCAGATATTGAGCTGCGGGTAAACATCAAAGACGCCGTCGATGCCCAAGTGCAAGCGGTGGAAGAAGCAGGCTTAGCGGTTTCTGACTTTAATAAAGGCAATATCAAAGCCCGTCAACGGATGATTACGCAATATGCCATTGCGGGTGAAAAAGCAGGAGCTGTTCTGGGTACGGATCACGCTGCTGAAAATATCACCGGCTTCTTTACGAAATACGGCGATGGCGGTGCCGATATCTTACCACTGTTTCGTTTAAACAAACGCCAAGGCCGCCAACTCTTGCAATACTTAGGCGCACCAGAAGCATTGTATACCAAAGTCCCGACTGCGGACTTGGAAGACGGCAAACCTTTAGTTGCAGATGAAGCAGCTTTAGGAGTGACCTACAACGACATCGATGACTATTTAGAAGGCAAGGAAATTGCGGCTGAAGCCCAACAAACCATTGAAAACTGGTGGAACAAAACGCAACACAAACGCCACTTGCCAGTCACGATTTTTGATGATTTTTGGAAATAAACAAAACCAGTGATTGAGTTCCATTCGGATAGAAAGAAGAGTCTAGGGGCAAGAAACCTTAGACTCTTTTTTATGAGGGTTGCTTTCTTTAAAAATAACAAAAGCTTCTTACCTCGGCTTTACTTTCTTGCCTTGAAAGCATAAAATACGAGGGTACCTAGAATGTGTAGAAAAGGAGGAATGTTCCTTCGTGAAAATAAATAGCCATCCTTATCTGAAGATCGCATTAAAAGGCATCGCCATCGTCCTGTTGATCATTTTCAGTAATTTATATTTGCAATGGTGTCAAAACAATCTTTCCGTTGAATTAGCCTTGAAATTTGCCTTTTCGTGGCATACAGCAAAGTTTTTCTTGGCTTGTGGGGTGCTACTGCTGGTGTATGGGGTGTTTGCCAGTTTGGCAGGTTCAGTACTGATCGGGGGCATCTTTTATAGTGTCGTCATCGGAATCTTAGGGTACGCCAACCATACGAAGATGGTCTATCGCCAAGAACCAATCTATCCTGATGATTTAAAGATGGTCACTCAATTCGACCTTCTACGAACCATGATCGGCAATGGCGCGTTTTTCTTAGCCATCCTCTTTGCTCTGGCGGCGATCGGGGCGATCGGCTGGAGTATCTATCGCAGCCGCAAATTAAACCGGCGTTTACAAGTAATGCGAGGGGCAGTGCTGGTCGTATGCTCGCTGGGCTTAGTCTATGTTTCACACTTCAACGACAGCAACAACCTTCTACGCAAAGCCTACAATCAGACGGCGCTCTGGATTCCGTATTCACAAAAAATGAACTACTACAATACGGGATTTATCGGTGGGTTTTTGTACAACCTGCGGGTAGATGCCATGACGAAGCCTGAGGGGTATTCAAAAGAAGCGATCCAAGCGATTGCGGACACCTACAATGCACAGGCTGCGGAGAAAAATCAAGACCGTGAAAGTGAAGCACCAAATATCGTCTATGTGATGAGCGAGAGTTTTTCCGACCCGAGCCATTTAAATGGCTTATCGATCACCGGCGATCCGTTGAAAGACTATTACCACGTCGCCGATCAAACCATCAGTGGAAAAATGCTTTCGCAAAATTATGGAGGCGGTACGGCAAACATCGAGTTTGAAGCGTTGACTGGTTTTGCCATGGGCCTATTGAATCCACAGATGACAACGCCTTACACGATGCTAGTGCCGAAATTGACGCAACTGCCATCCTTGGTTTCTTTCTTGGAACAATCAGGGTATACGGCAGCGGCGATCCATCCTTACGATACATCGATGTACAAACGCAAGGATGTCTATGGGGTGATGGGGTTTGAACAGTTTATCGATCAAGATACGATGACCTATACCGACAAAATCGAAAATAATCCTTATATCTCTGATGAGGCGGCCTACAAAGAAGTGCTGGCTTTGTTGGAAAACGATCAGCAACCGCAATTTGTCCATTTAGTGACGATGCAGACCCATATGCCTTATGCTGGCAAATACGATACGTTGAATTACCAAGCGAGCGGTCCTGGCAATATGGCTTCTTTGGAAAACTACCTACAGGATATCTCTTATAGCAGTACAGCGTTGAAAAACTTTGTGGCTGAATTAGAGCAGCTGGATCGGCGAACGCTGGTCGTCTTTTGGGGAGATCATTTACCAGGCATTTATGCCGATGAGATCAAGGATCAAAATGAAACGGCTGCCCTGCATGAAACCGAATTTTTGATGGTTGATTCGCAAGGGAATTTTGCGCCAGAAGATGTACCAGTAACAAGTCCTTTTTATTTTGCGCCGAACCTATTAGAAGCCAGTGATCAACCAACCAGCGGGTTTTACCAGTTGTTGTTGGCCTTGCAAGATGAGTTGCCGGCTTTTGAACTGGGTCAATATTATCAAGAGGGACAATGGCAGACGACTCTTGCGTTGGATCAAGAAGCCCAAGAAATCTATGATGCCTACAATTTGATCCAATATGATGTGCTACAAGGAGAGCAATACAGTTTAACGACTGGTTTGTTTGACTAAATGAAACATAAAATAGCGCCTTATCCTGTGACTGACACTGGGATAAGGCGCTTTTGTTTGTGTGAAGTTATAATTCCTGCCATTTACGATTTTGATCAAAATCATTGGCGGCGGCGTAGGCGTCTTGAACGATCGTTTCAGGGTAGCCCATGACTTTTAAGAGGGCGATCGCGTTGCGGCTCAAGGCAGGACCGGATTTGACCTTATAATCAAAGGAAATGCCGTCATCTTCCGTGACTTGTTCAGAAAAATGAATGTTGCGGCAATCATTTTTCAAAATTTCAGTCAGCTCAATATCATGGGTAGCGACAAAGGCCAATGATGGGTAGGCTCGCAACCAATGGATGATGCTGGCAGAAGAAGCGATTCGTTCCACCGTATTGGTTCCTTTTAAAATCTCATCAACAAAACAGTAGCAGCGCTGTTTCGTGGCAACGGTATCTAGCAGGCGTTTGATGGATTTGATCTCCGCCACGAAATAGCTGTCGCCTTCAAATAGATCATCTTCGACAGCCATCGAGGTAATGACGTGACCAGGAACCATCGTAAAGGTTTCAGCTACTGCTGTCTGGATGGTTTGTGCCAAAATACAGTTGATGGCGACACTTTTGACATATGTCGATTTGCCTGAGGCATTGGAGCCAGTTACAAGGGTATTGTGGTTCCAAGTGACATCATTCATGACTGCTTCACTCAGAAGGGGATGATACGTACCCGTTGCTTCTACACCTCCGCTTGTTTGGAAGGTCGGTAGGCAAGTGATGGGCATATACGTGCGAAAATTTAAAATGGCGGCTGCGACTTCCAATTTCCCCAATAAATTCCAGAGGTCGATGGCTGCTTGTTGGTGTTTGGCCAGAGTAGTGGTGACCGTTTGGTAGGAAATAAACGGCAGCATAAAAATGATATTGATGTATTCAAACAACATGTCTCCTTCGCTGCCGTTTTTGGCACGAAATGAGAAAGCGAAACGAGTGATCTTCTTTAATGGTGACAAAGATTGTTTGAGCTCATCTTGGAGGGGCGTGTTGATTTTAGCGATCTGACTGCCACAGGCAATCGTTTGAACCAAATAGCGCATGCTGTTCAGTTCTGTTTCCAGCTTGGCTTTTTTGATGGAGTAATAGATCGTATTGAAAACGACACTAATCAACGTCAACAGGAGGCCTTGGACAATCCCCAGCAGGAGCAGCAAGATGCCGACTAATGGCAGCACACCTAAAAAGACAAAGAACGGCAGAGAACCGATCGATTGCGCCGCTTCATTGGCCAAGTAGGCTTTCGAAAAATTATCATCTTGTTTTCCTAAACGAGCAAATGTATATTGGGATTGTTCGCGTGCGGCACTGTCAGCAGCAAAAAAGTCGATCAATTTGGTCAGCTGTTTGTCCGGCTTAAAGTGGAAATTGCGTAATTGCTGGTACAACGCTTCTGAACCAACACTGGAAAACGTCAGATTAATGGACTCAAACAACGAAAAGCCATCCAAGTCATACCAAGTGATGTCATCGACCTCGCTATCAAAATCGTGAAACTTCTTCTCAGTCAGCCAAGCTTTTTTCAAACTCGCTTCTTTATCAAAGCGGGGCTGACGGGGAAGTTTTCCCCAAGCAAGCCGAACGTAACGACGTACTTTGTATCGATTCCAGATATCTAGTGCGGTCAAGATGAGAATGCTGGCGAGTATGATCAAAATGACCATCGTTTGTGGTTCCATATGCAAAAGTCCTCCTAATGGCTAATGAATGCTGGCTAAAGCTAAGTGTTGCTGTGGGCAGGATCGATTTCTTTTAAACAAGCATAGATCCGTTCAATATCTTGGGTCGTGCCTCGCAGCTCGAAATCCGCTAAGAACGGAATCGAAAATTGTTCCGCATATTGCTTTGCGGTCAAGCAATATTGATAATTAAAGTTTTTGTTGCCGCTGCCGATCACGCCTAAGCAAAGAGCGGCGTTGTTTTCATAGTCAATGTATTCCCGCATGGTTTCTGTGAGGATCTCCTGATCGCCGTTATCGACGCCGTTTCCACCTTCTAAATAGGTAGGGACAAAAACCACATAAGGTTCGTCTTCTTGTTCAAAGACACTATTGTCATGAATTTCTTTGGCTTCCCAAGTGCTCGGTGTGTCTTGCTGATCTGCATAGGCCAACAAGCGGTTGACGAATGCACGGGTATTTCCAGAGATTGAAATATAAAGTAGTTTCATTTTTTCATCACCTTCCGCTTTCTAGTATAACAGAAACCATTTATGAAAAGAGGAGAACTTCGGCAGTCTTTTCTAGTAAAATGCAGCCAAAGGCTTTAAACTGAGAGAGGAGTCCAATACAAAGGAGTGGCAATAATGTTTTCAAAAATGCATCATGTGGCGATCATCGCTAGTAATTACCAACAGACCAAAGAGTTTTATGTAGAAAAATTAGGCTTTGAAGTGATTCGTGAACATGCGCGCCCAGAAAAGAAAGATGTAAAAATCGACTTGCGCTTTGGGGAATCAGAAATAGAACTGTTTGTGGTGGAAAACCCACCAGCAAGACCAAGTTTTCCCGAAGCAGCCGGCTTGCGACATTTGGCCTTTGCGGTGGAAAATATTGAAGCAGTCGTAGCGGAGTTAGCCACTAAAGGGATTGTGTGCGAACCGATTCGTTTTGATACCTTCACCAATAAGAAGATGACCTTTTTCCAAGATCCAGACGGCTTGCCGTTGGAATTACATGAATAAACAAGGAAGACTTTGTGTTGATCCTTTGTCGATTCAACTTGGTTTTTCTTGAGAGAATTGTTATTCTATGTATAGAAGCAAGGAGGAAAAAACGTGATAAGATTTGCAAAAGAAGAAGATCGTTTTGTCATGGCTGAACTCGTTTTAGTCATTTTAAAGGACATGGAATTGCCGTTTGTCAAAGAGATCGGAGAAGCCAAGACCTTAGAGATCTTGGCAGATGCCATGCTAGAACCCGATTATCGTTACGGCTTTCGCCGTGCGCTAGTCAATGAGATCGACGGAGAAGTTGCTGGCGTCGCCTTTGGATATCCAGACAAAGAAGAGGCGACGATCGATCAGCCTCTAGATAAAGTGCTGGAACAGTACGGTTTGAGTAAAGACATGAAGCTGTTTATCGATGAAGAGACTTTACCAAATGAATGGTACTTAGATACCATCTGTGTGGCTGAGAAATTTCGGGGCAAAGGCGTCGGCTCAGCCTTGTTAGAAGCATTGCCGAAAATTGCTTCTAGAGATGGTTATGAGGTGATCGGCTTGAGTGTTGACCGAGCAAATCCCCATGCGAAGCGGCTCTATGAAAAGCACGGATTTGAAGTCGTGGCCCAAAGAGAGATCAGTGGCCATCTTTACGACCATATGCAAAAAAGAACCAGCTGATTTTTCAGCTGGTTCCATTTGTTAGTCGAAGCTCAAGAGGATGGTCTTTTTTGCGGTGCCGATTGTACAGCCAGTAATCCATGACGGCCGCAATACAGATGCAGACCGGCGCATCCCGGTCATCGACAACATCCAGTACATAATAATCCCCCGTCAACAAGGTCGCTTTGTCCATCTCCATAATCTTTTTATTGAAATGATGGATCCCATAGCGATGATTATAGATATCGCCGTGGACCGCCCAGTGAAGCTGCTGGATATAGTAGAAATCACCTGGCCAGTTAAAGATTTTTTGCAGTGTACCGACTTTCTCAAAGTCTTTGTAGATCTCAAAGCGTGTACCAAAAGTAAAGCTGATTTGTTTGATACTAGCGACCATTTGCCCATTTAAACGGTAAAGGGAGAGGGCATCGCCCTTGGTTCCCCAACGTCCCACCATCAAAAATAGTGATTTGCCTGTTTCATCTTTGACAATGGTTCGTGTGACTCTGCTAAGTTGCCTATCTTGGATGAAAAATTCTGACATACTTACGCCTCCTCATGTATCCCCAAAAAGCTGCGTGGTTTAAAGATTTTCATCAATTGCCCGAACGATTGCTTTGCCGACACCAGCCTCAATATTGGTGTCCGTCAAATACTTCGCGACTTCTTTTACCTCTAACTCGCCATTTCCCATTGCAAAACTAACGCCTGCCAGTTGCAGCATACTTACATCATTTAAGTTGTCACCGATCGTCATCACTTCCGCCAGTGAGATCATCCGATCTTTGGCGACATGTGCCACTGCGATTCCTTTTTGCGCGTTTCGGTGGTTGATCTCAATATTGTTTTGTCCAGAAGAAGTCACCACTAGATCGCCGTACCCATCGATGATTTTCGTGATAGGACCCAATACCCGGGCACCGTCTTGGTGGAAGCAGATCACTTTCAAAAATTCTAATTCTTCGATCGAAAACAACTCACTGAAATCATCGACATAATTGATCGGTAAAAATTCTAAACGGGCTGCTGTCATAGCAATCGCCATCTTATGGGTTAAATGGGGCATTGCTTCTGCCGTATGGATCGCAAAATTTTCGATCCGACGTGTCTGACTTTCCGAATAGATCCCATTGCTCGTTGAGATCTCAAAATAGATGTCGTTTTCTTTTAGTAGGTCGATCAACGAACGAGTTTGTTCATGGCTGATCGGCACAGTAAATAATGAATTACCCGTTTCGTCATAGACTTGGGCCCCATTCAAAGTGATCATTGCACAGTCGATTCCGGCTTCTTGCAGCGGTGGCAATGCCTCTTTACGGTTACGGCCAGTTGCGACCATAAATTCGATTCCTTTGGATTGGGCATATTTGATTGCTTGGATATTTTCTTCTGAAATCTGCATACTGGCATTTAAAAGCGTACCATCCATATCAGAAGCAATTAATTTGATCATTGTCAGCGTCCTTTCTTAATCGTTTCTACAAATAGTGTACCATAAATCACGGATTTTTTTTCTTTCGAAGAGTAATTCTTGTTTCTAATGGGCGGGATTTGTTATCCTAGAAGAAAACAAAGGAGATTCGCCATGAAACGACTATTGGACAATGATTGGCAAGAGCAATTGCAAGAATCATTTGAGCAACCCTATTACCAACAACTACGGGCTTTCTTGAAACAAGAATATGCCCAGCAAAAGATCCATCCAGCGATGGACCATATTTATGAAGCACTTAAACTGACACCATACCATGACGTAAAAGTTGTCATCTTAGGTCAAGATCCTTATCATGGCCCTCACCAAGCCCACGGACTGTCGTTTTCCGTGCAGCCGGGGGTCAAAATACCGCCTTCCTTACGCAATATTTACAAGGAATTAGCCGATGACTTAGGGATTGCACCTGTGTCCCATGGCTATCTTGTGCCATGGGCGCAGCAAGGGGTCTTATTGTTGAATACCGTATTGACGGTACGTGAGGGACAAGCCTATTCACATCACGGGCATGGCTGGGAGCAGCTGACAGATACGATTATCGAAAAATTGAATCAACGAGAAGAACCGGTCATTTTTGTGCTTTGGGGCAAACCCGCTCAAAAGAAAGCCGCTTTACTAGATACCAGCAAACATATTATTATAACAGCGCCTCATCCAAGTCCGTTGTCGGCACATCGAGGATTCTTTGGTTCAAAGCCTTTTTCTAAGATCAATCAAGCGTTGCTGGCATTAGGGGAAGAACCGATTTCTTGGGCGTTACCGGAAAAAATAACACAGTTGTAAAACTGTGTTATTTAGAACTGATGATTTTGTGAAAAAGGTAACGATATTTAAAATAATCGACTAATACAGGATTTTTATCTGTTCTTTTTTTCGCAGTTATTGTACAATGGAAGGGTATAAAAAAACTGGAGGTCTTTACCCGTGGAATTATTCGAAAGTTTAAAATTTAAAATCGTGCGTCGTCATATCAAAATCGTTTTTCCAGAAGCAACAGATCCTCGTATCTTAGGTGCTGCTAGCCGTCTACGTTCAGAAGAATTGATTGAACCCGTTTTGATCGGTAACCCGGTTGAAATTGAAAAAGCAGCAGAAGCTCGCGGAATCAACGTATCAAACTTTGAAATTTTAGATCCTGAAAATTATGATCGTTGGGATGAAATGGTTGAAGCTTTTGTGGAACGCCGCAACGGCAAAGCAACGAAAGAACAAGCAGAAGAAATCTTAAAAGATGTCAACTATTTCGGTACAATGTTGACTTACATGGGCATTACTGAAGGAATGGTTTCCGGAGCGATCCATTCTACGGGTGATACAGTAAGACCCGCTTTACAAATCATCAAAACAAAACCAGGTGTGAGCCGTACAAGTGGTGCTTTCTTAATGGTTCGTGGTCGTGACCAAGAAAAATACTTGTTCTCAGACTGTGCCATCAATGTAAACCCAAATGCACAAGAACTAGCAGAAATCGCTGTTGACTCAGCGAAAACCGCTGAATTATTTGAAATCGATCCAAAAGTTGCTATGTTAAGCTTCTCAACGAAAGGTTCTGCGAAAGCACCGGAAGTAGATAAAGTCGTTGAAGCAACAAAAATCGCCAAAGAATTGGCACCAGAATATCAAATCGATGGAGAATTGCAATTCGATGCTGCGTATATCTCAGCAGTTGCGCAATTGAAAGCTCCTGAATCTGAAGTAGCAGGTAAAGCAACCGTCTTTGTTTTCCCCGATTTACAATCAGGAAACATTGGCTACAAGATCGCCCAACGTTTCGGTAACTTTGAAGCGATTGGACCAATCTTACAAGGGTTGAACAAACCAATCTCTGATTTGTCCCGTGGTTCAAATGAAGAAGATGTCTACAAATTATCAATCATTACTGCGGCACAAACATTAATGGAAAAATAAGCAGCCAATCGCTGCACTTATGAAAAACTGATCCCTTGAGGGTCAGTTTTTTGTTTTGCTTTTGGAAAGTTGAGGGCAACAAAGCAGGTGGCGTCCATATGAATCAACGATCCAGTGGTCGTCGGGAAATTTTCCTTAAGCTCCTTCTTTACAATTCCTTGAAAAACAAGCTATACTAGCAACTAGTAAATTAGATTGATCAAAGGATGGGGACTATGTTTACCATTAACGACTTAGAAGCAACCGCAGCATTTGCAAAAATCATTGGAGAAGTAGCCGAGCCAGGGGATAATCTGGTATTGACGGGCGATTTGGGTGCTGGCAAAACAACATTGACGAAAGGCATCGCCTTGGGGTTAGGGATCGAGCAACTGATCAAAAGTCCGACCTATACGATCATTCGTGAATATACCAATGGGCGGATGCCCCTGTACCATATGGATGTCTATCGGGTGGAATACGGTGCAGAAGATTTAGGACTGGATGATTATTTCGAAGGGGATGGCTTGTGTGTGATCGAGTGGGGCAATCTCTTAGAAGCCTCCCTGCCAGAGGATTATTTAGAACTGATTTTGGAAAAAGATGATACAGATGAACAAAAACGTCTTGTGAAATGTCATGCATATGGCTCCAAAGCAACCGCCTTTTTGCAACGGATCACAACCAAATGGCAGGCAGCCCATGAGTGAGATCCAATTACAGATCAAAGAAGCCACGGGTGCTGATGCGAAAGCCGTGTTAGCAGTCAGTCAACAGCTAGGAGAAGAAACGGATTTTCTCTTAATGGACGAAAGCGGCTTGGCGTTGCCAGAAGCCCTATTGGCAGAACAGTTGGATGCTATCTATGAACGGGAGGACTATTTGCTGTTGTTGGCATTTGATCAAGAACAATTGATCGCCATGGCATCAGTCAAAGGCAACGAAGAGTGGCAATTAGCCCATGTCGGGGAGATCGGTATCTCGATTTTAAAAGACTATTGGGGCTTGGGTTTAGGTTCGCTCCTGATTGAAGAATTACTGGACTGGGTAGTAGAAGTTGGCGAATTGACCCGCATCGAGTTGACCGTCCAAGCGAGAAATCTACGAGCGATCCATCTGTATCAAAAATTTGGTTTTTTAACAGAAGGCTGCATGAAAGAAGCAGTGCAAACCCGCGAGGGGCAAAAAGTTGACGTCTTGATGATGGCACGTCTTTTTGAATCATAAAAAAGGAGTGAAGGAAATGGAGTTTCGGGAACCGACGATCGCAGACTGCGATCAAATCGAAGCGTATCGGCAAGCGTTTGAGAAGAATCAAGAAGTCATCCACGGTGGGGCAGGACTTGTAGAAAGTCCGACAGCCAAAGACTGGCTAGAGGGATTGGCGGATTTTAAAACAGCAGAAACGGTACCAGAAGGATTCGTCCCCGCCCGTACCTATCTGGCTATCCAAGATCAAAAAGTGGTCGGTCTCTTGAATCTGCGTCTGACACTTAATGCGTATTTGCGCCAAATTGGCGGACACATCGGGTATTCGGTGCACCCAGACCATCGAAAGCAAGGCATCGGCTCGGCAATGCTGGCACAGTCATTGGTAAAGGCCAAACAATTTGGCTTGAAAAACGTGTTAGTAACCTGTGAAGAAGCCAATCGTGCTTCCGCCAAAGTCATTGAAAATAACGGAGGTAAACTAACCGAAAAAGCCATTGATCCTGAAGATGGCGCTGTAATCTGTCATTATTGGATCGATCTAACTTAAAATGATTCCTTCCTTAAATGAAAACGTGCGTCCTAAAGTCTAGCGCAATGCTGACTTTAGGACGCACGTTCTTATTTATTTGACTAAAACCATTTTTTTTAATGGATCGATGCCAAATTCTTCTTCTTGACGCAATAAGATTTGGGCACATGCCCGGCTATCTTCCAAGGCATCATGGTGGTTTAGTAAAGGAATCTGCAATTGCTCACAAACCGTATTTAATTTGTGGTTCGTAAATTCTGGATACAGTTTGCGGCTTGTTCGTACCGTGCACAAGGAAAGATAGTTTGGTTGTGACAACCCATAATAGTCAAGACACCCCGCCAAAACGCCGGTATCAAAACCAGCATTATGCGCAACAATCAGACTGTTTAATTGATAATATTGTTGGATTTGTTTCCATACGTCAGGAAACTTAGGCGCTTCTTGCACATCTTCTGGACGAATGCCATGAATTTGAATGTTTTTCCAAAAAAATTCCGTTTCCGGTTGGATCAATGTGTAATATTCGCCCACGATTTTGCTATCTTGTACCATGACTAGTGCAAGGGAACAGGCACTATGCTTTTGATAATTTGCTGTTTCAAAGTCCATTGCGATAAAATTCATCAGACTCACCTCATTGCCATTCTAGCACAAAATCAAAGAATGAAAAGCGAACAAACGTTAAGAAAAACTGAAGTTTTCTTACGGTTATTTGAGATCCAGTTCCACCGGGCAATGGTCACTGCCGATGATATCTGTATGGATCTTGGCATCTAGCAAGCGCTCATTTAAGTTATCCGAAACGACAAAGTAATCGATGCGCCAGCCGGCATTGTTTTTGCGAGCGTTGAAACGGTAGCTCCACCAAGAATAAATGCCTTCTGCATCTGGATAGAAATAACGGAACGTATCGGTAAAGCCAGCAGCCAAAAGAGTCGAAAACTTTTCCCGTTCTTCAGGTGTAAACCCAGCACTTTTTTGATTGGTTTTCCAGTTTTTGATATCGATATTTTTATGGGCAACATTCAAATCACCACAGAGAATCACTGACTTTTGTTGTTTCAATTCAGTCAAGTAAGCCAAAAAGGCATCTTCCCAAGTCATGCGATAATCCAAGCGGCGCAATTCATTTTGGGAATTTGGTGTGTAGCAAGTAATCAAGAAAAATTCAGGATACTCCAGCGTGATGACGCGACCTTCCGTATCATGTTCTTCGATCCCTAATCCATAACGGACAGATAGCGCAGGTTCTTTTGCGAAAATCGCCGTGCCAGAATAGCCTTTCTTCTCCGCATAATTCCAGTATTGATGATAGCCTGGTAAATCCAATTCAATCTGACCTTCTTGCAGCTTTGTTTCTTGTAAACAAAAGAAATCAGCATCGAGGGCTTCAAACACTTCAGAAAAATTTTTTTTAACGATGGCCCGTAAACCATTGACATTCCAAGAAATAAATTTCATTGAGACTCCTCCTTATTTTCCACTACGCCTCCCATTTTACCTAAAAAAGCCAGAAGCGCAAAGCAAGTGAGCGGAATAAGGAAAACAAGGAGGAAGAATGAGGATTAAATTTGGATGCTAGAGAAAATTCGTTTGTGGTACGAAAAAGGATTAATAAATCCTTACTTTTCCTTACGTTTTATGTTACAATCGTTTTGAAAAGGGGGCAGTTCACATGACGATCAAAGCGCAAGTTTCAGCGAAAATGACTTCGAAAAATCAAATAACTATTCCAAAAAGTGTGCGGCAAAAGTTAGGCTTAAAAGAGAATCAGCGGGTAATTTTTGAATTTACTCCAGAAGGCGAGATCAAGGTAACAGGCGAAAAAGCAGCACCTTCCTTTGAAGATTTTTGGAAACAAGAATTAGCGATCGTAGAAGAAACGGGGAAATTTGATACAGGTGAGATGTTTTTTGGAGAAGATTTAGGTGAGGAGAATATTGAATGGTAAGACAAGGAGATATTCTTTTTATTGACTTAAATCCCACCAAAGGAAATGAAATGGCAAAAAAAAGACCGTGTGTGGTGGTTAGTAATGATTATTATAACAAGAGTTTCAATACCGTCTTAGTGATGCCAATCAGTAGCTCAAAAAAATATGTAGAAGAAAAATTCGCTCGATCGAATGCGTTTCAAACAGTTACCGAAACACAAAAGAGTAAAGTTCAAGGGACGATTCTTTGTCAGCATATTCGCAGTGTGGACCTCTTGCATCACAGCAACTTAGAAGTAGTCGATAAAGTCACTACGGAGATGAAAGAACGATTATCTGAAATAACAAAACACTTTTTTTGAAGCTTACTCTTTATTAATCAGGTCATTCGATTATTAAGCTTTTCTTTGATTCACCAGAGGTAGCAACTTTTCCTTGAACATGCTAAAATAAGTGAGATGTTTATTGTGAAAGGAAACCTTCTCGTGAATAAAGACTTGATGATTGCGCAATTCCCTGAAATTGCCTTATTAAAAGATGAACCCTTATTGAACTATACGTATACAAAAACTGGTGGACCGGCAGACATTTTGGCTTTTCCCAAAACAGCAGAAGAGGCTAAACAGCTGCTTGATTATTGCCGAGAACAAGCGATTCCTTGGATCGTCTTAGGAAACGCCAGCAACTTGATCGTCCGTGATGGTGGTATTCGCGGCGTGGTGATCATGCTGTCGGAAATGAACCAAATCGTGGTAGACGGCACTTCTTTGATCGTCGATGCTGGAGCAAAGTTGATCGATACCACCTATGTCGCTTTGCATGAATCCTTGACTGGTTTTGAATTTGCCTGCGGGATTCCTGGCAGTGTCGGCGGTGCCGTCTTTATGAATGCTGGCGCTTATGATGGCGAGATCCAAGATGTCTTTGCGTCCTGCGACGTTTTGCTGGCTGATGGTCAAATCGTGACATATACCAAGGAAGAAATGGAATTTGCTTATCGGCATAGCAAATTGCAAGAGCAAAAGATGATCATTTTGAGCAGTCGCTTTGATCTAGCAAAAGGCGATCAAGAGCAAATCAAAAAGCGAATGGATGAACTGACAGAATTGCGGCAATTGAAGCAACCGCTAGAATACCCCTCTTGTGGGAGTGTCTTCAAACGCCCAGTCGGTCATTTTACCGGCAAGCTGATCCAAGATGCAGGCTTACAAGGATTGAAATGGGGCGGTGCCCAAATTTCGGAAAAACATGCGGGCTTTATCGTGAATGTCGATCAAGCAACAGCCACGGATTACGTTGAACTGATCGCTCATATCCAACAAGTCATCAAAGAAACTTTTGATGTCACCTTAGAAACAGAAGTCCGAATCATCGGCGAAGAATAGATTAGCGAAAAGATTGTCCCGCGGGGCAATCTTTTTTTCATGAGAGCTAATAAAAAGAGCTTATGATTGTAAGCTTTCGCAGTCTTCGGTACAATAAACGAAAAGGAGTGAGCAGGATGAAAAAGTGGGGATGCGTCATTTTGTTTGTTGGGTTCGCCTTTCTTTTCGGTGGTTGTACGAAATTACCGCAAGAACAGTTTGCCGAACAGTTAACGAATCAGCAAGCAACGAATGCTGGTGAATTCCAAGCGACGATCGATACCTTTGAGATAGGCAACAGCAGCGAATACGGTCAAGAAGCCGATAGGTATGCCTCTATGTTGATGTCACAGTTAGTCGGCTCGTCATTTAAAGGGGACTTCGTCCAAGACAAGGAAACCAAAGCGATTTTACTCAATCTGGCAGTCGCTTATGGGGGGCAGGAGCTGCCGATCAAGCTGATCGTCGATCCTGAAAAACAAGAAGCGTATGTGTCAGCTGAAATCTATGAAACACTGCAAGGGTATATCAGCGCATTTGGTAGTGACAGTTATGGGACAAAACCAGACGCTGCGGAATATGAAGGCAAATACCTGCGCATCGATCAAGAAACCTTAGATTCTTACTTTGGCGAAGGAACTTTTGCAGAGGACGGCGAGGGGACGACCGAAGCAGAAAAAGCGCCTGAAAACCTCTTTACCATGAACAGTCTTTTTCATAATGAGACATTTGCAGACTATTTGAAAACCTTCGAACCGGATGCTTTCAAAAGAGATGGAGATACGATCAGCCATACGTTTACCAAAGAAGAATTGGCAGATTATGCAACCTATGCCCAAGAACACGGTGCCGATCAAAAGCAAGTCGCCGAATTAGAAACGATGCTGGAAGAAGTCGAGCAGTTTGACTTAGCTATGACCGTCAATACGAAAACAAATCAGCAGAAAATGGCTTTTCACTTCGTGCAAGCGGATGAGCTGCAAACGACTATCGGAGCTACGGTGACTTTTACAGGAAAGAAAAGTGATACAGCCGTTGCGATCCCCACAGCGGAAGAATTGATTGACCCAGAAGAATTGTTTTCTCCCTATGATTATGGCTGGGATGACAGCTATGACGATGGGTATGAGAATGATTATGATGATGAGTACTGGGATAGCTATGATGAAGCCGATGATTGGTCTTCTTATATGCTGACGGATGAGGAGTTCGAGGAACTGCTACTGCAAATCAAGCAAGAGCTGCCTTATTTGACCCAAGCAGATATCGATGATTATCTGACATTTTATGAAGAGTATTTGACCCAAGAGCAGTATCAAGAGCTTGTCGAAGCACTCCAGATGACACAAAGTTTATGAGTCACTCAAAAGGGAAGCGACCGCCTAAGTTAGCCAAAAAGCTAACTTTAGGCGGTCGCTATTTTTTTAGATACGATTTTTTTTGCGGTTCATGACTAAGCGCAAAAGGACGGTTCCAACTGCCATCGTGGCGATTCCCGCTACAATGGCTTCAGGTACACCTTGGGCGAAGATCACACCCAAAATCGCTGCATAAACAGCATTGCCAGCTTTCCCCACAACCTCCGCATATTCTTGCTGGAACAAGAAGTAGATCAAGTTCATTACCAGAATCGTATTCGTCAAACCTCCGGCAACACCAGCAATTAGTAGCGAAAGACTTTGCTGTTTGTTTTTCCAGATTTTTTGACAGCCCTTATAAACAAAGTAAGGAACGACACCAATCAAAATACGGGGAATCAGCGCTACGAGGATCGCTTTCCAACTTCCTTGATCACTCCCATAAATCGGTACGAAAGGAGAGAAGACAAAAGAAAGCGGGGTGATGATCCACGTCGAACGTACCATACTGATGATCCCAAAGGCACCGCCTAAAAAGCCGCCGATCCGAGGGCCCAATACAATGGAAGCAATGATGACAGGAATGTGCATCGTTGTCGCATTGATTGGTCCTAAGGGAATAAATCCAAGAAAGGGTACCGATGCTAAAAGAATCAAGATTCCTAAAAAGAAAGCTGTTAAGACAAGTTCAAAAGTTGATATTTTTTTCATTGTTAGACACTCCGTACTTCCAAAGCAGTCAATGCTTTTTCGAGAATCGTTTCTGTTGCTGCTAATGCGCCTCTGCCGAAATCACCGCAAGCCAGTAACGCTTCACGGGGTTCAATCTCTTGGAAGCCGACTTCTTTCAAAATCCCCAAATTTCTTTGAACAATCGGGTTTTCGTACATGACGGTATTCATGGCTGGTGCAATCAAGCGGGGCACGGATAACGGCAACGCTAAGGCAACTGTTGAGATCAAATCATCGGCTAACCCATGCGCCAGCTTGCCAATACTGTTAGCACTGGCTGGGGCGAGCAAGAAAAGATCGGCTTGTTTGGCTAGTTCAATATGATTGATCCGATCTGGTTGGCGCTCTTGCATAACATCCACATGGATCGGGCGTTTGGATAATGACTGTAACGTCAAAGGCGTAATAAATTGTGTGCTATTTTGAGTCATTAAGACATCCACTGCATAGCCCTTTTTGGTTAATTCATTGGTCAGGTCGGCTGCTTTGTATGCAGAGATACTGCCGCTGACGCCAAGCAGAACGTGTTTTTGTTTCATGATTCTTTCTCCTTTTCTAAAAAAACATCTAGCTAAGCACGCAGGTCATTGCGTAATGTGTCAACGATCAAGGTTGCGATCTCAGCTTTTGTGCGACCAGTCCCGATTTGTCCTTCTTGTGTCAAAAGGTGGCCAACATGCTGATTTCCTGAAATTTGCGTCAAGTCGTTGGCCAACACATAATCCGCTTGGCTAGCCAGCAAACTTTTTCGTGCGACAGCGAACAACTCGTCTTCCGCTACGGCTACTAATAATTTGAATCCGACTAATAAGGTTGTCGGCTGTAATGCTTTGATGGTTTGGATCACTTTCGGGGTTTTCTTCAACACTAAAAACAAATGATCCGTATTGGAAGAAACTTTGCCTGCCGTTGCTTCAGATTGTGCGAGCACGTGTGCCATCAATGCCGGAGTGACCTGGTTGTCATAAGTCGGTAGGGCATCGTTGATTGCTTCATAAAAGGCTGCTTCTGAAAAATGAGCAGCAGGGGTAAAATCACTAACTGCCATACTGTGGATCACGGCAGCATACGAATGGGTCGTCAATAAATCGGTCAATTGCCCCAACAAGTCCGTGGTCCCTTCAATGAAATGACAGGTAACTCGTGGATCGGTAGGCGGTTGCTTGGCAGTTTTCGTCGTAACGTAATCGATGGTCACCTCAGGGTACCGCAGCCATTCATTGGCAATCGCTTGACCAAGTGAACCCGTGGAATGATTCGTGATTGCACGGACATCATCGATTTTTTCGGAAGTACCGCCAGCCGTAATCAAAATTCTCATTGCCCTTGTGACACCTCAACGATCGTCCGTCCTTGGTGCGTGCCAGCTAATAAAGCTGCCAACGTTTCTGGTAAGTCTTCCAAAGTGATGGCTTTCGTGTAAAGCTGATCGATCACATTCCACTCACCCGCTAATTTCTCCCATAATGCCGTGCGGATCTCATGGGAAACATTGACTGAATCGATCCCAATTACGCGAATCCCACGCAAAATAAAGGGTAAGACAGTCGTTTCGATTTTGATCCCACCAGCATTGCCGCATAAGAAGGCACCGCCCCCATAAGCGATTTGCGGAAGCACTGCCGCAAGCAATGGACCGCCAACAGTATCGATGACCGCTGCAAACGATTGTTTTGCTAATGGTTTGACCTTTTCGGGTACCACTTCATCCGGACGGATGATTTTTGCTGCGCCTAGGTCTAACAACCATTGCGCATCGGTTTTACGAGATAGCGCCACTATATTTGTATAGCCCAGTTTTTTCAATAAGGCAATGCTGACACTGCCGACGCCACCGCTCGCACCTGTCACCAAAATCGCAGCGTCTTTTGCTAAGTGCAGCTGCTCTAATTCTTGCACCGCTAAAGCTGCTGTGAACCCAGCCGTGCCATAGGTCATACTGTCTTTCGCTGAAAAACCAGCAGAACGTTTTACGAGCCACTCGGCCGGGACCTGTTGAAATTGACTGTAACCGCCTGGGTGAGAAACCCCTAAGCCATAGCCAGTCACTAAAACTTGATCGCCTGGGGCAAAATCAGCAGACTGACTGTCCACGACTTCCCCTGCTAAATCGATTCCCGGCGTCATCGGATACGTGCGAATCACGCCGCCATTTTCATTTGCTGCCAAGGCATCTTTGTAATTAACATCTGAGTAATCAACACGGACAAGCACATCGCCTGCTGGCAGCTCGTCAAGGGTTGCAGTTGTGAGTGAAGCAGTAAAATTTGGTTCATTCATGACACGAAAGGTAGAGAAATTCGTCATTTCAGACACTCCTTTGATGGTTTGTACTCATAATACCATAAGTTTTATTTTTTTAACCAGTGAAGCAAGAAAAGGCAGGGCTTCTTATCAAAAAATCAGTAAAAACAGATCATTATTAAATCTACCTTTTCTTCGTTAAAATAGAAGATGTTCTTTTAAACCTGTGAAAAGCGAAAATGACGGGACCGCCAATCGTTTCCTTTATAGCACAAGCATTTAGCATCACTCCTTTTTTTGATTAGGGAGAAAAGAATTCAAAGAAATGAAGAAAAAAGGCTTGTGTTTTTTGCAATTATTTGTATACTAGAAAAAGTGAAATTAAACATGAAGTTTACTTATAGCAAACTTTTTTACTTGCAGTTGTGTCAATAAAAGGGGGAATGAACATGGAGATTGGCGAGAAGCTGCGCAATTTGCGCGTTCAAAAGAATTTGACCCAAGAAGAATTAGGCGAGCGGACCGATTTGACGAAAGGCTATATCTCACAGTTGGAACGTGATTTGAGTTCGCCTTCTATGGAAACTTTTTTTACGATCTTAGAAGTTTTAGGCGTGACACCAGAGGAATTTTTCCGAGAAGAAAATGCGCAGCATCAAGTGGTTTATCGCGAAGAAGACAGTACGCTTTATTATGATGAAGAAAATGGCTATGAATTGAAATGGCTGATTCCCGATTCCAATGAAAAAGAAATGGAGCCAGTCTTGCTGACTTTTGATAAAGCCGGCGAATACAAGACCTTTGAACCATCGTTAGCAGAAACATTTATCTATGTCTTAGAGGGCAGTGTGGCGTTGTCGTTAGGAGAAACGCAGTACAAGGCTCGTAAAGGCCAATCGATCTATTATCAGGCGACTGAGCCGCATCAATTAAAAAATATCGCCGGCAAAAAAAGCCGTGTGCTCGTAGTCGTGACGGATTCTTATTTATAGTACAGGAGGAAAGAGTGTGGGAAAAACAATAATTTCATTCAACAATGTGGTGAAGCGATTTGATGATGATGAAACAGTTTTGAAAAAAGTGAGTTTTGATATTGAAGAAGGTCGCTTTTATACATTGTTAGGTCCTTCAGGTTGTGGAAAAACAACTATTTTACGCATCATTGCGGGTTTTTCGGACGCAACAGAAGGCGACGTTTATTTTGATGGACAAAGAATTAATGACGTTCCTGCCAATCAACGGCAAGTGAATACTGTCTTTCAAGATTATGCCTTATTCCCACATATGAACGTTTTTGAAAATGTGGCATTTGGTCTGCGAATCAAAAAATTACCAAAAGATGAAGTGAATAAAAAAGTCTTAGAAGCGTTACGGTTAGTACAACTTCCTGGTTATGAGAATCGTGAAATCAGCGAAATGTCAGGAGGTCAACGCCAACGGGTCGCAATCGCACGAGCGATCGTCAATGAACCCAAAGTATTGCTTCTTGATGAACCATTGTCCGCATTGGACTTGAAATTGCGAACTGACATGCAATACGAGCTGCGGGAATTGCAGCAGCGACTAGGCATCACCTTTATTTTTGTCACCCATGACCAAGAAGAAGCGTTGGCCATGAGTGATGAGATTTTCGTCATGAACAAAGGGAAGATCGTCCAAAGCGGAACACCAGTGGATATCTACGATGAACCAATCAACCATTTCGTGGCGGATTTTGTCGGTGAAAGCAACATCGTCACAGGCACGATGATCGAAGACAACTTAGTGGAGTTTGTCGGCAAGCAATTTGAATGTGTCGATGGCGGGATGCGGCCGAATGAAGCCGTTGAGATCGTGATCCGTCCGGAAGATTTGAATTTGACGACGGCGGAAAAAGGCAAGCTGGTCGTTGAAGTAGACACGCAATTGTTCCGAGGCGTGCATTACGAAATCATTTGTTACGACGAACAAGGCAACGAATGGATGGTTCACTCTACAAGAAAAGCCACTGAAGGAAGCAAGATTGGGCTTTCCTTTGAACCAGAAGACATCCACGTCATGCGTTTCAATGAGTCCGAAGAAGATTTTGATGCTCGTTTAGAGAGCTACGAAGATTAGGAGGGAAAGCAAATGACGAAAATGCGTCGTTTTTATGCGATACCCTATGTCTTTTGGTTATTGCTATTTGTTATTGCACCAGTCTTATTGATCATCTACCAATCCTTTTTTGATATGAACGGCAACTTTTCGCTGGTCAATTATCAAAGCTACTTAGGTTCTGGCAAATATTTGATCATGACCTTAAACTCGGTTTGGTATGCCTTTTTGATCACCTTGATTACCTTAGTGATCAGCTACCCGACAGCCTATTTCTTAACTAAGCTGCGTCACAAAGATTTGTGGCTGCTGTTGATCATCTTACCAACGTGGGTCAACTTATTGTTAAAAGCCTACGCGTTTATTGGCATCTTCGGCATTCACGGTAGTGTCAACAATTTTCTAGAAATCATGGGTGTTGGACCAAAGCAGATTTTGTTTACCGACTTTAGCTTTTTGACGGTTGCCGTCTATATCGAACTGCCCTTTATGATCATGCCGATTTTTAATGCCTTAGAAGAAATGAATCCCTCTTTGATCAGTGCCAGTCGCGATTTAGGGGCAAACAGCTATGATACGTTTCGACGAGTGATTTTCCCTCTGTCGTTAAACGGGGTAAAAAGCGGCGTCCAAGCCGTCTTCATTCCATCGCTCTCCCTCTTCATGTTGACCCGTTTGATTGGGGGCAATCGCGTGATCACGCTTGGTACGGCAATCGAGCAGCACTTTCTCGTTACCCAAAATTGGGGCATGGGTTCGACCATCGGCGTCATTTTGATCATCGCCATGTTCCTCGTGATGTTGTTTACGGGAGAAAAGAAAAAAGGAGGGCAACGTAAATGAAAAAATTTCGCTGGTCGAATCTTTATCTGATCGTCGTCTTTATTCTTTTGTACGTGCCGATCTTTTATTTGATTTTCTATTCCTTCAATGAAGGAGGCACCATGAATGCTTTTACGGGTTTCACTTTTGAACATTACCAATCCGTCTTTCAAGATACCCGCTTGATGATCATCGTGTTGAACACCTTTATGCTAGCATTTTTATCAGCATTACTGGCAACGATCATTGGCACATTTGGTGCGATGGGCATCTACTATACCCGCAAGCGCCGAACGAGAACGGCCTTGTTGAGTTTAAATAATATTTTGCTGGTTTCACCAGATGTCATCATTGGTGCCAGCTTCTTGATTTTCTTTACGATGATCGGCAACTTGTTCCGTGGGTTTAGCTTAGGCTTTTTCAGCGTATTGCTTTCGCATATCGCCTTTAGTATCCCGATCGTGGTATTGATGGTCTTGCCGAAATTGCAAGAGATGAACGATTCAATGATCGATGCTGCCCGTGATTTAGGCGCGAATAATTTTCAAGTCATCAAAAATATCATTTTGCCTTTCTTGACACCGGGCATCATCGCCGGCTATTTCATGGCCTTTACTTATTCACTTGATGATTTTGCCGTGACATTCTTTGTGACGGGCAATGGCTTTAGTACCTTATCAGTAGAGATCTATTCTAGAGCACGTCAAGGAATCAGTTTAGAAATCAATGCATTAAGCACACTTGTCTTCTTATTCTCCATGATTCTGGTGGTAGGCTATTACTTTATCAGTAAAGAAAACGGCGCGAAGAAATTACGTAAAAACCGCCGTGTGGAGGTGGCAAATCTGCGATGAAACGACTACAATCTCTGATTATCGGTATTGTTGCGATCGTCCTGATCTTGCTCTTTGGTGTCCGTGAATTGGAACGCACCTCTGGTATGGCAGGTGCTGAGGTCGTCAACATCTACAACTGGGGCGACTACATCGACCCTGATTTGATCAGTAAGTTTGAAGAAGAGACTGGCTACAAAGTCAATTATGAAACCTTTGACTCAAATGAAGCGATGTTCACGAAGATCCAACAAGGCGGTACGTCCTATGACATCGCCATACCGAGTGAATACATGATTGAGAAAATGATGGAACAAAATCTTTTAAAACCATTGGATCACAGCAAAATCAAAGGGCTAGACAATATCGACCCTCGCTTTTTAGACCTGAGTTTTGATCCGGGCAATCAATATTCGATCCCTTATTTCTGGGGAACACTGGGGATCGTCTATAACGATAAATTCTTTGATGAAGGTGAGATCACCCAATGGGACGATCTTTGGAAACCCGAATTAGCAAACAGCATCATGCTGATCGATGGCGCGCGTGAAGTAATGGGATTAGGTTTGGACAGCTTAGGCTATTCTCTTAACAGCAAAGACGATGATCAACTGCAAGAGGCATTCAATAAGTTGCGGACCATGACCCCAAATATCAAAGCCATCGTCGCAGATGAAATCAAGATGTACATGGCCAATGAAGAAGCATCGGTTGCGGTCACATTTTCTGGGGAAGCAGCCGACATGATGTACGAAAATGAACACATTCATTATGTGATCCCTTCGGAAGGCTCCAACTTGTGGTTTGATAATATGGTCATTCCTAAGACTTCACAAAACGAAGCCGGTGCTTACGCCTTCTTGAACTTTATGCTAGAACCCGAGAATGCTGCACAAAACGCAGAGTACATCGGCTATTCCACACCTAACCAAGAAGCCATGGCATTACTGCCTGACGAGATCACCGAAGACGAACAGTTCTATCCATCCGATGAATTGATGGAACACCTCGAAGTCTATGAAAACTTAGGTGCTGAGTATCTTGGCATCTATAACGATTTGTTCTTGGAATTGAAGATGTATCGGAAATAAGCAAACTGCCATTAAGCAGGGAATGAATCCTGTTTAATGGCAGTTTTTTAGTAATGAATAGTCTATTTCAGCACTATACGAATATAATCATCAAAAAATTAAGTGTCTATTGATCCAAATCATTGGTAAAATATCTTCATTCAAGTTCTATTCCGCAATACTGCTTCCTCCTCCCAAGTTGCCGGATTCAATGGATCGTTAGAAGCTGTTTTCTGGTTGATGAGCTCTTGATAGGTATTGCTTTTCTTTTCTAAATAAGCGACTCGTTTTTGCGCTTCTGTAAGTTTAACGAGCGCTTTTTCTTTTTGCGATTGAATGATGTAGGCTCTTTCTTTGATCGTCGAATCGCCAAGGAGGCAAAGCGAAATATAATGCTTAATGGCTTCTAAAGACATGCCTGTTTCGCGCAAATTCTTGATACCAGTTAACCAATTGATGGAAGTCTGATTAAAAACCCGTCTGTTGTTTTTGTCCCTGATCAAACTAGGAACCAAACCCATATCGGTATAATAGCGAATCGTGTGTTCAGACAATTCAGTGATCGTGGCTGCTTCTTTGATAGAGTAAATGTTGGTCACGCCTTTCATAATTTGCTGTAGTCAAGCAAGTCGTTTGAACGTATTAGTAAAAACTGTTGTAGATCATTTTATTTTTATATCGCGTATTATAGCACAGATAATTTTGTGGAGAAAAGTAGCTTCCTATTTGAGAGCCTCAAAAAGAAAAAAGGTGGAAGAAAAATGATTGTTAGAAACTCCTTGACTTCGAGTGACTCGAAGATGCTAAAGTTTAGCTAGCTTAGCGAGCACACAAAGTATCGATGGAGGAGGGAATTATAATATGAAGAATAGAAAAATCAGAAGTTTAGCAGTTTCGCCAATCGGAATGGGGTGTATGGGGTTTTCTCACGGATATGGAAAGGTGCCAGAAGAAAAAGAGAGTATTGCATCTATTCGCAAAGCTTACGAATTTGGCTGTACATTTTTTGATACAGCAGAAGCTTATGGAAAAGAAATGTTTTATTCTGGACATAATGAGGAGTTGGTGGGTAAAGCACTGTCGCCTTTTCGAAACAAAGTTGTTCTTGCCACCAAGTATCATCTCGACGAAAAAGAAGTGAATGAAAGCACAACTCTTTACACAGCCATCCGTAACCATTTGGTTGCTTCAATGGAAAAACTGCGCACCGATTATATTGATCTCTATTATCTTCATCGAATCAATGAACAGATTTCTATAGAAGAAATAGCTGAGGTGATGGGACGATTGATCAAAGAAGGTATGATCAGAGAATGGGGACTCTCACAAGTTTCCGTGGAGACACTTGCTAAAGCACATGGGATTACCCCCGTTGGTGCTGTGCAAAATCTCTATTCAATGGTTGAGCGTGATTGTGAGCGAGAGATTTTCCCCTATTGTCTTGAGAACGAGATCGCCGTCGTTCCTTTTTCACCAATCGCTAGTGGGTTTTTATCTGGAAAAGTCACACCAGATACATCCTTTGAAGGGGATGATGTTCGCAAATTCGTCCCTCAGCTGGCTAAAGAAAACCTCGTAGCCAATCAACCGATTTTAAATATGCTAGCAGAAGTCGCTCAAGCAAAGCAGGCGACAAATGCCCAAATTTCATTGGCGTGGATGCTTCACAAGTACCCGAATGCAGTGCCGATTCCTGGATCAAAAAATCGAGGCAGGATTTTGGAAAATCTAGCTGCTTGGGATGTACAGCTTACAGATACCGAGTTTCAAGTAATTGAAAACCAATTGAATCAAATACCTGTATATGGCCATCGAGGACATGTCGAATCACAACAACAATCTTTCGGAAAACAGTGGGACAAACACTAAATTAAGAAAAAGTTGGAAAGCAGACTGCATGACGAATGTAGTCTGTTTTTTTGCGTATAGTTCATTAACAGAAATTTTTGCCATCTTACTTCTCGCAATAAATGATTCTTGCTTTACCCACTAAAAAAGCTGATCAAAATATTGCGCGATGCTTAAAAAAGAATTATGATGTGCTTATCTATTATATCTATCAAGATCCTTTTATTGCTTGGAATTATACGAAGCAACGTGAAAAAATAGAAGGACGCTTTGTTCCTAAAGAACATTTTATAAATGCTTTTTTTCAATCAAGATATAACTTGATTAAAATGAAGGAATTGTATAAAGAAAATGTGACCGTTAATATTTTTATAAAAGATTTTCAAAATCGCCATTCTCATACGTTGATGGCAGTTGACAATGTATCGTTCGCTTTGCCATTAACATACACAAAGGAAGAATTGGAGGAGAAGCTCAATGACTGAGAAAGAAAAAGTAGAAACAATCATGATAAAATATCATCGAAACTTCTCGATCTTACAGAAAAAGGCAACGCCTAGCGAACTGAAAACAGTTTTAAACTTTGTTGCAGAAGAATCGAATCGTAAACAGCGAGTGCTTGTTGGCTTAGAGAAAGAAGAATAAGTGGTCAATGAAAAAATTTAGGTTTCTTAAGAATGACCATTGAACAAGTAAAACCCGAGATAAGAAGCAAGCGCTTCTTATCTTTTTTTATATCATTATGGCGGCGTGCCGTAATGTTAGGATCAAAATAGAATAAATTCACAAAAAGTGCTTGACCTAAAGTCAACTCTAGGTGGTATCTTTTTAGATAGAAGAAATGAGCAGCGATTGTTGAAACTCAGAAAAATCACGATTCCCCTTTAGGATAACTTGCTATTTCTCGGTTTAACAGGAATTCTAAAAAGAGCGTCTAGCTCCGATTGCCGCATTTTTTTATTCCAGAGAACGATCTACTCATTTCGACTTCGTGTCTTTTTCCTTGTGAGTAAACACACGAATCATTCAAACATTACTACAGGAGGTACGTACATGTTATTAGAAAAAATCAAAAGCCCTAAAGAGTTAAAAGAATTGACCAATGGGCAACTTCAAGAACTGGTAGTAGAAGCACGAACTGCTTTATTGGAAAAAATCAGTCACCATGGGGGGCATAATGGCCCCAATCTGGGGATGGTTGAGATGACGATCGCGTTGCATAAAGTCTTTGATTCTCCCACAGATAAGCTGATTTTTGATGTGTCTCATCAGACTTATATCCATAAAATGCTGACAGGACGCGCCCATGCCTTTCTTGATGCTTCGCAGTATGATGCGGTTTCTGGTTACACAAATCCGAAAGAAAGCGAGCACGATCTCTTTACGGTCGGTCATACCTCCACCTCAGTTTCGTTGGCAAATGGTGTGGCGAAAGCCCGTGACCTAAAAAATGAAACGTATAACGTCGTTGCTGTGATTGGCGATGGTTCTCTATCAGGCGGTTTAGCGTTTGAAGGCTTGAACAATATCGTGGAATTAGGCACCAATACCATCGTGATCCTCAACGACAATGACCAATCGATTGCAGAAAATCATGGGGGGATGTATCAGAATTTGCGGACATTGCGGGAAACCAAGGGGCAAGCAGCAGACAATCTGTTCAAAGCGATTGGTTTTGAGTACCACTATTTGGATGAAGGAAATGATCTCGCTGCCTTGATCGCTTTATTTGAAAAAGTGAAAGACATTGATCATCCTGTTTTATTACACATTCATACGATCAAAGGCAAAGGCTTCAAGTTTGCGGAAGAAAATCGTGAAAAGTTTCATGCAGGCGGTCCCTTTAGTTTAGAAACAGGCGAATATATTTCTGCTGGGGGCAATCAAGTAACATACAACAGCTTAACGACGGATTATTTATTAGAAAAAATGGCGACAGATCCTAAAGTCGTGGCAGTAAACGCTGGTACACCGATGCTGCTTTTTTCTCCGGAACAAAGAGAAAAAGCAGGCAAACAATTTGTAGATGTAGGTATTGCAGAAGAACATGCGGTATCGATGGTTGCTGGGTTAGCAAAAAATGGAGCAAAACCTGTCTGGGCCGTTTTTTCTACCTTTATGCAACGTAGTTTTGATCAAATTTCCCATGATTTGGCCTTAAATCATCTGCCTGGAACGATTCTGGTATATGGTGCATCGATTCACGGCATGAATGACGAGAGCCATTTGGGAATTTTTGATATTCCATTTTTGGCACATATTCCCAACCTTATTTATCTTGCGCCAACCTCTAAAGAAGAATATCTGGCAATGTTGGATTGGTCGCTGGAACAAACCAACGCACCAGTTGCGATCCGGGTACCGGTTGGACCTGTCAACGAAATGGCAGTGACAGTCTCTACTGACTACAGTGATCAAAAAAATGAAGTGACTCAAGCTGGCACGCAGGTAGCCATCGTCGGTGTTGGGAACTTTTATGCGCTAGCGGAAGAGATCGCAGAACAATTGAAAATGCAACATGGAATTACGCCAACGGTGATCAATCCTAAGTTTATTTCAGGGGTCGACAAAGAGTTGTTGGATGCTGTGGCACGATCACACAAACTCGTTGTCACGTTGGAAGATGGCATACGAGAGGGTGGCTATGGACAAATGATTGCCAGCTACCTGGGTGATCGTGAGATTGTCGTCAAAAACTATGGCTTAGAAAAGAAATTTTATGATAATTACCGGGCAGCGGACGTTTTATCTGAACTTGGTATCACCGTTGAGACAATTACGAAAGACGTTATGGAACAGTTACAGCAATCAATTCACTAAAGCATTCTGAGTAGTTACAGTCGATTTATGAAAAGAAGGAAACCTTGCAGAAAACATACTGCAAGGTTTCTTTTTTTAGACAAACATAAATGAGTTCCAGCAATCGCCATAGAAACCTAGTAAAATACAGAAGACCAATGCTTTTCAAGCATAAAGCCCAAGCGCGTTAAGCATTGGTCAACGAGGACAATCTGGCGAATAATAAGGTAGTGAAAGGATCACTTTGTCATCTTGGACTATTGTGTTCAGAGACAAGGAAGAAAAGGTGTTTTTAAGGAAAGGGGTATTTATGAAATTTTTTTCTATGAAGTTGTTGGCACTGCTGTCGGTGGCAATGGTTGTCTATTCGGCACCGGCGATTTCTGCCAATGTCCCAGCGATTGCGGCAAGCTTTCCAGAAGTTGATGCGGTCTACATTGGGTTACTGACCACGATTCCATCATTGTTTCTTTTACTGGGGATTTTTACTACCAGCATGATCGAAAAAAGGATCGGCAAAAAATACACGATGGTCACCGGCTTGGTCATTGTGGCGGTTTTTGGCACGCTGCCGGCATGGTATCAGGGGAGCTTTCCCGTCTTGTTTCTTTCTCGAGGGATTCTTGGCTTCGGGATCGGCTTATTCAATCGTTTGGCGATTCAAATGATTAGTTTGCTGTTTCAAAATGAGCCGCAAAAGAAAGCCAAAGCTCTTGGATTAGAAAGTGCCGTCGGTGGTTTAGGTGGTATCTTTATGACTTTGCTGGTTGGGCAGCTAGTGAAAATCAGTTGGGAAATGTCCTTCTTGGTTTATGGCTTTGCCCTGATCAGTCTCTTCTTTGTCCAGCTGTTTATTCCAAACGAAACACAGGCTGTGACTAATGAGACGTTATTGGCGAACGTCACGGTTTCAAAAGAACGGAAACCGCGATCATTCGTTCTGGGTGTGCTCTTGTTTCTAATCGTTGTCTTATTTATTAATTACAATTTACAGATCACACCATTGTTATTGGAAAAAGGAATCGGGGACGCCACTGAAGGCAGTAACATGATTGCCGCCATTGCGACGGGAGCATTTATCGCCGGCAATGCCTTTGGCTTGATATACAGTCGCCTACATCGCTGGTTGCTGCCCATTGCGGCATTGCTTGCAGGAAGCAGCATCTATTTGACTTATCCATTGCAGACAGTGGGGCTACTCTTGGGTTGTTCTTTATTATTAGGCTTTGCCTTTCGCAGCATCATGCCTTTTTTCACCCACTTGCTGACGACTGGTGGTGAAGCAGAAGCTAAGTTTGGCACGATCGTCTCGATCGTTGCTTACAATTTAGGGGTCACGCTCGCACCCTATGCATCACGCTTGCTGATACTAGTCAGCGGCAATGAAACAGCAGGGATGCAGATGATCTTATCAGGGGGCATGCTATGTCTGATTGGTATGATCGCCCTTTTGGGAAATAAATTCTTTTTGTATTTTGAACGAGGGTAGGCATACGCTGGCGTGCTCCACGCTTTTCTGTCTTCAATTCATCACTTTCAGTGCTTTTAGATAGAAAGAAACGTGAATGAATGGGACGTGTAAAACTAACAGCAGCAATCAGAAGGGAGAACCAGATGTATCTTTTTCAAAAAATTGAAGAAGCAGCGTTTAAACAAAATGATGCAAGAAGGACGATCGGTGATTTTTTACTAGGCAATCGGGAAAAAGTCAGTGAGTATACTATGGAAGAAATCGCAAAACTGACCCATACCTCAAAGCCGACGTTAGTCCGTTTTGCAAAATATTTTGGCTTTTCCGGTTGGAAAGAATTTGTGTATGCCTTCGTGCATGAACTGGCACACTTTGATGATGGCTCAGCAACGATCGATGTGAATATCCCTTTTGGTGAGGCGGCAGACACATTAGAAATCATTGAAAACTTGGCGAACTTGCGCATGCAGACGATTAAAGAAACAGCGGCACTTATGACGGTAAAAGACCTGAATCAAGCCGCTCGACTAATCAATGGCGCTCAAAACGTTGTCATCTATGGGCGTAGTCCAAATTCGTATTTCGGGCAGCTGTTTAAACGCAACTTAAACACGATTCATAAAAAAGCCTTTGTTGCGGATACGGACGAAGCGGGCTTGATTTCCCAAACGCTGACCCCGCAGGATTGTGCCATTCTTATCTCTTATTCTGGCAATAATTCAGAGACCTATCCTATGAAAAATGTGAAAACATTGCTGAAAAATGGTGTGCCAATTATCAGTCTTACGAGTGGTGGGGACAACTATTTGCGGGACTATTCGACGATCGTCTTGACGATTGCTAGCCGAGAAAAACTATATTCTAAAATCGGAAATTTTTCCACAGAAGAATCGATTCAATTCCTTTTGACGGTTTTGTTTGCTCAGATTTTTTCCCTCGATTATCAGGAGAATATCCAAATGAAAATCAGCAACGCTCGTTATTTAGAAACGAGTCGAAGAACGACGTTTAAAGAGATGGCAGAAGAATAAAAGGACCACACCAAAAACGGTGTAGTCCTTTTTTCCTATTCTAAATTGTTGGAAGTGGTTGATTTCAATTCGATCGGCTCACCGGCAGCAACTAGACGAATCCGTTTCGGATTGACGATCCGATCGTACAAAGCTTCAGGGTCCCCATTAAAAGCATCGATATGCGGAGCATCCACTGTTCCCCAATGGGAGAGGATCAATTCAGCATGAGGATAGGTATTTGCCAGTTTCACGGCGTTCTCAAAGCCGATATGCCAAGCGTTGTCGTTAAAGTCAAATAAGATCGCATCTGGTTGAGGCATCTCTAATTGTTCTGGTAAAAGACGAGAATCGCCAGGAATCCACAAGGAACCATCCGGAGTATCGATCCAAAAGCCGCAATAGTCCTCAATTTGGAAGACACGGTCAAATTTTGTCGTCTCATTTTGCCAAAGGTGATACGCCTTTGTTAAAGAAATCTCCAAATTTTTAACGGTGAATGAATCATAGATTTCGTGACCTTGGGCAGCAACTTGAAAGTGCTCTTGCATAAGTTCGGCAACATATTTGGGTCCATGGAAGCTATCGGTAACCGGGACTAATTTTTCAATCGTCGGAATGCCGTAGTGATCATTATCTGAATGGGTGATCAATACCGCATCTAAGTGAGGGACTGCCGCCGGTTTGATTGGCAGATCGATCAGTAACGGCAGGTCAAATCCTTCTAAGACCGGATCGACCATGATACATGTACCACGGCTGTTTAGAAGAATACCGGAGTTTCCTAACCAGCGAATGATCGTTTGATCTGTTTTTTGAAAAGCTTCTTCATGAAAGAAAATCGTTTTTGGGGGTATTGCTTGTTTCGCGTTTGTCATGTTTCTTCGTTCCCTTCGCCTGTTTTTTATAAATCCAACCTAGAATAGCCGTTCATAACAGGCTAGACCAAATCGTTGATTCAGTAAGGATTGCTTCAATGGTTGGGGGAAGAAGCAGTGGTTTGATCCGTTGTTGCGGGATCATCGGGGCGCTCTTTTTCGGTTGGTGGGTCCATTACGTTGAAAAAGCCTATTATGATCGCGATAAATCAAAAGTAACACAATCATCTAGTAAATTATATCATTGTTTCTAGTGGCTTCGTCAAGGCGATGTTTGGTCTTTTAATGGAATGGATTTCGAAAAAAGAGCGGTTTTTAATGAAAAGATGAAATCCATTTCGTCTTTAGGAAAATATATTAGAAACGCTCTCTATAAATGGTACATTGCTGGCAGAAAGAACAGTATGTTATACCGGTAAGCACATACAACATAGATTTTCTTTGAAATTTATTTAGGGGTGGAATGTATGAGTGAAAATTATCAATCATTAGCAAAAAAAATCGTCCAGTATCTGGGGGGACAAGAAAATATCACGGATGCCTATCACTGTCAAACCCGATTGCGCTTTAAAGTCAATGAAGAAAAGCGTATAGATCAAGGAGAACTAGAGGCACTCGATGGGGTTGCCAAATACATTAATAACGCAGGGGTACATCAAGTCGTGATCGGAACACATGTCAAAGATGTCTATGAAGAAGTCACAAAATTGGTTTCGCTTCAATCATCAGGGGCGTCGGAACCTGGGGAGAAAAAAGGACCAGCAGCTGCAGTGATCGATTTTGTGGCAGGAACGTTTCAACCAATTATTCCCGCACTGTCCGGTGCCGGAATGGTTAAGGCAGTTTTGGCTTTATTGATCGTTTTTGATGTGATCACGGCTGATTCGCAAACCTATTACATGCTGAATCTTTTTGCAGATGGTGTTTTCTTCTTCTTACCAATGATCCTGGCCTTCACTGTGGCACAAAAATTGCGATGCAATCCGATTTTAGCGGCTTCAGTGGCTGCTATGATGATGCATCCTAATTGGGGTGCCTTGGTCACAGCAGGCGAACCCGTTCACTTTTTTGGGGTTATTCCTTTTACATTAGCAAATTATACGGGATCAGTCATTCCGATCCTGATCGTGATTTTTTTCCAATCGTATGTCGAAAAGTTTTTGAACAAAGTGATTCCAAAATCAGTGGAGCTGGTTTTTGTTCCGATGCTAACATTCTTGATAATGGGTACATTAGCCTTCTCGCTATTTGGACCGATCGGTAGTATCTTGGGTGGTTATTTGGCAACATTCTTTACCTTCTTAAGTGTCCATGCTAGCTGGGTTCCAGCGGTTTTGATTGGGGGCTTTTTGCCAATCATGGTGATGTTTGGATTGCACAATGGGATTGCTCCTTTAGGGGTGATGCAAATGGCAGAACTTGGGTATGACAGTATTTTTGGTCCAGGGGCATTGGTCTCAAACATTGCTCAAGCAACCGCAGTAGCAGTTGTCGCATTGCGTACGAAAGAGAAAAAAACTAAGCAGTTGGCGGTATCAGGGGCAATCACTGCCTACATGGGGATTACCGAACCCGCTTTATATGGCATCAATTTGCCCAAAAAATATCCGTTGGTTGCGGCAATGATTGGTGGGGCTTCTGGTGGTTTGTATGCTGGCTTGACCAATACGCATCGCTTTGCGACCGGTTCGTCTGGTCTCCCAGCAGTCTTACTATATATCGGTGATGATACGATGCGCTATTTTTGGAACATCATTATCGCATTGGTGATTGCAGCTGTGGTGAGTGGGGCCGTTACCTATGTCTTAAGTTTCAAATATGAAACAAAAGTGACAATTGATGTTCCGGAGATGAAAGCAGTAGTACTAGAAGATACCGGCTTGATCAATCCTGTACCGGGAATCGTGATTCCGTTGAATCAAGTCAAAGATGACGCATTTGCTTCTGAAGCACTCGGAAAAGGATTTGCCGTCGATGAACCCATCGGTGAAGTCATTGCGCCTTTTGATGGAAAAGTCGCTGCTGTTTTTCCTACCAAACACGCGATTGGCTTGGTTTCAGACACCGGAATCGAATTGTTGATCCATGTCGGTTTAGACACAGTGGAACTAAATGGTCAGTATTTTGATGCTTTAGTAGAAGCAGAGCAAAAAGTTACAAAAGGGCAGCGATTGCTGACGTTTGATGTACCGCAGATAAAAGCTGCAGGATATGTCACACAAGTACCGATCATCGTTACCAATACACCACAATATACCGCAGTCGAACGTGTGAAAGAAGGTTTGGTAGCTAAAGAAGAGGAAGTACTTGTGGTCAAAGTTTAGGAGGAAATAACATGGGATTATCAGATGATTTTTTATGGGGCGGTGCAACGGCTGCCAATCAAGCAGAAGGTGGTGTATTAGCAGGAGGACGTGGCTTATCAAATGTCGACCTCTTACCAACTGGTCCTGATCGCGCAAGAGTCGCTGCTGGTAAGTTGGAGATGTTAGAATGGCAGGAAGATTCTTTTTATCCAGCCCAAACGGCCATTGATATGTATCACCATTATATGGAAGATATTGCCCTTTTTGCCGAAATGGGTTTCAAAGTGTATCGGATGTCACTTTCTTGGTCAAGGATTTTTCCAAATGGCAATGACGAAGAGCCCAACGAAGAAGGACTGCTTTTTTATGAGAAAATCTTCAAAGAATTGAGAAAACATCAAATCGAGCCATTGGTCACGATTGCCCACTTCGATGTTCCGCTGCATTTGATCAAGGAATCTGGGGGCTGGAAAAATCGTCGGCTCATTGATTTCTATGTGACCTATGCGGAAACCGTCTTCCAGCGCTATCGCGGGTTGGTCAAATATTGGCTGACGATCAATGAAATCAATATTTTGCTGCATCAGCCTTTTGTAGGTGGCGGGATCGTCTTTAAAGAAGGGGACAATCGTCAAGAAATCAAATACCAAGCAGCGCATCATCAGTTAGTCGCCAGTGCCTTAGCAACCCAAAAGGCTCATGAAATCGATCCGACCAATCAAGTTGGTTGTATGCTGGCTGGTGGCAGTCATTATCCTTATACTTGCCGACCTGAAGATTATCAAGAAGCAATCGATCGTGATCGCGAAGGCTATTTCTTTATCGATGTGCAAGCCCGAGGCAAATACCCCAATTATGCCTTGAAAAAATTTGAGCGAGAAGGCTTAACAATCAAAATAACACCTGAGGACGAGGCGATTTTAGAGGCTTCTCCTGTTGATTTTGTCAGTTTTTCTTATTACTGTTCGCGAACGGTCAGTGCCCACCCAGAAGACTATGCGCAAGCGACAGGGAATCTCTTTCCATCAATTAAAAATGAACATCTATCATCGACTGAGTGGGGGTGGCAGATTGATCCGTTAGGACTGAGAAATTCATTGAATCAATTGTATGATCGCTATCAAAAACCGTTGTTTATCGTAGAAAATGGGTTAGGGGCGATCGATACCCCTGATGAGAATGGGTTTGTCGCAGACGATTATCGGATCGACTATTTAAAAAAACATATTCAAGCCTTCAAAGATGCAGTGACGATCGATGGCGTGGAACTACTTGGTTATACTACTTGGGGTTGTATTGATCTTGTAGCAGCCAGCACCGGTCAAATGAGTAAACGCTACGGCTTTATCTACGTGGATCGAGACGATCAAGGCAACGGCACCTTGAAACGAACCAAGAAAAAATCCTTTGAGTGGTATAAAAAAGTGATCGCTTCAAATGGGGAAGTTTTATAGCATACAAAAAGAATGACACATTTCCTCGTGTCATTCTTTTTGTATTGTGTCATCTAACATCAGGAAAGGGAAGCAGCAACTCTTTTTTCACGAGCCAATGATTGGCGCTTTGCAACGGCTTGCTATTTTTTCCCTGCAAAATGCGTAAAACGGACAAACTGATTTTGGGCTTCTTCTTGTAAAAATTCTTTTGGTGTCAGCTGAAATTCTTGTTTAAAGCAGCGTAAAAAATGGGTATAGGAGTTGAAGCCGCAAGCTTCGAACGTGGCGGTGGCGCTTCTGGTTTTACGTAAAATTTCTTTGCTCTTTAAGAGTCGTTTCTTTACCACATAGGCATGAAAGGCGACGCCAGTTTCTTTTTTGAAGGTCCTTGAAAGCGAGTATGGGCTCATGAAAAGGGCTTTGGCGACGGTCTCTAAGGAGAGATCAGCGGTCAAATGCTGATTGATATAGGTAATAGCAGCCAAAATGTCTTTATTTTTATAGAGTGAGTCGGATAAAAATAGCGGTTCTTTTTCCTGATAGGCAATCGTATTGATGGAAATCAAAAACGCAATCAAATGATTTTGATAAAGTAAGTCGGTGCCATAATTGCTATCCGTTTTTTTGCGTAAAGGACGCAATAGCTGGTCTAGTTGGTCGGCATCGATCGATAAAATACGACTGTTGATGCCGCCGTTGCTACGAAAACAGGCAGTGAGATCTGTTTGGGTAGTGGAGAGGGCAGCGAGATAACTAGGATTGATATACAGGTAGGTTCGCTCGAAAAAATCAGAAGTTTGATGAACGATTCGATGCAAGACGTTTGGAGGAATCAAGATGATCGTACCAGGTTCTAGAGGGAATTCTCCGCCATCGATAAAGAAGACCGCTGATCCTTTTAAGGTACAGTGAATCTCATAAAAACTATGGTAATGATAAAGGGTATTGTTTTCTTCTACGATGTCTTTGATATGAAAGGCCTCAAAACGATCGTTGATCATCGTATCCGCACTTTGCTTCTCCATGATTGGCTCCTTTCGTACTCGTTTGTTTTTATCATACAAGAATAGATAGTAAAGTGTCAATAACTGCTATTTTTGTGTAAATGTAAGCGTGTTACGATCAATCTATCAAAGAGAAATGAGAGGATGAACCCAATGGTGATTTTAGAACAGTTATTTGTGGAAAAACGTGTTGTAGAAGAAAAAATTGATCGCATGATCGAAAATTTAACGACGATCAAGGATGATAATGGCGAATTTCTATTAGACTTTGACGGCTTGATCGTTGATGATAAAAGCTGGGGGATTTGGAACTGGCCGCAAGGGGTGGGACTATACGGCATTTATAAAAACTACCAAATCACCAAAAATCCCAAAGCGCTCCAAGTTGTGGAAGAATGGTTTGAGCAGCGGATGTTAGAAGGCGCGCCGCCTAAAAATGTCAACACGATGGCGCCGCTTTTGGCAATGGCGTATCTTTATGAAGACACCAAAGATTCTCGTTACTTGCCGTACCTTGAACAATGGGCGGAATGGGTCATGCATGATATGCCGCGAACCGATGAAAATGGTCTGCAGCATGCGACCTATGGACCAGAAAATCGCAACCAGCTTTGGGACGATACCTTGATGATGACCGCTTTGCCTTTGGCGAAAATTGGCATGTTGCTGAATCGTCCGGCCTATATCGAAGAAGCAAAACAACAATTTATGATCCATATCAAATACTTAGTTGATAAAAAAACTGGTCTTTGGTTCCACGGCTGGACCTTTGAAGAACGCCACAATTATGCGCAAGCGCTTTGGGCAAGAGGCAACTGCTGGATCACCATTGCGATTCCTGAGATCATTGACATTCTCGACTTGCAAGAAGGAGATGCGTTACGAGGCTTCTTGATCAATACCCTCTTAGACCAACTAGCTGCCTTGCAAGAAATGCAAGATGAAAGTGGTTTGTGGCACACCTTGTTAGATGATCCTAGCTCGTATGTGGAGGCTTCTGCGACGGCTGGTTTTGCCTATGGGATTTTAAAAGCCGTTCATAAGCGTTACATTGACAAAGCTTGGGAAGATGTTGCCTATAAAGCGTTAGCCGGTTTGATCGAACAAGTCGCAGAAGATGGAGAAGTCCAAAATGTTTCCATCGGTACTGGAATGGGAGAAGACTTGGAGTACTACAAAAACATCGCGATTACAGCAATGCCTTACGGGCAATCACTGACAGTTTTAGCATTTACTGAACTATTGGTTTCATTTTGTTAAGTTAAACACCTTACGTAATAAAGAGAGGAGCAGACAAAGATGATCAAAAAAGCGATTCGGATGAAGCTACATCCTGGTTATGAAGCAGAATATGAAAAACGGCATCGCGAACTATGGCCAGAACTAAAAGAGCAGCTCATAGCACACGGGGCGAAAAGCTACCAGATTTTCTTAGATCCAGAAAGCCTTGCGTTGTTTGGCTACCTTGAGATTGAAGATGAAACCCGCTGGCAGCAGTTAGCGGCAACCGAGATCAACCAAAAATGGTGGCATTACATGGCAGAACTTATGGAAACAAATCCGGATGATTCGCCAGTGACACAGGAGTTAAAGGAAGTCTTTACGCTGTAAGCTAGACAAAAATGTTTATTTCTTAAAACGAACACGGTCGCATCAATTGTTTGACATCAATTACTGGTTAGTCAAAGAGGTAGTTCGCTCACGAATGTGAGCGGACTACCTCTTTTGTTGAAATAGCAACACAGTCATTTCGGATAGAAGAAACGTTAAGAGAGAAGTGCTTTTTCTTGCTGCTTCAAAAATTTCTTTGGTGTCATACCGGTAATCTTTTTAAACGTTTGAACAAAATATTCGGGGGCATTACTAAAGCCCGTCATCGCTGCCACTTCGTAGACTTTGTAGTTTTTCTTCAGCAGTTCTTGTGCTTTTTGGATGCGGTATTCGGCTAATTTTTGATTGAAGCGAATCCCGGTTTCTTTGTAATAGGTTTTTCCTAAGTATTCAGGATTTAAGTACAAAAGATGGGCGGCGATCCATTTCAATGACAATGCTTCATGGTCATAATATTCTTCGATGATCAGGTTGACTTTTTGGGACAGCTGCATGTTCTCGCTATCGTCTAAGCTGCCCCGCATCAAATCGATACAGTGAAGCAGCATAAACTGGAGTTCGTGCCAATTATTCAAGAGCATGATCTTTGGGGAATAGTCATCAAAGTAGATGTCTTTTTTGATGCGATGGTTTTCAAAAATTGCCGATAACAAATCGTTGACCTGCAGCCGCAATAGTTGGACAGGGTAAAGCTCCATGCGACAGGTAGAAAAAAAGTTTTCCGTAAGAACTTGGGCTAAAGTCAGTTCGCCTTTGTCGATCAATGCCAAAAGTTTTTCACGGTATTCCATATAGAGACTATTTTCATAGACATTTTCTTGTGAGATTTGGGCTTCTTGGATGACTTCAAAGGTATCAAAATAAAACTCCTTATCCAAGTTCCGCTTGCCTAAATGATAACTGAGTAAAAATTTTTCGGGGGTTTCGACCCAGCAATTGATGGCGATCCCTTTTCCTAGATGCGCAGCCTGTACCTTCGTTTTAAAAAAGAGATTAAAGGTATTTTCCGTACTGAAGTTCAGGATATAGCCAACTTTGTTTTGATGACCGATCACCAACTCGTGATGGTTCTCATAGCTTTCGATCCGCTTGGCGATGGCGTGATAGAATTTCGAATCAAATAAGTACATACAAAATGGAAAAACGAACGATTCAGGCAGCGGTTCTTCTCCGCAGCTATTGATGTATTGTTCAATTTGTTGTTTTAAATAGAGGGTAGATTCCATTTGACGACGTTCAGAACGTTCGATCGTCTCAGCCAACGCTTCTGAAAGCTTGCTCGGAAAAACAGGTTTTTCAAGGAAAAATTTGACCCCTAAAGCCATCGCTTCTTTGGCAAAGGAGAAGCTGCCAAAGCCTGTCAAAATAATGATTTGAATCGCAGGATTGATGGCTTTTAATTTTTTGATCAAGGCAAGTCCATTGACTTTAGGCATATTGATGTCGGTAATCACGATGTCGATGGTGTTTTGCTGACAAAATGCCAAGGCTTCTTCACTGTCTGTGTAAATTCCTTTGACCACTAATGGGAAATCAAAAGAAGCAACGAGGTTAGCCACACCATTTGCTATCAAGGGTTCATCGTCAACAACGAGGATATTTTTCATGTTTCACTCACTCCTTTTAAGGGGATCACAAAGCGCACCGTCGTCTTTTTGAAGGGAATCGAGGAGACGATGGCTAAGGACGCTTGATCACCATAATGCAGTTGCAATCGTTTTTGAATATTGGTCAATCCGATGCCGCCTTCTTTTTCAATCGAGAAGTTGGCTTTAAAACCAGGGCCATTGTCAGAGACACTGACTTGGAGAAAGGTTGCTTGTTGTTCAATCGTAAGGACGAGGCGACACGTCTCCTTCATATCATTGACCGCGTATTTAAAGACATTTTCAATCAATGGTTGAATCAGTAACTTAGGAATCTTAAAGGACAAGTCATTCACCAAAATTACTTCGATATACTCGATCCGTTTCCCGAAGCGAACGTTTTGAATATTGATATAGGCGTGCACGATATCTAATTCATCTTGTAGCGTTGTGAAGTCAGACTTGGTATCGATTTTTTTTCGAAACAAATAGGCAAGGGAGGTGACCATCTCTGAGATCTGCCACTGCTGATTTTCAATGGCGATCCAGTTGATCGAGTCTAACGTATTGTATAGAAAATGTGGATCTAATTGCGCTTGCAATCCTTTAAATTCGATTTCTTGGGACAATATACGCATTTCATAATTGTCCTTGATCAAGGCATTTAATTCATCGATCATCGTATTGTAGCTTTCATAAAGGACCATGATCTCTTCTTGACTATTTTCTGGGACAGCGAGGGTCTTTAAAGAGGCCAGTTTTTTCGTTTTCCGCAGAACTGCCATTTGCGAAGCCAAGTCAGCTAAAGGGCGGGTCAGCTGATTGCTTATTTTCCGAATCACAACAATAATCAAACATAAAAAAGGCAAACTCACAGCGATGGAAAGGCCTTGTAGTTTATAAAGATCAGCTAAGACTTGATTTTCAGGCAGTAAATAAATGAAGGTCATATTCGGCATCGTCTTCCGATCCATTGCGTAGTAGTACTGGCGATTATCAAACGTCATGGAGCCGATCGATCGCTGGAAGGTTTCCATTTTTTGCTGCAAGGTATTTTGATCCGCAGCGAGGGTTTGCTCGTCATTTGCGGTACTATAAAATTGGTTCTGATACGCCATGAAAAATTGGTTTTGTTCGGAGACAATGGGAAGACTTTCGATCTCGTTACGAAAGAAGGACGTATTCACTAGAAATATCACCGTACCAATATAGGTTAAAGAAAGATCGGCTGTTGAATAGATTTTTCGCAGGTAGACGCCTTGAGAAAGGTCTTTTGCAAAAAACCAACTCCCTTTGGCAGGCTTATCGGGCAAAGTCTCGATCATATCTTTGATGGTTTGGCCATTAAAGATATGGTCGGTCTCGGCTAGAAAGTTGATCATGTTTTCGTTCGTTGGGGTAAAGAGATAGACGTTTTGAATCGTTGATTCATTGCGTACGAGGGCGTTGATTTCTGCACTTAAGGCATTCTTTTGGTCGATCGCCTCTAAGGATTGCAAGGAATCTTGTGCCAAGATCCTTTGTAGGCCATTTTGGATCGGTGCACTATCGATAATGCGAAAAGAGAGGGTTTCGACGGCAGTTAAACGCTTGGCGATATTTGTTGAAATGATCGAGACATCTTTATACGCGGCTTCTTTCAGCTGCGCCATGTAGACTTGTCGCCAAACTAAGGTCAGGAGAACAGCCAATGAGACGATAATTGCCACCGTCGCAAAAAAGACAAAATGTAACTGTCGCTCAAAAGGCTGCTTTTTAAAGTGATTGATCAGCTTCTGGGACTTCATGGACACTGCCTCGCTTTGCTTGCAATTGTTTGGTTTTTTCAATCATCTGACCATGAAAAAATTCAGCGAAGAACAAGAAAATCACCAGTCCAAAGACGAGTAACAAAGAGGTTTTGGCAGTCAATAAGAGAAACAATAAATACCAGGTAAACAACAAGGCAAGGTCTTGCAGTGGGTAGCGAAAGACTAGAAAGATACTGACGTACAAGGTCTGTTTCCAAGCGTGTTGTTCGGCTTTGGCATAGGTCATAAAGCTGATGAATGCAGTGTAAAGGAGGAGAATCGTTAAAAGTAAATAGACAGGGCGCAGCCAAGCCATTTCAGTCGGGAAAAAATGAGTGATCCGTAAGTTAAACAATAACAGGAGTACTGTACTTAATAGTCCAATGCCAAAAAGGGAAAAGGTGCGAAAGGCTTGCTTGTAGGCTTGCCAGAAGGCAACAACCGAATAGTCATGGCCAGTTTTACGAAAATCATGTAAACATTTGATCGTGACAGCGGTGGCAGGACCGAAGCCAAAGATCCCCAATCCTAAAAGGGTAAAGAAAAGCCATAAAAGGTTTAATTTAGCAAAATAAGCTGTTACCGTAAAAAGACGAAACAGTCCGGTTTGTATTTTTTTCATTGTTTCCACCTACCTTGTTTTTTGAAAAGAAAGCCTTTTCAACGCTAGTATAGCATAGTATATTGGAAAAAATAGAGCATGTCTGTTTTTTTACATTTTTCATCTGTTTTTCTATTTTTTTCTAGCTATTGCCCGTGAAGGCTTAGCCTTCAGCAAAAACGACAGTCTAGTTTTTCACATATTTGCTCTTGTTTTTTCATTTTTATTAACGAGGATTTCCATTACAATCAGCTTGTAAGCGCAAACAAAAAGGAGTGTAGAAGAATGAAGAAAACTTTTTTTAAAGCAGCGAGCTTGTTGTTTCTTGGTGCGACCTTAGCAGCTTGTGGCAACAACGGCAATAGTAGCGGAAGCTCAGAAGCTGATGCAGATGGGAAAACGACGATTTCCTTTACCTGGTGGGGCTCAGAAGTCAGACACGAGAAGTATATCGAATCAATCAAAGAATTTGAGAAACAAAATCCTGACATCAAAGTTGAATATGAATATGGTTCTTGGGATGACCATTGGAAAAAACTAGCAACAAAAGCGGCTTCTGGAGAATTACCTGATGTGATCCAGATGGATGTGCAGTACATTGCGCAATATGGAACGAAAAATCAATTAGCAGATATGTCGGAATTTATCGGCAATGAGATTCAAACCGATGATATCAAAGAATCGATTTTAGCAACTGGCGAGTTAGATGGAAACATTTTTGGCATACCAACTTCTGTCAATACTATGGCGATGCTCTACAATCCATCATTGGTAGAACAAGGGGGCACTGGGATCGACTTTAGCAATTATACCTTCGATGACCTTGTAGAAAGTACGGCAGCGATCGCTGAAGCAACAGGTGATTACGGTTGGAATGATAACAATGACAACAGTACGATTTTGCAATATTTTTTACGCACTAAAGGTGAAGATCTATACAAATACGATGCGGACGGCAAACCAGAGATCGGTTTTACCAAAGAAAACTGGGTTGAATTTATGGGGGCTATCGCGGATCTTACGGAAGCCAAAGCAATGCCAACCGCAGAAGTGACTAGCAATGCCAACAGTATGGATCAATATCCGTTTTCACAAGGAAAAGCAGCCTATATGATGACTTGGTCCAATCAATACTTGACTTATAAAGCCTCCGCCGCAGAAGATGTCGAAATCAACTTGGCTCGTCCATTCGACTCAGAAAACGGGGCGATGGCGTATCGACCAGGGTTCTTTTATTCGATCGCGAATGCTTCTGAATCAAAAGAAGCAGCTGCGAAGTTTGTTGACTTTTTAGTGAATAGTGAAGAAGCCAATAAGATCATCGGTACTGAGCGGGGAATTCCTTCTAATGATGCCATCAAAGAATTGCTTTATGCCGACATGACACCAGAAGAGCAAGAGTCATCTGATTTCTTAGATGATATTGCAGACATCGTCGGTGATCCATCCCCAATCCCACCAATTGGGTTTGCTGAAATCAACACGTACTTTAAAGAGCTGTACGCAGAGATCACTTATGGCACGATGACACCAGAAGAAACTTATGATGCCTTTACGCAACGCTGCGAAGAAATTTTTGCAGAAAACTATCAATAAGCATAGATGCGGCGCCTTTACTGACTTTTTCAGTAAAGGCGTTTTTTTAGGAGAAGCACTGGAGGAAAAAAATATAGGTCCTCTAGTTTTTCACATTTCTGTGCTTTTTTTTCTATTCATTCTTAAGAAGCACTTCGTTAAAATCAACTTGTAAGCGTAATCAACTATAGGAGGTAGGAAGTGAAAATTATGGAACTACAATCAAAATCACCCACGGCAAAAGAGCCTGGGAAACTCAAAAGCTGGTTTAATCGATTACCAGAATCAAAACAGAATATGGTTACAGGCTACTTATTTATCTCACCCTTCATCATTGGCTTTTTTGCTTTTATTATCGTCCCGATGGGGATTTCTCTTTTTATGTCTTTTCATGACTATGATTTATTGACAGAGGCGCAATTTGTTGGCTGGAATAACTTTAAGACGATTTTTACGAATGATCCCAAGTTTGTTCAGTCACTGACTGTTACGCTGAAATATGTTGTGTTGGCAGTCCCTTTACGGCTGATCGTCGCATTAGCAGTGGCGATGCTGATCAACCGCCCATCGAAATTAAGCGGCGCTTATCGGGTATTATTTTATATCCCTTCGATTTTAGGTGGGAGCGTGGCGGTCTCGATCATGTGGCGGAATCTTTTTGGCGATTCAGGGTTGATCAATGGCGTGCTAGCGGCGATCGGCTTAGACCCGATCTACTTCTTTAAAAGTCCTGGCTTAGCGTTGATGACCTTGATTTTATTAGCAGCGTGGCAATTTGGCTCGTCGATGTTGATTTTCTTATCCGGTTTGAAAAATATTCCGAAAGATTATTACGAAGCGGCAGAAATTGATGGGGCAGGAAAAATCAGACAGTTTTTCAATATCACGGTTCCAGTCCTGACGCCAATCATCTTTTTCAATCTGATCTATCAAACGATCATGGCCTTTTTGACCTTTACACCTGCGTTTATCATTTCGAATGGGACGGGTTCACCCCGTAACGGCACGTTAGTCTATTCCTTGTACATGTATCAACGAGCCTTTACCGATTTCAAAATGGGCTATGCTTCAGCCTTAGCGTGGATTTTACTGGTCATCGTTGGGTTGATTACGATTCTGTTGTTCGCAACATCGAAATTTTGGGTGTTTAAAGAAAACGAGGAGGTTTGATTGATGCGTGAACAAAAACAAAATTATTTCTTTGATGCCGTGATCTTAGTTGCTGCATTACTGATGCTTTATCCGATTTTCTGGCTGCTGTTTAGTGCCTTTAAACCTAGTAGTGACATTTTTCGAACGGCAACGGAGTTGATCCCCCGAAGCTGGACGTTAGAAAATTTTACCAAGGGGTTTGAAGGGATCGCAGGGATTCCCTTCATTCGCTATATTTTCAACTCGTTGCAAATCGCGTTGATTTCAATGGTAGGGGCGGTCTGTTCTTCGGCTGTCATTTCTTATGGATTTGGTCGAATTCCTTTCAAAGGAAAAGGCTTTTGGTTTGCTTGTATCTTGGTCACGATGATGCTGCCGCAAGAGATCATCATGGTGCCTCAGTATCTTTGGTTCAATCAATTAGGCTGGCTTAACTCGATTCGTCCGGTAACCGTTCCTTCATACTTCGGACAAGCTTTCTTTATTTTCATGATGGTTCAATTTGTCTCTGCGATCCCGACAGATTTAGATGAAGCAGCAAAAATGGACGGCTGTGGACGGGTCGGTATTTTCTTCCGTGTGATTCTACCGTTGATGAAGCCTTCCTTGGCAAACGCTGCGATCTTCTCTTTCTATTGGAAATGGGAAGAACTGATCGGACCGATGCTGTACCTTACACGTCCGCAAAACTACACGGTATCGATTGCCTTAAAGCAGTTCCTAGATGCTAGCAGCACCTCCAATTGGGGAGCGATGTTCGCGATGTCTGTCGTCTCCTTGCTGCCTGTGTTGATCATCTTCTTTATTTTCCAAAAATACATTGTTGAAGGCATCAGCACGACTGGTCTTAAATAAGTGTGGAAAAAGATATTCGCTGTTTTGGAATATCTTTTTTCTATTGAATGAATTCGTTGAAGAAAGGACAAACCGATGCAACCATTTCAAGTAATTGATTTTCATGTGGTACCAAGCACGATCGGCGCTCATCAAGCGACCCTTATTTGGGAGAAGCCGCTGCACGCCCAAGCTATTTTTGGTTATCAATTGTTTTTAGACAACGATTTGATCCAAACCAGACCAACAAACAAGACGCATTGGACGTTGACAAACTTATCTGCCGATCAAACGTATCAAGTAACGATCATCTGCCTCGATCATCAGGGGTGCCTGCTTACAAATACCGCAGTCACGACGACCTTTCGTACAAAGAAAAAAAGTGTTTTGTTAGATGTTACGCAAGCACCCTACCATGCTGATAGCGCAGGCAAAGAAGATAGTACCGCCATTCTCCAGCAAGCGATCAACGATTGCCCTAGCAATGGCACTGTCTGGATCCCAACAGGGGCAGTGATCCTTTCTGGTGCGTTGGAGCTAAAAAGCAATATGATTTTTCAGGTAGATGGCACATTGCAAGCAAGCCTCGACATAGAAACGTATCGGGTTGCCCCTCACGATTATTTAGGAAGCGTGAATCAAGAGGGGTTGCCATTAAGCCGTTATGAAGGCTGGGAATTGTTTTGTTTTCGTTCATTGATCAACATTGGGTATATCGATCGGGGCGATCGAGGGCGTATCGTTTGTGAAAATGTCCGTCTTTGTGGCAAAGGAACGATCATTGGTGGCGGGAATCCATTAGGACTAGCGATGCGAAACCCTTATGCAGACCGTGAACAGTATCCAGAATATGTTTCTGATGGAAAACCTGGAAGACGAGTAAGGGGACGTTTGATCTGTATGATGCAGGCCAAAAACATCCATTTGACAGAGCTGACGTTGATTGATCCACCATGCTGGACTGTTCATATGATTTACTGTGACACCGTTGTGACCCATGGGGTGACTATTCAGTCCAAAGGCATCGACAATGGCGATGGTTGGGACCCAGATTCTTCGCAAAATTTGCTGATTTTTGACACCGTTTTTGATACGGGCGATGATTGTATCGCAATCAAATCTGGCAAAAATCCAGAAGGAAATCAGATCAATAGACCAGCGAAAAATATTCGGCTGTTTGATTTGGCTATTCGAGGGGGACATGGCATCGCGATTGGTAGTGAGCAATCTGGTGGTGTTGAAAATATCGCTTTTCGAGATTGTCAACTGACCAATACGCTTTATGGGCTAGAATTGAAAGCGCAGAATGATCGTGGTGGCTATATTCGTCAAGTGACGATCACCGATTGCCTGTTGGATCGTTTCATGGCTCATCCTGTTGCTTACAATGCCGATGGTCAGGCAGCACAACAGTTACCGATCATTTCGGATATTTTGGTCAAGAATACCCGTATCGTAGGGCAGAACCCTTTGGTCGAGCTAAAAGGGTTTGTCGATGAACAAGCACAGCAGGTTTCACCGATCCAACGCGTTACTTTTGAGTCAGTTGCCTTTGAATCAGCTAAAGGGCAAAAGAAAATGATTTTTGAACAGTGTCAGGAGATCAGCTTTAAAGAAGCAGCCATCATTGATCGAGCGGCTATAAGTGACGCAATAAGTTGCCAAGAAACAGTCGAACTATCCATGGTGGGGCAAAAGAAACGCACGTAGAACAAGCTTTTGGAAATGATCTGCGTTGGTTTTCCCAATGAGAAACAGTTAGTTAAGCACCTTATTTCCTTCCTTGACAGGTTGCGCCTTTTTGCTTTTGTAGACAAAAAGGCGCATTTTTCTAACAAGAAAGGACGTTACAAAAAAAGACGATCCTCAGAAATCAAAAAGGACTTTCTTTTGCCGCTAAGGGGACTATAGTAAAGAATGTAGGAAAAAAGGACGCCAGAAAGCACATGGGAAAAGACAACGAGATGTGCCAAGAGGAACGCTTTACTTGATGGACAGCGCCAGTAAGAAGCACTTAGTTCTATCCAAATAAATGATAGATGAAAAAAGGTTGGCGATGCGCAAATTTTTAAAAGTCATGGATATCGATAAACCTATTTGTAGCGTAAAACAAAAGCGTAGGAGGTAAGCAAGAATGGAAGACATCACGCAATTATTGCAACGAGAAATTGACCAAGCATCAACTGTGCAGGGAACAGTGATTACACCACCCGGCGCCTATCAAATCGGCGCGTTGTTTTTAAAAAGCAATGTGCACTTGATTGTCTCAGAGGATACGATTCTGTATGGTAGTCAAGAACTGGCCGATTATCCCGAAGTAGATAATCGGGTCGCAGGGATCAATATGAAGTGGCCTGCAGCGATGATCAATGTTTTTCACGCAGAAAATGTCATGATCTCGGGAAAAGGGAAACTTGATGGTCGTGGAGAAACATGGTGGCAAACGTTTTGGGGAACAGATGAAGCCAGCGGGATGATGGCGGATTATGCAAAGAAAGGCTTACGCTGGGCAGCAGATTATGATTGCAAGCGTCCACGAAATATCCTTGTTTATGAAAGTCAGCAAGTAACCATCAAAGATATTTCGTCGGTACAGTCGGGTTTTTGGAATACACAAATCACGTATTCTCACCACATATTGATCGACGGCATCACGATAGACAATGGAAAAGGGCCTAGTACTGATGGCATCGATATTGATTCCTGTGAAGAAGTCACCATTCAAAATGCCTACATTTCCTGCAACGATGACAATATCTCGATCAAGGCGGGACGTGGGGCAGAAGCCTTAGCCCAGCAAAGAAGCTGTCGGAAAATCACGATCAAAGACTGTCAGTTAGGGTACGGTTCAGGAATTGCCATTGGCAGTGAAACTTCAGGTGGGATCGAAGAGATCAAAATCCAAAAAGTCGTCTTTGAGCAAACTGGGGCAGGGTTTCGGATCAAATCCGCTAACAATCGAGGTGGATTTATACGCAAGGTCACTGCTTCGGATTTAACGATGAAGGATGTTGGCTTTCCTTTTCTCTTACAAACAAATTGGTACCCAGATTATAGTTATCCAGAACTGCCAGCTGATTATGCGGAAGAGATTCCCGACTATTGGCACAAATTGATGGCACAACCTGCTATTCCAGTAGGTCCAGCAAAGGTCTGCGACATTACTATTGAAAACGTGCAAGCTACCAAAATAGGACAACAAAGCGTGCGTGCTTTCTTCATCGAGGCCAGCCCAGCAGAACCGATCCGCAATCTAACAATGAAAAATCTTTCCATCCATGCCGACGAGTTCGGCAAGATTGCAGGGGTCGAAAACTTAAAGATGGTGGAAACGATCGTCACTGCGTTAGCGCCAACCTTGGATCAAAATGATGTGTATGAGCGGTAGTACTCTTTCTGTCGGATATGAATGAGTGGTGATCCGCTTAGTACTACAAAACTGATGAATTATCAAAAAAGACCAATGAGTTGGTCTTTTTTTCATGATAAGATGTTTCCAAATCTCTCACGAATAAGAACATCAGTACTTAGGCTACTTTTTCTACAACGAGAATTTAAGAATGATAGGAATCAGAAAAACTGCGATAATTAAATTAATTGAGCGAACTAAGAACACGAAGAACTATTTATTCTTTTTTCCTATAATTTACGATACCTGCAAATGTAGAGCAAAACTCCCTACCCAGCCATATATCAACGATTAACAAAAAATGTCAATTGCTGGAAATCCTGCTTTTCGTTATGCTTTTGGTATTGAAAGCGGTTTATTTAATCGAGCTCAACAACAAAATCTAAGGAGGAAAAGTAGTGAAAAAATTAAGTACGATTCTTGGTTTGGGGTTACTATCAGTCGCCTTTTTGTCGGCATGTGGGAAGGAGGAAGCAGGTTCCACAACAGATTATGATACGATTTCGATTTTATCGCCGTACATTGAAACTGAACCACCTGCAAGTGACAACGAGATTTTGAAACAATTAGAAGCTTACACTGGCAAAAACATTGATATTACCTGGGCACCCAATACATCCTATGAGGATAAAATGAATATTACGTTAGCTTCAGATGATATTCCAGAAGTGATGGTCATTCAAGGAAAATCAGGAGGATTTATCAAGTCAGCAGAAAATGGGGCTTTTTGGGATTTGACCGACTATTTAGCTGATTATCCTAATCTCTCTCAGTCTAACGAGGATGTTTTGCGTAATTCTTCTGTGAATGGCAAAGTGTACGGAATTTATCGGAAACGTGATGCGATGCGGACGGCGGTGATCATCCGAAAAGATTGGTTAGAAAACTTAAACTTAGAGGTACCAGAAACGATCGATGATCTTTATGAGATTGCCAAAGCATTTACTGAGAACGATCCCGATGGGAATGGTGAAAATGATACGTTTGGTTTGATTATTCCCCAATGGCCTGGCTCGATCAATTCAAATAGTCCTTACGATGTGTTAGCTACTTGGTTTGGGGCAGGAAATGCTTGGAAAGAAATAGACGGCACTTTAGAGCCATCCTTTATGCAACCAGAATACCTAGAATCAATGCAATTTGTTAAAGATATGGTGGAACAAGGCTATGTCAATCGTGATTTTGCAACCATGGCAGCAGATAAATGGGATGAGCCGTTTATCAATGGACGTGGTGGGATCATTATTGATACGTATTCACGAGCAGCACAAATCAGTAATAAATTATTGCAAGCTGGAGAAGAAGACCTCGTCGTCTTTACAGGGAATTTAAAAGATAATAGCGGTACGATGAATGCGTTACCGACAGATGGCTATTCTGGTTTCTTGGCGATTCCTAAGTCGAGTGTCCAGACAGAGGAACATCTAAAAGAGGTGTTGACGTTCCTTGATAAATTAAATGATAAAGAAGCACAGGTATTGCTGAACAACGGAATCGAAGGAATCAATTTTGAAGTAGTGGATGGAATGTCCGTCGCACTAGAAGGATCAGAAGCTGAAGCGTTAGCCAATGCGGTCAAAGGGTACTCACAAATTGGGATGAATGTAACGGAAGATACCCTGTACTATATTGCTAAGCCTGATACAGAAGCGGCTACTGAAAGCTATGAAAAACGATTGTCATTGATGGAAGCTGATTTAGAGCACGCTGTCTTTAACCCAGCAGCCTCCTATAATACAGATACGTATGTAACAAAAGGGGCACAGCTTGATCAGATCATTAGTGATGCGCGGGTTCAATTTATCGCAGGACAAATCGATGAAGCGGGTTGGGAAGCTGCGATCGAACTTTGGAAGAATCAAGGAGGCACGCAGCTGATGGAAGAAACGAATGCCCTTCATCAAGCACAATAACGACAGTCGAAGAAGGTTGAGTGGATCTTGCTCTCAACCTTTTTCTTTTTCAATAATTTTTTTCAGCTAATAAAATGGAGTAATAGTCAAGTGAGACGAGACAGGTAGTGAGAAATCAGAAAAGAAAAAATGGAAACAAGCAAATGAAAACCCTAATCTAACGCTTGATATCAAAGAATTCAAAAAAAGTCAATTGTTAGAAATGTAGGTCAAGTTTACTATGAAAAGAGAAAAGCAGCTCATATACGCATAAAAGGAGAAGAAATGTTAGCGAAATTGATCTATGAAAATCCGCTGAATCAAGCAGCAGATATTCAACACTTTATTGCTGAAGGAGAGCCCAAGATTACTTTCCAAGACGGGATGATTCTGGCGAATACGTATTCTGAAGAATCAAACAAACAACCACATTTTGTTTTATGGCTGCCTCAACAATTTCCAGCGGACCTACGAATCACCTGGCAGTTTCAACCACTGGCTGAACCAGGCTTATGTATGCTCTTTTTTGCAGCAGCCAATCGCAAGGGTGGCTCGATCTTCGATTCTGGAGTACCCAAACGAACCGGGGCATATCCCGAGTATCATTCTGGAGGGATCGATGCTTACCACCTTTCTTATTTTCGAAGAAAGTATGAGGAGGAACGGGCGTTTGAAACGTGTAATTTGCGCAAAAGCCATGGGTTTCATCTGGTCGCCCAAGGCGCAGATCCACTTCCGAGTGTAGCAGATGCCCGAGGGTTTTATCACCTAAGAATCGATAAGGTAGGTGCAACGATCTCCTTTTGGATCAACGACTTATTGGTGTTAAGGTACCTTGATGAGGAACAGTTTGGTCCCATATTAACCAAAGGAGCGATCGGATTTCGGCAAATGGCGCCAATGAAGGCCCGCTATAAAGACTTAAAGGTATATTCCTTAGAGGAGGAACGGTGATGAATTGGCAGAAAGTATATCAAGCAGCAGATTTTGTCTTTTATTGTTTGCTGATAAATGTAACCGTTATTATAGGTGCGCTAGTAGGTGGGATCATCTTTGGACTGGCGCCTAGCATACAAGCAGGATTCCACGTAGCAAAGAAAACCCTTAAACAGGAATCGCCGCCTTTTTTTCAAACGTTCTTTCGGTATTACCGCAGGAACTTTTGGCGATCGAATCGCTTGGGCTTACCGATCATTCTCTTTTATTTGTGCCCCATGGTAGTGATCCAGCAAGGATTTTTAGCGGCATTGACTCAAACAGGCTTGATCCTATTGATCGTTAGCCAATGCGTCGCGATCGCTGTGATTAATACATTGCTTAGCATGTACGAATATTATGTGCTCCCAACGAAGAAGTACCTAGGCGCTTCACTACGCTTTCTTTTCTTTCAACCTATTGGCACCTTTTTAGGCGTCCTTTGGTTTGGGATTTGTAGTACGATCAGCTTTTTTCTCCCCGGTCTCCTGCCATTTTTAAGTATTGGGATGTGGATCATTGGCACAATGGGGATTTACTTGAAATTATTTGATGAAAATGAACAAAAGCTAAAGCAACAAAACGATGCAGTTCAACCTGCAGAGAGGGAAGAGGAGGAAATCGAGCATGGCATTGAAATGGCTCAAAAATAAACCTAAGGGAAAACGTGGGCTGAGTTTTGGGTATCCATGGGAAAAAGGAGCTTTACAACCTGAGGTTCTAAGTGAGGAACTGTTTTTGCTGGGGGAGGAGCCGCTGCAAACGAAAGTACTGGCTTACTGGCCAGATGGCAGTGTGAAATGGACAGGACACAGTGGTCTGGTGGCAGAAACGACGCAGTTACTTTTTCAAAGAAAACAGCGTGTCCAGAAGAAACAGGCGATTGCTAGGGAAGCATACAACGGTATTTATTTTGACAACGGTACGATCAAAGGCTTCTTCCCGAAACATGGGGAAGGGAAAAATGTATTGGACTGGGTAGCGGTCAATGGGCAGAAAAAATTGCAAGATCTTCACGCAATCCTGCAATACCAAAACAAAAAGGTGCAGTCCAAAGTAACGGACTTGATGTTGGAAGAAAATGGTTCAGAAAAAGCCGTTATCAAAGTATCGGGCGTCATTGAGATCAATCAAGAAGTGGTGCAAGAGTTTATTTTACGGTTCCGTATCTTTCGCGAAATCAGCAAATTGGAAATCATTCATACGGTCATTATCATCAAACCACTTGCTTATGAAGGCATGGGGGTAGCATTTGATTATGCGTTGACAGGTGAAAATTGGAATCGACAAGTCAAATTTATTGCAGATGCTGTGTATCATGAAGCGGCGCAATTGTTACTTTCACGGCGACACTATCAACAAAACATTCCCTATCAAGAACAAGCCAGTGGACAGCTCGTTTCATTGACCCCAGCGGACGAGCCGATGCTGTCTCATGCGGTGGAAAATGCTATTTGGGACAATTTTCGGGTCAATCAAATCAATCATCGGTCATTTGAATTAGAAAAACAGACAGAACCTGGGTACTGTTGGTTGCCCATTGGGGATGGTGAGCGTTATTCAGGTACCTTTTACGCTGGGGGAGAAACCGGCGGCGTTGCTTGCAGTATGGAGAAATTTTGGGAAAAAGCACCATCTGCGATCGAGGTGGCAGGCATCACCCAAAAAGCAACCCGAATCACGATGTGGCAGTGGTCACCGAATGCCAAGCCAATGGATTTTCAGCACTATTCCAAACGGGATCATGTGCTTAGCGGATACGAAGGAATGGAAGAGATTCGTTCGACGGCAGTTGGCGTAGCAAATACGACGCGTTGTTGGTTGGATCTTTATGAGGAAGCCCCGTCAGAAGAAGTGTTGCTGGACTTAGCTCAAGAAAACCAAGAACCTGCCCAGATCGTTTCATTGCCAGAGCGTTATCAAGAGACGAGGGTTTTTGGCAAGATCAGTTTACCAGACGAATCAACGAAAACGAAACAGTTGCTGGAGCAACAATTGGCTGAGATGCGTCAATTCTATTTAGCAGAAGTCCAACAAAGAAGTTGGTATGGCTATTGGAACTATGGTGATGTCATGCATACCTATGATCAGTTTCGACACCAATGGCGCTACGATCTTGGTGGGTACGCTTGGCAAAACACTGAATTGGTCCCTAACATGTGGCTTTGGCTAGATTTCTTACGGACTGGTGATCCAAGCGTCTACTATCTGGCTGAAAGCATGACGAGACATACTTCAGAAGTCGATCAGTATCATGCTGGGGAATACAAAGGATTAGGGTCACGGCATAATGTCGTTCATTGGGGTTGCCAAGCCAAAGAAGTTCGAATTTCAATGGCGGGTCTCCATCGCTACTACTACTATTTGACAGCGGATGAACGCATTGGAGAGATTATGGAACAAGTCAAAGACAATGAAACCTATGCTTTTGATGCGTTACCACCGATGCGCGAGTTTTATGAACGAGAAACGAAGCGGATACCGATTCGCATCGGACCAGATTGGGCTGCGCTAGTCTCGAACTGGTTTACCCAGTGGGAACGGACGAATGATCCTGTGTACCTTGAAAGAATTCGCACCGGCATCACCTGCATCAAAGCCATGCCCCAGCGCCTATTGTCTGGTCCCACAGTGTTATTTGATCCACAAGACAAAACCTTATCTTATATGGGAACAGGGAATTTTGGCGGCTATCACATGGTCATCTCCTTTGGGGCGCCGCAAGTTTGGTTAGAACTTGCTCAAGTGCTGGAAGACCCAGAGTGGACAGAGATGTTAGGGGAGTTTGGCTGGTTTTATAGCTTGAGTCCTGAAATAAAAGCAGAAGAGTCAAACGAGGTACTGACGGAACCTCATTTTGCCTGGCCAATGTTTGCGTCGACGATGATGGCCTTTGCTGGGCGAGTGCGTAACGATCGAGCAATCAGTCAAAGGGCTTGGCAGTTATTGCTTGATAATGACAAATCGGGTGTTCCATTGCCGATCGAAGCGACCATTGAAGCAGCGACAACGTGGAAAAAAATAAAAGAAATGCCGTGGGTATCGACCAATGTGTTGTCACAGTGGGGGCTAAATACGATTTGTTGTTTAGCACTGATTGGAGCGGAATTAGAGGAGGAGAATGAATGGAAACAACAATAAAAAAAGTGCCGAAAACGAAAGAGCAATGGGGGAGTTTTCTCAACCATTTTAAACAAAATAAATGGCTCTATATTTTGACGATTCCCGGGATCATCTATTTTGCAGTATTTCGTTATGCGCCGATGTATGGGTTGATCATTGCTTTCAAAGATTATGTGCCCTTTTTAGGAATCGCAGATAGCCCATGGGTAGGAACACAAAATTTTATGGATTTCTTCAATAATCCTGATTTCTTTCGAATCTTGTGGAACACGTTGATGATTGCCTTTTTAAACATTTTCTTTTCGTTTCCAGCACCAATCTTTTTGGCACTGTTACTGAATGAATTACGCAACAAGCTGTTTCAGCGGACCATTCAAACCTTCGTCTATGTACCGCATTTTCTTTCATGGACGATCGTCGTTAGTCTTTGGCATATTTTATTCAACATCGATCATGGAGCGATCACTCAATTTATCGCTTCGTTGACAGGCGTGGAAATCGATTTTCTCTCAGACCCGCAATGGTTCCGCCCCATGATCGTGATGCAATCGATTTGGAAAGAGATCGGTTGGGGGACCATTATTTATTTAGCTGCCTTATCAGGTGTGGATCAGGAACAATACGAAGCCGCGATCATGGATGGTGCAGGACGTTTTCGTCGTGTGTGGCATATCACTTTGCCTGCGATTCGTTCGACGATCATCATTATGCTGATCATGCGGATCGGGTCGATTTTGTCTACTGGGTTTGATCAGATTTTCTTGATGACCAATCAGTTGAACCGAACAGTAGCAGATGTTTTTGATACGTATGTGTATATGATGGGGATCACCAATGGCGCTTACAGTTACTCAACAGCCGTCGGATTATTTAAATCGATCGTTGGGATCATCCTCGTACTTTGTACCAATAAATTAGCGAAACGCTTTGGCGAAAGCGGCTTATACTAAGGAGGAAAAAGATGGATACTTTACACAATACGAAGGCAGGGAAAATATTTGACATTTTTAATGCACTATTTTTGGCATTGATTGGGTTATTCATGGTGATTCCTTTTATTTATGTGATCGCAGGTTCATTTGCTACGGAGTTAGAATTGACCACACGTTCGTTTTTCTTATGGCCAAATGAGATCAGTCTCGACTCCTATCGCTTTATTTTTTCAACCAACACCTTTATCCGTAGTTTGCTTGTAACGGTCGGCGTTACCATCGTTGGCACGCTGGTGCAGCTTTTCTGTACCTTCACCTTTGCCTATCCTTTATCACGCAAGCACCTAAAAGGACGGAACACCTTGTTGAATCTCGTGATTTTTGCAATGCTCTTTTCAGGTGGGATGATCCCAACGTTTATCGTGGTGAAAAATTTAGGACTGATCAATTCTTATTGGGCATTGATTTTGCCAATCGCGATCAATCCCTTCAACTTAATGATCATCAAAAACTTTTTCCAAGAAATGCCGATCGAGTTGGAAGAATCCGCCAAGATGGACGGCTGTACGGAACTAGGGATCTTATGGAAAATCATTTTGCCTTTATCAAAACCAGTGATCGCGACCTTCACCCTTTTTTACGCCGTTGGTATCTGGAACGACTTCATGAGTGGATTGCTCTATATCAACGATTCAGCAAAATGGCCGATTCAGTTATTGTTAAGACAGATCACGATGGCCTCCAGTGGTGCCAATGCGTTAGCAAGTATGGACCCAAACTATGTGCCGCCTGAACAAGGAATCAAATTTGCAGTCATCATTGTGGCGACTTTACCAATTTTGATCTTCTATCCGTTTTTGCAAAAACATTTTGCCAAAGGAATGCTGATTGGATCCGTCAAAGGATGATACACTTCAATAGTTGTGGATAGGTTGTCATGCGTTTTTTCGCATGACAATTTGTTACATAAAATCTATTACAAGGGTGTTTGGGAATGAAGTACTTTAAAACAGGCGGTTTTCATCGAAAACTGCAGCTAGCCAGTCTATGGATCGTCGTGCCGCTATTAGCCGTTGCAATCTTTTTGCATGCCTATTTGATCGGACCATTACAACGATCGTATCAAGAACTAAACAATCGCCAAGTCGAAGGAATCGTTAGTAACATCAACCAACAGTTCTCGCAGCTGGAAGTGACTTTAAGCGTTTGGGGGCAATCGTTTCAAAGGCGCTACCAAGAAGATTTATTGGAAACGACGAATTATCAGACGTTGATCCAGCTGTCGGAAGAATTGTTTTACTTAACCAATAGCTCCAATTATGTCAATCGAATCGGTATTTATTCGCTCGGAGAGGCGCCCTTTGGGATTGAAAGTGGCGGCACGTATGAATTAACGCTCGAGCAAACCAAAACAGCATTTGAACGCTATCGGATCGATAATGGTAGGCAGTATCAGTGGAAGATCATTGAAGAAGAGGATGAATTGATTTTTGTACAAAACATTGATAGCCAAGGCGAAGATCAGCCTAAAATTTTTTTAGTTGCAACGATCGACGAGCAATCATTGTTAAAGTATTTTTATGATACTCAAATTGAAAATGGACTCGCAGCGATTTCCTTTAATCATGAGAGTTTTCGTTTTATTGGCGATCAGAACTTAGCGAATGTTATCCAACCGCTGAGTGAGGAGCATCAAGGAACCTGGGTCGAATCGATCAATGGCAATGATTATAGCATGATCGCCGTAAACAGTACGCGACTCAACCAAATATGGACGTTTTATACCGTCGTTCCCTTAGCATTGATTACCGAGCCAGTCACTCATTTGGCTAGAGTGCTGATCGTCGTAAGCATTCTTTTTATTGCTTGTGTGGCAGTCATGAGTCTCTTTTTGGCAAAAAAACAATACCAACCTTTTGAAAAAACGATGGATCAGCTCTTTGGTAATACCCAATGGAAAAAAGAAAACGATCTGGAGTTTTTGGTGGACCGTTGGCAACAATTAAGTCGGGAAAAAGGATTGTTGCAAAATCAGGCGGAACGCTTTCAAGATTCGCTGAAGCGACAAGTGATCCAACATTTGATGGAAGGGTATTATGGCTATTTATCGGAGGAAGAATCGCAACAATTACTGCAGCAAAAAAACTGGTGCTTAAGTGACCAAGGGTATCGCCTGTTTTATTTCCAACTCAATGATCTATTAAGCAATCAAGCAAATTCACAAGATGAAACCCACATTTTGTTTGCCTTAGAAAACATTATAGCGGATGTCACAGCCATGTTTTTCCCTGAATCAACCATTGTTTCTTCAAATGAAGGACGGATTTTGGTTTTTGTGGTCAATCAAGAGCAGCTACTGACAGATTACTTCACGATGATCACCAAGCAAATCAATTTGATCGTCTGCCGTTATGTCACCATCGTTAGTTCGCAACAAGAAACAGAGATTCGCAAGTTGCCTGAAGTTGCCCAACGTCTCAAAAAGCAAATCCATCTGCAACGGTTGATTCCCGAAAATCAAGTGCTTCAAGGAGAGAAAATGCGCCCGCTGCCGAAGTATTCTCTTTCGCAAGAAAATTTGATTTTAACAGCGCTGAAAAGTGGCTATCATGAAGAATTGCAACGAAGTGTCCAGCGGTTTTTAGAACAGGTCGTGGCAGAAAACAATCAACAGGCTGCGGTGATCTATGTGGTCAATCGACTGTACGATCAAGTCGATTACCTTTTAAATGAAAATGGGGTCTCACGAACGGATTATGTATCGAAAACGGTTGTGTTAGAGCGAATCGAACGACTTTTGGACATCAATCAGATCCAAGCCTTTTTGTACCATCATTTCTTAAAACCCGTCTCCATCCTCTGGCAAGAAAATGTCGCTAATTCTTATAGTGAAATGATCCAAAAAGTAGCGGAGTACATCCAATCTGATTTTCGCAATGAACAAATTTCGTTAGAATACGTTGCGGATCGTTTCGAAGTAGACCCAATCTTTTTGAGTAAGGAGTTCAAGCGTGCCAAGCAGGTCAACTTTATTGATTATTTAACCAATGTTCGCATCGTAGAAGCAAAACGGCAGTTGCTCGAAACTGATCACCAAATCAATGAAATTGCAGAAAACCTTGGGTATAATCCCAGTTACTTCAATCGTTTATTTAAAAAGTGCACGGGAATGACCCCAGGACAATATCGAAAAGGTCAGAGCTGATCACTGTTGGTTGCTGCGGAAAAGCTCGTATTTTCGCAGCTTTTGCTCTGATTTTTCCATGTTTTCGTCAGCAAATGTTTTGTATAATAGAAAAGAAAGCGATTTCTAATGCAGCTTATGTTCAGCAAGAAAACCAGTGGACTTGTCGAAGTTGTTGGAAATCTGATAGTAAATAGATGGAGGAAGAAAAGAAATGAAAATCGTTCTAGGCGGAGATTCAACCGTGGCGGATTATCCCCTTGATCAACAGCCAATGATGGGCTGGGGACAAGCTTTACCAAGCTATCTGTCCCCAGAAGTAGACGTACACAATTTTGCGAAAAACGGCAGTACGACTCGTTCGTTTATCGAAGAAGGGTTGTTTAAGCAACTCCTGCAAGAAGTCGAACCGAATACAGTCGTCCTACTGCAATTTGGACATAATGACCAAAAAGAGAAAAATCATGTCACGATGGAGGCGTACATTGCTCATTTGACAGACATGATCCGTCAAATCAAAGAAAAAGCAGGAATTCCTATCCTGTGTACACCTGTTGAACGACGTGTAGGGGAAGAGGGACGACTGGCGCATACGTTGTCAGCATTTTTACCTGTCTTAAGAGAACTTAGTCGAACGGAAGAAGTGGATTTGTTTGATTTAAATCGCTATACCTATCATTATTATGACACATTAGGACTAGAAGCTTCCAAAGCGCTCTTTGTTTGGTTAGCACCGGATGAGCACCCCAATTATCCTGCAGGTCTCGCAGATGATACCCACTTTTCAAAGGTCGGGGCGCATATGATCGCTCGCTATGTAGCGATTCGTTTACAGGCGTTTTTCCATGAGCAACCACTGTTTCCTGATATTTATTACGGCGCCTGCATGTATCCAGAAGTCTGGTCGGAAGAAATCATGCAAAGTGATAGTCAAACGATGAAAACGTTGGGCATGAATTTTGCTAGAATTGGGGAATTCATGTGGCGTGACTTGGAGCCTCAACCTGGAGAATATGATTTTGCGTTGTTGGAACGTGCGCTAGAACAGTACCAAGCAAATGGCATCGATGTTTGCTTATGTATTCCAACGCCAACTCCGCCCCGCTGGTTTACAAAACAGTACCCAGAAGCTTTAATCACTAATCAAGATGGGACGAAGATGCATCATGGCTCAAGACAGCATGTCTGTACCAACAACGAGGACTTTCGCCGCTATGCCTATCGTTTGACGAGAAAAATCGCTGAGATTGCCGAAAAACATGAAAATGTCGTTATGTTGCAATTGGACAATGAGTTTAAATGTCATGTCGATCTATGTTACTGTACGACGTGCCAAACGCATTGGCATACGTATTTAAAAGACAACTATCAATCCGTGACCAACCTCAACGAGTGTTGGGGCACGAAGGTGTGGAGTGAGTGGTATGACGCATTTGAGGATGTCGTCTTGCCACTAACGACCCCGTTTTTGCATAATTCTTCCCTGATGAATGCCTTTCGCCGCTTTACCACCGATACGTTGAATGAGTTTGCGCATGATCTTTGTCATTTTATCCGAATGGAGACCGCGTTACCCATTACCCATAACTCCGCTTTTGGGTTTAACTTGCAAAATGATGAGCTATTTGCTGATTTAGATATTGCCGGTTTTGATACGTATGCACCGGCAGACAACTATCCAGCGTATACCATGAACTTGGATCGTTGGCGGAATGTCAAACCGCGCAACAAGGAAATGTTATTGTTAGAAACTTGTACCGCCAATGCCGGTCATATTGAAAACTATGCGGCACCTCGTCCTCATGGGTTTGTCACAAGTGAAGCGTTCATTGGCTATGCTGGTCATTTGAAATCCTTCTGTTTTTGGCATTTTCGTGGACATCGCTATGGTGTGGAGCAACCCCATAGCGCCGTGTTAACTGCTTGGGGAGAGCCAGATCGTGGGTATGAAGAGGTAGTTCGGATTGGCGAACTAAGACAACAGATCGCACCACTTTTAGCAGAAACGAAGTATGTATCTGCAAAAATAGCCATCATCTACTCGGACTACTCGAAACGCTTTTACACGATCGATCATGGGGGTATTTATGATTATCGCAGCCTGTTTACCGAATTTTACGGCAGTCTGATTCGCCAAGGGATTCGTGTAGAAATCATTCAAGAAAATAGTCCGTTAGAAGAGTATGATGTTGTTCTTGCCCCATTTGTTCGTTGGATCAGTCCTACCTTGCTGAAAAAATTTGCCGCCTTTACTGAAGCAGGAGGCAAGCTGATTTTAGGCCCGATGACGGGGGATCGGACAAAAGAGCTAGCGTGGCCAGCGACGAATGGCTTAGATCGTTTAGGAGAATGGCTCGGGTTTGACCAAATCCAGCAGTTTACGGTGAAAGGACTGACTTATCAGCTAACCTATGACGGCCTAAAAGAACCTTTGGATCATTTGGTCACAGTTTTTCATTGCCCAGAAGATTGGGAAACGATCGGACGAGGGAATGACCAAACGCTACTAGCTAAGAAACAACTGGCTCAAGGAGAGATCATCTATTTAGGTGCGCTACCTAGCAATTTACCAGACAGTTTGATATGGCAGTCGTTTTGTCACAAAGAACTTTTCCCTTATGAATCAGAGCGCCTGTTGATCAAATGTTCGGAAGGTGTGATGAAGTATCGCCGAGAGTCAGCGACCCATGTCCAACTCTGGATCAGTAACTTAGGGATGACGACAGCTGACTTTACCTTACATCTCCCCGGTTTCGAACGCTTATCAGGTGAAGCGCTGGCGCGGGGTAACCATAGGCTAGAACCTTATGAAAATTTGATTATTGAATGGGAAAAAACAGTAGAAAGCGAGGAGTCAGATGATTCATTTAGCCATCCGAGGGCATGACCTCTCAGGAGAATATACACCCAAGCAGCTAGCACAAGCGGTAGGAGCAAAGAAAATAAGAAACGTTCAGTTTGCCTTGAATGCGTCTTTTCCAGACCTAAGTGCTCCTGAAAAAATGAGTCCAGGTATGGGGACCTTCTTCAAGAATGAATTCCAAGAACAAGGCGTTCAAATCGCTTTGTTAAGTTGTTATAGTAACTTGATTCATCCCGAACCAGAGGAACGAGAGAAAATCTTACAGAAATTTGAGCGCTACTTATTCCATGCCCGTTATTTTGGTGCCAGCATGGTGGCTTCAGAAACAGGCTCAGTCATTGCCGCGCTGGGATATAGCGAAGAGAATTTTTCGGATGAGGTTTTTGAAGACTTGATCCATGTGATCCAGCGACTCGTTCGAGTAGGAGAAAAACATAAAACCATGGTAGGGATCGAAGCAGGAATGAATCATCCGTTGTATTCGAATCAGCGCATCGCCGAGCTGATTGAACGTGTTCCTTCTGATTATCTAGGGATCATTTACGATCCAACGAATTTGATCACCGCAAAAACGGCTGCTGATCAAGTTGCATTGGTAGAAGAAGCGTTTACTCTTTTTGGCGAGAAAATCGTCTGCTTGCACCTAAAGGATTTTCAACTCTCGAGAGAAGAAGTGATCCCTGTCCCGTTAGGTGAAGGACAAATACGGTATCCAGAAATTTTACAGCTTCTGATCAAACACAAGCCATACTGTTACGTGGTGTTAGAAGAAACAAAAGACGCTGGGATCGATCGTGCGGTGGCGTTGATTGAAGGCTTAGATTTAAAAAATTAGCTGGGTGCTTGTGTAAATGATTGTTTAAGAGAACACGGGAGTGATTTTCTTGTTTTCTTCAAAGACGCTGACATTAATGCAAACTTTTATCTAGCATAGAAAAGTTGTTTATGGTGAGATTTCATCTAAACAGCTTTTTTATTTTCATAAAAATAGAAAATGTAAGGTAAGGTTTGCTATTATAGAATAAAAAGAAAGCGTTTTGGAATGTTGCATTCGGATAATAGATCAAATGGAAAAGGATTTAATATTTACGAGACATGTAAAAGAGAGAAAGGAGGGACCAATGGCAAACATGCAAGACGTGGCAAAACTTGCCAATGTATCTGTGACCACCGTCTCACGAGTGATCAATAACAGAAAATATGTCAATGAAGAAACAAAGCAGATTGTGCTAGAAGCAATTCAAACACTTGATTATGTACCAAATGAATTAGCACGGTCCTTTTATTACAATTCCTCAAAGATGATCGGCTTGCTGATCTATGATTTGAAAAATGATTTTTATAATCAATTTATTACCCGAATCGAGTCGCAACTGATTGAGAAAGGCTATAGTTTGATGATTGGTACCACACAAGGAAATCCTGAAAGAGAAGCCTATTTTTTGAACTTGTTTCTCGCAAATAATATTGATGGGGTAATTTTATGTACCAACCTTTGTACGCAAGGTCCATTGTTGCAAAAGGTTCTCAAATTACCTCTAGTGAGTGTGGGTAGAGTCCTTAGCGATGAAGTATCCTCCGTTTCTGCGGATAATACCTCAGGTGGACAGTTGGCAGCACAGATCTTAATCCAAAATCGTTGTCGCGAGATCCTCTTCGTTAATGGACCAAAGACATTACATTCCGTTCAAGAAAAATCAGCTGGTTTTTATCAAGTGATGGACCAATACCCAGAGATCCATGTTCACGAGGTCATACTCGATTTTGTAAATGTCACGCAAACATCCTTTGATCAACTTTTTCATCAATGGCCTTCTATCGATGGCATTTTTGCGGCAAGCGATTTTTTGGCAGCCTGTGCTTTACGTTCCCTTCATTCACTGGATAAAAAGATTGGTGAAGCGATTCAGGTGATTGGTTATGAAAACACCAATGTTTGTCTTTGTACTAGCCCTTTGCTTTCGTCCATCGCACGACCTTTAGAGGAGATGGTGGATTGGACGACCCAGCTACTTTTTCAAGAGGTACAAGGAGACAAAACCGCACCAAGACACGTCCTCTTGAAAAATTCATTTGTCCCAAGAGAAACGACTCAATGGAAGTGATGGGAAAAGAAGCAACCGTTTGCAGCTTTCTTTTGATTGTCTTGGGATAGCCGCAATTCTATAATGAAATGGACTGGAATAAATCCAGAATGAGGAAGTTGCTAAGTGATAGGTGTTGATAGCTAGTACTATTTTTTCGAAAAAATGGTTCCGTTTACAAAAGATTCTGTAAAATAGCGAACGGCTTGAAGGATAACGCCTTAAGAAGAGCGTACCTAAAATGTGATCACAAGAACAAATTAACCTAAATGTAATATGAAGGAGTGATTAACCATGTGGAAAGCAAACTATCATACCCACACAACTCGATGCAAACATGCACGGGATTCTGATGAAGACTATGTGATCAAAGCCATCCAAGCTGGCTTTAAGGAAATCGGCTTCGCTGATCATTGTCCCTGGCCCTTTGAGGATGGGTATGTCTCGCCTATGCGGATGGATGTTGCGCAATTGGAAGATTACGTTTCATCGGTGAAAAGCTTACGGGAAAAGTATCAAGGACAAATCGATGTGAAATTAGGATTAGAGTGTGAATATTTTGAAACAATGATCCCTTGGTTAGTTGCGGAGAAAGAAAAGCTGTCGATCGACTATTTGATTTTTGGCAATCATTTTCCTGAAATCGAAAGCAATCACTATTACGACCATACACCCGGGGATTCGGTAAAAGCGATCAAAGATTATCTCCGTGTTTCTTTACAAGGGATCGAATCAGAAATTTTTGCTTATATGGCACATCCAGATGTGTTCATGCGGGGCTATAAAACCTTCGATTCTCATTGCGAAGAAGTTGCCTACCGCTTATGTGAAAAAGCCAAAGAGTATCAGCTGCCATTGGAGTATAATTTGGCGGGCTATACGAATGGTGGCTATCCGCATCCTGAATTTTGGAAGATCGCTAAGGAAGTCGGCTGCTCTTGTATTATTGGGATCGATGCCCACGAGAGTGCGGCTTTCACGAATACAGAAATTTACGAAAGAGCTCTTTTAGAAATCGATGCCTTGGGGTTAACAAGGATCGATCGGCTCTTCTTTGCATAAAGGAAAGAAAGTTGATCGTTTTGGAAATAAACATGGACGCCAGTGGGGATCACTAGCGTCCATATTTATTAGAATTGCCATTCTTGAATTTTTTTCAAGAGTACCGCTTTGTCGGAAGCTTCCGCAAAGGAATGCTGAGCGGCAGTTACGTTTAAGAAACGCATCTCTGATTCGGTCATGTTGCAATGATGAGCCATTTGCAGGTATTCATTGGTCAATGTCGTGTTTGAGACCGTTCGGTTATCGGTATTCAAACAAAAAGGGACCTTGGCTTCTAGCCATTCTCTTAATGGGTATGCCGAGTATGTGGGAATCGCACGAGTATGAACATTGCTGGTAGGACAGCCTTCGATACAGCGCGTTTGTTCTCGAACAAACGCTTGGGCAGTGTGATCTCCTTTTAAGGCGATGCCGTGGCCAATCCGCTGCGCACCGCTTTCGATAGCTTGATAAATGTTTTGCACACAGCCGCATTCGCCTGCATGTAAGGTCAGCTGGACACTTTGGTTCTTGAGGAACACTTGATAGCTAGCAGCTAAATCAGGGACGTACCCGTCTTCTTCTGGACCTGCTAGATCAATACCGACTACTTTTTCATCGGTAAGAGCGATCGCTTCATCAAAAATCGCCGTAATAGCTGGTAGGTCTTCTTGACGCATCCCAATGACCAAAACATTGCCTTTGATTGGGTAGCGTTTTTCTGCTCGTGCGATGCCTTCGATCACGGCTTGGATGGTCTGGCTGCAAGTGAGTCCTTTGTCCATCGATAAGCTGGGGGCAAAGCGGATCTCAATATAAGCGACCCCATCTTGAGCGGCTTGTTCCATCACGTCATAGGCAGCAGCTGCTAACGCTTCTTGTGTTTGCAAATACGGCCGAACGAAATCAAAGCAGCTAAGATAATCCCTCAGGTCATGACAATCTTTGGGGGCTTGCATCTGTGCTTTCACAGCTTCGATGTCTTGCTCGATCGGTAGTTCTTGCTGATTGGCGATGGCGATCAATGTTTCTGGACGAATGGAACCGTCGAGATGGCAGTGAAGTTCTACTTTGGGAAATGCTTGGATTTGTTGTTGAGTAAGCACAGTGTTCCTCCTGTCTAGGTCGAATTTTTTTTAAGTATGAATATAGCATACTTCCAAAGCCCATGCTACCCAAAAAAGGAAATTCTCATAGAAAGCAAAACAGCAACCGCGAATTACTTGTGCGGCTGCTGGTTTTATTGTGGGAGAGTGGCTCAAATCAATTCCGATAGATCGGTAAAAGGCAATGACAGATCGTGAGCGGCTTCTTTTGAAGTAAATGCGCCCTCATAGGCGATGACCCCTTTGGCAAGGGCCTCGTTTTCTCGCAACGCTGCTAAAGGGTTTTTCGCTAGCTGCTGGGCATACGGTAATGTGGCAATGCTCAATGCGATGGTTGCCGTTTGCGGCACAGCTCCCGGCATATTCGCCACTGCATAGTGAATAACTTCTTCCCGGATATAGGTTGGCTCGTCGTGGGTGGTGACTTTGTCTTCAGTCTCGAAAATTCCGCCCTGGTCAATGGCAATATCGACGATCACGGATTTTTCAGGCATCTGTTTCACCATGTCGCGGGTCACTAAGCACGGGGCTTTTTGTCCTGGCAATAAAACGGCTCCTACCACCAAGTCTGCGGATTGGATCGTTCGCTCGATATTCAAACGATTGGAATACAAAGTTTGGACTTGACCAGAAAATTGTCGATCCAGCTCTTGTAAGCGTGGGATTGAAACGTCTAAAATTGTCACTTGTGCGCCTAGACCTACGGCGACTCTCGCGGCATTCTCGCCGGCAACGCCACCACCAATGATCGTTACCCGACCTTGACGGACGCCGGGAACACCCGAGAGCAGGATCCCTTTTCCGCCATAAATTTTTTCGAGAAATTGCGCGCCAATTTGAACAGACATTCTTCCAGCGATCTCACTCATGGGAGACAGTAAAGGCAGGGTGCCGTTCGCCAGCTGGACGTTCTCATAAGCAACAGCGATCACTTTGCTGTCGATCAACGCTTGAGCAAGCTGTTGATTGGCGGCTACGTGGAAATAGGTGAATAAAACCAGTCCCTCATGCAAAAAGGGGTATTCTTCTGGTAAAGGTTCTTTGACTTTCATAACCAATTCAGAGGCCCAAACCTCTTCAACGGTAGCAATCGTAGCGCCGACTTCCTGATACGCTTGATCAGAAAAGGTTGATCCTGCACCAGCGCCTTGTTCAACGAAGACTTCGTGTCCGTCTTGGACTAACTCATAGACTCCGGAGGGCGGCAATGCCACACGATTTTCATTGTTCTTAATTTCTTTGGGGATACCGATTTTCATAGATTTCACACCTTTCTTTCTTCCATTATAATAGAAAGCGGATTCCCAAAGGGAGAAAAAAGGGTTTTTTTATTAAAAAAATAAGATCCAGTTGCTGCTTTCGGGACGACAAAGAAAAAAGCCCCACAATGGGACTTTTTTCGAACAATCAGCTGAAGGTCCAAAAGCGTAAGCTTTGATCAGCGATTTCATCTAGTGTGTAGTAAGTAGCGTAGTGGGATTTTTCCGGATCATCATTGGGATCTAAGACAAACACTTGATCGCCCATCATTCCACCTAAGACCATGATATGGCCGCCATCTGTAAATTCCCCTGGGGTCATAGAAACGATGACGGGATGATTTTGTTGCAAGTAGGCTTCAACGCTAGCTAGGTCAGTACTAAGATCATAATAGTTGTAGCCGTTTGCATCGGCAAAGTCAGAAAAAATCCGCCAGTCCGTTCCTTGGCCGTCAACGTAATAATGATCTCCTGCCCAATCAAGGACTTCCGGTGGCGTAATGTAATAGCCTTCAAGATAGGATTGAACCATCGCAAGAGAAGCGATCGCACAGCCGTTTTCTGCTAAGGTTTGGCTGCCGTCATTGCCATAGGATCTATCGGCCCATTCTTCGTTCGTCTGCAGGAAAATCGGTGTTGTGATGTCCATTTCCCCTAAGTAAGCATTGATATCTTCACTAAAAATAGCTTGAGAGTAAATATATTCGTCGTCATAACTCTCATCATAGGCAACGACGGTGTGCACGTGTTCGGACAACTCTCCGTACAACACGTGATGAGAGATTCGATTGAACCCTATCCAAATCAACACCAATCCTGCTAAAACAATCATTGGCCGACGCTTTCGATAAACATCTGTCTGTTTTTGCATTTTTCCCTCCTTGTTTTACGAATCGTACGTATTCATCCTGTTCTTTTAAGTAAAACAAAGGAGGGGGCGCTTGTCATCGGCCTACAGACCGATTCCACGATCAACTTTCAAATGCCTCTAGTTCTAAGCTAGTATGTTCCCATGCTTCTAATAGGGCTTCTTGTTCAGTGCGGGCTTGTTCTAACGCTTGATTCAACGCGGTCAATTTTACATGATCATTCAACGCTTCTGGTGCGGTCATGTCTTGTTCCAGTTGCTGGATCGTTTCTTCTATCGTGGCAAGTTCTTCTTCGATTTGGGCGACTTTTCGCTGTAAGGTTCTAACGGCTTTTTGCTGTTCTTTGCTTTGGACAAAGTTTTGCTTGCCCGCTGAGATGGTGGTTTCGGTTGTTTTTGCTTCCAACATTGCTGCGATCTCAGCTTCTTCTTGTTTCTTTTCTAAATAATAATCGTAATCGCCTAGATAGAGCTTGCTGCCGTTTTCAGACAGTTCCACGACCTTGGTGGCGATTCGATTGATAAAGTAGCGGTCATGAGATACGAAGAACAACGTGCCTTCATAATCGATCAGGGCATTTTCTAAGACTTCTTTGCTGTCGATGTCTAAATGGTTGGTTGGCTCATCCAAAATCAAGAAATTGTCATGGTCCATGGCTAATTTTGCCAAAGCGACACGGGCTTTTTCGCCACCGCTTAACAGCGTGATCGGCTTTTCAACATCTTCTCCCGAAAATAAGAAGCTGCCTAATATATTGCGAATCTCGACTTCAGGTGTGGTACTGTGGTCATCCCAAAGCTCATGGAGGATCGTTTTTGTTGAGTGCAGATCGGATTGAGTTTGGTCATAGTACCCGATTGAAACATTGGCGCCAAAATGCACCTTTCCTTGAATAAAGGGGATTTTATGAATCAGCGATTTCAGTAAGGTTGACTTGCCGATCCCATTCGGCCCCACTAAAGCGATCGCATCTTTGCGACGAACATCTAAGTCGATGGGCGCCGATAAAACTTCTTCTTCAGAATAACCGATAGCGGCATTTTCTACTTGCATCACAACATTTCCTGAAGGTTTTTCAATGGAAAAAAGGAAGTGGGCGGATTTTTCATCTCCTTGCGGGCGATCCAACCGGTCCATTTTCTCTAATTGCTTACGGCGACTTTGCGCGCGTTTGGTGGTAGAGGCACGGACAAGGTTGCGGGCAACAAAGTCTTCCAGTTTATTGATTTCTTCTTGCTGCTTTTCAAAGGCTTTCCATTCGCTTTGCAGCTGTTCAGCTTTCAAGGTCAAATAGCGGCTGTAATTGCCTTTGTAGTGGCGCATTTTTTGCCGACTCAGTTCGTAGACTTCGTTGACAACTTTGTCTAAGAAGTAACGGTCATGGGAAACGATCAGCAACGCACCGGCATATCCTTGTAGATAGTTTTCCAACCAAGATAACGTTTCGATGTCTAAATGGTTGGTCGGCTCATCGAGGATCAAGATATCAGGTTTTTGCAGCAGCATTTTTGCTAATGCCAAGCGGGTTTTTTGACCACCGGAAAGGGTATCGATCGGCTGTGTGTAAAAAGAAGGATCAAACTGAAAACCGTGCAAGACGGAGCGAATTTCATTTTCATAGCCATAGCCGTTTTTTTCTGCAAATTCATGTTGCAATTGATCGTATTCTTTCAGAAGATTGCCAGAGTCAGCAGCAGGATCTGCTTCGGAGATGGCGATCTCTAAGGTACGCATGCGCTGCTCCATCTGTCGAACCGTTGCAAAAGCTCCTAGCATTTCTTCCCAAACGGTGGCCTGACTAGCAAGTCCGGTATCTTGAGCTAAGTAGCCCATCGTAGCGGTCTTGTTTTTAGCGATCGTTCCTTTATCAGGACTTTCGAGTCCAGCAATAATTTTCAGCAGCGTTGATTTACCAGCACCGTTGCGCCCAACAAGCGCGATTCGGGAATTGCTGGCAATCTCTAATTGGATATTTTCAAATAAAACCTCGGCTCCGAAAAGACGGGCGATTTGGTTGGCTTGTAATAAAATCATGTGTATGTCATTCCTATCTTTAAGAAACTTGTCTGTATCAAGGTTACAATACTACAAGTCTATCATATTTTAGGGGAAACGGCGATTGGGAAAAAGTTTGATTTTACCATTATAAAATTTATATTTCAAATTATGAGCATTCAAATTGATTTTTGAACAATGTATTTGTTATGATAGCTTCATCACAAGTGAATTTTTCACAATGGGGGAGTATTCTTTGAAAGATCATCAAATTCCAAAGGCAACAGCGAAGCGATTGCCTTTATATTATCGTTACTTGCGTATTTTGCACCAAGCTGGCAAATTAAAAGTCTCTTCGACCGAACTAAGTGAAGCTGTTCAAGTTGATAGTGCGACGATCCGCCGCGACTTTTCCTACTTTGGTGAATTAGGAAAACGCGGCTATGGCTATGACGTTGAAAGCTTGATGCAGTTCTTTGCGAAGACATTGAACGAAGACCACATGACGAATGTAGCTTTAGTCGGTGTCGGAAACTTGGGGAGCGCCTTGTTGAAATACAAATTTCACCAAAGCAACAGCATTCGGATCAGTGCTGCATTTGATGTCAACGAAGATCTAGTTGGTCGAATCGTAGATGGTGTGCCGGTCTATCCAATGGATGACATGAAGGAACAAGTGAAGATCCAGCAGATCGATGTGGCTATTTTGACGGTTCCCGCACAACATTCACAAGATTTAGTGAATGAGCTTGTGAAAGCTGGCATTAAAGGAATCTTGAACTTTACACCTGCACGGATCACTGCACCAAAAGGCGTGCTGATTCAAAACGTTGACTTAACCAATGAATTGCAAACATTGATTTATTTCTTGCATTCAGGCAACGTCTTGTCACATGAAGAACCAGTAGAAGAACCATCACTAAGCGAATAATCGCATCACATAAATAGGAACCAACAAAACAGCTGCCAGATCGTAGTATATACAACGATCTGACAGCTGTTTTTTGCTTTTCGCCATTGATCTTACTCGTCTAACTGGTCAAAAAGTGATTCGTAGGAATCTTGCTCTTCAACGCTTGTGAGCGCTTCTTGATACCGCAAGATTTGTTGAGTCAAACGTGTGAAATCGATGATGCGGGCTTCGCGATGCACTTCTTTCCCATTTGCGAACAAGAGGACGACGGGAACCGTCAAGACCGAAAATAAACTGGCTGCTTCTGGCTCTGTCAGCGTGTTGATGGTAAATAGTGGGAGTTGTTGGGTTTGTGCCAGTGTTTGGATGCGTGGTTTGTCCGCAACACAAATACTGCAATTTGGTTGAGAGAGATAGAGTAGTGCCAACGGATGTTGGGCGAGCCTCTCTTGGATCGGTTGATTTTTTTGCATAAGTCATTCCTCCATGGAAAATGTACGCTGTTCTTGAGGAAAAGTCAAAATATCTGATAGTTGCTGATCATTTAGGTGAACAAGAAGGATTTAAAGATAAGGAAAATCTAAAGCAACGATTAAAAAAACAGACTGCTTTAAAAAAAACGTTGTATAAAAAAAGGAAAAAACGTATAGTAATTCCAGCGTTTCGAATTTATTGATAAAGAAGGTTAAAGTTATGTTTCAGGCATTACCGAATTCTGTCCTGCAAATGAGTGTTATTTTTTTATCTATCGTCATTGAAGCCTTGCCCTTTGTCCTATTGGGCTGCTTGATATCAGGTGCTTTACAAGTCTTCTTGACGCCAGAAAGAGTCACGAGACTCTTACCAAAAAACAAATTGGCATCGATCACTGTTGGTTGTGGCCTGGGGGTCTTTTTTCCTTCCTGCGAGTGTGGGATCGTACCGATCGTTAATCAGTTCGTAAAAAAAGAAGTGCCAGTGTATACGGCGTTTGCCTTTATGCTGACTGCACCGATCATCAATCCTATCGTGATTTTTTCGACATTCATTGCCTTTGGAAATTCCGCGAAGTTCGCCTTTTTGCGTGTACTGGGCAGCTTATTGGTCGCAATGGTCGTGGGGATCTGGCTGGCGTATTTTAACAAACAAGAGGTCTTAAAAACACGGCTTGCCAATCAATTAAGTGGCGGGAATGAGCAAGTAGCTCACCCACACCATCATGGGCATGATCACGCCCACCATCAAACAGAAAAGACCAGTCATCCGCTTCTTCGGCAGATTCGTCATTTGCTACAGCATAGTTTGGATGAGTTTTTCGATACTGGGCGTTATTTGATCATTGGTGCGTTGATCGCCTCAGCGATGCAGACCTATCTGCCAACTGGCTTGATGCTGACATTAGGCTCCACGAAGCTGTTAGCGGTTTTCGTCATGCTGCTGTTGGCACTGACATTATCCCTATGTTCCGAAGCAGATGCCTTTATCGGCTCTTCGTTGTTGAGTTTATTCGGCACTGGACCAGTCGTCGGTTTCCTGGTTTTTGGTCCAATGGTAGATATTAAAAACCTGTTGATGATGAAGCGGTACTTTTCGGGGCGTTTTATCGCTTCTCTGGTTGGTTTAGTCGCAATCGTCGTTTCAATTTATGCATGGGTGGTGTAAAGAATGATTCGTTTTTTGATCTTATCAGGCTATTTTGAATTAATGATGTATTTGCAAGTGACGGGCAAACTCAATCAGTTTATCAACATTCATTATCGCTATCTCGCTATTTTATCTATGATCATTTCTTTATTGTTGGCTTTGGTCCAGCTGTACTTTTGGGTCAAACAAGAGCCCGAGCATCATCATGACGACGAGCACCAGCATGGATTAGAGAAAAAATACCAACGAGTGATTGCGTATTTTCTATTAGCCTTACCGATCATCGTGGGTCTCTTTTTTCCCACCGTTAGCTTGGATACGACGATCGTTGAAGCAAAAGGGTTTAATTTCCCCCTAAGTGAAGAATCTGTGGGGGATCCAGAAATGACGACCCAATATCTGAAACCCGATACAAGTCTTTATTTTAACAAAGAAGATTATGACACTCAGATGGATGCAGCCTTGGCACGTTACGCCAAAGATGAGACGATTGCGGTAACGGAAGAAAATTACTTGGAAGTCATGGAGTTGATCTATACGTACCCGAGTGAATTCATTGGTAAGAAAATTACCTATGATGGATTTGTGTACCATGCAGATCAAGATGATGCCAATGAAATCTTTTTGTTTCGTTTTGGCATTATCCATTGTGTGGCTGATTCAGGCGTTTTCGGTTTACGGGTGGAATTGCCGCAGCAAGCGACTGCAGAAAATAACCAGTGGCTCCACGTGGAAGGGACGATCCAATCGAAGTACTATCAACCCTTCAAACGAGACTTGCCGATGGTGGTAGCAGACCAAGAGAAGACGATTGAAGCACCAGAAAACCAGTATGTCTATCGCGCTTTCTAGCTTTTTTTAAGAAAGTTCATAGAAACATCATAAACCTTTGTTATAATGAAGAAAATCTAAGCATATGTTTGTAGTTTTATCAAACGTTTAGTACAATATAGTAGGAACATATGCTAAAATCTATACAAAAGAGAGGTGTCGTGAAATGGGTTTTACAGATGAAACAGTTCGCTTTGATTTTGATGATAGCCGTAAAAAAGAAGTCAGCGAAACATTAGCTATCGTCTACCGAGCATTAGAGGAAAAAGGATACAATCCGATCAATCAAATCGTCGGTTATCTCCTTTCTGGCGACCCGGCTTACATTCCTCGTTATCGGGATGCCCGGAATTTGATTCGTCGTCACGAACGGGATGAGATCATGGAAGTTCTGATCCGTTATTATTTAGGCAATCACGGGATCAACCTATAATGAGAATCATGGGATTGGATGTTGGTTCGCGGACAGTCGGCGTGGCGGTCAGTGACCCAATGGGCTGGACAGCACAAGGGATCGAGATCATTCGCATCAATGAAGATGAAGGCAATTTCGGTTATGATCGACTTGCTGAATTGGTGAAAGAATATGAAGTCTCACGTTTTGTGGTAGGACTACCTAAAAATATGAATAATACGATCGGACCTAGAGCGGAAGCTTCTATGGCTTACGGCGCAGCGATCGAACAGCAATTCGGTTTGCCGGTCGTTTACCAAGACGAACGTCTGACGACCGTTCAAGCAGAACGAATGCTGGTAGAACAGGCGAATACATCGCGTGCCAAACGAAAAAAAGTGATTGATAAATTAGCAGCAGTCATGATTTTGCAGAATTATTTAGATGGTGCTGGGAAACAGCTGTTTTAATTTACAGAAAAGAGGAAAATAAATGTCAGAACATACACACGATCATAACCACGATCACGATCATGAAGGACATGAACACATTACTTTGATCGATGACCAAGGAAATGAAACCTTATACGAAATTCTATTAACGGTTGACGGTACGGAAGAATTCGGCCGCAACTACGTCTTGCTTTATCCAGCAGGCGTACCGGAAGAAGAAGACGTTGAATTACAAGCGTACGCTTATATTGAAAACGAAGACGGTTCTGAAGGTGAATTAGAACAGATCGAAACAGAAGCAGAATGGGATATGATTGAAGAAGTCTTCAACACATTCATGGCGGAAGAAGAAGAATAACAAGCTGCAAGTGCTGATCCTTTCCATAAGGGATCAGCACTTTTTTTGATTTTTAACGACTGTTTATTATAGAAGCAAGCCTGCTTTTTTGAAAGGAATGAGTAAAATGAATCACGTAACGATTTTTGAGCTTGAAAAGATCGCAGAAGAGCAGCTAGTTTTTGCGGTGATCATCAGCAAGTATCAAGAAAAGCTCGTCTATGTCAAACACAAAGAACGAGACACATTAGAAATACCCGGAGGTAAGCGAGAATCAGGAGAAAGCATCACAGCGTGTGCCGCCCGTGAATTAAAGGAAGAACCAGGAGCCAAGCACTTTACTCTAGAGCCGTTATTTATCTATGGGGTAGAAAAAGACGGGGAGACCGATTACGGCTTGGTGTTCGAAGCCCAGATCACGGACTTGGAGGATGAGTTGACCTCAGAGATCGAAGCAATCTATGTAAGGGCAAAGCCGCCTGTCAGTTGGACATATCCAACGATTCAGCCGTTGTTATTGGCAGAATATCTTAAACGAACAAAACAATAATTCAGCTAGTTCAAATGGAGGGCTGTCTTGAGTGGAAAAGTAAAGTAAGCCTATTTGACAGGAGTGAGCGAATGAGTTGCGTGATCCTACAATCAGGCGTAGGATAAAAATGTAAACGTTATCTTATCGGAGAGTAGGGAAAGGCATGGAAAAAATCTATCAAGCAAGTACAGCAGAAGGAGCAATTGATTTTATCAATATGCGCGATTTGGAGATCGCCGCAGAGGAAGTGATTCCTAAAGGTGGGTATGGCTATATCAGCAGTGGTGCGGGGGATATTTTTACCTATCAAGAAAATGAACGCGCCTTCAATCACAAATTGATCATTCCTCATGTCTTAAAGGACATTGAATTACCGGACACAACGTTGTCCTTTGGCGGTGACACGTTGTCAGCGCCAATCATTATGGCGCCTGTGGCTGCCCACGGCTTAGCAAATGTTGCGGCAGAGCAAGCGTCAGCCAAAGGTGTGTCACGTTTTGGCACGATCTATACGGCGAGTTCGTATGCCTCTTGTACGTTGGAAGAAATCCGAGCGGCTGGAGGTCAAGAAGCGCCGCAGTGGTTCCAGTTTTATATGAGTAAAGACGATGGTATTAACAAAGACATCTTGGCGATGGCAAAACGCAATGGCGCCAAAGCGATCGTTTTGACCGCAGATGCAACCGTGGGAGGCAATCGAGAAACGGATCGCCGCAATGGCTTCACCTTTCCGTTGGCAATGCCGATCGTTCAGGCTTATCAATCAGGGATCGGACAAACGATGGATGCCGTTTACGGCTCCTCAAAACAAAAATTAAGTCCTCAGGATGTCGCTTTTATCGCCAAAGAATCTGATTTGCCGGTTTATGTCAAAGGGGTGCAATCAGAAGAAGATGTGGAACGAGCATTAGGGGCAGGTGCACAAGGGATTTGGGTCTCAAATCACGGGGGACGCCAATTGGATGGTGGTCCAGCTTCCTTTGATTCCTTGCAGATCGTGGCTGAAGCAGTAGCAGGTCGGGCGCCGATCGTCTTTGATAGCGGGGTACGGCGAGGACAACATGTCTTTAAAGCGATTGCTTGCGGAGCAGATCTGGTGGCAATCGGTCGACCAGTGATTTATGGGTTGGCTCTAGGTGGTGCCACCGGTGTTCAACAAGTCTTTGATTTCTTCAAAAAAGAATTGGAGATGGTCATGCAGCTTGCGGGGACGCAAACGGTGGCAGATATCAAAAAAGCCGTCTTACGGGACAATCATTATTTATAAGCAATCCCTCAAAAAGCACTCGAGTCGTTGACTCAGGTGCTTTTTTCAATGATCCTTTCTGATCCTGAAGAGCAGAGCCAACAGTTCTTTTTGCCGTAAAAAGTGTATATGATTTTGAAACAATTGCAAAATCCGCTACACTTAAAAGAGACCAATAAACTAAAGGAGAGAGATTGATGATTCCAAAAATTATTCATTATTGCTGGTTTGGCGGCAATCCATTAGGTGAACAAGAAAAGAAATACATGGATACCTGGAAAAAATATTGTCCGGATTATGAGATCAAACGTTGGGATGAATCAACGATCGACCTTTCAAAATTCGGTCCTTATCTAAAAGAGGCCTATGACCAAGAAGAATGGGCATTTGTGTCAGATGTGGTTCGTTTGTATGCGTTAGTGACAGAAGGCGGTATTTATATGGATACTGATATCGAGGTGGTCAAACCTTTAGATGAGCTCTTGACACTGGAGGCATTTATGGGCTTTGAGATCGAAACCAAGATTTCTACTGGGATCATTGGAGCGGTTCCGCACCATCCCTTTATGGAAGAATGGTACCACGATTACGATGACCGAAAATTTGTCCGGGCAGAAAAAACGGAAGATGTCGTCACCAATGTGATCCGAGTGACGGAACTGTTGCAAAACCACGGATTAGAATTGAATAATCAACAACAAACCGTTAAGGGTGTAGAAATCTTCCCGCAAATGACGTTTTCACCAAAAAGCTATATCACGGGTGAGGTCGAGGAAGATCCGAGTACGATGGTAATCCATCAGTTTTCTGGCTCTTGGTTATAAAAGAGTAAGTCTATGAAAGGACGGACAGTGGGGAAAGCTGTCCGTCCTTTTTGCTTTTGCAAGGGATGATGGAGATGTGATAGAATAGCTTGAAAAAATGAGGAGGCGTTTTGATGGCTATCAAACGATGTACTTTGGCAGATTTAGAAGAATTGGGAGAAATCAGCGTATCCACCTATTACGATACATTTGCTCCTTTCAATACGGAGGAAAATACCCACATCTATCTAGAAGAAGCCTACAATCTGCCGAAACTGACCCGAGAGTTAGAAAATCCGCAATCGGCGTTTTATTTTTTGCAAGAAAATGATCAAACCGTAGGGTATATCAAACTTAACTGGGGGGAGGCACAGACGGAAGCAATCGCCCCAGAGGGGTTGGAAATTGAACGGATCTATATCAAAAAAGAACATAAGCGGATGGGCTATGGCAAAACACTGCTGCTGTTTGCCCAAGAGACCGCCAAAAAGCTGCAGAAAAAGTCGATCTGGTTAGGCGTTTGGGAATTTAACGACAATGCGTTGGCTTTTTATCATACGATGGGCTTTGAAAGAGTTGGCAGTCATTCCTTTTTTATGGGGGATGATGAGCAGACGGATTTCTTGATGCTGAAAGAGCTTTGAGTGCCGCCTTGTATGAGGAATTAGAAATTACTTTCCATTTTTTTTGCAATCAAGTATAGTTAAAGGGATTGATGAAAAAAGAACGATTGGTGAAAACCATCGCTAAGGAGAGCAATTGTAAATGGAAAAACAGAGAAACGAAAGTATTTTGTCACGTTTTCTTAAAGGCGTGGTGATTGCCTTGGGCTTTATCTTGCCTGGTGTTTCAGGTGGCGTATTGGCAGCCATCTTAGGCATTTATGAGCGGATGCTGCGCTTTATGGCACATCTGACGAAGAATTTTAAAGAGAATTTCCTCTTTTTCCTACCAGTAGGGATCGGGGGAATCGTAGGGATCGGTCTTTTATCGAAGCCATTAGAGTGGTTGCTGCAAAATTATCAAATCATCGTTTTGTGGGGCTTTGCGGGGGCAATTATTGGGACATTACCGGCACTTGCCAAAGAATCGACTTTAAAAAGCAAACGAACAACCGGTGATTTGATTTGGTTCTTCGGCAGTATGGTCATCGGCTTCTTGTTCCTCTATTTTATGGGCGATATCTTAGGAACCATCCCTGCTAATTTCATAGGTTTTGTGATCGCCGGCGGTCTGATCGCGTTAGGTGTTTTGGTTCCCGGCTTGAGTCCTTCAAACCTTTTGCTCGTTCTGGGCCTTTATGATCCGATGTTGAAAGGCTTTAAGAGCTTTGACATCATGGGTGTCTTTCTACCGATCGCCATTGGTGGCTTGGCAGTGATGCTGTTGTTTTCGAAATTGATGGAGTGGCTATTGACGCATTATCATTCAAAAGTCTATCACTTCATTTTAGGGATCGTTATTGCCTCAACGGGTTTGATCGTGATTCCTCCGGTGGCAAACTATAGCGGCTTTACTTGGGTAACGGCCGTCATCGGAATTATCTTGTTTGTCTTGGGGGCTTGGTTAGGTCTTTGGATGAGCAAGCTGGAAGAAAAATACAAGTAAATCAAAACGGCACATCGTTTGGCGATGTGCCGTTTTTGTTAGGTTATGATTCGGGCAGCTAAGAGAAAGCGTTGGTGGACAGCCAGTAGTAAAAAGATTGGAACGTTTGATAACGATGTGATACAGGTTTAAAAACTGTTCTATTTTTGTTGAAAGATTTCCTAGTGTTTGGTATATTGTAGTCTATATAAAGAAGAATTTTTCATGTGTTACAGTTTAGATAATTGTTTGAGGTTATTGAGAAAAAGGAGGGACAAGCATGCAAGATGCGACCTATTGGGCGGAACAATTGCGGCAAGGACAAATCAGCTTTGCAGAGCGGGTGGCGATGATCGAAGAAAAAGTCAATCAACAAAATTCGCTTTTGAATGCGCTTGTAACATTTGATCCGCAAGCAGCGATCCAGCATTACGAGCAGCATCTTCAAAAAACGGTTTTTGGTGGACAACCCATGCCGTTAAAAATACTCGGCCAAACCAAAGCAGGGTGGCCAGCAACGTCAGGAGCCAAACTGTTTGCAAAAGCACGAGCCAGCCGCACGGCTCATTTTGTCTCTCGTTTAGAAGAGGCGGGCTTTGTGCCGTTAGGGCAAACCAATGCACCAGAATTTGGATTCAAAAATATCACTGATCCAACATTGTATGGGCCTACACGTAATCCGTGGAATCCTGCCTATTCAGCTGGTGGTTCCAGTGGTGGTGCGGCAGCGGCAGTGGCTTCGGGGATGTTTCCGATTGCAGGTGCCAGTGATGGCGGCGGATCGATCCGCATTCCAGCTTCCTTTAGCGGATTGATCGGTTTGAAGCCAACCCGTGGCACGATGCCAGTGGGTCCTAGTGAATGGCGCAGCTGGCAAGGCGCTTCCATCAACTTTGCGTTGACGCTTTCTATGCGTGATACGGAACAGTTGTTTTATGCGTTGCGGACGTCACAGCCGGCAGCCCCTTATCAGGCACCGCAAGTAGAATGGCATCATCAGCAAGCGAGTCAAAAACCGCGGTTGAAGGTTGCTTTTACTACCGCATCGCCGACCGGTGGCCAAGTGTCTGAAACTGCCATCCAAGCAGTCCGAAGTGCAGCCGCATTTTTAGAAAAGCAGGGGCACGAAGTCATTGAAGTGGGCTATCCAGTGGATGGTCAGCAAATGATGACCACTTATTACGCCATGAATGGTGGCGAAACAGCTGCGATGTTTGCTGAGATCGATGCTGCTCGTCAAGAACCGGTCAGACGGGAAGAAATGGAATTGATGACCTGGGCACTTTACCAATATGGCAAAAAACTGCCGGCCGCCGATTACGTTCTTGCCTTGCAGTGGTGGGATCAGCTGGCAGAAAAAATGGAAGAAGTCTTTTCGACCTATGATCTCTTTTTAACACCGACGACGGCTTTTCCAGCCCCTTTGATCGAGGAAGACTTACAAAGCGATAGCATTCGCCAAAGACTGCATGAGATCGAATCGCTTGGAAAAAGTGCTGCGGGTGAGTTGATCGAAGAAATGTTTTCCAAGAGCTATGCTCTGACACCTTACACTCAATTAGCCAATTTAACGGGGCAGCCAGCCATCAGCTTGCCAACTGCTCTTAGCGAGGAAGGGTTGCCGCTAGGGATCCAATTTATGGCGTCTAAAGGCAGAGAAGATCTGCTTTTCCAAGTCGGCTATTTATTTGAAACACAGCAACGATTTCTGTTGCCAAAACAAGGAAACTAAGAGGAGGATATTATGAAACAAGTTAGAAAAGGGAAAATCGTTGCAATGGTTGGCTTTTTAGGTTTATTTACGGGGGTCCTGTTAAGTGCCTGCAGCAAACCAACGGAAGAAGACTCAAGTCTAAGCAAGGTGGAAGAAGCCAAAACATTGGTTGTTGCTACTTCGGGAACCTTGTATCCATCGTCTTACTATAACGATAAAAATGAATTAGTGGGCTATGATGTCGATGTGGCAAAAGAAGTCGCCAAACGATTAGGCGTAGAGATCACATTTAAAGAGTACAATGTCGATGGACAAGTTTCTTCTTTAACACGTGGAGAAGCCGATTTTGCTGCCAACGATTTTGGTTTGACGGATGAACGGGCGGAAAAATTCAGTCTCTCAACGCCTATCAAATACTCGTTCGATAGTATGATCGTGCGTAAAAGTGATGACTCAGGGATTGCTTCTTTAGAAGATTTGGATGGCAAAAAAGCTGCTGGTGAACCGAATACCAGCTACATGCGCTTAGCCGAATCTTATGGGGCAGAATTAGTGACTTACGACAACGCAACGAATGATCAGTATTTGACAGATGTTGCGAATGGTCGAACGGATGTGATCTTGAATGATTACTATTTGCAAAAAATGGCGGTTGCTGCTTTGCCAGATATCCCTGTAAAAATTTTAGAAGATGTCTACTTTAATCCGAATGAAACGGGCTTCTTATTTGTGAAGGATCATAAAGCATTGCAGGAAAAAGTGGATGCTGTTTTAGCAGAAATGAAAGAAGACGGCCGTTTAAAAGAACTTGCAGAAACGTATTTTCAAACCGATATTTCAGTAAAATCTGATCAAGCGATCCAAACGGTTGAAACAGACTAATGTATATTCCAACCCTTGATTTGCCGTTGATGTGGGACTCATTGCCCTATTTGCTGTCGGGCTTGTCCTATACGGTCGGCATTGCTGTCGTTTCTTTTCTAGGTGGCAACCTCTTAGGGATCATGCTCACCTTCTTAGGGATGCTGGAAAACCCCATCATTAGAGGGTTCGTGCGGGGCTATCTCTCCTTTCTAAGAGGCGTCCCAGCGTTGGTCTTGTTGTTCCTCCTGTATTTTGGCTTGCCCTATCAATTGTCGGCGCTTAGTGCTGCGATCATCTGTTTTACATTGACCAGCAGCGCATTTATCGGGGAAATCTACCGAGGATCAATTGCTGGAGTGGATCGTGGGCAATTTGATGCTGCCTATGCGTTAGGGTTATCATTTACGAAAACGATGCGTCTGATTATTTTGCCGCAAGCTTTTCGTATATCTGTACCGGCATTGAGTAATGTGGCAATGGATTTGTTGAAAGGAACCTCCTTGGCAGCAATGATCACGATTCCTGATATTTTTCAAAAAGCCAAGATCGTTGGCGGACGAACTTTTGATTACATGTCCATGTACGTGCTAGTTGCCATCATCTATTGGCTGTTGTGCATTTTGATTGAAGCCGGGCAAAAGCGATTAGAACAACATTTTTCAAAACGCTTTGCTGCTAATGAGGCTGTAAGACAATAAAAAAAGAGCCGAGGCTCGATCACTGCAGAAATCACTCTCTTCTTGAATTGATTTCTGCAGTTTTTGTATTTGAAAAGATAGAAGAAAGGAGATTGCCATAGTAAAACAATGAGCGAAGGCAAGGAAGATAGAGAAATTTCTGTAATGTCAAACTAGTTTCAGTATGAAAATGGTGCTGACCAAGTTATTTTCCTTCACTTAAACAGTCTATATTTCATTCGTTCGGCTCAAGTGATTCATGGTAAAATAAAGAAAAGCAAATCGAGGAGGGTCTTTTATGAAGTATGAATGGCGCAAACTAGAAAAAGAGCTTTATCTTCCCAAAAAACCAACAGTGATCGAGGTGCCAACGTATCAATTTATCAGTTTGAGCGGCAGCGGCGATCCGAATCGTCCTGAATTCAGCGAAGAAATCGCCGCTTTATATACGATTTCTTATTCACTCAGGATGGGGTTAAAAAAAGGGGCTTTTGGCAATGAACCCTTTGAATACACGGTCTTTCCTTTGGAAGGCGTGTGGACCTCTCTGACAAAGCCAGAGGGTGCCATCAACAAAGAAGAATTGATCTATAAAATCATGATTCGCCAACCAGATCCAGTCACGGAAACACTGTTTCAAGAACAGCTCTTGGCAGTCAAAGAGAAGAAAGACAATCCCAATCTAGAGAAGCTCATCTTTGAACGTTATGAAGAAGGACTGTGTCTGCAAGCAATGCATACAGGCTCTTTTGATACTGAAGCGGAAACATTTGCGCAAATGAAGGAGCTGTTAAAACAAGAACAGTTAGTGATCCGTCCAACGATGGACACGTTCCAGCATCGAGAAATCTATTTGTCTGATCCGCGAAAAGTCTCACCAGATAAAGCCAAAACCGTCCTGCGATGGGCAGTAGAATCAGAAGGTGGGATTCAGTGAATAAAAACTATTTAAGCATCGACATCGGCGGCACGAAAATCAAATCGGCTGTCATTGATCGCTCGGGGAATATTCTGACACGGGGACGGATGGATACGCCGAAAAGTCTTGCGGAATTTTTGACGGGGATTGAAACGATCGTTGAGGACGTTCATGGAAGCATTCGGGGCATTGCGGTTAGTACCCCGGGAAAAGTCAACCCAGAGACCGGGACAATCTCGTTTGGCGGGGCATTGCCTTTTTTAGATGGGGTCTCCTTAAAACAGCTGCTGGCAAAGTATCAAATGCCGCTTGCTGTGACCAACGATGGCAAAGCAGCCGCATTAGCTGAATGGTGGCTAGGAAACCTTAAAGGGATTCAAAACGGAGCTGCCATAACATTAGGTACTGGTTTGGGCGGTGGCGTAATCGTTGAGGGAAAACTGATCCAAGGTGCACATTTTCAAGCCGGGGAATTAAGTTTTCTACTAAATGCCACTAAGAGAAGTGACACTCAAGAAAACGCTGAGCAACCAGTCAATCAGGGATTGACCCTGCAGCAATTGGCAGGTTTTAGCGGTTCAGCGGTCGCCATGATTCGTCGCAGCGCCCAACTGCTAGGCTTAGCTGATCTTGCGGATGGTGAAGCAGTTTTTGACGCCATCAATCAGAAACAACCACAGGTCTGGGCGCTGTTTACAGCGTATTGCCGAGAAATCGCGTGTGTCATGCTCAATGTTCAAGCCGTGATCGACTTAGAGCGCTTCGTGATTGGCGGGGGCATCAGTGCCCAAGCGATCGTGGTGGAAGAAATTGACCGTCAGTATCAGCAACTGCTAGCTAGTTTACCGATTTTGCAGCAGACTTTGACGAAGCCGGAGATCCAAGCGTGCAAATTTCAAAACGATGCCAACTTATTAGGGGCGCTCTATCATTTCTTTTTGGAACATGAGATGAAATAAAATAGACCAAAAAACTGTCGCGAACCAACGATTCGCGACAGTTTTTTTAGGCTTTTTTCTTGGGGTCTTTGTCTTCGTCACCTAGGTAATCTTTGCTAGTGAAGGCACTGTGGAAGTATTTGCCTTCTTGACCGTAATAGCGGTTATAGCGCTGCTTGAATTTGCGGAACACGTAAACGACAAGAACTTTTAGCAGACAATAAATTGGGATCCCGAAAATCACCCCAACGATCCCCATCAAATCACCCATCACTAATAAAACAACCAGAATCGTAATAGGATGAATTTTCAATCGGTCACCCATCACACGGGGCACGACTAAATCCCCATGAAGCAACTGTACAGCAAACCAAGCAATCAAAAATTTAACCAACATCCCGGTGGAGTCTTGTGCGGCAATGAAAAGTCCCGGGAAAAAGACGATAAAAGGACCAATATAGGGGATGATGCAAAGCAGACCAGCGGCGATCGCCAGAATACTGGCATACTCTAAGCCAATCAATAGGAAAACGACCCAATAGATCGCCCCTAAAATCAAGGAAGAAATGATTTGTCCTTTCAAAAAGGCACCGACTTGTATGTCAGAGATCTTGACGATTTCATTAAAGTCTTTGCGAAAACGTGGTGGCACTAACGAGAGAACCGAAAAATAAAACTTGTTGGGGTTGCGCAATAAGAAAAAGGCAATGATCGGTCCCGTAAACAAAGCGATGAACAAGGTCGATATCGTTGAAAACAAACTGCTGAGCCCAGCAGCACCAGTTTCCCAATAGTCTCCAATAAAACTCATGATGTTGTTGGTAATATTTTGCAATGTGTCTGTAATTTGTGCCATCTCATCTTGAAACGGGGTATTTTCTAAAAAGGCGGTCGCGTTTTTCTCAAAGTCACTGACCAAACTCGGTAAGCTGTTGATCAGATCGGTGGTTTGCTGCTCCAAAATCGGGTAAAGCTGGAAACCAGCAAAGACGATCAATAAAAGAATCAAAAGATAGATCCCAGCAATCGAAACACTGCGGGGAATTTTTTTCGATTCCAATTTATCGACTACCGGGTTAAACAGATAGTAAAGGATCAGCCCAAATAAAAAGGGTGGGATAATAGCTGTAAGTATGGCTGAAAAGGGTGTAAATAAAAAAGAAATCTGATTTAGCAAAAAGACAGCAACTGCCGACAAGATAATCAGTCCTAAGACATAATAGCTTGTTTTGCCGCCTAAAAAGTGGATCAATCGGTTATTTTTCATAATAAGCCTCGCTTTCTTAGCTACATTATAACGAAAGACCCCTATTCTGTAAAAAAACAACGTACCTTTTGAAAAAACTACGCTCATATTCTCAATATCTTTATAATGAAAGAATATCTTTGATAAGGGGTTAACTGATGGCATCTTTCTTCAAAGCAGGCCAAAAATGCTCCCGTGTTTACAACACAGGAGCGAAAAGAATTATTTGCGCACTGTCGTCAAGGTACAGCGACCAACGGCAGTTTTTAACCCGCTAGCTAACCAAATAGTGGCTTGCCAAGTTTGGATACGAGCGCCGATACGATCAGGACTAGCTTCTACGATCAGGGTTCCTTCTTGAGCGGCGGCTAGATGGTTGACTTGTAGGTCAACGCCGGCGGCGAAGGCTTCTTCTTGAGCCAAAGCTTGATTGGCACCGATGCTGCAGGCAGTCTCGATCAAAACGCCGTTAATGCCACCGTGAACGAGACCAAAAGGCTGTTTGTGCTGTTCTTTGATGGGCATCCGTAAACGAACAAAATCGGCTGTTGCTGTTTCTACTTCGATTTCTAAAGCTTCTAGTAAGTTCATTTTTTGCTCCTTTTTCTAAGAAAGTTACCATGATTATAGCACGAGTTTTGGTAGAAATAGCCGAAGTTCTAAGAAAGACAGCAACAGGGGGAGAAGTCTTAAGAAATTCCCTTAACCAAAGCAATTTCTAACGAAAAGCGACTAGATATGTGTATAATAGAGCTATGTGAATTGAGGAGGAACAAGTAATGAGAGAATGGAAAACCTTAAAAGAATATGATGAAATTTTATTTGAACAACATGGAAAAGTGGCGAAGATCACGATCAACCGCCCAGAAGTCCACAATGCGTTTACACCAAAAACGGTGTTTGAAATGATTGATGCGTTTTCAATCAGTCGCGATGAACCAGGCATCGGCGTGATTATTTTGACAGGCGCCGGCGACAAAGCCTTTTGTTCAGGCGGAGACCAAAAAGTCCGTGGTCACGGTGGCTATGTTGGGGAAGATCAGGTTCCTCGCTTAAACGTATTGGATCTGCAACGCTTGATCCGCACGTTGCCAAAACCGGTGATCGCCATGGTCAAAGGCTGGTCGATCGGCGGCGGGAATGTTTTACAATTAGTTTGTGATTTAACGATTGCCGCTGACAATGCTAAATTTGGTCAAACAGGACCAAATGTCGGTAGTTTTGATGGTGGCTATGGTTCGGGGTATCTTGCACGGACGATTGGACATAAAAAAGCCAAGGAAGTTTGGTTCATGACAAAACAATATACTGCCGAAGAAGCATTGGCAATGAACTGGATCAATACGGTCGTTCCTCTTGATCGAGTAGAAGATGAAACGATGGAATGGGCCGAAACGATGCTGCAAAAGAGCCCGTTGGCGTTACGTATGATCAAAGCATCAATGAATGCCGATACGGACGGATTAGCTGGCATTCAGCAATTGGCCGGCGATGCGACCTTATTGTATTACACGATGGATGAAGCCAAAGAAGGTCGTGACGCGTTTAAAGAAAAACGTCAACCAGACTTCGACCAATTCCCTAAATTCCCATAATGACTGGGAGTTGGCTGCAAAGGCAAGCACAACTTCATCCAGAACGACCAGCTTTTTATTGGCATGAAAAAAGCTGGTCGTTTGCTGCCTTGCAAAAAGAGGTTTATGCTTATGCTGCTTATTATCAAGCCCAATTCGTTGTTCTGCCAAACCGGGTAGCCCTTTTTAGCAATAACTCCCCTGAAATGGTCTTTACGATCCTTGCATTGTGGGAGTTGGGGATCGAAGTCCAGCTGTTGAATACGCGATTGACAGCCGCTGAAATCACCTTCCAATTGCAAGATGCCCACTGCGACTGGGTGATCACGGCGGATCAGGCAGCGGTCCCGGGTGTTCGCAGCCTGACCTTTGGACAAGCGATGGAACAGGCGAAGGCTCTTGCCAGTTCTTTTGATCCTTCATTTGTTCCTAATAAAGCAATCTATCAAGCAGAACAAGTGGCTTCGATTATGTATACATCCGGTACGACGGGCAATCCCAAGGGTGTGCCGCAAACCTTTGGGAATCATCTAGCAAGTGCCGAAGCGACTCAAAAAAACTTAGCCATCACTAGCGAGGATTGTTGGCTTTGTGCAGTTCCGCTGTATCATATCAGTGGGTTATCAATTCTCTTACGGTCCTTGCGACTTGGGATGAGTGTTCGTTTGTATGAGCGCTTTGATGTTGGAGAAATGGCAAAAGACCTTGAAGCAGGGAAAGGGACGATCGTTTCTTTGGTGGCAAAAATGTTGACAGATTTGCTGCCCTTGGTGCCCCAACAAGGCTTTGATTCGTTGCGTTATATCCTGCTAGGCGGCGGTCCGATTGCCAAAAGTGTATTGGAAAAATGCCAGCAAAATCAGCTTTCTGTGATTCAATCCTATGGGATGACAGAAACCTGTTCACAAGTGGTGGCATTGCCGCCAGAAAAAGCTTCTGAAAAAATCGGCGCCTCTGGGGTTCCCCTGCAAGGTGTTCATTTACGAATTGCGACTGATGGGAAAATGGCAGACCACCAGACTGCTGAAAATACCCAGCCGATCGGAGAGATCCAACTGCAAGGACCTGCGATCACGACTCGTTACTTGAACGATCGCAGTCCACAGCAGTGGGACCAAGAGGGCTGGTTTGCCACAGGAGATCTAGGGTATCTTGATCAAGAGGGCTTTTTGTATGTAGTCAGTCGTGCAAGCGAACTGATCATATCTGGTGGAGAAAACATCTATCCCGCAGAAGTGGAGCAAGCCTTGTTGCAGCATCCAGCGGTCAAAGAGGCAGCTGTGGTGGGGGAACCAGACGAGGAGTGGGGACAATCTGTCGCGGCTTATTTAACGTTAAATGAGTCCGTCCGACTCCAAGCCTTGTTGGATACATTAGAAGGGCAGATCGCCCATTATAAATTTCCGCGCCGTTTTTATCACGTGCGAGAAATGCCGCGCACAGCAAGCGGCAAACTTTTAAAACGGCTATTGCTGAGTGAAGAAAGAGTGAACTACATTGAACAGCAAATCATCAAGTAATTATGAAGCAGCGATCGCTGCCGGGAAAACCTATTTGAGTGAGTATCAGCCTTTAAAAAGGTGTGACTTACTGGCTCTTTATGCAGCGGCACAAGAATATCAAGGGGAACGCTATTTCTGGCGTACCCCTGATGAAACGACTAGTCTGGTAGGGTTGGGTTGGTTAGCCACTTTTTCGCAACCCAAACTTGCAGACTTTTCAGAAGTCCGCTCTCTCTTAAAGCAAGCCCATTATCAACCAGAGGCACCTTTGCAGGCGCAGTTGGTTGGTGGTTTTGCTTTTGATGAACAGGCAGAAGTCAGTCAGGATTGGGCTGAGCTAGGTGCCGGTCTCTTTGCGTTGCCAGAAATACTGGTCAGCAAAACTGATGATCAGTGTGGCGTCGTTTATACAGTAGCCGCTTCTTCCGAGGAACAACGACAACAAAAAGTCGCTGCCTTACAGGAAAAAGTCGCAAGCTGGTTGAATGCCAACCCGGACAAGAGTCTTGTAGCAGAAACGCCTGCTTTTCAGGCACAAGAGGAACTAGAGGTGCCCCAATGGCTGCAAGCGGTCGAAGAGACAGTGGCAGCCATTCGCTCGACTGAAACACCGTTGAAAAAAGTGGTTCTGGCCAGGAGAATGAAGATAGAAACGAAGCAGTCGATCATTAGTGCTGGGGTGTTGCAACGGTTGGCGCAACAGCAGCCGAATACCTATCTTTTTGCCATCGAACATGGGGGCCATGTTTTTGCTGGTGCGACGCCAGAACGCTTGCTAAAAGCAACTGTCGATCAGTTTGAAACGGTAAGTATCGCAGGTTCCGCGCCAAGAGGCAAAACCAAAGAAGAAGATGAGGCACTGGCACAAGCCCTCTTAGCGGACGCAAAAAATACCCATGAACATCAAGTAGTTGTCGATCGCTTGGAAACGGCATTGGCTACTTTGTTAGCTGACGGTTTTCAATCAGAAGCCCGCTCCGTCATCAAAAATCGTGACATTCAGCATTTGTTTGTTCCTTTAGCAGGGCAAAGAAAAGCAGGAGTCAACTTTCTGAGCGCCGTGCAAAAACTACACCCGACCCCAGCATTGGGGGGAGAACCGAAAGAAGCAGCCGTCTCTTGGATTCGTACCCATGAACCAGCCAGCAGAGGGATGTACGGTGGACCGATCGGTTGGTTGGGTATTCAAGAAGATATTGGCGAGTTTGCAGTGGCCATCCGCTCAGGATTCTTTAGCGGCAATCAAGCAACGCTGTATGCAGGCTGTGGGATCGTTGCCGATTCAGATGCGGAATCCGAACGTCAAGAAACACGGTTAAAATTTCAACCGATGAGGAGAGGGATCTTAGGAGATGAATAACCAGACAGTCATGACAGACTATTTATTAGCGGCAATCCAAGGACTAAAAGCAGCGGGTGCGAAGCGAGCGGTTATTAGTCCCGGTTCACGCTCAACGCCATTGGCGCTACTATTGCATCGTGATCCTGAGATCACCTGTATGGTGGCTGTCGATGAACGTTCGGCTGCTTTTTTTGCTTTAGGGATGTCCAAAGTTGATCTCCAACCGACGATCTTACTGTGTACTTCTGGAACTGCAGCAGCCAATTATTATCCAGCAATTTGTGAAGCAGAGGCCACCAACTTGCCATTGATCGTCTTAACGGCTGATCGCCCGCCAGAACTGCGGGGCGTTGGGGCGCCACAAGCAATGGACCAACAGAATTTGTATGCCTCTCACGTCAAAAAGATGGTAGAGATGACGGTGCCAGAAAACGATCCTGCTTTGTTGCGTTATAGTTTTTGGCAAGCTACAACTTGCACGATCGAAGCGCAAAAACAGCCGAAAGGCCCGGTCCAAATCAACTTTCCATTACGGGAGCCGCTGTTGCCTGACTTTAGTCGCCAATGCAGTATTCAGCAAGACGTGAGCTATCTGGCACCACAACAAGAGCTGTCAGCAGAGATGATCACCCAGCTAGCCCCTTACTTTGATAAAAAAGGTATTCTGATTGCTGGAGAAAGCCTTACGATCGAAGAAGCGCAGCAGTTGCTGGCTTTTTCAGAGAAATTAGGCTGGCCGATTGTCGGCGATCCATTGACCAATCTGGCGACAGCCGGTACCAAAGTAGGAACATTTATCAGTCAAGCCGATCTTGTTTTCCCGCAATTGACTTCTGCCTTCCAACCAGAAGTGGTCGTGCGTTTTGGTCGCTTACCAGTCACTAAAAATGTCCTATTATGGTTGAACAAAGCAGCGGATACGACGACGTGGCTCTTTGTTGATCCATCGGGGCAGTGGCAAGATCAGCTGCATCGGGCAAACTATTTGATCGAAGCAGCGATCAGCACTTTCGTGGCGGCCATCACCCAGTTGCCGATCGTCAAACATACGGCGTGGCAACAACAATGGCAAGCACTTCAAGCGCGGGCAGATCAGGTGATTGCTGCAAGTCCGCAGTTGAAACAATGGGATGAGAGCAGCGCTGTGCGCATGCTCCAACAATGTCTACCTGAAGAAGCGCAAATTCTTTTGGCAAACAGCAATGCGATCCGTTTCTTTGATCGCTACGGCAGCAAAACTTCCTCCACTTATCGAGTGTATGGAAATCGGGGCGTCAATGGGATCGACGGCCTTGTCTCGACCGTAGCTGGGATTGCTTCCGCCAGTCAAAAGTCTACCTACTTGTTGATTGGTGATTTAGCGTTGTACCATGATATGAACGGCCTACAACTACTGCGTCAGTATCAATTGCCAATAACGATCATTTTACTGAATAATAACGGTGGTGGGATCTTTTCCTTTTTGTCACAAAACACCTTAGAACCAAACGACTTTGTCCCGCTCTTTGGCACGCCGTTAGACCTTGAGTTTCAAAAAGTGGCGGCCTTATATGAGGCAGATTGGCACACACCGACCTCTTTGCTAGAGTTTCAAACGATTTTAACGGAAACAAGCCAACAGCCGTGCTTTCAAATAATCGAAGTGAAGGGTGAGCAAAAAGATCCGGTTGATACTTGGCAAGCACTGCAACAGCAGTTTAGCGAGGCGGGAGCGCAGCAATGAGGGACACGATAAATGGTGTCAGTTATTTTTATCAGTGGTTGCAACCTTACCGACCAGCCTTACCAACCCTTGTGGCATTGCATGGCTTCACGGGTTCTTCGGAAAGTTTTCGACCGGTTTTTGTAGAGGAAGGTTCTTATAATGTATTGGCTGTCGACTTGATTGGACATGGACGGTCATCGATTTATGTCCATCCCATGCGTTATGAACTTCCTTTACTGGTGGAGGATCTCGCACAGCTTTTAGCGAAGTTAGGGATTGAACGCTATGGTCTTTATGGCTACTCGATGGGGGCACGAATCGCACTTGTCTGGGCAGTCAAGGAACCAGCTGCAGTGACCCATCTTTTGCTTGAGAGTGGTTCCCCCGGGTTGGCTGATCCAGGAGAACGACTCGCTCGTCAGCGGCACGATCGCTGCTTAGGATTGCGCTTACTAAGGGAGCCTTTGGTCGATTTTGTCGATTACTGGCAAGAACTGCCGTTGTTTGCTAGTCAAAAGGAGCTGCCCTTAGTGCAGCAGGCTGCTGTACGGCAAGGACGCTTGCAGCAAAATAAATTTGGCTTGGCAGTAAGCTTGGTTTACGGTGGTACTGGCAAACAGCCAAGCTGTTGGTCGGCACTTCCGCAGCTAGCTTGTGAAATTCTTTATTTAGCGGGGGAAAAAGATTTAAAGTTTCGGAAAATCGCCCACCAAATGAAGCAGCTGCAACCAGAGATGACCATCAAAGTCGTTGCTAATGCTGGACATTGTATCCATTTAGAACAGCCGACACAGGTTCGTCATGAAATCGATCAATGGTTTGTAAAAGGATCGAGGCCACAGTCAGCTGATTGACAAGGAGAGAACGCAATGAAGATTGAGAAAATTGAACGTATCGCCTGTCGCTTGCCCCTCAAACAATCCTTTGTGACAAGTTACGGACAATTAACAGAAAAAGCCTTTGATCTTTATTTGGTGACTGCAGAGGAGGGAACGGTGGGCATCGGTGAATTGGTCGCTTTTGAGCAGCCAGATTACATTGAAGAAACCCTCTTTTCTGCTCGACAAGTGATTGAAACAGCACTGATCCCATTATTGATTGACCAGGAGATCGAGCATCCGCAAGAAGTTTGGCAATTGTTTCAAACGGTCCAAGGAAACTACATGGCAAAATCGGCTTTGGAAACAGCAATTTGGGATCTATATGGCAAGCAAACGCATCAAAGTGTGAAAGAGCTGTATACCGCGACCCGACCGAGTGTCGCTGTTGGCGTTAGTATCGGCATACACGACTCTGTCGAAAAACTAATGGCTCTTGTTGCCGCTTATGTCGCCCAAGGGTATCAACGAATCAAGTTAAAAATCAAGCCGGGGCAAGATGTGGCACCCTTGCGAGCGATTCGACAAGCCTTTCCAGAATTGCTTTTGATGGCAGATGCGAACGGGGCCTATCAAAATGAGCCTGAACGCATTTTGGCACTTGATGACTTAGGCTTGGTGATGATCGAGCAACCCCTTAAGGTACGAGATCTGGTGGGGCACAGTCAGCTACAGCGACAGATGAAGACGCCTCTATGTTTGGATGAAGATATTCGAACGGCAGAAGACGTCGATACAGTCGCAGCACTGGACAGCTGCCGTGCGATCAACCTGAAAATCCCTCGTGTCGGTGGGATCACCGAAGCTTTGCGAATCCTTGATCGATGTCAAACCCATGGACTACTCGTTTGGTTAGGCGGCATGTTTGAGTCTGGTGTAGGACGAGCCATGAATTTGCAATTTGCGAGTCAAGATATTTTCCATTTTCCCGGGGACCTTTCCGCTTCTGACCGTTACTTTTATGATGATGTCATTACACAGCCTGCAACTTTGCATGAAGGAAAGCTGCTGGTACCTGATGGAAAGGGCTTTGGTATCACATTAGCTGAAACAAAGCTAAGTCAATATGGGCAATCTAAAGAACGTATCTACTCAAGAAAACGGTCAGCGAAAGAATAACCGCAGCGAAAGAAAACACAGCGAAAGCAAAAGAAACGGCCAGCAGGGAAATCTGCTGGCCGTTTCTTTTGTTTTAGTCTGCGTTTTTGAATTCTTTTTCAATTTGTAGTCGTTGAACTTTCATGGTTGCTGTTCGTGGGATATCTTCGTAGTCGCGTAAAATTGGCTGATTGAGGTGAGGGAGATCTTCCACCATTTTCCACCAAGCATCCCAATCCATTTCACGATTTGGCGCTAAAGCAATGATAGGTTGTGGTGAGTTCTCTTTGTCGCGAACGATCACAACTTCGGCAAGGAAGTCTAAATGATCCAGCAAAAGGTCTTCCAAAGCAAGATTGCTTTCAATATTTTTGATCAAGTCCACTTGACGGTCTTTTAAGTAAAGATGTCCCTGATCATCCATCATGCCGTAGTCACCACTGTCCCACCAAGCGCCATAGACATTGTCAGCAAAACGCTGATCTTCTTTATAATAGGTCAACGCGCGTCCTTTTGAAAGGAAATGGATGTGCCCATCGGTATTGGCTGGCAGCTCGTTGCCCTCTGCATCGGCGATCCGTGCTCTCGTTAAGTCCTCTAGACCAACACCCATATCACGGGCATCGTTGGTAGCGATGCTTTCTAAGGTATGTGCTTTTAGGATCATTGGCCCGCATTCACTTTGACCATAGACTTGCAAAAAGATTGCTTCTTTTGTTGCTGAAGTATTTAAAAAAGTGGCCATTGTTTGGTTGTTGATGGCATCAAAGGTTGAATGGTAATAGCGAATATTGGCGAAAGCATCTGGTTGTTCTTTTGCCACAAAGCTCCATTGGACAAAATTGTTTGGATGAGTTTCCAAAGCGATTGGTGGATATTCTTTTAACATGCTTACGACATGAGCGCCGTTGGCATTGGCTAATGGCATCATCGGAAAGCCCATCGCCATCAAGGATGAGATGCCGATATTGAAGCGGGAGTGCACCGGTGAAATATGGAACGCCACTAAATCAGAGTCTGCATTATCAGAGTCTGCCTTGGTGCGATCAATCTTGGTGAAGATCGTTTTTTGCCATTTTGTCCGCCAGCCCATGGAGTTTGCCGAATGACAAATCAATTTTGGAATACCCGTTGTTCCAGAAGTGTGGGTCATATAGGAAATTTGATCCACCGGTAACTCAGTTTGTGCCACGGGTTCCGCTGGTTGTTGCAGCAGACGACGAACAGCAATCTGTTTGTCAGTACTGCTATTTTTCACTTGTGCGACGCGGCCTTCGGTTTCTTCATCAAATAAGATGAATGGATCTTCTAAGCGATCCACAAACACTTCGATGGTTTCAGCAGGGAAATGGTAAGAGATCATAGCAGGCACTGCGCCAAGGTAAGAAGCAGCCGTTGCTAATAAATAGGTATCGAATTTTGAAGATTTATAAAGAATGATTTTATCGCCGGCTTGCACGCCTAGTGCAGCAAGTTGGTAAGCACGTTTTAAAATCATTTCATGGCTCGAATGGTAAGTACTACGATAGCCAAGTTCAGGAAATGCTGGCAGCACTTCATCGTGGATGATGGTTGTGTCAGGAAATGCCTCGGCAGCTTCGCGGTAATTGGTGTAAAGATTTAATGGACGATAGTCTAAAATGGTCAAATAGAACACTCCTTTAAAAGTTCGTGAAAAACTTCATTTGATTTCTCCATTTTAGCACAGGAATTTCTCGATACAATAGATTTTCAGTGTTTTTTATTTATTTCTAAAAAATCCTTCCCTCAAAGACTTTCGAAGAATGAATGACTGTGATGTGTTATCATTCATTCCTCGTACTAAGCGGAAAAAGCGCATAATCAACGGGTGTATTTTACTATAAAATCTTCGATTGGGAGCCGGAAATCCAGATAGCGTGCTTCTAATTCTGCACGACTCCAATTCCACCAAGCGATTTCTTGTAAAGCAGTGATCGTTTCTGGATCAAAGCGGTATTTGATCACTTTTGCTGGAACCCCGCCGACGATCGCATAAGGCGGCACATCTTTGGTTACGACTGCGTTTGAGGCGATCACGGCACCATCACCGACGGTCAAACCAGATTGGATCACGGCACCGTGGCCGATCCAGACATCATTGCCAATGACGGTCGTTTTTGCTTTGCGTTTTTCTAAGAAGGACTCGTCCTTTGGCGCAAATCCATAGCCTTCGCCATTATAGGCAAAAAGATGCTGACTAGGGCGTTCATAGGGATGATTGGTAGGGCCGATGCGGACCATCGCTGCGATACTGATAAAACGTCCTAATTGGCTGTTCTGAATAAAGCAATATTGCCCCGTATAGGTATAATTGCCGATGGAAGAATGATCAATGTGATTGGCTTCGCCAATTTCGACATAGTCTCCTAAAGTTGTGTCTTGAAGCTGCGAGTCTTTGCCAACGATCGGCTGTTCATCTGGAAAATTTGTGATCGATAGGTGCATAGAAATCATCCTCTCTTGCGTATTGCTATCATTTTACCGCACTTTTTTGTACTATTTGACTAATACGCACTAAAGACAAAAGGAGGTCTGCTTTATGGAGACGATTTATCAGTTAGATAAGATGACCGAAACGATAGCTAAGCGAGCAATCAAAAAAGGATACTCGTTAAAAGATCAAGCGGCCCCAGAGGCGCTGTTTGTGCGCAGTTCAACGGTTCCTAACGAATGGATCACACCAGAATTAGCTGTGATCGCTCGCTCAGGAACAGGCACCAATACGATCGATTTGGCACGGTGTACTCAAAATGGCACAGTAGTTTTCAATAGTCCTGGTGTCAATGCCAATGCAGTCAAAGAGTTGGTGCTATCCAATTTATTTCTCAGCGTCCGCCCCTTATTCAAAGCGATCCAGACGGTAGCCGATTTGCAAGAAGAACTAACGTCCGGTCAAATTGAAGCAGAAGAGGTGTTGAAGGTAGCTGAAGAACGGCGAAAAGAAGTGATTGGCGAAGAATTAGCTGGAAAAACCATCGGTATTTTAGGCTTAGGAGAGATCGGTGAACGGGTGGCAAAAGCCTGTCATCAGCTAGGGATGGAGGTTTTGGGCTATGCCCGAACGAAGAAAGCAGCACACGATTACGAGCAAGTCAGTGACCTGCAAATGCTGTTGACCGAATCAGATTTTGTAGTGGTTTTGCTCCCTTTAAGTCAGGAAACCAAAGGCATGCTGAATCGACAAACGATTCAGCAGATGAAAAAAAATGCAGTGTTGATGAATTTTGGGCGCGGGGAGATCGTGGAAGAAGCAGCCGTCTTAGAAGCACTAGCCAAAAATCAGCTCAAACAATACATCACCGACTTTCCTAGTGCCGGCTTGATCGGACAACAGAAAGTGTTGTGTTATCCGCATATCGGCGGCAGTACTACCAATGCCTTGGAAAAGGGGGATCACGTAGTTTTTGATCGCATGCATGCCTATTTGCGCGCTGGGACGATTCAAGAATCGGTCAATTTTCCTCATGCAGAGTTGCCTTTTTTGGCACCGTATCGCTTGGCGCTGTTTTATCACGACAAGCCTGGTGCTTTTGCCCCGCTATTGCGGATCATTTCTGAAGCAGGCGTAGATATCGATAATTTGGCGAGTGAGAGAAAAGCCGGAGTCGCCTATACCTTGATTGATCTTGATGAGACAAATGAAATACTGCTGCAAGATCTACAGAAGCAGATACAGCAAGAAACAGCGGTCATCCGTGCCCGCTTGATCAAAAATTCGCGAACCAGTGAATAGTTGCCACCAACAATGTTTCTTGTTATGATGAAAAAAAAGTAAAGGAAGTTCATCATGACGAATAAGTTTCAAGATAAAAAGAAGGTCGCTTTGCCTCGTTATCAGCAGATTGCCGTGGCGATCGCGGAACGAATCGTTGAAAATCGCTACCAAGTTGGGCAAAAGATCCATGCGCGCTCAACGTTAGCCAGCAATTTCAATGTCTCTCCTGAAACAGCCCGCAAAGCGATCAATGTATTAGTTGATTTAGAAATCATGGATGTCCGTCATGGCAGCGGCGCCTATATTGCTTCAAAGGAAAAAGCACAGGCCTTTGTGGAACAATACCAAGATGTGCAGTCGATCCAAGAAATCAGACAAGACATTTTAGACAGTGTGGAGCGGCAGCAGCAAGAGCTGGATAATTTTTCTGACTTGTTGAACACGTTAGTGCAGCAGACCAAAAAGGTACACCATATGAGTCCGTTTGTGCCCTTTGAACTTCAGTTGACGGAACAAGCGCAGCATTTGGAAAAAAGTATCAATGAATTGAATATTTGGCAAGCCACAGGGGCGACGATCATCGCAATCCAAACAACCGAAGAATTGTTGTTGTCACCAGGACCTTATGCGAAATTTAGTGCAGGCAATACGATTTATTTTGTCGGAAATGAACTGGCGTTGCAGCGCATGACCAATTTCTTCTATCCAACGGACCATTCAGCGTAATTCTTTTTCCTGATTCCCATGCTTTTTTTGCAAAAGAAAAAGCATTGGGAAATTTTTTTTGACAAAGTGACCACATCTTGTTAAGATAGTATGGTCACTTTCGTGAAATTTTTCAGAAAAAGGAGTATTAATCATTTGAGTAAAGTTAAAGTGGAACACTTAACCAAAATCTTCGGTAAGAAAAAGCAGCAAGCTCTTGCCATGGTCAAAGAACAACGCAGCAAAAACGAGATTTTAGAAAAAACGGGTGCCACCGTCGGGGTCTATGATGTGAACTTTGAAGTCAACGAAGGCGAGATTTTCGTCATCATGGGCCTTTCTGGAAGCGGGAAGTCAACATTGATTCGACTATTGAATCGATTGATCGAGCCGTCTGGCGGAGATATTTACATAGATGGCGTGGATGTTGCCAAAATGAGTAAAGAGGAACTACGAGAAGTTCGCCGTCACAAAATCAACATGGTTTTCCAAAGCTTTGGCCTTTTCCCTCATCGGACAATTTTAGAGAACACAGAATACGGACTAGAAGTCCGTGGGGTCTCGAAAGAAGAACGAACAGCGAAAGCGGAAAAAGCGTTAGAAAACTCAGGATTGCTTTCTTTTAAAGACCAATACCCTGACCAGCTGTCTGGAGGGATGCAACAGCGTGTGGGACTTGCCCGTGCGTTAGCCAATGATCCAGAGATCCTCTTGATGGATGAGGCCTTTTCAGCATTAGATCCGCTGATTCGCCGTGAAATGCAAGATGAACTTTTAGAATTGCAAGCCAATGTTCAAAAAACGATTATCTTTATCACCCATGATTTGAACGAGGCCTTGCGGATCGGTGACCGGATCGCTTTAATGAAAGATGGTCAGATCATGCAGATCGGTACAGGAGAAGATATTTTGACGAATCCTGCCAACCAATACGTGCGTGATTTCGTGGAAGATGTCGATCGTTCCAAAGTCTTGACTGCGCAAAATATCATGGTTCCAGCATTGACGACGAACATCGAGATCGATGGACCAAGCGTAGCATTGAACCGGATGCGGAAAGAAGAAGTCAGCATGCTGTTAGCCGTCGACAAACGTCGTCACCTAAAAGGAAGCCTGACAGCCGAGTCTGCTCGTGAGGCACGGAAAAACAATCTGACCTTGAAGGAAGTTATTGATAAAAATGTTAAAAAGATCGATAAAGATATGCTGGTAACGGATATCTTCAATTTGATCTATGATTCGCCTACACCTTTAGCCGTGGTAGAAAACGATCGTTTGATCGGAGTCGTGATCCGCGGAAGTGTGATTGAAGCATTGGCTGAGACTGATTCAGCCGCTCAAGCAGAGGAAGGGGTAGTGACAAATGGATAATTTCTTACAACATACGATTCCGGTGGCTGATTGGGTCGAAAACTTTACTGATTGGCTAACAGGAACTTTCAGTGGATTGTTTTCAGCCTTACAGTCTTTCGGACAATTTATCATGGACGCTATTACAAATGTATTACTGTTTGTACCACCGTTATTAATGATCGTCTTATTGACGGCTGCTGCCTTTTTCGTTTCACGCAAAAAATTCGGCTTGCCAGCTTTTACTTTTGTCGGGTTGCTGTTCATCTATAACCAAGGGTTATGGACAGACTTGATGAACACCGTGACGTTGGTCTTATTGTCGAGTTTGGTTTCGATCATCATTGGGATTCCACTAGGAATCTTAATGGCGAAAAGCGAAAAAGCGCAAAGTATCGTGACGCCGATCTTAGACTTTATGCAAACGATGCCTGGTTTCGTTTATTTGATTCCTGCGGTTGCTTTCTTTGGGATCGGGATGGTTCCTGGGGTCTTCGCCTCAGTGATCTTTGCTCTACCACCAACCGTTCGGATGACGAACTTAGGGATTCGCCAAATTTCTCGTGAATTGGTGGAAGCCTCTGATTCCTTCGGTGGGACTGGCTGGCAAAAACTGATCAAATTAGAATTGCCACTAGCCAAAAGCACTATTTTGGCTGGGGTCAACCAAACCACGATGCTGGCATTATCAATGGTCGTGATCGCGTCAATGATCGGTGCTCCTGGGTTAGGGCGCGGCGTCTTGTCTGCCTTGCAACGAGCACAAGTCGGTAACGGATTTGTCAGTGGGGTATCCTTAGTTATTTTGGCGATCATCATGGATCGCTTTACCCAGAATTTGAACCGTTCGGCACATCAAAAAGCAGCGAGCAAGACGAGTCGCAAACAAAAACGTCTTTTTGGCGGGATTGCTGCAGCGGCAGTCGTTGCTTTGATTGGCGCATCGTTTGCCTTTGGAAATGTTTCTGACAGCAAAGGCACGGTGAACTTGGCGTATGTCGAATGGGATACGGAAGTCGCATCTACCCATGTGGTGGCAGAAGTCTTGTCGCAAATGGGCTACGAAGTCAACACGACGCCTTTGGATAATGCCATCATGTGGGAATCGGTGGCAAAAGGGGAAGTTGACGGGATGGTTGCTGCTTGGCTGCCATCTACGCATCAATCCCAGTATGAACAGTACCAAGACCAAGTCGAGAACTTAGGTCCTAACTTAGAAGGGGCAAAACTGGGGATCGTTGTCCCAAGCTATATGGATGTAGATTCCATCGCAGACCTTTCTGACGAAGCTGGAAAAACCATCACTGGTATCGAACCAGGCGCTGGTGTCGTGAATGCAGCGGAGAATACGGTTGCGACGTATGACAACCTTTCCGATTGGAATGTCGCTACCTCTTCTTCTGGAGCGATGACAGTGGCATTGGGCCAAGCCATCAAGAACCAAGATGAGATCGTTATTACTGGTTGGTCTCCACACTGGATGTTTGCGAAATATGATCTGAAATATCTGGATGATCCAGAAGGAACAATGGGTGAAGCAGAAAGCATCAACACTGTTGTACGCCAAGGATTAGCAGATGACATGCCAGAAGTTTACGAAGTACTTGATCGTTTCAACTGGACACAAGAAGATATGGAAGAAGTCATGTTAGCAATCAATGACGGAACATCAGCCGAAGATGCAGCCAAAGATTGGGTAGCCAATCACCCAGAAGAAGTTGCTGCTTGGACGAACTAATGTCTAAAAAAAGAACGACCGCAGATTGAAGCGGTCGTTCTTTTTGTTGTTTAAAATACTTAGGTTCATAACGAAAGACGAGGGGATGATTTTTGCAAAAGACGGAGCTTTTGTGCAGGTTAAGCAAAACGATGAAAAATCGGCTGCATCTGTTCAAACGTACAGAGTTCAGTAAATCCTAATGATCGTAAAAGATCTTGTCCCTCTTTGATTTGAAACCCGAGCTGCTCTGGTTTATGACTGTCGCTGCCGATGGTTAGCACGCTTCCCCCCAAGTCACGATAAAGCTTGAGGATCTCGATCGATGGCGTATACCCATTGATTCCGTAACGGTGGGAAGAGGTATTCAGTTCGATGCCTTTGCCATCTTTGATCACGACTTTCAAGATCGCTGCGATTTGTTCTTTCGTTTGTTCAAAAGCGTCCTTCTCATTATCTAAATAACGACGAATCAAATCCATATGGGCTAAGACGGAATACTCTTTATATGTCGTGACCAGCTGATACATTTCATCATAATAGCGCTCGTAGCATTCCTGTTGGCTGCGTCCTTTTTGAAATTCTCCGGTCCAAAATTCTTGATCGTCTACCTGATGAACGGAAAGTAAAATGAAGTCAAAGGGATGCGAATGATAAAGACGGGTAAATTGTGGGATCGTGTGCATTTGCATCCCAAATTCCAGCCCAGTTTTTAGCTTGATTTGGTCACTGTATGTTTCCTTTAAGCGTGCCAGTTCGGTAAAATACAAGTCGTAGTAGACATTTTTTACGACTTTATTGGCTCCGACGAGGTACGCATCCGTCGCTTGCCAGTCTTCTTTGACCCCATAATCCACATGATCGGTAAAGCAGATTTCTGCTAAGCCTAGGTTAATGGCGTCTTTGACTACATCTTCCATCAAATACCAAGAATCATCGCTGTAATCACTATGAACGTGATAGTCTGTAAAAATCATGGCGTCTCCTTTTGTTTCGTTATTTTTGCTGCTTCTGCCAGTCTGCTCGTTTTTGATAATAAAGCTGGGCGGCCGTTTCCCAATGCTCTTTGTCAGTCGGCTGAATCTCACGGATCAGACGGGCTGGATTGCCGCCGACGATCGTATTCGGCGGCACATCTTTTGTGACGACGGAACCAGCAGCGACGATGGCATGTTTGCCGATCGTGACACCTGGTAAAATCGTACTATTGCCTCCGATCCAAACGTAATCTTCGACGGTGATCGGTAGGCCAAATTCCAAATCTTGACTGCGGATCACAGAATCGATCGGATGGCCGGCTGTATAGAAGCTGACCCTTGGTCCCACCATCACATGATCACCAATCAGAATCTTATTGACATCTAAAAAAATGCAATCCATATTGGCATAAAAGTGATCACCAATCTCAACATGGCGACCATAGTCGACAAAAAGGGGTGGTTGGACAAAGCAATGCTGCCCAAATTTGCCAAAGAGTGCTTTTTCTTTGGCGATGATTCCTTCTCGGTCATCGACTGGTAAAAGGTTGATTTCCTGGGCACGTTTTTTCCCCTCCACTGAGCCATTCTCAGGGAGAATACCGGCAGCTTGATACAGTTGACCAGCCAACATCGCTTGATAATCAAAATCTTCTTTCATTGCAAAATCCTTTCTAAGACGGTAAATCGTCGGTGGTTAATTCAATCAAATTGCCTTCGGGGTCTTGGACAACTGCTTCATAATAGCCATCGCCTGTCGTACGAGGACCATTTAAAAGAGGGTAGCCATCTTCAACAAACCGTTGAGCGTATCGATCAACGTCAGCTTGATCACCTACTGCAATCGCAAGGTGAGTGTAGCCTAAGCTCTCACTGACACGAGGGCTTAAAAATTTCTTGGTCGTTAATTCTAACCGACTTCCAGAATCAAAGGTCAAAAAATAGGACTGAAAGCCTGTTTTCGGATTATGATATTTTTGGTTGCTGACCGCCTGAAAGTAGGTTTCATAAAATGTTCTCATTTTTTCTAAATCATTGACATATAGTGCGATGTGTTCAATTTTCATTATCGACAACTCCTTTAATAAGCAACATAGATCGTTTTTTTTTGAACTTAGTAAACTTTGTTTAATAAGTTGCTTCTATTATACCTTTGTTAACAAAATTTATAAAGGTATATTCCCAGCTTTTTATCTGTTAAAATAGGAGCGTTGAGGGGGAGAAAAATGAAAGCTTATCAGCCAACGACCATTAAATTACATAATCAGGCAGTATTGCTGGATTTGCTAAAACAGCAGCAAGCGCCTATGACCAAGCGCCAACTGGCAGATGCCTCTCAATTAAGCGTGGTAACGATCAACAAGCTGCTTCCTGAATTGATAGAAAAGCAGTTGCTTTTGACGACGGATCAACCGCAACGAACGGGAGGACGTCAAGCTGCGGCTTACCAGTACAATGCGCAACGGACACTGTTGTTGATCATTCAGTTTATCGAAGAAGACCAGCAGATCGTGATTCGTTTTTCAGTCGTCGATCTCGTCGGGAACATTTTGCATCATGAGCAGTCAGCAGAGGGCCGATTGCCGCAGTTCTTGCAAGTGATTCGTCAGATAAAACAGGAATACCCGAAAATCAGCTTGGCAGTCGTGGGAATTCCTGGTGTGGAAATTGCTGGAAGACTGAAGATCATGGATGCTCCAGCATTTAAGGACATGGCGCTAGGGGAATTGATTGAAAAGGAGATCGCGGTAAAAACGCTTATTGAGAATGACGTGAATGCAGCGGTATTCCATTTCAAAGAAGAGAAAAAAATCGTGGCTGGCATTTATTTTCCGAAAAATTATCCGCCAGGTGCGGGACTGGTCATCGACCAACAGCTCTTTAAAGGAGCCAACCATTTAAGTGGCGAAATCAAGCATTTGCCGCATCTTTACAAAGTTTCTTACCCTTTGGCAACAGAGGCGATCCAAGAGCAAGTGACTGCCACTCTTCAAGCGATCGTGGCAGTCACGGACCCGCATCAAGTCATTTTGTTTTTGCCCTCTGAGTGGCAGGCGCTTGTGCCGCGCTCTTTTTTGGAAAAGCAGCTGGCAGCAGTGTTTCATTATGACGTCTTACCAAAGTTACACTTTTCAGATCGGTTTTCAGAAAACTATTTGGCTGGGTTGATCACGATGGGAATCGAAGCAGCGGGCTTAGGGCTTTGATTCGCAGCATTTAACTGGTACTGAGGACAAAAACTGCCGCTGCTTCCTTTATCAGAAGCAGTGGCAGTTTTTTTGAAAATACGAGAACTCACAGTTTAGCGAGTTTCTGTGCTTTTTCGGTATTCGCAAAATGCAGTTTGGCATATTTGCCCAATAGTGCTATGCCACCTTGATGCAGTAATTTTGCGGCAACTTGGTCAGCAGCTGCGTGGGCGCCAGAAGGCAAGCGCATACCGACTTCTTTGGAGGCTGCCTCTAATTCATCCAAAAAGACTGTACGACATAAAATAGAGGCTGCCGCTACTGCTAGATGATATTGTTCACCTTTCGTCGCAAAATAGAGCTTTTCGGTAACCGCTGCTTGTTCCGATTTTAAATAAGTGCGATAATTTTTTTCGCTTGTGAACTGATCGATCAAAATGGCATCTGGTGTCTCAGGAGCAATCTTTTGCAAAAGCAAACGAATGGCTTGATTATGCAAAGCAACTTTCATTCGGACCGTGTTGTATTTTGGTTGGATCTCGTTGTATTTGCTGGGTGTAACAGTGAGCAATTGGTAAGGAACCAATTCTTTGATTTTCGGCGCCATCTTACGGATCTCTGGATCTGTCAGCATTTTTGAGTCCTTGACACCTAAGGCTTTCAGCTGTGGCAATTGCTCTTTTTTGGCATAGACGGCACAGACCACCAAAGGACCGAAATAACTGCCGTTGCCGACCTCGTCACTGCCGACGACGCTTTTTTCGCTAAATCCTGCTGGCAACGCAGTGGTTGAAACAGTCGCTTTTTTCTTATCCGGTACAGCACTTGCCGTATCGCCCCATAAGGAAGCTTCTTTTTCAGCAGTCGCTCCTTGAAACATGACTTTTCCAGACGTATAAGCAGTGATCGTCGTTGGCCCTTTTTTGGCGACAAACGCTGTATAAGGAACTTTCTTAGCCAGCAGTTCTCGTTGGTAAAATTGCTGCATCTTTTTGATAGTTGAAGTTGGTACTTTGATAACGATCGTACTCATTTGATTCCTCCTGTTTTTTTGTCTTTTCTTAGGTAGACAAAAGGATACTTTAAGATTTTACCATACTTCTTATTCTTTTTTACTAAGACGATCAGCAAACAAACGATTGGCATGGAAATTCATAAGAAAATCACGTATAATAGTTAAGAGTTTGCGACACATGTTCAATAAGTGATAGAATAGAGCAGAATGTAAGCAATGGGAGGAAATATTCCTATGACGGAGCAAAAGAAACGCTATAAAGCAGTTATCGCGAATCAAAGTTACACGATTATTGGACGCGAAAGCAAAGAACACATGGATATGGTGACAAGATTGGTCAATGACCAACTGCTTGAGATCATGCAATTATCGCCACAAACCGATCAAGAACAAGCGTCGATCTTATTAGCGATCAACGCTGTTTCCGACCAGCTGAAAAAACAAGAACAGCTTTTGGTCCTACAAAAAAAAGTGGACGAGTTGCGGGGACAAGCCATTAAAGCAACGGAGCTTGAGAATCGCATCAAGCGGATCGAAGCAATCGAATCCGAAGCACGGAAAGTTCTCGATGAGACAGGTCGCAGTGATGTGGAGATCCATAATCATGTGGAAGCACAACAGATCTTAAATGAACAAAGGAAACGAAAAATTCAAGAAAAGACAGCCCATGGGTAGTGCGGCGTAGAAAGGATTCCTAAATGATTGGATTATTTGTCTTGGTTTTGTTGTTGGCAGCCTTTTACGGCGGCGCGCGGCGCGGAACCAGTTTACAATTGGTCTCAGTTTTGGGCTATTTGATCTCTTTTTTCTTTGCAGTTGCGAATTACCAAGAAATTGCGAAAAAAATTGAGCTCTATGTTCCTTATATGTCAGTAACGGCGGATTCAAAGTTAAAATACTACGATATGGAACTGGCTTTAGATTTAGACAAAGCCTATTATGCGGCCATCGCTTTTGTGATGGTACTCTTTGCTGGTTGGCTGATCACCAAACTATTAGTGATTTTTGCAGACAGTTTGCGTTACAAACGCCTACGTTTTTTAGGCGGCTATGACTGGGCAGTTGCGGGTGTTTTGAATGTCATCTTGATGTATATCAATTTGTATATGTTTTTCATGATTCTCTCAATGATCCCGTTTGCCACGATTCAAAATCTGTTTGAAACGAGCGGAACTGCGAATTTCATCGTTGATCGGTCACCGATTCTCTCAGATTACTTCTATCGATTGTGGATCACAGATGTGATTGGGTAAAAAGCAGGCAGATGGTTGCAGAGCCATTCTGCCTTTTTCTTAGGAACAAAAAGTTAAAACAAAGCAGGTGAGAAAAGAATGAATACTAAGATCCTTGATGTTTTAGGATTTGAACAAGTAAAGAGTCAAATCGGTCAGTATATCGTAACAGCCCAAGGAAAAGAAGCCTTAGCAAAGCTTGTGCCATCAAGTGATGCGCAAGTCATTTCCTCTTGGCTAGCAGAAACAGAAGACGCGATCAAGATCCAGCGTTTAAGAGGCGGAATCCCTGTACCAAAAATTGAGAATATTCGTCCGCAAATGAAACGGATCGAAATCGGCGCAGATTTAAACGGCGTTGAATTGGCACAAGTTGCCCGCGTCTTATCAACTACGCAGGAATTGAAACGCTTTTTTGCTGATTTGTCTGAAAGTGAGATTGAATTTTCCCGCTTGTATCACTGGGAAGAACAGTTGGTTTCTTTACCAACCTTGAATCGTCGCTTGAAAGAAGCTATCGATGAGGATGGCCGAGTCACAGATGATGCCTCTCCAGCACTTCGGGGAATTCGTCAATCGATCCGACGAGCAGAACGGACGATCCGTGAGACATTGGATGGCATCGTCCGAGGTGGCAATGCAAAGTATCTAAGTGATACGATCGTAACCATGCGAAATGAGCGATATGTGATTCCAGTCAAACAAGAATACCGAGGTGTTTTCGGCGGCGTGGTTCACGACCAAAGTTCATCTGGTCAAACCTTGTTTATCGAACCGAAACAAGTAGTGGAACAAAATAACCGCTTGCGTCAGCATCAAATTGCGGAACGGGACGAAATCACTCGTATTTTGGCGGAATTATCAGCAGAGTTAGCTCCGTACCAAAGAGAGATCCTCCATAATGCATATGTGATCGGAATCATGGATTTCATGAATGCCAAGGCTCGTTTTGGGAAAGAGATGAAGGCAATCGTACCAGCGATCAATCAAGATAACCATGTCTTTTTTAAACAAGCACGTCATCCATTGATCGATCAAGAAAAAGTCGTTCCTAACGATATTACGATTGGAAAAGACTATCAAGCTGTTGTCATTACTGGGCCGAATACCGGCGGGAAAACCATCACCTTAAAAACATTAGGGCTATTGCAGATCATGGGCCAAGCCGGCTTACCAATCTTGGCAGAAGAAGAAAGCCAAATGGGGATCTTCAATGAAATTTTTGCGGACATTGGTGATGAACAATCCATTGAGCAAAGTCTATCGACCTTTTCTTCACATATGACAACGATCGTTGATGTGTTGAAAAAAATCGACGAAACAAGTCTGGTGCTTTTTGATGAACTAGGTGCTGGGACCGATCCCCAAGAAGGGGCAGCACTAGCAATTGCGATTTTGGACGAACTTGGGGCTAAGTCGGCTTATGTCATGGCGACGACTCATTATCCAGAATTGAAAGTTTATGGCTATAACCGATCCAATACGATCAACGCCTCTATGGAGTTTGATGTCGATACCTTAAGTCCGACCTATCGCTTGTTGATCGGGGTTCCGGGACGAAGCAATGCGTTTGAGATTTCGAAAAGACTTGGCTTGCCAGAGACGATCATTGATCAAGCCAAAGAGATCATGGACGGAGAAAGCCAAGACCTGAATGAAATGATCGCTGATTTAGAAAATCGAAGAAAAATGACGGAAACCGAGTATCTTGAAGTCCGTCATCATGTAAAAGAAGCGGCCCGCTTGCACCAAGAGCTAGAAGCAGCCTATAGTTATTTCTTTGAAGAACGTGAAAAAGAATTGGCGAAAGCTCGGCAAAAAGCCAATCAGATCGTTGAAGAAGCCAAAGAAGAATCTGAAAAAATCATTGCCGATATTCGTAAAATGCAGTTAGCCGGCGGTCAAACGAAGGTCAAAGAACACGAGCTGATCGACGCGCGCACCAAGTTATCAGGACTGCAACAAGAAGAACATCTGCAAAAAAACAAGGTTCTGCAAAAAGCCAAAGCAGCCAAGACGCTGAAAGAAGGAGACGAAGTGCTTGTAACATCTTATGGGCAGCGCGGGGTCTTATTGAAAAAAGCAGGCAAAAATCAATGGCAAGTCCAAATCGGTATTTTGAAAATGAATTTGCCAGAAACAGATCTCCAACCAGCAGCGCCAGTGAAGGAGCCTACACAGCGTATCGTCAATACGATTCGTTCTGCTGACAGCAGTCCAGTGGTCAATCAGTTGGATTTACGCGGCAAGCGGTACGAAGAAGCCCTCAATGAAGTGGATCAGTATTTAGATGCAGCGATTTTGGCAGGCTATCCGCAAGTGACAATCGTCCACGGAAAAGGAACCGGCGCATTGCGTCAAGGGATCACTGACTACCTAAAAAATCATCGCTCGGTGAAAAGTTTTGAATTTGCGCCAGCAAATCAAGGGGGCAATGGGGCGACCATTGTGAAGTTTAACTAACCTTTAAGAACCCTTACCTTTTGTAAGCAGACGATTTTAAAAAACTTCCGATACGTGGTATACTTTTTTTAGTTTTAAAAATGGAGGGGAAGTACGATGGCAAAAGAAATTACCGATAAAACTTTTTCAGAAGAAACCGATAAAGGCTTAGTCCTTATTGATTTTTGGGCAACTTGGTGTGGCCCTTGTCGTATGCAAGCACCGATCTTGGAACAATTAGCGAATGAATATGAGGAAGACGAATTGAAGATCGTGAAAATGGATGTGGATGAAAATCCTGAAACACCTGCTTCATTCGGGATCATGTCTATTCCTACTTTGTTGTTGAAAAAAGACGGACAAGTCGTTGATAAAGCAATTGGGGTGCATACAAAAGATCAATTGAAAGCTTTAGTTGCGGAACATATGTAATAGAAGAAGTGTTTTTGAAGCAATAGCCGAAAGAGGCTATTGCTTTTTTGTTTTTGGGAGGTTTTTTTTAGATATTTCTTTCGGCAGTGGTATACTTAAAGTGGGGAGTGGCACTAAAAAATATCTCGTTTATATAGTAAGAAAGTGATACCAAAATAGGATTAAAGGGGGAATAAAAATGAAAAAGTTGAAACGCGGGTTGTTTCAAGGCGTTGCGATTGTTGGGGTACTGGTTGCACCCATCGTAGGAACGATCACACAAGTCTATGCAGCAAATGAAGGGGATTCGACAACAGCTTCTTTCGCTGCGCAAGAGACGACGTCAGAAAGTTTCTCAGAAGAAAGCGCAGCATCATCTCAAGAGGCCAGCACTGAGAGTATAGGGTCAAGTACGGCAACAGAGTCCTCATCAGCGGCTACCTCTTCATCAGAAACAACGTCAAGTACTGGCACGGCTACGACTGAGACCAGTCAGACCGAGACCACCCAAGACTCATCTACTCAATCGACGGAAGAAACTTCGGAAGAACCAGAACTTGGGAACATTGATGTTGAACCAGTTGCAGATAAAAACCAATATGTAAAAATCAAGCCGGTCGTAGCAACGGATCCAGAAACACACAAAATCCTTTACCGTTTTGAGAAGGATCAATTGATCGAACAAGGAACGATCGATGAATTAGCTGGCAAGGTATACCGTAGTGTCAAACGGTATCAAGGTGCCGATAAGCGGACCTATCTTGAAATTCGTGACGATCAAAAGGTTGTCGGTGTCGTAGCAGAAGCAGCAGTGAAAGTTGCCAGCGGAACCTTCAAAACCGAGAAAAAATATGCAACCGTTACAAGTGCGAAAGAACCGCTTTGGCAAGATGTGTTTTTAGATAAAAAAACGAGCACTTCTTCAAGCATTGCTGGTCAAACCTTTGAAATCAAAGAAGTATTCACGACGAATAATAACGTGGTCTATTACGCATTGTATTCAAATAAAAATGTTCTCATCGGTTGGATAAAAGCTACCGGCGTTAAGTTAGCGACAACTCCTGGGGGTGCATGGCAGTCTGAATCAAAATATGCCACGATCATCAGCGGGAATTATACGCTATGGCAAAATTTTAATTGGACAGCGAAGAAAGGAACGACAGCCGCTTTAAATGGCAAAACAGTCAAAGTTACTGGGAAATATCGTCACTTGAATGGGTCGACGTACTATTCCCTTTATACAAATAACAATAAATGGCTAGGCTATATCAATGCCTCGGGTGTTAAGTTAACGACGGATGCACAAGGTGCCTATCAATCCTACGGAAAATATGTGACATTGACCAAGAAAAATTACACGATTTGGGGGAATTTCCGTTGGTCGAGTAAGAAAAATACTACAACGAAATTAGCGGGAAAAACCTATCTTGCAAAAGGAAGATATAACCATGTCAATGGCGGTGTCTACTTGTCCCTTTATGATGCTAACGGAAAATGGATCGGCTACTTAAATGCCGATGCAGCAACGGTTGCCAACAATCAAGGCGGTACTTGGCAAAGTGAAAAACGCACAGTCCGCCTAAAAAGTAAGAATTATACCTTATGGCAAGATTTAGCTTTTGCGAAGAAAAAAGGCAGCAGCGCTGATTATATGAACAAGAATATTCAAGTTACTGGGAAATATCAACATTTCAACGGCTCCACCTACTATTCACTTTATCTCAATAACAAGTGGCTGGGTTACATCAATGCAAGTGGGGTGACTAATGCCCATACGATCACCTCTCAAAGCAATATTAGCCGCTACGTGGTCGTCAAGAATGGGGATGGCAATTTCTTTGAAAAAGCTGATCCAAATAGTACGAAACTTGGGAAAAAGAGTGCCTACAAAGGGTATATGGCACAAGCGACCAAACTAGCAAAAACGAGTGATGGCAACTACCTGTATCTCGTTTCGCCAGCCGGTCGAATCGGTTGGGTCAAGGAAAATCAAACCACAAATGTAAATAGTAACTTTTGGATGTATACTACTGGAGGAAAATATCCTTCATTAAACGTTCAAAACTTAAATATTGAAGTATCCATCAGCAAACAGCGGGTTTATATCAAATCAGGGAATAAAGTGATTTATACGATGCTTTGCTCGACCGGTGCCTTCAATACACCAACACCTTTAGGGAATTTTCGCATCCAAGCAGAAAAAGGCTTAGCTTTTTCAGGAGCCGCCTACTACCGTTCCTTTAAAGACCATGGGGTCTATTTATTCCATACGATCCCAACGAGTATCGCTTGGTCCACCAATGCTTTTAGTTCCGTTGAAGGACGAAAATTAGGCACTCGGGCTTCTCATGGCTGTATTCGATTAGCAGTGCCGGATGCCAAATGGTTTTACTATAACATGCCTTATAATACGCCTGTCAAAATTGCTAATTAATGATCAAAAGTCGTTTCCGTCAACGGAGACGGCTTTTATTTTCCCCAAAAAAAAGATTGACGCTGGCTATATCATTCGATAATATATCATTAAGTGATATAGTTAGTGGGATGGAGGAATCAAATGGATGAGGCATTGACAGATTCAACCTATTTGATTTTATTAGCGCTTTTAAAGCCAAAACATGGGTATGTCATTATGAAACAAATCCATGAGCTAAGCCAAGGAACATTTGAGATTGGCCCCGCGACGATGTATACGATTTTGAAAAAGCTGACGAAAAAGGGGTGGATCGATTTAGAAGAAAGCGTCGATCGAAAAAAAATCTATCAGATTACACCAGAAGGAAGACAGGTTCTGGAGAAAGATATTCAGCGACGCAAACTATTTTATCAAATCGGAGAACAGGTCTTCGAAGCGTTAGGAGGGGAACAAGATGGGCATCAATAAGAAATATCTTCTTTCTCTTGGAGTCGCCTATTATCCGGAAAAGGAAATGGTTCGTTTACAAAAACAAGCGTCAATGGGCTGGCATTTTGTGAAGATGAATCGGTTAGGGTTTTTGAAGTTTATCAAAGGAAAATCGGAAACGACCAAATATGCAGTGGACTTTTTCGAAGGAGATCCTTCTGAGATCGTTGATTACCTAGCGATGTATCAAGCTGGGGGCTGGACCTATATCAGCAATTATAAAGATCGGTATTTTTATTTTAAAGCATCTCCGGATACACCAGCGATTTTCAGCGATCAAGAAAGCTATCAAGAACGAATCGATAATGAGACGCGCTATTTGATGAAAAAATCGATTCTGTTTTCAGTGGTCAGTTTAGCAATTTTAGCAGTGATTTATTTTTCCATTCGTTATTTCAATATTCGTACAAATCCCTTTTGGTCCTTTGGGCTAGGATTGATTACTGGGCTAGTATTTATTCCGATAGGGGTAGGATTGACCACGATTTTGATGAAATTTTTATACAAAAATCGAGCAAGTTATTACAATGAACCAGAGAAACTGGCGAAACGCCAACGGGTGATCCGCGACTCTATCATCTTGATGGTTGCAGGAGCAATCGTTGGTGCCATTATCGGTTTTTTCTTTAGTGACATATTTTATTAGACAGGGAAGGTGAGCATGTGTTAGAAGCAAAACAGCTAGTAAAAACATTTGGGGATTATACAGCAGTCGATCAATTGTCTTTTACCATCAATGATGGTCAGATTATGGGATTAATTGGTCAAAACGGAGCAGGAAAAACGACGACATTCCGATTGATCTTGGATTTTTTGAAAGCCGATCAAGGAGAAGTATTATGGGATGGTCACAAAATTAGTGAAAAAGAATACAATCTTATTGGCTATCTGCCAGAAGAACGCGGCTTGTATCCAAAAGTCACGATTGAAGATCAATTGATCTACTTCGCGCGTTTACGTGGCAAAAAGAAAGAAGACATCGTACCCAAAATCGACTATTGGATGGACAAGTTTAAAGTCAAAGGCAAGAAAACTGATAAAGTCAAATCTTTATCAAAAGGAAATCAGCAAAAAGTTCAGCTAATTTCAACGTTGATCCATGAACCAAAATTAGTGATTCTAGATGAACCGTTTAGTGGCTTAGACCCAGTCAACGCGGAACTGTTGAAAAACGGGATCATTGAACTGAAAAAAAATGGCTCTTGTGTCATCTTCTCCAGTCATAATATGGATAACGTAGAAAAAATCTGTGACCACTTGATTATGCTAAGGGATGGTCAAACTGTCTTAAACGGAAAGGTCCATGAAATTCGTGAATCCTTTGGACGAACGAAAGTTTATTTGGAGTCTAATTTGACGAAAGAACAGCTTTTGGCAGTGGCAGGTGTTGAGGAAGTCATTGCCAGAGAAGACGGCAGCTATGATATTACGATCGCTGATCCTGCAGTAGGAAAAACCTTATTTGATTTAGCGACGGCGGATGGTTATATCCCTATGTTCAATCAACAACCGCCAACGTTAGAAGAAATCTTTAAGCGGAAGGCAGGAAAAACAAATGAATAAGTTTTGGGTAATCGCATTAGATGTTTATAAGAAAAATATCAAATCAATTTCGTTTTTGATTATGATATTGGTTCCATTCATTGCAATGGGCGGATTTTATCTGATTAGTTACTTTGCCGATGGTATGAGCAGTGTGGATAAAATTGTCGTTTATGCGAATGAACCAGCCATTGCGCAGACCTTTGTGGAGCAAAGTAGCGATGATTATGAATTTGAAGTTGTGGAAAGCGAAGAACAAGGACAACAACAGTTGGCTGACAAAGATGCTGATGCCTTGTTAGTTATTACTGCTTCAGGGGATACGCTGCAAGGGGAATTATTAAGCGAGTCCTCAATGGGGCAAGCTTTAGAGCTGACGATCCAACAATTATTGACGGGCTTGCAGTCCTCCTTTAGAGCTAGTGAGCTTGGATTGACTGCTGAGCAAGTGGCAGTTCTTAGTGAAGTTGCACCGCTTGACCGGCAAAAAGTTTCCTTCAGTGAAGGTGGCGAAATGACCTATGGAGAAGATAATACCGCGATGCAAGCAGCAGTTAGTACCATCGCAACAATCGTTCTCTTTTTCTTTATCATCACTTACGCACAAATCATTGCGCAAGAAATTGCTTCTGAAAAAGGCACACGCATCATGGAAGTCATTTTGTCTAGTACCCGGGCGCAAACCCATTACTACGCCAAATTAACTGGGGTGATCATGGTTGCAGCGACCCAGCTAGTTGCGTATGTTGCGATTTTTGGCGGGAGTTATTTCTGGATCAAGGACAACTCCATGGTAAAAGACTTATTGGCAAGTTTTTCATCAGATGGCATTTTTGGTCCTTTCCTCGTGTTTGCGATCGTTTTCGTCTTCTTAGGAATCTTGATCTATTCTGTCTTGTCAGCTCTTTGCGGGTCGTTAGTGAACAAAGCAGAAGATACGGCGAAAGCCATTATTCCAGTGACGTATCTTTCGTTGGGCGGGTATATGCTAGGAATCGTACTAGGCGGTATGGATCCGCATAACGTTGTTTTACGAGTAACTTCTTATATCCCATTCTTGTCCTCATATATTATGCCAGTACGGCTTGCTAATGATACAGTGGGGATTGGCGGAGCGTTGATTTCAGTAGGGATCCTTGCTGTTACCACGATCGTCCTGATGCTGGTTTCTGCAAAAATGTACAAATCAAATGTCTTGATCTATAACGACAATGGCATCTTGGCAACGTTGAAACAATCACTGGTGTTAATGAAAAATGAGAAATAAACAAAACGCCCGATCCTTTTTGTGATCGGGCGTTTTTTACTGGCTAGCATCTAGAAAACAAGGTGCAGGCCCTTAGAATTCCTGCACAAAAAAGTCGAAGATCGATTGCTCAGAAGGCAGCTTGTGAGCGGCTAGCTCAGGATGCCACTGAATGCCTAAGATCGGTGCGCCATAGGCGGTGGATTCAATGGCTTCAACAACACCATCAGGAGCGGTGGCGGTCACATTGAAATCATCTGCAACTGTTTTGACTGCTTGGTGATGAAAAGAATTGACTTGATAGGTTGTGCCTAAAAGAGCAGCCAAACGACTGTCTGCCTTGATTTCCACCCGATGTGTAGGGAATTGAAAGAACGTTGGCAATTGCACGTGTTTGATCGTTGGGTGATCGATCAAAGAGAGATCTTGGTACAAACTCCCACCAAATGCGACATTTAGTAACTGCATGCCGCGGCAGATTCCAAAGATGGGTTTGTTTTGAGCCACTGCTTCTTTGATCAATGCCAATTCAAAGACATCACGATCAGGATGAATGCCTTGAATCAAAGGATGAGGATCTTCGCCATAATGATCAGGGGAGACATCATGACCACCGGCTAACAAGAGTTTATCGATTTTGCTGATGTAAGTCGCAGCATCTTCCACGACACCCATTGGTAATATTAGGGGAATGCCTTGGGCTTGTTGGATATGGGTGACAAAATTTTTGGGTGTATAGGACAACCAATGTTCTGCTTCTTCAATCATTGGCCGTTCATTAGCAGCGATGCCGATAATGGGTTTCATTTGATCAAACCTTTCTATAAGTAAATGGAACGAAAAGAAAAAAGGACACGAGGTCCTTTTTTCGAGCATCTTCGCTTTATTTTTCGCGAATAACTTCGATTTTATAACCATCAGGATCTTTCACAAAATAGTAAGATGGAGAAGTCCCTGGTAGTCCTTTCAAGTCAGTGACGTCAAATCCGGCAGCTTGGTGCTTCTCATGAAGCGCTTCTAGATCATCGGTACTGATGGCGATGTGGCCATAGCCGTCGCCTAACTCATAGCCAGGATGGTCATAGTTATATGTCAACTCTAGCTCGTAATCATCTCCAGGCAATGTTAAGTAAACCAAAGTAAATTGATGTTCAGGAAAATCACGACGGCGAGATTCTTCAAAACCAAAGGCAGTTTGATAAAAATCTAGAGAAGCCGTTAAGTCTTTGACGCGGACACAAGTGTGAGCCATTTTCATGGGTAAATCATCCTTTCGATCTTGATAGTTGTATGATAACATATTTTCTCATTTTATAACGAATAAAAGACAACAGAGCGTTATTTCCAGCTTGTCCAGACTATTGGCATAGGGTAAAATGGAAAGAAAGTGTTGGTGGAGGGAATCATGCCAGAAAAGGAAATTGTGTTCGGGGAAAAAGAAGCGGGGAAACCATACAAATCAAGATATGGCGCGTATGTCGTTCTTCCAAATGAAAAAAATGAAGTGATCTTGGTACAAGCACCCAATGGCGCCTATTTTTTACCAGGCGGTGAAATTGAACCAAATGAGACCAAAGAAGAAGCGATCCAGCGAGAATTAATAGAAGAACTTGGATTTGAAGGGGAGATCGCTGCCTATTTAGGGGAGGCAGTTGAATATTTCTATTCACGCCATCGCGATACATTTTACCATCATCCCGGCTATTTCTATTTAATGACCAAATGGAAAAAAGTCTGTGAACCGACAGAAGAAAACAATCAGTTGTCATGGCATACGCCAGAAGAAGCGATTCAGCGATTGAAACGCGGCAGCCATAAATGGGCAGTTGAACAATGGTTGGCAAAATAAAAAAGGCAGGCTTCCGATAAAAAGGAAACCTGCCTTTTACACTTAGTTATTTGCTAAAACATACTTGTTGATTACTTCTGCCACACCATCTTCTTCGTTTGATGCAGTTAGGACATCTGCGGCATTTTTCACGTTTTCAGTGGCATTGGCCATCGCCACACCGATACCAGCGTATTCCACCATGGTTAAATCATTTTCGTTATCGCCGATCGCCATGACTTCTTCTTGTTTGATGCCTAAGTGCTCCGCCAATTTTTTGACAGCAGCCCCTTTATGGGCTTGTTTATTTAGAACTTCCAAGAAGTAAGGAGCACTTTTGACCACATTGTAATTGTCCGTCAAACTGCTCGGCAATTGTGGGATGATCTGATTAAGTTTTTCGGGATCATCGATCATCATCATTTTGATGATATTCAAGTCAGCAGTCATTTCTTCTGGTGTCCGATATTTCAATGGCATGTTGACTAAGAAGGCTTCATAAATCGTATAAGGACTGATATCGCGGTTAGCGGTATACATGGTATCTTCGGTTTCTACATGAAGATGAACCCCTAATTTTCTCGCAGTCATCTCAACAAAGAGATAGTCATCTTGGGACAAGCCGAATTCAGAGATGATCTCTTGGTTTTTGGTTTTTTGAACCAAAGAGCCATTATAAGTAATAACGAAATCATTGTCCGTAAATAAGTCTAGTTCCTTTAATAAATCTTGGACACCAGTTAAAGGGCGTCCCGTACACAAAACGATGCGTACACCTTGCTTTTCAGCGTCTTTCAATGCCTTGTAAACGGCTGGGGTGATCTTGCGGTCGTTGTTCAACAGGGTACCATCGATATCGATGGCGATCAATTTGATACTCATAAGTTCCTCCTAGTGGCTTGGTTTGATCAAAGCACCATTGCGAATGTGCTTGGCAAACTCTTGATACGTCTCTCCAAATAAATCATAGTGATTTTGGATGTTGGGGTCAATCATTTCTTTTGGAAAATAAAAGCGTTGGTCACCTTGGGTTTGTCCCGCTAAAGCTGCAACTAGCTGACTGGCTTGGGATAATTCCACAAGGGAACCATCTTTTTCCTGTAATTCGATTTGTGTCCGATGTTTGCCTGAAGTCGGCCGATAAAAATCATAAGGCAGATCGAAGCTTGAATTGATGGCAGTATAATAGCGGGGATTGAAGCCGACTTTTTCCACCAGTCCCTGCATTTCTTCAATCATAGGCAACTGCGTCTCATCGTCAAAGCGGGCGGATTTCAACGGTTTACGATTTAAGAACCGCTTGGCCAAATCGCTGAGGATCGGATCATTTTCTTCCGTCCATTGGGTAAAGTAGGTATTCAGAACGCCATCGTCGAGTTTCAAGTATTCATCTAAGGTGAATTCTTGTTTTAAAAATGGGAGAAGCAGCTGCGAATGGCCTTGAAACAATTCTGAATCCACTTGATACAATTCTGCAGCTCGATCCAGCAAATGGGCTAAGATCACTTCCATCCCTCGAGAACTCGCATGGAAATAAACTTGCACATACATCTGGTAACGACTGACGATGTAGTCCTCCACAGCGTGCATGCCATTCATAGAAAAAGCAATACCGCCTTCGTACGGACGAATCACTCGTAAAATTCGGGTCAGATCAAACGTGCCGTATTCAGTGCCGGTAAAATAAGCATCGCGCAGCAAGTAGTCCATCCGATCAGCATCGATTTGACTAGAAATCATTTGAACGACTTGAGGATTTGGATAAGTTTTAGTGATAACACTTGCGACTTTCTCAGGAAATCCAGCTTCCACTCGGTTCAATATCTGATGAACTTCCGTTTCAGGAGAAGTAATGATCGCCACTGTGATGGCTTCATGGTCTGTATGGAAAATGTGCTCAAAGGTGTGGGAGTATGGTCCGTGGCCCACATCATGAAGCAATGCTGCACACAAGGTCACTAAACGCTCTTTATCATCCCAGCCGTTTGGTCCGACTTTTTCAAGGGAATAATTGCGTTGGAAAATATCGCAAATGCGACGGCTGATTTCATAAACGCCCAAGGAGTGAGAAAAGCGGCTATGTTCTGCTCCGTGAAAGGTAAAGGAAGCAGTTCCCAGCTGTTTGATGCGCCGCAAACGCTGCACTTCTTTGGAATTGATCAAATCTAAAATCACTTGGTGCTGTACATGGACATAGTTATGAACAGGATCACGAAATACTTTTTCTATCGCTAAGGTTTGATATTTATATGGTAGGCTCATCGCTAAACTCCTTTATTGGTTGGTTTCGCTTTTCCATGCCAGCTAAGCGTTGCTGCATTTGTTCGCTAAGGTTATTTTCTGTCCGCCATTGATCCAGTGATTCAAGCGGATATAGGGATTGGTCTGTGATCAAGGAAAGCAGGGCTTTTTGCAAGCGGTCAGTCACCTCGTGTGTGGTAAACTTACGGCCGAGGGCCGCTTCTAAAGTGGTCATGCTCGCAGGATTGACGGCTGGATAGCCATCTGTACCAAAGCGCTCTTTCAAACCTGCTTGGTAAAAACGACGAACGAGAGAGCCGCGGGCTGGTTGGTCGCCGTTGACACTCAGATACATCATGACAGCCACGCCGTCTTTGATTCGTCGTTGTGCTGTACCAGCAATTTTTTTCCCATCAATACTCAGGTCATAGGTGCCTGGGCAATACGAGTCAGCAATTTCATAAGCCAAAATTGTCCGCTCAGGAAAGGCGGTTTGCAGCAATGTCGCCATCATTTCATAGGCTGCATCTGTGGTGGCAGCCAAATGTTTAGGGAAGATGAGGGAGACATTCAAAATACCGGCATCATTAATTACGCCAAGCCCCCCTGAGTTGCGGATGATCGAGGCATAGCCAGCTTCTTTCAAAACCTGCAGACCATCTGTCAAAAAAGGCAGCCGGGTATCTTTCATGCCTAAAATCATCGTATCGGACAACTGCCAAAAATGACAATAAACTTGTTCCTGTTTGCCAGCAACTTCGGTGGCAACATCGGTGAAGGCAAACGGCTCATAAGGATTGTGGATACGTGGTAAGGTTTGATCCATTACATAGATAGTCAAATCGGTTAAACTCCTTTAAAATACCTGTTATCCTTATTATATACGATTCTTGGAAAATTACTTGGAGAAAAGAATGAAAACTTGCTATTGTTTTCTTTTTTTATTTTCAATGAAGAAATAGACTAAGGAGAATCAACTGAAATGATTGACAAACGAATGAAAAAAAGCAAGAATGAAACTGAAATCTTCAAAGGAGGCACACGTACATGCAAGAATTATCAAAAGGAATCCCAATCTCGATTCATTTAACAACCAATGTACGTCAAGCAGGGGAAACAGAGAACTTTCTGTTTGATCTGCAAGGACAAGCAGTCAAGATCGGTGATACCTTATATCTCCGTTACAAAGAGATCCAGCCAGACGGCACCGACATTCCCGTTACGATGAAAATTATGCCAGACGGATTGATTCAATTGATTCGCTCAGGGGAAATGCGCATGCGCTTGAAATTTTCTTATAAGGAACGTTTAGAGACGAGTTATCAAACCCCGTATGGCTTGATGATGTTCCACACCTTCACCAATCACTTGCACGTTAGCTTGAAAGACCGTCCATACTCGGGAAAGATCGATATCGATTATGACTTGTTCATGGCTGCTGACAAAGTCGGCGAATACAAACTGTCTTTAGAATTTACCGCTTAATCAAAGGGAAATTGAAAGAAAAAATTGCAATTTGAGACGTAATTTTGTATGATTAGGAGTAGACTGTGAAAGGACGTGTCCCGTTTGGAAATTAATGTATTTGAAGGTGTAAATAAAAACGAATTGTCGATGATTGAAGTTGCCCATGCGATTTTAGAGCAGCGCGGTGACGTGATGGATTTTTCTGATTTGGTCAACCAAATTCAAAACTATCTTGAAACTTCAGACAGCGAGATTCGTGATTCATTGGCGCAGTTTTATACAGACTTGAATATCGACGGTAGTTTTATTTCTTTAGGCGACAATCGTTGGGGCTTACGTTCATGGTACGCCATTGATTCGATCGATGAAGAAGTCAACCATGGCATCGAAGACGAGGATGAAGATACACCACGTCGTCGCAAACGTAAAAAAGTCAATGCCTTTATCAACGATGATGAAGATGCAATCGATTATAACGATGATGATCCTGAGGATACTGATTTGTCAGATGACGAAGAAGATGATCTCTTTGATGATGATGATGACGAGGATGAAGAAATCTCGGCATACAATTCAGACTTGCAAGAAATCGGCGCCGACAATAGCACCGATGATGAAGAAGAATTACCTGACAGCATTGAGGAAGATCTCACCATTATCGATGACGATGATGAAGATGATTTTGCGGATGAAGAGGAAGAAGAGGAGTAATCCTCTTCTTTTTTTCGCCTTATGGCTGCAAGCAGCTTTTAATCGTTGAAGGACGAGTTCGCCTTCTTACATAGATACAAATAAAAAAGGAACCGCATCAGCGGTCCCTAAGTGCTTTTGAATTATTGATTTGAATCGAGTATACTTGTAACGAAAAGAAAAAACGCGCCTTGAGGGAATCGAACCCCCGTCTCAAGAACCGGAATCTTACGTGATATCCACTACACTAAAGGCGCGAAGCACAAATATTAGTTTAACCAATTTCAGTGAAAAAAACAAGAGGTAGAATGATGAAATTTCAACAGCAATTTTCACAACAACAAAAACAGACGCAAAAGCTTGCTATGACGCAGAAATTACAGCAATCGATCCAAGTGCTGCAATTTTCCGCAGACGAATTATTGTCCTTCATAGATAACCAGGCATTAGAAAATCCGTTGATTGATCTGGGGGAATATGATTCGCCCATCACACTAAGCAAGAGCAGCGGCTCGTCAGAACAAATAATGGATTACTTAAGCCAGATCCCTGATCAGCACACGTCTTTATTCGAACACCTCATTGATCAAGTCCATTTAAATTACCGCGACACCTTTTTGCGGACGATCGTTTTATTTTTAGTCGAGTACATTGATTTAAACGGCTTTTTGACGATTGATTTGGAAGAAGCTGGGAAGCTTGTCGGGGGGACGCCAATCCAAATGCTTGATGCTTTAACCTTGATCCAGCAACTGGATCCGGCAGGAGTCGGTGCTCGTGATCTAAGAGAGTGTTTGATGCTGCAAACGGAAAGAGATGACTATGCGCCGCCAATGGCTTATCTCATTTTAGAAGAATTCTTCACGGAAATGGCAGAGCGCAAGTGGGACAAAATCAGCAAAGCGCTGCAGATTCCATTAACTGAGATTCAAAAGGTCTTTGATTATGTTCAAACATTGACCCCCACACCAGGGGCGGCGTTTGGGTCGACCGATGGGCTTTACATCGTTCCTGACCTGCGAGTGACGGTTGAAAAAGGACAACCGATCGTGAAATCAAACAAACGCGCCTTACCAGAGGTTCGCTTTCAGCAGCAGTACTTTGACCAATTGAAGCAAAGCGGTGATCCAGAAGTCTTAAGTTATTTAGACAATAAAGCCCAAGAGTTCGAGTGGTTAAAGAAGACCTTGCTGCAACGAGGGGATACCATCTATCGTGTCGGGGTGCAGATCGTTGCGCGGCAAAAGGAGTTTTTCACTCAACCAGATCGACCATTAAAGCCATTGGTTTTAAGAGAAGTTGCCGAAGAATTAGGAATTCATGAATCAACGGTCAGCCGGGCAGTCAATGGGAAATACTTGGAGACCTCCTTTGGGGTGTTTGAATTAAAACTATTCTTTGGACAGAAAGTTTCGACGCAAGAAAGCGGTGATGACCTGACAACGGCATCGATCAAACAGCAGCTAAAAGCACTGATCGATGAAGAAAATAAAAACAAACCATTGTCAGACCAAAAGTTGACAGATGCCCTCAAAGCCCAAGGCATCGATATTTCTAGACGAACGGTGGCAAAGTATCGTGAAGCCATGAATATCCCTGGTTCTTCCAAGCGGAAACGATTCGAGTAAAGCAAAACTTACTATTAACGATGAGTAGGGAAGGCAGCAAAGCCTTTCCTTTTTTTATCGATCCTTTCCTCTTTTTCAAATTATGACGATTTTATGAAAAGCAAGATTTTGTGACTGAAATAGTTGCGTATCAAGGCGATAAGTGCTACTATTATTGGTGTAGGAAACAGATTTAAATTTTTTTTGCAATCGATGGGTCATTTTAAGTCATTGTAGGACGAAAATTGTCCAACGGGAGGATATAAAATGCTCGATGAATTAAAATTGATTGAGGCAATCACCCCGGATATTCTCGCTGTACTCCAGGAACGTTACCGTATCTTAAGAAATATTTATTGGATGCAGCCCGTTGGCCGCCGGACACTTTCGGAAAGTTTATCAATGACGGAACGCGTGTTGAGGACGGAAACAGATATCCTTAAAAAGCTGAAACTGATCGACTCTTCAAAAAGCGGCATGCAATTGACCGCCTACGGAGAAGAAGTGTACACGAAGATTGGTGCACTGATGGATCAGCTGTTCGGAATGCACCAAATCGAGAAACGATTATCAGAGACCTTTGGCATCGAACGTTGTTTGATTGCGAGCGGCGATGGTGATCGACAACCGAAAGTTATTGCTGAATTTGGCCAGTTGCTGAATGAATCGTTGGATCTCTTATTGCCAGAAGGCAAAAACACCATCGCAGTAATGGGAGGGACGACAATGGCGAAAGTTGCCGAGGAATTGGGTAATTTGGAAACCGCCAAACGTCATAACTTGTTTGTTCCAGCCCGTGGTGGTATCGGAGAATCAGTCAACGTGCAAGCAAACTCTGTCAGCTCGGTGATGGCAATGCAGACAAATGGCGATTATCGCTCCTTGTTTGTACCAGAACAATTAAGCATGAACACCTACGAGTTTCTCTTGAAAGAACCCGCCATCGTTGATGTCTTAAACTTGATAAGTCAAGCAAATTGTGTTATTCATAGTATTGGACGGGCGTTGCATATGGCGGCTCGAAGAAAAATGTCAGAACAAGAAATTCTGATGTTGAAACAAAAAAATGCAGTTGCAGAATCCTTTGGGTATTTCTTTAACGAAGCAGGCGAGGTCGTTTACAAAGTTCCTCGAATCGGACTTCAATTAAAAGATTTACAAAAAGTCCCAATCATTTTTGCGGTCGCTGGCGGACAATCAAAAGCCAAAGCGGTCAATGCATACATGAAAAATGCACCAAAACAAACCTGGCTCATCACCGATGAAGCTTGCGCAAATGAGATTTTAAAAGGGGCAACCCTTTAAAATAAATATTTTTATGATTTTCATAAGGAGGAAATCTTAAATGACAGTTAAAGTAGGTATTAATGGATTTGGACGTATCGGACGCTTAGCATTTCGTCGTATCCAAGAAGTAGAAGGAATCGAAGTTGTGGCTATCAATGACTTAACAGATGCTAAAATGTTAGCTCACTTGTTAAAATATGATACAACCCAAGGACGTTTCAACGGTACAGTTGAAGTTCACGAAGGTTCATTCAATGTGAACGGAAACGAAATCAAAGTTTTAGCTAACCGCAACCCTGAAGAATTGCCTTGGGGCGAACTAGGTGTTGAAATCGTGTTAGAATGTACTGGATTCTTCACTTCTAAAGCAGCTGCTGAAAAACATTTAACAGCTGGTGCAAAACGTGTAGTTATCTCAGCTCCTGGTGGAAACGATGTTCCAACAATCGTTTACAACACAAACCATGAAACTTTAACAGGTGAAGAAACAGTTATCTCTGGTGCTTCATGTACAACAAACTGTTTAGCTCCTATGGCGAAAACATTGAACGACAAATTTGGTGTGATTGAAGGATTAATGACTACAATCCATGCTTACACAGGTGACCAAATGACTCTAGACGGACCACACCCTAAAGGTGACTTCCGCCGTGCCCGTGCTGCTGCTGCAAACATCGTGCCTAACTCAACTGGTGCTGCTAAAGCGATCGGCTTAGTAATCCCAGAATTGAACGGCAAATTAGATGGTGCTGCTCAACGTGTTCCTGTTGCAACTGGTTCATTAACTGAATTAGTTACTGTTCTTGACAAAGAAGTAACTGTTGATGAAATCAATGCAGCAATGAAAGAAGCTTCAAACGAATCTTACGGTTACAACACAGACGAAATCGTTTCTTCTGATATCGTTGGTATGACTTACGGTTCATTATTTGATGCAACTCAAACAAAAGTTATGACTGTTGGCGACAAACAATTAGTTAAAACTGTTGCTTGGTACGACAATGAAATGTCATACACTGCACAATTAGTACGTACTTTAGAATACTTCGCTAACCTATAAGAGTTGCGAACGACTTTAATTTAAACCATCGCAAGAGAAAGCGGGGAAGCATCGCGCTTCTCCGCTTTTTTTAACAATTATGCTAGGAGGAATCTGTTCATGGCTAAAATGACAGTTCAAGATATCGATTTAAAAGATAAAAAAGTTCTTGTACGTGTGGACTTCAACGTTCCATTGAAAGATGGAGTGATCGGAGATGATACACGGATCAAAGCAGCATTACCAACAATCAATTATGTGATCGAAAACGGCGGAAAAGCAATTCTTTTCTCACACTTAGGTCGTGTGAAAGAAGAAGCAGATAAAGCTGGAAAATCTTTAGCGCCAGTTGCGAAACGTCTTGGCGAATTATTAGGCAAAGAAGTAACTTTCATTGATGAAACCCGCGGCGAAAAATTAGAAACAGCGATCAACAACATGCAAGATGGCGATGTCGTTGTTTTTGAAAACACTCGTTTCGAAGACATCGATGGTAAAAAAGAAAGCAAAAACGATCCTGAACTAGGCAAATACTGGGCTTCTTTAGGCGATGTTTTTGTAAATGATGCCTTTGGTACCGCACACCGCGCACACGCTTCAAACGTAGGGATCGCTTCAACAGGTATCCCAACAGTTGCTGGTTTCTTAATGGAAAAAGAAATCAAATTCATCGGGGAAGCAGTCGAAGAACCAAAACGTCCAATGATCGCGATTCTTGGTGGAGCAAAAGTATCTGATAAAATCGGCGTAATCGAAAACTTGATTCCTAAAGCAGACAAAATCTTGATCGGCGGCGGAATGACGTATACGTTCTACAAAGCAAAAGGCATGGAAATCGGTAATTCTCTTGTGGAAGCAGATAAAGTAGAATTAGCAAAAGAATTGATCGAAAAAGCTGGCGATAAATTAGTATTACCAGTTGATTCAATCACTGCTGCTGAGTTTTCAAATGATGTCCCAACAGAAGAACATACTGGTGATGTTCCTGAAGGACAAATGGGCTTAGATATCGGACCTGAAACCATCGCTTTGTTTGCTGAAACATTAAAAGGCGCAAAAACAGTCGTTTGGAACGGACCTATGGGTGTGTTTGAAATGTCTAACTTCGCAAACGGTACGATCGGTGTTTGTGAAGCAATTGCCAACCTTGAAGATGCAACAACGATCATCGGTGGCGGTGACTCTGCAGCTGCAGCAGAACAATTAGGGTTTGCTGACAAATTTACCCACATCTCAACAGGTGGCGGTGCCAGCCTTGAATTGCTAGAAGGAAAAACACTTCCTGGCCTAGCTGCGATCAACGATAAATAATCAATGACAAGCCGTGCAAAGAATCTCCTTTGCACGCTTGATAACGAAAAGGAGTGCCAGAACATGCGCAAACCAATTATTGCCGGAAACTGGAAAATGAATAAAACTGCGAAAGAAGCAAAAGAATTTGCTGAAGCAGTCAAAACAAAAATTCCTAGCAACGAGACAGTTGACTCTGTGATCGGTTCGCCAGCTTTATTCTTAGAAACATTAGTGAATGCTGCTGAAGGAACAGAATTAAAAATTGCTGCTCAAAACAGCTACTGGGAAAATGAAGGTGCCTTTACTGGCGAAACTTCACCAGCAGCTTTAGCAGATCTAGGTGTTGACTATGTCATCATTGGTCATTCAGAACGTCGTGAATACTTCCATGAGACAGATGAAGACATCAACAAAAAAGCCAAAGCAATCTTTGCAAACGGCATGATCCCAATCCTATGCTGTGGTGAATCTTTAGAAACCTATGAAGCTGGCAAAACAGCGGAGTGGATCGAAGGACAAATCACTGCTGGCTTAGACGGTTTAACAGACGGTCAAGTAAGTAATCTTGTGATTGCTTACGAACCAATCTGGGCGATCGGTACTGGTAAATCTGCGGATGCAAACATCGCAGACGAAATTTGTGGCGTTGTCCGCAAAACCGTTGAAAAATTATACGGCAAAGAAGTTTCAGACAGCGTACGTATTCAATACGGCGGCTCTGTAAAGCCTGAAAACATTGCTGAATACATGGCAAAAGAAAATGTTGACGGAGCATTAGTTGGCGGCGCAAGCTTGCAAGCTGATTCATTCCTAGCATTATTAGATGCTGTAAAATAATTTCATTTTCATGAAAATAACATTTGCAGAATCGTCATTTTTTCACTACAATTAAGTTGTTCGCAAGGGGCATTCCCCTTAAGATAAAACAAACTCAAAGGAGAGACAAAACATGTCAATTATTACTGATGTTTACGCACGCGAAGTCTTAGACTCACGTGGTAACCCAACTATCGAAGTAGAAGTCTACACAGAATCAGGTGCTTTCGGCCGCGGAATGGTTCCTTCAGGAGCTTCAACAGGTGAACACGAAGCAGTTGAATTACGTGATGGCGACAAAGCTCGTTATGGCGGTAAAGGTGTAACGAAAGCAGTTGACAATGTAAATAACATCATTGCAGAAGCTATCATCGGCTACGATGTACGTGACCAAATGGCTATCGATAAAGCAATGATCGCTTTAGACGGAACTCCTAACAAAGGCAAATTAGGCGCAAACGCGATTCTTGGTGTTTCTATCGCTGTTGCTCGTGCAGCTGCTGATTACCTAGAAGTACCTTTATACCACTACTTAGGCGGATTCAATACAAAAGTATTGCCAACTCCTATGATGAACATCATCAACGGTGGTTCTCACTCTGACGCACCAATCGCTTTCCAAGAATTCATGATCTTGCCTGTAGGCGCACCTACATTCAAAGAAGGCTTACGTTGGGGTACTGAAGTATTCCACGCTTTGAAATCAATCTTGTCTAAACGTGGTTTAGAAACTTCAGTAGGTGACGAAGGTGGTTTCGCTCCTCGTTTTGAAGGAACTGAAGACGGTGTTGAAACAATCTTAGAAGCAATCAAAGCTGCTGGTTTAGAACCAGGTAAAGATGTATATCTAGGATTTGACTGTGCATCATCAGAATTCTACGAAAACGGTGTTTACGACTACTCTAAATTTGAAGGCGAAAACGGCGTAAAACGTACTGCTGCTGAACAAGTTGACTACTTAGAAGAATTAGTTAACAAATACCCAATCATCACTATCGAAGACGGTATGGATGAAAACGATTGGGATGGTTGGAAACTATTAACTGAACGCTTAGGCGACAAAGTTCAATTAGTAGGGGATGACTTGTTTGTTACAAATACTGAAATCCTTGAAAAAGGAATCAAAAACGGTATCGGTAACTCAATCCTTATCAAAGTTAACCAAATCGGTACATTGACGGAAACATTCAATGCTATCGAAATGGCGAAAGAAGCTGGTTACACTGCAGTAGTTTCTCACCGTTCAGGTGAAACAGAAGATTCAACAATCTCTGATATCGCTGTTGCAACAAACGCTGGCCAAATCAAAACTGGTTCTCTTTCACGTACTGACCGTATTGCAAAATACAACCAATTACTACGTATCGAAGACCAACTTGGTGAAGTTGCTGAATACAAAGGCTTGCAAGCTTTCTACAACTTAAAAAATAAATAATCTTAGCTTAATCAAACGTTGTCGTTTGGCTGAACTGAAATGATGGTAAAGTCCCCTCATGTGTAAATGACATGAGGGGACTTTTTTACTTACAATTCACGGATCAGGGAGTTTAGCTGAAACAGGTCAACAAAACTGGTTGGTAGATTTATTTAAGTAAAAACCGTGGATTGGTTTTGCTTCATTCAAATTTCGTGAACACTTATTTTTTGATTAACTTTTAATCTGATAAAATTTTCACAGGAATCAAAGTGGAAAAAGAGTTTTTTCGGTATGCTAATTGTATGATAGACTATAGGAAAACTTAGTATTTTAGGAGAGAATGCTGATGAAAAAATTGTACATAAATAATGTAGTATCAAAGGAAGTAGAACATATTGTTTCGGCTGCAGGAATTATTGACCTATTTCCAAAAGAAGTGATCCTCCAGTATAATTGGCTGATTACCGATTATTCAGGTGACATAAGTATTTTGCATTCGATTGAAAAGAAGAAAAATGGAAAGTCGCTTATTTGGCTGAGCGGCCATAATTTATTGGATGCAATCAAAGATACTTATCTTTATGAAGGGGTGCTAACTGGTTTTTTACCCAGCATTTCTTTGGATGATCTTTTGATCTTTGATTCTTATCCTGAGTGGGAAGGCTGGAATCGTGATGTAGATCTTCCGTACGTTCAGCATCCATTAGGCAGCTTAGAATTAATCATTGATGATGGTAGCTCATATTCTGTCGTTACAGACGATACAGATCTATTGGTATATATAGAAAAGCATTGTAAGGATATAGCTGTGTCTGATTCATGTGATGAAAGACCAGACAGATCGTTTGGCGATCTTTATAGTCAACAGTTGCTACCCACAACTGTTGGCAACTGGTGGTTAACCTTTAACGGGGAGCCGATTTCTTTTAAAGTAATCGATGGTCATAGCAATTTTTCGAGTGACTACGGTGAAAGTCATCCAGATTGGGTCAGCGAAATAATCGGTCGCTTTATCTTATTGCCTAATTTAAAAATGATCAAAGGGAAGGGAAAACTTGAGATAAAAACGAATCTTCCTCGACACTCTTTCCGTGATTTTGAAATCGTTAGTGGGCAAAGATACTATGGCGCGCAATATTTGTTAAAAAAATCTGCCAATAACCTTAATTTTGCTGTAACTCAATATTATGACGATGAGTGTTTCCTGAAAAAATCCGGGGGTGTATATCAACTTGACAGATCTGACTCGGGATTCCCAGCTTATTATATTGAGGGGAATCAAAGTCCAGCTGATTTAAGATTTTGTTTGTCATGGGGTGCATTGGCTACTGCGGATTCTTTGTCCTTGGATGTGGCTTGTGACTTTGATCAAGAGGAGATTGTTCAAACTTTTAGTAATTAAAAGTGAATGAAAGCTATATAGAAAAAATCTGTTTCTAGTAGATGAACAAGGAACAGTTTTTTTCTATAGAATGTAAGTTGAAAAGTTAAGAGAACTTATAAATAGAGGGAAAATAACAATAAGATTTTAAAGAATCTGCTAAAATTTTCGTAACCGAAAATGAAAATAATATGATTGTTTATGAAAATTTTCATTTTCAGTTTACAATTATTTTTTTTTGACAAGTGAAATTTTAGCGAGTAGCCAATCACTCCTGGTGTTTAAGAGTTTTCAATGAAAGAACTTTTATCACAAACAAAAGATTCTTTCTGGATTTTGAGTATTTATCATGAAAAAAATATTCTATTATTTTTCAAACAAAAGAAATCCTATTTCATTTTCACAAATTTCCTTGAGAGCAGGACCCATTTTTCGGTTTTTGCTCTCATTTTTCTCACAGAATCAAAATTTGGGTCATTTTGCATTTTCTCTTTTTTCCGATTAGGATAATCACCTGAGTAAAATTTGTTGTTTGGAGGAAGAGAAATGTGTACTTATGTGAAAAAAATAGCTTACCCAATGTTCATGCTGTCCTTACTTATGTTATCCTATTTGGCGCCTTTATTATCAGTCATCACAGCCAATGCGGACACCGAGGAGAATCCCAAAACAATCCTATTTCAAAACGAAAAGGGCACAGCGCAAGTGACCTCATTACCAGATCCTACGACAGGAGAAATCACTTGGACGATCGAGGTAGAAAAAAATCAACAAGCAGCAGCTAATCAACTAGCATTCAGCTTGAGTGAAGGGGAACAAACGGTTCTGCCGAACTCGATTCAAAGCAGCGGCACGCCATTTACATATGATCCGCAAAGACAGCAGCTGATGGAAGAAACCGCTAGCAGTTCTTTTAGCCAAATGACGCTAACGTTTCAAACAAAAAGTCTTCAAACATTGACAATCAAATCCGCCTTTCTTCAAACAGATGAAAAAAATGGACAAGTGAAAGAAGACATCATCAACACAACAGATGTAGCAGTTGTTCTACCTGAAAATGAATCCACAGAAGCAACGAGTACAGAAGCCGTACTTTCTGATACTCAGGATCAAACAGAGGCTTCTGAAAAAAAGGTTGTAACAACAAGCAACGAGTCACAACAACAAACGGCGTCAAATACTGCATCAAAAACCATAGAATCAACGCCTGATACCCAAGCAAGTGCGCCAGCAGCTTCACAACTTTCAAGTGGGGGCATTTTTAAAAATGATGTTCCTGAAGTTGATGACGCACTTCTAGGAGAAGCGCAATATTTTCATATTTTTGCTAACCATGCGACGCTAAATACACACACGAACGGAAATTTGGCCGTTGGTGAATTAAACGGAAATGTCAATTTTGGGACCAGTATTCAGGATGGTTCTTTGCCAACAGAAATCAATTATATTCAAAAAGTCAATACGATCGCAAATTCTTCCTTTGTGTCAGGAACTGATAGCAGAAAAAACAAAGTTGTCTTTGGCCCATCAGTCACAGTAGATTTAGCAGATCAAAATCAACAACCTGCCGTTTTTGTAAATGGTCAGAGAATGGATCACTTGAAGACTTCCGAAGTTTTTCAAGATCAATCCGTGAGTGAGCCTTATATAGACTTTGAACAGGCATTTTCAACGTTACAGGCGACGTCAGAAAGACTGGGAGCTTATCCGCAGACACCCGGTGTAACCAAGGATTTCACTGATAATAATCAGCGGGTCATCAATACAGCCGATGCCGAAGATGAGACACAAGCGGTTGTTTTGACCTTGACAGACGAACAAGGAAATCCACTTGATGATGGTGTTTACGAACTTCAAAACAACAAGACGCATAAGGAAGTCGATGAAGAAGTCACAAATGATGATGGGCAGGTGATCGAAGCTGGTCTTCCAGAGGGAGAATATTCCTTTGTGGAAACGGAAGCGCCAGACGGCTATCTGATTGATAAAAAACCCATTTCTTTTTCAGAAGATACAATTGCGAAAGAAGATCAAAAGGTTGTTGTTTCTCTTTCAAAAACGGAATTAGAAAAAGATACGCCAATCACCATTAAAGGGCTAACAAGAGGAAATACGCCTGTGATCATCAATGTGGACACTGAGGGAGCCAGCACCGTTAATGTTAAGTCCCAAATCAAACTAGAATATACGGATGGTACGTCTCGTAATAGCCATGAAACAGAAGAGTTTGATGATGCTGTTATCTTATGGAATTTTGTTGACCAATCAGAGGGCCAAACGATTTCGATTAATAGTCCATTCCAAGGAACCATCTTGGCTGTTGGTGATACAGTCGATGTCCATCAAAATGTTGACGGCAGTATCATTGCTGATACAGTGCTGGTCAACGCAGAAACCCATCGCTGGGATCTGCAAGCAAATGAAACAATCGTGCCGACTATTAAACTAGCTGCCATGAATCAATTGCTTTCTTTTGATACAACGACAATCAGCGGGACCAAAACGTGGGATGATTATGACAACAAATTCAATACCCGTCCGACAAGCATTATGGTTCAATTATTGCAAAACGGTGAAGTATTCCAAACTAAAACGGTTACCCAAAGTAAAGAGGGGGACTGGCATTATGAATTTACTGATCTACCGAAAACTGACGAATCTGGTCAGACTTATGAATACACAATCCAAGAAACACCTGTTGAAGGGTATTCTACTAAAGTAAACGGTTATGACCTGGTCAACACGTACCGCAATACTGAAACGACAGAAGTAGCCGGAACAAAGACATGGAATGACTACGATAACAAATTCGAAACAAGACCAGAAAGCATCACTGTCAAGCTGATGCAAAATGATAAAGAAATCGACAAGCAAGTCGTAAAAGCAGATAACCAAGGCGACTGGACTTATCACTTCGAGAATCTGCCTAAGTATGATGAAAAAGGTCAAGCATACACCTACACGATCCAAGAAGAAAAAGTTTCAGGTTACACCACTGAAATCAACGGCTATGACCTAGTCAACACCTATCGTAATACTGAAACGACAGACGTAGCTGGAACAAAGACATGGGATGACTATGGCAACAAGTTCAATACCCGCCCTGAAAGCATCACTGTCGACTTAATGCAAAATGATAAAGAAATCGACAAGCAAGTCATAAAAGCAGATAACCAAGGCGACTGGACTTATCACTTCGAGAATCTGCCTAAGTATGATGCCGAAGGAAAAGTGTACACGTACACGATCCAAGAAGAAAAAGTTTCAGGTTACACCAGTGAAATCAACGGTTATGACCTAGTCAACACGTACCGCAATACTGAAACGACAGACGTAGCTGGAACAAAGACATGGAATGACTACGATAACAAATTCGAAACAAGACCAGAAAGCATCACTGTCAAGCTGATGCAAAATGATAAAGAAATCGACAAGCAAGTCGTAAAAGCGGATAACCAAGGCGACTGGACTTATCACTTTGAGAATCTGCCTAAGTACGATGCCGAAGGTAAAGCTTACACCTACACGATCCAAGAAGAAAAAGTGCCAGGTTACACCAGTGAAATCAACGGCTATGACCTAGTCAACACGTACCGCAATACTGAAACGACAGACGTAGCCGGAACAAAGACATGGAATGACTATGACAACAAATTCGAAACAAGACCAGAAAGCATCACTGTCAAGCTGATGCAAAATGATAAAGAAATTGCCAAGCAGGTCGTAAAAGCAGATAACCAAGGGAACTGGACCTATCGCTTTGAAAATTTGCCTAAGTATGATGAAAAAGGTCAAGCATACACGTACACGATCCAAGAAGAAAAAGTTTCAGGTTACACCACTGAAATCAACGGCTATGACCTAGTTAACACCTATCGCAATACTGAAACAACGGTAGTATCGGGAACGAAGACGTGGAATGACTATGGCAACAAGTTCCACACCCGTCCAGAGAGTATCACTGTGAAGCTGATGCAAAATGATAAAAAAATTGCCAAGCAGGTCGTAAAAGCAGATAACCAAGGGAACTGGACCTATCGCTTTGAAAATTTGCCTAAGTATGATGCCGAAGGAAAAGTGTACACGTACACGATCCAAGAAGAAAAAGTGCCAGGTTACACCACTAAAGTCAACGGCTATGATTTAGTAAACACGTACCATAACACCGATACAACAGACGTAGCTGGAACAAAGACATGGAAAGACTATGATAACAAGTTCAATACCCGCCCTGAAAGCATCACTGTCGACTTAATGCAAAACGGTAAAGAGATTGATAAACAAACCGTAAAAGCTGATAAAGAAAACAACTGGACCTATCACTTCGAGAATCTGCCTAAGTATGATGAAAAAGGTCAAGCATACACCTACACGATCCAAGAAGAAAAAGTGCCAGGTTACACCACTGAAATCAATGGTTATGATCTAGTCAACACCTACCGCAATACTGAAACGACAGACGTAGCCGGAACAAAGACATGGAATGACTACGATAACAAATTCGAAACAAGACCAGAAAGCATCACTGTCAAGCTGATGCAAAATGATAAAGAAATCGACAAGCAAGTCGTAAAAGCTGATAAAGAAAACAACTGGAGTTATCACTTTGAGAATCTGGCTAAGTATGATGAAAAAGGTCAAGCTTACACCTACACGATCCAAGAAGAAAAAGTGCCAGGTTACACCACTGAAATCAATGGTTATGACCTAGTCAACACCTATCGCAACACCGAAACAACGGTAGTATCGGGAACGAAGACGTGGAATGACTATGGCAACAAGTTCCACACCCGTCCAGAGAGTATCACTGTGAAGCTGATGCAAAATGATAAAAAAATTGACAAACAAACCGTAAAAGCAGATAACCAAGGGAACTGGACCTATCGCTTTGAAAATTTGCCTAAGTATGATGCCGAAGGAAAAGTGTACACGTACACGATCCAAGAAGAAAAAGTGCCAGGTTACACCACTAAAGTCAACGGCTATGATTTAGTAAACACGTACCATAACACCGATACAATAGGCGTAGCTGGAACAAAGACATGGAAAGACTATGATAACAAGTTCAATACCCGCCCTGAAAGCATCACTGTCGAATTAATGCAAAACGGTAAAGAAATCGACAAGCAAACCGTAAAAGCAGATAAAGAAGGCAACTGGACCTATCGTTTTGAAGATCTGCCAAAATATGATGAGAAAGGTCAAGCGTACACCTATAGCATTCAAGAAGTGGCTGTCAAAGGATACAAGTCAGAAGTCCATGACTATGATTTGATCAATACTTATGTCGAACCAAAAACGCCTGAGACACCGAATGATCCTAGCGGTCCCAAAGTACCAACACCTTCTGACAAGTCTGATAAACCGAAAAAAATAGCCGGAAACGCCGAGCAAAAGCTGGATGACAAAAAGAACCAGACAGAGTCATCACAGACAGATAATGAAAAACGATTGCCAAAGACAAATGAGGAATCCTCTTATGAACTAAGTGTTCTTGGAAGTATTTTACTCACCATGATCGCCTTCCTATTCTATAAACAGAAACATATTTAACCAAACAAATCTTTGTACTGCTCCTTCGCTAGAAGTCAGTACAAAGATTTTTTCTTAAAAAAGTATAGGACTTATTTAAGACTTGCGACAAAACTTTGGCTGAAAACCGGTGTAAATGGTAAACTAAAATGAAGGGGGGATCCTATGGTTTGGCTATTGCTACTACTGCTAATTTTTATTTTTTTGGTGTACTATGTATATCGCACGTCTGTGATGAAAAAGGGCGTACGCTATTTTGTTTCGGCAATTATTATGCGTAACAATGAATGGTATGAAAAAGAAGGCAGAAAGAAACTGGGGATTCCATACAAAGAGCGGATCGCGAAAAGCAGTTCGGCTTTTTGGTCACAAGGTTCGGAATGTACGGTAACGACCACCGATGATCTGATCCTGAGAGCAGAAGTCTTTGATCAGTGTGCTAAAACGTGGGTGATCTGCTTGCATGGGTATCGCAGTGATGGGCAAGCAGACTGTCAAGATGCGGCCGAGAAATTCTGGGCTGCGGGTTACAATGTTTTAGTTCCTGATTTGCGTGGACATGGCCGTAGTGAAGGCAAAGAGATCGGCTTAGGGTGGCTAGATCGGATGGATCTGCTTTTGTGGATCGATAAGATTTTGGAAAAAGACCCACAAACCCAAATCTTCCTCTATGGTTTAGGGATGGGAGCGGCGACTTTGCTGCTGGCCAGTGGAGAAGTCATGCCGGTGCAAGTTGCGGGTTTGATCTCAGACAGCAGTTATACGTCCGTTTATAGTGCCATTCGGGCAAGTCTACCACAATTTTCTCGGTTACCCGTCAAGCGCTTTTTGCGATTAGCCAATCGTTACAGTAAACACTTAGTCGGCTACCCCTTCCTACAAATCTCAGTGACCCGACAAGTCGGCAGCAACCATTTACCTGTGCTGTTTTTACAAGGAGAAAAGGATACGTTTCTTTCTGAAAAAGAAATCAATACTTTAATGGAAGCAACGGCTGGTCCGAAACAAAAAGTCCTTTTTCCCAATATGGGACATTTACAGGCAGTTAAAGATGCCCCAGAATATTGGCCAACCGTTTTGCAATTTATTGAGAATATCAAACAAAAAACAGACATTGTCTGATAGAAAGGGCGAAAACAATGGAAATAAAAGAAGAAAACAAGCGTTTTGCTTTATATGATGGAGAAACAGAAATTGGTGAGATTACATGGCAAGAAACACAAGATGATGTACTTGAAGTTGATCACACCTTCGTCAACCCTGATTATCGTGGACAGCAATTGGCGCAAAAATTGCTCAAAGCAGTTGTTGAAAAAGCACGACGGGAAGAGAAAAAAATTATGCCTGTCTGCTCCTTTGCGGTCAAAGAGTTCAAAGAAAAACCAGAATATGATGACGTACTCGTTCGCTGATTTGAACGAAAGCGATCTATGAGAAAAAGGCTGTCAGAAAGGACAGTCTTTTTTTTAAACCGTCACGCAACGAGCAATGACAAAAAGGGAGTAGTAATTTCTAGCGAAAAATGCTAAAATAGAAAGGACGACTTTAGCAAGCAAGGAGGAGCTAACGTGTATAATATCTTATTAACTGCTGTAATTGTTATTTCGATTTTAATGGTCATTACGATCATGATGCAGCCTAGCAAGCAAAATAGTGCAGCTAGTGCCTTTACTGGCGGTGCGGATCAATTGTTTGGTAAGCAAAAAGCCCGTGGATTTGAAGCAGTGATGCAGCGCTCAACGGCCATTTTAGGTTTTGTTTGGATGGTCTTGCTCTTTATTTTGGCTTTTCTTTCATCAAACTAATCATTTTGCTAGCGAACCTCTCGTAAAGAGAGGTTTTTTTCTTTTTAAGGGGAAGATTTTGATCGCATTTGTCGAAGTATTCTTCTTAACTATGGTAGAATTGGACGTGAGGTGAAAGGAAACATGAAAACATTTAATCAACCAAAACCGGTTTTTGCTGAACACGGCAAGCGAGCAGTCATTTTGTTCCATGCCTATTCAGGTAGTCCTAACGATGTGCGTATGCTTTGTCGTTCGTTAGAACAAAAAGACTACACGGTTTATACGCCGATGTTTACTGGACATGGTACGCCCAATCCAGATGATATCTTAAATCAAGGGATGGCTGTTTGGCAGCAGGATGCTGCAGATGCAGTTACTTATGTAAGAGAAAAAGGCTATGAAGAAGTTGCCGTTCTTGGACTTTCGATGGGCGGGATTTTAGCGATGGATCGTTTGACACAAGATCCAACATTGATGGGGGGCGGACTGTTTTGTTCGCCACTATTTGAAACCAAGAATGAAGTGCCAGTCAATTTTGAAAAGTATGCTGAAATGGTCATACCCTATGCTGATTTAGACGAGGCGACCCAAAAAGAAATATTGGCAGAAGTCCCTCGTAAGGTCAGAGAGCAACTGCAAGGGATCGAAACAGTCGGACAAACCACAGCTGGGCATTTAGGGAAAATCGAGCGCCCAGTCTTTCTAGCACAAGCAGGAAAGGATCAAATGATCGATCCACAGACGGTTTTCAAAACAGCAGGGGCACTGTCCCATGTTCCCTATACGCTTCAATGGTATCCCGAAAGCGGTCATGTGGTGACCGTTGGACCAGAACGGAAAAAATTAGAGCAGGATGTGTTTGCTTTCTTAGAAACACTTGCTTGGAAAGAGTGAGTTATGACAGAAACGATTAAAACAAAAATTATTCAGTTTCTCGAAGAAAGCCGCAAAAAAAGTTTTTCAATGGAAGAAATTGCTGAAGGTCTAGGACTTCAAAAAAGTACAGACTTTAAGAATCTTGTCCAGACAGTAGCGGCGATGGAACGAGAAGGCAGCGTGATTTTTAACAAAAAAGGCAAAGTGAAATTACCCATGAAACGAGTGTTTGTGGAAGGAACCTTCCGTGCCAACGAGCGGGGCTTCGGCTTTGTCACGTTGGATGAAGAAGAAGACGATATTTATATCCCTAAAGAAGCAACAGGCTATGCCATGGACGGCGATACCGTTGCTGTGGACATCGTGCACGTTGCGGATCCTTTCTCAGATCGTGGTGCAGAGGGGAAAGTCGTTGAGATCAAACAACGGGCCATCAGTCAGTTGGTCGGCGAGTTTACATTATTTGATGAAAAAGAGATCGAAGAGTCGGATCTATATGGCGTTGTTCAGCCTAAAGATAAAAAACTAAGTGAATTAAAGGTGTTTATTGGTGCTCAAGGGATTCGACCTGTAGATGGGAGCATTGTGATCGTTGAAATCAGCCATTACCCAGAAAAAGGTTATTCGAAAAGCTTAGAGGGGTTGATCACGAAAGTTGTAGGACATAAAAACGATCCTGGAATGGATATATTATCGATCGTCGTGGCGAACGGGATTCCAACAAAATTCGAGGAAGAAACCTTAGCAGCGGCAGATGCAGTACCAGATACGATCGATCCTGCCGACTTTCCGGAACGGCGGGATTTACGAGATCAACAGATTGTAACAATCGATGGAGCGGATGCCAAAGATTTGGATGATGCGGTGACCGTAAAAGCATTGCCTGACGGTAGCTTCTATTTGGGCGTGCATATCGCCGATGTTTCTTATTATGTGACCGAAAACAGCGCATTGGATAAAGAAGCGTTTGATCGGGGAACGAGTGTCTATCTTACGGATCGTGTGATTCCGATGATCCCACAGCGTTTATCAAACGGGATCTGTTCGTTGAATCCGAATGTCCCAAGGTTGACTATGAGCTGTGAAATGTGGATCAACCAAGAGGGGATCGTCACAGATTACAATATTTTCCAAAGTATTATTCAAACAAGTGCCCGTATGACGTATCAAGCAGTCAATCAAATCATTGAAGACAATGATCCAGAAACCACCAAAGAATATGCGGAATTAGTACCGATGTTCCATGATATGGCCGCCTTGCATCACGTGTTAGAAGCGATGCGCATCAAACGTGGGGCAGTTTCTTTTGAAGACCGAGAAGCAAAAGTCTTGGTCGATGGAGAAGGACACCCGCAAGAAATCGTTCTACGAGCACGGGGCGTCGGCGAACGATTGATCGAATCATTCATGTTGGCAGCCAATGAAACCGTGGCGCGTCATTTCAATCAGAAGCATTTACCATTTATTTACCGGATCCATGAGGAACCAAAAGAAGAGAAAATGCGCCGCTTCTTTGATTTTGCATCTGCTTTAGGGATCGTAGTCAAGCAGACCAATGGCTCGATCTCACCAAAACAATTGCAAAAAGTGGTTGAAGATGTCGCAGATAAGCCAGAGGCAATGGTTGTCAATACAATGCTGCTAAGAAGTATGCAGCAAGCGAAGTATTCAGAAGAAAACGTCGGCCACTATGGTTTGGCAGCGGAAGATTATACCCACTTTACATCACCGATCCGTCGTTACCCCGACTTGATCGTACACCGCTTGATTCGTTCTTACAGTGAAGATGTCTCTGAAGCCAACCAAAACAAATGGGCGGAAATCTTGCCTGACATCGCCATGCACAGCTCCCAGATGGAACGACGAGCAGTCGATGCAGAAAGAGAAGTCGATGCGCTTAAAAAAGCTGAGTATATGGCCGATAAAGTAGGAGAAGAGTTTGACGGTATCATCAGTTCCGTCGTTAAGTTTGGCTTGTTTATTGAACTGCCTAACACGATTGAAGGGTTGATCCATATCAATAATCTGAAGCAAGATTACTTCCATTATTTGGAAAACCATCTGGCACTTGTGGGTGAACGGACAGGCCTGACCTTTAAAATTGGTCAGAAAGTTCGCATCAAAGTCGTAAAGGCTGATCCAGAAACAAGAGAGATCGATTTCGAACTGGTAGCAGCAGAAGAAGTTGAAAAACTGCAAGCACCAAAAGCCAACAAACGTAACAACAATCAAAAAAATGAAGCTAGCCGCCGTGGAAAAAAACAACGAAACCCTGAGAAAAACCAAGGGAAACGCTTTGAGCAATCAGGCAAAGGCAAGCCGAAAAAAGCTGGCAAAGTGAAAAAGAAAAAACCTTTTTACAAAGGAATCAAGAAAAAATAATTGGAGGGATGGCCCGTGCCTAAAGGAGAAGGGAAATTAATCGCCCAAAACAAAAAGGCCCGCCATGATTACACGATCCTCGATACGATCGAAGCGGGGATCGTCTTACAGGGAACAGAGATCAAAGCGATCCGTAACAGCCGGATCAATTTGAAAGACGGCTTTGTACGCATTCGTAACGGTGAGGCATTCTTAGTCAATGTGCATATCAGTCCTTACGAGCAAGGAAACATTTTTAATCACGATCCATTGCGGACGAGAAAACTGTTGCTACACAAAAAGCAGATCGCTCGTCTGATTGGCGAAACAAAAAATACCGGTATGACGATTGTGCCATTAAAGGTGTATATCAAGGATGGTTATGCCAAAGTTTTGATTGGTTTAGCGAAAGGAAAACGCGAATATGACAAGCGGGAATCCTTGAAACGCAAAGATCAAGAAAGACAAATTGACCGAGTTCTTAGAAATTTCTAATTTTCTAAGAACTTCTTTTAGAATCCGATAGAGGTTATTGCTTTGAAAATCACGCTAAATTTGGTAGCATTTAAGGGAAAGCTGTTGATATAACAGGCTTTTTCTTCCACATAGCGACACGAGAATTTTTCAATTAATTTAGGATTTTTGGCATTGTGAGTTTTTTGTCTAATTTTCTTGAAAATGCTTTGAAATTTTCCATTCGTGGTGGTATGATACCGATTGTTATGAGAGGAAACGCATTGTAACACCAGATTTTTTTCTGGAGATGACAGGAAAAGAGGTGAGAAAGATTGGAAGATAAATCGCTTATGTTTCATATCGGTCCTATATGGTTTGATGGAACTGTAGCTATGATGACAATCATTTCTTGTATTATTGTTTTTTTGGTGGTCTTTATTTGTACACGTAACCTGCAAATGAAACCGAAAGGGAAGCAGAACTTCATTGAATGGGTCATTGACTTTGTTCGTGGCATCGTGGCGGACAATCTACCAGGATCTCAAGTGAACAACTTTCATTTGCTCGGTGTAACAATGTTTCTTTTTGTGTTTGTGGCAAATGAGATCGGCTTAGTCACAAAAATCGTGACGACAGATGACATTACCTTATGGAAAAGTCCGACAGCAGACCCGTTTGTTACATTGACACTTGCACTTATGGTTATTTCCTTGACACATTTCTTTGGGATCAAGTCGTTGGGCTTCAAAAATTACTTGATCAATTCGTATCTGAAACCGGTGGGCTTTTTATTGCCGCTAAAAATCATCGAAGAATTTACGAATGTCATCACGTTAGGCTTGCGTTTATATGGAAATATATTCGCTGGTGAAGTGTTATTAGGATTGATTGCCAACATGTTTATTAGTCTTGGTTGGTGGTCATTGCCGATCGTGATGCCGCTAGAAATGATCTGGATTGGCTTCTCGCTCTTTATTGGAGCGATCCAAGCTTATGTATTTGTTACATTGACCATGGTATTTATGAGCCACAAAATCGTGGCAGAACATTAATCGAATCGACATACAATTAGGAGGAAAAAAGAATGAACTTTATTGGAGCAGGATTAGCAATTATCGGAGCAGCAATTGGTGCAGGGTATGGTAACGGACAAGTAATCGCAAAAACAATCGAATCAATGGCACGCCAACCTGAAATGTCAGGTCAACTACGTTCAACAATGTTTATCGGGGTAGCGTTAGTCGAAGCTGTACCGATTCTAGGGGTAGTTATCGCGCTGTTATTAGTCTTCCGATAAGACGAGCACGAAAAGGCAGAAACGAACAATTGCACTCGTTTTTGCTTTTTTCTAATGAAACAATGACTTTCAGAAAGGAAGAATCGTTATGCTAAATCAGTTGGTTATAGCGGAAGTTCAAAATCCAATGCTTGGCAATATTATCGTTGTCAGCGGGTCAATTCTTCTTTTGCTATTCTTATTGAAACATTTTGCATGGGATGCCATCAGCAGCATGATGCAAAAACGGGAAGATAAAATCGCCAATGATTTGGATTCAGCGGAACAATCACGCTTGAATGCAGCAAAATTAGAAAAAGAACGCCAAGAAAAATTGGCACGTTCTCATTCTGAAGCTGCGGAGATCATCAAGAGCGCCAAAGATAGCGGGGAATTGAGTCGGCAAAATATTTTGAGCGAGACCAAAGAAGAAGTGGCTCGTTTGAAAGAAAAAGCAAACTCAGATATCACCCTTGAAAAAGAAACTGCGTTAAAAGAAGTGAAAGATGATGTTGCAGAACTTTCGCTTCAAATCGCAGAAAAAATCTTAGGCCGCGAATTGACTCCCGAAAATCATGAATCCCTAATCAATCAATATATCGAAGGATTGGGTTCAGTTAATGAAACTCGATAAATTCACAGTGGGAAAACGTTATGGAAAAGCGTTGTTCGAATTGGCGATGGAAGAACAGCGCTTGACAGAAGTTTACCAAGAATTATTGACCTTGCGTCAGATTTATCAGGAAATTCCAACATTCGGCCAAATCGTGACCGATAACCGTTTGGATCTTCATGAGAAAAGACAATTAGTCGATCAATTGCTGAAGGGCTTTGAAGGTTTAGTCAGAAATTTCTTGGAGATCGTTTACGAATATGATCGCATGGATGATTTATTGCTGATCATTGATGAATACGAACGTCGTTACGATGAATATCAAGGTCTTGTTCTCGGAACGATCACAACGGCTGTTGCTTTGTCAGCAGAACAAAAAAGCAAAATCGAAAAGCAAATCGCCGATAAGCTTGGGTACAAGCAGGCACAATTGAAAGAAACGATCGATCCAACGATTTTAGGCGGTGTCATCGTTGAAGCAAATCATCAAGTGATCGACGGTAGTATTAAGAGCCAACTGGATTATCTGCGACAAAAAATCGGCAGATAAACAAGAGATAAGAGGTGAATCGGATGGCCATCAAAGCAGAAGAAATTAGTGCCTTGATCAAAGAGCAAATTAAAAATTATCAGAACGAACTTTCTGTAGAAGAAATCGGTACTGTCACATATGTTGGGGACGGGATCGCCCGCGCCCACGGTTTAGAAAATGCCATGAGTGGAGAACTGCTTGAGTTTTCAAACGGTTCTTATGGGATGGCACAAAACTTAGAGTCAAACGATGTCGGAATCATCATCCTAGGTGATTTTGAAACCATTCGTGAAGGGGACAAAGTAAAACGAACTGGTAAAATCATGGAAGTTCCTGTCGGCGATGCATTAATTGGCCGGGTAGTAAATCCATTAGGGCAACCAATCGATGGTTTAGGTCCGATCGAAACAGATAAATCACGCCCAGTCGAAGCAGCTGCACCAGGTGTTATGCAACGGAAATCCGTTTCGGAACCAATGCAAACAGGGTTGAAAGCTATTGATGCTTTAGTACCAATCGGTCGTGGCCAACGGGAATTAGTCATCGGTGACCGGAAAACCGGAAAAACAACGATCGCTATTGATGCGATCATCAACCAAAAAGGGCAAGACATGATCTGTATTTATGTCGCAATTGGCCAAAAAGATTCAACTGTTCGTGCACAAGTGGAAACATTGCGTCGTTACGGTGCGCTTGATTACACGATCGTGGTCTCAGCAGGTGCTTCACAACCAGCACCACTGCTTTATATCGCACCTTATGCGGGGGCTGCGATGGGGGAAGAATTCATGTATAACGGCAAACATGTTTTGATCGTCTTTGATGACTTATCAAAACAAGCGGTCGCTTATCGTGAACTTTCTCTACTTCTACGTCGTCCGCCAGGTCGTGAAGCATACCCAGGGGATGTCTTCTACTTGCATTCTCGTTTATTGGAACGTGCAGCGAAATTAAGTGATGAACTAGGTGGTGGATCGATGACGGCATTGCCGTTTGTTGAAACACAAGCAGGGGATATTTCAGCCTATATCCCAACCAACGTGATTTCTATCACAGATGGACAAATTTTCTTAGAAAACGACCTTTTCTATTCTGGTGTTCGTCCTGCCGTAGCGGCTGGATTATCCGTTTCACGGGTTGGGGGGTCTGCGCAGATCAAAGCAATGAAAAAAGTTGCCGGTACCTTGCGTTTGGACTTGGCTAGCTATCGCGAACTAGAGGCCTTTACGCAGTTTGGGTCTGATCTAGATGCTGCAACACAAGCCAAATTAAACCGCGGTCGTCGAACCGTTGAAATCTTGAAGCAAAAACTGCATGAACCACTGGCAGTAGAAAAACAAGTCGTGATTCTTTATGCCTTGACGCATGGATTCATTGATAGTGTACCAGTCAATAAACTATTGGACTTTGAAGCAGAATTATTTGAATATATCGAAGCAAATGCAGCGACGATTTTTGAAACCATTCGGACAACGAAAGACTTGCCAGAAGAAAGCTTGTTAGATGACACCATTAAAGCATTCAAAGATATTTTCATGGCATCCAACGGTTCTCGGGTGACACCCCAAGATAAAATATCGACAATGCAAAACGCATAAAAAGAGGTGAGAGAAAATGGCTGCTTCATTAAATGAAATCAAGCAACGAATTGCCTCAACAAAAAAAACCAGCCAAATCACAAAGGCCATGCAAATGGTTTCAGCTGCAAAATTAACAAAATCTGAAGCTCATTCGAAACAGTTTCAAGTGTATGCCAACAAAGTACGTGAAATCGTGACGCATTTAACTGCGCAGCAGCTTTCCGATCTTGCAGGTTCTGGTCCTAAAGATGGTGTGAACTATAACAGTATGTTGGTTAGTCGTCCGGTCAAACGCACAGGCTACATCGTCATCACTTCTGATGGCGGTCTAGTGGGCGGCTACAATAGTTCCATCTTGAAGCAAATGATGACCATGCTGGATGAAGACCATGCAAAAGAAGAAGAGTATGTCATGATTGCCATTGGTGCAACTGGCGCTGACTTTTTCAAAGCACGGGGCATCAATTTGGCGTACGAGCTAAGAAACCTTTCGGATCAACCAAGCTTTGACGAGGTGCGTAAAATCGTAACATTGGCGACAACGATGTACCAAAACGAAGTCTTCGATGAATTATATGTGTGTTATAACCATCACATCAACTCATTGACTAGCCAATTTCGTGTGGAGAAAATGTTGCCGATTTCCGATCTAGATCCTGAAGAAGCCGAAAGTTATGAACAAGAATACTTGTTTGAACCTTCCAGAGAAGCAATTTTGAATCAATTACTGCCTCAATACGCTGAAAGCTTGATTTATGGTGCGATTGTTGACGCAAAAACAGCCGAGCATGCTGCCGGAATGACAGCGATGAAAACAGCAACAGATAATGCCAAAAATATTATTGGGGACTTGACGATCTCTTATAACCGAGCGCGCCAAGGAGCGATCACCCAAGAAATTACTGAAATTGTGGCGGGGGCATCCGCGTTAGAATAGTTTCAAGAACGAATGGAGGAATACGAATGAGTTCAGGCAAGATTGTTCAAGTCATTGGTCCCGTTGTTGACGTGGAATTCTCTCTAGACCAATCATTACCAGATATCAACAATGCGTTGATTGTTTACAAAAAAGATGAGCAGAAAACAAAAGTTGTGTTAGAAGCTGCCTTAGAACTTGGCGACGGCGTTATCCGTACGATTGCCATGGAATCAACAGATGGCTTACAACGAGGAATGGAAGTAATCGATACAGGCGCCTCCATTTCTGTTCCAGTTGGGACAGAAACCTTAGGACGGGTGTTTAATGTCTTAGGGGACACCATCGATTTAGAAGCACCGTTTCCTGAAGAAGCACCCCGCAGTGGGATCCACAAAAAAGCTCCTGACTTTGATGAATTGTCAACAAGTACCGAGATCCTTGAGACTGGGATCAAAGTTATCGACTTATTAGCCCCTTATTTAAAAGGGGGGAAAGTTGGTCTTTTCGGTGGTGCCGGTGTTGGTAAAACTGTCTTGATCCAAGAACTGATCCACAACATTGCCCAAGAGCATGGGGGGATCTCTGTCTTCACAGGTGTTGGTGAACGGACACGTGAAGGAAACGACCTTTATAATGAAATGAAAGAATCTGGCGTTATCGAAAAAACAGCCATGGTGTTTGGACAAATGAACGAACCACCAGGTGCCCGGATGCGGGTTGCCTTGACTGGGTTGACCTTAGCGGAGTACTTCCGCGATGTAGAAGGACAAGACGTGCTCTTGTTTATCGATAATATCTTCCGATTTACTCAAGCTGGTTCTGAAGTATCTGCCTTACTAGGTCGGATGCCTTCTGCCGTTGGATATCAACCGACACTAGCAACCGAAATGGGACAATTGCAAGAACGGATCACTTCAACAAAAAAAGGATCGGTTACTTCTATTCAAGCAATCTATGTTCCTGCCGATGACTACACGGACCCGGCACCAGCGACTGCTTTTGCCCATTTGGATGCAACAACCAACTTGGAACGTAAATTGACTGAACAAGGGATCTATCCAGCTGTTGATCCGCTAGCTTCTTCTTCTAGTGCGTTAGCACCTGAAATCGTTGGTGAAAAACACTATGAAGTAGCGACTGAAGTACAGCATGCGTTGCAACGTTATCGCGAACTACAAGACATCATCGCTATCTTAGGGATGGATGAGTTGTCTGATGAAGAAAAAACGTTAGTGGCTCGTGCGCGTCGGATCCAATTCTTCTTGTCGCAAAACTTCCACGTAGCGGAACAGTTTACTGGACAACCTGGTTCTTATGTACCAGTTGAAGAAACGATCAAAGGCTTTGCTGAGATTCTTGAAGGAAAATATGATGATCTTCCAGAAGAAGCCTTCCGTAGTGTAGGACGAATTGAAGACGTCATTGAAAAAGCGAAAAAAATTGGCTATTAATTAACCAGCCTTGAAGAAAGAGGGGAACCTCATGGATCAATTTTTAACAGTCAATGTGGTGACACCTGCTGGTTTGGTTTACGATCATCACGCGAAAATCGTGGTTGCACGTACGACAGATGGTGAGATCGGTATTTTGCCGCATCATGCCCCAATCATCGTTCCTTTGACGATTGATGAAGTCCGGGTCAAACGGATCGATTCAGATACTCACGTCGACTGGGTCGCCGTCAATGGCGGTATCCTTGAAGTGCGGGACAATGTTGTCTCCATCGTAGCCGATAGTGCGGAACGTGATCGTGATATCGACGTTTCACGGGCAGAAAGAGCAAAACAACGTGCAGAACGTCAAATCGAAGAGGCCAAACAAGTCGAAGATATCGACCAGCTTCGTCGCGCAACGGTTGCTTTGCACCGCGCCATTAATCGAATCAACGTGTCAAAACATTCCTAAAAAAACAAGGGCATCTTGCCTTTGTTTTTTTTTATTCGAGAAAACGTTTTAAAAACTTTTTAAAGTCTTTTCATGAAGGTTTCAAGAAAGATTATTTTTTATCTTGACATCTTTGTGGTATGATAGGAATGTTCAATTATGAAAAAGGAGCAGGAAGTATGCAAGTGTATGGAATTGATGCAATCATTCGAATCGTGAGTCATTTAGCGTTCATCTATTTAGCATTTTGGGCATTGCAATCTGTGCGGATCGATGCTTTTTTTAAAGCCTTACGAACGACTCAGATACGAATGGTCATGGTGTTTCTTGCGATTGCATTAGGCTACACCGCCAGTACTTTTTTCCTTGAGTTGATTGCGTTATGTCGTAATTTATTTTTAACAGGTTTTTAAGAATTTCATTAATATATGCAAAAACACCGAATATTATGCTATAATTGGCAAGATTTGTGTGAGTCACTGCATTATTTGGAGGGAACATAAATGGAAGAGATGATCGTTCAAGGTGGTAATCGATTAACTGGAACAGTGAAGATCGAAGGGGCAAAAAATGCTGTTCTACCTATCTTAGCGGCAAGCTTATTAGCGGAAGAAGGAACAACGACATTAACAAATGTACCGATCCTTTCCGATGTATTAACAATGAAAGAAGTGATTCGGCATTTAAATGTCGCAATCGATTTTGAAGAAGAAAACAATACGATGACGATCGATGCATCACAAGAGTTAGCGATCGAAGCACCTTATGAGTATGTAAGCCAAATGCGCGCTTCAATCGTAGTCATGGGGCCTTTGTTAGCCCGTAATGGTCATGCCAAAGTGGCAATGCCTGGCGGCTGTGCAATCGGCAAACGACCAATTGATTTGCATTTGAAGGGATTTCAAGCACTAGGCGCTCAAATCATCCAAAAAGATGGATACATAGAAGCGATCGCCGATGAGTTAAAAGGCAATAGCATTTACTTGGATTTCCCAAGTGTCGGCGCAACGCAAAATATCATGATGGCTGCGGTAAAAGCTAAAGGTATCACCATCATTGAAAACGTCGCTCGTGAACCTGAAATCGTCGATTTAGCAAACATTTTAAACAAAATGGGTGCCAAAGTCTTTGGTGCAGGAACCGAAACGATGCGTATCGAAGGGGTCGATCACCTTCATGCGGTGGAACATTCGATCGTCCAAGACCGTATCGAAGCAGGAACCTTTATGGTTGCAGCAGCGATGACCCAAGGAGACGTCATTATTAAAGATGCGATCTCAGAACACAATCGTCCATTGATCTCAAAATTGATCGAAATGGGCGCAGAAGTGACTGAAGTAGCTGAAGGGATTCGTGTCGTTGGACCTGAACAATTGAAGGCAACAGATGTGAAAACAATGCCTCATCCAGGTTTTCCTACGGACATGCAAGCGCAAATGTCTGCTATTCAACTTTTAGCAGCTGGAACGAGTGTTGTGAACGAAACTGTATTTGAGAACCGTTTCCAACATTTAGAAGAAATGCGTCGGATGAATGCTCATGTCAAAATAGACGGCAACGTAGCAGTGATCGAAGGCGGCCATGAATTGCAAGGTGCGCTGGTCTATGCAACGGATTTACGTGCAGCAGCAGCGTTAATTTTATTAGGTCTACGTTCAACTGGTCGGACACGTGTCCGCAATCTAAAATATTTGGATCGTGGCTATTACAAATTCCATGAAAAATTGCAGCAATTAGGTGCTTCTGTGGAACGAGTTTCTGAAGCAGTTGAAGAAACCGTACCAGTAAACGCATAGTAGGAGTAGGAGAGAATAAAGTGAAGTTGAACCGTTACATTCTAACTAGCTTGATAAAAATTCTAATCGTCATATTATTAGCTATTTTATTGTTCTTAGCCGGAACGATGATTGGCTATGGGCTGATTGGCGACGGTAGTCCTTTTAAAGTCTTCTCTCCAAGTCTTTGGAATCATATCTTTGAGTTTATGAAGTAACCCCAAACTAGGACTTATGCCTCGTGCTGAGTCCTAGTTTTTTCTATCTATCTTCACTGAATCGTGATCATAAAAAGAAAGGTTGGCAAGAAATGAGTAAACTTTTGATTGGCTTTGTTCGTTTCTATCAACGTTTTATTTCCCCATTATTTCCTCCTAGCTGTCGTTATTATCCGACTTGCTCAGGATACATGATCCAAGCGATCCAAGTCCATGGCGCAGCCAAAGGAGGTTTGATGGGGGTGGCTCGTATCTTACGCTGCCATCCCTTTGTAAAAGGCGGTATAGATTACGTACCCCAGACGTTTACTTTAAAACGAAATACGCAAGACAAAGTCAAACCAACGTACCGTTATCGGAAAAGTTAAAAGGAATCAACAAAAATGTAAAAAAGGAGCCAAAAAGCCATGATTCGTCCAATCGACTCTAATGAAGCGTATCCTTGGGCGTTGCTGCTGGATGCAGATCCTGAAAAAGCAGTCGTAGAAAGCTATCTATATAATAGCCAAACACTTGTTTATGAAGAAGCTGGAGAAATGATTGGTGTGCTAGTTTATCAAAATCAAGGCAACAACTGGGAGATTATGAATGTGGCCGTTTCTCCAGAAAAGCAAGGAATGGGCATTGGTCGTCAATTGCTGCAAGCTGCCGAAGAAGCGATCCTCAGTCAACACCTTGGGGCAAAACGGCCGATTGTAGTGATCAAAACTGGTAGTCTGCCCTCTGCAGCCCTGACTTTGTACCAAACGCAAGACTATGTTGAAAAAGACCGGATGGAAAATTATTTCACCACTCACTATGCTGAACCGATTTTCGAAAATGGGCAGCAGTTGATCGATCAAGTTATTTTGGAAAAGCAGCTCTAATCCCATAGAGACAGTCTATGGCGATTTTAGGCTGTTTTTTTTATTGTTCTCGGAAATCGCTTTCTTCAAGCGGGGACTTACGGTAAAATAGATAGTATCAGAATAATAAAGGATTGAGGGAAAAAAATGGCGATTTTAGTCTTTGATATGGGTGGTTCAGCAGTAAAATATGGCGTCTGGGCACAGGATTCTTTGGTGAGTAAAGGCAAATTTACTACACCAAGCACGTGGCAAGAAATGAAAGCCCAGTTGCAGCAAGTAAGAGCAAGCGTAAACGAAGAGATCGAAGGGGTCGGGATCAGTGCTCCAGGTGCAGTCAATGCCCAAGAACGTCGAATCGACGGTATCAGTGCGATTCCTTATATCCATGGGTTTGACATCTACTCTGAACTCGAAGGAGTGTTTGGGGTACCAGTAACCATCGAAAATGATGCTAATTGCGCTGGAATGGCTGAATTCTATCAAGGAGCGGGCAAAGAGTATCAGCAAGCAGCTTTCGTTGTGATCGGAACAGGCGTTGGCGGTACCCTGTTTCAAAATGGTGAGCTAGTCCGTGGGGCACATTTATACGGCGGTGAATTTGGGTTGATGATTTTGGATCAAGGCAAAACATTTTCGCAACTAGGGACAGCGGTTCAGATGGCTTGGCGTTATTGTGATCGAATTGGTGTAGATCGAACCACAATTACCGGCGAAGAGGTCTTTCAACGTGCAGAAGATGGGGATGCCATTGCGATCGAGGAAGTCAATAAATTTTACCGCTATTTAGCGCAAGGACTATTCAGTATTCAATTTGCTTTTGATCCTGAAGTGATCATTATCGGTGGCGGTGTCAGTGCCAAAAATGGCTTGTTAGAAGAAGTGAATCAACGGTTGAAAAAAATGTTGGCAGATCAAGCTTTAAATGATTTTGTCCCACTGATCAAGCTATGTGACTATCGCAACGATGCCAATCTAGTTGGGGCGGCAGCCAATTTTCAAGCATTGTATCCACGAAATAGCCGCTAACATCTTGATGTAATGTTTTCAAACGTCCTTTTGACAAAAAATGAAGCAATTCGAAATGATCAAAAAGTAAGCAAAGGAAAAAAACTTTGCTTGCTTTTCTTTTTGTTCAAAAAAATGAAAAGCGATTCCATTATTGATGGAACAGTGTTTTAAAAACACCATTTTTTCCTAGTAAAAAAAATAAATTCTGAATAGGTGAAATATTCTGATAATTCGTTGACATTTTCCAGATTTTTCAGTATATTGGATAACATATTCAGGGGAAGTGAAGGAGAGGAAAATTATGAAAAAGAAATTTGCGTTTTTGTTTGCGAGTTTGTTTTTGTTGACAGCATGTAGCGCTGGACCAACAGGTGGATCAACGGATGGCAGCGGGGCTGCTGAAGGTGGCAATAAACAAGAGGGAGATACCATCAAGATCGGAACCAACTTAGAGTTGTCAGGAGCCGTAGCTGCTTATGGGACGGCTGAAAAAGAAGGAATCGACTTAGCAGTAGAAGAAATCAATGCTGCCGGCGGTATTCTTGGAAAACAAATTGAAATTATTTCGAAAGATAACAAATCAGATAACAATGAAGCTGCAACGGTAGCAGCCAACTTAGCTACAAATGATAAAGTTGTAGCCATCATTGGTCCAGCAACTTCTGGTGCTACGAAAGCGGCTTTGCCTAACGTGACCAGAGCACAAGTACCAATGGTTACACCTTCAGGTACTGACGATGCGATTACTTATACTAGTGGGAAAGTGCAAGAATTTGCCTTCCGTTCTTGTTTCCAAGATAGCTTCCAAGGAACGATCTTAGCGAAATATGCGGCTGAAAATTTGGATGCATCAAAAGCCGTGATCTTGGGAGACAACTCAAGTGATTACGCAATTGGATTGACGGAAGCATTTAAAGAAAGTTACCCAGGCGAAATTGTCTTAGAAGATAACTTTACTGAAGGCGACAAAGATTTCCAAGCAGTTCTTACAAGAATCAAAGATGTCGACTTCGATGTCTTGTTCATTCCAGGCTACTACACAGAAGCTGGTTTGATCATCAAGCAAGCGCGAGAATTAGGAATTGATCAAGCAATCATTGGTGCCGATGGATTCGGTGATGAAAAAATGGTTCAAACAGCTGGTGCAGAAAATGTCAGCAATGTTTACTATACCGGTCACTTCTCTACCAAAGCACCAGCAAACGACAAAGTTGAGCCGTTTGTGGCAGCTTTCAATGAAAAGTATGGCAAAGAACCTTCTGCTTTTAATGCGTTAGCCTATGATGCAGTTTACATGATCAAACAAGCAATCGAAGATCAAAACTCAGCAGATTCATTGGCAATTGCAGCTGGTTTGTCTGAACTGAAAGACTTTGTCGGCGTGACAGGTGAAATCACAATGGATGAAAATCATAACCCTGAGAAATCAGCAGTTGTTTTAGGATTGACTGACGGGAAGGAAACCTCAGCAGACACTGTGGAACCTTAAAAACCTGTAGTTGTTTGGCAGTGAAAACTGGGACAGACCTGATGTGTTTGTCTCAGTTTCTTTTCTCTAATGAGAAGAACCATAATAAATGATATTGGAAGTGAGTATATGGAAATGATGATCCAACAATTGATCAACGGCTTGTTTCTAGGCAGTATCTACGCCTTGTTAGCGTTGGGTTATACGATGGTGTATGGCATCATCAAGCTGATCAACTTCGCCCACGGAGAAGTTTATATGATTGGTAGTTTTATCGGTTACTTTTTGATCAATCAATGGCAATTGGGCTTTTTCCCAGCGTTATTCATTTCGATGATCGCCAGTGCAGCACTTGGGGTAACGATTGAATTTTTAGCCTATCGTCCTTTGAGAAATTCCACGCGAATTTCGGCATTGATTACGGCAATCGGGGTTTCTTATTTTTTGCAAAATGTCATGATCTTTTTCTTTTCTGCCAATGTGCGCCCGTTTCCGCAAGCAATCGAACGAAAAACCTATTCCATCGGGTTTGTTCAAGTAAGTAATGTCCAGTTATTGATTTTGGCTGTTTCGGTTACCTTAATGATTCTCTTGCAATTGATCGTGAAAAAGACCCGTATGGGAAAAGCGATGCGTGCAGTAAGTGTTGATGCAGATGCAGCGCGTTTGATGGGGATCAATGTTAATCGAACGATTTCCTTTACCTTTGCCTTAGGCTCGGCTTTAGCTGCAGCTGGAGGGATGCTGATCGGTTTGTATTATAATTCCATTGATCCATCAATGGGGGTCGTTCCTGGTCTGAAGTCTTTTGTTGCGGCGGTTCTCGGCGGGATCGGGATCATTCCTGGTGCAGCTTTAGGCGGCTTTGTGATCGGTTTAGTGGAGACAGCAGCGACAGCGCTTGGTTTTTCTGATTACAAGGATGCTTTAGTGTATGTCATTTTAATAATTATATTGTTGGTTCGTCCAGCTGGGATCCTCGGCAAAAATATCAAAGAGAAAGTGTAGGTGGCAGAAATGAAAAAGAATTTACGTTACAACTTAATCTGGCTCGCTCTGGCAGCTATTCTTTATTTTGGATTATTTGCAGCCTACAATAGCGGAATGATTAATTTGTTCTCTGATGCGATCATCGTCAATATCGGAATCAATATCATCTTGGCAGTCAGTTTGAATCTAATCATCGGCTTTTCAGGGCAATTCTCCTTAGGACATGCTGGGTTTATGGCAATCGGTGCTTATGCTGGCGCGATCCTGTCGGCAAGCAATCCAACCTTTGGCGGCTTTTTAACTGGTTTACTAGTGGGGATGCTGGTTTCAGGTGCAGTCGCATTAGTGGTTGGGATTCCGACCCTCCGTTTAAAAGGCGACTATCTAGCGATCGCTACCCTAGGTGTGGCAGAGATCATTCGGATCTTGTTGGTGAACCTACGAGGCTTGACCAATGGTCCTGCTGGAATTTTCGGATTGCCCCAATTCAGTAATTGGCAGATCGTCTTTCTCTTTGCCGTTCTATCGATTCTTGTCGTTTCAAACTTTATCCATAGCGGACCAGGCAGAGCGACTTTAGCGATTCGGGAAGATGAGATCGCTGCAGAATCGATGGGGGTCAACACAACGAAATACAAGGTAATTGCGTTTGTGATGGGGGCAGTGATGGCAAGCATTGCTGGTACCCTTTATGCCAGCTATCAGCAGTCGGTTTTCCCACGAGATTACGGTTTTATGAAATCGATCGATGTGTTGATCATCGTCGTTTTTGGAGGGCTTGGGAGTACCACAGGAGCGGTTGTTTCGGCAGTAGTGCTAGGAATCTTAAACATGTACTTGCAAGGCTTCTCTGATTTGCGCATGATCATTTATGCATTGGCTTTGATCATCATCATGATCTTTAAACCAAGCGGACTTTTAGGGACCTGGGAATTCTCCGTAAAAGGACTGTTGGACAAATTTAGAAAAAAGGGGGATGACAATGATGCCTCTATTAGAAGTTAAAAGCTTAACGAAAAACTTCGGTGGTTTAGCTGCTGTTTCTCATGTAGACCTCCATCTAGATACCAATGAGCTGGTCGGGTTGATTGGACCAAACGGTGCCGGCAAGACAACGCTCTTTAACCTCCTGACAGGTGTTTATGAGCCTAGTGAAGGCGAAGTGCTTTTTGAGACCCAAGGTAAGCCAAAACGTTTAAATGGCGTGAAGCCTTATAAAATCGCGGATTTAGGCCTTTCAAGAACCTTCCAAAATATTCGCTTGTTTAAAAACTTGACCGTAATGGATAACGTCTTGATCGCTATGAACAGTAAGCATAAAGAAGGACTACTGACGAGCATCTTGCGTTTGCCAAAGTATTACAAAAACGAAGAATCCATGAAGAAAAAAGCCTTAGAGCTGTTACGGATCTTTGATATGGATGGCAAAAGCCAAACGTTAGCGAAAAATTTGCCTTATGGCGAGCAACGCCGTTTAGAGATCGTACGCGCATTGGCTACAGAGCCAAAAATTTTGTTTCTTGACGAGCCGGCAGCGGGGATGAATCCTCAGGAAACAACAGAACTGACAAAGCTGATCTATAAGATCCAAAAAGATTTTCAATTGACGATCCTCTTGATCGAGCATGATATGAGTTTGGTCATGGAAGTGTGCGAACGGATCTATGTACTGGAATACGGGCAAGTCATCGCCCACGGTGAACCAGAAGAGATCAAAAACAATCCACGGGTAATCGAAGCCTATCTAGGAGGGGAAATCTGATGCTGGAAATTCAAAATTTAAGTGTTCACTACGGCATGATCCAAGCAGTTCATGATGTTTCCTTCCACGTCAATCAAGGAGAGATCGTTTCGCTGATTGGTGCCAATGGTGCCGGAAAAACCACGATTTTACGGACGATTTCTGGATTGATCCGTCCTTCAAAAGGCTCCGTCACTTTTGAAGGAAAGCAAATTGAGAAAGAAGCACCGCAAAAAATCGTCGCAAACGGCTTGTCGCAGGTGCCAGAAGGGCGGCACGTCTTTTCCGGTTTGACGGTTCAAGAAAACTTAGAGATGGGCGCCTTCTTGCGTAAAGACAGTGGTGTCAAAGAAGACTATGAACAAGTTTACCGCAAGTTTCCTGTATTGAAAGAGCGCCTCTCGCAAGATGCGTCGACATTATCTGGCGGTGAGCAGCAGATGTTGGCAATGGGGCGGGCATTGATGTCAAAACCGCGCTTGCTTTTGCTGGATGAGCCATCGATGGGCTTGGCGCCAATTTTTATCAAAGAAATTTTTTCCATCATTCAAGAAATCAAGCAGCAAGGAACGACTGTGCTGCTGATCGAACAAAATGCGAAAATGGCTTTATCGATTGCCGATCGCGGCTATGTATTAGAAACCGGGAAAATCGTTTTAGAAGGTACTGGAGAAGAATTACTAGCAAGTGATGAAGTTAGAAAAGCGTATCTAGGAGGTTAAACAATGAGCGTAAGTGATTTTATGACGAAGACGGTCATCACCGTCGATTCACAAACACCGATCTTTGATGCAATAGATGTGATGAAGCAGCACGATATCCATCGTCTACCTGTCGTTGATGATGGCAAATTAGTAGGGTTGATCACGGAAGGAACGATCGCTGAAGCAACCCCCTCAAAAGCGACAAGTTTAAGTGTTTATGAAATGAACTATCTCTTAAATAAAACGACAGTCGCTGATATCATGTTGAAAAAAGTGACTACGATTGAACCAGATGCACTATTAGAGGACGCCATTTCCGTCATGCGTAGTGAGAACGTGGGGGTTTTACCAGTCATGGATGATGATGCCTTAGTGGGAATCATTACCAACAATGATATTTTCGATGCCTTTTTGAAAATCACTGGGTACCACGATGGTGGAACACGAGTGTCCATTGAGATCACGGATGACCATGTGGGGGTTTTAGCAGACGTGACGAAACTCCTTGCGGATCATCAGATGAGTATTTTGACGATTGTGGTAAATCGGATGGCACTAAAAACAGTTGTTGAGATCCAAGTAGAATCACGGCAAGTCGCAGCAATCGAGAAAATTTTAAGCGATGCAGGCTATACCGTGACGAGTGCTGTCTTGACGAACCAGAAGTGATCTAAGAAAAAGTAGCTGATCGTAAAGATTGGCTACTTTTTTTATTTCCAGAAGAGATTTTCTTTTTCTTTTGTTGCTTTTCTGTTAAAATAGGAAGGTGCTGTAAAGAAAGAGGTGCAACCATGTCTAAGAAAAATAAAGATATCGAAGTACGTATTGAAGAAACAACAAAAGCCATTCATGGCAAAGACTATACCGTCAATGAATTATTCATCGGAAAAAAACGCATTGGTGAGATTTTAACAACTGGACCAAAAGAATTTCAAAGCTTTTTAGGGGATGAAGATCTAGGTTCGAGCAGAAGCTTAGAAGCTGCCATCGAGATGATTATTCGTCAATGGAATTTACATGAATAATTTCTAGAAAAATTTACTTTTTGCTCTTGCAATTTGTTATCTTTTTCGGTATTATAACTATTGTCAGGTTTGAGAAAAACCTTTTGGAGGAGTAGCGAAGTGGCTAAACGCGACGGACTGTAAATCCGTTCCTTAGGGTTCAGTGGTTCGAATCCACTCTCCTCCACCATTATTGGGGTATAGCCAAGCGGTAAGGCAACGGACTTTGACTCCGTCATGCGTTGGTTCGAATCCAGCTACCCCAGTCAAAGAGATACGTAGAAAAAAACAGCAAGCACTCTTGCTGTTTTTTTGTTATTTAAAAAGAATCGTGTTTTTTTATAAGTACTTAAAGAAACAGGAGGCTGATATGGAAGAAGCCACTTTCAACAAGCTAGTTTCTACGAAATTGAAAAAAGCAATGGTTGCTTTGGGGCATTTCTATGAAACAGGTATGGAGTGGAACGGAAAATCACAGTCGATTCTTTCACAGAAATTTTTTTCAGAGAATTTAAAATATTTGGGCATTTTTGGTTCTGTTTGGTATACTTAGGCAAATCAGTTCCTTTGAGAGAACCATTTTATAGCATGAGAAACGAGCGATGACAGGAATATTACCGATTTTCGGAAGTGATAACTTTACTAGATGGGGGCTTAACGAAGATGGGAAATGAAACGACTTGGGAGAACACAGACCGCCTTTATCTGTTGTGTCAACCAATCATGCAGGTAAAATCGCTAAGTCAGCAAGAGATGAATGGCTATGAAGTCTTGCTACGTAGCGAGAAGAACAACCGATTTCCACAGCAAGAATTCAGCACAATGATTCAAACTGAAAGTGGCAATCAGCAATTGATGAGATGGTATGCCAAGGAATTGCGGCGTTTATGCAAAAAAAAGCCGGAAACCCGCTTTAGTGTCAATATAAATCCACAACAGCTGCTGTGGCAGTCTACGTGGTCCTTTTTTGAAACGATGGCTGTTTATAAGGCGCAGTTGCAGATTGAATTGACGGAACACCCCGTACGCATACAGCAAGAGTCATTTGATTTGTCTGTAGCCATTGCAAAAATTAAAGCTTATGGTTATGTGATTGCGGTCGATGATATCGGTTGCGGACAAAATACCCTCTCGTTGGTCTTTGCCAATCTTGCCAGCGTTGATTGTTTGAAATTTTCGTTGTTACCGTTTATTCAGCTTGATGAGGAGATTGGCTTCAGCTTTTTGGCTTGTTGGTTGAAGGTTGCCCAAAAATATCAGCTTGAGCTGATCGTTGAAGGGATCGAGAACCGCGAAAAAATGGTCCAGTTGCTTGAGATGGGGGTGCATTTGCAACAAGGATATTTATGGTCTAAAGGAGAGCGATTGTGATGGAATGTTAGAACGAGGCGTGCTTTTGGCGTTTGGTTTGCCGCTGATGATTGCCAGTTTACTGGTGACCGCAGATGTTTTTGTACGAAGTGTGCAAAAAATATCGGTTTCTCGTCCATTTAAGTATTTTATTATTGGTATTCTGACGTTTACGCATTTGTATTTTATTCTTTCTTTTTCAATGAATTCAGTTGGGTTTATCTGTTATCAATACACAACTGCTTTTATTGCGAGTCATTTTTTCTATGGTGATCGTGGCAAGATCTTGATTTTGATAACGCCGTGTATGGTCGTCTTTTATTTGTGGTTTGTCGGTTTTTCTGATGTGGGTAAAGCTTTTTATCTTCCATTATTCGGAGTGGGGATCTTTGTCCTTGATTTTCTTTTATCAAAAGTCAAGCTGATCCGTCCGCAACAGCAATTTTATATGATGTATTTTTTGACCTGCCTGCTCTCACCGCGTTTTTCGATGCTAGTCCATCATACGACGACCTATGACTGGGAAGCGATGTTGGCAGTATTTGTTGGTTCTTTCGTGCTGCTAGGAAGTTTTATGTGGTTGCATCGATTGATTGAGGGGCAAGAATACCAAGTACTGGCAGAGCTGGCGAATAGTAAGATCGATGCGTTGACCGGCTGCTTCAACTATGGGACCTATAACCACGATCTGCTTCAAGCCGTTTCACAGAAAAAGACTGTGACGATCGCCATGATTGATCTCGATCACTTCAAAAAGGTTAACGACCGTTATGGTCATATCGCCGGAAATGAGTTGTTGAGAACCTTTGCCTCACGGACGACTACTTTTTTAGAGGCGCATTTTGCCGAGACCTATTCCTTTTATCGTTATGGCGGCGAAGAGTTCTGTCTCGTGATCGAAGGGGATGTCAAAGAACGGACCGTAGCTGCAATGACGACACTGTGTCAAACCATTTCCAGCAGTATGTTTCCTGTGGCTAATTTTGAAAAAGGGACGATGTCTTTGTCTTGCGGCGTTGAAGCGAGTACAGTTTGTCATGGCGATATCTTGGCAGCTGTTGAAAGAGCCGATCAAGCACTCTATCTCGCAAAACAAAGTGGCCGAAACCGGGTGTGCACCTTGCCTGAGACGTAAAAAAATAATGGAAAAATAATTTACACAAATTCACAAAGAATTAAATGTTTATGCACAAAAAGTTAGTAATAATAAAGAAATAATGTTATTTATTTACAAAATATACATTTTGATTATTTTATTTATCTTGAGAATCTTCGCATATCAACAAAAAGATTGAAACTATGTATAATTTCTGGTAAATTATTCTAAATCAAGAGTGATAAAAACTGTCAATAATAAATAGTGATCCTTACTTGATGCTTTGTCCGCTTTTCCAATGAAATGTCTCTGGAATTGTCCCGTCGAATCAGCAAGTAAGGGTTCTTTTTTTTAGAAAGGAAGCACAGGAAATGGCAAATACGCTGGTTGTCAATACACTCGCAAATTTAGGCGCAATTATCATCAATATTTATTTGTTATTCAAAATCAGTGATGGCTTCGTAGGTCAAGGGACATTCAAAGCGAAACAGATCGCAGCGGCGATTGCTTGTGAAACCGTGGTGGGGATGCTGATGATGAATTTCTCTTACGTCGTATACGAAACGCGATTTGACATGCGCTTTTTACTTTACGCTTTTTCCATGAAATATCTGGGGTGGAAGGTGACCGTACCGACGATGGTCAATCTAGCGTTAGGGCGTTTCTTGTTTGAAGTATCAAAATCTTCTTGGCTGAACTTATATCTTACGTTTTTTTTGATGGTGACACTGACATTTCTGCATGCCTGGGCCAAACGGCGATTTACTGACAAACAAGAGTTGTTCCTATCAATAACCTACTTGATCGCTATCTCCTTTCTTTTTGGTTTTTATTTGACGGGTGATATTCAAAAAACGACCCTAATTTATATAGTTTATGGCATTCTCGCCTATACGTTGGCGTTCTTCCTTTATTCGATAGTCAATGATATGCAGCGCATTTTGGCATTGGTCAAAATCGATGATCTTACGCAGTTGAACAACTTTCGTAAATTTCAAGATGACCGCCAACGCCTAGATACGACCGAGGTGGACTTATCGATCGCTTTGATCGATATCGATCATTTCAAAAATTACAATGACCGTTACGGACACCGTGCCGGGGATGTGATTTTGCAAGAAATCGCTCGTATTTTTTCGACCTACTGTACGGCGAGCAATCCGGTCTATCGCATCGGTGGGGAAGAGTTTGCAATCTTGATTCAAGGAGACGCACAGGCTGCTGCTTATCTCCTCGAAAAAATCCAAAAGCGCATCCGTTACCAAGAAATCATCTTGGATGCAGGCGATTCGGTCAGCATCACGTTGTCGATTGGGATCGCACAACGGCAAAGGGGTGAGTTGCTACAACAAACGCAAGAACGTGCGGATCAAGCACTGTATCGAGCCAAACGCAGCGGTCGCGACCAACTCTGTCTTTACTGATGGGGGTGGCTTCTTTTCTTTTTTTGTTTTCAAAAATACTACCTTAAATGAGGAGCGCATATGGAAAATAGTTTAATCATGATTCCTTCGCTAGAACCTGACCACAAACTGCTGGCTCTGGTGGAGAAAATTCGTTTGCATAATCAGCACCTGCCGATTTTGGTCGTGGATGATGGCAGTGGGGCAGCTTATCAGTCCGTCTTTTCGGCATTGGAACAGAAGTTTGGTTGTCAGGTTTTGACCCATCCAAAGAATCAGGGAAAAGGCGCAGCCATCAAAACCGCTCTCACTGAAGTGCTGACAAACCAGCCAGCTGTTGAATTTATGGTGACCATTGATTCGGACGGGCAGCATGAGTATACCGATATGATGGCTTGCTTAGCAAAGGCCCAAGCCCATCCGGACAGCATTATTTTAGGGACCCGATCCTTTGGCAAAGAAGTGCCCTTGCGGAGTAAGTTCGGCAACATTTTGACCCGAAATATCCTGCGTTTAGCGACTGGTCTTGCTATTGAGGATTCGCAGACGGGCTTAAGGGTTTTCCCTCGAAAATTCATGACAGATTTGTTGGCGATCTCAGGTGAGCGTTTTGAATATGAAACGCGGATGCTAATCGAAGCCCAGAAGCGGGGGTGGCCGATTCTTTCACAACCGATCGCAACCATCTATATTGAAGAAAATGCCTCTTCCCATTTTCGGGTCTTGGCAGATTCTGTCGCTATCTATAGCGTCTTTTTGAAGTATTTGTTTTCATCTGTGGTCTCCTTTTTTGTCGATGTGATCGCTTATGCGTTATTGATCCATTTCTTGTCTGTCATCAATCTGTCCTCCATCGTGATCGCTTCGTTGGGTGCCCGATTGATTTCGGCGATCGTCAATTACTACATCAATCGCGAGCTTGTTTTTGGTCAACGGACAAAGAACAGTATGCTGCAGTATTTTTTATTGGTGATCGTACAGATTTTGCTGTCCTCTTTTCTCGTCTACCTGATTTATTTGATCCTACCGATCGGAGATTCTGTGTTGTTAAAAATAGGCGTCGATTGCCTGCTCTTTTTCTTTAGTTACCATGTGCAAAAAAATGTCATCTTTAAGGAGTGATTGAGGTGGAACAAAAACGTTTGCCTTGGGCGAAAAAAGTCGTTTACTTTCTGGCGTTTGTCTTTTCGCTGATCTATTTATCATGGCGGGGGCTGTATACATTGCCATGGCACGAGTCTTGGTTTGCCTTGCTGTTTGGTTTGCTGCTTTGGGGCAGTGAGATCGTATCGAACTTTACGGGCTTGCTGTTGATTTGGAACAAAAACAAAGCAAAGCCCTTTGAAAAACCGGTCGTGCCAGAAGCCGACTATCCGGCGATCGATGTGTTGATTGCTACTCATAATGAAGAAGTGCCGCTTTTATTAAAAACGGTCAATGCGGCAGTTCATATGAAATACCCCGATCCCAAAAAAGTTCACATCTATTTGTCAGATGACACCAACCGTCCAGAGGTCAAAGCACTGGCAGATAAATTTGGCATCGGCTATATCGGATTGATCGGCAATCAGCATGCCAAGTCAGGCAATCTCAATCATGCATTATCAAAAACCAATTCGCCGCTAGTGGCGACCTTTGATGCAGATATGATTCCTTACTCAGATTTTTTGCTGGAAACAGTGCCATATTTTGTGGCAAATCAGCAGGAACGCCGCAATGACCAGACCATCAAACCGTTGGGCTTTGTTCAAACACCGCAAAGTTTTTACAATGCGGATCTTTTTCAGTACAATCTTTTTTCAGAAGCGGCGATCCCTAACGAGCAGGACTTCTTTTCCAGAGAAGTCAATGTTTTGAACAACGCCCATGATACCGCTATTTATACAGGTTCCAATACGGTGATTGCACGAGAAGCGATCGAAGCCGCTGGCGGATTTCCGACGGACACGATCACGGAAGATTTTGAATTAGGCGCCTTGATCAATTGCCAAGGTTATCGCAGTTTATCAACACTGCAGCCAATGGCCAGCGGTCTGTCTCCAATTGATATCCCAAGTGCCTTAAAGCAGCGAATTCGCTGGGGAAGAGGAGTGGTCCAAAGTGTCCACAATCTCCATCTTTTTAAGAATAAGACGTTGTCTTTGGCGCAAAAAATGGTTTTCTTAAACAGCTATTTGTATTGGTGGTCGTTTCTACGACGGCTACTATTTATTTTCGCGCCGATTTTGTACACCGTCTTTAATGTAAGGGTCGTAGAGACAAACTTTTGGGTCTTGCTGCTGTTTTGGCTGCCAAGCTATACGTTCTTGCATTTGGCGATGCAGGATTTGAGCAGTGATATTCGAACGCAGCGTTGGGGCGAGATCCAGGAAACGATTTTTGCACCTTACCTAGTGATTCCTGTCTTTTTGCAAGCCATTGGCATCAAAGAGACCCGCTTCAAGGTGACTAATAAAGCAGCAACTCAGTCTAAAAAAGACTTGTTGTTTGTGGTGCCGCATTTGTTGCTGTTGATTTTGACGATTATCGGCTTAGTGAAGTTTAATTACGGCAAATTCGGCTCAGAGATTTTCTACGGCAGTGTGTTGACCTTCTGGCTGCTGACCCATTTCTTTAACTTAACCTTTGCGGTCTTATTTTATCTCGGTCGCCCGATTTATCGAACGACGGAACGGTTCAGAGCCCATTATCCTGTTGAAGTTTCCGACCAAGACGCCAGCTATTCTTTGATGACAGAAAATATCTCAGAAAATGGCTTGTCCTTCGTTTCTGACGTTCCTCTTTATTTTCCGCCAGATGCGCCGCTGACTTTTAAAATCACCCGTGATGGCTACCAAGCAGAGATGACTGGAAATATTGTCCGCGTCTTTTCTGGAAAAGATCGCTGGGTCTATGGCGTTGCTTTAAACCAGTTGACAGAAAAAGATTACTTAGCCTATCTGCAGATCATTTATGATGGCTTCAATCAAAGCCTGCCGGTTCTGCGGGATCCGTGGATGACCTTCTTTGACAGTCTTTTTGAAAATCTCGGTAAGCATCTGCTGCAAGCCAAACAAAAGCCATTGCCGCCTCAACGAGTGCCCATACTGACCATTGATCAAAAATGGCACTTTGATGAAGGAACCTATGCGGTCACAACATTTGGTTTTGATCAGTTCACGTTGGCAAAAACAGAAGAGGTCGAGATGCCGGTCCATCTAAACTTACCGATCAGTAATCTTGTGCTTCACGCTGAAAAAGCGACGCTTCAGCCAAAAGAAAATCAAGTGATATATCAAGTAAGCAATCTTTCAGAGCTGCGTTCCACAGTAGCCCTCCAAGAATGGGTAGACAGCTTGCTGAGAAAGGAGGCAGACGATGATCGAGATCCTGCTGCGATTTAGTCTATTTGGTTTATCATTAGCTGGCTATGCCTATCTTTTTGTACGAGTTTGTCATTTTACCAAATACATTAGCTGGATCGCTGCCTGCTGTTTGCCGATCCTCGTTCTTTCTTTTGTCGCATATGGTCCCAAAGGATGGTTGATCTGGGGGGCCTGGTTTTTATTTGGTCTTGGCTTACTATTATGCGTTTGGCGTTTTTGGCAGGAGCGCCATCAGGTGCGGTGGGGTTTACAAGAGCCCATCATGCTTTGGTTTTATGGCTATTTTGCTTTGTTCGTTTTAACATTGCTTCACAGTCATTTGACCCACTATGACAACTTCTCTCATTGGGCGACGATCGTTAAATTCCTTTATACGCAGGGACAATTGCCAACGGCAACCGATGCCATCATCAGTTTTACTTCCTATCCTTTAGGCAGCTCACTGTTTGTTACTTATACAGCAATCATCGTTGGCTATCATGAGAATGTCTTGCTGATTGGTCAATTGATTTTGATTTTCTGTAATCTGTATAGTTTTTTTGCGATTATTCGTGATCCGAAAAGAAAGCTGGCTTTTGTCTTGGTCTTCACCAGCATGGCCGTATTCAATTATTTTAATATTGCGATTCGAATGAATAATTTGCTGGTAGACTTCATTCTTCCCGTTTTAACTTTGGCAGGCATCTCCGGGTTATTTTCTTTAAAAGGCAAAGTGCTGCCTTCAATCAGCTACTTTCTTTTGATTGGCGCCTCTCTTGATTTGGTCAAAAATAGTGCCGTCTTTTTTCTGCTGATTTTAGGCGGCTATTTACTAGTCTGCTTATGGCAGGCATCAATTCGTTGGCGGCAACGGCTAGGCTTGATGATTGTAGGATTAGCTGCCATTGGGCTATCTGTCCTGCCGGCGATTCTTTGGAACCTGCATGTCAAAGCGAATTTTCCTAAATCGAAGCATGAAGTCAGCGTGACCGCTTATAAACAGATTTTTGGTGAAAAGGATTCTCAGATACTGCAGCAGATTACGGATGTTTTTGTCAAAACGATCACGGATGTTGCGACGGTTTCCACGCAAGGGATTCTCTTGATCCAGGTCATCCTGTTGGGCAGTTGGCTATTTGTCCGATTTATTATAAAAAAACGCAATCCATTTCTAAAAGAACTGCTGTTGATCGATGGTATTATTGGTCTCTATTACTTGGGTATTTACGCCATGTTCTTGTTTTCGATGCCGACTGATGAAGCATTGTCTTTGGCAGGGTTCGATCGCTATGCCTCGAGTATTGTGATCTTGGCATTAGGTTTGATGACCTTTTTCATGGTCCGGGGCATTGATTATTTGTATCATGAACAAGCGATCGATCGGCGAAACTACCGTAGCTTTGCCAGTTTGACCACAAAAAAAATCTATCAATACAGCACCTTGATTCTACTATTTTTTGCGACATTGCTGATCCTTTCAGAAAATAATGGCATGCGTTATACCAATCGTGAATATGCTGTTTCGATTCCAGCACAGGTTTCAGCCGTTACTGGCGATCACTTTGACCTGAACCAGAAAAAATACTTGGTCGTCAGTACCAATAAAGAAGCAGTAGACAGCTACTTAGTTGGCTATGTCGGCAAATATTACTTGTTTTCACCCAATGTCGATGGCCGAGAGAATTTCCTCTTATCAGATGCAGATTTTCGCACGCTATTAAAGCAATACGATGAAGTCGTCGTCCTAGAAGAGCACTATACCTTTAATGCCATGACGAAGAAGCTAACAGGCAAGACCTTTGCCCCTGGTGTCTATTCGGTGGCGGAGGTGTTGGGGCAATAAATGAAGGAATTTCTCAAGCGCGTCTCCTTATTAGAGAATCAATAGTAAAAATACCAATGAAACAGACGTATCGTTTGTTCATTGGTATTTTTTTCTGTTCCCACTGAGTAATATCCTCTATACTATGAAAATACCAAAGGATATGTAAATAATCTGGATTAAACGAAAGGGTACACATGAATAAAAAAACGGCGCAATATTTTCAGTGCCTATGATTTACTGTAATCAATGCAGTAAAAGTAAGTGTTTTCATTTTTTTGAGAAACAGCTACCATTAGAAATGTAGACGAGGTGAAAGTTTCATGATCAGTGAACGGGAAAAAGCAATTATTCGATATCTCTTAGAGAATGGACCAACAACGGTTGCTAAAATTGGGTTGCATATGTCGCTTTCGCAAAAGACAGTTTCGCAATCGCTAAAGAGAATTGATGAATTTTTGCAGGAAACAGCAATAAGGCTTGTTCGCAAACCTAGAGTAGGTGTATTTCTTGATGGCGATTCAGCTGAAATTCTAAAGTATCTTGATGGGAACGAGGAATCAAACTTACCGACGAGCAAAAAAGATCGTATTCAGTTTCTTTGCTTTGAAATACTGAAACAAAAAACGTATTTTACGCGTCAACAACTGCAAGATGCACTCTACATCAGTAAATCAACTTTAGAAAATGACATGGGGCAGGTAAGCGAGATCTTTCGTCATTTTAACGTTACGATTGAAGTTTTACCGGGGAAGGGTTCCTTTTTGAATTTGTCAGAACAAGAAAAACGTCGTTTAGCATTTGATTTGATCTACTATTTCTGGGGTGGAAATTGGAAAATAACACAAGAGCAGCAACGCTATTTGCATTCGATTCAAGGAATTCCTCAGTTTGTTAATGATTTTATTGACCTGACAAAAATTTCTTTAGTTGATACGCTCTTACAAGAGTATTTGAAAAAAGAACAAATTACGCTTAATGATGCTGCCTATCACTCACTATTGCTTCATCTAATCATCATGATTGATCGGGTCAAAGAGAAGAATTATCTGACTTTCGAAGAAAGAAGCCATCCTTTGATGGAGAATAGAGCTTTTTATCGATTTATCGCATCAATAGAAGAAACGTTTTCTCTGTTGTTGCCAGTTTCGGAAGTTCATTATATTTCGCTTCATATCTATGGGGATTCGTTGATGAAGAAGAATGACTCCGATGATTTGCTTGATGAAACGATACGAAAATTGATTCATGAGACGATCTCCCTACGCAATGAAAGTCTTTTGTTAGGATTGGTATCACATATCAAAGAAGCTATTTATCGCATTCAAAAAGGATTAGTCATTCATAACCCGTTTCTAAATGATGTGAAGAAGAATTTCCCTTTGTCTTTTGAGGAAGCGCTTCGATTAGCTCATGCCTTAAATTGGCAGTTTTCGATTTCGATCCCCGAAGATGAGGTTGCTTTTCTGGCCGTACACATCCAAGTGATGAAAGAACAGCGAGAAGAAAAACAACCGCAGAAAGTGAGTGTCTTATTAGTTTGTAGCAGTGGGAAAGGCACTTCACAGCTATTAGCTGCTCGCATTCGGAGAAATTATGAGCAAATCGATATTTCCAGAATTCTTTCTATTCAAGAGTTGATTCAGACCAATATTTATGAGGACTTGATTTTATCGACAGTGGATTTAAAAATCGATTCGATTCCAACAATCAATGTTTCACCTGTACTGAATAAAGATGAGCAGCGAAAAATAGAAACCTTTTTAAAAAATGTCGAAGAAAAGCAAAATGGTTCTTTCAGTCAGTTTGCGAAACTGATTCACGAGGACTTGATTTTTTTAGATCATCATTTTGAAAATTATCAAGAGGTGATTACATTTATTGGAGAGCAGTTGGTTACTCGTGGGTATGTGATCGAGGAAATGATTGATTCTTCCCTAAAAAGGGAACAGCTTTCCTTTACTTCTTTTGGACGATTCGCAACGCCTCATGGGACGCCAGAATACGTGAAAAAATCAGCGATTGTATTTTTACGTCTTAATAATGAGATCCACTGGGGAGAAACAAAGGTGAAATATGTCTTTTTCATCTGTATCAAGGATGAAACTGTACAAGACCTTGAGGAAATCTATGACACGATGCTTAATGTGATGGAATCAGATGAACGAACCTTCCTCCTTAAAGGGACGAAAGATGAATTAAAAAAGTATTTACAAGGGGGAACATAAAATGAATATAGAAACACTACTACCTTTTGAACATATTGTTCTTGGTCTAGAGGCAACCACTAAAGAAGAAGTGGTCCGTCAATTAGCAAAAATATTAGTAATTGAAGGAATTGTTCAATCCGAAAATGAGTATGTTCAATCAGTTATGGAAAGAGAAGATCACTCGACCACAGGAATAGGCAATAATATAGCAATCCCCCATGGAAAAAGTCGTGCAGTTTCTGAACCCGCAATCGTTTTTGCTCGGTTAAAGGCACCATTAGAATGGCAATCCTTAGATGATGAACCAGTAACGGTTGTGATTATGCTTGCTATTCCTGAAGAACATCAAGGAGACACCCATTTACGGATCTTATCAGAAATTGCCATGAAATTGATGGATGAAGACATCACAGAAGCGCTGAAAAGCGAAACAGATAAAGAGATTATCGCGAAACTATTAAGCGAATAAAACGGAGAAAAGGAGAAAGAAGAATGAAGAGAAAAATTATTGCAGTAACGGCGTGTGCCACAGGAGTTGCCCATACCTTTATGGCGGCACAGGCGCTAAAAAAAGCAGCAGCGAAACGTGGGGATTTAATCAAGGTTGAGACACAAGGAGCAACAGGTATCGAAAATGAATTGAACGAGCGGGATTGTCAAATTGGGGAAGTTGTGATTTTTGCCGTTGATACGAAAGTGAGAAATGAGGAGCGTTTCAATGGCAAGGAGATCCTTAAAGTCCCGGTAGCAGCCCCTATAAAAAATGCAGAAAAAGTAATTGAAGATGCATTAAAGCTGATTGATCAATAAAGAGGAGGAAAATCAGATGAAAAATTTGGCAAGTGAAATGAAAAATCATGTTTTAACAGGAATATCTTATATGATTCCTCTGGTGATTGCCGGAGCAGTTATCATGGCGATTTCTCGAGTAGGCGGATCAATATTTGGGATCGTCGATATTTGGGATGCCTCTCATGGAGAAAGTGCGAATACGATCATCCGATTACTCCATAGTTTAGATGGATTCGGTGGCATCGCTTTAGGATTGATGTTTCCCGTAATATCGGCATTTATTGCTTATTCGATTTCCGATAAGCTAGGGATAGCCCCTGGTCTTGTTGGAGGTATGTTAGTAAAAGACATTAACGCAGGCTTCTTAGGCGCAATTGTTTCAGGGCTGATCGCTGGGTACATCTGCTTGTGGATCAAAAACCATATAAAGCTGCCAAAATCGATGGCATCGGTAGTTCCAGTGTTCTTAGTTCCTGTTTTAGGTACTTTAGTCACTGTCCTACTTGTGAAATATGTGATCGGTACACCATTTGCAGCTATCAATGTGGGCTTAGAGTCATGGTTGAACGGATTGAGTGGCGGAAATGCGGTCGTGATGGCGGCAGTTGTAGGGGCAATGGTTGGATTTGATCTTGGAGGGCCAGTAAATAAGGCAGCTGTGACAACCGCGATGGCTTTATTGACAAGTAACGTTTATGCACCAAACACTGCAGCACAAGTGGCGATTATCATTCCGCCAATTGGTTTAGGATTAGCGACTGTTTTTGCAAAGAATAAATACAATAACGAACTAAAAGAAGCAGGAAAATCGTCGATCATTATGGGACTAGTAGGTATTTCAGAAGGAGCGATCCCATTTGCGGTGGAAAATCCACTAAAAGTGATCCCAGTGAATATGATTGGTTCAGCGATTGGTTCTGCAATGGCTGTAGGTCTAGGAGCTGTCAATACAGCGCCAATCTCTGGTTTTTATGGTTGGTTCACCGTAGAAAAATGGACACTGTATGTTTTATCGATTGCTACTGGCTCATTATTTATTGCGATTTGTACAAGCTTGCTACGTTCAAAAGATGCGGGGAAAGAAACAGATGCCACGATGGAAGAGTTTGACGAAGCGGCTTGGGAAGAGCAGTGGGAAGCATAGCTATGACAAATGTACACATAGTAAACCACACCCATTGGGATCGTGAATGGTATTTTACTTCGATGGACTGTGTCGTTTTGAGTGACCAATTATTTAGTGATGTACTAAAAGAACTAAAGAGGCAACCGACTGCATCTTTCGTGCTAGATGGACAAATGTCTATTCTGGACGATTACTTAGAACTCTATCCTGAGCGCTTGACTGAGGTCAAAGAGTTGATCGCCAATGGTCAATTGTTCATCGGGCCTTGGTACACCCAAACAGATGCCTTTTTCGCTTCTGGTGAGTCCATCATTCGAAATGCCATGATTGGTATATTTGATAGCAAAAAATATGGCAGCTATATGCCGATCGGTTATTTGCCAGATACATTTGGTTTTAATGCTCAAATGCCAACCATATTGAACGAAGTTGGACTTGATAACATTATCTTTTGGCGAGGCATCGATTTAGGGGAACAGGTCAAATCCCCTTACTTTAAATGGACGAGTTTAAGTGGGCGAGGTTCACTGTATGCGGTGAATTTTCCTCAAGGATATGGTGCACAGCAGCAATTGGAGCCAACGAGCAGTTATGTAGATGGCAGACTCGATAGAGGTGTTGATTTTATTAAGAGCTACGCGAATGAACCTGAAATCTTGATTCCAACTGGAAATGATCAGTTAGGCATTGTTTCTGCCATAGAAGAAAAACTAACGAAAATCAATCAGCTTGGAAAATACAAGTATCAATTGAGCACCTATCCAGCATTTATGGAGATCGTCCGTCAAAAAGAACTGGAAGTTTATCAAGGAGAGTTTCGTGCACCGGTTTTTGCACGGGTTCACAAAACGATTGGTTCTGTACGAATGGATCTGAAACGTGAGATTTTTCGATTAGAAAACAAATTAGTTTTAGAAATTGAACCAATGTTAGTTATTGCGAAAGATTTAGGGATCGAATTAAGCAATCGCTTGCTAATGAAAGCTTGGAAAAAGTTATTTGAATGTCAAGCCCATGATAGTTTGGCAGGCTGTGTATCAGATAGTGTTGCACAAGATATCAGTCATCGGTTAAAAGAAATCAGTGAGATTTGTGAGAGCATTGAAAATTTGATTTTAAAAAGAATCAGTGAAGGACTCGCTTTACAAGCCAACCAATTTCTGATTCTTCATCCAACACCAGTGCCATTTCAAGGAGAGAAATTAGTTAAGATCGTATCCAGAACCAACAATATCAAGGTTATTGGAGCTGATTCATCTGTACTTGAAGCAGTGTATATCCCAAGCAGGAAAAATATTATGGAAGAAACTCCGGCTGGCAACCGTTTTATTGAAGAAGAGGGGTATTATCTGTTAACCGTTCAAGTGACCTGTGCCTTTTCAGGCCTTGGTTATCAAGTCCTTACATTTGAAGAGCAAGAGACAACTCCCGATTCGTCTTTAGATCAAAACACATGGATTAGAAATGGAAAATACATGCTTTCCTTTGAAGACGGCCATCTGATTTATTCAGATGGAAAACAACAGATCGTGGATTTCTTGTCGATCATCGATGATAGTAATGCCGGTGATACGTATGACTATTCGCCTATTTTGAATGATCAACCGATAACGCTTCGTTTTGCCAGCTGCAAAGGGAAGCAAGAAACATTGGCTTTGGAAGGAAGTTTACAGCTACCGTATACGATCGAAGAACGGATGAAAGGAATCGCCACCAAAACATTCGCTTATACATTGACCCTCCAACTGACAAAAAATGGTGAGGTAAACGCAAAGCTACGTTTTAAAAATACGCTTTTAAATCATCGGATTCGAGTGAAAGCTCGATTAAACAAGCCGATAGAAAGAGCGGTTGCGGCCATTCAATTTGGCTATCTTGAAAAAAGAAATCAAACACTGGAAAATTGGCAAGAAAAATATGCAGAAAAACCTGTCAATATTGAACCATTTGAAAAACAAGTGGTTGTTTATGATCAAGAGAACGCCCTCGTTTTTTATAGCGAGCAGAGCAAAGAGTATGAATATATCGATGACTCCTTATATGTAACGGTACTAGCTACAACCGACTCTCTAGGAAAACCAGATTTGTTGTATCGACCAGGTCGTGCTTCTGGCGATACAACCAAAAAGGGACATATTATGATGGAAACACCTCTTGCTCAAATGGAAAACTATGAGATGGTCTTCGATTTTTCCCTAAGGGTCGCATCAACAGCTATTTCTGAAGAGTTGTTGGCTACTTGGAAAACTGTTAAAGAACAGCCATCGATTTCTTATCAATTGCAAGATTTGAATTACTTTATTTATCGTATAGACAATAAAATTCAAAAGCGCATTGATCCATTATCTCTGACCGACATGTCTCTTTCTTTGTTGTCTTGCAGCTTAGAACCAGGTGTGGGAGTCAGTGCGCTCCATAATGCGTATTACTCTGAGGGAATCGTTGTCCGTTTCGTCAATTCAACGAACAAAGAACGTCCTCTTGAGCCCAAAAGATTATTTAATGGGTACGAATATCAGCGAATCAATGCCTTAGAAGAACCGCTTGAAGCGGATCATATCATCCACGCTTATGGAGTAGCAACCTATTTATTAACTAAAAACTAGGAATAAAGAACACAAAATTTGTCGAGAAGGAATTGCTTCTGTAACGTTTTCCTCTACAAGATTTTGTGTTCTCGCTTTTTTACAATATTTAGAAGGAGTTTTTATGTCCGTACAACTTTTATTGCTTGCCTCACTGCCTGCACTAGGATGGGGCTTAATGCCAATCGTCGCTAAATTGATGGGAGGGAAATCAGAGGAACAACTGCTAGGAACAACAATCGCAGCCTTGATTTTCGGTAGTGTATTTGGTTTCTTGAATCAAGTGAGTTATGCCATGGTGCCATTTTTCATCAGTTTATTATCTGGGGTTTTTTGGGCTTGCGGACAATACTTCCAATTTCTCGCTTTGAAGAAAGCGGAGGTTTCTAAAGTAATGCCCGTCTCCGTCGGGACCCAATTATTATTTGTTACATTAGCATCTGGCTTCTTTCTCAAAGAATGGACAGATTTAACGACTGTAATTTTCTCAATCATGGCATTAGGAGTCATTCTAACTGGTGTTTTCCTTGTAACTAAGACAACTCATCAGCAAACAGGCTTAACACAGCAAGTACTTCTTTATCTATGTTGTTCTTCAGCTTTTTTGATGCTATATGTGACAGTCACTGGTCTGTTTCAGATAAGTGGCGCACAGATTTTCTTGCCTCAGGCAGTAGGGATGTTTCTCGGGGGAAGCGTAATTTCCTTGAAAAGTAAGCAACAGTTGCGTTTCCGCAAAATAATCCACAATTTAGGTACTGGTAGCACATGGGTTATCGCGAATACTTCGTTATTCGCTGTATCGTCTTCTTTAGGTGTAGGCGTAACCTATTCATTTTCTCAAATGAGCTTACTTGTTGCTACTTATGGAAGTATTGTCCTCTTAAAGGAACAAAAAGTTGGCAGAGAAAAGCAATTTGTAGCTCTTGGTAGCTTGCTCTATATTGTTGGTGTATTAGGGATGAGTTGGTTGAAATAACTTTGCACCTGAGCAATTTTAGTTAGTGATCAATAAAGTAGCAGATAACAGTTTAACCAATAAAGAACTTATCTTAAAAATCAAAGAGTGGGTAACCACTCTTTTTTTTGTTTAGAACATGAATATTTAACTTATGCCACATTTTTTTATTTAAGCAAGTAGCGACATAGAATCATTTTTTCTTTTTTGGCGTATGCCCATAATACAATTTGTATTTTTTATAGAAAAAAGTGATATTGGTGAAACCTGCTTCAGCCGCACATTGGGTGATTGGTTTGGTGGAGGAAGCAATTAAGTTGTGGGCGAGATTCAATTTCTTTTCGATAATCAATTCGGTCAAATTTTTACTAGTTTCTCGTTTGATCAATGCACTTAAATAGGAAGGAGAATAGTTAAAAAGGGTGGCGAGTTTTGGCAAAGTAACCGTTTGGAAGTTCTCTTCGATATAGGTCAAGATCGCTAGAATGTGCTGTTTTTTTGCCGCTTCTTGCTTGTTGGTCTGATAGTCGAACTCACGTACGAGAAAAGTGAAAAGAATGGCTATTAGATTGCTGATGATTCGTTTACTACCAATGGCTTTTTCATAAGTTTCTTTCAGCATTTCTTGAATCACAGCATGGATCCGATCATCTTTATTGTTCTTAAAGACAATATATTGGTCATGCGCGTGCTTGTCTGACAATGCAGTCAGAACAAAATCAAGCACGACCCCTTCATTAAACTGTTCTCGACTAATCAATTGAGCGAAATAATCCCGCTTGATCAAAAGATTGATCAAAACATCGTCTTCACCAGTCATTTCAATCGAATGGGGAATTCCGGTATCAATCAGACAAATTTGTCCTTTTGTCAGCGTAACTTTCTGATCATCGATCAATTGGGTGCATGTTCCTGAGTAGATATAATTTAATTCGATAAAACTGTGGTTATGATAAGGAACTGGACTGAAGCGGCTTTGCTTTAACAGAGTAAAGTTTTCTTGTTCTTCCATCAGATTATCGAATAAGTAAACTTGTCGGCCATTGATCATCACTTTTTCCAGCTGTTGATAATAGTCAGAAAGGTGGTTTGGATGGTCTCTGTGATAGCATTCCCGCTCAGATAACTGAAAAAGCTTTTTTTCCATTTCTTCGGTTGTCATTATGATCTCCTCCTTTCGTAAATCTAAAAATGTGATAATTATCTGCAAAGAAGATGACATTGTTTCAATCTGCAGAATTGCTTATGATACATTTGAAAGCGTATTTATTATGATTTTAAATGAAGTTGAATGAGAAAGAAAGAGGAATTTGTATGAAAAAGATAACGAATTTATTGAACGAAAAATATGATAATCATATTTTTCCGTTTTTATGGATGCATGGAGAAGAGAAGGAGACGATTCAAACTTACATCAATAAAATTTACGAAGCCGGCATCCGATCTGTCTGCATCGAATCACGACCCCATGAAGAATTTTTGAAAGCGCAATGGTGGGACGAGTTGGCGATCATCATTGAAGAGTGTGAAAAAAGACAAATGACACTTTGGATTTTGGATGACAAGCACTTTCCAACAGGCTACGCCGCAGGAGAAATTGAGAAGAATCATCGACATTTGCAGAAAGAATTTTTGAATTTTCGACAATTTGATTTTGTAGGCCCAAAAAAGAATGCTGGAATTATGTTGGATTGGTGTTTCAATGCAGAGCGACCGAATATTTTGAATTCCGAAGGGGAAACGGTTAACGAGAGTGGCAAATCATTTTTTTCTGCTGAAATCATCAGCGCCGTTGCGGTCAAAAAAACTGGATTTAAGCAGATCAGCGAGGAGGAGTGGATCGACCTTACAGACTCAATGATTGATGAGACATTGTATTGGTCTATTCCTGAAGGAGAGTGGAGTATCTTTGTCTTTTACACGACACAAGAAGGAGGGGAAGCTTCGACACAAGGGTACTTGAATCCTTTGGTACCAGAAGCAACGGATGTTTTGCTGGAAACGGTTTATCAAAGTCATTATCAACACTTTGGAGAGAAATTTGGCACAACGATCCAAGGATTTTTCTCAGATGAACCGCGGTTTGGGAATATCAAGGGTCCTGATGCAGTCCTTGGAAAAGTAGATATGCCATTGCCGTGGCGGTATGATTTGTTGACTTTGTTAGCAAACCAGCTAGCCATATCTGAAACTGAGCTGCGAGGGCTGTTGCCGGCTCTCTATCGTGGTGAATCAAAACAGACGGTTAAGATTCGTTACAATTATATGTCGTTGGTTTCTGAGCTATATAGTCAACACTTTTCTCAGCGGATCGGACGCTGGTGTCGGGAACATAAGGTCGACTATATCGGACATGTGATTGAGGATAACAATGCCCATGCACGTTTAGGCTATGGGGCAGGTCACTTCTTTCAATCGATGAAAGGACAATCGATGGCAGGGATCGATGTCGTTTTGCATCAATTGATGCCGCAACAAAATGACGGATACTTTGAAGCCATGACATCTACTGGCTGGGATGGCGAATTTTTCCATTACGCATTAGGGAAAATGGGGGCATCTTTAGGAAACTTAGACCCTGTGAAACAAGGTCGAACGATGTGCGAAGTATTCGGTGCATATGGTTGGTCAGAAGGAACCAAACTGATGAAATGGCTAACCGATCACATGCTGGTGCGAGGGGTCAATCATTTTGTCCCTCATGCTTTTTCAATGAATGACTTTCCTGATGCCGATTGCCCGCCACACTTTTATGCGCAAGGCCATAATCCACAATTTGAGGGCTTCAAACAGCTGATGACGTATATGAATCGTTTGAGTTATCTATTTAGCGACGGGAAACATCAAGCGGATATTGCTGTGCTGTACCATGCTGAAGCGGAGTGGGCAGGCGCTTATATGCCGATTCAAAAAGTTGCTCGTGAACTGATGGAACATCAATACGAATTTGAAATCGTTTCGGTTGAGATGATGCTTGATGCGCAATTTACGGATCAAACGTTTGTCATCAATGAGTATGCCTTTCAAACACTAGTCATTCCATATACTGAGCGAATGTCTGGTCCATTGATCAAAAAGCTGACAGCTCTCGCAGAATCTGGAATTCAAATTATTTTTGTTGAGGAAATGGTGAAAGAAGCCCTTGAACAAACTCTGCTTACCCATGAACTGCGGCTTCTCGCTCGCCTTACGGAAGTAACACCGCTCACAGCACTCACTGATAACGTTGGCTTGAAGGTACGGGATCGTTTAGAAACATCAAAAGCTCTGCCGTATTTGCGCTACTATCATTATCAGCAGCAGACAGATGAAATATTCATGCTTTTCAATGAAAATGACAGTGAATCGCTGCAGTTTCAGGCTGTTTTTCCTGCTAAGAAGCCTTTCGTTCAATATGATCCAGTAGAAAATAAACTGAAACCTGTGTCATATAAAAATGGCAGCTATGAGATTCATTTAGCACCAGCAGAGAGTATGATTCTTTTTGAAGCTACCTCGGAACAACCATTGCGTATTGATAGAAGCAAACCAGTGAAAGAAGTTCATCTAAACGATCAGCCATGGCAAGTCACTTTCGAAGGAATCGGGAAAGAGCAAGCGGTAGTTGCCTGTCAAAAACAATATTCGTCATTGCCTTTACTGGGAGTCGGTGATGACTTCAGTCGGTTTAGCGGGAAAATCACTTATACCGTGGACTTCCCTAAAGCAGCAGGAGAGGTTTTATTAAGTATTGAAGATGCTTCAGAAGTTGTGACTGTTTCAGTGAACGGTCATTGTGTAGGCACAAGAATCAGTACACCGTATACATTTGAGTTGACGGACCTGCTTCAAGAAACGAATAATTCCATCCAGATTGAAGTGATCAATAATTTAGGTCGCAGTATGCGGGATTATCTTTCACAGTTTGTCCTGTTCGAGCCTTTGGGGATCACTGGCGAAATCAAACTTTTTATTGAGGAGGAGCAAAAATGAACAACCAGCAGTTGGCAACAGAGGTTTTAAAGGAAATTGGTGGAAAAGCCAATATCGAATCGGTGACCCATTGCGTCACACGTCTGCGTTTTGTATTGCATGATATAGATACCCCAAGTAAGGAGACCATTGCTAGTCTTGACGGAGTGATTTCAGTCGTTGAACAGGGCGGACAGTACCAGATCGTTTTAGGAAATCGTGTAAACGATGTCTATGAAGCGGTCCTGCAACAAGTCGGCGAATTAATAGAAGACACTACCCATGAAAAAACAAAAAAATCTCTTTTTGATCAGTTTACCTCCACGATTTCAGGGATTTTCACGCCAGCTTTAGGCGCTATGGCTGCGTCAGGAACGATCAAAGGGATCTTGACGATTTTATCAGTAGCAGGTATTTTGTCAGAAACTTCGGGAACCTATATCGTTTTGTATGCATTGTCTAATGCTTTCTTTTACTTCATGCCAATCTTATTAGGTGCTTCGGCGGCAAATTATTTTAAATTAAACAGCTATGTCGGAATGTTGATTGGGGCATCATTGATCTATCCTACTTTGCTGCCGTATGCGACAGAAGGTAGTTTGACCTTTTTGTCGATTCCCGTGAATATGATGGACTATACTTCTTCCGTTTTTCCGGCAATCATTGCTGTCTGGGTGGCAGCCAAAATCAATGGCTTCGTTCAGAATTGGCCGTTGAAAGATTTGCGATTCATGGTACAGCCTCTTATCGTGTTACTAGTTTCTGTCCCTCTTGCCTTGCTGGTCGTTGGTCCAATTATATCCAACTTATCAAGTCTACTGGCAACGCTTGTTAATAATGTTTATCACTTCAGTCCGGTTTTGGGCGGGCTGGTGATTGGGGGACCATGGATCTTGATGGTCATGTTCGGATTGCATTGGGCATTCATTCCAATTTTTCTTAACAACATGGCGATGCAAGGATTCGATCCTGTGATGGGTCTGCTCTTAGCGAACCAAATGGCAATGGCTGGAGCTGTCGTGGCGGTTGGTCTACGAACGAAAAACGATAAAACGAAAGCACTCGCATACTCAACAGGTCTGACAACCCTGATTGGTGTCAGTGAACCAGCATTGTACGGAGTATTACTTCCTTATAAACGTCCGTTGATCGCTGCTGTCATCGGTGGAAGTTTAGGTGGTGTTATTGCAGGATTTATGCAGACAGTGCAGTATTCTTTTGGTGGTTCAGGATTGTTGGGTATTCCTTTGATTATCAATCCAGCAGGAATCGATGGTGGATTTTATGGTGGGATTGCTTCGCAGGTAGTAGGGCTTGTTGCGGCATTTCTAATCACCTATTTTTGGGGAATTGTAGAACCTGAAAAAAGGAAAGCAGTCAATTCAAAAGAGCCAGTGAATACAAAAATCAATTTTCAAGAAGTCGTTCAAGGAGAAGTCGTTCCCTTAACAGAGGTTCCTGACAAAGTTTTTTCAGAAGGCTTGATGGGGCAAGGGAAAGCAATCAAACCACAATCAAACACCTTTTATGCCCCTTTTGATGGCGTGGTCACTGCTTTATTTCCAACAAAGCATGCGATCGGCTTGACCAGTGATCAAGGCGTTGAACTTTTGATCCATATCGGTGTTGACACAGTAGAGCTAGAGGGAAGGCACTTTACGACCCTTATTGAAGCAAATCAAGCAATCAAAAAGGGCCAGCCGCTGATAAAAGCCGATCTCGCAGCTATCCAAGCAGAGGGATATGCGACCATTACGCCAGTTGTGGTAACGAATGCGTCAGCATTTGAGAAGATCATGAATGAAAAAGAGTCACTTATTGTTGCCAACTAAAACCTTAGATTCAATGAAAAGAAACATGAAATCAGTGAATGATTTCATGTTTCTTTTTTACCGTCCATTCTCCGTTTGTCGATAATCACTAGGTGAAATGCCGACTTTTCTCTTGAATAAACGGCTGAAATAGGCGGTGTTTTCGATGCCGATCGCCAATGAGATCTCTTTGATGGAAAGACGAGAATAGCGCAAAAGGTCTTTCGAGTAAGAGATGCGTTTGCTGATCTGGTACTCGATGGGGGGCAAGCCCATGTATTTGGAAAACTCCTTGACGATTTGATACTTATTGATATGGTACCTTTCCTCCAAAGATTCCAAGGTGATCCCTTGACGGAAATCCTCTTCTAGCTGGTCACGAATCTGCAAAATATAAGGCGGGATCTCACTATCCGAAAAATCGAGATGATATTTTTGCAGGAGCAGTTCATTGAGTAGCTGATGGATCAAAACAGAGCTTTGGAAGGCAGTTTTCGCATTTGGTTCTGGCTGTAACATCAATAAATCTTGTAAGACCAAATGGATCGGATTTTGGCGGCTGCTGGCAGGATTTGTGTGAAAAACTGGACTGCCATTTTTGAGAAATTCATCATAAAACGCTGCGACGTTGGCGCCATATAGATGGATCCAGTCCATTTCCCAGGGCTCTTGACTAACGGTGCGGTAGTACTGATAGTCTAGGCAGTCGATAAAAAACACATCACCTGCTTTTAATTGATAGCTTTTTCCTTTGTAGCGCAATTCACCGCAACCGGACAATGTATATTTGATCAAATAAGAAGGCAGGTTCTCTCGTTCTGTAAAGTAAGGTTTGCTGGCTTTGAAATAGCCGATTTCTTGAATGTAATAGAAAAGTTCACGCTGCTTTTGGGTTGAAGTATTGATGTAACGCAGTGAATCGGTTGACCATGAGTGGTTGGCTTTTTCCCAGTAATCCATCGGATCCTCCTTTTTACCAAGATTGTGCAAGTCTTTATCAAAATTGTGTGATGAAACTCGTTGATTGTCAAGCTAAAATTGAGGCAACAAGAATGAATCAGTAAATTGTAATCGATTTATTTTTAACCAAGATAATGAAAGGTGGAGACCAGTGAACACATTTATCGCAATCGATATCGGCGCATCAAGCGGTCGTCTGATGTTGAGCCGTTGGGAAAATGAGCAGATCACTTTAGAAGAGATCCATCGCTTTAAAAACGGCTTTCGTCCCCATGAAGGCTTTGACCGCTGGGCGATCGATTATTTGATCCAAGAGATTTTAGTAGGACTGCAAAAAGTGAAACAAGCCGGTATCAATGACTGCTTCGTCGGAATCGACACCTGGGCAGTGGACTACTGTTTGATCGATCAAGCAGGCGAACGTTTAGGCGACCCAGTCGCTTATCGAGATAGTCGCACCAATGATGCGATCGCGGCTTTTGGCCAGCGCTATTCTTTGCAAAAACTGTATGAGAAAACAGGCATTCAGCTGCAGCCCTTCAACACGATTTTTCAATTAGCCACAGAAGAAGCGCAACTGTTGCAAAAAGCCGACAAACTGCTGTTGATTCCAGATTATTTGGGCTACGTTTTTACCGGCAAGATGGTCACGGAAAAAACCAATGCCTCGACGATGCAGCTTCTAAATGCCAATACCCAAACATGGGATGTAGAATTATTAGCTGAGATTGGGGTAACAGAAGGACTGTTCCCACCATTGGTTGATGCTGGGACGGTTTTAGGCGCACTGCAAACTCAGAAGTTTCCAGCCTATGATTTGCCACAAGCGACCTTTGTCACTGTCGCTAGTCATGATACGGCGTCGGCGATCATCGGTACACCCGGAGAAGGGTCAGAGTGGGGCTACATCAGCAGCGGGACATGGTCATTGCTGGGGATCGAAACCAAAGTACCCAATGTTTCCCTTGCCGCCTTCGATGAAAATTATACGAACGAATGGGGTGCCCACAACACGATTCGCTTTTTAAAAAATATCATGGGCATGTGGCTGATCCAAGAAGTGGCTCGGCAGCAAGATTATCAGTATTCCTATGCAGAATTGGCGGAATTGGCGCAAGCAACGCCTGCTTTTCAACAGTTTGTCGATGTCAATGATCCTCGTTTTTTGAATCCAGAAAATATGATTACTGAACTGCAAGCGTATTGTCGAGAAACCCAGCAGAAAGTTCCAGAAACCGCAGGTGAACTGGCTCGCTGTGTGTATGATAACTTAGCGCTTTGTTATGCCAGCGAATTGCAAAAGCTGGAACAGCTGACAGGTACGACGAACAAGCTGCAAAAACTGCATATCGTGGGGGGCGGTTCCAACAATCGCTTTTTAAATCAACTGACGGCTGATGCTGCGCAGCTGACGATCGAAGCTGGCCCAAGTGAAGCAACGGCGATCGGCAATCTTTTAATGCAGATGATGAGTGCTGGCATCTTCACGTCGCTGGTTGAAGCACGCCGCGCGGTCAAACACTCATTTCCTTGCAGTGTTCATGAACCACAGCCTTTTGATCACAAGATTTTAAGCAACTATCAACGTTTTATAGAAGGAGAAGGAAAAAATGACAACGATTCAACAGCGTTATGAAGAAGCTAAGACAGCATATGCCAAATTAGACGTCGACACGGATGCGGTTTTGAAAAAATTAGCCGATGTGAAAATCTCGATGCATGTTTGGCAAGGGGACGATGTGCAAGGATTTTTGAGTGATGAAGCATTATCTGGTGGGATCTCTGTAACGGGGAATTATCCTGGTGCTGCCCATACCCCAGAGGAGTTGCGCCAAGATTTAGAAAAAGCCTACTCTTTGATTCCTGGAAAACACAAATTGAACCTTCACGCCATCTATTTAGACACCGAGGAAGCAGTGGATCTAAATGAATTGGAGCCGAAGCATTTTGAAAAATGGGTTGCTTGGGCGAAGGAACAAGGCTTAGGTTTAGACTTCAATCCAACCTTTTTCTCACATCCCATGTTCAAAGATGGCTTTACCCTTGCTTCACCAGATGAAGAAGTTCGTCAGTTCTGGATCGAACACGGCAAACGTTCTCGTCAAATCGCTGCCTATATGGGGAAAGAAACTGGGCAAGTCTGTGTCAATAATTTCTGGGTGCCAGATGGCTACAAAGACAACCCGATCGATCGTTTTACACCACGGGAACGCTTGATGACAGCATTAGATGAGATTTTTGCTGAAGAATTGCCAGCGGAATACACGGTAGATGCCGTGGAAAGCAAGTTGTTTGGTCTTGGTGCCGAAGCCTACACCGTCGGCTCTCATGAATTTTATATGGGCTATGGCTTGACGCGCGATAAATTGATTTGTTTGGATGCTGGACATTTCCATCCAACCGAAGTGATCTCCAATAAATTGTCTTCATTGGCACTATTCAGCAAAGGCATTTTGCTACATGTCAGCCGTCCTGTACGCTGGGATAGTGATCATGTCGTGATCATGGACGATGAATTGCAAGAGATTGGCCGCGAATTGGTTCGCAATGACTTATTGCCAAAAACCAACATTGGGTTAGATTTCTTTGATGCGACGATCAATCGGGTCGCTGCGTGGGTGATCGGGACGCGCAATACTCAAAAAGCGTTGCTAAAAGCGATGCTAGAACCGATCGAAGAACTAAAAGCAATCGAATTGTCAGGTGATTTCACCACTCGTTTAGCCATGACGGAAGAATTAAAAGACTATCCGTATGCAGATGTTTGGAATTACTTCTGTGAAAGCCAAGGGGTACCAGCAGGTCTGGATTGGCTATCAGAAGTGAAAGCCTATGAAGAAACCGTCTTAAAAGCCAGAAAGTAGGAGAACGATGAAAAAGATTGATATTTTACAAGCAAATTTTGTACAAGAAATGATGGAAACGACAGCAAACCTTTACCGTTTAGGGTGGGATGAGCGCAACGGCGGCAATATTTCTTACTTATTAACAGAAGAAGAGATCTTGCCTTTCATCGATCCGCAAAGCGTCTTGCGGGAAATTCCCATGATTTTTGATGCCACGGCACTAGCTGGCAAGTACTTTATCGTGACAGGTTCAGGAAAATACTTTAAAAATGTAGCGGCACATCCAGCGGAAAACCTTGGTGTGATCCGAGTCAAAGAAGATGGGCAAACATTGGAATTGCTTTGGGGCTTGGAAAATGGTGCGGTGCCAACGAGTGAACTGCCAAGTCATTTCATGAGTCATATCGCTCGCTTGTCGGTCGATCCAGAAAACCGAATCATCATGCATAACCACGCATCTCATCTTTTAGCCATGAGTTTTACCCATGAGTTGGATGAACGCAGTTTCACGCGGACCTTGTGGCAAATGTGTACGGAGTGCTTGGTGGTCTTCCCAGAAGGCGTCTCCATCACTCCTTGGATGGTCCCAGGAACGAATGAGATCGGCGAAGCAACGGCTGCTAAAATGAAAGAGACCCGTTTGGTTCTTTGGCCACAACATGGGATCTATGGCGCTGGCAAAGATATGGACGAAGTCTTTGGCTTGATTGAAACGGCAGAGAAAGCTGCGGAAGTGTACACCTATGTTAAAGCGCAAGGCCCAATCTTACAAACCATTACAGATGAAAATCTGAAAAAATTGGCTGACGCTTTCAAAGTCACTCCCCGAGCAGGCTATCTTGAGGTATAAGTAATGGTAGAAGAATAGAAAAGGCTCTCAGTCTTTTCTATTTAAAATATATTGTGAATAAACAAACAAATGGAGGTAGGAAGAATGGCAAATAGAATGATTTTGAATGAAACATCGTATTTTGGAAAAGGAGCGATCGAGAACGTACCAACCGAATTCAAAGCACGAGGGTTCAAAAAAGCGGCTGTGATCACCGACAAAGATTTGGTGGAATTTGAAGTAGCAACCAAAGTGACGAAATTATTGGATGAAGCAGGTGTCGACTATGCGTTATATGATGGGATCGTGCCCAACCCAACGATCCAAAATGTCAAAGACGGCTTAGCCTTTGTCAAAGAAGCCCAAGCCGATTGTATCATTGCGATTGGCGGTGGTTCACCGATCGATACGGCAAAAGCGATCGCAATCATTGCTACGAATCCTGAATTTTCAGATGTGATTAGTTTGGAAGGCGTGGCAGACACGAAAAATCCATGCTTGCCGATTTTAGCGGTACCGACAACTTCTGGGACTGCAGCCGAAGTAACGATTAACTATGTGATTACAGATGAAGAAAATCATCGGAAATTTGTTTGTGTAGATCCTCACGATATTCCTCTAGTAGCCTTTGTGGACAGCGATATGATGATGGGGATGCCGAAGAGCCTGGCAGCTGCAACGGGGATGGATGCCATGACCCACGCCATCGAAGGCTTCATCACCAAAGGCGCTTGGGAAATGACTGACATGCTGCACATCAAAGCAATCGAGATCATCGGGCGCTCATTGAGAGATTCCGTGAATGGCGATCAAGCAGGACGAGAAGCGATGGCACTAGGGCAATACATTGCCGGTATGGGCTTTTCAAACGTCGGCTTGGGCTTAGTCCACGGCATGGCACATCCATTGTCCGCTTGGTACAACATTCCTCACGGAGTAGCGTGCGCGTCTTTGTTGCCAACCATCATGAAATACAACAAAGACTTTACGGGTGAAAAATACCGTGAGATCGCGATCGTTTTAGGCATTGAAGGGGCAGAAACGATGTCACTTGAAGACGTCCGAGATGCTGCTTGCCAAGCAATCGATCAGTTAAGCACAGATGTGGGTATTCCAGCGACCATTTCTGAATTAGGCGTCAAAGAAGAAGATATCCCAGCCATCGCCAAAGATGCCTTGAATGATGTCTGCACACCAGGCAACCCGCGGGATACGACTTTAGAAGAGATTATTGAGCTTTATCGTTCGTTGATGTAAAAGCTCAAATCGTTCCTTTCAATGAGCGTGCTTATTTCGCTTGCTGTATAGGCGCTCAAACCTGGATTACTCCTTAACGACGGTTGAAGGGTTTCGATAAACGGCGTTTTCCTTCTCGTTTCATGGGAACTAGCAGCTTTTCTTATTCCAACAGTTGAATAATGAACATTGATGATAACACTGACTTTGTTACAGCCATTTTGAAAAATGGCTGTTTTTTTTGTCCTTAACGTTGTATTGTAATTCTTATTATTGATCATCTTTGTCCCATGAAGGGGACAAAGAATGATAGAACGCTTACATTTCCTAGTGCTATGATAAGTGTGTAGAAAGGAGAACGGTTACATGACTGTTATGGAACAACGAAAGAGAAAAATCATCCATATTCTTTCCAATACGAGAGAATTTGTCACGGCCGATGAACTATCCGCAGCGCTTCGACTTTCTACAAAGTCGATTTATCGCATCGTAAAAGCAATCAATGAGGATGCCGCGATTGACTATGTGATTCTCTCAGAAAAAGGGAAAGGCTACCGCTTAAGTTTCCATCATCAAGAAAAGTCCCAGAGTCAGAAAGCGGAAATGCCGAATGCGCTGACACCAGTGGAACGCCGGAACAAGGTGATGGAGGAGCTATTGCTTGTTTCCCCAAAAAGAAAGAATATTTTTTCCCTGTATCAGCCTTTTTATGTGAGTGAAACGGTTATCAACAGTGATGAGAAATTAATTTCTGAAGCTTTGCAGCGTTTTGAGCTGACGGTTTCCCGCAAAAATAAAATGATCGGGGTGAACGGTGCAGAAAAAAATATCCGTCGAGCATTGCAGGAGTATATCCAGCAAACCCGCAATATCCGCTTGGATGATCTGCATGTGACGAATGAGGCGTTCAACCGCTATGATGCGGAGTTTGTTTTGCGACAGCTGAATTTGATTGAAAATCACCTAGGATTAGTAATACCACATCCTTATAACATTAATCTTTTTTCTCACCTGTATATCTTATTACGACGGTTTCGCAAAGTAGGGAATTCGTTTAACGAGGATATTTTAGATGAGAAAGAGAAACAGCAAATGCAAGAAAACCCAGAATTAGCCACCATCGCCAAAGAGATCATTGGCAATAGCGAACAGTACTTGCATACGAAATTACCGGAAAACGAAAGCTATTATATGTATCAATACCTCGTCTCCTCACGGATGCAAAAGGCCACGGATGAATTAGAGGATCTGTCAGAACAAGTAAAACTAATTTCTAATGCATTTATAGAAAAAATGAGCACTCAGCTGCAGCGGTCATTTGAAGACGAGGAGTTATTCGGTAAATTGGCTCGCCATATCAAACCAATGATCAATCGGTTGCGACATGGGATCGAAGTCAAAAACAATCTTTTGGAGCAAATCAAATTAGAATATACAGATTTGTTTTTTGCTACCGAAGAGACTGCAAGAGAAATCTGCCAAGTGTACGATTTGCCAGCGCTCACAGAAGATGAAATCGGCTTTGTCACCCTTTACTTTGCTCAAGCGATCGAAGAACATCCTCAACAACTCAAGGTAATGATCGTCTGTACTACAGGAATCGGGACCTCCGAATTATTAAAAGTAAAAGTGCATAAGAAATTTCGTGAGTTAGCAATCACCGCTGTCCTACCTTCTCGTGATGTGGAAGCGGCTTTAAAGCAACACCCGGCTACGGAGATGATCATCTCAACCGTTCAATTAACGATCGATAGTCCGATTCCGGTTGTGATCGTGAGCGCCATGCTGACGATGGAAGACCAAAAACGCCTTGAAGCGATGATTGGGAGGGTGAGAAATGACTAAATTCCCTTTGTCCCTTACTTTAGTTTCAACAGAAGCAGGAGAGACGAAAGTCGATGTTTTAAGGAAGATTGCAGGTGTTAGCCAAACAATCGGGCTGACGGAGAGCAAAACCCTGCTATTTGAAGCACTGCAAGCCCGAGAAGCGAGCGGCAATACGATGATTGCTGAAGATTTTGCGCTACCACACATTGAAAGTACTGTGTTGAAAAAAAGCGGAATCGTTCTCGTCAGAGGTGAAGAAGTCCTTTGGCAGGGAACGCTGCAAGCAAAAACGATTTTTGCGATCCTGATGAAGACTAACGAAACAACCGCGGTGAAACAAGCAGTCATCCGCTTAATGAAATGTTTCGCCTATGAAGAAAATCTGCAATTCATTGCAGAAAAATCAAAAGAAGAAATCGAAGCCTTCCTTCTCAACCAATGCGGCTGATAGGAATGAATGGTCAATTCAGTAAGGCAAGAGGTACTCAACTAGAGGAGGAAAACGAATGGATATTTCAACAGTGATTGATCCAAAAATAATCAAAACCAACATGGAGGCCGCTTCTAAAGAAGAAGCCCTGCAGCAATTGAGTCAGCTTTTATATACCAATGAGTACTTGACGGATCAGGCAGCATTTTTAAAAGATGTCTATGAGCGGGAAGCAGTTGGTCAAACAGGGATTGGCAATTACATTGCCATTCCCCATGGAAAAAGTGCTCATGTGAAGGAGATCGGCGTAGCAATCGGGGTTTTAAAACAAGAGATCCCTTGGGAAACGTTGGATGGCAAGGGAGTGAAAGGAATTATCTTATTTGCCGTCGGTGATGACACGCAAGGGGCGCAAAAGCATTTGAAACTGCTCTCTTTGTTCGCTCGGAAATTAGGAAATGACGAGGTGACGGCTGCCTTGTTGAAAGCAAAAGAGCCGCAGCAAGTGATTGAAGCATTTCAAGGATAACAGAAAATTTAAGGAGGAATTATTATGAAAATCGTCGGAGTATGTGCATGTACAGTAGGGATCGCTCACACTTATATTGCGCAAGAAAAGTTAGAAAATGCGGCAAAAAAGGCAGGTTACGAGATCCATGTGGAAACACAAGGAACGATCGGCCGTGAAAATGAATTGTCACCTGAAGCGATTGCGGCTGCAGATGTCGTGATTTTAGCAGTTGACGTCAAAGTAGCAGGACGTGAACGATTTGAAGGGAAACGGATCATTCAAGTGCCGACCGAAGTTGCCATCAAGTCCCCAAGCAAATTGTTGGAAAAAGCCAAAGAGGTCGTTCAACAGCAGGCGGTCTAAGCAAACCGAAGGAGGAAGGAAACTATGGAAAAAATCAAAGCATTGAATTTAAAAGGACATTTGTTGACAGCCATCTCCTATTTGATTCCGATCGTCTGCGGTGCCGGATTCTTGATTGCCATTGGCATGGCTTTCGGCGGCACCAGTCAGGGACAACTGGTGCCAGGTGAATTTACGATTTGGGATGCTTTAGCTACGATGGGAGGCGCAGGACTCGGGTTGCTTCCGGTGGTCATTGCGACAGGAATTTCTTATGCGATTGCCGAAAAACCGGGGATCGCGCCAGGGTTTATTATTGGTTTGACAGCCAATGCCATTGGTGCAGGTTTTATTGGAGGAATCTTGGGCGGCTACTTAGCTGGATATCTAGTAATTGCTATTTTACGATTTATTAAAGTACCAAATTGGGCGAAAGGCTTGATGCCGACATTGATCATTCCCTTTTTGACCTCTTTGATCGGTGGTCTGATCATGGTCTATATTATCGGTACACCGATCACTGCCTTTACGAACTTACTAACGAACGCATTAAATAGCTTAGGCTCCTCTTCATTATTGGTTTTTGGTGCGGTCATCGGCTTGTTGAGTGGCGTTGATTATGGCGGACCAATCAATAAAACGGTCTTTGCTTTTGTTCTGACGATGCAAGCAGAAGGGATCAATGGACCGATCACTGCGTTGCAATTAGTCAATACTGCAACACCAATCGGTTTTGGTTTAGCATTCTTTATTGCAAAATTGTTCGGCAAAAACATCTATACGCCTGTAGAAGTGGAAACGTTAAAATCTGCCGTACCAATGGGTGTGATCAATATCGTTGAAGGGGTGATCCCAATCGTTATGAACGATATCGTCCGAGGGCTGATCGCAACAGCTATCGGTGGCGCTGCTGGAGGTGCTGTTTCAATGGTCTTAGGGGCAGATGCAACGGTACCGTTTGGTGGTGTGCTGATGCTGCCGACTATGACTCGTCCATGGGCTGGGGCAGTAGCTTTGTTGGTAAATATAGTAGTGACTGGGATCACCTTGGCTTTGATCAAGAAAAATGTCACTGAAGAACAAGTAGCCGCGCAAGCAGAAGTGGAAGAAGAAGAAATCGATTTAGATGATATTCAAATTTTCTAAGAAAAGCGATTCAATTGAAAGAAGAATCGTTCCTCTCAGTACAAGACTGATCGAGGAGAAAGGATAAGTCTATGAACAAAGTTGAATTTTCACCGTCATTGATGACGATGGATCTAGATAAATTTAAAGAGCAAATCACTTTTTTGAATGACCAAGTGGACTCCTATCATATTGATATTATGGATGGTCATTACGTACCCAATATTTCCCTATCCCCATGGTTTATTCAAGAGGTCCGCAAAATCAGTACGTTGCCTTTGTCCGCTCATTTGATGGTCACTGAACCTGCCTTTTGGGTGCAGCAGCTGATCGATATCAACTGTGAATGGATTTGTATGCACGCTGAAGTTTTGGATGGGTTAGCATTTCGTCTGATCGATCAAATCCATGATGCTGGATTAAAAGCCGGGATCGTCTTAAATCCTGAAACGCCAGTATCGGTCATTTTGCCTTATATTGATCGTTTGGATAAAGTCACGATCATGACGGTTGATCCAGGGTTTGCTGGCCAACGCTTTATTGAAGGGGCGTTAGATAAAATTGTTGAACTGCGGGAATTACGGGAAGAATATGACTATCACTATGTCATTGAAATGGACGGTTCCTCCAATCGGAAATCCTTCAAACGGATTGATGAAGCCAATCCAGACATCTATATTGTCGGACGCAGTGGATTGTTTGGTTTAGATGACGACATTGCCAAAGCATGGTCGATCATGGTCGCAGATTATCAAGAAATGACTGGAAAAGTTTTGAGTAGCTAAGCAAAGCCGAAAGCAAAAGAACCGGACGACCAAAGTTAGGACTGTTAAAAAGAGGAGCATTCGTTGCCTATTAGCCAGTAAACTTTGGACGTCCGGTTCTTTTCTATTGTGAAAAGGCAGTGAATAGAAACATGCTGGCTGAAGAAAGTGAAGGAGGCAATTTAATTGAAAAAACTATTTGATAAAATCGATCAATTAGGAGTGAACACCCTTCGTACATTAAGTATCGAAGCCGTACAAAAAGCCAATTCAGGACATCCAGGATTACCGATGGGGGCAGCACCCATGGCCTATGCCTTGTGGACGAAACACTTGAAAGTCAATCCAACGACTTCTCGCAAGTGGGTGGATCGTGACCGTTTTGTTTTGTCTGCTGGGCACGGTTCGGCGTTATTGTACAGCTTGTTGCATGTGTCTGGCTACGATGTGACCATTGAGGATCTAAAAAACTTCCGTCAATGGGATAGCCGCACGCCAGGACATCCAGAAGTCGATCACACAGACGGCGTCGAAGCAACCACTGGACCTTTAGGACAAGGGATCGCCATGGCAGTCGGTATGGCAATGGCCGAAGCCCACTTGGCTGCAACCTACAATCGCGACAAGTATCAAGTCATCGATCACTATACCTATGCCTTATGTGGCGATGGGGATTTGATGGAAGGTGTTTCGCAAGAAGCTGCATCCATGGCGGGTCACATGAAATTAGACAAACTGATCGTCTTGTACGATTCAAACGACATTTCCCTAGATGGTCCGACCTCAAAAGCCTTTACAGAAAATGTCGGTGCGCGTTTTGAGGCGTATGGCTGGCAACACATTCTCGTTGAAGACGGCAATGATTTAGAAGCAATCTCAAAAGCGATCGACGAAGCAAAAGCTGAAAGCGACAAACCAACCTTGATCGAAATCAAGACTGTGATCGGATACGGTGCGCCAAATCAAGGCACCTCTGCCGTTCATGGTGCGCCGATCGGTGCCGAAGGCATTTCAGCAGCCAAAGCGATTTATGGCTGGGAATACCCAGAATTTACCGTACCTGACGAAGTTGCCGCGCGCTTCAAAGAAACCATGATCGATGAAGGACAAAAAGCTGAAGCCGCTTGGAACGAAACTTTCCATGCCTATGAAGCAGCCTACCCAGAACTTGCGGCGCAATTCAAACAAGCCTTTGCGGGTGAATTGCCAGCAGATTGGGCTGCAGCATTACCAAGCTACGAAGTTGGCAGCTCACAAGCTAGCCGGGTATCCAGCAAAGAGATGATCCAAGCGTTGTCCAAAGCCGTCCCTAGTCTCTGGGGCGGATCGGCTGACCTTTCTGGTTCCAACAACACGATGGTGGCAGCAGAAAAAGACTTTGAACCTGGCCAATACGAAGGCCGCAACATTTGGTTTGGTGTCCGAGAATTTGCGATGGCGGCAGCCATGAACGGGATCCAATTGCATGGCGGTACCCGAATCTATGGCGGAACCTTCTTCGTCTTCGTTGATTACTTGCGTCCAGCGGTGCGCTTGTCTGCGATCCAGCATGCACCTGTGATCTATGTCTTGACACATGACTCCGTGGCGGTTGGGGAAGATGGACCGACCCACGAGCCGATCGAGCAATTAGCCAGCGTCCGTTGCATGCCAAATGTCCAAGTGATTCGTCCAGCAGACGGCAACGAAACCCGTGCTGCTTGGAAACTGGCCCTGACAACAACGGATAAACCAACGGTCTTAGTCTTAAGCCGACAAAACCTACCAGTGATCGAAGGCACGCAAACTGGTGCGGATGAAAATGTCGCAAAAGGCGGCTACGTGATTTCAAAACAAGCCGGTGAAACACCAGCGGGGATTTTGATCGCCACAGGTTCTGAAGTGAATCTTGCGGTTCAAGCACAAGCTAAATTGGCAGAAGAAGGCATCGATGTATCGGTGGTCTCCTTACCAAGCTTTGATCTGTTTGAAGCGCAAAGCTCAGAATACAAAGAAAGCGTCTTGCCGAAAGCAGTGAAGAAACGGGTAGCGATCGAAGCGGCTTCCCCATTTGGTTGGGAACGTTACACTGGCTGTCATGGAAAAGTGATCGCGATCGATCACTTCGGTGCATCCGCACCTGGTGACAAAGTCTTAGCGGAATTCGGCTTCAGTGTTGAGAATGTCGTGAATAACTTCAACTCACTATAATCAAAAAACAGGCGATCTTTAAAGGGGAATACTCCTTTGAAGATCGCCTGTTTTTATTTATTAAGGAAACGCGGATAAGTTTACGCTCATTGTTTCTCTATTATTAAAAGGAGCCATGAAATCATCTGTCGATAGCAGTCATCAGCGACAGTGTTTGGTGTCCGATCAAAGTCATGCTGATCTAAATCGAGCCAAAGTGTTTTGGCACGGGGGACTTGTGCTGCGAAAGCTTCGGAGGCGCTGAAGGGAACGTCTGGATCTTTTTTGCAATGAACGACAAAGCAAGGAGGAAAGTCTTTGTAAGCGGCAGCAGGAATCGCCAAGGCTGCCAGCTGTTCCCGATTGCCTAAATAACGCTGCCAGTTGCCATATTGACGGGCGGAAAGGTACAAAGGGAATCGTTTTTCTAACGTGCCGTGGGTGATTGGTTGGCTTTCGATCATAGCTTCGGCGTCGAGTGGCGGGACTTTCGGAAATTGCGTGTAAAAGCGTGCCGGCTGCAAAAATTCTTTATAAAACAACTCTTGGTATCCGTAAAATCGGATCAAGCCTTTTTGCTCCGGATGCTTTGTGCGTGCGGTCAGTAAGGTCGCTAAAAAACCGCCGGCGGAGCGACCGAATAGAATGTACTCATTTGCACCAACGCCGCTGAAGTGCCAGCCCTCTGTCAAAAACCATTCCACTGCCTTTTTTGTATGAAGGTAAATGTCGTTCAGCGCTACTTCGGGAGCCAGTGGATAATCAAAGAGATAAAGGCTAACACCGGCAGCCAGCAATTGGTGGACATAATCCTGCGGAAGGTCTTCCCGCTGACCATAGAGGAAGCCACCACCATGAAAATACAAAAAGCTGATCCGAGGCTGCGCTGCTTTTAGGATCGTCACTTCTAACGGCAAAGTGCCGTAGGTGTCAAATTGGATTTTTTCTGTTTGCGCAAAGGCATTTTTAGGATAAACCATTGTTTTCTTCCTTTCTCTTCTTCGATAGTATAAGGAAGAGTATAGGAGAAGGAAGCGGTTTAAAAAACAGCGTTATGACTAAAAATAGAAACGGTTTTGTCGAAAGTGAACAATGATGTCCTTCAGTAACACGCTTACAATAACCGTATAAATTAAAGGAGGCAGAACAATGGAGTTGAAAAAAGAAGTAGCGGCAATGATCGATGCATTATCTCAGATTGGGAATGATCCAACTGGAGGAATGACTAGACTGCTTTATACCGATTCATGGAAAGAAGCGCAATCATTTGTAGAAAAACAATTAAAAGAAACTGGCTTAACGACGTCCTATGATGCAGTCGGCAATCTCTTCGGCAGAATGGAAGGCAGCCAGTATCCAGAAGAAACGATTCTTTCAGGGTCACATATCGATACCGTCGTCAACGGTGGCACATTGGATGGACAATACGGGGTCGTTGCTGCTGCTTTAGCGATCAAGTATTTAAAAGAGACCTATGGACAACCTTTACGCTCCTTGGAAGTCATCTCAATGGCAGAAGAAGAAGGCAGTCGTTTTCCAACCGTTTTTTGGGGAAGCAAAAACTTTGTCGGAGAAGCCAAAAAAGCCGATGTTGAAGCGATCGCAGATTTTGAAGGCAACAGCTTCGTGGCAGAGATGCAACGCCAGGGCTTTGACTTTCGCGACCCACAAGAACCGGTTCGATCAGACATCAAAGCCTTCGTGGAAATCCATATCGAACAAGGCAGTGTTTTAGAAAAAGAAAACTTGCAGATCGGTGTCGTCAATAGTATCGCTGGTCAAAAGCGCTACACCTTTGTCTTAAAAGGACAAGCCAATCATGCAGGAACCACACCGATGGGCTATCGTCAAGATGCTGTGTATGGTTTTGCCAAAATGTGTGCCGCAGTGATTGACCGTGGCTTAGAGCTTGGGGATCCATTAGTAGTGACATTCGGTAAAGTTGAGCCAAAACCGAATACGGTCAACGTGGTTCCTGGTGAAGTGTTGTTTACGATGGATTGTCGCCATACCGATGGGCAACTATTGGATGCCTTTACTGCTGAAGCAGAACAGATCATTCAAGCGATCGCCCAAGAGCATGACCTGACAGTGGAGATGGATCTATGGATGGATGAACGCCCTGTGCCGATGGACGATACGATCGTTGCCACGGTGGAACAAGCGGTGAAGCAAACCGGCAAACGCTACAAAGTGATGCATAGTGGGGCGGGTCATGATTCCCAAATCATTGCACCACATTTTCCAACGGCGATGCTGTTTGTACCAAGTATTGATGGGATTAGCCACAACCCAGCCGAATCAACGACTATCGAAGATTTAGTAGCTGGGGTTGAAGTTTTAGCAGCTTCCCTTTATGAGCTAGCATACAAAGAATAGAAAGCAGGGACACACATGGGATATAAAAATAATAATACGGGCTATTTAGATGGATTGCTGCAATCACGAGCAGTCATTAGAAAAAATAATTTTGCGATCTTGCCGCATGATGGGCTAGTGAATAATGTCATTCCAGGATTCGAAAACTGTGAATGTTCGATACTCGGCACACCAAAATTAGGGGCGTCTTTTGTCGATTACATCATTTCATTCAAAAAAGATGGCGCCAACCAATTGGGCTTCGGCGGTCCAGAGATCGAGAGTTTCTTGTATGTCATCTCGGGCAAACTGGAAGTGAGTGATGGTAAAGAAACCCATACATTGACGGACGGAGGCTATATCTATCTGCCTGCTGGAGAAAAACTGTATATGAAAAATCTCCAAGAAGAAGCGACAGAAGTATTCTTGTATAAGAAGCGTTACCAACCGCTAGAAAATCACCAAGCCTACAAAGTAGTGGGGAATCTTTCAGAGTTGACACCGATCCAATACGAAGGGATGGCAGACGTCCTACTTTGGGATTTCCTGCCCAAAGAGCTGGGCTTTGACATGAATATCCATATCCTTTCCTTTGAAACAGGGGCAAGTCATGGATACATTGAGACCCACTACCAAGAACATGGAGCGTACTTACTGTCAGGTAAAGGGATGTATAACTTAGATAATGAGTGGTTCCCAGTGGAAAAAGGCGACTACATTTTCATGAGTGCCTATGTACAGCAAGCGGCCTATGGTGTTGGTCGTGACGAACCATTGACCTATATTTATTCCAAAGATTGCAACCGCGATCCGGAAATTTAAAGGAGTTTAGAAAATGGAAGAGACGGTTATTGTACAGTCACAAGAGTTACAGCAATTGATCCAAAAAAAATTAGCGGCTGCTGGTTTGTCTGAAGCGCACGCAGCCATCGTTGCAGAGCATTTGGTCTTTGCCGATGCCAGCGGGATCCACTCTCATGGGGCTGTACGGGTAGACTATTACGCAGAGCGGATCGCTAAAGGTGGAATGAATCGCACTCCACAGATCACGTTTGAAGAGACTGGGCCTAGCAGCGGGATCGTTCACGGTCAAAATGGCGCAGGGCAGGTCGTTGTATTAGAAGCGACAAAGCATGCCATTGAGATGGCCAAACGTTCTGGGATCGCGGCGGTTGGTGTACGGAAAACGAGTCATAGTGGGGCGCTATCCTATTATGTCAAAAAAGCTGCAGAAGCTGACTTGATTGCATTATCTATGTGCCAATCAGATTCAATGGTGGTTCCTTTTGGCGGCAAAGAAAATTATTTTGGTACCAATCCAATCGCATTTGCCGCACCAAGAAAACAGGGGGCACCGGTGGTCTTTGACATGGCAACGACGGTCCAAGCGTGGGGCAAAATATTAGACGCTCGCTCCAAAAATAAAGAGATTCCTGCGACATGGGCCGTGGATGCTCATGGCAAGCCAACGACGAATCCACATCATGTCCACGGCTTACTGCCGATCTCAGGGCCAAAAGGCTTTGGGTTGATGATGATGGTGGATATCTTATCAGGAATGCTCCTTGGGCTGCCTTTTGGCAAGCATGTTTCCTCTATGTACAACGATCTGACGAAAGGTCGCGACTTAGGGCAATTTATTTTGCTGATCGATCCGCAACGCTTTACAGATTTAGACACATTTAAAGAGTCGGTGGAGACGATGGTTGCCGAACTGCATGACATACCGGCTGCTGAACAGTTCCAGCAAGTCTATTATCCAGGCGAGATCAATCAACTAACCTATGAAAAATATATGGCAGAAGGCATTCCCATCGAGAAGAACATTTATCGCTATCTCATTAGCGACACGGTTCATTTTGACCAGTATTCTGGGTCAGATGCCTTTGCACAGACAGGAACAGGAGAGTGAGGAGACCCATGTTACACACTATTATTCAAAAAAACAATTACCAAGATTCCATTGTTTTAATGCTTTTGACCAATCGTCTACTGACGATCGAAGGGATCAACAACGCTTCGGTCATGATGGGCACACCTGCCAATAAGGACATTTTCAAGACGGGTGGTCTTTATACCGAGGAGATGAGCAATGCGACATCCAACGATATGGTGCTCGTTTTAGACATCGAAGAGGAAGAAATCATCGAAACAGTCCTGTCAGAAATCGATGCCTTCTTATCGGACCAAAGCAATAGCGCAGGAGAGGAAACCCAAAGCGTCAAAACTTGGGAAAAAGCCTTAGATCTTGGAAAAGATGCGAAGGTCGCTGTCTTATCGATTCCCGGTACTATGGCAGCACCAGAAATTGAAACCGCATTAGCAGCGGGCAAACATGTATTTTGTTTCAGTGATAACGTTTCATTGGAAGAGGAAGTTCGGCTAAAGAAACTGGCGCATGAAAAAGGACTTCTTTTAATGGGACCAGATTGTGGCACAGGGATTCTCAACGGGATACCAGTAGCCTTCACCAATGCCGTCCGTAAAGGGAAAATCGGTGTTGTCGGCGCTTCGGGTACTGGTATCCAAGAAGTCACCACTATTATTCATAAATTGGGTGCCGGTGTGACACAAGCCATCGGAACCGGTGGACGAGATCTCAAAGAAGCCGTCGGTGGGATCACCATGAAAGATAGCATTCTTGCCTTGGAACACGATCCTGATACGGAGGTGATCGTGGTGATCTCCAAACCACCTGCACCACGTGTCCGAGATGAAGTGTTGGCACTTTTAAGAAGAGGAACAAAACCTGCAGTCACGATTTTTCTTGGGGAAGAGCCAACGGACCACGAAGAAAATCTTTACCGAGCCTACACGCTGGAAGAAGCGGCTCAATTAGCCGTGCAGCTGCTACGTCAAGAACAGATTGGACTAGAGCCAGTGAAAGAGGAAACAGCAGCTGCCACTTTTGGACCTGAACAACAAAAAATCAAAGCTTACTATTCTGGCGGAACATTGGCGTACGAAGCAGCGATGCTTGTTAAAGCAGGATTAAATCTGGAACAAGAAGATACCCATCAGGAAGGATACATCTTAAAAGCAGCTGGCCATGAGATCATCGATTTAGGTGATGACATTTATACTCAAGGCAAGCCCCATCCGATGATCGACCCAACAAAGCGGATCGAACTGTTGAAACAAGCGGGGGAAGATCCTGAAACGGCAGTGATTTTGTTAGATATCGTTTTAGGGTACGGCTCTCATCAAGATATGGCGAGTGAATTGGCACCGACCATCAAATCATTGAAGGAAGAAGCACAAGCAGCTGGTCGGGAGTTAGCGGTGATCGCTACGATCGTTGGAACTGATTTAGACCCCCAAGATAGCAACGAGCAAGCAGAGATTTTAACCGCAGCTGGCGTGATTTTGTGTCAAAGCAATGCCCAAGCAGTCAAAAAAGCTTTAGCAATGCTCGGCCATCCCTTTTCCCCAATTAGTCGTAAGCTGTTGCCAAAAGCAGTGACAACTGCCGATGGGTTGCCAGAGCCATCTGAAAAGAGCCGCGAATTGTTGTCGAATGACGCGTTCATCAATGTAGGGTTGCGTAGCTTTGCAGAAGCGATCCAGACGCATCACGGTCAAGTCGTTCAATACGACTGGCAGCCAATTGCTGGTGGGAACGTAACGTTACAAAAAGCCTTACGTTTCTTAGCACAAGTGTCACTATCAGAGTAGGAGGAAGTTATCGTGTACGAAACTATTGAAGAAGCAAACCAAGCCGTTATTGCCAAGATCGTTGCCGGTTCGCCTTTTTTGTTGGATGTCGTTCCAGCAGTCAGTGTCATTCCAGAATTAGGTGAAGGAAAAGTCCTATTGCACGCAGGACCACCGATCCGCTACGACCAGATGATCGATCCGATTCAAGGCGCTTGTGTTGGAGCGGGACTTTTTGAAGGCTGGGGCGAAACGGAAGAAGAGGTACGTCATTTATTAGCATCTGGGGAAGTTCAACTGATTCCTTGTCACCACGTGCAAGCGGTTGGCCCAATGGGGGGCATCACCTCTGCCAATATGCCGGTTCTCGTGGTGGAAAACAAAACAGACGGCAACCGAGCGTACTGTACGATGAACGAAGGGATTGGGGCAGTTTTACGTTTTGGCGCCTATTCTCAAGAAGTCATTGATCGCTTGCATTGGATGAAAAATACGTTAGCACCAGTTTTAAGTGCTGCACTACAAACAAAACCCGATGGCTTGAACATCAATGTCTTAGTCGCAAAAGCAATCGCCATGGGGGATGAGTTCCATCAACGGAATATCGCTGCTTCGTTGGCGTTCTTAAAAGAAGTAGCACCAGCGATCGTTACCCTTGAAGGATTTGAAAAAGAAAAACCAGAAGTCATTCAGTTTCTAGCAGACACGGATCAGTTTTTTTTGAATATCATGATGGCTTCTTCAAAAGCGGTGCTTGATGGCGCCCGGACGATTGAAGAAGGAACGGTTGTGACAGCAATGTGTCGCAACGGGCATGAATTCGGTATCCGTATTTCTGGTATGGGGGACGAGTGGTTTACCGGTCCTGTCAATACACCAAAAGGGTTGTATTTCTCAGGATTCAGTGAAGAAGATGCCTCTCCAGATATGGGCGACAGTGCCATTACGGAAACCTTTGGTGTTGGGGGAATGGCGATGATTGCTGCCCCAGCTGTGACACGCTTCGTTGGTTCCGGCGGATTTCACGATGCGTTGAAAACCAGCAATGAGATGTTAGAGATCTCCATTGATACCAATCCGAATTTTCCCGTTCCTACATGGGACTTCAAAGGGATCTGTTTAGGGATCGATGCTCGGAAAGTCGTGGAAACAGGGATCTTACCGGTGATCAATACAGGGATCGCCAACAAACAAGCTGGACGGGGACAAATTGGGGCCGGGACAGTGACACCACCAATGGATTGCTTTGAAAAAGCTGTCTTGGCTTATGCAAAAAAATTAGGATTTGAAGAATAACTCAGGGTCTGAAAACGTGAAAAGGAGCAACCTAGCGATGATACAGGCAAAATGGATCGACCAAGCTTTATTTGAACCCGCATTTATCAATGGCACCTGGCTCGTTCACAGTGTGTTTCAGCATAGTTTCAATCTGCAAGATCCTCGTCAGGATCAGCTGATCTGTGTCTCTAAACAAGCGGCTCGCGTGCCCAAAGGGATGATTTTAGCTGCCGACGATTATGCAGCGTTGGCGACCGACTTGCTTGCTGGTACCACTCTTTTGGTTCAGCAACGGGTGGTCCATTTTCCGCATCATCGTCTGTCTTTTCAAAAGGCAGCCATGTTTACAACCACCTTCCCAGCTGGCACAGCCCCATTTGATCGAGAACTGTTTTGGTCAACCCTCCAACATGTCACGGAAAAGACGGGGATTCAAGAAGCTGTTTCACAAACCATCAGCAGCAATCATCCGTTTTATGACGCAATCGATCAGCTATGCACGCCTTCATTTAAAGAACAACGGCAAGCAGTCGCTTATTTAGTCGGACGGGGTGTCGGATTGACCCCCACAGGCGATGATATGCTAGTTGGTCATTTGCTGGCTCGCCGAGTGATGGGGCAAGAAGATACCCGCTTGGTGGCTTATCTACAAAGAAGGCTGTTGACAGTCAATGATTTGACGACTGACGTCAGTAAACATTATCTTCTGCATGCGTTGACAGGCGCATTCAATCAATCGGCGTTATCCTTGACCAGGTGTACCGATTCAGCGGCTTTTTACCAAGTAATCAAAGAGATACTAGCGATCGGTCATACCTCGGGGGCTGACTTTTTGGCAGGGTTTGCTCGCAGTATCAATCAATTTCAAAACAATAGAAATGAGGAATTCATATGGCAAAACGAGTGGTCATCGCTCTAGGGGGCAATGCAATTTTAAAACCGAATCAACCAGCGACCGTAGAGACACAGCTTGCAAATATCCAGTTAAGTGCAGAACAGATCGCTAAAATCGAGAAACTTGACCATCAAATCGTTGTGACGCATGGCAATGGGCCGCAAGTCGGCAATATTTTACGACAAAATGAAGAAGCCAAAGAAGTCGTGCCGCCTTTTCCACTGGATGTCTGCAATGCAGAGTCACAAGGCTTTATCGGTTATTTGATGGAGCAAAGCATCAAAAATAAAATCGATCAAGAAGAACTGACCAGCAATGTCGTGACCTTATTGACTCAAGTGGAAGTGGCAGCGGATGATCCCGCGTTTGAAAAGCCAACGAAGCCGATCGGCTTGTTCTACTCAGAAGAAGAAGCAAAAACAATGGCTGAGGAAAAACATTGGGTTATGGAAGAAGATGCTGGACGTGGGTACCGTCGCGTCGTGCCATCCCCACAACCTGTGACGATCCACGGCGTGGAATCAATGGTTCATTTATTGAATCAAAATACCATCGTGATCGCTGGTGGCGGCGGTGGGATTCCAGTCGTAAAACAAGCGGAAGGCTTGAAAGGGATCGAAGCAGTCATCGATAAAGACCGAACTGGGAAAAAATTGGCAGAACAAGTGGATGCCGATGTATTTATGATGCTGACCGACGTCAGCAACGTTTATATCAATTACGGAACACCGGAGCAAGAAAAATTAACGGGGTTATCCGTAAGTGAAGCGCAAGCATATTTTGATGCGGGGCATTTTGCAGAAGGCAGTATGGGGCCGAAAATGGAAGCAGCGATTGCGTTTGCCAAGCAAGGAAAGACGGCAATCATCTGCTCATTGGAAGAAGCAGACTTAGCATTGTTAGGTGAAGCAGGCACAAGGATCGCTGGGTAACACCAGCGATCCAACTGCTTGATTCGCCTATTAGTCGCCTTCTTCGGACAGCTCAAGGGCTAAGCGCAGATCCAGGCTAATGCTAGGATCATGCACGTTTTTTCCTAGTAGCTTTTGGCACTGTTCGATGCGGTATTTGATCGTATTGCGATGAACGAACAAGGCTTTGGCGGTGCGGGTGATCTCACATTGATAATCCAAGTAAGCCCGTAAGGTTTTGCGCAATTCGATGGTGGCATCTTCTTGCGGAAACGCCAATTCTTTGAGGATCGTGCGGCAGAAATAATGGATATCTTCAGGGCTCATTTTTTCAAATAGACTCCGCATTCCCCGTTGATGGTAGAAAGAGACGATGGGAGAATCATGTTGGCCTCTTCGTTCTTCATAAGCAGTCTTTGCTTCAATGTAGGAGCTGGCTAAATCATTGATGCTTTCACAGACACTCCCTACACCAAAGGCCATTCGAAAAGGCAACCGATTGGTCAAAGCATTGGCGGTCTCAATCAAATGGTCTTCTAAGGCATCACACTTATGCTGCACGAAAATCGCAAAGTGATTGCTGCCCTTTAAGCGAAAGAGACAAACATCTTTGATGCGATAAGGCAGTTGTTCACTAAACCACTGATAGACCAAGTCACTTTCTTCTTTTAGGTATTTGTCTTTGTCTTTGGTTTCTTTGGTTGGTTCACAGGCACCATAGATGACACGATAATGGCGGGCTTTGACCAACCCGTAAGTCTTTCCGAGATCTAACCAATCTTTTTGTTCCTGTTTGGAAGATTGCTGGTATTCGATCATCCGTGTTAAAAAGTCACTTTTTAAATCTTCAAAAGATTCTTGCACTTTTTGGTTTTTGTAGAGCATAAACGACAAGACCAATGCTGCTTGTTCCAGCGCAAAATCCGAGACAGGATAAGGAATCGCCTCAGGATTCAAAATGACTAAATAATGGGGGAAATAAGTGGAGGTTTCAATGGCATAATAAGAAATTTGTGACGTTTTTTCATGGAGATCTTTGATAGGGATCGCCCCGCTTTTTTCACCAGTAAAAACCCCTTTCGTTTGTCCTAATTGATGGATGTAGTACTCCGCGGGTTTTGACATGCGGGTGAAATGCTTGGAATGGGCAATCACTTGTTTGAAAGGATTCAACAAAATGATCGGTGTATTGACCATTTGGCCAAAATCAGCGATAAAGCGAGCGATGCTGACATCCTTCATCAAGGAAGCAGAGAACCGTTTTTGGATATCTAAGGCATAACTCAGCTGCTCGGTTTTGGTGTTCCATAGTAAATTCAAAAGCTGGTGCATCAAACGGCCCAGCGGCATCGTGGCAGGTACTTCTACGATGGGGAAACCTAAACTATCGGCGTAGGCGATGACTTCAGGATCGATGACATCCAAAAAGCGACCGATCTTGATGCCTAATCCAGCGGCATTTTTGGCTACGAGGGAATCGATCAGTTCAAGCAGTGCTCCTTGATTATCTTTATAAACCATCGCCGTGCTTAAGATAAAGGTATGCTCAGGAATATAGTGGGCGATATCGGGGGTCTCAGTGATTTCGATACTGTCGACGGGAATTTCCGCGGTAATGGGATCTGTCAACAAACGCAAATTGGAAAAGCGTGGTGTAGCAAGCAATTCAGCAACTAACTTCATAGAGAAACTCCTTTTAGAATTGAACAAAACAAACAAAAACATGTCCTTTTTTAGCTTTATTGTACAACAAACTTGGAAACGTTGACAAGGCGTTGGGCAGTGAAATCAAAAAGAGAAATGAGGGAAAAAGATGTATAAAGAGTTAACGATCGCACAACGTACGATCATGACACCTGGGCCTGTAGAAGCCCATCCTGCTGTTCTACAAGCAATGACCAATCGCATTTTGGGGCAGTTTGATCCGAATTTTTTGGCGATCATGGATGAGGTCAAAGAAATGATCAAACAACCGTTTGGAACCAAAAACAAAGAGGCATTTGCCATTGACGGGACTTCCCGAGCTGGTTTAGAAGCGGCGCTGATCGCTTTGATCGAACCAGGGGACAAAGTCTTGATCCCCGCCTATGGGCGCTTTGCTTTCTTACTGGGAGAAATCTGTGAACGTGCTCAAGCGCAAGTCAAATATGTAGAAAAAGAATGGACGGCTCCTTTTGCACCCGCAGAGGTCATCAAAGAAATCGACGCATTTCAACCCAAGATCGTGGCGATGGTCCACGGGGAAACTGCCAATGGGCAAATGCAGCCGTTAGCAGAAATTGGGCAGTATTGTCGCGCAAAAGATATTTTCTTTGTCGTTGACATGGTGGCGACTTATGGTGGCGTGGCCCTGTCAGTCGATGATTGGTGTGTCGATTTGGCAATTGCCGGTACACAGAAGTGTTTAAGTGTGCCGTCTGGTCTTTCATTAGTGACCTACAACGATCGAGTCGAAGCCGTCCTTAATGCCCGTTACCAAAAAGAATTAGGCTTGAGCAAAACGGATCGAAACAAGCGGCACATTATGAGTAATTACTTGGATTTGAGTCAATTGCAACGCTACTGGAACAAAGAGCGAATCAACCATCACACAGAAGCGACGAGTATGATCTATGCGCTTCATGAAGGATTACGGATGTTGCTAAACGAAGGCCTCGATGCAGCCTATCAACGTCATTTGACGAATGAAGGGGCGTTGGTCGCTGGACTGGAGGCAATGGGGCTTTCGATTTATGGCGAAAAAGCAACCAAAATGCCGACAGTTACCCCCATCTTTATTCCAGAAGGTGTTGATGGCGAAGCTGTCCGAGAAGAGATGCTTCACTCCTTTGGTGTAGAGATCGCTAGTTCATTTGGTGATCTAGAAGGAAAAATCTGGCGGATTGGAAATATGGGCTACAGCAGCCGCAAAGAAAATATTTTACATGTCCTAGCCGCGTTAGAAGGGGCACTATTGTACCAGCAAGCACCAATTTCTGCCGGCAAAGCACTCATCGCTGCGTTAAATTACTACCAAAAAACGACTTAAAATTTTAGCACAAATGCACAACGACTGAAAGCGCTTTGTGAAAAATGACAAATGCAATCGTCGGCAAAAAAACGTACACTAAGACTATCTTAAAGCGCTTTCGTTGACGTGCTTCACAAACTTTACTTGTGTAACTGATGGAGGGAAAAAAATGGAAATCAATAAAGAACGTGGTGGGCTTGCCTACTGGAAACAAATTATTATCTTAATGTGTTCAGGCTGGGTCACTATCTGGATTTATCGCGCTGCGTTATCACCGGTCTATCCGCAAATCAATGAGTCACTTGGCGGCAATATTTCTGATACAGCATTAGGATCGATTGCCAGCTTTTACTTTTTCGGCTATGTGATCATGCAGATCCCTGCCGGCTTTTTAGTGGATAAGATTGGGAAGAAAACAGTTCTGCTTCCGGGATTTGTGGTATTTGCACTGGCAGCTTTACTGATTTCACAAGCCTCTTCAATCTCCATGATCTATACCGGTAGCTTTTTAGCAGGGATCGGCTGTGGATCATTTTATGGTTCCGCGTATTCTTTGACCTCACAGAACATTCCGAAAGAAAAGAAGAGCTTCTCAACAGCGATCGTCAATAGTGGTTCTGCCGTTGGTTCAGGGTTTGGGATGATCTTATCAAGCTTTATCGTTATTCAGATGAACATGCCTTGGCAAACAATGATGTATTTATCCGCTTTCTTGATCGTTTGTATGACGATCGCTTTCGCATTGGTGATCCGCAGCAACAAAGAAGACGTAGCTTTCTTGGAGAGTCAAGCAGCAGCTGAAGAAGAAACAACGGATCAGCCGAAAGAAAAAGTTTCCCTTTCGACCTTGTTCTCCCTGCGGATGCTCTTTACGTATGTGTTATATTTTGCGACGTGTTATGCCTACTATATGACGGTTACTTGGCTACCAAACTTCTTAGGAACAGAACGAGGCTTCCAAGGAGTCGCAATCGGATTCTCTTCTTCATTGGTGGCATTTGCTTCGATTCCTGGGGCCTTGTTCTTTAGCCGCTTGGCAGACAAATACATGCATAAAAAAGTTACCTTTATCGTTATTTTAGAAGTATTAGCGGCGTTGATGTTATTAGTAACGGTGCAAGCAACAAATTCGACCTTCTTAATGATCGCGTTGATCTTGTACGGGTTCCTTGGAAAACTAGCGGTTGAACCAATCATCATTTCTTGGCTAGGGGAAAATGCACCAAAAGTTGGGGTCGGTACGACATTAGGGGTCTTCAACTTTTTCGGCATGATGTCTTCCGTTATCGCACCAACATTGACCGGATCGATCTCGGATGCAACAGGGTCAAAAGTAATGGGCTTTTATATCGCAATTATTTTGTTGATCGGTGGTACATTCTTATTCTTGACTGTAAACTCTAAGAAAACAGCAAAGTAGAAAAGTGAGGAACAACAGATGAAAAAACGATCCTTAAAAATCAGTTTGACCAACCAAATCATGATTGCAACGGTATTGGGGATTTTTTGGGGCGTTTCCTTTCCCGGTTTAGGTGATCAAATGCAGCTAGTCGGGGACTTCTTCTTGCGACTGATTCAAATGTCTGTGGTCGTGTTGGTCATGGGCTCGGTGATTGAAGCGGTGGGGGGACTTGATCCAAAAGAATTAGGTGGGATCGGCGGGAAAGTCTTCCTCTGGTTTACCGGTTCGACCCTCGTCGCCGCTATTTTCGGTCTCTTGTTCGCCTTGATCCTCAAGCCCGGCGCAGGCCTTGACCAGTCGCTGCTGCAAAGTACAGAAACTGCATTAAGTACCAGCAGTATAGAAGAAGTCATCTTGAACTTTGTTCCACTGAACATTATTCAAGCCATGGTGGAGCAGAATATGATCCAAGTGATTATTTTTTCGCTCTTCTTTGGCCTTGCCTTGAGCTTAATCAAGCATGAAAAAAAGAATCAGCTGTTTCTAGATATGATCAGTAGTTTTAATCATATTTTGTTAAAAATGGTCAGCATGATCATGAAGTTGGCGCCGATCGGGATTTTCGGCCTTGTTGCTTCCTTGGTAGAAGATACCGGCATTCGTGTGTTGGGAATGTTAGCCAGTTTTTTATTGACGTTAGCAGCGGCATCTTTGCTCTTTTTGTTTCTTTGGTTTCTCTTGACGTCGCTCTATTGCAAAGTTTCCTTGTTTCGTTTGATAAAGAATATGTGGCGTCTATCGGTGATTTCCTTTACGACCACCTCTTCTGCTGTTTCATTGCCGTTTCAAATCGAAGATGGCAAAGAACGATTTGGGATCAGTGATCGAATCAATAAGCTCGTGATGCCTCTAGGCATGACCTTAAATAGCAATGGGCTCTCCTTATTTTTAGCCCTGGCAATCGTAACCGTTGCTCAGGCGTACCAGATCCAATTGAGCTGGGGGGATCTTTTGCAAGTGGTCTTGTTGTCCTCGTTGGCATGCTTGGGAACGATCGTCGTTCCAGGCGGCGGATTAGTCACACTGGCTACGGTTTTACCTATGTTAGGACTGCCTAATGAAAGCATCGCCTTACTGGCAGGGATCGATTGGTTTTCTGGGATGTTTCGGACCCTCTTGAATGTTGACCCTGACGTCACGGTGGCGTTGATCGTTGCTCATGATGAAGGAGAACTGGATCGTGCAATCTTCAATGGTGAAAAAGCCCAGGTCAAATTAGCAGAAAAAATCACCGATGGCGTATAAGACCAATCATTCTTGTGATGAAACTTTACTCTTTTTTGGAAACGTGCTACGATTGATTCGTTGATAGACTAAAGAAGCTTCCTGAAATACCGTAAACGGTAAACAGTAGCGGCTGATTTTCCGCTTGTCATTCAACAGACAACTACGACAAAAAGAGGAGGAAAAAACATGACAGCATCGATGAAATTGTGGATTGACCTTTTGAATAGCTAATTTAAATCTATTTCAAAAGTCTAGGCAATCGTGATTTCAAGGGATGAGTGTCCTCTTTTTTCCAATTTCTTATTAAAATCAGGGTATAGCGGTAGGCTATGCCCTTTTTTTGTGCTTGCGTTTTCCTAGACGGGAAGGACAGACTGATGGAACAATTAAGTGTAAAAATAAACAATCTAATCAAAAATTATGGGGCCAAAGAAGTACTGAACATTGAAGAACTGAGTGCCTATCAAACGGATCGTATCGGGATCGTGGGCGCAAACGGGCAAGGCAAGTCTACCTTGCTGAAGTTGATTGCGGGAGTGGTCGATCCTGATTCAGGAACGATCCAAAAAGAAAATTCGTTTCACTATTTCCCGCAAATCGCTGAGGTGACTGAAAAGACGGAGGCCCTTGACTGGGCGCTGTTCGGTCGTTTTTCGATCCCAACAAATGGATTGGCGACACTAAGCGGCGGGGAGGAGACCAAATACCGGTTGGCACAAACGTTATCTTCCTATCAGTTAGGACTTTTGCTCGATGAGCCAACGACCCATTTGGACCAGCAAGGAATTCAAGTCTTGATTGAGGAATTGCAGTATTATTATGGCACCCTGATCGTGGTCAGTCATGATCGGTATCTATTGAATCAGCTGGCAACGAAAATCTGGGAAGTCGATCAAGGAAAAGTCACCGAGTATGCTGGCAATTATGACAGTTACCGACAGCAAAAAGAGCAAGCGGCACAGCGTATTGCCTGGGAGGCTGCGCAGTATCAGCAACAAAAACAGCAGTTGACCCAAGCAATCCAAAAGAAAAAAGAACAAGCGATCAAGAGCAGTCGTATTTCTGAAAAAAAGCGACAGCAGAACATCCGACCAGACCGTTTGTCGTCATCAAAACAAAAAGACACGGTGCAAAAGTCATTGCAAAAAACAGTCAAAGCCATGGAAAGCCGCTTGGATCAGTTGGAAGAAGTGAAGGGCGTCGCCCGGCAGCAGGTGATTCGTTTTCCAGTAGTCCCTGCAGTGGAGCTGCATAATAAACGACCGATTCGTGGGGAGCAAGTAACCATTCAAAGAGGGGCGAAACGATTGCTAGACAGCAGCAGTTTCCAGTTTGCTGCCGGGAAGAAAATCGCTATCGTGGGTCCGAACGGTTCGGGAAAGTCGACTTTACTAAAAGAAATCATCGCAGGTGGAGAGGGAATCTATGTATCACCGAAAATCGTCTTTGCGGTCTACGAGCAAATGGGCTATCGAAAAAACAGCACCACACCGCTTTTGACGGAATTGATGGCTCAAACAGACTATCAGGAACCACTGGTCCGCAGTATTTTACACAATCTGAGATTTAGCCAGATTGACGTGATGAAGCCAGTCAATGTGCTAAGCGGCGGAGAAGCGACACGGGTCGAGCTCGCACGCATCTTTACTCAACCTGCCAATGTCTTGATACTTGATGAACCGACGAACTTTATTGATCTGCCGACAATCACCGTCTTGGAACAATTGATTCGCAGCTATCGAGGCATGGTTTTGTTCACATCTCACGATCAAGCGTTTATCGATGCCGTCGCGGATGATGTGTATCAAATCGATCATGGAAAATTAACATTGGTTTCCAGTAACTAGCAGCATTGTCGCTTTTATACCTGTATAAAGAAAAACAGCGCGGGAAAGGAAGCGACCGCCCAACGTTCGATCAACAATCGGCCGTTGAGCGGTCACTACAAAACCCGTGCTGTTTTTTTCGCAATCATCGGTATCGCCTAGCTGTTGCTACATCGCTTAATAAATCTTTTTCGTAAAGTATTTTAAGATCAGGGGAGAGATCAAGGTACTCAACAAGACAACGATCACCAAAGGGGAATACAATGCGGACGAAATCAATTGGTTTTGTTGACCAATCTGCAAAATGATCAATGCCATTTCACCTCGGGAAATCATTCCAGCTCCCACCATCCAAGCACTGTTGTTTGAGAATTTCGCGATTTTCGCCCCGACATAGCCGCCGACCAATTTGGTCATGATCGCGACCACGGTAAAGGCAAGAATAAAGAATAATTGCTCATTTAAGCGGGAAAAATCAACTTCCAAGCCAACGCTGACAAAGAACACCGGAATGAAGACGGCGTAACCTAATGCTTCGACACTGTGTTCCACTTCCTCACGAACCTTCGTTTGACTGACAGCGATCCCTGCGAAGAAGGCACCAATGACCGAGCTTAACCCAACGAGGTCAGCAAGATACGCCATTCCTAAGCAGATGATCAGTGACATGATGATCACCGCGGAATTTGCAAATAGCTTTTCTGCAAGTGCCAATAAGAACGGAGCAATCCATTTCACTAATAGAAAAATCAACACAAAATAAATCAATTCTACCAATAAGGTGACCGGCAGTGGTGTTGCTTGGCTGCTTTCGCCGCCTAAAAAGGAAAGGCTAAGACTCAAAACCAACACGACCAAAATATCATCCACGACGGAAGCACCAAGAATCGTCGACCCTTCTTTCGTATTCACCACATTCAACTCTTTCAATACTTCGACAGAAATACTGACTGAGGTGGCAGCTAATACGATCCCGAAAAAGAACGCTTCTGTGGGACTGCTTTGAAAACCGACCCCCGTGGCATACCCGAAGAGCATAGGGAACACGATCCCCAAAAGGGCAACGAGCATCCCTGGACGAAAATAGCGTTTCAATAAAGAAATATCACTTTCCAATCCCGCTAAAAACATCAGCAAAATAACACCAATCTCTGAAAAATCATGAACCAGAATATCTGGATGGACCCAATTGAGTCCTGCGCCTCCTAATAAAACCCCCGCTAACAACTGCCCGATAACAGCAGGAACGCCCATCTGTCTCGCCAGATGCGAGAAGAGGGTCGTCGTGATTAGGATCAAACACAAAATCCCGACAAAATGCATAAAACCTCATCCTTCTTTCCTATAACATACTCCCCTTTAGTATAGCATTCTCTCTTGAATTGAGCCTGTATCAAGCCTTTTTTTATTAAAAGAGTTTCATTAAACCACACGTTTTTTGAGATAAGGAGGAAGCGAAGGCAATCAGAGTTTTTCTGTGCACTCGTCGAAATAAAAAAACATTATTTTCACTTTACTTGTATCAAATTATTGTTTGAGCCAACGGGCGAGCTGCTGAAACACCATTTGGACTTGCGGCTCCTCGACGTTTTTCAAAAAGTCGTGGGGCAAATCATAGACAGGGACAAATTTGCTTTTAGGCACTTTCTTCAAGCCTTTGCTGTAACGAAAAGGAACTTCCTCATCGGTACTGCTGGCACTGCTGAAAATTGGAGGAAATTGAGCAAGCAGCTCAGGATCAATGGCATAGTCAGAAAGAGCTTCAGCTGTTAGACCATAGATCGTGGTGAGTTCTTGCTGTTGAACCCAATAAACATAAGGCAAATAGCGCTGAAACTGCGGATCATCCCAAACGATCTCGGTTTGATCCAAAGAAGGGACTTGCTCTTTGCTTAAGAGCGGCTGCTGCAAGACTCGTTTGTTTTCAATAAAAGAAAGATCGGTATACCCATAAAAATTGACCAGTTTTTCAGGCAATCTCTGTTGTTCCTTCAGTAATTGCTGGGTCAGCGCCAGCATCAAATAACCGCCAGCTGAGCGTCCGCAGAAACAAAACGGGTTATCTTTAAGCACAGTTGCTTGCAATTCTTGAAAATTTTGCCAGTTCAGCGCCAAAATCTCCGCTAACGAGGAATTGGGCGCCAGTAAATAATCGACTGTGAGGACGCTGTATTGCTGCTCTTGAAATAGTGCGATCAGTGATGCGGGAATGTCTTGACGGGTTCCATAAACAAAACCGCCGCCGTGAAAGTAAATCACGTATTTCTCCGAAGCAGGATAAAGGGACACCGAAGCACCGGTGGTCAATTGCCATTCTTTTTTCATTTTGCTTGACTCCTTTTCTGAAGCTCTAATAAATAGGTGCCGATCTCGTAATTGACTAATTGGATCGGACTTGTCAGATCGATCTCTAGTAGCTGTTCGATTTTGCTTAGCCGATAACGAATCGTTTTGGCATGAAGAAACAAGGTTTCAGCCGTATTTTTGTAATTGCGATTCGTGATAAAAAAGGTATACAGCGTTTTGAACAGCTCTTCATTTTCTTCCGAAAGTTGATACAGCTTCGGGGGAATGCTTTGCTGCAGCTTTTCTAGTTGGTTCTCCTTGATAAAGGAACTAAAGATACCTAAGTCGCTATAGGCAATGATCGGCGCCAAATAAAACTGCCGATTGAAGCGGATCGCATCCAAACACTCTGGCAGGATCTCTTTGATCTGTTCCTTGCGTAAGACTTCGCTGACCACCAAGCAGCCATGTTCATCGGCTAACAGGGCATCATCAAAATGTGTCTGCAGCATCTGTTTCGTCACCTGATGGGCGATCGATTGGAAATTATAGAGGATCACCAAATAATTGTGGTGTTCAAAAAAGACGTGGGGTGTTTTCAACGCCCGTAGCTTGTGCAAAACGACGGACTTACGCTCCTTATCTTTAAAGCTGTTGGAAGCAAAGGCGATGCCTTGGTAAAAATCGTAGCGATCCAGTTGCGCTTCTTCTAACAAAAGATCCAGCTCAGCCAAATTGCTAGGAGTGTTTTGCAAGATCGCATCGGCAAGATTGTTCATGCGATTGTAGCGCTCTTTCTTCAACAAATACGCCATTTGGAGGCGTTCATAGATGACGTCGATCACATTTTCAATAATCATGACTTTTGCCTCAGGGATCTGCGAATCTTTCTGATAAACGATCAGGGTACATAGATCATTGTAAGGATTGATGATCTCTACTTTGATGGCAGTCACATATTGATTGTTCTCATGAGAAAATAATTCCAAATATTCGTAGTGGTTCTTGGTAAACTCGATGGTCTTCATAGGTTCTTGTTTGGTCACCACGAAATTCTTAAAGGATTGACCGACGGACACATGCACATCTAAATGGGGGATGCGCAAAGAACAAGGCTTTTCGATCAATTGATAGAACTCTTGCATGATCTGATCGAAAGAAGAGTGGTTGCGCTCGACTTTCATGAAGCGCTGGCGAACTTCGTAATAGGTACGCAGCAGCTGGGTTTGGTGATTCAGCAATGGTTCGTAAACCGCTAGCATGATGGCTTCATAGCTGACTTCTTGCTGTACTTTGATCAAAGGGATCTGATAAGCAAAGCTAAGCTCAATCACCCAATCTGGAATCATAGGGATCAAGCGATCCACTTTGATCACTAAACCGCTGACACCGATTTGCTGCATTTTTTCAAAAAAAACACGCAGTTCCTCAGGCGATTGGTCTTTGAAGGCATAAAAAGAAGTCAAAATCAATTGATGGGCTTTGCTCCATTTTTCGATATCCATCGCTTCCAACACCATAACGGAACCAACGGAATTTGTTAAACCAATGGAGCCAGTCAGGACTTTACTTTTTTCAAAAAGCGGCAGTTCAACCAATTCTTTTAATTTCATAAAATGCTCCTTTTTTCTCTTTTGGATAAAAAGTATAGCATTTTTTTAGAACTTTATCCAATGAAAACGCAAACAAGGCTCGTTAGAATGAGAGTATAAGAAAAGGAGGAGAACAAATGCTGCACACAGTAATCTTAAAGAATAACTACCAAGATTCCATTAACTTAATGCTGCTGACGAATACGATCAATGATCTAGGCGATGTCGAAATGAGTCAAATCATGATGGGGACGGATGCAAACAAAGACATATTAAATAACACTGGCTTGCTTTCTAAAGAGGCTGAAGGTGCTTCACCCAACGATATGATGATCGTAGTCGATAGCCAAAACGAACAGATCATGGATCAAGTAATGCCAGCAATCGATTCATTTTTAGCTGATCTTTCAGCAAAAGATCAAGGCAAAGAAACGCCAGCGGCGGCTTCATGGCAAGAAGCCTTGAGCGCAATGCCGGATGCCAATGTTGCACTATTTAGTATTCCTGGGGAATATGGTGCTGCCGAGATGGAAAAAGCCTTGAAAAATGACTTGCATGTATTCTCGTTTACGGACAATGTTGCTATCGAAGATGAAGTGCGTTTGAAACAGCTGGCTCATGAAAAAGGCTTATTGATGATGGGGCCAGACTGTGGGACCGGTATTATTTCCAGCATTCCGATTGCCTTCACGAATGTCGTGGCACCAGGAAACATCGGTGTTGTTGGTGCCTCTGGTACGGGGATTCAAGAAGTGACGACGATCATTGACCGATTAGGCGGTGGTGTCGTTCATGCCATCGGGACCGGCGGACGTGACTTAAGCGACAAAGTTGGGGCGATCACTGTCAAAGATGCCATCGTTGCTTTAGAAAATCATGAACCGACAGATGTGATTTGCGTGATCTCGAAACCACCTGCAAAAGAAGTGCGGGATGAAGTCGTTCAATTGCTACAAAGTATCAGCAAACCTGTAGTAGCGATTTTCTTAGGAGAAAAACCAGAAGCCCATGAAGGAAAAGTCTATTTGGCACATACGCTGGAAGAAACAGCGCGCATTGCTGTTGATCTTGCCAATGAAGAACCAGTCAAGGCGAACTATTTTGAACGCGTGGAAACCCCAGATGTGCCCAAGCTCGCTGCCGACAAAGTGGTTAAAGGTCTTTATTCTGGCGGAACATTAGCTGCCGAAGCAGGAATGCTGATCTCCGAAGCCTTGAATTTAGAAGGCCTTGTAAAACAAGAAGGCTATATCTTACATTCCCATGGCTACGATGTGATCGACCTTGGTGATGATATCTATACCCAAGGCAAACCGCATCCAATGATCGATCCTGAAGTGCGCATCAAAAAAATCGAAGACTATGCGCAAGATGAGCAAACCGGGGTCATTCTATTTGATGTGGTGCTAGGTTACGGCGCGCATGCAGATATGGTAGGAGCTTTGTTACCAGCTATCGAAGCTGCACAGCAAACAGCCCAAGCAGCTGATCGCGCGTTGTACTTTGTTGCTACCGTCTGCGGAACTGAAAAAGATCCGCAAAACTACCAAGAAGCGGTCAACCGTTTGAAAGCAGCTGGCGTCTATGTGGCACCAAGCAATGCTCAAGCAGTGCAATTAGCCCTAGCTTTAAAAGGGGCGACTCTTTCTGAAGCAGACAAAACAGTCAATGACTATACTGGTAGCAAGGTTGAGGTGCCGACAGTCAGCGAGAAAGTAATGGAGCTGTTGACCACCAAACCACGGATCATCAATGTTGGCTTGCAAAGCTTCAATGAATCGATCCTGCAATATGGCGGGAAAACAGAACAATTCAACTGGCGTCCTCGTGCTAACGGCAACAAGAAAATGATCCGTATTTTAGACGCGTTAGAAGAATTTGACGAAAAAATCACAGCTGAAAACCAAGCAGTGACGGATAAAATCAAAAATGCCCAACCATTCTTGATCGATGTCGTTCCGGCTAAATTAGTGATCGCTGAATTAAACGAAAGTCAGAAAACCTTGCTGCATGCAGGACCGCCGATCCAATGGTCGGAAATGACGGGACCGATGCAAGGATCTTGTATCGGCGCTGCCTTGTTTGAACGCTGGGCGAAGGATGAAGACGAAGCCCGCCGCCTACTAGAAAGTGGGGAAGTCCGCTTTATGCCATGTCACCATGTCCAGGCAGTCGGTCCAATGGGCGGGATCACTTCAGGGAATATGCCTGTCTTTGTGGTTGAAAACCGCCTTGTCGGCAACAAAGCCTACTGTATTTTGAACGAAGGGATCGGTAAAGTCTTGCGATTCGGTGCTTATTCACAAGAAGTCATCGATCGTTTGGATTGGATCAAAGACGTCTTAGGACCAACCATTGCCAAGGCATTAAAACTAACTGAAGAAGGCATCAATTTGAATGTATTGATTGCCCGGTCGATCACAATGGGGGATGAATTCCATCAACGAAATATTGCAGCATCATTGAACTTCTTGAAAGAGATCGCGCCGTTGATCATCCAAACAGAAATCGATGAAAAGCAAAAATATGAAGTGATCAAGTTCTTAGCAGATACCGATCAGTTCTTCTTGAATATCATGATGGCAACCGGCAAAGCCATCGTTGACGGTGCCCGTGTCGATGCCAAAGGAACGATCGTGACCACCATGACGAGAAACGGCGTCAATTTTGGGGTTCGTGTCGCCCAAACAGAAGACCAATGGCATACTGCACCAGTCAATACGCCGAAAGGTTTGTACTTTACTGGGTTTACCGAAGCAGATGGCAATCCTGATATTGGGGACAGTGCCATTACTGAAACCGTCGGTGTCGGAGCAATGGCGATGGTAGCCGCACCAGGTGTAACACGCTTTGTCGGCGCTGGTGGCTTTGAAGATGCGCTAGAAACTTCCAATGAAATGGCAAAAATCTGTTTCGGTCATAATCCGACCTTCTCGATCCCAACATGGGACTTCCAGGGGACTTGTTTGGGGATCGACATCCGGAAAGTCGTTGAAACAGGCATCACCCCAATCATCAATACTGGGATCGCCCATAAAGAAGCAGGTGTCGGTCAAGTCGGTGCAGGGACGGTGCGTGCACCGTTAGGCTGTTTTGAAAATGCCTTGACGGCTTATGCGAAGGATCTGGGGATCGATGTTGACTGAGAAAATCAAAATCAGTGATTATCTAGACCCATTGCAACGATTCGGTCGTACCGGTCGGGTGCATAGCGTGTTTGATCGTTCATTCAATGTGATGATCGGGCAGCAGCTGGTCAATATCAACAACTATCGCAACTATTTGACTGGCTTCGGAGTCTTTTTACCAGATGCATTGTTTGAGCAAGTCCTGCCTTTGATCGAGGTCGGCAATCGCGTGCAAGTCCGAGAGCATGGTCTGATTTTTTACAGCACAAAAGGAACATTTTCTCTGTCATTAGAGGAAAAAGAATTGGTTTCGCTGCAGGTGAAGGAGCTATCCTTCACCTCTGCGGAATTGCAGCTTTTGAAAGAAATCCTGCTTCAACAAAAACTAGAAACCAAGATTGGGTTGCCCGAAGATGAGAAAACCCAAGCAGTGTTTGCGGCATTGCGGCAGCCTGTCTCAGATTGGGAACCAATCATTGCTCACCTGATTGGCCGCGGCAAAGGATTGACACCTAGCGGCGATGATCTTTTAGTTGCCTATCAAGCGATGCTCTATGCCTTGCAGCAGCCGGAAGCTGACGCGTTAGCGCAAGCATTGGCAAAACCGCTGTCTACGACGGATGTCAGCCTTGCTTATATTCAAAGTGCCAGTCAAGGGTATGTCAATTCTCTGATGCTGCAATTATTCAAAGACTTAAAAAAGCAAAACCCACAAGTGATTGAAAAAGATGTGCAGCAGTTGATGTCCGTTGGTCATTCGTCAGGCAAAGATCTTAGTTTTGGGTTCTTGTTAGCGTTGGAGTCATTGTCACTTGAGGAAAAAGAATAGAAATGGGGAGAAATCATGGAAATCAGTAACCAGAAAGATGCGGTCAAAGTAAGCAATTCTTACTGGAAAAAAGTCGTTGCTATTTTCTTTGTCGGCTGGATTTTAATGTACGCCACACGGACGATCTTCAATCCAATCATGGGTGTGATCGGAGAAGAATTCAATTTAAGCAACACACAACTAGGACTTGCCAATAGTATTTTCTTTTTGACATATGCCGTTGCGCAAATTCCTTTTGGCATCATCGGCGACAAAATCGGTCGCAAATTGGTGATCGCCCTAGGTTTTGTTTTATTGGCGGTGACTACTTACTTCAGTGGACTAGCCACAAGCTTCGTTTTGTTCTTAGTGATTCGTGCCATTGCAGGGATTGGTCAAGGTGCCTATTACGGTCCGCAATACGCATTGTCTACCGAAGCGATTCCCGACAACAAACGGACCGTCGGAAATGCCATTATCAACAGTGGGATGGCGTTTGGAACGTCTGGCGGGTACTTGCTTTCTAGTAAATTGGTCTTGGATAACGGGGGCCATTGGAGCCAACCCTTCTTCCTAATGGCGTTTCCGACCTTGATTGTCGGTGTCTTGTTCTATTTTGTTTTGAAAGAAAAAGTGATTCGTCCAGAAGATGAAGGACAAGAAATAAAAGAAGAGGGGCCAAAAGAAAAGATTTCCTTGAAGCAGATTTTTTCAAACCGCAATCTCGTGGCAGCCTTTGTTCTATGCTTTACCAGCATTTATGCAAACTTTGTGATTATAACTTGGCTGCCGCAATTCTTGATTGCCGAGCGTGGCTTTGAAGGGGCGAGTGTCGGCTTTATTGCTTCCTTAGTCCCATGGGCATCGATTCCAGGTGCGTTGATTTTTGCTCGATTGAATGATAAAACTGGCGCGACGAAAAAATTAGTCTATTTATTGGTCCCATTGGCGACCCTTTCCGTATTTGCCATTGCCTTTGTAACGGATCGTACCTTATTGATCACTGTTTTGATTTTGTATGGATTGACTGGCAAGCTGGCGCTTGATCCAATCGTCGTGACCTTTGTGACGAAAAACGCACCAAAAGGCGCCTTAGGAACAACCTTGAGTGCCTATAACTTTATCGGGATGTCGGGGTCGATCTTAGCGCCTTATGTTACTGGCTTTTTAGCCGATTCTTTAGGATCGATGCAGGTCGGGTTTTACCTGTCTTGTTTATTACTGCTGATCGGATTAGGTGTTTTTGCCGTATTAGCAAAGGAAAATCAGAAGGAGAGCATAAAATGAGTTTGAATGTGATCGCTTTAGGCGGCAATGCTATTTTAGATAAAGACCCCAGTGATGAAGGACAAAAAGCAGTCGTTGCGCAAGCAGCACGTTATATTGCCGATTTTGTCGAAAAAGGGGAAAAAGTCATTGTTTGTCACGGCAATGGACCACAAGTCGGCAACTTGCTGTTGCAGCAAAAAGCCGGGGAAAGTGAAAAAAATCCCCAATTGAAATTAGACAGCTGCGTAGCGATGACCCAAGGAAGTATCGGTTATTGGCTGCAAAATGCCTTGATCAATGAGTTTGCCACACGTCAAGCACATCCATCGGTAATCTCATTAGTCACCCAAGTTCGTGTCGATCCAGCAGATCCATCGTTTGAGAAACCTTCCAAACCAGTCGGACCTTTTTATAGTGAAGAGGAAGCCAATGCTGCGATGGCAGCCAATGGCGGGGTGTATCAAGAAGACGCTGGGCGTGGTTACCGCAAAGTGGTTCCATCGCCGAAACCGCAAGAAATTGTTGAAAAAGAAGCCATCAAAACATTGGTCGATGCAGGTGTGATCACGATTTGTGCCGGTGGCGGTGGCGTACCTGTCGTTCGCAACGATAATGGGTTTACTGGCGTGGAAGCCGTCAACGACAAAGACTTTACCGCCAGTGTCTTAGCAAAAGATGTGCAGGCCGATCGCCTGATTATTTTGACCGGTGTCGACAATATCTACATCAATTACAACCAGCCGAATCAGCAAGCCTTAGGAGAAATCAGTGTGGCACAAGCCAAGGGATACATCGAGGAAGGCCATTTTGCAGCGGGCAGTATGTTGCCAAAAATAGAAGCTGCGATTGATTTTGTTGAAGAAGATGCAGCCAGAACCGCGATTATTACCTCAATCGAAAAGTTAGCTGAACTGGATCAGCATACAGGAACCATACTTCGAAAATAAAGAGGGGATCAAAGTGAAAGCAAAAAAACTACCGATGGTGACGCAGATCGTTATTGCCGTTCTTCTAGGGATTCTTTGCGGTTTGTTCTTTGGGCAAGCCGCTTCATTCCTAAAAATCTTGGGCGATCTTTTCTTGCGTCTGATGCAAATGGCGATCCCGTTATTGATCGTTGGACAAATCATTCAAGCAGTTGGGGGGATTGCCCCGAAAGAACTCACTCGTTTGGGTGGAAAAACGATCGCTGTCTTTGGGATTTCCTCCTTATTCGCTGCTGCATGGGGCGTGCTGATGGCGCTCTTCTTTGCTCCAGGCAAAGGGATCGACTTTTCACAAGCTGTCGGCGAACCTCTGCAAGCACAAGAAATTTCTATATCAGAGACTGTGATCAACTTTATTCCCACGAATATTTTCGATGCGTTGAGTAAAGGGTCAATTATTCAAATCATCGTTTTTGGGTTGTTCTTTGGTGTTGCTCTCAATCGCTTTATGCAAAAGAAACCTGAGTCATCTCTTTATGGGCTGATCGTGGATCTAAATGAGGTTGTCATCGCTATCATTCGTTACGTGATGATCGTGGCACCAATCGGTATTTTTGCTTTGATCGCTTCAACGATCAGCTCCCTGGGCTTGCAGATCATTTTGCCATTAGGCAGCTATTTGCTCGTCTACGGTCTAGCCACCGTCACGTTCCTTGGGCTGTGGCTAGTCTTATTGACCGTTTATTGTCGGATCAATCCGTTACGATTGATCAAAAATATGAAGAATATGTCGGTCATGGCATTGGCGACGACCTCCTCTGCCATCACGCTGCCGATCGCTATGGAAGAATCCCAGAACAAATTAGGACTCAGTAGCCGCATCACCAATTTGGTATTGCCATTGGGCATGTCTTTGAACAGCAATGGGTCAGCGATGCATATGGCGATTACCGTCATGACAATCGCCCAAATGTATCAAATCAACTTTGACGGGATCCAAATGGTGATGGTAGCTGTAACTGCGACTTTCGTTTCTTTAGCCAATGCAGTTGTTCCCGGAGCGGGGTTAGTTTCCTTGGCAATCATCGTTCCCCAGCTTGGTTTACCAATCGAAAGCATTGCGCTATTTGCTGGTGTCGAATGGTTTGTTGGCATGCTGCGGACAATTTTGAACGTGAACTCAGACGTCTATTCAGCGCTGCTGATCGCTAAGTCAGCCGATGAACTGGATTATCGCGTGTTTAATCAATAAGAGAAGCCGTTGCCAAGCGTGCTTCTCTTTTTCTAAGGAGGAGAAAAGATGGAAGAAATGAGCAGACGTTCTCTGCTGGAATTAGAAGCATTGATGAAAAAGAAACTATTGGCTGCTGGTTTGCCAGAAGCCGCTGCCAGTGAAACAGCGGCGCATTTGACCTTTGCGGATGCTTGCGGGATCCATTCTCATGGTGCCGTGCGGATGGACTACTATGCCGAGCGTTTAGTAAAAGGTGGCATCACGCTGGAACCAAACATGTCTTTTGAAAAAACAGGCGCCGCTACCGGAATTTTCCACGGAGATAACGGCATGGGGCATTATGTGTGCAATGAAGCGATGGCGATCGCCATTCATCTGGCAAAAGAAGCCGGGATCGCTGCAGTAGGAATCGAGCAGACCAGCCATAGCGGGACGATGGCGTATTACGTCAAACAGGTTGCTGAAGCCGACTTAGTAGCGATCGCCATGTGTCAATCGGATCCGATGGCGGTGCCTTTTGGTGGAACCGAAAACTATTTTGGCACCAATCCAATCGCGTTTGCTGCACCACGAGCCAATCATCCACCGGTGGTTTTTGATATGGCGACGACGGTTCAAGCGTGGGGCAAAATTTTGGATGCTCGCTCGAAGAAGCAGCAGATCCCCGATACTTGGGCAGTAGACGAGCATGGCTTGCCTACCACCGATCCCTATGCTGTCCAAGGATTATTGCCAATCGCTGGTGCTAAAGGATATGGCTTGATGATGATGGTGGATATTTTAGCTGGCTCGATGCTAGGCTTGGCTTTTGGTAAACAGGTCACCTCCATGTATGCGGACTTGACGGAAAAACGCCGCTTAGGACAATTCCTTCTTGTGATCGATCCATCTCGTTTTACCAACACCGAAACCTTCAAGCAAAGCATCGATCAGATGGTGACTGAGCTGCATGCAATCCCGCCAGTAGAAGGGCAATCACAAGTCTACTATCCTGGAGAGATCAGCCAAATACACTTTGAAAAAGCCCAGCAAGAAGGGGTCATGATCCCCAAAGCGATCATCGATTATCTCGAAAGCGAAACCCTCCATTTTGATCGCTATGGTAGTCAAGATTCCTTTGCTAAATAAAAATCCGCAAAAGGCAGTTGGTTCAGAGGGGGATTGAACCAACTGTTTTTTTGCTGTCTGGAGCAAAGAGAAGTTTTCAGTCAGAAAATCGCACATTATTGGAAAGATTAGACGAATTCTTTGAGTTGGTTCATTTTGTTCAAAGCATTTCTTAAGCCATTCGACCTTTGATTGCTTGTTTTTTGGAATGTGGTAGAATAGGTCGCATAAGTTAAGATCACTCAAGAAATGAGAGAAAAGCGAGGATGCAACGTGGCAATGAATAAAGTGGTTCTTACTGGGAAAATCGCAGAGATGCCTAGTAAAGAAGCGTTTGATGCGGCGGACGATCAGGGCGTACGTTTTGATCTTGTCATTGTGTCTCAATGGCAAAACAGTGAAGAAGTGCACCATGAATGGTTTGCTTGCGTCATTCATGGAAAACAGGCAGAGACCTTTTTACGGTATACTCAAAAAGGGGCAAGTATCAAAATCAATGGACACTTGCAAGGCTGTCCTTATGAAACACCAGAAGGTCAGAGACTTTGTGCGGCAGAAGTGGTGGTGGATAGCTTCCAAATCTTAGAGTTGGCAGAAGAACCAGCGGCGCCTTTTCCTAAAAAGCGGCTATCGACACTTGATGAAACAACGCAAACAAAGTCGATCCGTAATGAAAAAGATCCCCTAAAAACACAGATGCTGGAGTTTTTAAAAGACAATCGATTATTTTAATGACGAAACATGCGGAAAGCAACGGCTTCTCGCATGTTTTTTTACGTAGAGAAAGTATTGGTAAAATTCAACTATATCTGACTAGCGGTGTTCTTTATTGCTTATCAAAGAGGGGGTTAAATAGAATGGTGATTGTAATAAATGATCGCGAAAGTGAAAATAGTGTTTCACAAAAAGTGCGGATTGGTTTAGAATAGTTGAAACATATCTTGAGAAAAAGAGCGGCGCTTGCCTTGTTCAACTGCTAGATACCGCTTTTTTCTGAAAAAATCGTTAATCAGGGAGGGAAGTCGATGGGCAAATCAATTATAGGGATCGCTGCGAATGAAGTGCAAGATGCTGGCGATGTGCTGCATCATTTGCCGATCGCCTACACACCATTAGGGTATGTGCGAGCGATCCAGCAAGCGGGCGGACTGCCATTGCTCGTGCCAATCAGTGAGCCAGCTGCAGCCAAGGACTATGTTTCACAGATCGATAAACTGGTATTAGCTGGTGGACAAGATGTTTCACCCAAGTTTTATGGGCAGGAGGCCCATCAGGCAACTGGAAGCGGTTTGTTGGCACGGGATGAGTTTGAACTAGCGCTGATCGATGAAGCGCTGCTGCAAAAGAAACCAATTTTTGCGGTTTGTCGGGGAATGCAGCTGGTCAACGTGGCATTCGGTGGCACGCTGCAGCAAGACATCAGTACCTTCAGTGAGATCATTCATATGCAGGCGCCGATTCCGAAAGAAGTGCCGACCCATGCCATCGTGACGGCTGAAAAAAGCATGTTGGCTCGTGTTTACGGTCAAAAAACAAAGGTTAATTCCTTTCATCATCAAGCGGTGGATCGATTGGCTCGTCCATTGCAAAAGACAGCTTGGAGTCCTGATGGCATCATTGAAGGCATTGAACACGTGGGTCAGCGCTTGTTGGCGGTTCAATGGCATCCTGATTTTGCCTATGATGCGCTTATACAAGAACAAGCGGTTTTCAAGTATGTCGTTGACGTATTGTAAGAAAGAGGATCACGCAAGGAGGAGAAAAATGAAAAAGAAAATGATGGGTATCACTGCTTTCACAGTATTGGTTTTAAGTGCCTGCAGTACCACGAGCCCCACGACGGATTCTGGACAGCAAGAGGAGCAAGGAGCCGTTGCGCAAGAAATTCAAGTGTCAACCGCTGGCGCCTTATCAACCCTTGATAGCGGACAATACACGGATGTCAATAGTTCCGATATGATCGGACAAGTGGCAGAAGGGTTATACCGTCTGGATCAAGAGGGGGATCCTGAGCTTGCGATGTCCGCTGAAGAGCCTACGGTATCAGAAGACGGACTGGTTTATACCTTCACCATTCGTGATGCAAAATGGAGCAATGGCGATCCTGTTACTGCGGATGATTTTGTCTACGCCTTTCAATATGTTGCTAATCCAGAGAATGGTTCTAGTAGCAGTAATCAAATGGATGTGTTGAAAAATGGCAGTCAAGTGCGTCAAGGGGACGCTGAGGTGAGTGAGTTAGGTGCAAAAGCATTGGACCAGCAGACGTTAGAGCTGACATTGGCAAGTCCAATCTCGTATCTGGATCAAATTTTGGTCGGGACACCTTTTATGCCAAAAAACCAAGCGTTTGCTGAAGAAAAAGGTGCCGATTATGGGTTATCAGCGGAAAATTTTGTCGGCAATGGCCCATTCTTGATCGAAGGGTGGAACGGGACCAACGAATCATGGACGTTAACGAAAAATCCTGATTATTGGGATGCTGAGAATGTCCAATTGACCAAGATCGACGTGCAAGTAGTGAAGGAAACGGCGACTGGTGTCAGCCTTTTTGAAACAGGAGAACTGGACTACACCACCTTAACGGATACTTACGCGCAGCAATACCAAAACTCAGCTCAAGCCAACTATGTGCCAAAGGCGCTGGTGGGGTATTTAAGTGCCAACCAAAAACGAGAAGTCACAGGCAATGTCAAGGTACGTCAAGCAATTTTACAAGCCATCGACAAAGAGGCATTTGCCGAAAATATCTTAGGTGATGGGTCCACTGCATTGAACGGCTTTGTGCCAAGCAACTTTGCCAAAGATCCTGAAACAGACCAAGATTTTCGTGAAGAAAATGGCGATTTACTGCCGTACGATTTAACAGCCGCACAAGAGCTTTGGGCACAAGCCAAAGAAGAGTTGGGACAAGAGGAAATCACTTTGGAACTGTTGTCAGCAGATACAGCAGCAGCCAAGAAAACCATCGAGTTTGTCCAAGGGCAGTTAGAAACCAATTTGCCGGGATTAACCATCGATGCCAAGTCGATTCCTTTACAAAACCGTTTGGACTTGCAATCCCAAGGTGAATTTGATCTCGTCTTTGGGACTTGGACACCAGATTACGCGGACCCGATCAACTTCTTAGAATTTTATGATTCAACAGGTGGCTTGAATACGTCTGGGTATGCTAGTGAAAGTTACGATCAAGGGTTAGCAGAAGCACGGACGACTTTAGCAAACGACCCAGCTGCCCGTTGGGACTTATTGAAAGAACTGGAAAAACAATTGATCGTTGAAGATACAGCCGTTTTGCCGTTATATCAAGGGGCGGTGGCGTATTTGAAAACAGATCGTTTGCAAGGGGTGCAAGTGTTTCCTTTTGGACGAACAGTATCCTATCGCCTAGCATCTGTCACAGAATAAACAGGTAGTAAGAAAACAGAGGAACTTTTTTTCAACTAAGTGTGCTGATCAAACAGCGTTTGTTGAAGAGAAGGGCATCTGTTTTTTTATTTTAGCCAAAATCGTTGCAACTCTTGGGGTAAAACAGGAATTCGTTTTCAAAAAAAGGTTGTTAAAAAGGGCTGTTTTCACATCTGTGTTTTTAGAAAAGTCAATCTTTTTTAAAGAAAATTAATAAAAGTTGTTGCATTCTCAGAAACTTATCTGTAAAGTGTTAGGTGTAGTCAGCAAAATAAAAAGAGAAGGAGGGATTACGATGCAAAAAGTATTTGATAAAAAAACAACCAAATTGAATAAAGTGAATCCCTCATTCGGTAACCATTAGTGTACAGATAATGTCTATAATAACGACGTTTATGCTCTGTCCTTTTTCCGAAGGGACAGAGCTTTTTTGTGTACTTTTTTAGAATGTGAGGGATAAAACATGAAGTATGTATTAAAACAATTAACAACGTATTTTAAAGAACATAAGGTGCGCTATACCTTCGTATTCGTCTTTATGGTGATTGCTAGTGCGATGTATGTCGCACCAATCTATATCTTGCGCTTATTCATTGATGCGCTGATCCAAGATAATTTTGATTATTCGGTACTGGTCCAATACGTGACCCTCTTTGCCGGAGCTATCTTGTTAGGATATCTGGCCGAATTTGTTTGGACGTTTAATTTATTTATTGGTTCCTACGATTTGCAAAAACAATTACGGGAACAATTGATGAGCCACTTTCTTAAAATGGGGGCGCCGTTTTACCATCGTTTCCGAACAGGCGATTTAATGACTCGTTCCAGTGACGATGTCCAAGTGATGGGGATGACCGTTGGGTATGGACTGATGGTTTTCTTAAATACTAGTTTGTATCTAAGTTTTATCGTGGCGATGATGGCTGGGACGGTTTCTTGGCTATTGACCTTGATTGCCTTGATTCCAATGCCGCTTTTAGCCTATTACATTTTCAAATGGGGCTCACAAGTCGATAAGGCGTTTACGGAAGCGCAGAATTCTGTTTCTGAGATGAATAGTGAAGTGTTGGAGATCATTGATGGCATTCGGGTCGTCCGAGCTTATGGACTAGAAGGAGCTACCACTGAACAGTTTCAAAAGAAAACACTGGAAACAAGAGCAAAAAACAATATCGTTTCTGAGATCGATTCCCGTTTCGGGCCGCTGATTACCATCATCTTAGCGATCAGTTTTGTGATGAGCTTTGGTGTCGGGGCGTTTCTTGTTGCCAACCAAACAATCACCATCGGTGCGATGGTCTCTTTCCAAGTGTACTTGACAATGGTCGTTTGGCCGATGATCTCAGCAGGAGATCTTGTGAATGTGATGCAACAAGGTGCCGCATCCTGGCGTCGGATCAATGAAGTGCTGCAGACGGGTGATGAATTAGAAACTCCTGGTGAAGCCGACCTGCAAGCCATCAATACGATCCGTTTTGAAGCATACCATTTCCAATACCCACAAGCAGCTCGTTATGTGTTAGAAGGACTGGATTTGACGATCACTCGTGGAGAAGTCTTAGGGATCGTTGGGAAGACCGGTAGCGGAAAAACGACGCTGCTAAGACAATTCGGTCACCGCTATCCATACTCTGATCAAGTACCCTTGATTAACGAGCAGCCGTTGACGACCTATCAAACAACAGCAGTGCGCAACCACTTTGCAGAAGTGCCGCAAGAACATACCTTGTTTTCACGAACAATTCGCGAGAACTTGCTATTCGGACAGCCAGATGCTTCCGAAGAAGTGTTGTGGGAAGCACTGGAAGCCGCTTGCTTTAGTGAAGACATCAAGCGGATGCCAGAAGGGCTCGAAACGGTCGTCGGTGAGAAAGGCGTTTCCCTGTCTGGTGGACAAAAACAACGCTTGTCCTTAGCACGGGCGTTTTTACGAAACAGTGAAGTCCTCTTACTGGATGATGCCCTTTCGGCAGTTGATGCCAAAACGGAACAAGCCATCATCACGAATTTGAAAACGATGAAGCAGGCACCGACCTCCATCATCGTGACCCATCGATTGTCCGCCATCACCGAAGCGGATCAAATCATCGTCTTAGAAGACGGACGGATCACACAGCGTGGTACCCATCAGGAGTTGATCGAAACGCCAGGCTGGTACCAAGAACAGTATTACCATCAACAGTTAAAGGAGGACGATACAAGTGTTCTCAACGATTAAGCGTTTGCTCACGTATTTGAGCTATTATAAAAAACAATTTACCGTGGGCGCAATCTTGCTGTTGTTGGCAGCAGCGCTCGAACTGACTTCACCACTGATTGCCAAACAGCTGATCGACCGAGTGATGACACCGGCGGTTGACAGCAGAAACCTAAACACGATGCTTTTGATCCAATTACTCGCTGGGTATTTGCTGGTCAATTTGATTGGTTCTCTCTTTCGTTATATCAGCTTGCTGCAATTGCGAAAAATGTCCAACAGTATTGTCAAAAAAATGCGGGATCAGCTTTTTGACCATATGCACAAATTACCGGTTTCTTACTTTGACCAGATTCCAGCCGGCAAGGTCGTCGCACGGATCACGAATGACACCGAAGTCTTGCGGTCTAATTTCTACGTGATCGTGATCAGTAATTTGTTAAGCAACATTATCCAAATCATTGGTGCGTTTATTGCATTATTTCTTTTGAACCGCACCTTAGGAGCAGCGATGCTGATCCTGATCCCGATTTTAGGAATCTGGCAGCATTTTTACACCAAATATGCCTCTCGTTACAATTTAGCAATGCGGGAATACATCTCACAAATCAGTGGGCAGTTAAATGAATTTGTCCAAGGAATGGCGATAATCCAAGCCTTCCAACGAGAAAAGCAGTTGCAGAAAGAATTTAATGAAACAGTAGAGAAATGGTTCAAAACTGGACGTAAATACCTCTTACTCGATTCAAGTATCGCTTGGGGATTAGGCAATTTGTTGCGAAACTCAACGATCTTGCTTTTGATCACGACCTTGGCCGCCTTTTTCCTTGATGGCCGCTTGGCGATCTCAGCAGGCTTGCTGTATGCCTTTATTGATTACATCAACCGCCTGTATGATCCCATCGAAGGGCTTGTCCAAACCATCACCAATGTGCAGCAATCATTGGCTGCCGGACAGCGGGTCTTTGAGTTTGCTGATCAGCCGGTTGAAAAACAACAAAGTGAGCAGCTGACTGTCACGAATGGCGATGTTTCTTTCCAACAGGTGACCTTTGGCTACGATCCTGAGCAAGCGATCTTGCACGATATCAACTTTGACGTTGCCGCAGGAGAGACCATTGCTCTAGTCGGTCATACTGGTTCTGGAAAATCGAGTATTTTGAACCTGTTGTTCCGTTTTTATGATCCGCAGCACGGAAAAATCGTTGTGGATGGACAAGTGATCGCTGATTTTGATCGTCATAGTTTAAGAGATTCAATGGCGATCGTCATGCAAGATCCCTATCTATTTACTGGAACGATCGCCAGCAACATCGGAATGAACGATCCAACGATCACCGAAGCGATGATTATCGATGCCTTGAAACAAGTCGGCGCTGACTACCTTTTGAGCCGCTACGAAAAAGGCATCCATCATCCAGTCGTTGAAAAAGGCAATGAGTTTTCTAGTGGAGAACGCCAGCTGATCAGTTTTGCCCGTGCATTGGTGTTTGATCCGAAAATCTTGATTCTGGATGAAGCGACGAGCCATGTGGACACTGAAACAGAATCCATCATTCAAAAGGCGATGACCATCTTGCAAAAAGGACGGACGACCTTTATGATCGCTCACCGTTTGTCAACGATCAAACAAGCAGATCAAATCTTGGTCTTGGATCAAGGGAAGATCGTGGAACGGGGAACCCATTCGAGTCTTGTCCAAGGGCAAGGAATCTATCAGCAAATGTATCAAATGCAGGCAGAGCAGCTGTAATCAGCGGTGATTGCCGACAATGTTAACCGTAAAAGAAAATCCTTGAGCCTCCTGCATGGGAAGTGGCTCAAGGATTTTTTATATAATGCGAAGGAGCAGCCAATCATCTATGGGGAGTTGGAAGAGGAGGCCTTCGCTTATATATCAATAGGAAAAGCTGTAAGATGATGCCGTAATTTTGCTAAGAAACGCTCGCCGATCACTGATAACGGGCGATCGTTCTTTTTAATGAGGATGATCTCACCCTCGGACGCGTCGATCAAAGGAAGAAAAGCTAAGTCTTGGCGTTCTGGTTGGGCAACGATCCCCGAGCCGGTTCCATAAAGATCCGTCTGTTGTAATAGCTGGACCATCGTGCCTCGATCGCTGACATGCACCACTTGAGGGCTTTGAGCGAAGTCGATCAAATCTTCTGAGAAGAACGAATAGCGTTCATCTTCTTGCAAAAAGCGTACTTGTGGATAAGGGGCGAGATCTCTTAAGGAAAGCTGCCTTTTTTCTGTCAAGGGATGAGCTGCTCGCAAAAAGACATGGGGGCGAAACCGTCCCAACGCCTCGAAGGACAATTGGGCGCCTTGCAGCAGTCGTTCCAATCCTGCTTGGTTTTGCTCATTCAAATAAAGGATCCCAAATTCACTTCGATATTGTTGCACGTCCGTGATCACCTTTAAGGTCGTGGTTTCTAATAAGCGAAACTGGCGGCAGTCGGGAAATTCCTGCAGCAGCTCACTGAAAATTCCAGCCGTGAAATCATAGTGCTGGCTTGCGATAGCGAAGGTTTGACTCGCTGCTTGCTTGCTGGAAAAACGCGTTTGCAGCTGCGCCACTTGACTCAAGATCGGCTGGGCATGGTCTAGAAATTCCGAGCCTTCGGCAGTCAAGCGGGCGCCTTGATTCGTACGCTCGAAAAGCTGGACCTCCAATTCTGTTTCCAACTCTTTCACGGCTTGGGAAAGACTTGGCTGCGAAAGATACAGCCGTTTGGCTGCTTCACGAAAACTTCCATGGTCAGCGATCGCTTGCACGATGCGCATTTGTTGAATATTCAATTTTTGACCTCCTTTACAAAGATTCAGACGGGGAATGGTCCACTAATCAATAGTAGTCATGTCTTTTCCTTCTATAGTAATAGAAGCTTCTTTAAAAAATACGACGACAGTTGCTGCCTATTGCTACTTGTGAAGCGGTCATTGCAATTCTTCAGGAATAAACCAATAACCCGTTTGATTTTCTTCTGCCAGCAGTTCTTTAAAGGCTTCAGAATGATAAGCTGCCACCACTGCCTGTGCCCAGTCACTATCTTTGTTGGCTTTTTTTACCGTTGCCACCAGTTCATACTCTTGCAAAATGTCTTCACTTAATAAGCTTTCCTCTGCAGCGATTCCAGCACTGTAAACGATGCTGCCGGGAATCACCGCATAGTCTAAATCTGCTAAGCTGCGGGGGATTTGCGCAGAATCCATCTCAACGATATCCAAGTCATAAGGATTGTCAGTAATGGTTCTTAACGTCGCGTCAATGGGCGCCACTTCCGGGTCAAGTTCGATCCAGCCGGCTTTTTGCAGCAGCAACAGGGCCCGGGCACTATTTGACGGATCATTGGGGATCCCGATGGTATCGTTTGCTTCAATCGCTGCTAAATTGTCCTTTCTGCCAGGATACAAGCCGGCTGGAACGGTAGGAATCGGTGTGATACCCACTAAATCGGCATCCGTGTTTTCATTGAAGTTTTCTAAATAGGCGGTGTGCTGATCGACGTTTAAGTCGATCTCGCCATCGTTCAATGCAATGTCCGCTTCCAAGACCCCAGTAAAGCCAATATCCGTCACAGTATAGCCAGCTTCTTCTAAAATCGGTTTGATTCCTTTGAGAAACAGTTCGCTGTAAGGCCCTGGTGTCGTCCCCAATCTGATTTCTGTCTGCTGTTCCTCGGCATTTCCCGTTACTTCTTCTTGATTGCCACAACCGGCAAATAAAACTAAGGACAATAAACCAATGCCCACACCCAATCGAATCTTTCGTTTCATAACTTTTCCTCCTTTTTTATAAAAAAAGCCTTCCCAAAGAATAGTCTTTGGGAAGGACGATCATTTCGCGGTACCACCTTCGTTTGTTTTTTGCTGAAACAAAAAACCTCAGTCAGTTCATCAAATAAACTGCATTGCGCTATCGGGCTTTCTCCGTCGGGGATTGTTCGTCCACGAATGCTCAAAGGTCATTTTCGGATCGTCTTCCTTACTCGTTTCCACCAGTTCCGAGTTCTCTTGAAAGAAAGGGGGGATCGTACTCTTCTTCTCACTGCATGTGTATGAAATTAGTAGTATCTTAGAACAAGATGAGAAAGTTGTCAATTGCTTTCGTGATAGGTGATTCCAATCACTACGCAGGTAGTAGGGGAACAAATGGACAAGGGCAAGAATAGACCTAAAAAGCAGGAAAAGCAGATGAATGGTCGAAATCGCTTGGTTGGGTTAGAATCGAAACACAAAACAAAAAAAGAGGCGAGCAAATGAAATTACTTTTGATTGGACATACCGGCACACTTGGGCAGCTTTTAGTTGAAGGCTTTCAGCAGGTACCAGAGGTGGAGCTGATCACGGCTAGCCGTAGCAATGGCGATCATCAGGTCGAAATTGCGGATGCAGACAGTGTCAGCCAGCTATTTACAGCCACTGGGAAAGTGGATGCCATTGTTTCCGCTGCGGGAAGCACAGTGTTTAAACCCTTTGAGGAATTGACGCCAGCAGATATTCAACAGTCGGTGGCTTCGAAGCTGCAAGGACAAGTCAACCTTGCGTTGATTGGCCAGCATTTTCTCAATGAAGGTGGCAGTATCACGCTGACTTCTGGAATTATCAAAGACGAATTTATCCCAATGGGCACGCCTTCAGCACTGGTCAACGGCGGTTTAGAAGCCTTCGTGGCATCGGCAGCTTTTGAGATCGGTCAGGGGATACGAATCAATGCAGTCAGTCCCAATGCGCTTGTGGGCTCTTGGGAAACCTTCGCCGATTCTTTCAAAGGCTTTATTCCCGTTGGTGACGCACCCGTTTTTGCAGCGTATCAAAAAGCAGTCTTTGGAATCATGACTGGCAAGACCTTCACCGTTTATTAAGGAAAAGCAGAAGTAGAAAAAAACCGCCAAATCAAAGCTGACTTGGCGGTTTTTGTTCTGCTGAAAAAGAAGTAGCAAGCAGTTAAGAAGAGAGCAATTGGGTTTTCAGCTTGGGCATTTCTGCTTTGAGTTGTTGGCGAGCAAAAGCCAAGTCATTGATCCAAGAAGCAATCGCTTCTTTTTCTAAGAACAGAGGCATTCGATCGTGGACTGGTTCAACAGAATCGTTCGCGGCAGTCGTTAGAATGATTGATTCGGTTTCGATCTGATCCTCTTTTTGAAGGATGCGATAAAAACCAGCAGCATAAATCACGTGATCTTGCGAAAAGAGGAACTTTTCCTTTTCATGATTCCATTCATAGAAACCAGACATCGGAAAGACACAGCGATGCTCTTGGAAAGGCTGGCGAAAAGTCGGTTTCTCTTCAACGGTCTCAGAACGCGCATTGATCATCAAATGCCCTTTTTTAAAGCCGGTAAAGCCCCATCTTGTCACACCAGCTACAACTTGTTGTTGTTGATTTGCACCGATGGTTACGACGTGATTGGAGGGGAAAACATCATTGATAGCGACAGTCTGTTGGCGCTTGCGGGCTTTCGCCGCGGCTTCTTGATAATATTCTGACAATTCGCCAGTTGATGGATCAAATAAGTATCGGCCGCACATGGACAGGTCACTCCTTTTTTTGGATTGGCTGGTGCCTTTGTTTCAGTATAAAGACTCAAGGCGTCAAAACCAACTAACTTGCTTCACAGCGTGATTCGACAAGGAAAGGATAGGGACGGTTATGTAAAAAGTTAGTACCGCGAAAAGAGTTAAAAGAAATCAGATAACAAAAAAAGGCAGTCACCTACTGAGGTTGACAGCCTTTTTTATTCTAGTTGGTTAGCCAATTTTTTTAACTCTCCCGCCGATTTTATTTGCGAAACGTTCAGCATCTTCTCTGCAAGTATAGGTCAATGCAATTGTTTTGTCCCGTGTTCTTTTTCCTTCGGCGGTTAGATAACCATGAAAGATTTTAATCGCATACAATCGATAAACACCTCCTTATCCTTCGTAATAATAACAAATTTACCGCTTACATTCAAGAGATATAGTAAAAGTTTATTTTTTGTTAGTTATTTTATTAAGAAATTGTTCAAACGCTTAAGAAAAGATTGAGAGATAAAGGGAGGAGGTGTGGAATAGACCAATGCGCATTTGAAAGGAAAGACGAAGGAACCTAGATGTATAAAGTTACTGCTACTTGCTTTCCAGCATAGAAGGACAAAGAATGAAAGCTGTTTTGTTTTGAAATTTAAACAAATAGACCAATCGAGGAATAGCTAAGATAGGTGTCAAAAGTAGAGAAGAGAATCTATTTTTGTATTTGCGTGTTATTGAGACATTTTCCCCTCAAAAAATGGTTTGTAGAAAGAAACGATGATTCAAGCGCTGCATAAGCACGAAGATTGTTGTTTATTGTGCCGGCAAGTTGCTGGTTTGGGGATTAAAAAAAGCAAAAGTTGTTCTTAAAACACCAGTCTGACAAAAATAGCTTTTGTGAGAAGCTCAACGGTGGCTTAGCGATCGTGTGAAAAAATTTAAGGAAGCGATTGACAAGTTTTTTTTGAAGTGCTATGATACCGATGTAATTAGATAACGGTTACAGAAGTGCTGTGACCAAGAGGCGTGTTACTGTAAGAAGGCAAACCTCATATTCCACCAAGGGTGGAGTATGAGGTTTTTTAGTGTTTTTAAGGTGGAGGAAATCATGAAAATAAAGAAGTTTTTAAATAATAATGTTGTCTTACTAAAGAAAGGCAGCAATGAAATTATCGGATTTTCTACAGGCATCAGCTTCAATAAGAAGGTAGGAGATGATGTAGAAGAACAAGATTTTGAAAAGATTTTTGTATTGGATACTCACGCAATGTTGGAACATTTTAGCTATCAATTAGGAAAATGCGATCCGAAATACGTAGCGATCGTTGCTAAAATCGTGGCTTATGCCAAACAGAATTATCGCTTAGCAGTCAGCGACTATATTTATTTGACTTTGCTGGATCATATTGATTTCACTGTTCATAGGATCAAGCAGCAAATGACTTTTCATAGTCCTTTGCAATGGGATATTCGGCGATTTTATCCCGATGAATATGCCATTGGGGTGTATGCTGTCCAGCTTATGGAGCAAGAACTAGCGATCGATGTACCAACAGAAGAAGCGATCTCCATCGCATTGCATTTTGTAAATGTCCAATCACAAAAGAAGGATATGGCGGTTACCAATCAAATCGCGAAATTTATAGAAGACGTACTGACGATCGTAAAGTATGAGTACAAACAAAATTTTGATGAGAATAGTTTCCATTATTCTCGCTTTGTCACGCATCTGCACTATTTTGCACAAAATGTGATCAATCATACACTTCCCAGCTATGAAGCGTCGACGCTCTATGCACAAATTGAGAAGATGTATCCGCAAGCGTTTCACTGTGTGGAAAAAATCAAGGTTTATATCAAAAATACGTATGATATCAGCATCTCAGAAAATGAAGAAATTTATCTATCACTCCATATCCAGAAATTGACGGAACAAGGAGAAAGGGAGAAAAACAATGGACTATAAAAAACTAGCCAATGAAATTTATGAAAATGTCGGCGGTGGTAAAAATATCCAGCACGTGACCCACTGTGCAACAAGACTGCGTTTCACGCTGGCCGACGACAAAAAAGCTGACAGTGAAGCAATCAAACAGTTAAAAGGAGTGACTGGACTCGTTCAGGGAAATGGTCAATACCAAGTGATTATTGGGCCAGATGTATCGAGTGTATACGCTCAACTACCGACGACAGAAACGACGGCTGATCAAAGCAGTAGCGATCAATCGATCATCTCACGACTCCTTGACTTTATCGCAGGCTGTTTTACACCGATGATTGCAATCATAGCAGCTGGAGGAATGCTGCAAGTGGTCCTTTCACTATTGGAGTTATCAGGAATTTTAGCTGCAACTGACGATACGTATCTCGTATTGTATCAAGTATCGCAAGCAGCCTTCTTTTTCATTCCCGTTTATTTAGGAAATTCTGTGGCCAAACGATTGAAAATTGATCCTTTCTTAGGAAGCTACGTCGGAGCGATTTTTGTGATGCCAGGATTGACGGCCCTTCTTAGCCAAGAAGGAGGAATCACATTATTTGGATTGCTCGTACCGAATGTGAGCTACAATGCCTCCGTTTTGCCAGTTTTATTAAGTGTCTGGGTTATGTCTTATGTCTATCGGTTCGCCGATCGGATTTTACCGAACAGTGTCAAATTTATTCTACGTCCATTGATCGCCATCATCGTGATCACACCGCTGGCTCTATTGCTAATCGGACCATTAGGTGTGACGATCGGCAACTATGTGTCACAGTTTTTGAACTACTTAACAAACAATTTTGGTCCGTTAGCCGTCTTGTTTATGGGTGCCTTTGCTCAATTGCTAGTAATGACGGGCATGCACACGACGCTGACCCCTATTTTATTAACTTCTTTGGCAACGTACGGGTATGATGATTTGATCGTCCCTGGTATGCTGCTTGGATTGGCTGCCGAAGCAGCGATTTGTTTAGCGGCTGGAATCAAAGCTAAGGATACGGAATTTAAACAAGTGAGTTTTTCATCGGCAATTACTGCCTTGATGGGTGTGTCTGAACCTGCTTTGTACGGAGTAACCTTACGTCTGAAAAAACCGATTGTCGGAATGATCCTTGGGGGTGCTGCTGGGGGACTTTATTTTGGTTTGATGAAAATCAATACGCCAGTAGTCATTGCTTCATTTGTGGCGCTTCCATCATACAGCAGTGTGTTTCATGCGCTGATCGGCTCGTTGATTACTTTTGCGATTGCCTTTGCTTACACCTGGGTCATGGTCAAAGATGCAGATTTTCCTAATAATAATCAGCCGCAAGCAGTCAAATCTGGAGCGCAAGATGTGACAGCCAAAGCAACTGATGTTTCTTCTGAAACGAAGAAAGAACAATCAGCGATTGAAAAAATTGTATTATCACCTTTAAAAGGAACTGCCGTTCCATTGACAGAAACCAATGATCAGGCGTTTGCTTCATTGGCATTAGGTAAAGGAATTGCTGTTAAGCCACAAGATCAACAGGTGATTGCCCCATTTACGGGACAGGTTTCTGCCGTTTTTCCAGGAAATCATGCGATTGGACTTACCAGTACCGAGGGGATTGAACTTCTGATCCACATCGGTATTGATACGGTGAATATGCAAGGAAGTGCCTTTGAACGACTAGTCAATGAAGGTGATCAAATCACTATGGGAGAAACATTATTGCACTTTGATGCAAAAAAAATCGCTCAGGCAGGGTATGAAGATACCGTTATGATCACTGTTACCAATACGGCAGACTTCTTAGATGTTGTGGCACTTGCCCAACAGCAAGAAATTAAAGCTGGCGATCAGTTATTAGCCATTTTTTAACCATTAGAAAGAAGAAAGGATGACAGCAATGAGTTTCCCAAAACATTTTTTATGGGGCGGCGCTTCGGCGGCAAACCAATATGAAGGCGGCTATAATGAGGGCGGAAAAGGGCTCGCTTGTGCTGACTTGATCAGCGGTGGCAGCCATACGACTTCTCGGAAAATCACAGCAAAAATTGAAGAAGAGTTGTTGTATCCAAGCCACGAAGCAACTGATTTTTATCATCATTATCAAGAAGATATTGCATTGTTTGCAGAAGCTGGATTTAAAGCTTTCCGCATGTCTATCAACTGGACCCGAATTTTTCCCAAGGGCAACGACGCTGAACCGAATGAAGAAGGCCTGGCCTTTTATGATCGCGTGTTTGACGAGTGTCGGAAGTACGGGATTGAACCAATTGTAACCATTGCTCATTTTGATGTTCCCGCATATTTGAGCCAAGAATACAATGGTTGGGCGAGTCGTGAAGTGATCGACTTTTATGCGAGATATGCGGCGGTGTTGTTGGAACGCTATCACGAAAAAGTAAACTATTGGATCACTTTTAATGAAATCAACACGGCCACCTTAAGTATCGGAAACTTTTTATCACTGGGACTGCAAGTTGGTGAATCTGAATTTATCAATCAGCCGGATAATCTACAGCAACGCTACCAAGCCCTGCATCATCAATTTGTTGCCAGTGCAAAGGTTGTCGCTTACGGACATGAGCATTATCCAGACCTGAAAATCGGCTGTATGATTTCTTATATGCCACGCTATCCTTATACTAGCCATCCAAATGATGTATTACTAGCCAAACAAGAAGAAAATATGCACTCGAAATTTTGTGGCGATGTGCAGGTCACAGGGAAATATCCTTATTATGCAAAGAAATATTTTGCTGATCATGGCTTTGCAATCGAGTTTGCACCAGAAGATCAAGCGATCCTAGCTAAGGGAACAGTGGATTACTACACGTTTAGTTACTATCTAACACTTTGTGTCTCTGCAGATGAGAAAGTTACCAAAAATGGGCACAGTATGATTGGCGGTTCAGGCGTAAATAATCCTTATCTAGAGCAGACGGAATGGAATGCGATGATTGATCCAGTAGGATTGAGAATTGCGTTGAATGATATTTATGATCGCTACCAACTGCCATTGATGATCGTGGAAAATGGGATCGGGGTTTCAGAAACTGTTGCTGAAGATGGACAGATTCATGATGATTATCGCATCGATTATTTAGAAAAGCATATTGCTGAAATGGAGAAAGCCATCGATGATGGTGTCGAGTTGATTGGTTACACGATTTGGAGTGCCGTTGATATTGTCAGTGCTTCTACAGGAGAAATGAAAAAAAGGTATGGCATCATTTTTGTGGATAAATATGACGACGGGACAGGGACTTTAGATAGAAAGAAAAAAGACAGTTTCTATTGGTATCAAAAAGTGATTGAACGAAACGGCTTATGATTAAATACTCCAGTACTTGCGGTGTACAAGTGCTGGAGTTTTTTTGCGTATCAATTTCAGCGCGTACAAAACAAAAACCACGCGTAAAACACGCGTGGTCCATATCAGGGGTTCATGTTAGTTGCCCCAATAAACAAATCGTCCATCAAATACGGTGGCTTCAACGGTCGTTTGAAGCAATTCTTCGGCAGTTAAAGGCAAGATGTTTTGTGACAAAATACAAAGATCGGCTAAACAGCCAACTTCTAATTGACCGATATCTTGCCGACTCAAGGCTTTGGCGGCGCCTGCGGTGTGGGCATAGAGGGCATCGGCGATGGTGATTTTTTCCTGTGGCATCAATCCGCCTGCTGGCTGGCCATTTTTTTCTTGCCGAGCAACCGCATAATACAGCGAGTCTAAAGGGGTCACGTCGATCACGACCGGCGTATCAGTCCCAAAAGCCAAGGTGGCACCTTGCTCTAGAAAGGATTGAAAAGGAAACATTTGACTGGCACGCTGAGGTCCTACTTCTTCATCGAGGGTCTCATAACCGACTAATAGATGGCTAGGCTGTACGGAGAGTACTAGTTGTTCTTGGCGAACTAGTGGCAAATCGGCGGCATCCATCACTTCCAAGTGTTCCAAGGTATTGGCTTTGCCTTTAGAAAGCGGGTGAGCAGCAGCACTTTCTTGATAAAAGAGGAGTGCTTGTCGAATCGCTTCATCACCGATGGTATGGATGCGCATCGGCCAGTCTTGCTGGTTAGCTTGTAATATAAAGCGGCGCATCCGTTGAACATCGATCAACGGCATCCCGACATCACCAGCAAAATACGGTGTTTCATATTCCGCTTTTAAAAAAGCCGTGTGCGTACTCGTCACGCCGTCAAAAAATTGTTTGACGCCGCCCATTTGTACTTTTTCGGAGCGATACGTACGGTAAGTTTCTTTTAGTTGCGTGATGTCTTCTCGCATGGCTGGATAAAAGACAGCGCGCAAGGTCGCTTCTGCTTCCGTTTGTCGATAAAGATTGGGGTAGACCAAATCGTCCCAGCTTTCTCCTGTCAAGGCAACATCGCCGATCGTCGTGATGCCGTATTGATTGAGCTGTTTCATATAGGTCAGAAAAGCAGCAGAGCTTTGCGCTTGGAATGACTGTAAGACCTCTGCTAAATAATGAATGGCGATCGCTTCTAAAAAGCAGCCGCTTAATTGTCCGCTGTTTTCGTCAAGCAATGCCTCCCCGCTGATCCCCGTTGGCAAGTTCTCAGGTGTGATCCCTAAAGCAGCGATCCCTTGGCTATTTAACCAAATGCTGTGGGCATCACCGGAAATCAGCATGACAGGCGTGTCGGCACAATAGTTGTCGATCGAATCTTTCGTTGGGTAGACTTGCTGACCGAAATCACTGCTGAACCAGCCGATGCCGATTTTCCATCCATGTGTGATGGGCAGCGCGGGCACTTGCTGGGCAACGGCTTCTTCTGTCACTCCCGTAAGATGGGTCAGTGCCCCTTGATGGAGTAATGCGGAAAGATAAAAATGAACATGAGCATCAATAAAGCCCGGGATGATCATTTGTTCTTTGAGATCAATGACCTGGGTGTCTTCAGCAAGTGTTGGCAGCGCTGAAAGAGGACCCACAGCCGTGATTTTCTGGTCTTCTATCAGGAGAAAGCCCGCAAAAGTCGTTTTCGTTTTGGTATCAAAGATGTGTTCAGATTTTAGTAATAGTGACAATTATAATCCCAACTTCCATTCAAGGAAAAGGTCGTTGTAAAGCTCAACCGCTTCTTTTCCTAAGTATTCATAATGTTCCATTTGTTCCATCGCACTTGGCTCAGGGTAGAAAGCTTTGTCAGCAGTCAGTTCACCCGGCAGCATGGCTTTGGCCGTTTCACTCGGCGTGGCATAGCCTACGTATTCGGCATTTTGTGCGGCATTTTCTGGGCGGAGCATAAAATTGATGAAGGCGTAGGCTCCTTCAAGATTACCAACGGTTTTCGGGATCGCAAAATTGTCTGTCCAAATCGCACCGCCGTCATTGGGAACGATATAGGTGACGGCAGGATTTTCCGCCATCACATAAGCGGCATCGCCCGAATACCCGATTCCTAAAGGGGCATCGTTGTTGATCATCAAGGTTTTGATCTCGTCGGTCAAAACTGCTTTGACATTGGGACGGATACTTTCCAGCTTCTTCAAGGCTTTGGCGACTTTGGTCGGGTCTTTTTCATTTTGGGAAAGACCGAGCGTCTGTAACGCGATTCCTAAGGTTTCGCGAGCACCATCCACCATCAATACATCATTTTTAAATGCAGGGTTCCATAAATCCCCCCAGCCATGGATCGAAGAAACATCGACTTCTTCAGTATTTGCCATGATCCCGATCGTGCCCCAAAAATAGGGGATCGAATAGGTATTGTTTGGATCAAAGGCTTGATCCATCAAAAAAGGCGACAGATCTTCCGTTCCCGTCAATTTCTGATGATCTAAAGGCACTAACAGTCCTTCTTCGATCATTTTCGGAATGATCGATTCGCTAGGGAAAACCAAATCATAGCGTGAGCCGCCTTGTTTGATTTTTGTTTCCATCGCTTCGTTGGAGTCAAATGTATTATAAATCACTGAGTAACCAGTCTCAGTTTCGAATGTTTTGATCAATTCGGGGTCAATATATTCGCCCCAATTGTAAATAATCACTGTATTTTTGTCGGACGACGTTGCTGCCCCCGATTCTTTCGTTAACACCGAAGCACCGAAAAACAGCAATGCGGTGATGCCGATCACACCGCCAAAAAATACCCACAACCTTTTCAATTCATCAATTCCTTCTTTCTTTACAATTTCGTATTTCTTGAGTAGCGTAATTGATTTTTAAAGAAAAGGCAATAAAAAAATGAAGAAAAAATAAACCCGTTTCTTTCAAGGCTTAGCAGGAGGAATGGCCAGGTGGCTGCGGCAGTTTCCAAACATATCATTTGTCAAATTTCTTCCTTTTGCCTAAGCTAGGGAAGTGAGAAATCAAGGGATGGAAAAACAGGAACCTCTCTTTGATGAAGAATGAATGTAAGGAGTGAAGCATCAATGGAAACACGTGCTGTCGTTATTGAAGCCTATGGTGGAAAAGACCAATTAAAAGAAGCAACGGTCCAATTACCAGAATTAAAAGCAAATCAATTATTAGTCAAAGTTGCCGCAACATCCATCAACCCAATCGATTGGAAATTAAGAGAAGGCTATTTGAAACAAATGTTTCCATGGGACTTCCCAATTATTTTAGGATGGGATGTCGCAGGGGATATCGTAGAAATAGGCGCTGACGTGACAGAATTCAAAGTTGGTGATGCAATCTATGCCCGCCCTGAAACGACTCGTTTTGGGACGTATGCTGATTATGCCATCGTGGATGCTGAGTTAGCAGCGATTAAACCAGAAAACCAAAACTACGCAGAAGCAGCTGCAGTGCCATTAGCTGGTTTGACTGCTTACCAAGCGTTGTTTGAACACGGTCGTTTAAAAGAAGGGGAAAAAGTCTTGATCCATGCCGGAGCAGGCGGAGTTGGTACCTATGCGATCCAACTAGCAAAAGCAGCTGGCGCTTACGTCATCACGACGGCTAGTCCTCGTAACCATGAGTTATTAAAAAAACTTGGTGCCGATGAGATCATCGATTACCACACGACAGATTTTGAAGAAGTCTTGCAAGACATCGATTTGGTCTTTGATACGATGGGGGGCGACACCCAGAAGAAAAGTTTCACTGTCTTAAAACCTAAGGGCCGTCTGATCTCGATTTTGAGTATTGAAGACGAAGACTTGGCAAAAGAAAAAGACATCTTCGCCAAAGCAGTTTGGTTACGAACCAACGGCAAACAATTGGCAGAATTGACAGAGCTGATCGAAGCAGAAAAAGTCACCAGTGTCATCGGTGCAACCTTCCCATTGACGGCACAAGGAATTTACGATGCCCACGCATTGAGTGAGACACATCATGCGGTCGGCAAGATCGTTATTGAAAATCAAGACAATTTCATCAGCCAAGACGCAGAATAAAGGAGGCTGAACCGATGCGCTTATGGCATGAAGCACTGATACCTGCTTTGCCTCGGCAGCAGCTGTTAGGCCAGCATCGTGAAGCAGCAGCCTTACGAGGGTTAGGCTGGGGCAAGAAGCATGCAACCGTCGATTACGTTTTTACTCATCCACCCTATAAATTGTTTCAATACCATCAGTTAGTGCTGGATGAAATGACTCGTCGAGGCTATCGGCCAGCACCTGAATGGTACGATCCAGCGTATCGTGGCAAAAATCTGCCGCTGGAACCCTCCGTTCAAGCTGTTCCTTTGACTACGCCGATCTATCCAGAACATGATGAAGCATACTTGGAAGAATGCTTAGTGAATCTCCATCATAAGGGGATCTATCTTTAAAGACCAAACACTTTCCTGAATTTTTGTTCGGGAAAGTGTTTTTTTTCGCTTTAAAATCGTTAACTTACAAAAAGTAAGCATATTGTTCGCAACTTTTTTTGTTCCTTGTTATAGTGAGAACAGAGAATCAGTAATGAGAAATGAGGAAAAGAAAATGACCATCAATCATAGAAATCTTGAATTTGGGTTAGATACTTTTGGCGATCTAGCCTTTGATGATACAACGAAAGAACGGATCAGTTACAGCGAATCGTTGCGCAATATCGTAGCGGAAGGAAAATTAGCCGATGAAGTCGGCATCGATGTCATTGCCTTAGGGGAGCACCATCGGGAAGAATATTCGATCTCAAGTCCTGATACGGTACTAGCGGCTTTAGCAATGGTTACCAAAACCATCAAATTAGGTACCGGTGTAACTGTCTTGAGTTCGGATGATCCCGTGCGGGTCTACGAACGGTTCGCGACCGTTGATGCGTTGTCGAACGGTCGCGCACAAATCATGCTGGGACGAGGATCTTTTACTGAATCATTTCCTCTATTCGGCTATGACTTGCAAGATTATGAAGAACTATTTGAAGAAAAAACAGCAATGTTCAGTGAATTGAGAAAAGGCAAACCATTAACTTGGGAAGGCAAGTTTACGCAATCCTTAAAACATGCCGACGTTTTTCCAAAAATTGAGGGGCATCAACTAGATACCTATGTGGGTGTCGGTGGAACCCCTGAATCGATCATTCGTGCCGTCCGTTATGGGTTTCCTGTTATGTTAGCGATCATCGGTGGCGAACCCGCTCGTTTTGCGCCCTATGTTGACCTATATAAAAAGGCAGCGCAGCAACTAGGGCAACCGATTTTGCCAATCGGCATGCACTCTCATGGTGTGATCGCCGATACCGACGAAGAAGCCTATGAAATCGGCTGGAATTACATCAAAAAGAGCATGGACAAAATCGGTCTTGATCGCGGCTGGCCAGCCATGAGCAAAGAGCGCTTTGACTTTGAAGTCGAACATGGGTCTTATTATGTAGGCAGTCCAGAAACCGTGGCGCAAAAAATCGCTCGTATGATGCCGCAAGTCGGAGTAGAACGCTTTGATCTGGTATACGGTACTGGCGGACAACTGCAAAAAGACCGTTTCAAAACGATTGAATTGTATGGAACCAAAGTGATTCCACGGGTGAAAGAATTGTTGGCAGCAGGTGATGGCAATGCCTAAAACCATCGGTATTTTAGGCGCAGGCAAGTTAGGCTTAGCGCTCGCAAATCTTGGTGCCCAGGCGGGCTATCGGGTCTTGATCGCCAGTACGAAGCCAGCAGAAAAAATCGCCTTGTCCGTTTCTGTGTTGGCTCCGGGAGCGATCGCAAAAAATGCCGCTGAAGTGATGGCGGAAGCTCAAACGATCATTTTGGCAATCCCATTGAGTAAGTACCAACAGCTGCCGGCAGAAGCATTGGCTGGCAAGCTAGTGATCGATGCCATGAATTATTGGTGGGAAGTCGATGGCAAAGAAACAGAATACTCATCCATCGAGCAGACTTCTTCGGAACGTGTGCAACGCTATTTTTCCCAAAGTAAAGTAGTCAAAGGATTCAATCATATGGGGTACCACGACATCCAAGAGGAATCCTTGCTGACGAGAACGGCTGCTCAAGGAACTACCAAAAAAGCCATCGCCATTGCTGGTGATGACCAAACCGCCCTCGATCAGACAGACGAAATCGTTGCCGCTTTCGGTTTTGATCCCTTTCCTATCGGTGCTTTAGCTAATGGCATCATGTTAGAACCCGACAGCCCTTTCTTCGGAGCCAATCAAAACAAAGAGGGATTGACGGCATTGATGAAGGAGTTTTGGAGCAGTGAGAAAGGGCAAGCGTTTCTGGCGCGTCCTTCCGCTGTGAGTAACAAGCAGCAGGCTTCGCAGTAAAAGAGCCGCCTCCATGTACGACTGGATACGATAAAAACAACCCTCTTCTCAAAAAAGAAGAGGGTTTTCCCATCCAGTCAAATCAGCACGTGGTCGCTAAAAAATACAATGTGATTGCTACGATTGTGATTCGTAAGCAGTGGTTGTTACGTTTACGTCTCTGCCAGACGTTCCATAGTGTACATATCAGCCTGTACCTGCTTTGTGCTCGCCTTTGACACCCACCCATATTGATTAAAGATCGACCAGCCAGTTGGTTTGTTGGATCTTTCCATCTAATTCTCGCAGCTGCTTGGCGGTCGCATTCAATTGCTCCGTTAGCGTTTTTGTATCGATCGTACGCACCAGTCGAATTTCGTTGCGACCTATTCGGGGAGCTGCTTTGGTTTCATCCAGTGCTTGCGTTAGCAGTGCATGCTTGCGGCGCAGCTGTTCTCGCTGTTCTAGTGCTTCCATCAGCAATAACGCACTATCTGCTAAAGAGGCAGTCGCATTTTTCCGATTGATGGCAACGACTAATTCTGAATATTGTTGATTGATCTCATCGTATTCCTTGAACAATTCTGTGATACTACGATCCAAGGTATCGCCTTCTTGGACTAACACACTGCTAGAGATCTCGTTACGTAATTGAAACAGACGATTGTTCAAATCCCGTCTTAAAAGTAACGCTTCTGCTAATTTCATTTTGGCACACTCCTTTTTACAAATGAGAACAGCTTATCTAGTTCTTATCCTAGAGAAGAACGTGATGAAAGGCAAGCAAGATGCAAAAAAAGGTCTGCCAGAAAAATCATAAAAAACTGAATATTCGCAATTCTTGTTGACTTCCAAAAACACCAATAGTATACTTTATAACAATCATGAAATAGACAAAAAAACGTCATTTACCTGTTTTTTAGATAAAAAGAAAGACGATGAAGAGAAGAGTAGCTTTGGAATCTGTTAGAAGAGAACCCGGATGGTGAGAAAGGGCAGCAGAAAAAAAGTGAAGATGAGCTCTGAGTGATCTGATTTGTTCACGCAAATCAGACGGAAAGCAGCCGTTATCGTGCCAAGTATCTTAGCGTACTGTTGAGGTGCCATTTGTGAGGATGGTGCGAAAAAGGGTGGTAACACGAAAATCTCGTCCCTTTGTTTGTCAAAATTGATAAGCAAAGGGATGAGGTTTTTTCTTTTTATCGATGAATGCGTTTTTTGCCGTCATGAAAAACACTTGCGTTGGTTGCGCAATCACATAGGAGGAAGAATGGAAATGATCTGGAAGAAGCGTTTATTGGTTGCAGCAGGAGTGATTGGGTTGACCCTTTCCGGCTGCACGACAACAGGAAATACCGAGGGATCAGAGGCTGAAACTAACGGAGCGCCGAATCAAGCGATTGCGGTGAGTCTACCGGCTGAGCTGACGACTCTCGATACGACTCAAACGACGGATAAAGCAACATTTACCATCGTTCAACATTTATTCGAAGGGCTTTACCGTTTCGATGAAAACAGTGAACCAGTTCCGGGCTTGGCAGAAGGAGTCGAAATCAGTGAAGATGGCAAAACCTATACCTTTACCTTGCGAGAGGATGCGAAGTGGAGCAATGGCGAAGCGATCACTTCAGCTGACTTTGCTTATGCGTGGAAAAAGTTAGTCGATCCAGCAACGATGGGACCTAACGCCTATTTGTTAGATAATGTAGTTAATAGTAAAGACATTCGTGAAGGCAATGCTGATATAGAAACGATTGGTCTGGAGACCCCAGATGACGCGACCTTTATCGTGCAGTTGGAGCAGCCACAGCCATCCTTTTTATCCTTGATTTCCATCGGCTGGTTGGCACCGCAAAACCAAGCCTTTGTTGAAGAAAAAGGTGATACCTATGCTCGTACAAGTGAAGATTTGCTGTATTCTGGTCCCTTTACCTTGACCGATTGGCAACAGACTGGGGATGAGTGGACATTGGTGAAAAATGACCAATACTATGATGCTGATGTCGTTCAATTGGAGGAGATCAAAGGCTCCACCATCAAAGAAGAAAATACTGGGATCCAATTGTTTGAAAGCGGCGACCTGGATTTGCAAAAAATCAGTGGGATCTACGTTCAACAATATGGAGACAATGAAGAGCTAGTTACGCAAAATGATGTTGCGAACTTTTTCTTAGACTTTAACAAAACGGCCAACGATGCCTTGGCAAATGTTCATGTGCGTAAAGCGATCGCGTTGGCGATCGACAAAGAAAGTCTCGTGGATAATGTGTTGAACGATGGAGCGAAAGTTTTAAACGGGCTGGTCCCCACCGGCTTAGCTACGAATCCAAATACTGGCGAAGATTTTCGAGCATATAGCGGTGATTACAACTTGTATGATTTAGAGGCGGCCAAGGAAGAGTGGGAAAAAGCCCAAGCGGAAATTGGCGAAAGTACGACGTTGCGTTTATTAGTGACAGATGATGACAATGGTCAAAAAATCGGGGAGTACTTGCAAAGCCAACTGCAAGAAAACTTGCCAGGCTTGTCGATCTCCATCAACAAACAGCCACGTGCCAGCTTGAATCAATCAAGAGCAAATAGTGATTACGAGCTTTCCGTTTCTGGCTGGATCGCTGGAAGTAGTGACATGGATATGTTCTTTATCTTATACAAAAATGGCGCTTCCTTTAACTACGGCGGCTATGTCAACGAAGAATATACGGCATTGACGGAAGATGCTCGCACCGTTCATGCCAATGACCCCGATCAATATTTTGAAGATTACAAAGCGGCAGAAGAAATTTTGTTGGAACAAGATGCTGCGCAAGTCCCTCTATACCAGAGTGCTTCAAATTATCTGATCAAATCAAATGTAAAAGACATCCAATTCCCAGCCTATGGCGCGCATTTCTTTTTCCGCACCGCCTATGTCAGTGAATAAGGAGAAAAATAGCTGAATGAAGAGCGCATGTTTATTCGATGAACATGCGCTTTTTGCAACAAAAAAAGCAGTTCAGAAAGCTGAACTGCTAAATGCGGAAGATGGGAGTTGAACCCACACGAGATAAACTCACACGCGCCTGAAGCGTGCGCGTCTGCCATTCCGCCACTTCCGCATAAGATAAAGATAATCCTTTCTAGGAAGAAATGCAAGTCCAATCTCACAAAAAGGAGCCCGCCAGCGGGGACTGGCGGGATAGGAGTAAAAATGAAAAAGTGTTAGGGTTGTTTGTTGGTATGCATTTATAATAGCGTGTAAATGTGAAAAAAAATTGACGAATCAAACAGAATTCTGAGAAGAAATCGCCAAGAAAAAGTGAAACTAGATAAAACAATCAGAAGACAAAAAGGAGCCCGCCAGCGGGGACTGACGGGATAGGAGTAAAAATGAAAAAGTGTTAGGGTTGTTTGTTGGTATGCATTTATAATAGCGTGAAAATGTGAAAAAAAGTTGACGAATCAAACAGAATTCTGAGAAGAAATCGCCAAGAAAAAGTGAAACCATGTAAAACAGTCAGAAGACAAAAAGGAGCCCGCCAGCGGGGACTGGCGGGAAGGAGTAAAAATGAAAAAGTGTTAGGGTTGTTTGTTGGTATACAAGTATCATACCGAGAAAATATGAAGAATTTTCGAGCGAAATTTAGGAATTGCGTGAATCTTTTGACAAATTATGCCTTCTGTTTGAATTTTTTCTTAAAAGAGAATTGACAAAAGGCACAAGCTTTGATAATTTAAATGAAACAAAATGCAAACGCGATGAAAAAGAAAGTAGAATCAAGGAAGTTGTCTAGCAGAGAGTTCCGGTAGGTGGGAAGGAACGACAACGAATGATTTGAAAATGACTTTGGAGCGGATTTTCTGACTAATTAGGAAAATACGGTTGCCCCGTTAACAAGCGACAGTCTCCGAGTGTTTTCGGGTACTGAATGAGGTGAAGCCTGTGAAGGTTTTGCAGATTAAGGTGGTACCGCAGGTGATGCCCTTAGCTTTGGCTAAGGGCTTTTTTTGTGTCTGCACGGTCAGCTGTTTCAAGCGCAGGTTTTGTTAAAAAGGAGAAAGGTTGTTGGGAGGAGAGAAAAATGCACAAATTAGTGGTTCAAACCGATTTTGGTTTGCAAGATGGAGCGGTTAATGCGATGTACGGGGTAGCTTATCAAGTGGCACCGGAGCTGGTCATTGCTGATTTGACTCATGAGATCGAGCCATACAACATTCATGATGCCAGCTATCGTCTGCTGCAAAGCGTCACCTATTGGCCGGCAGGAACGGTCTTTGTTTCAGTGGTCGATCCTGGCGTAGGGTCTGATCGACGAAGTGTGGTTGCCAAGTTGGCGACCGGACAGTTGGTTTTGACACCAGATAATGGCACACTGACTTATTTAGCGACTTATATCGGAATCACTGAACTACGGGTGATCAATGAGGCAACTGAGCGGTTGGCAGGATCAGCCGAAAGCCATACATTTCATGGTCGGGATGTTTATATGTATAACGCCGCGCGTCTCGCCAGTGGCGCCATCAGCTTTGATGAGCTAGGAACACCCGAACCTAAAAAAGCGATCCAAGTCTTTGCCATTGAAAAGCCAAGCCAAACAGCAGAAACGATCACTGGCACGATCGATATTCTTGATATTCGTTTTGGTTCGTTGTGGACGAATATTCCCCATACGTTCTTTAAGCAATGGCAGGTACAGTACAATGAGCCGCTGCTCGTCAGTATTTATTACCAAGATACGCTGCGTTATCAAGAAGAAGTGCGCTTCGGACGCTCTTTTGCGCAAGTGTCGGAAAATGAACCTGTCTTATATGTCAATTCCCTATTGAATATTGGTTTAGGGCTCAACTTGGCTTCATTTGCTGAAACCTATAAAATCGGGACTGGCACGAATTGGAAAATTACCCTCAAAAAAAGGAGAAATGAAAAATGAATCAATCAAAATTTACAGTAAAACACATTGTTGCTATCGGAATCGGTGCTGCCGTCTTTTTCGTCTTAAAACGTTTCGTCACGATTCCAACTGGTTTTCCAAATACAGATATCGCCACAGCCTATCCTTTCTTGGCACTATTAGGCGTTGTCTACGGTCCAATCGTTGCTGGTTTAGCGGGCTTTATCGGCCATGCCCTAGGAGATTTGACGACTTATGGTCCATGGTGGTCTTGGATCGCCGCCTCAGGGATCTTAGGGGTGTTCTTCGGACTTTTGACTCGTTGGATTCCAATCCAGCAAGGAACCTTTGGCGCTAAAGAAATTCGGACCTTCTTGATTGGCGAATCGATCGCAAATTTGGTCGTCTGGGTGATCATTGCCCCAATCGGTGATATTTTGATCTATGGCGAACCAGCGAACAAAGTCTTTGCGCAAGGAGTCATTGCGGGATTGACCAACACAGTCGTAACTGGGATAATCGGAGTGATCCTGCTAAAAGCCTATGCCCAAACCAAAACCAAAAAAGGCAGCTTGAGCAAGGAATCCTAAACAAAGAAATGTGTGAAGGCTAAAAAATGAAACAAAAAATCATTCAATTTACGAATTTTTCTTTCCAATATGATGCACAAGCGGAACCGACCTTGAAAAACATCGATCTAACGATCTATGAAGGAGAAAAAGTCCTGATCGTCGGTGCTAGCGGTTCTGGCAAAAGTACATTAGGAAAATGTTTGAACGGTTTGATCCCGCAAAATGACGAAGGTAGTAGTACCGGAGCATTGACGATCGGTACCAATGCCTTTGGGCAAGCTTCCATCTACGAGCTGTCTTTGACCGTCGGCACGGTGCTGCAAGACACCGATAGCCAATTTGTAGGCTTGACCGTAGCAGAAGATATCGTGTTTTCCTTGGAAAACGATCAGCGTAGTCAAGCTGTGATGCAGGAGGCGCTGCGCGTTTGGGCAGAAAAGACCGACTTAATGGATCATTTGGCAAAAAAACCGCAGGAATTATCGGGTGGCCAAAAGCAGCGTGTTTCAATGGCAGGTGTTTTGATCGATGAAACACCGATTCTACTGTTTGATGAGCCGCTAGCCAACTTAGATCCGCAAACAGGTGTGGAAGCCATCAAAATGATCGACCAGCTGTATCAAGAGAAGCGTTTTACCACCATCATCATCGAACATCGCTTAGAAGAAGTGTTAGCCGCCGCTGTCGATCGCATCATCGTGATGGAAGAAGGCCGCATCATTGCCGACAGTACACCGAATGAACTATTAAAAACGGACATGCTGCAGCAAGTGGGCATTCGTGAACCACTGTATTTAGCCGCCTTAAAAAAAGCGGGGGTTCCTGTGACCGATGCTGCTGATTTGGTCGCGGTAGAAGCATTTGCATCACCTGAGATTGCCGAAAAACTGACTAGGTTTCAAAAGGAATATCCGAAATCGGCACTTCCTAGCCAACAGCCGCCGTTGTTGGAAGCGAAGAATTTATCGTTTTCTTACCAAGTGGGCAAACCAATCTTGCAGGCACTGGATTTTACCATCCATCAAGGAGAAATGATTAGTTTGGTTGGGCATAATGGCGCAGGAAAATCGACCTTGTCCCATTTGATTACCGGCTTTTTGACACCGACTTCTGGCAAGTTGCTTTGGCAAGGAACAGACATGGGCAATGATTCCATCAAAGAACGAGCGCAAAAAATCGGGTATGTTTTGCAAAACAGCAATCAAATGCTGTCAAAAAACTTCCTGTTTGACGAAGTTGCCTTAGGCTTGCGCAACCGAAATGTCCCAGAGGCTGAAATCACAGAAAAAGTTCATCAGACCTTGAAAATTTGTGGTCTTTATCCGTTTCGCTCATGGCCATTGTCGGCACTAAGTCATGGGCAAAAACGCCGAGCCGCCATTGCAGCGATCCTCGTCTTAGATCCTGAACTCATTTTATTGGATGAGCCAACAGCAGGACAAGACTATCGCCATTACACCGAAATGATGCAATTCTTACAGGAGTTGAACCAGCGGGGATTAACGATCGTTATGATCACCCACGATATGCACCTGATGTTGGAGTATACACAGCGGACGATCGTTTTGACGCAAGGAACGATTTTGCTGGACGCACCGCCAGAAGTTGTTTTAGCAGACAAACAAGTGGTGAGTGCCGCGAACCTCAAAGAAACCAGCTTGTACACACTGGCGACCCTTAACCAGCTGACAGATCCCGCCGCTTTTACTGCCGCCTTCATTGCCAGCGAGAAGGAGGGACACGATGGAGAGTAATCTAATCGGCTATCTTGACCGCAAAACGTGGATCCACCAATTAAGCGGTGCCGCAAAACTGATTTGTTTTTTGCTGCTATCCGTTATCGGGATGATCTCTTATGATACGCGTTTTCTTATTGGACTGGCATTGTTTTCGGTCTTTCTATTTGCCAGTGCTGGAATTCGCTACCGAGATATCGCTTTTGTGTTGAAATTTATCATCTTCTTTTCGATTTTGAATTTGGTGGCGGTCTATCTTTTCGCTCCAGAATACGGGGTGGAGATCTATGGGACGCGCCACGTGATTTTCGAAGGGATCGGTCGGTATACATTGACCCAAGAGCAAGTGTTTTATGAGTTGAATCTGTTGATCAAATATTTTGTCACGATTCCGCCAGGGTTGATTTTCCTGTTTACCACTAATCCAAGCGAGTTGGCGTCCAGTATCAACCGCATCGGGATTTCCTACAAGATCGCCTATGCAGTCGCACTGGCTTTGCGTTACATCCCTGATATTCAAGAGGATTTTCGAACCATTGCCAAAGCGCAGCAAGCACGTGGCGTGGAGCTTTCTAAAAAAGCACCTTTGCGCAAACGAGTGGCAGGCAATGTCGCGATCGCGATTCCTTTGATTTTTTCCAGCTTGGAACGGATCGACCATATTTCTGCTGCCATGGAGCTAAGAAGGTTTGGCAAGCATAAGCAGCGTACCTGGCTGAAAGCTAAGCCGATCCAAGGCAAAGATCTCTTGGCGATTGCAGTCGTTTGCTTGATCGTTGCACTTGGATTGTTCTTGATGGTCCTTAATGGCGGACGCTTCTACAATCCGTTTCGTTAACAAATCAACACATGAAAACTTAAAAAAACGGACTCATTGTCAATAATGAAAGTGGGACGGATGAATCAACTCTGATTCATCCGGTCCCATAAATGATCGAGACAAAAAACGCAGGACAGTCAGTCAATTGACTTTAGCGAGTGCTACATTTGCTAAAGCCAGTTGCTGCTAGGTCTGCGTTTTTTTGCCGATAAAAAAAAGGAGCCCGCCAGCGGAGACTGGCGGGATAGGAGTAAAAATGAAAAAGTGTTAGGGTTGTTTGTTGGTATGTATTGATAATAGCGGGAAAATGTGAAAAATATCGGAAAAGAAAGTAATAGAAGTGTGTCAATCTTTTGATGATTTTCGTAAAACATTCCAGCGGAACCCTTTTAGATCTTTGATTGACGGAAACACGAAATAAGGCTACACTGATGGCATCAAAGCAGTACAAGGAGGGGACAGGATGGATGCCATTACGATCAACGGATTAAGCAAACAATACAACAAGAAGTACGCCATCGAGAATGTATCATTGCAAGTGGCAGAAGGAGAGATTTTTGGCTTTATCGGACCAAATGGTGCGGGAAAATCAACGACCATCAAAGTATTGTTGAATTTTATTAAACCGGATGCAGGGCATGCGGCGATTTTTGGACGAGATTGCCAACAAGAAGCCAAAGAAATCAAAACGTTTACTGGATATGTTTCCAGTGATGTACGGTTTTATTCAAAAATGACGACAGCAGAATTGCTGGCATTTACGGCAGATTTTCATCAAGTCAAGCAGCCAAAAAAAGAGATTCAGAATTTGATGGAGCTTTTTCAAATTGATCCAAACAAATCGATCGCAGAACTTTCTTTGGGCAACAAGAAAAAAGTCGGGCTTGCGAGCGCCTTGATTGCACAACCGAGAATGTTGATTTTAGATGAACCGACCAATGGCTTAGATCCCTTGATTCAAAAACGGCTGTTTGAAGAGCTCCTTAGAAGAAACAAACAGGGGATGACGATTTTTCTATCTAGCCATGATTTGCATGAAATTCAGACCTATGCCCATCGGACCGCCTTTATTCGTGAAGGACAGATCATCACCGTGAAAGAACTGAGTGAGGAAGAAAATTTCGGCAAAGTTGTAACGCTCACGAATGAGGGGAGCCTCTCATTAGCCGGCTTGGAAAACGTGCAAGTTCTTGCTCAGGAATCACACAGCTTGCGTTTTTTCTATCAAGGGGACATGAATCAGCTGGCACATTTTTTAACCAATCCTGCCATTAAAGAGTTCACGATCGAACACCCAACCCTTGAACAGCAATTTATGCTGCTCTATGAAGGAGGTTCTCAAAAATGACTTTAATGAAAATCGACCTTAAAAATACCTTCAAAGGCTGGCTGGTCTGGACGATCCTTTTTGCAGCAATCATTTTTGCATTTACGGCTATCTATCCTCAAATGATCACGCCAGAAATGAAAACGTCCTTAGACCAGATGTTGGGCTCTTTCAGCCCAGAATTACTAAGCATCTTTAACATCCAACTGACAGGACCCTCAAGCTTGGTTTCACCGACAGGCTTTTTCGGGTACTACTTTCAATACTTATTTATCGCCGCGTGTATTTATGGGATGCTTTTAGGCTTGAACAGTCTGATCACTGAAGAATCAGAAGGAACGATCGAGTATTTATATGCTCAGCCTATTAGCCGTAGAGAAATCGTTGGGTGGAAGTTCCTCGCCCGATTGTTGCTGCTGACTGGCTTTTGGCTGATTGCCTATGGCAGTAGTCTGGCCTCGTTTGCTCTATTCAAACTACCAGGAGACGACCTGTCCTCTTTTATAGAAGAAATCAGCAAAATCTTCGTTGCCGAGTATGGTGTCTTAGTCTTCTTCCTCTGTCTAGGTTTCTTTTTATCCACGATCTTGCGTTCCAGCAAACAAACCGCAAGTGTCGGCTTAGGCTGCGTGTTCGGGCTGTATTTGCTCGGCATCGTGGGGGAACTCTACGATAAATTGGAATGGCTGGCAGGACTTTCGCCTGTGCGGATGGCATTACCCGTCCAACTCATGGATAACGGCGCCACATCAGTCCTATGGGTCCTGCTGATCGGTGTATTGTGTTTCTTTGGCACCTTTTACCGTTACGAGCGCAAAGACTTGCAGGTCTGAGCACAACAATCAAAAGACAAAAAAGAGCCTGTCAGCGGGGACTGACAGGCAAAGGAGTAAAAATGAAAAAGTGTTAGGGTTGTTTGTTGGTATGCTTATATAATAGTCTCGAAATGTGAAAAAAGTATGACGAAGCAGGCACGTTTTTGCGAAAAAATCATTGCGAAAGTTAAGAAAGCGTAAAGCATCCCTTCACCAAAAGGCTTGAAGGGACAACAAGAACCTAAAATCACTCCGAAGCAGCAGGCGGTTCATGCTGTTTCGGAGTGATTTTTTAGTTAAAGCTACTTGCTCAAATCAAGGCTATCGACATTGAAGGTGTCGCCATGTGCTAAGTCACCATAATGATAGCCACGGTTAAACCAGTCCACGCGCTGCTGCGATGTGCCGTGTGTAAAACTATCTGGAACAACATAGCCTTGGTATTCTTTTTGCAGCGTATCATCCCCGATGGCATTGGCAGCCGTGATCGCTTCTTGAATATCGCCAGCTTCTAAAATCGGCTGTCCTTGATAGGTTTCGCCTTGCAAATATTTCGCAAAGGTACCAGCTAAGTAGTCAGCTTGCAACTCCAAGCGAACGCTGTACTGGTTGTACTCCTTCTCTGAAACTTGCTGGCGGATTTTGTCCAATTGTTGGGTGATCCCCAGCTCATTTTGCACATGATGACCGACTTCATGGGCGATGACATAGGCCATTGCAAAGTCGCCGCTTGCGCCATATTTATCAGAAAGCTCATTGGCAAAACTCAGATCAAGGTACACATTCTCATCTGCTGGGCAATAAAACGGACCAACCTGTGACGTGGCATAGCCGCATGCCGACTGGACACTTCCCGTAAATAATACGAGTGTTGGGTCTTGATAGGTTTCTTGCCGCTCTTGAAAAACGTCTTGCCAGTAATCTTCTAAATAGCCGAACACGACTGCGGAAAACTCTTTTTCTTCCGTGTACTCACTGGTGCCCACATTTTCTGTCTGGTAATTGGCTGCTTGTCCGCTGCCACCCAAGACATCCGGCAGCGAATTTAAATCACCACCGCTAAACAGGAAAAATAAAACAGCGATGATCACCGTACCGATCCCGCCACCAGCAGCCAACATCCCACCTGAGCCAGATGATCGCCCCGTTCGATCATCGACATTGCTGCTTTGTCTACCCCCACGCCATTTCATGTTATCTCCTCCTATATAAATCCTAGCTTAATTATAAGAGAAAGGCGGCAGATTGTGAAAAAAAGCGCCTTGAAATTGTTATAAAATGCCTTCAGGAGCCTTAAAAATCAAAGTGTACACTCCTTTTAATCATTCTTTAATCTAACAATTAGCCTTCTAATTTGGTACAGTAGCAATAAAATAGATGTAGAGGGTGAGCGTATGAAAATGAATTATTCGGGGACATCGGAACGAAGGATTTTGATTTTTAAACGGTTGATTGCTGGCGAGCACCTCAGCTATCAGCAGTTAGCAGAGGATTATTTCGTTTCCCGCAGCAGTATTGCCAAAGATATTTCTTATTTAAAAGAGCTGTTTCAAAAAGAAAGCTTACGTCTGAGATTTGATAATTCAGGTACATTTTTTGAAGGAAGTGAATCCCAGATCCATCGAGTGCTCAAACGCTTTTGCTTAATGATGCTGGATCAACCAGCGGCGTTTTCCTTGTTGGTGGAACCTGAGAAATACCAGGAAGTAAATCAGGCCTTTCGTCGAGCGTTAGTGGAAAAACAAGTAGAAATGCCCGACAGCTATATTCAAAGTATCGTCCTTTCCATCGTGCTGCTGATCGAGCGGGCGAGTCATGCGGAAAACTTAGTGATTGAAGAAAACCGCCAAGTGGGGAAGCTGTTTTTGGAGTTCGACAAATATCCGTTAGTCTATGAGCTACTGAAAGAAATCGAAGAACAACACATTTATCAATTTTCACCAAAAGAAGTGCAATATCTAACCTACCTGATTGTCGGTAGCGGCTTGAAATTTTTTATGAAAAGTGAAAAAGTTCCTTTCGTCTTTCGGGGAAAAGTGCGTAACTTGATTCAAAAGATCAGCGAAGGCTTAGGCACCGACTTGACCCAAGACAATCGTTTGGAAGAAGATGTGACGATCCATCTGTATCAACTACTGCTGCGGATCGAAGCGCAAACCACAGTCATCAACCCTTTGTTAGAAGAAATCAAACAAAACTATCCTGCCTTGTATGGCGTGGTCTGGTTCTCGCTTCATGATTTCTTGAAAGCGTATCAAGTGGGGATCTCTGATGATGAGATCGGATTTGTCACAATCCATTTTCAAGCAGCAATCGAACGAATGCGCCGCATGAACAAAATCATTTTTGTCTGTCCCAATGGCGTCGGCACTAGCTCATTTGTCTCTGCGAAAATCCGTCGCATTCTACCTGAGATCGACAGTATCGAAACCGTTTCAGTAGAAAAATTAAAGCAGATGGACATTTCGGCGATCGATTTTATTATTTCAACCATCGATCTCGTAGGGATTCAAAAACCTGTGGTGCGGATCTCGCCTATGGTGACCAATCGCGACATGAAGCGGATCATGAATCACTACATCGATTTAGTCATCGATAATGAGGCGGTGGTCGATCAAAATGGTTTACTTCTTCAAGCCCAATCGATGATCCAGCCAACCGTCTTTTTCGAGCGATTTGCCAGTAAAACAGAAGCCATCAATTTTTTGATCGAACAAACCCCTTTTAGTGATGAAAAACGAAAAGCGCAGTTTCAGCAATCCGTCATTGAAAGAGAGCAGCTACAATCAACCTATTTAGATAATGGCTTTGCCATCCCTCATGGCAATCCGAATTATGTCGAAAAAACAGCGATCTCGATCCTGCTTTTGGATCAGCCAGTAGAATGGGGCAACCAAAAAGCGGACATCATTATTTTATTGATGATCCGAGAGGATGAGACGCAAAAGGTGGAACCAATGATGAAATTGATCATGCAAGGAATCGAAAACAAAGAATGGTTCCTATCAAAAATGTTGGAGGTTAAATCAGAATGAAAGTGAAGGATTATTTGCCTGAGAAGCATATACAGACGGATGAGACAGTGGCAGATTGGCGCTCAGCCGTAAAATTAGCCAGTCAGCCCTTGCTCGATGAAGCGCTGATCACGTCAGAATACATCGAAGCGATGATTCAAAGCGTGGAAGAAAATGGTCCTTACATGGTGTTGGCGGATTACTTTGCGCTGATGCATGCCCGTCCTGGAGAAGGGGTTTTGGAGCAAAGTATGAGCCTTTTAGTAACGAAACAGCCCATCGATCTTGAGGGCAAACCGGTGCGGATATTTCTTGTCTTAGCCGCCGCAGATAGTGAAAGCCATCTAGAAAGCTTGAAAGAGATCATGGCGATCTTTATGGATGAAGAAAAATACAACGTGATATTAAACGGCGATCGGGAACAAATTTGTCAATTATTCCATTAGGAGGAAAAGAATATGAAAATTTTAGCAGTATGTGGATTTGGTGTAGGAAGCTCAATGGTATTGAAGATGACGATCGATAAGGTGATCAAAGAGTTAGGGTTGACGGCAACTGCCGAGAATACTGATTTATCAACGGCAAAAGCGACACCAGCAGATGTCTATTTTACGAGTAATGAATTATTGAATGAGTTAAAAGCATCCGTGAAAGCACCCGTTTATCCAATCAAAAAGTATATGGATAAAGAAGAAGTCAAACAGCAAATGGAAAAATTTTTAGCTGAAAGAGAGGGATAATCATGAATTTTGTCACGGATTATATTTTAAAAAATCCGCCAGTCCTATTGGGGATTATTGCCATGATTGGGTTATTGGTACAAAGAAAACCTTTTGCAGAAGTTGTTAAAGGAACCTTAACAGCTTCCTTCGGGATGGTGGCATTGACGGCTGGGGTAAACATGTTGGTGGGAACGATCGCACCGATCAATGCTGCGGTTCAAACCCAATTAGGCGTTGCTGTGTCAGATGGACTCTCTGACATCACCTTTACGGCAGAATACGGCGGAACAGTTGGTTTAGCGATGTTTTTCGGCCTGATCATTCATTTATTGATTGCTCGCTTTACACCTGTGAAGACGATTTTCCTCACCGGTCACATGTTGTGGTGGTTCCCATTCGTCATCGTCGCTGGGGGCGTTGAAGGCGGACTTACCGGAATCCCACTGTTGATCTTAGGGGCGGTTCTATCTGCTTGTTACTGGTCCTTCATGCCATGGATCATGCGTAAATATGTGTGGGATGCCACAGGCGATGATTCATTCTTGATCGGTCATCCAACGGGGATCTTGTCATTGGTTTCAGGCTTTGTTGCAAAACGGGTCGGAAACAAAGAAAAATCGACGGAAGATTTGAAAGTGCCAGAAAATCTATCGTTTTTCCGTGAAATATCGATTACTGGCGCGTTAGTGATGTTTTTGATGAATATCGTTATCGGTCTGATTGCGCCCGTATTAGTTCCTGAAGGGGGCAACTTGGTGATGTTTGCGGTTGATGCTGGCTTGAACTTCGGTGCAGGATTATTGATCATGTTGTATGGGGTACGTCTATTGATCAACCAAATCATTCCCGCCTTTCAAGGGATCGCAGAAAAAGTCGTTCCTGGAGCAAAACCAGCTTTTGATGTGCCAATCTTGTTCAACTACCGTCCAAATGCTGTAATCATCGGCTTTATCGTGGCGATGATCACCTCAACGATTTTAGTGGTGATTGCCAATACCACCAACGTCTTTGGCATTTTGATCGTTCCTTTAGTCATCACCAGCTTCTTTGAATGTGGCGGTGCTGCGGTGATCGGTGAAGGACAAGGGGGCTTGCGAGGGGCCATTATTGGTACGATCACAGCTTCTGTCGTTATGGTAGCACTCGTTGGGATCTCTGCAGCGTTATTCTCAACGACGATTCAAAACTGGATCTTGATTTTCGGTGGGAACGATTTATCTCTATGGGGCATCCTTGGTGAATTGATCGGCAAGCTGTTTGGAGGGTTTTAAATGTTTCAATACTTTGAAAAAGCAAAAGAACTATTGTCTATTGTAGAAGAAAAAGAAGCACCAGCGATTGAGCAAGCCATTGAATTGCTGACGCAAGCCAACTTGACCAAAAAATCCATCTACATTTTTGGCGCTAGTCACGCTGGGATCTTAGCCGAAGAGATGTATTATCGAGCAGGCGGCATGATGACGATCAACGCGATCTTTGGAAGAGAACTGATGCTTGATCGCAGCCCAATCACCTTCACTAGTAAAATGGAGCGCTTAGAAGGCTACGGTAGTGCCTTGGCGGCGACCCAGCCCTTTACAGCAGGCGATGTGCTGATCTTGCATTCGGTGTCTGGGCGAAATCCAGTTATCATCGATATGGCGCTTCATGCCAAAGAAAAAGGGGTCAAGATCATCGCATTAACGAACCTTACCTATTCGAAAACAGTCAGCAGCCGTCATACATCAGGCTTGCGTTTGTTTGAAACGGCGGATATCGTCATCGACAATCATGGGGAGATTGGCGATGCTGCGTGTACGATTTCAGACGTAGAACAAAAAGTCGGACCTACATCCACCGTAGTCGGCGCAACGATCTTAAATGCGATTATCGTTGAAGTTTGCCAAAAACTAAAAGAAGCCGGTGTCGACTATCCGCCGATTTTTTACTCAGCGAACCTAGACGGCGGGGATGAATTGAACCAGTCCCTGTTTGAAAAGTACCAAGAAGCGATCCATTATCAGCTGTGACTGTATAAGTAACTTATCTTTTTATTAGAACGATCAGAACGAAAAATTTGAAAACTACTAATAGAACGAATTTTCTTGGGGGAATCAATTCGTAAATGTAGTGGTCAAATCTCGTTCAGATCGTTTTTTTTGTATTAGAATTTTAGAGCTTAATGAATTTTATTGGTACGATAAGTACCAGGTGTCGACCCTTCAAATTGTTTGAATACCCGAATAAAGGAATTGGTATTTTTAAAGCCGACTTTACTAGCAATTTCATTGATTGAACTTTCTTGTTCGCTCATCAGACGTTTGGCTTTTTCGACACGTAGTTGATTGACGTATGGTTTGAAGGACATGGACAGTCGTTCTTTAATCAACCGGCTTAAATAGGCTTCACTTAGATGAAACTGCTGGGCAATATCTGTTAAACTGAGGTCGCTGCAATAGTTGCTATTAATATATTGAATGATTTCATCTATTTTGGATCCATTATTTTTTTCCATGGTTTCGATCTGAGTGATCAGCGTGTCAAAAAGGGAAAAAATCGTTTTTTTCACATCGGGATCTGAAAACCCTTTTCTTAAATAAAGAAATTGTTTCTTATTTTGATTGTAGAATTCAGGATAGGAAATCTCTTTGATCACAGCAATTCGTTTTATTGTTAAGATCAGAGCGGTTGAAAATTCCTGAAGGAAGCCTAGGGAATGGTTGCTGGAAATATTGATCTCCACGATTTGTTGCAATAATTCTCTGGCATGGACAAAATCATCTACTTTGAAATATTGGATCAATAACTGTTCCTCATCAACGGTATAATTGATTTTATGAAGAGCATTGGATGTTGGAACCGGTATTTGATGGAACTGATCTTCGCCATTGCATTCATCTGACCACTGACAGGTTTCATGAAAGACTTCGATAAAATGTTCAAGAGAATGAAAAGGTTTTGATAGCAAGTAAGTCATTCTTAAGTTCAAACTGTCTTCGATTGTTAGTTTCAATTGATCGATCTCTTTCATGATTTGTGAAAATTCCTGATCATAAAAAAGAATGGCAAGGTGTTTTTCGGAAAAACTGATGATATCATAACACTTGATATGAAGATTTTTCTTGATCAACTGTTTTCGCACATGAATGATCTCTGTTTCATTAAAAGTGGCTTCTTCCGCCATCTCGCCTGAGAAGGTCAGAAAAGCAAAACTCCCACGTTTTTCTATGCCTTCAAGATGGAAAGTGGGCAGTAAACTCTTGCTCATATTGTACGTATATTTTCCGTAAAGCAGATTCTTCAAGAATAGTTCCTTTACTTCTTCTGAGACAGGGGATTGGAGCTGGTTGATCGAACTAGACGACTCGATTATCTGGTGCAAAGCTAAGTTGATATCATCAACTGTTAAAATATCAACATTACTCTTTTTGATTTCATCTAATATTTCTAGATAAGGTTTGTACATCCGCTTACTCAAGAAAATGACGATCAAAGCACCCAGTACGATCAAAACCATTAATGGAAGGAGAAAGGACGAAATTGTAGAGAGTGGAAAACTGCTTTGAATCGCGGTTGTCAATTCATAATTGGCAAAAGGGAGCACCTCTGAATTTTTTATAAAAACGATAGTATCTGATTGGGTCTCATGCTGAATGGTATTTTGTGTAAAATCAGTAAGTATCGGTGAACTAGTCTTACTAGAAGGATATTGTTGATCGATAACTTGTAGTCCTTGATTCATTGGAGACAGTAGTTCATTTTTTTTCCAGTAGGCAAAGAAGTAGAGGGTCTGATTCTCTACTTGCTCTTTATGAAGCATGATCAGCCGTTGATCAAGGGTTTCGAAGATGGAGGAACTGAAGCTGGCATCTGCCAGCATTTCGGAAAGAAGCCCGGATTTTGTTTCTATATTCAAGAAGGAAAAGAAATCATTGTAAACAAAATAGCCGTCAGAACTTACGATGATATGATTTTCTGGATTCAAGATTCCGATAGAGTATTCAAACTGATTCATTAATAAATAGTTTTCACGAATTTCATCATACATCGCTGAAAACAGCGCATAATCAGATTCAGTACTTTGGGAAAACAGTATAATACTTTCTTTTGTTGCTAAAGATTTCATTGAATTGAGGGCAAATCGAAGTTGTGATCAATGCGAAAAGCACTGTTTTCTAGCGTCATAATACTTTGGGTAGTTTGTTCAGTTTTCCGCTGATTAACTTCATTATTGATGACAATCACCATAATAAAAATAGTATATGCAATGATTACCGTTAAAAAGGTTAAGAATATTTTTCGATATGTTTTTGATTTCATAAGTGCTCCTTTCTTTTTTTGGTAACGTTTACATTGATTATAGAGATAAATTAGCTTGAGTCAAATCATCATTATTTGTAGTTGTCTACAAAACTTGATATTAAGAGTAAAAAGTGTATATTTCAACGAATAATAATGATATTCAACAATGGCTAAACAGGCTATATTTAAAGCGCTTACTTTAAGCAAGAGAAAATGAAAAAATTTAGGAGGAACGATTATGTCGATGAAAAGAAAAGCTGTATCATTACTGTCTCTAATGACACTACCAATGGTTTTAGCTGCTTGTGGGAACAGCGACGGCTCGTCAAATGGGGACGGGGCAGAGGGGAAAACCGAGATAAAGGTTACTTGGCGCAATACCGGGGAAAACGATAAAATGACCCAATATTTGGAAGAAACATTTATTCCACAATTTGAGAAAGAAAATGAGGACATTAAAATCGTACTTTCTCCGATTACCGCAAGTGAGGGAGACTATTTTTCAAAAGTTGCTCTTTCTATGCAATCGGAGAGCACAGCACCTGATGTAGTGGCAGAGGATTCGTTTATGTTGAATTCTGATGCAAATGCCGGTTACTTAACCAATCTTGATGAATATGTTGCTGACTGGGATCAATGGGATAAATATACAGAAAACTTAAAAGCTGGTGTCATTGCTGAAGATGGTAGTACGTATGCCATTCCAGGAACTTCTGATTCTCGCGGGATTTGGTACAACAAAAATGTCTTTAAGAAAGCCGGTCTGCCTGAAGACTGGCAGCCAACAACTTGGGGGGAGATTATTGAGGCAGCTGAAGCAATCAAAGCTTCCGATGAGAATGTGATCCCCTTAGGATTAGGTGTGGCTAAAGCCAATGGTGAGTCGGTTTCCATGCAGACTTTCCAGATGCTCTTATATGGTACTCAAGATACATTATTTGATAGTGAAACGCGTAAATGGCAAGTAAATACACAAGGAATCATTGATTCATTGGCTTTCATTGATGAAGTGTATAACCAAAAACAATTAGGACCATCATTATCCGTTGCGATCAACAGCAATTACGGATCTGTGATGTTCCAAGATAAATTTCCTAATGACGAAGTTGGTATGCTTCTAGATGGCTTTTGGAGTGCCGGCAACTGGGCCGAAAATGGGGCAACTCCTGTTGAGAATATGACAGAACGCTTTGGTTTTGCAGCCATGCCTACACAAAATGGTGGTGAACCGCCATTTACGACCATGTCCGGAGGTTGGACATGGGCCATTCCTGAAAAAGCACAAAATAAAGAAGCTTCATGGCGAGTAGTTCAAGCACTCGGTGGAAAAGAACAGCAAGCTGCACGAGCAATCGCTGAAGGGAATTTAACCGTCCGAGACGATTCAGCAGAAATAGCTGAATATAAGGAGCAACCTTTTATTGAGCAAGCAACCTCTTTCTTACAATATGCTCATTTCCGTCCGGCAGATGACAAATATCCTAATGTTTCAGTAGAAATCCAAACAATGGTTGAAGCAGTTGCCACTGGCAGCAAGACACCGGAAGAAGCAGCTAGTGATTATGCCGCCAATGTAACAAGGATCGTTGGAGACGATGCCGTTAACTAAATCATTAATAAAGAGAAGGAATTGCAGCAAACAATCCGAATGGAGGCTAACGTTTCTTCTCTTTAAAAAAAGAAAGGAGAAAAGAATGGAAAATTCGCTAAAACGAGAGCAGCAAATGTCCAATAGTAAAAAAGCGTTGATTTTTTTATTTCCCAGTTGGCTCTTGCTGCTGATATTTTTTGTTGGTCCAGTTATCTTAACTTTTATCTTTTCCTTCACGAACTTGGCTCTGACCGGTGCTGAAGCAAGTCAATTGCGGTTCATCGGCTTTGAAAATTTTGTGCGCATGTTCAATGATCCGGCTTTTCAAACTAGTGTCGTACGAACCTTGATTTTTGTCATTTTTTCTGCAGTGATCGGTCAATGTTTCTTAGGTTTTTTGATTGCATTTATGATGCGGGAGAAAAATCGAGCCTTTCGGCGAGTCGTTGGTCTGATCATCATTGCTGCATGGGTTACGCCGGAAGTCGTTGTTTCCTTTTGCTGGGTCGCTTTTTTAGGAGATAGCGGAACAGCTAATTGGTTGATGGGACTGATGGGATTTGAGCCGGTTGCTTGGCTGTTTGCTTTTCCTATGATAAGCGTTGTGGTTGCCAATATTTGGCGAGGAACCGCTTTTTCAATGATGGTGTTTCAATCCGCTTTAGATGAGATCCCTAAGGAAGTAGAGGAAGCTGCAGTTATGGATGGCGCCAGCCGCTGGCAAGTGATTCGAAAAATTACGATACCGATGGTCAAAGGTACCATTGCAACGAATTTGATGCTCGTCACTTTGCAGACATTGGGTGTCTTTACGTTGATTTATACTATGACTGGTGGTGGTCCCGGCAATCAGACTGCAACCCTGCCGGTCTTCATGTACAAACAAGCTTTTGTGAGCTATCAGCTAGGATACGGAACAGCGATTTCGCTGGTCTTGCTACTGATTGGTGCTGCCGCAAGCTTGATTTATATGAAAATGCTGAAAGTGAAAGTGTAGGTGAAAAAAATGGTAAAACGCAGTGAAAAATTGGAGACCATGATTCATTATCTGCTTTTGGCAGTATTAGCCTTATTGTTTTTGCTCCCATTGTTGTGGATGCTGATCGCCTCTATTGATCCGGGCGCTATTCAAACTTTGAAATTACCTGAAGCAGTATCATTTGAAAATTTTGCTTCGATCCTTTCTGATCAAACTATCATTCGGTCATTCGGAATCGGCTTGCTTTTGTCCGGCTGTCAATCGATTTTAGTTGTTGTCTTATGTGTTTTGGCAGCATATCCCTTGTCGAGGTATCAGCTAAGATATAAAAAAAGTTTTTTGATGGCGGTGCTGTTCATGACCTCATTACCGATGACTGCTGTCATCGTGCCGGTCTATCAACTGTTTATCTTTTTGAAGTTTCAAGATTCGTTACTGGCGGTGACGTTTTTCTTGACGGCGTCCTCACTGCCTTATGGGATTTGGATGATGAAGAACTTTATGGATTCGGTACCAATCGACTTAGAAGAGTCCGCTTGGGTCGATGGGGCTTCAACATGGCAAGGGGTGCGAAAAGTCGTAGCGCCGCTGATGGTTCCAGGTATTTGTACGGTTGGTATTTTTACTTTTACTGGAAGCTGGGGCAACTTCTTTGTTCCTTATATTTTGATTCAGTCACCCGAAAAAATGCCGGCATCAGTCTCGATCTTTCAGTTTTTCGGCAACTTTGGTATGGTCAATTATGGCCGTTTAGCCGCTTTTTCGGTGCTATATACCTTACCAGTCGTCATTTTATATGCTTTGTCACAAACGTATATGTCTAAAGGATTTAGCATGGGAGGAGCGACGAAAGGATGAAAGATCCATTTCATACGACAAAAAAATTAACGAAACGAATCGCTGAACTAAAAGCGTATCGTTTTCAAAAAGTACAAGACCTTACAATGTGGTCGGCAAAAGAAGATAAGTCAAAAACGGAAAAACACCCACCAGAAGAGTGGGACTTTACACTTTCAGTTAGCGATTTCTGGCAAGGGAGAGACCGTTATATTTGGGCTCATCATGAATTGACAGTTCCAGAGGAGGAAGACTTATGGTTACTGATCGATTTTGGTCGTACAGGTGGTGGCTATAATTCAGGCTTTGAGTCCTTGCTGTTGATCGATGGTGAACCTTATCAGGGTGTCGATTCGAATCATACAGAGATTTTTCTGGCGGATCATTACCGAGGGAAAACCATCCGACTTGATTTAAAACTATGGTCGGGCTTGGAAGGCGGTGGGTCTGAAGTCATTCAACGGCATGAGTTTCGGCAAGCTTGTTTGGCAAAACGACACTTAGCTGCTGATGACTGTTTCTTTCTCGCTGATATGATGGCGAAAACTATCGATGGGTTACCGGAAAATGAACCGATACGATACAAGCTGTTGAGTCTTTTAGATGATGCCTTTCGTTTGATTCAGTGGCAGGTACCCGGATCTATCTCTTTTTACCATAGCGTTGAGGAAGCTGATCATTATTTAAATCAAGAACTGCAAAAAATACCTAAACTTTCGGAGATCACTGTGACGGCTATCGGCCATACACATATCGATGTTGCTTGGTTGTGGCGGCTGAAGCATACAGGGGAAAAAGCTGTCCGCAGTTTTTCAACGGTTTTACGTTTGATGGAACAATACCCAGAATATATTTTCTTACAAACCCAACCTCAGCTATACAAATATGTCAAAGAAAGCTATCCAGCACTTTATGAGAAAATCAAAAAGAGGATCAAAGAAGGCCGTTGGGAAGTGGACGGAGCCATGTGGCTGGAAGCCGATTGCAATATACCGTCAGGCGAATCATTGGTCCGTCAGATACTCCATGGGAAAAAATTTGTGAAGGAAGAATTTGACAAAGAAATGCATTTCTTGTGGCTTCCGGATGTGTTCGGTTATTCATGGGCACTGCCCCAAATCTTGAAAAAATCCGGTATTGAGACGTTTATGACGACCAAAATCAGCTGGAATCAATATAACCGGATGCCTCATGATACCTTTTATTGGCGGGGAATCGATGGGACAGATATTTTGACGCATTTTATCACCACGCCAGTTGATGGTAAAACGGATGAATGGGCAGAAGAATGGTTTTATACCTACAATGGAACGCTCTCTCCGGGGACCGTTCAAGGAATTTACGACGGATATCAAGACAAGCGTTTGAATCAAGAATTTCTGCTGTCTTACGGTCATGGGGACGGCGGAGGCGGTGTCACTAGAGAGATGCTGGAAAATCGACGACGCCTTGACCAGATTCCAGGATTGCCGCAAGTCAAAACAGGAATAGCGAAAGCCTTTTTTGAACGACTGCATCAGACAGTAGAACGAAATAAGTCGCTGGTCTCTCGTTGGGATGGCGAATTGTACTTGGAATATCATCGAGGAACCTATACCTCGCAAGCGTTTGTCAAAAAAATGAATCGAAAAGCTGAAATTGCTCTACGGGAACTTGAGATTCTCTATACATGTTTAGCAGCCAGCAAAGAAGACGAGTATCCTAAGGATCCGCTTTTTGAAACATGGGAGACGGTTCTTCGTAATCAATTCCACGATATTATTCCTGGTTCTTCGATCAAAGAAGTTTATCAAGACCATAGAGCAGAGTTTGCCGTCGTGACTCAGACCATTCAACAGTTATTTGAACAATTAGATGGACCTGCTAATCAAAAGTATACAGTCAACAATACAGCTAGCTGGTCAAGGAATGAACTGATTGAACTTCCACTTTTACAAGAAGGTCGCTTTATTGATTCACAAGGAAAAGAACTTCCGGCTTATTTTGATGGAGAAAAACAGTCTGTTCTTGTGACAAATGTTCCGCCAATGAGTCAGGTGATGATAGAGTTTCAACCGATAGCAGAAAATAAAGACATCAAACCGCTCGCTGAGTTCACAGAGGGAGCGCTTGAGACCGATCGTTTGCGAATTTTATGGGAAACATCGGGAAATTTGATCAGCATTTTTGATAAGAAACTAGGTAGAGAAATGTTGGAAGGAAAAGGGAATGTTTTTCAGCTATTTGAAGACAAACCTTTAAATTACGATGCATGGGATATCGATAGTTTTTATCAAGAAAAACCAACAGTGCTTCAAGCCGATCAAATACGATTACGCTCAAATAATGCGCTTTACGCTTCCGTAGTATTTGAGTATACGTTTGGTAATTCGCAGATACATCAGGAAATGCGGGTCTATGCTCATACACAACGAATCGATTTTTTTACAAACGTGTCATGGCATGAACGCCAACAACTGTTGAAGGTAAACTTTGATGCAGCAATTCGATCAACTGAAGCAGTATTTGATATTCAGTACGGAAATGTAAAACGAGCTACCCATGCTAATACCAGTTGGCAATTGGCTCAGTTTGAAACAGTAGGCCACCAATGGGCAGATCTTTCAGAAAAATATTGTGGGGTAAGTTTATTGAATGACTGTAAATATGGTTATGCTGTTAAGGAAAATCAATTAAGCTTGACCTTGCTTAAAGGCGCTATCTATCCTGATCCACTGGCTGACGATGGCGATCACAAATTTACTTACAGTTTTTATGCCCACGAGCACGATGCCATCGATGGAGGAACAATGGAAGAAGCATGGTCCCTCAACTCGCCATTAACGGTTATTAACGGAGAACATTCTTGGTTGCTTCCGTTGCAAATAGACTGTGAAACCTCAGTTACCATCGACGCCATCAAGCAAGCAGAAACCGGCAAAGGGTGGATTTTACGCTTACATGATCACACGGGAGGAACTAGAAAGGTTACATTGCAGTTGCCAAGCAGTTTTTGGCAAGAAACAGATTTAATGGAGATACCTTTAAATAATGAGCAGTGGAAAGATGAAGTCTCATTTACCTTGTCACCCTTCGAAATAAAAACATTTCATTTTGAGTTGAGATAAACTAAAACCAGCAGATTCTCCATTTATAGCGGAGAATCTGCTGGTTGTGTTTATTCAAATTCTTCATACTCATTTGGGTCTTGACCATCGATACGGCCGTCTGCTTTGTTTAACTGATTGAATTGATTGATTTCATCTTCAGTCAGTTCAAAGTCGAAGATCGCAAGATTTTCTCGTTGATGGGCGAGGTTTCTTGATTTTGGCAGGGGCAAAATGCCACGTTCCACATGCCAGCGTAAGATGATTTGACCAGCTGATTTTTGGTATTTCTCAGCTAATTCAGTGATCAGTGGTTCTTTCAGGGCATCGCTGCCACGACCTAATGGGCTCCAAGCTTCCGTTACGATGCCGCGTTTTTTGTTTTCTGCGACCATTCGTTCTTGGACCCAGTAAGGATGGATCTCAATTTGATTTAGTGCAGGGGTCACACCAGTTGCTTCAATAATGGCATCCAAATGTTCTGGTTCAAAATTGGAAACGCCGATGGAACGGATCAAACCTAATTTCTGGGCGGTCACTAAGGCTTGCCAAGCTTCGACATATTTGCCGCGTTTTGGTAATGGCCAGTGGATCAAAAAGGCATCGAAGTAGTCGAGTCCCATGCGAGCAAGGGATTCTTGAATGCTGGTTAAGGCATCATCATAGCCATGGTATTTTCCCGGTAATTTTGAGGTGATATAAAATTCTGAACGTGGGATACCAGAGCGACGGATCGCTTTGCCGACAATGCCTTCATTGTCATAATTGGTTGAAGAATCGATTAATCGATACCCGTCAGCGATTGCTGCTTGCAGCTGGCTCAACCCTTCGCCACCGCGGATCTGATAGGTACCGATGCCCACGGCGGGGCGTAAATTGCCGTCGTTTAATGTCAGTAAAGGTGCTTTCATAAAATGATTCCTCCTTTTCTTTACATTCTACTCTAACGCTTTTTTGCCAGGAACGTAACCAACTTGCTCAAACAAAGAAAAAAGAGCAACGGTTTCTGTTTCAGAAACAATTGCTCTTTTTGATTAAATTATTTTTCAGGCGGTGTGCCATACATTTTTGGTGTGACTTGATCGAGTTTTGGCGCTTTTCCTTCGATCTTTGGTTCGTCTAGCCATTGGTATTCGCCTTCACCATCAAGTGCTTTGCCTTTCGCCCAAGAGCCTTCTTTACTTTGGTCGCCTTCTGAGAAGTTATAGAAATCATAAGCGATATCTAAGCGTTCGTTTTTGCGGTTAAAGGTAGTCGGCACTAAAATTGAGCCTTCGTTTTCTTCCAATTCTTTCACGGCAGCTGCCCAGAGATTTTGGTGGTAGCTGTCACGCGCCAATAAGACCGAAAGTAAGTCTTTGACCCCACGGTCATCGATCATTTCATAGATGCGTGCTACTTGCAGACGACCTTGTGATTCCGCATTTAAGTTGGCACGGAAATCAGCAAGTAAGTTGCCACTAGCAATGATATATGCACCTGACCATGGATTGCCGACGCTATCAGCAGGACGTGGTCCTAAGCCGGCAACGATGGCATGTTGCGGATTCATTCCAGAAATGATCGCACCGATCGTTGGGTCTTTTTTCATGGCAGCTTCCTGATCTTCCACAGGTGCACCTTCCAGCAGACGTGCAACCATCGTTGCCAACATTTCAACGTGTCCAAGCTCTTCAGTAGCGATATCCATCAACATGTCTTTGTATTTTTCTTCCCCACGGCAGCTCCATCCTTGGAATAAGTATTGCATGGCAACACTCATCTCTCCATATTGTCCACCGATTAATTCTTGAAGGTATTTCGCAACTAACGGATTTGGTTTTTCTGGTTTAGCTTCAAACTGTAGTTCTTTTTGATGACGAAACATACTATTCCTCCTAAAATTTTTTATTGGACCCATAAAAAGTTTCTCATGAATCGAAAGGTTCGTCTAATAAAATGCACTTAGTTCAAAATGAAAAAAGCTCCAAAAAGAAAAGCCATTTACTTTGACAAAAAGCGAGAAGCGTTAGATAGTTAAATTAAGAGAGAATTAGAAAAGGAGCGAGTCACCATGTTTCAGTATTACAAAATGGACGACCGAAAAATAAGGGAATCCTCGGGGGAAGATTACAATTGGCTGGTGGTTTCTGGGACAGATCCAGAGGAACAACGCCACTTGTTAGATAAGTATCAACTGCCCGAAGATATTTTTATTGGCGCCAACGAACCGGAAGAAGTCTCACGTTTGGAATACTTACGTAACACTAAGTTAAATCATCCGATTCTTTATACCTTGATCGATTTGTCAGAAGTGACACAAGACCGCATCGAAGATCGTTTAGAACCGGTGACGTTTATTTATACCAAAGATCTTTTAATCACGTATGTCTCTCATCAATCTACACTGATTAAACGCCTGATTGAAAAGCATGAGCAAGATATTCAACGGTATGAAGATATTGTTGCCTACTCGACGCTGATGATCTACACCCATTACATCAAAGGTCTGCAGGAAATGAAGAAACAGATCGATGCACTAGATGAAGCAGCTCGTAAAACGACGGAAAACAACGAATTGTTTAATTTAGCCGATACCGAACGAGACATGGTCTATCTGGATCACACCTTACGGGATCAGAACCATACCGTCGATCGTTTGATGGATCGCAAAGAATTTTTGGATCGTTTGGATAATGAAGCACTCGTTTATGACATTAAGCTACGACAGAAGTTTGCCATGAAAATGGTCACTATCTATCGCGACTTGTTAGAAACCATTGGTGGCTTGTTCTCCGATATGATGGACAACAATCTAAACCATCTGATGAAATACTTAGATTCTGCGGCATTGGTGGTGGCTGTGCCGTCCTTGATCGCGGGGCTATGGGGGATCAACACCGGGGGACTGCCAGGAAAAGACAATGCCATCGGTACGATCATTGTCTTTGGTTTGGCTATTTTAGTTGGGATATTAACCGCCATTTACTTGTCACGGAAAGACTTTTCAAAATAAAAAGCGCCGCTGCTCTGTGGCACCGTTCATCCATAAAAGGAGAATGGTGCGACGAAGCAGTTGGCATTTTTTTATTTTAACCCGCTGTCCAAATTGCTGTCGAGAATCCAGCGCTGAAAGGCGAGAAAGACCAGCAGCAAAGGCAAGATGTAAATTACCGAGGCAGCAATCAAAATCGTCCAATGGATATTTTCCGCGCCCACCAAGCTGCGGTTCGCCACTTGCAAGGTGTATTTTTTCGGATTATTCAAGACGATCAAGGGCCAGATATAATCATTCCATCGCTACTGGAAGGAGAAGATCTCCAGTGTCATAATGATTGGTCGGGCAATCGGCAGCATGGTGATGGCGATGATAGAGGAAGAAAAAAATGGCATCGTATTTTGTAAGCGCATAGCTGCAGTCGGCACTGACTAGAATCCTCAATAAATCCGCGTAAGGCAAATCAGGAACTTCTACAGTCACACCGTTTTTTTCTGTGTATTTTCCCGTCATTTTCAAATAAGTACCGCCTTCGCTAGGAGCTCTGGAAGCAAACATGGGAATCTGCGAAGATATTTCCAATCGGCAACGATCGAAACGTCCCCTAATGAAAAATAGCTGAAGTGCTGAAAAGATAGCTGTCCTAAAACGCACTGAGGAGTAAAAAGTGCCAATTATCTGACAAAATGAGAGTGGCTCTCCCTCAGTTTAGCGAAGAAGATGCAAAATAAAAAATAAAACGATTTCAAAAAATGCACCAATACTAAAAAAAACGAATTAAAGCTCTTACAACGATACTTAAGAAGTACTGATAAACGTTAATATAACAAGGTTTGAAATTTTTTTTTGCAAATTGAGTGCAAATCTTTTGTCTAAAACGGGGATTAAGCGTAACATAATATGTGTAATAACTACTTAAAAGAAAGAAGGAGAAAAATATGCATTGGTTATGGGTATTAATCGTAGGAGCTATTATCGGTTTGATCGCCGGAGCTATCACAAATAAAGGTGGATCAATGGGTTGGATCGCCAACATCGTTGCAGGTTTAGTAGGTTCAGCTATTGGACAAGCAATCTTAGGTTCTTGGGGTCCATCACTTGCTGGAATGGCAATCGTCCCATCAATTATTGGTGCGGTTATTGTAGTTGCTGTTGTTTCATTCTTCTTAGGACGTTCAAACGGCTAGTCCATTCAGCAATTGTTTCCATTCATTTATTTCGGGTAGTAATTACCTCGAATAGACAGGCAAATCCAGATTTTCTGGGTTTGCCTTTTTTGTTTTTAAGGAAGCATAAGCAATCCTTTTGTCATATCGGGAAATTGTCGTTACACTTGAAGTAGGTCAAAAAAAGAAAGGAAGAGGTTCAATGAAAAAGCAATATGAAACAGCGATGATCAATCGAGGCGGACGTGTCGGAGAGGTCGAAGCACCAAATGGCAGTTTTCACCTGAAAATCGACAAACCGGGTCTTCACAGTGAGGGCACAAACCCAGAACAATTATTTGCCGCTGGCTATGCTTCTTGTTTCAACGGTGCCGTACAGCATATGCTGAAAGAGCATAACATCGAATCCGAATCCGAAGTTAAAGCAAGAGTGTCTTTGTATCAGCATGAGGACGGCAGTTACCAAATCGGCGTGATTTTAGAAGTGTCGTTACCAGGCGTTGAAAAAGCCGAGGCAGAGAAAATCGCAGAAGAAGCCCATGATTTTTGTCCGTATTCTCGGGCAACTCGTGGCAACATTGATGTCGAAGTACAAGTAGTCTAAGCATTATTGCAGCTAGACAAACAATAAGCGGCTGATGAATCAGCCGACAAGAGGGAATTCATCAAGGAGGCCAATCAATGAGACAAACAGAGATCTTGCTGCTTTTGGGCGTGTTTGTGGTTGGCCTTTTTGTGGTGTACTGGCTGAAAAAGCACCGACATGCGCGCCACAATCAAGCACTGGCAGCTCAGCTGAAGCGTTATCCCAGCGTGCGGAAAGCGTGGCTGGCAGCCGGGGCAAAAAGGGAAGCAGTCCTTTTGGTTCCCGGTTTAAAAAAAGCTACTGCCGCAGTTGCAACGACGGCAACGGCGAAAGCAGAAACGAGGCTGTACAAGCATGCGGATCAGTGTCAGGCAATGACTCCACAAGGGTTGGCCGTTTCGGAGGACTATTTGTTCCTCTCTGCGTACTGTTCGCAGCAGGAACATCACTCACAGCTTTATATAATAGAAAGAACGAGCGGACGGCATCTGAAAACGGTGGTTCTGCCAAAACGCCCCCATGTCGGCGGATTAGTCTTTGATCGAGCAACGCAAGTGCTGTGGCTAACCATCACTGGGAAAGGAATGGGACGAGTGGCGTGTGTTTCTTTGCAGACACTGCTGGAAGATGATTCCTTGGCAACCAGTCAGCCGATCGCTTATCAGCAAGTCATCGAATTGGCAGGCATCACTCACAGCTCCTATTTGGCAGCCGATAGCGGTGAACTTGTCTCAGGGACCTTTGCCTTGAAAAACGGTGGTGTGGTGGCGAATTATCCGCTGCCTGTTCTTTCAGACAGCGGTCGCAAAGCATCTCCTCGCATCAAGCCGCGTAAGAGAAGGGTCACCACCACGAAAGTCCAAAGTGTCGCCTTTACCACTGAATACTTGTTGCTGGCACGTTCCTTTGGACCAAGGTCGGCTGAGTTATGGGTCTTTTCAAAGGATGCAACGGTGCTGACCCGCAAACATGCGTTGCGGCGCATCAAGTTTCCCCATTACCTTGAACAGATCGTGGTAGAAAAAGGGCAGCTGTACTGCTTGTTTGAAAGTGGGGCATGGGCGTATCGCCAAAAAGGCGGCAGCATCGATGAAGTCGTGGTATTGGACCTTGCGACCTTACTTCAGTAAAATCACTGCTTAAAAAGAAAAAAGACCAGCCTCTTAAGAAGCTGGTCGTAAGTGCAGTAATTATTCCACGATTGCTCGTTGGATATCTAAGACGGTGCCGGTATGAGCATCTGCCAAAAATTCATAGGTGACAAGCTGTCCGTCTTCGGTGCGGGTGATGCCGCCAGTATATCCTTGGGAAGTGATCGCAAATTTGCGCAAAGGTTGTTTTTCGAAATTGATCCAAGAACCTTCGATCGGTCCTTCTTTGATAAACGCCGCTTTTATATTGTCTAAGACATCATCGGCATTCATGGCTTGCCTTTTCTTCAACCAGATCGTTGAAAAAATCCCTCCTGCAAAGCCAAGACCTAAACCGATGGTCAGTCCATTTTTAAAATAATGCAATGGATGCTCATTCTCCATCTAATGTCCCTCCTAAAGTAAGTTTTCCCGAATGTTTTGATCTCGGTGAAAGCACAGGTTCTCTTAACAATAGTTTACCATAGTTTAGAAATATTCTATAAGAAAAATAACCAACAATAGAAATTTGCGCTATAATAAAGAATATCAGTAGGAATAAGGAGGAAGAGAGCACATCCGTTGTTTCACCCAAAAATTGCTGGAAAACACAGCAACAGCAAGCGTTGCTTTTTCAAAAAAAGCAGCTTTGTTTCTTTGGGGCAGCAAACAACCGATACGTGTTTCTCGAATGATCATGGAAGAAAAAACATTTCAACGCATCAAAGAACTAACGGAGTTACAAGGAACCAGCGGGTTTGAACACGACGTGCGAGCGTATATGCGTGAAGCGATGACTCCATTGGTAGATGAAATCCAACAAGATGGCTTAGGCGGCATCTTCGGTTTGCGTCACCACCAAGAAGCAGATGCACCACGAGTGATGTTAGCTGCTCACATGGACGAAGTTGGTTTCTTATTGACGACGATCACCGATCGCGGCTTATTCAAAGTCACTCCTTTAGGTGGATGGAACCCTTATGTGGTATCTGCTCAACGGTTTACATTGAAAACAGCGAAGGGCGATTACCCATGCGTTTCTTCTTCAGTACCGCCACATTTGTTGCGAGGAAGCAGCGGTCAAAAAAATGTCGAAGTGACAGATATTTTGTTTGATGCTGGTTTTGAATCAAAAGAAGAAGCAGAAAGCTTTGGCGTACGTCCTGGCGATACGATCGTCCCACAAGTGGAAACCATCAAAACAGCCAATGGGAAAAACATCATCTCGAAAGCTTGGGACAACCGTTACGGCTGTGCGGTCGTATTAGAAGCACTTGAAGCCTTGAAAGAGGAAACATTAGGCCATACGTTGATTGCTGGTGCCAACGTTCAGGAAGAAGTCGGCTTACGGGGTTCTCGTCCGTCTGTGACAAAATTCAAACCAGACTTGTTCTTTGCAGTAGATTGTTCGCCAGCAGATGACACAGTCACGAAAAATGGCACCTTTGGTCATCTAGGAGCCGGGACTTTGATGCGAATCTATGATCCAGGCATGATCATGTTGCCACGGATGAAAGAATTCTTGTTGGATACAGCAGAAAGCAACAACATTCCTTACCAATACTTTGTTTCAAAAGGTGGTACCGATGCTGGTGCAGCACACATGGCAAATGAAGGGATCCCAAGTTCTGTCATCGGTGTTCCTGGACGTTACATCCATACCCACCAAACCCTATTCAGTATCGCTGATTTTGAAGCGGCACGGGAAATGGTGATTCAAGTCTTGAAAGGTTTGGATCGTTCCACTGTTGATACGATTTTGGCTGGACAATAAGCTAGAACGAACGAAAGCAAAGAGACAGCAATCCGTTGTCTCTTTTTTTCTGCAGGGGTTCTGAGACCAGCATGTCAGTTGGTAGTCCCTGAAAGAAAGGTGTATACTTAAAGAAAAGAAAGTGGTGAGTATTTGATTATTCCAAAAGATTTAGCAGAGTTAGCAACATATGTGGAGAAAGGCAAAAATGTCTTCTTTTTCACCGCCGATTGGTGTGGCGATTGTCGATATATCAAACCGCAATTGCCTGAGATCGAAGCGGATTTTCCAGCGCTTCAGTTTATCGAAGTCGACCGTGATGAATACATGGATGTAGCGGTTGAATGGAACATTTTTGGTATTCCTAGCCTCGTCGTTATCGAAGACGGCAAGGAGCTGGGACGGTTAGTCAACAAGGATCGCAAAACCAAAGAAGAGATCGAAGCCTTTTTAACCAGCGTACAATCAGCATAGGAGGGGAAAAAGATGGAAGCACAAAGATATCAAAACATTTTAGTAGGGATCGATGGTTCAGAACAAGCGATGTCAGCCTTCAAAAAAGCAGTGGAAGTCGCTCGTCGAAATCAAGGGAAGGTCTATGCTGCAACGATCATCGATCAGCAAGTGCCGACCATGATGGGCTATGCACCTTTGGATAGTTCCATCTTAGAACAAGAAAAAGATACGGCGAAAAATCTGATCGACGACTGCAAAGCCTACGCAAAATCAGTGGATTTTGATCTAGTAGAAGGCATCGTCGCTTACGGCTCCATCAAAGACGCCCTTGCCACCCAATTACCGGATCAATACGACATCGATTTGATCATGGTGGGGCAATCCGGGCTGAACGCCGTGGAACGCTTCATGATGGGGAGTGTCGCCAGCTTCGTTATCCGTGAAGCCCGGTGCGACGTGCTGATCGTATCACCCGAAGAAACCAAAGCGTAAGGTCATTTTGGAAAAAATAAGCTTGTCGTTGCCGTGTTCTTTTCCATAGTTTGCATGGTAGTAACAAGTGACAAAAGGAAGTTCCTGAGAACCAGCGGTTTTGCTCGCTAGTGAAGCATTGTCTTTAGCAAATGAGCAGTAGCTGGTTTTCAGGCTTTTTTGTCTTTGAAAATAACTAGAATTTCAAGGAAAATAAAGAAATTCCATGACGGATGCCGAAAAATTTGATAAGATTATGGGCGGAATGTGTAAGTACCTAAGGAGGAAAAAACGTGATTTTTGCTTATAACAAAGAATATGTCAGTGATACACTGCTTGCCATCACAGCAGATGATAAAGGATTAGAACAAACCGTCGAACGCAAAGGCAATGTTGCCCAAATCAAAAATGAAGAAGGTACGATCGTTGGCTGGAACTTTTTTGCGATCTCAGAAGTGATGACGATCGAAGGCCGTGGTCAAGTGACGTTGACGAAAGAACAAATCCAACAATTGAACACCATGATCAAAGAAGCAGGATTCAGCGAAGAACTGCCTGCAGATACGGAACCAAAAATCGTCGTTGGCTATGTGAAATCTTGTGTAGAACATCCAGACAGCGACCATCTTTCTATCACGGAAACAGAAGTTGGAGATGGGAAAGTCTTGCAAATCGTCTGTGGCGCTGCCAATATTCGTAAAGGATTGAAAGTCGTTGTCGCAAAACCTGGCGCAATGATGCCGGATGGCTTGATGATTTGGCCGGGGACACTTCGTGGCGTAGAAAGCTTCGGAATGATCTGTTCTGCTAAAGAACTACATTTAGAAGGTGCCCCAATGAAAAAAGGCATCCTTGAGCTGCCTCAAGATGCCGTTGTAGGTGAAGCTTTTCCAGTCGGTAAAGCCTAAAAAATGAACTGCCGCTTCCTGTTTTTGCGGCAGTTCATTTTTTGATTGTTTCGATTGGTTTTGGTGATTAGTTGCTGCTGTCTGTTGATTGTTCGTTGATCGATGTATCAACGGAAAGTTTTACTTCTGCTGTTTTTTCTTCATCGCCACGATAGAAGGTTACAGTGATCGTGTCACCGACTTTGTGTTTGTACAACGCAGATTGCAGATCCGTTGTGGTGCTGACTTCTGTATCATCGATTTTCGTGATAACGTCATATTGTTGCAATCCTGCTTGTTCTGCTGGTGTTGCATTGTTGACTGAGTAGATCACAACGCCTGAAGTTACAGATGAAGGAACTTTCAAGATTTGTTCTTGTTGTTGTGATGTGATTGAACCTAAATCAATCGTTTGGATCCCTAGTGCAGGGCGAACCACTTTGCCGTCTGCTTCTAGTTGATTGATGATTTCAACGACATCGTTACTTGGGATCGCAAAGCCCATCCCTTCGACACTAACGCCTGAAGCAGAGCCCGAGGTGCTGGCGATTTTACTTGAGTTGATCCCAATCACTTGACCATCAACGTTGATCAGTGGACCACCTGAGTTCCCTGGGTTGATCGCCGCATCCGTTTGGATCGCATTGATACTGATCGTACCACCAGATTCGTTTTGGCTTGTTACTTGACGATTCAAGGAAGACACGATCCCTTGTGTCACAGAGTTTGCATAGTCAGAGCCTAGAGGAGAACCGATCGCGATTGCTGGTTCGCCGACTTTCAAGGCACTTGAATCGCCAAATGTTGCGGCAGTTGTAACTTTTTCAGAAGAGATTTTTAAGACGGCTAAGTCTGTGTAAGAATCGGTACCTACCAATTCAGCTTTGACTTTTGTACCATCTGCTAAGACAACTTCCAAACCATCTTGACCTTCAACTACGTGGTTGTTGGTTACGACATAGGCATCGTCGCCATCGATTTTGTAGATGACCCCACTCCCTTCAGAAGAAGCTTCTAAGGCGCTGTCGTCTTCGCTTTGGCTATCGCCTTCACTTTGTCCACCTTGCTGACCAAAGAGGCTGTTCCAATCGTTGCTTTGACTTTGTTGTAAATTAATGATGGAAACGACGGAATCTTGTACTTTTTCAACTGCTTCAGTGACATCGCTGGTCACATCAAGTTTGACATTAGATACTTGTGTTTGTCCGTTAGAATCTTGGACCCCGCTGTTGGTCGTGGTTTCTGGTGTTGAAGTCAAGGATGAACCCATTGCCAGATACAGACCGCCGAAGGTCAATAATCCGCCGACCATACCGCCTAAAATCCCAATACCTAATCGTTTTAATAAACCAGGAGAAGTTTTCTTACCTGGTGTGACATATTTTCTTGCCATTACTATTTCCCCCTTAATGAATAATTCGTTATAATCAGTATATTCCTTCTATCTGAGATTAGTCTACTAAGAGATTTTGAAAAAAATATGAAGAAGTTGCGTAAGAATCTGTTTCAAACGATGAAATTTTCTTCGCAAGACCCGTTCATTTTTGAATAAAAATAGCAGAGAAATCTGGGGAGGAGCAAAGGTTTTTTTATCCACAGTGTGTGGACAATCTTGATGGGGTTGGTTGGGTGGATGAAGAAATCATTGAATTGTCCCAGTTTTATAGATAAGATAGAAGAATTTCAAAGAAAGTCAAAGTGTGTAAAAGGTTGTGGATAGCATTGTCCACATTTTCATAAAATAAGGGGATAACGAGGAGGAACCTATGAAAATCAAAATCGTCACAGTAGGAAAACTAAAAGAAAAGTACCTCGTTCAAGGAATCAACGAGTACGCCAAACGATTGGGGGCATACGCAAAGCTTGAGTTTGTCGAAGTACCAGATGAAAAAGCGCCAGAAACCTTGAGTGAAGCCCAAATGCTGCAAATCAAAGAAAAAGAAGGCCAGCGCATTTTAGCCAAAATCAAAGACACCGAATATGTCTTTGCCTTAGCAATCGAAGGCACCAATCCCACCAGCGAAGCCTTCGCCAAACAAATCGATCAACTCGGCATCCAAGGAAAAAGCCAACTGACCTTCGTCATCGGCGGCTCCCTAGGCTTAAGCCAAGAAGTCATGACTCGCAGTGATGCCAAAATCTCCTTTGGCAAAATGACCTACCCCCACCAACTCATGAAACTGATCTTATTGGAGCAGATTTATCGCGCGTATCGAATCAATACGGGAGCGCCGTATCATAAGTAAATATCTTAAGCAGTATAATAGAAAAAATTAACCACCGGTACTACCGGTAAAAAGGAGCAACAACCATGCGAAATATCAAATTAACGATTGAATATGACGGCAAGCGCTACTTAGGGTGGCAACGACTAGGAGATTCTGAAAAAACGATCCAAGAAAAAGTTGAAGGGGTCATCAAATTATTGACGGGAGAAGAAATTGAGATCGTGGGTTCTGGTAGAACCGATGCGGGCACGCATGCTCGAGGACAAGTGGCAAATTTCAAGACGACCCATCAAATGAGTTTGCCAGAGATGCAGCAGTTCTTTAACCGCTATTTGCCGCAAGACATCGTTGTCAACAAGATTGAAGAAGTGCCTGAACGATTCCATGCACGCTATCACGCTAAAGGCAAGCAATACAGCTATTATGTTTGGAACAACGCGATCCCATCGGTCTTTGCTCGCAATACCAGTTTTCATTGCCCGCAGCCCCTTGATTTGGAAAAAATGCAGCAAGCGGCTGAGAAGTTGATCGGCACCCATGATTTTATTGGCTTTTCTGCGTTGAAAAAATCAAAAAAATCAACGGTGCGCACAATCGATGAAATCACTATCACACCAGAAGGCGACCTATTGCGGTTTACCTTCAAAGGCAACGGCTTTTTGCATAAAATGGTCCGAATCTTGACAGGCACACTGATTGCCATTGGCGATGGCACGCTACCGCCAGAAGTGATCGATCAAGTGTTAGCCGATAAAGTACGACAAGCAGCTGGTGAAACAGTGCCTTCTCATGGCTTATTTCTAGATGAGGTGTATTATTAAAAGAAACATGGTAATGGCTATTTAAGGAAAGGAGATCATCTATTGATCACATTAAAATCCCCACGAGAGATCGAACAAATGAAAACTTCTGGTCGTATCTTGGCAAGTATTCACGAGCAGCTACGGGAAAAAATCGTTCCCGGTATCACCACGAACCAAATCAACGCCTTTGTCCATCAACAGATAGAAGCTGCAGGGGCAACAGCCGCGCAAATCGGGTTTGAAGGGTATGAATTTGCGACGTGTATCAGTGTCAATGAAGAGATTTGTCATGGTTTCCCTTCAGAATATGTTTTAAAATCAGGCGATGTCGTCAAAGTCGATTTTTGTGTCGATTACAAAGGAGCAATCTCTGACAGCTGTTGGACATATGCTGTAGGAGAGATTTCGCCAGAACATCAAGCACTGATGGAAGTAACGAAAGAAGCCTTGATGAGAGGCATCGAGCAAGCACAGGTTGGCAACCGAGTCGGCGATATTGGTTATGCGATACAAAGCTTCGCTGAAGAAAAAGGGTATGGTGTCGTGCGGGACTTTATTGCTCACGGCATTGGCCCAACCATTCATGAAGAACCATTCTTTCCTCATTTCGGGTTACCTGGTAAAGGAATTCGTTTGAAAGAGGGCATGACGATCACCATCGAACCGATGATCACGACCGGCACTTGGCGCATGAAGATGGACCCAAACGGCTGGACAGCACGCACGATTGACGGGAGCTATTGTGCCCAATATGAACATTCGATCGCCATCACCAAAGAAGGTCCAGTCATCATGACGTTGCAAAAGGAAGAAACGTGAACATCACTTAATGTCTTTGAAAAATAACTGTGTGTAATTTCCGTAACATGAATACTTTCTACTCCCCCTGTGGAGGGTATAGTGTATATGATTTATCTATCGTTGGTTGTCGCACCAATTGTTGTTGGTATAGTCATCGAACTATTTTCTCACTGGTTGGATGAGAAAGACAAAGACGATAACTAAGCAAGTTGCTATCCAACTCACATGCTAGCAGTCGCAACTAGCATAAACAAGGCGCTCCCTTTCGTCGCGGTTAGGGAGCGCCTTTGTGCTGTAGTGCTATAAACTTTCTATCGTTTCGCAAGGTTATTATATCACAGGGAAAATAAAAAACTACCCGTGATATCCACTCGAATAGATAAAGAAAACCTAATAAATTTGAAATTTAATTACCTCTACTTCTATTTTCCGAAATATGGATGGTAACCCCCACTTGAGGTATTACCGTGAAAAAAATAGTCTATAGTGGGAGTTATTGTTTTCTCTTTTTTTTAAATAGAGAAAAATTTAAATTAGGTGTACATGTAAGTGATAAATTCGGATAAAGTAAACGACCCAGTATTTTCTGATAAAGCCATGGGTGACGGTTTTGCAGGTATTCCTATTGAAGAAATTGTTGGCTCCCTGATTAGTGGGAAAGTTAACTATTTTTTCGAACTAGCTATGCTATCGAATATAGAACACATGAAGGAATAAGTAGGGGAGGGACAGCAATCCCTGTTGTTTACTACTTACTTGCATCCAAATATTGTTAATACCTAAAGTGTGTATCAACGTGGTTATAATCAAATCGTTTATGTCAGTCATTGTCCTGCAATTTGACATTTTGGTATACTACAAATTTTTATTAGCACAGCAGTGTAAACTTGTAAGAACAATTCTTTTTAAATGAATTTAGGTGAATCGACCAAAAAGGATAATTATGTATATACTCTGTCGCAATATATGTTATACTATGTATATACAGAAAGAGGTGTCGCGCATGGAAATGCTACCTATAAAAAAATGGGGCAATAGTAACGGTCTTAGATTGCCAAAGTACATTATGGAGTATCTTGGCATTCATACTGATGACAAAGTGAAGATAATACAAGAAGAAGTAAACGGACATAAACGGCTAATCATCGAAGCAGCAAATTTAGAAAACGAGTTAACGATTGAAGAGTTATTTGAAAATTACTCTGCTGAGAAAAATCATGTGGTAATTCAACATTTAGGTGAAGCAGTAGGGAATGAAAAATGGTAAGAAAACCTAGACAAGGGGATATTTTGTTATTGGATACAGCTCCTCGTTCTGGACATGAACAAACGGGAAAAAGACCCTATATTGTTTTAAGTCATGACATGATTGCAAATTATAGTAACGTTGCCACCGTTGCTCCAATTTCTAGTACAAGTAGAAATTATCCGTTATATGTAAGTATTAATCCAGATTATGGAATGAAGACAACAGGAAAAGTATTGTTGGATCAATTAACGACAATTGATTATGAAGCCAGAGCATGTGTTTTTTTGGAAAAAGCGCATGAGCACTTGGTTGATGAGTTATTGATAAAAGTTAGAACAGTATTTCAAAAAGTAAGTAGATAAAAACAGCATGATCATCTAATCGATGTTGACCATGCTGTTTTCTTTTATTCTATAAACGCTTTGTCTCGTAACATTATACTCCATTGCAATCTTTAAGATACTAGCTCTATTCCCGTGATCCTGAACGATACTTTTATAAACAAGGCAATGGGGGCGCTTTTGTGTTTGCACTAGCAGTCTTAATACTTTATGCTTGGCGATGTTTGAATTCGGCACGCTGCTGCTAGGCATCATTGCCAAAATTTCGACGATTGAGTCTTCGATAAATTTATCAAGGAATCTAATGAATGGAGGACTAGCCCACAGCCGCTAACATCAAACATCCCCATGATTGAGTTTGTCAGCCACAAAGGTTTCTACACTATACCTGCCCCATTTTGAGAGACTCTCTATAAATAAAGGGAAGGTTACATCTGTAAAATGACTGACCAAGAGATAACAAGCTTGACCCGAAACTTTATGAAAGACCTCAATTTCTTTGTATTGATTCACGAAGGCTTCAAAAGCTGTATAGCGATTTGAATCCATAAAAAACCGGATGTATTGCGTACTTGGGTAGTTTACTACAATACTAAATCGCTGAATGATTCCCTCATCTTGCAATTTCAAGATCCGATTGCCCACGGCTTGTCCCGTCAGGTGGACCATTTCGCCGATTTCTTTGTTCGATAATTTGCTGTTGTGTTTCAGGATAGCTAGGATTTGTTCATCGATGATGTCCATAAGGGTTCCTCCTTTCATAATGAAAGTAAATTGACTTTATCTTTTTCAAGAGACACTTTGTTGTAGGTTCATATGTATTTATACTGGATTATAACAAATAAGAAAAGAAATGGTGATTCTATGAAAAAAGCTTTAGTAATTATTGATGTCCAAAATGATTATTTTAAAGAAGGAAGAATGGCCCTTCATTCCCCTGAACAGGCGCTTGCAAACATAAATAAACTAGAAGCGTCTTTTATCGAAAAGCAACTCCCGATCATCTATATCCAACACATCAACGATCAAGAAGCAGCTGATTTTTTTGAACGAGGGACCAAAGGTGTACTGCTGCATGAACAGTTAAAAACAACGCATTCTTCTATTATTATCGAAAAGCACTTTCCTAACTCCTTCATTGAAACAAATTTAAAAGAGACGTTAGACTCTTTAGGTGTTCAACAAGTTATCATCACTGGGATGATGACGCATATGTGCATCGATTCAACCACAAGAGCTAGTAAAGAACTCGGTTATCAGCCCATACTGATTTCTGATGCCACGGCAACGAAAGCATTAACATTTGAAGCACACGAAATTCCTGCGGAAGCTGTTCAACGAGCGTTTTTATCGGCGTTGGAAACCTTCTCTACGGTGATGAAAACCGATGACTATTTAAACGGATTGTAGAAAAATTGCGTATTTACTAACAAAGGCAACGTTCATTTGCATTGAGTGGTTCTTGATCACTCTTTGAAATTGGCGATCCTATCTCATTCCGCTTCAATGTTTCTAAAAAAAATGAATGCCCAGTTGCGTACCCACCAATTATACTGAGCTGATTCCTCAAAGGATGCATGCGAACCAATTACGCACCAACCCATACAAAAGCCAAAAACGTTCGAGGATTTCTCTCGAACGTTTTTTGGGCATCAAATTGGGCGAATCGGCGAAACTATGGTACAGTGCAACCAAACAAGGAGCGAGAGCCGCTCCTTCATGAGACAAAGGGGCAATGGTGATGAAGCAAACAACGATGGCGTGGCTGTCAGAAATCTATAATTTGATCTTGCATCCTGGCACGAGACAGTGGGAACGAGAACAACTGGTGCAAGCAAAAAATACACTGGAAACTCAGCTGGCGACCAAACAAAAAGCAGGCAAACACGAAAAGGAATCGTTAAATAGCCTTGAAGACCAACAGACCAGACGGGTTTTGGAAAAACTAGAAGCGTCGTTGCGTCCTTTGGCACTGAGAAACAATCTGACCCCGAATGTCGCCGAGTTTTATCAAACAATCAGCCAGCCAGCACCGAAAAAGGCAATGAATGAAGAAACAAGCAAAGCCCAACCAGCAGAAGTTTCCGTGGAGCCGACCGAAACAGGTGGAAAAGCACAAGAAGTGGCTATTTTTGCTGGCGGCTGCTTTTGGTGTATGGTAGAGCCTTTTGAAGACCAGCCGGGCATTCTTTCCGTTTTGTCGGGGTATACTGGGGGAACAGTCCCGAATCCGACGTATGACCAAGTACTAAGTGGAACAACAGGGCATGTCGAAGCAGTAGAGATCATTTTTGATCCCAAAATCATCACCTATCAGGACTTGTTACAGTTGTATTGGCAAGTGACAGACCCGACAGATGCTTTCGGACAATTTCAAGATCGCGGCAATTTTTATCGTCCAATCATTTTCTATACGACTGCTGAGCAAGAAGTGCTTGCGCAACGAGCCAAAAAGGAACTAGCACAATCTGGTTATTATCAGCAACCCATCGTGACCGAGATCCGTATGGCTGCACCCTTTTGGCCAGCGGAAAACTACCATCAAGCATTTTACAAGAAGCAGCCCAAGCGCTACCAGCGGATCAAGCGAGCGCGCAAGCAACTGATGCTTTTTTATAAACTGAAACGCTGGATAAACCGAGGGGAAAAACGATCATAGGCAGAAGATACATCAAAAAAGCGGGGCTCCGAGAAAAGGCCAGAGGATCAAATGAAGGCTCTTTTCTCCACAGGCCGCGCTTTTTTCTGCGCGTTTAGCCAATTGGATAAAAAACGAAGATTTATTTTAGAATAATGTCCAAAGAAAGCGTTAACAACAAGAATTATAATAGAGAAAGAAAAAGTGGCGAAAAAGGTCGAAAAAGCAGGTTCCTTTTGCTTGGTTCCTTTCTTCGAGGAAAGAAGGTGGGAAACACCAGAGAAAAATCAGCGGAAAAATCAATCAGCAACACCCCATAGCAACACAACATTTATTATATGAAGATTCATATAAGTTAGGAGAAATGTGATGAAAAAAAAGGGAACGTTCGTCTCACTGTTTATGGCTCTCATTCTTTTTATCTTTTCAGAAAGAACAGTGTTTGCGGCAGAAGCGATCAATGAGATCGTTGCACCAACTGGAGTCAAAGCATTTTTAGTACTGATTCCGTTAGTGTTAGTACTGGTTTTACTCTTTAAAAAAGTAGATATGATCATTGCTGGCTTGATTGCTGGGATATTGGCGATGATTATTGGCGGGATCAGTTTAGCTGAAGCCAATTCGCAACTGTTGGAAGCTATTCCGACGATGTTGAGTATTACGGTGCCAATCATCAATTCCGCTGTAGCGATGGCGGTCTTCAAAGCGGGCAGTTATACGGCGGCCTTAACCTTAGCCAAAAGAGGGACCAAAGGAAAAGTGGAATATGTGGCTGGTTTTATTGTCATCTTATTGGCAGCAGCGACTTATATGTCTGGGATCGGCGGCGGGAGTGCAATGGTGATCGCACCGTTAGCATTTGCGGCAGTTGGGGTGGTACCCGAATTGATCGCAGCGATGTCGTTGGCGGCAGCTGTCTCCTTTACGACTTCTCCTGCCTCTTTGGAATCTAGTATCGTGTCTGAACTAGGCGGTTTTAGTGTCGCTTCTTACGTCGATCAAATGCGCCCATTTTGGTTGTTATTCGTTGGTTTGGCGATTTTATTGGCATTCTTCGGGACCAAGCGTCGTCATCTAGGCTTCAAAGAATCAGCCAACCAAGAGTATGAAAACAAAAGCAATGGCGAGTTGTTCAAAACGACACTGCCTGCGATCTTCTTGCTTTTTGCGGTCATCTTTGGTCCGTTGATCAATGACCTGATCGGCTTTGTCCTCTTTACACCGCTAGTTTATATGGTGGTCACGTTAGCGTTGATTTTTGTTTGTACCGACTTTTCCATGAATCAATCGGTGGAAGCGATGGTGGACGGATCGACGTATATTTTGACCCGCTTGTTCCAAGTGGGGATCTTTTTAGCCTTCATCAACGTGATCGCTGAAACTGGGACGTTTGCTGTAATTGCAGGTGCGGCACAAAATGCCCCCGCAGCGATCGTCGTTCCCGTGGCGATCTTGACGGGTGTCTTGATTGGGATTCCCGCAGGTGCCTATGTCGGCTCCGTTTTAACACTCGTGCTACCAGTTGCCGTTTCATTAGGCTTCCCAGTCTTAGCTCTTGGCTTTGTAACGATGGGGGTTGGCCTCGGCAGTCAAATGAGTTTCGTCAACATTACGATGCAAGCTTTATCTTCTGGTTTCCAAATTCCGATTCTGGATGTAGTCAAAGGAAACGTGAAGTGGTTGAGTTTAGCAGCCGTATTATTATTAGTCATCGGCTTAGTGTTTGGCTGATGGATAGGAGGAAAACATGGATTTATTGATCAAGCAAGCACGTCTTGAAGACGATGCAGAATTAGTAGACATTGCAATTTCAGAAGGAAAAATCACCGCAGTTGCACCCAACATTGAAGAATCAGCAGCAACAACGATTGAGGCGAAAGGCAAAGTGGTGATCCCCGGATTGATCGAAAGCCATATCCACTTAGACAAAGCCTTGATTGCCGATCGTGAACCTAATAATTCAGGTACATTACAAGAAGCGATCCAAGTTACGGCAAAGCTCAAACCGACTTTTACCGAAGAAGATATTTATGATCGAGCGAAACGTGCATTAGAAATGCTGATCGTACATGGCACGACTGCTGTTCGCACCCATGCCGAATTTGATCCGGCGCAAGGCTTCACTGGGTTTGACACCATCATGCGCTTAAAAGAAGAATACCGAGACCTGATCGACATTCAGGTCGTTGCCTTTCCGCAAGAAGGAATTTTTAAAGCACCCGGAACGGATAAAATGATGATTGAAGCGATGGAAAAAGGCGCCGATGTCGTGGGCGGCATTCCTTACAATGATGCGCCAGCCAATGAACACATCGACTTGATCTTTGAGATCGCCAAACAATTTGACAAAGACATTGACTTGCATCAGGATTTTGCTGACGAAGCAGACGATACATCGATCGTCTACTTGTGTGAAAAAACCATCGCAGAAGGCTACCAAGGTCGGGTATCTGTAGGACATTTGACTGCGCTGCACGCTATGGAACCGGATCAGCTGGCAGAAGTTATCGATTTGATGGTCAAAGCCCAAATCAATGTGATGCCGTTGCCTGCGACCGACTTACACTTAGGTGCTAGAAACGATGCCTACAACGTTCGTCGTGCCGTTACGCCGATTCGCAAATTACGTGATGCCGGTGTGAATATTTGCTTAGGCAGCAACAATATTCGTAACGCCTTTACGCCCTATGGCAACGGTGATTTGATTCAAATCGCTATGTTGGCTGTGCCAGTGGCGCATTTAGGCGGCGCCGATGACCTGCCGACAGTCTTGCCAATGATTACGACCAATACCGCCAAAGCATTAAATATCAAAGACTATGGGATCGCTGTTGGCAACCGCGCAGATTTGATTCTTTTAGATACCCAGAGAAAAGCCGATGTGCTGATCGATATTCCTGAACGTTTAGTGGTCATCAAAAATGGCCGCATCACCGTGGAAGTCAAAAAAGAAGTGACGATCCACCGTTAGCAACAGGTCATGTTTTCTTAAGTAGTACGATTTATTCGTGCTACTTTTTTTGTAGTAATATAGTCGAGATAAAAAAATCATTTTCTAGTCATTTGTTCTTTTTTCATCTATGATAGAAAGAAAACCGCTATCACGGAGAGTTCGTTTAAGAAAAACCTGTCAAAACTGTTTGACAATGCCGTAATATCAATGGATTTGAGCAGCAATCACAGCAGGTCTGCGTTAAGGTAGAAGAAGGAGGCCAAGATGACGATTGGGGAAGCACTAAAGAACCATCGAGTCACACAACAAATGAGCCAAGAAGAAGTAGCAACAAAAATTTTAGTGACCCGCACATCGATCTCAAATTGGGAAACCGGCAAGACGGTCCCAGACAGTTTGAATTTATTAAAACTGAGTACCCTTTATGGGTGCAGTGTCGATGAGCTATTAAAAAAGGAGCGAGCAGGAATGAAAAAGAACTTTCGTACGATGACCTATGGTGCTGGATTGAAAGATGGAACGATGCGTTTGAAAATCGAGACCGATGCCAGCAAGTTTTTCCCACGAGGGGTTGAAGTCAAAGCATCCGTCGATTTAGAAACAGGAGAAGTGACCTTTTTTGTCGAGCAAGAGGATTTGGAAAAACTGAAAGCAGCTACTGAAGAAAAATAATTTTTTTTATACAGTTTTTTGCTAAATTTTGCTTGGACAAGAGAAAAAAAGTGATGGATAAAAAAACACGAGCCTACCTGCATCGTGTTTTTTTATGTGGGATGAAAGAGGACTGAGGCAATCGATGGAAGCTGATTCTGTTTTTTCTTATCTGCTATTTTCAAAGTTTGTAACGTTTAAGGGAAAGCGAAAAGATGTAAACGGATATATACAATATATAGTGAATAGATCGATTTTTATCTAAATAAAGCACAATATGTAGTATTTACTTTTTTAATAGATTGTGTAAAATAGCAGGTGTAGTGAAGAAGGAGCTGTTGTTTTTGAGAGTAACTGTATTTTGCGGTACCCGTTTAGAAAATGAGGAAAAGTTGGCAAAGACCGCTCGTGCCATCGGCAATGCCTTAGCAAAAAATCACATCGAGTTGATTTATTGCGCCCCTTTGGCTGGCTTGATGAGGGAGATCGTTAATGGGGTCTTTGAAAAAGAAGGCGCAGTGACGGGGATCTATCCATCAGGTTCCTTTGCAGAAGATTTGCCGCCAATCGTCACTGGATCAAGCACATACACCGAGTTCTATACGGATACGAGGGAGGAGCAAACACAACAATTGCTGGAAATGAGCGATGCCTACCTTGTATTACCTGGTGGATTTGGTACACTAGAGGAGTTGTCATCAATATGCTCTTTTATGACTCTTGGGAAATTGCCAGTCAAGCCAATCGGTGTGTTGATGAACGAAGGCTTGAAGGATGGACTGAAGCCACTGCTAAAAATGTTTGAAGCTTCCAGCTTTGCTTGGGCTGAACTGCCGGAAACGCTCTTTTTCCTATCTGACGTTGAGTCGTTGATCCAACGATTGGCGGCGAAGGGGTCAGGAAAGGAGTGCTTGGCAGGATGAAGCATGTCTATTTAGCTGGACCGTTTTTTTCAAACGAACAAGTCGCACGACTCAAACAGGTAGAATGCAGTTTAGCTGAAAACCCACAGCCTTTGGCGGTCTATTCGCCGCGCCTGTATCAAGAAGGTTCATCTGAACCCAATACACCGGAATGGACGAGAGAAATTTTTGAAAAAGACGTGCTGGAATTGACACGAGCCGACGTCGTCGTTGCCGTTTTGGATTACCATGAAGGAATCACTGATCCGGGAACAGCCTTTGAAATCGGCGCAGCACACGTACTAAATAAACCAGTGATCGCTTTTCAGGAAAAAGCCGCGGCGGTCAATCTGATGTTGACGGAGTCGGTACAAGCGTATTTGACTGATTTGACGGCACGAACAGCGTATGATTTTGAAAAGATGGCGCACCGAGCATTTGTCGGTGACTATATTTAATAAAGGATGGATGAATGTGTTATTAATCGCAGGTACGATCGGGGCAGGAAAAAGCAGTTTGACTGATTTTTTATCGAAGGAAATGGCGTCGAAGCCTTTTTATGAAAACGTGGAGGACAACGATGTTCTGCCATTGTTTTATTCCAATCCAGAACGATACGCCTTTTTATTGCAGATTTTTTTCTTAAACAAAAGTTTTTTAGGGATGCGAGAAGCTTTGTCGAATGATGACAATGTCATTGATCGCTCCATCTATGAGGACAGTTTGATGTTTCATCTAAATGCGGATCTAGGTCGAATCGCACCGATGGAGGTCGAACAATACGATAACCTGTTGAATACGATGCTGCGGGAATTGGAAGAATCGTCGCCGTTGAAACATCCAGATTTAATGGTTCATATCAAGGTTTCCTTGAATACGATGATCGAACGGATCAATAAACGTGGTCGTTCCTATGAACAAATTGCCAATGATCCGACATTGTACGACTATTACAAAGAATTGAATCAGCGATACGATGAATGGTATGAAAACTTTGACGTTTGTCCGAAAATGCAAATTGATGGGGATCAATTGGACTTTGTTGCCAATGAAGACAACCTCATGGTGATCCTCGAGATGATCCAAGAAAAATTGGCAGAAGTCCGTCAGACCCATGGCAAAGGCCACTATTGTACGGACAAAGCCATCGCAAAAGGTGATTTTTCTAAGAAAAACGCAGCATCTGTGACAAGCTGACCCAGCAGTTGAGACAGCTTACGAAAAAAACAAGTGTCTTATCGACAATGGGAGGGAGCAAGGCGATGAATGTTGAACGATTTATTGAAGCGAGGAAACAGGCGGGCTTCTCGCAGCAAGAACTTTCGGAAGGAATCTGTACGCAAGCCACTTTGAGTAAATTTGAAAACAACGGTCAAGCACCGTCCCTCAAAATTTTGATCAAATTGTGTAATCGGATCGGCTTGCCATTGGTCGACTTGTTTTCTTCCATGAATGTCGCAACGACCAAAATCAAAGAAGAATTGGGCAAAGCCGAATTCTACTTGATCACGAGCGAGTATGAACAGTTGGCTGCATTGTTAAGTCAAATCGAAGTGAAGTTGATCGATGAACCAGCTTTAAAAGCGCAATATGATTATTTAAAAGGCTTTGAAATGATTTTTAATGAAGCGGCGATTACCGATGTCCTGTTTCAATTCGATCAGTTATTGATGAATGAAACGGCGGAGGAATTGTTTGATCTCTTAGCGTATACGGGGATCGGTTTGGTGTATGCCAGAGAAGAAGAATGGGCAAAGGCCGAGTTTTATGTGACGAAGGTCTTTGAGAAAATTTATACCTATCCGATCAAAACGATCGAAGACACGTGGCGGGTGTTGAACATCGTCTTTCATTGCGGCGTCTTTTATGCCAAAGTCGATGATTTGGAAACTAGTGATACCTTGTTGAATTATGTGTTGGCGATTTGTTCCGACAATCATTTGACCTACTACTTGGCTCGCGCGGCAGCCCAACTGACCGAAAATGCCATTCGTGAACAACAGCCGAAAGAAACAATTTTGGAAATGTTACACGATGCACGAGCGTATGCCAAAATCAATAAAAATGTAAAATTACTGGCGCATTTAAAAGCGGTCGAAGAAACGATTGATTAAAAATATATTTTCGACAAAAAAGTTTTGTTGCTCAAATGCTTGATAACTAGCAGTCCTTTCGACGAAGGGACTGCTTTTTTGAATTCCTTTTATATAAAAAAATATATAATCGTGTTGACAAAAAAATATATCGGGAGTATTCTTTAATTGTGAAAAAACTAACATAATTTGAGATGCATCGTTTTGAGGAGAAGGGATTTTATGAAGGCAGCAGTGAGAGAAGCCACTCGCACGATTCAGCGGATGGGCACGTCCATTGAGTTAAAAGTCGCTCATACAAAACCAGAAAGTGTACTGGACGAGCTGGAGACCCAGCTGAAAGGATACGACCATCGCTTTAGTGCCAATGATCCGCGATCGGAACTGAATCAGCTGAATCAGTTGGCAGGACAAAAGGGGCTTGTGCTTGATCCAGAATTGTACCAGCTGATCGAAATCGGCAAACATCATAGCTGTGCTCCCCACAGTCAGCTGAATATTGCCATCGGTCCACTGGTCCAAGCATGGCGCATCGGGTTTGAAGATGCCCGCATCGTATCAGAGACGCAGGTCAAAGAATTGCTTGCGCTAACAGACCCGCAACAGATCCAATTGGTAGCAGGCAAGGTTTTTTTGAAAAAAGCTGGAATGAGGATCGACCTCGGAGCATTAGCAAAAGGCTACATCGCTGATAAGTTACGCACCCTTTGCCAAGCCCGTGGAGCAGCGTATGGATTGATCAACTTAGGTGGAAATATTGTCTGTTTCGGCGCTGCACCAAATCATTCGGACGGGCATTGGCGGATCGGGATCCGAGATCCCAAAGGTGGTCGGGCAGACACCTTGGGCATTCTGCCAATCAAGGACCAAACTGTCGTCACTTCGGGGATCTATGAGCGGGTCTTGGCCACCGCTGAAGGAACGTATCATCATTTGATTGATCCTCAGAGTGGCTTTCCCATCGAATGTGGGTATTTGAGCATCACGATCGTTGCAGCGACATCGTTACTGGGGGAAATCTGGACTTCGCGCTTGTTTGGCAAGCCCATTCCAGTTGTTTTACAAGAGATTCAGCAGCAGCCAGAAATCGAAGGAATCATCGTAACCAAAGAAAATGAAGTCATTGCCTCTAAAGGCATTCAGGCAAGACTTTTAAGATAGCCCAACCAGAAAGGAAGAGACAGGATGAAATTTATCGGATTCGTAGGAACCAATGCCACTCGTTCCACCAATCGCACGTTGTTGCAATTTATGAAAAAAATGTTTGCCAATGAGGCAGAGATTGAACTAGTCGAGATCAAAGATCTTCCAATGTTCAACAAACCAGAATCAAAGGAGTTGCCCGTACAAGTAACCCAGCTTGCCGAAAAAATCACGGCAGCAGACGGTGTGATCATCAGCACACCAGAATATGATCATGCCGTACCCGCAGCGTTGATCAATGCCCTGAACTGGTTGTCCTATGGAATTTTCCCGTTTGTTGACAAGCCAGTGATGATCACTGGTGCTTCTTATGGGACGTTAGGTTCTTCTCGTGCCCAAGCCCATCTAAGACAGATTCTGGACTCTCCAGAGTTAAAAGCACGGATCATGCCTAGCTCTGAATTTCTATTAGGTCATTCGCTGCAAGCGTTTGACGAGCAAGGCAACTTGATCGATGAAGAGCAGACCCAAAAACTGCAAGGACTGTTCAACGATTTTCTTTTATTTGTAAAAATTACCAGCCAGTTGCAGCACGCCCATGCCGCCAATCAAAAAGAAGCTGCTGAATTTTCATGGGAAACCATCTAATCGCAAAAGATAGGAGCGTAAAGACAATGAAATTGATCGGAATCGTCGGATCAGCCGCTGAAGTCTCCACCAATCGTCAGCTGCTGAACTTTATCAAAAAGCAATACAAAAAGGAATTCACGTTAGAACTTGTAGAGATCAAAGACTTTCCTCTCTTTAATCAAGAGGAAGATCAAACCCAAAGCCCAGCCATCCAGCGTTTGAATCGGCAATTATTGATGGCAGACGGTGTGATCATTGCTACACCAGAGCACAACCATACCGTGACGGCAGGACTGAAAAGCTTGCTAGAATGGCTTTCATTCAAGATCCATCCTCTGGAAAACAAACCAGTAATGATCGTGGGTGCCTCTTACTACGATCAAGGAACTTCAAGGGCCCAGCTGCATCTGCGCCAGATTTTGGACGCACCGGGAGTCAATGCTTTAGTGATGCCAGGAAATGAGTTTTTGTTGGGCAAAGCCAAAGAAGCTTTCGATGAAGCGGGTGATTTGATCGATGCCCGAACGGTTGCTTTTTTGGATGCGACGATCAACAGCTTCTTGCAATTTATCAAAGTCGTTTCTGCCTTAGCGGGTCCTAAACAATTGCCGCCCGAAGACCTCTACGCCACAGGGAAAACCGCAACCACCGTGGAAGGAGTGGATATGTATGATGATCAATGGCTGGAAAAAGCCGCTGAAGCAGTCGGTGCCGTTTCTGGCAATACCTACGTCAAACTAAATCGCGGCTTGCTGACAGTCGATCAGATCAATTACTTCTTAGATTCGATGCCGATGGAATTGACATTTGCCGATAGCAACAACCAATTCTTGTATTACAATCTGCGGGAAGAAGCCCAAAATATGCTGGCAGCACGTGTGCCAGGACAAGTCGGCAATCCATTAGCAAAATGCCATCCTGAAAAATCCTTCAAAAATGTTGAGTGGGTGATCCAACAGCTGCGCAGTGGGGCAACCGACGCGGTTCGGGTCCATGTGCCGAAACAGGTGCCAGAAAAATACATCGTCCACAATTATCAAGCGATGCACGATGAAAACGGCGAATATGCGGGGATCAACGAATACATCCTTGATTTCAAGCCAATCATCGAATGGTATTTGCAACAAACCGGTCAAAAACTTGTCGGCAATGAAGACGCCATTTCCAGTGCTTCTGTGCACCAAGAACCGACCGATGCGGTCACTAGTGCCAGTACTCATGACGCACCTGCAGCAGATGCGGTCACCAGCGCTTCAGTGAAATAAGGGTTGTCTAAAGGGAGAGAAGGAATCGCTAGAAGCATTCGCTTGCAATCAGTTGCCAAGCGAATGCTTCTCTTTTTGCTGCTTTTTCATGAATGAACGGTTTTCTATGAGCGATTGAATTGATCAAGGACATCGTTGCGAGGATTTCGAAAAGTTTCTGAAAAAAATTTGCATATTCATCTTTTGCTTCGTATACTAGTTTAGGACGTTGTTTATAAAACGCTGTATCATCGTACATATTTTTTTGATAGGAGGAATTGCATGAAAGACAAACGAAAAGTCTTGCGTCCACTAGGATCAGGGTTTGCGATGGCGGTTCCTTTGTTTATAGGGATTCTTGTTCAGGACCCTTTGATAAGTTCTGTGGGGGCGATGGGGGCTTTTTCATACTTAGCTTTTCAACATCGGTCCCTTTTTTATAATCTGCGCGCCATTTTGACCCACGGCGCGGCGTTGTTGTTGGCCTTTATTTTAGGTGCTGGGACAGCACTGATTCCTTGGAGCGCGCCTTTTATTATCGGCGCTTTATCGTTTTCCGCGTTTTTGTTGTCAAAAGTGATGCGGATCCCTAAGCCGGATTATTTCTTCGTGTTGATGCTTTATGCCACCGGCTTTAACTTTAACGCCGCTCATCTTGGAGAAATCTTGCACCACAGTTCCTATTTGCTTTACGGCATCGCAGGCTCATTGCTTGCTGGACTGGTGATTTCGTTAGCTGAACAGCTACCGTTGAAAGAAGAAAAAACGGCCTTTCAACAACTGAGCTTGCACGAGAAATATTCGCTGGCATTATCTCAGCAACCAGAAATGGTCATCAAAGCACTGCACTTTTCTTTGATATTGTTTATTGCGACCTACATTGCCTATCTGTTGCGAGACAGCAACGGGTATTGGATCTTGATTTCCGCTGCTGCCGTCTTGGCAGGGGAACATATGGAAAAAATCAAAAATCGCACGATCGGCAGGGTACTGGGAGGAATCGTAGGGCTGCTGCTGGGTTTCTTATTGATGTCCTTGCATATGCCCCTTGAAGCGATCGCAGTTGTCTTGATCATTCTAAACATATTGACGGAGTTTTTTATGCCAGTCAATTATACCGTTGCTAATTTCTTTACCAACCCACAAGTCCTGCTGTTAATGACGATCGGTACTAGTTTTACGCCACTGAAATTGATCCCATTGCGTTTTTCAGGGGCATTGATTGGCAGCGTGCTGGCAATGCTGTTGATCTTTCTAATGGATTGGGCAGTAAAGCAAATGGAGCAAGCGCTGGGAAATAAGCCAGAAGACACGACGGATCAAACACAATAGAATGCACCATCATCGATAAGCAAGAGCAGCTGCTCTTGCTTTTTTTGCATCTGATTCTCTAGCTAAACGTTTTCTCCATCGGATAGGAAAAATAAGGAAAATATGAAATAATCGAGCAAAGATTCCTAATTCGAAATAGAAGCGTTTACATTTTTGCAAACTAAAGTGGCAGAAACATCTACTTTTTTTGTTGTAAGCGAAATCATATACTCAAATCAGAGAAGGAGAGAAAGTTGTGAAAAAACGAATCGTAGATGTTTTGCATCGCCTGTTGGTGACTGATTATCCACTATCCATCGAGCAACTGGCAGAAGAGACCGCAGCGAGTGGGCGGACGATCCGCAATGATTTGAATGAGATCAACACGTTTCTCGCTGACTTACACATCGGACCGGTCCAAACCCTGCGAGGAAAGGGCATCCTTTTGAAAATGCCCTCAAAGCAGCAAGCCATCGTTTGGCAGGCATTACAGGCACAACAGTCGGAATATATGACCCGTGAAGAGCGTAGTTTTGATCTGCTACTGCATCTGACATTTTCAAAAGAGATCCTGGTGTTGAATAAAAAAGAAGAAGCGTACCAGATATCGAAAAGCAGCATGGATGAAGACATGCGCCGTTTGCGGGCGGACATCAATAAATATGGCATTGAGATCATTAGTCTAGGAAAAAAAGGACTGCGGTTGAATGGATCGGAACGAGCGATTCGGACGATGATTTTTGACATCATCAATCAGCGGATCGGTAGGCTGCCACTTGATAAACAGACCCCAGATTTAGTCTTTACAAAATTGCTTTATCGCTATTTGCCGCAAAAAGAAATCAAACAGATCCAACAAGTGATGCAAGCAGTGTTGCCGCCAAATCAAAATGAGTTGTACAGCAGCCAAATCTTATTATTTACCGCCATTTGGCTGATGCGCATCAGAATGAAGGAATTTATCACTCGCATGAACTGGTCTACTTCCAGCAATCCGCTCCAAGGGTCAGCCTATATCCAGGCGATCGCTGATACCTTTTCGATCGAGCCACCAGAAATCGAAGTCAACTATCTTTCTTTCATCATCGAATCACTGAATTTTAAAGATTTGTCCAATTCCATCGAATGGGCGCATGCGCAACTCTTGTCGCTGCAGCTGATCCAATTTGTGGAATGCCAAACCAAGATCCCTTTTAGTAAAAAGGAAGAAGAGTTGTTAGAGGGATTGTATAAACATATGGCAGCGCTGATCGTTCGAGCCAAGAGCGGCATTCAAGTACCCAATCCGATCAAAGAGACCGTTCGCAAAAATTATGGACAAATCTACCAAGCCGTCAAGGGATTCGCCCCCACGATCGAAGAGATCGTCGGTCAACCACTATCAGAAGATGAACTGACATTTCTCGTGATTCATTTTTCTACAGCCCTAAGTTCATTGAACCACGAGATTATTACGATCTATAAGGCGGTCGTCGTCTGTAACCATGGAATGGCAACCGGCAATCTGCTGGCAGCCAGCCTCAAGGAGAAGTTTCCAGAAGTAGAAGTTGCGGCAGTCTTGAATTCACAAGAAGTCAATTTGATCACGAAATTCGATGTGGATCTGGTTTTTTCAACCTATGAGATCGATTATCGAGAAAAGCCGGTATTACTGATCCCACCGATCATCAATGAAGAAAATCACCAAGTGATCCGCCGTTTCTTAAAAAACAATGAACAATTCAAGCGGATCGCCTTTGACCAAAAAAATGCCACGCTGTTCTTCAATCAATTGCTTACAGTCATTGAAGAAAGCGGTGGAACGGTCGATGCTGCCGCCTATCGCAAATTGACACACTTGTTTGAACAAAATCAATTAGCCATTAATGCAAGGGAGATTCAGCCAATGTTAAAAGATGTTTTATCCGCTAGTCATATTCAATTAAATGTTCCTGTTCAAAATTGGGAAGAAGCCATTGAACGCTCGGCGCAGCCGCTAGTAAAAGAACAGATCATCGAAAAACGCTATATCGAGGCAATGGTTGCTGCGGTGAAGGAATACGGTCCTTATATCGTCATTGGCAAACATTTGGCGCTGGCGCATGCCCGACCAGAAGATGGCGCCCAGCAGTTGGGTGTGAGTGTCCTCACCTTGGCGCCGCCAGTCGCATTTGGGAACCCAGAAATGGACCCTGTCAAAATCATTTTTTGCTTGGCTGCGGTGGACTCTTACTCTCATCTTGCCATCATGAAGGAATTGATCGAACTGATCAATGATGAAGAAAAAGTCACGCAGTTGCTGGCTTGCTCTACGATTGAAGCTTTTCAATCATTGCTATTTTCATAAAAAACAAGAAAAGGGGAAAAAATCATGAACAAATTATCGATCTTATTCGTATGCGGTGCAGGTCTTGGCAGCAGTTTTGCGGCTCAGATGTCAACAGAAGATGTCTTAACGAAATTAGGAGTGGAGGCGAAATTAGATCATGTTGATATCTCATCAGCGGTATCAATGAAACCAGACATCATCATTACGGCAGAGAATTTCCGAACGCAATTTGAAAAGTTTGCCTTGGACCCGACAACCGCAATCATTTATTTACGCAACATCGTTTCAAAACCAGAAATCGAAGAAAAAATCACCCCGGTATTAACGGAAAAAGGTGCACTGTAAGGAAGAGGAATGACGAAGGGAGTTTGAAAAAATGGGCATCATCAATTTTATCATTGATAATATTTTAACGCAGGCATCGATCACGATCGCTTTAATCGCGATGTTAGGGCTGCTGCTTCAGAAAAAGTCAGCAGGTCAAGTCATTTCAGGAAGTTTGAAGACGCTATTGGGCTTCCAGGTTTTAAGCGCTGGTTCTAGCATCATCGTCGGTAGTTTGACCTATTTCGGCGAGATTTTCACAGAAGGATTCGACATGCAAGGCATAATTCCTTCCATCGAAGCCATCAACGGGCAAGCGATGAATGAGTTGGGCTTGGGTCGGGACATAGCGCTGACATTTTTAGCCATCTTTGTTTTTAATATTTTATTGGCACGCTTTACAAAATGGAAATATATTTTCTTGACGGGTCAAGCCATTTTATGGATGGCGACCATGACGACGGTCTTTGGCTATTTCGCTGGTTTACGGGGCGTTGTCTTGATTCTTGTCGGTGGGTTGATTGGGGCGATCTTTGCCGTAGCGATGCCAGCGATGGCTCAGCCCATCATTCGCAAAGTCACTGGTTCAGACGACATTGCTCTCGGACATTTTTGTACGATCGGCTACCTCTTTGAAGCAGGCGTTGCCTATCTGTTTGGAGAAAGAGGCGAGAAGAAAAAATCGATCGAAGACATCAAACTGCCACGTTCTTTTGAATTTTTACAAGACACCTATCTTTCTGTCATGGTCGTGATGGTTCCACTGTATATCGTGACGGTCTTGTTTGCTGGAGAAACCTTTGCTTCTACGCTCTCTGGTGATCAAAACTATATCATGTATGCCTTCTTGCAAGCCATCCAATTCGTGGTTGGGGTCTATGTTTTGTTAGCCGGTGTGCGATTGCTCTTAGGCGAGATTGTCCCGGCGTTTCGTGGGATCGCCATGAAATTGGTGCCCGATGCAAAACCAGCACTCGATTGCCCGGTGTTCTTCCCATATAGCCCAAACGCAGTTATTTTAGGCTTCATTACTACAACGATTGGGACAGTCATCGCCATGTTCGTTTTACCAGTCTTTGGCTTGGCGATGATCTTGCCGGGGATGCTGACGAACTTCTTTGCCGGCGGTACCGCTGGGATCTTCGGCAATGCGGTCGGTGGACGTCGAGGGGCGATCATCGGAGGGATCTTTCACGGTTTCTTCATTACGTTATTGCCAGCCCTACTTGTAACGATCTTCAATCAAATGGGCTTTGTTAACGCTACGGCAACTGATGTGGATACCGTCACGGCAGCCTTGCTATATGCTTGGATCATCAGTCCCTTATTGAAAAACTTTTAATCGCTAGGAGGAAGACGCATGTTCTCTTTTTTCAAAAAAGAAAAAAAGCCCACAGAAACACCAGCGGTTCCTTTGACCGCTGAAGAAAGCCAAGAGGCAGAAGCGCTTATTGCAAATCTAGAAAGTCAGTTGCAAGCAGAAACCGACATCGACGAACAGGCAAAATTGTATGAAGCGTTAGGCTTAGCCCAGGCAAAACTTTCTCGCACAGAAGAAGCGATCGACGCATTGGAAAAAAGTTTGCAGGCGAAGAAATCGATCGGGGACGGCTACAAAAAACTGATGTCCCTTTACAATGCTCAGCGTGCCGCCGCCGCACGAAATGGCGACGATGCAAAGATCGACTATTACATGGATAAAATGGAAGAAATGCGGCAAATCGCCAAACAACTTACGATCAGCGGCAATTAAACTAGACGAGGTGGAATCAAGGATGTATACAACATTAAAAGAAGTAACGAAAACAGCAGAAGCATTGAATTTTACAGTGGGGGCTTTTAATACCCATAATTTAGAAATGCTGCCAAGCATGCTGCGGGCAGCCAAAGAGATGGGGGCACCTATCATCATTCAAACAAGTATCGATACGGCGAAATACATCGGCTATGATGTCTTGGTCAATGTCGTCAAAACGATTGCCGATCACGAGCTGGTGGACGCTGTCTTGCATTTGGACCATGCCAGAGATTTCGATGAGATCAAAGCGGCGATTGATAGCGGCTATAGCTCGGTGATGTATGATGGTTCGCATTTGCCCTTCAAAGAGAATATTTTGAAAACGCGCGCAGTCGTAGAATACGCCCATGCCCATGGGGTGTCCGTCGAAGGAGAACTAGGAACGATCGGCGGCACAGAAGAAGGCATTCATGTGGAAGAAGACGATAAAGTCTTCACACGCCCAGAAGATGCGGTAGAATTTGTCGCTGCTACTGGCGTCGATGCGCTAGCCATCGCTATCGGAACCAATCATGGCCAATTCCGCTCCAAAACCGAAGTGAATGTTGCGTTATTGAAGGAGATCCATGCAGTCGTCGACGTGCCGCTAGTCATTCATGGAGGAACTGGCGTCAAGGAAGAAGATTATCCTGAATTGATCAATAACGGCATTCGCAAGTTTAATGTAGGTACTGAATTGTTGGTCAACTGGACGAAGATTGCGAAAGAAAATTTTGGGGCAACGGAAGTCAACAAATCTTTGCGCCACAACGTGATCCCATCCAATGAAGCCATCAAAGAAATCGTCAAGCACAAGATCGGCCTTTTCATGAATACGAAAGCGCCGACTGCAATCGGCAAATAGATGGTACGCAAAAAGATGCTTGTTTTATTGGCAGGCAGCCCTGGAACTGGAAAAAGTTATTTATTGAATCTGTTGAAGACACGTTTTCCTGATCTTTTCGCTCTTACGCCAGATGAAATCAAAGAATGCTATGCCGAATCCCTCGGCTTTGATTCATTGGCAGAAAAAGCCCAGATCGAAAAGCAGTATGTTTGGCCTTTTTACTATCAGGCATTGGGCTTGTACATGTCTCTAGGAAAACGCTTGGTGGTCTCGGAATACCCCTTTAGTGAAAAGCAGAAGCCCTTGCTGACTTTTCTCGCTCAAAGTTATGGCTACGACTGCTTGACCATACGTTTGACTGCCTCGTTTGAAACCTTATGGGAAAGACGTTTCATACGTGATCGAGCGGATGACCGTCATTTGAGTTTTATCATGGAACGATACCATTACGGGGATGTGCTGGAAGATAGACAAGCTGCAACCAACCATATAACCAAAGAAGCGTTTCGGCAAATCATCACCGATCGCCGTTACGATGACTTTCAGTTAGGGGAGCTTATCGAAGTCAATGTGGAAGATTACAAGCAAGTGGATTATCGTCCGTTGATCGAGAGAATCGCAATTGAGCTAAGTAAATAAGCAAAGCAGTGGGCGTTATACCTGTTCTAGGTACATGCCAACTGCTTTTTTTTATGAGCTATTTCTCATGACTCAGCTTTTGGGGAAGTTTAGCTGTCACAGCAAGACGGATTGTTTCTTATGTCTCAGAAGACTTTCTTTTGCAAAACCGCCGATTTCCTCTAGAATAAGAAGCATAACAGAGAAATGGAAAAGGCGGGGAATGGATGAAAGATTATTTTGCGCAATACAAACGCCTGTTATCGATCGCTGAAGCAGGTTTGTACTATGGCAAAGATGTGTACGATAAGGAACGATACCAAGAAATCAAAGAGTTGGCATTGCATTTGATGAGTACCGTCGTGGATCAAGACGCAGCTGCGTTGACCCTCTTAACAGAAAAAAATGAGGGGTATCCTACACCTAAAGTCGACGTACGAGCATTGATCCAAAAAGACGAAAAAATCTTGCTAGTGGAAGACAGCCTGACGAAAGAATGGTCACTGCCGGGTGGCTATGCAGAGATTGGCTTGACGCCTCGGGAAAACATCAAAAAAGAAGTGCTGGAAGAAACCGGTTTGCTAGTAGAGGTGAAGGAGCTGCGAGCAATTTTTGATACGAATCTAAGACAAGACATTCCGCAAGTGTTTCAATACTATAAGTTGGTCTTTGAATGTGAGGTTCTGGCAGGGGACTTTATCAAAAACAGTGAAACCTCCAACAGCGATTACTTTGCGTTGAACGAGTTGCCAAAGCTTTCCATCAAGCGCACCACCAAGGAACAGCTGGAGCAATTGGTGAATGAGAAGTCGTTACACGTTGATTAGAAACAACTAAGGGTAAGATGTTGGAAAAAGCGTTTTATTGGTTTTTTTAACCGGATAATATTTACTTGCAGATAAAGTTGGTTTATGATTGATTTCGTCGTTTTCATTATAAAAAAATCAAGCAATGGCGACACCTTTGCTTGATTGCTGGAGGAGTAAAAATGAAGAATCAAATCAATTCCTTTTTTGGGCTAGATACCTTACAAACAACGGTCAAACGAGAAATCTTAGCTGGTTTCACCACCTTTATCTCAATGGCCTATATTTTATTCGTCAATCCAACGGTCCTCGGGGCATCTGGGATGGACGAAGGTGCCGTCTTTACAGCAACGGCGTTAGCCAGTGCATTGGGCTGTATCTTGATGGGGGTTTTAGCAAAATACCCGATCGCTACAGCACCCGCATTAGGGATCAACGCCTTCTTTTCTTATTCAGTTTGTATTGGAATGGGGGTTCCATGGCAAACAGCATTAGCGGGTGTGTTTGTGGCATCACTGATTTTCATCGTGATCACGATCTTCAAATTAAGGGAGCTGATCATTGATGCGATCCCTGCTGATTTAAAATACGCCATCTCTGGCGGGATCGGTCTGTTCATCGCCTTTTTGGGACTGAGCGAAGGCGGGATCATCGTTTCCGACGATTCGACCCTTGTGGCACTAGGCTCATTGAGTGTCGGTACGACGTGGCTGACGATTTTTGGTCTAGTGATCACTGCCGTCTTGATGGTTCGCAGAGTTCCTGGTGGAATTTTTATCGGGATGGCCGCAACAACTGTTTTAGGTCTTTTGACTGGCTTGATCCAAGCACCATCCAGTATCGTTTCTGCTGCACCAAGTATTTCTTCCACATTCTTAGTGGCGCTAAACCATGTAGGAGACATCAACTCCCTGCAAATGTGGGTCGTAGTACTGACTTTCTTACTCGTCACTTTCTTTGATACCGCAGGCACCTTGGTGGGGCTTGCCAACCAAGCAGGCTTCATGAAAGACAACAAAATGCCGCGGGTCGGCAAAGCACTTGCTTCTGACTCCACCGCCATGCTCGCCGGTTCTTTATTAGGGACCTCACCAGTAGGGGCGTATGTGGAATCTTCCGCTGGGATCGCCGTGGGCGGTCGTTCTGGCTTGACTGCTGTGACGACTGGAATTTTCTTCTTGTTCGGCTTGTTCTTTTCACCATTGCTATCCGTTGTCACTTCTCAAGTGACGGCACCAGCACTGATCGTCGTAGGTGTATTGATGGCGCAATCGCTGCGAGAGATCAAATGGCACGAAATGGAAATCGCAATCCCAGCCTTCTTGATTCTATTAGGCATGCCGTTGACCTACAGCATCTCCGATGGGATCGCCTTGGGCTTCATCTTTTACCCAATCACCATGTTAGCAGCCAAACGCGGCAAAGAAGTCTCACCGATCATGTACGGCTTGTTCTTTGTCTTTCTTGGGTTTATGTGGATTTTGAATGTGTGATAGAGGCGTTTTAATGTAAACTTAGGATTGGATTTCTACTAATGAAAAACCAGCTAAGCGTGGCTTAACTGGTTTTTTTATTATATGTCGCTTGCTATAAAGATGTTCAGAATCCAATAATGGTTTACTATCCGTGGTTTATCTGCTGACGAATCATGGCGGTGTATTGCTTAAAAAATATGCTCAATGATCTGATCGATCTTCGCCATAGCTTGTAAAGGGAGATTTTAGTTTCTCTACCATTCATTGATTGTAAGATTACTTTGAAGTGAAGCTTCATTCCAAAACCGCCCAACCCAACAATTTTTACGCAAAACCTGCGCTTTTCTTTCAGTTATTGTTATAATAAAAGAAAATACAAAGGTGGGAAATCATGACAACGATCAAGGACATTGCTGAAAAGGCGGGAGTAGCGAAAAGTACGGTTTCCCGCTATCTGAACAATGGCTATATCAGTGAAGAAAAGCGCAAAAAAATTGATCAGATCATTGCTGAAACTGGTTATCGCCCCAATACATTTGCTCGATCGCTGAAAGCCCAAGACACGAAATTGCTGGGCGTGATCATTCCTCGATTGAATTCGCCCTCGACAAATGATGTGTTAAAAGGGATCGATACGACGGCTCGGGAAAACGGCTATCAAATGCTGATCACCAACTCTGATCAAAGCGATGAACGGGAACTAGAAAATATCGAAATGCTAGTCAAACAAAAAGTAGCAGGGATGATCCTTTTTGCGCGCAAAATCACGCCGCAGCTGCAAGCGGTGCTGGCAGAGGTTCCTATGCCTGTTTTATTGTTAGGTCAACAGTTAGCTGGCATTCATTCCATCGTCCATGAAGATTATCAAGCTGGCAAAACCATGGCAGAATATGCAGTCAGCGCTGGCCACCGACGTTATTTATTTGTTGGTGTCAGCGAAAATGATTATGCGGTAGGTGTCTTGCGGAAAAAAGGATTTCTTGATGTCTTGGCACAAACCCCCAACGTCAAAGTCGACTTTATCGAAACGTCTTTTTCAAGAAGAGAAACGTACCAAAAAGCCCTTGTGTTCTTGAAAGATCAACCGGCAACGTACATCGCCTGTGCTACCGACAATATTGCTGTTGCTGTATTGAAAGCCGCCCATGAACTAGGGTATCAAGTGCCGCAAGACTTTTCCTTGAACGGCTTTGGCGGCTATGATTCGACGGATTATGTCTATCCGACCATCACAACGACCCAATATCCCTATGTCCAATTAGGCATCGATGCCGTCTTAACAATCCAAAAACTGACGCAAGGGGAAGAGGTTCCTGAAGTGATCAAATTGCCGAATCGATTAGTGGTCAAACAGTCGACTGCCAAGCGTGAAAAGCAGGAGAAATAAAGCAAATATTTTTAGAGAAAACAGGACGACCATTTGCGGCGTTCTGTTTTTTTATTTTCTTTGCTTGCAATTGCAAACGGTTTCTGTTAATCTACAGATGTAGAACCGGTTCCACAAATGAACCGACGATCAAAGGAGTGGGAAAAATGAAGGAACAAAAAACGATCGACCAAGTGTTAGAAGCTGTTGGCGGCAAAGAAAATGTCAAAAACTTTGAACACTGTGCCACACGTTTGCGCTTGATTTTGAAAGACGATCAGTTAGTAGATAAAGACAAAGCGGAAGCAGTTGAGGGCAGCAAGGGCTATTTTTTCAACACGGGACAGCATCAGTTCATTTTTGGAACAGGAAAAGTCAATGAAGTTTATCAAGCCTTCGCAGCAGAAATGGGCAATGACGCCTCCGCTGATAAAGCTGGCTTCAAAGACGATGTCTATTCGAATCTGTCACCCGTCCAAAAAATTGTCCGCACGTTGTCAGATGTCTTGGTGCCATTGATTCCAGCTTTGGTAACGACGGGGCTTTTGATGGGGATTCGGGGATTATTGACTGAGTTGGGGGTCACCTATAGTGCTGACTGGTTAGCCATGTTTGAAATGTTAACGGATACAGCGTTTGCCTTTTTACCTGTTTTGATCGCCTATAGTGCGACGAAAAAATTCGGCGGTAATCCGATCATCGGGATCGTGGTAGGATTGATGATGGTGGCACCGCAATTGCCTAACGCTTGGGCAGTTGCCAGCGGGGATGCAGAGCCACTGCACTTATTCGGTTTATCGATCTCTGGGTATCAAGGGTCGATTTTTCCAGCAATTATTGTCGGGATCTTAGTTTCTAAGCTAGAAAAATGGTTCCGTAAATTTGTTCCGCAAATGATGGACTTGATTGTGACACCATTCTTAACGATCGTCATTACTTTAGGTTTGATTTTATTTGCGTTAGGACCAATCTTGCAAGTAGCTGAAAGAGCAGTCATCAACAGTATCGTTTACTTGGTGCAAGCACCATTGGGCATCGGTTATATCATTTACGGAGGGGTTCAGCAAGTGATCGTGATCACTGGATTGCACCATTCGTTAAGTATTATTGAGTTAGGGTTATTGAATACGACAGGCGAAAACGTCCTACAAGTCTTAGGTACAGCAAGTATGGCGGGACAATTTGGGGCTGCGATCGCTGCGGCATTTATTTATAAAAACAAAGTCAAACGCTCAAATGCCATCAGTGCGGCGGTTCCAACCTTATTTGGGATCACGGAACCTTTACTGTTTGGGGTCAACTTACGCTCAATGCGGATTTTTGGCGCAGGCATGTTGGGGGGCGCAGTCGGCGGGTTTGCGACGTATGTCTTCCAATTAGCTGCCACTGGGATGGGCATCACTTTTATTCCAGGACTATTGTTGTATACTGGAGATTTCGGTGCCATGCTGAAATACGTCGTCGTGATTTTGATTGCCTTTGCAGTCGGTTTTGCTGGTGTCCAATTGCAGCGCAAACCGCTAGCCAAAGAGTTGAACCAATAAATAATCCCTTGCTGTTCATCGGCAAGAGAAAAGAGGTACCGCATTGTTAACGAAGGAATACTGGGCACAGCTTGCCCAAACACAAAACGAATTAGCAGAAAAAATCAGTGCTGATGCGTGGCGCTTGAACTATCATTTGATGCCAGAAACAGGATGGATGAACGACCCGAATGGTCTTTGCCAATTCAAAGGCGTGGTTCATTTTTACCATCAATATGTACCGCAAACGCCCCATGGCGGGGAACCACCTCACTGGGGACACAAAACGTCGACGGATTATGTCACGTTTCAAGAAGAAGCGCTGTTTCTTTCTCCCGAACACGACTATGACAAAGACGGGGTCTACTCGGGCTCTGCCTTTATCGAGAATGACGCGATCCATTTCTTCTATACTGGGAATGTCAAACATCCTGGTGATCATGACTATACCTTTAGTGGACGAGAACAAAACACGGTCCATGTAATCAGCAAAGACGGCTATACCGTCGAAAAGCAAGAAGTCGTGATTCCTCATGAGCACTACCCTGAAGGATTTACCGATCATATTCGTGACCCAAAGGTTTTTGCCCACGAAGACACCTACTATATGCTGCTAGGCGCGCGTACGTTGGAAAACGAAGGGAAAATTTTGATTTATGAATCGACGGATTTAAATGAATGGACCTATCGAGGAATCTTTTTCGGTGAGGACTATGCTCTAGGCTACATGTGGGAATGCCCAGACTACTTCCATTTAGATGGCAAAGATGTGTTGGTCTTCTCACCGCAAGGCTTGGCAGCCAAAGAACATGCCTACCAAAATATTCATCAATCAGGGTATCTGATCGGTGAGGTGGATTGGGAAACCCTGACGTTTAAAGAAACTTCTGCGTTTCGTGAACTTGATTATGGGTTTGACTTCTATGCCCCGCAAACCTTTGAAGATGAGCAGAAACGTCGGATCTTGTGGGGCTGGATGGGGCTAGGGGATACCAGTCCTGAATACAGCAATCCTACGATCCCTCGCGGCTGGCAGCATGCCGCAACGCTGCCAAGACAGCTTTCGGTCAAAAATGACCAGTTGTATCAAGAACCTTTGCCAGAATTCCAAAAATTGCGAGACAAGCAAGTCAGCCAAAAAATTGTGCTTTCAGAGAAACCGCAGCACTTGTCTTTCGATGAATTGGCATATGAGTTGCAAGTTACGGCGGAAGCCCCATTGCAGCAGTTCCAGCTTGGGCTTTTGCAAGATACAACTTTGGCTTATAAAGCTGGTGTCTTCACGATCCATCATGGCGTTTCTGGCTACGGTCGTAAACAGCGCAGTGTCAAGGTCGATGAACTGACGCAGCTGCAGATTTTTGTCGATACGTCTTCGATTGAGATCTTCCTAAATGGCGGGCAATATTGTTTGACCTCTCGCGTGTATCCAAAACGGACCGAGGCGATCGCTCTCAGCGGAACCGGCACGGTTACTGTCAATGCTTGGGCATTGGCGAAAAAATAAAGCAACGATCCGAAAACGACAGCAAACAGTTGGTTTTTCTTGTTGCACCCCCAAGAGTCAGCTTTTTCTCTGGCTTTTAGAGGGTGTATCATACCAACTATTTTGCTGTCGTTATTTGCTTGTTACTGCTTTTGTTGGTTTTGGATAAAGGTCTGCAGTGCAGGTGCATCGATCCGATAGCCGTCAGCAGTTTTTGTGACTAGTTTTTGCGTTTTGAAATCTTTTAAGGTATACGTCAAATGGCGATAGCTCACGCCTAAGTATTCTGCGGTCTCCGTCAATTTTTCTTGAAAAAGATCATCGATCGAAGCTTCCAACAGTAGATGAGCAAGGCGCCAAGCTAAGGGATAGGTTTGATTGACGGAAAAATGATCCATACGCAGCAGCAATTTTTCACCGATAGTTTTGCCTAGTGTTTGTACGAAAGCCAGGTCTTGCATGAGCCCGTGAGCTGCTGCTTGCATCGGAATGCCCAGACATGTTGTTTCACCGATCGCAACCACGGTTTTCGGTACTGTTTCGGCGCCAATCAACGTGAGATCGCCAATGCAATCACCAGAATGGAGAAACTGCAGCAAGGCACGTTTGCCGTTTTCTTGCGTTTGAATGATCTTGGCTTTGCCAGTCAATAGGACGAAAAAAACCGACATCGGCACCGTTTCTTTTTGGATCGCTTCTCGATGATCAAAGGTCCAGAGGGCACTTTGTTGTAAAATCTCCTCAGGAATCGGCAAAGGGCAGCTTTCTTTGATTGGTACCTGCTTTATTGCCAAGGCATAAGCGGTTTTTTTCACTTTTTTCCTCCGAACTAGGAGAAATCTCCTATTTGTTTTTAGTCAGTATAGCACATACTTAGAAAAGCAAAAAAGAAAGTGTGGGAGAAAAAATGAATAAAAAGCAATGGATAGGATCAGGGATTTTTTATGGGCTGAGTGCATTCGGGATCAGCTTGACCATTAAAGCAGGCGTTGGGGTCAGTAGTTTTAATGCCTTGAATGTCACGCTGGCAACGATGTCAGGAATCAAAGTCGGCACCATCACAACAGCCATCAACTTGGGCTTTCTAGCTGCCTGTTGGCTATTGGATCGGCGGCAGACGCCCCTCAAACAAAAAGGCAGTGAGTACTTGATTATGTTTTTCGCTTTGCTGGCTTTCGGCTATTTGATCAATGGCTTTGTTTACTACTTCTTGGCATCGCTGCACTTGACGAATTATTGGAGCCAACTAGCTGCTTTGATCGGTGGGATCTTGATTTCTGGAACGGCGACGGGGCAAGTCCTACGGTTGCAGGTCTTGAAATTTCCAATCGAGCACTGGTGTCATTTGCTGGCGCAACGCAGTCGTTGGACATTTAAGCAGTACCGTTATGGCGTTGATGCAGTCTGTATTTCGGGGGCGCTCTTGCTAGCAATCAGTTTGGGCTTACCGCTAGCGGTGAGGGAAGGGACGGTCATTAGTTTCTTTTTGCTGTCAGGTGCCATCGCTTGGTCGAAGGAACGTGATTTGACTTTGGGAATACCGACTCGGCAAAAGCGTCAAGGGTAAATCCTTCAACGCCTTTTGATCTTACGCATCAAATTGCACAGTGATCCCAGATTTCGTCAATTGTTCCCATTCACGGATCGTTGGCAAGCGACCTTGGCAAAATAGCTGATCGTCGACATACACGAGTGGCAGACAGCTGCGGCCATTGCTTGCTAATTGCTGCTTGACGGCTTGATTCGTATGAAAAGGGGCAGAATCTTCTGTAAAGAAGTATTCGTCGATCGTTAAAGGTTCGTTATGGAATGTTTGATGAGCCTGGGTCCTTTCTTCATTTATTTTTAACTGGTGAGTCAAGTGTGCTTCCCAAGTATCTTCTTTCTGGTCGGCATAAACCGCGATCGTTGGCATTGCATCAAATCCTTTCATGGCAGCTGATTTGTCAAAAGTATACCTGAATTTCTTGCCACGAGCAAAAAAGAGTATCAAAAAGAAGTGAAACAACAAAAAAAGACGCAAATGCGTCTTTTTTGTTGTTTCTTATTCGTCAGCGGGTAAAAAATCGAAATTGGTCAACTCGTTGTAAGAATACGCTTGGTCGATTTGACCCTTGTCTTTCGTCCAAGCAATGATTGCGTCGAATTGCTCTTGCGGCACTGTCTGGGCATACGGATAGTCTTCCTGGCTGTCTAAGTAGGTACTCATAGCATCGGGAAATTGATAGTCTGCCAAGATATCGGCATAGTCTTTTGCTGAATGAGCATTCATGTAATCGATGGCTTCGTTGTAAGCAGTGTAGAATGCTTTTAGGTCTTGCGGGCGATTTTGGATAACTTCGTCCATAAATTGCAGTGTGCCGCCTTTGATGCCAGCATCTTTAGAGCTGCCTAAAACAATCGCCCCTTGGGCAGCCAACATGCTGGCTTGCGGTTCCGTATAAACAGCGCCATCGACTTGGTCATTGAGCAATGCTTCGGAACGGGCAGAAAAAGAAGCGATATCCACGATGTCATAGGTAAAATCATTTTCCTGTGCAAATTGGTCCATGATGTATTCTAAAATGAAATTCGGTACAAGGGTGATTTTTTTATCCGCTAACCCTTTCATCTCAGTGATCCCTGAATTCGGTGAAGCGAGAATCTTGAAGTTTTCCAAAATATCAGAAGTGATCGTCATATCAATGCCGTTTTGCTTAAAGGTCGCTTCTGTCATGACATCGCTGATCGTACCATCCAGCTCGCCTGCCTGCACCGCCACATTGCGGTCATTCGGGGAAGTGAAGGATTTGAGTTCCACAGTCAATCCTTGCTTTTCGAAAAAGCCTTCTTCTTTTGCTAGAATGATCGGAATCGCTGATTCTGCTGGTAACACCCCGATCGTCAATGTTTGATCTGTGACCGCAGCTTCTGTACTGCTAGTGCTGGAATTGCTGGTACTTGCTGTTTCGCCAGTGTTACCGCAGGCGGCAGCGCCAACAGCGAATAGTGCTAGGATACTTGCTAAAATCGTTTTTTTCATTGGTTCATTTCCTCGTTTCTAAATCGTTGTTCAAAAGCAGCCATTGGTAGTGAGAACGGGATGACTGCCCGATGGAGTTCCATGGGCTTGGTTTGTGCCGTGTTGATACCTGGTTTGGTGGTAAATGCTAGAACGAAGCCTTCCTTTTCCAAGGTAGCGATCGTCTGCGGATCATAAAAGCCAAAGGGATAGGCAAAAACATCCTTGATGGGCACGTGCTGATTGCAGCTTCGTAAGTCTTGCGCAAAGGCTGCCGGTGTTTCCCACATTGACCGCCCTTGCTGGTCCTTGCGTTCGTGAAAATGAGCGGTATGATTGGCATATTCGAAGACATCGCTCATTTCGGCTAATTCGGCACTGCTCAATGTCCGCGAAACTTCTGGTTCGTAAGGCTGAGGGGCATCAAAAAGCCAGCCGATCACGACAAAGGCAGTGGCCTTGAAACCAGCTTCCTTCAACAGTGGGTAGGCATATTCTTTCATTGATTGATAACAGTCGTCAAAGGTCAGCAACACGGATTTTTCTGGTAGCGGCTGCTGCCGGAAATAAAAATCTTTGACTTCTGCAAGGGTCAACGTATGGTAATTTTCTGCTTTCAAAAAGTCGATTTGTTGTTTAAAATGAGAAGTGCTATTGAATAAGGGCAGAGGCAAGGCATCTTGATAGCCGTCTGCGACTTTGATCGGGCGCACCTGATCATAAAGTTCTGCTTCGGGACGTATTTCATGAAATACGAGGGTCTGAAACATCATAAACCATCCTTTCTTATCAATCACGCAAAAAATAGTATAGCATAAAATGTGAAAACCAACACAAATAATTTTAAGAAAGAAGTTTATTCTCTGATGAGTATTCGATTCGATTCCGTTTCCTTTACGTATGGGGAAACCGTCATTTTTAAGGATCTTTCGTTTTGTTTTGAACAAGGAACGACCTATGTGCTGCTGGGAGAATCGGGGATTGGCAAAAGCACGCTTTTATCCTTGATCAAAGGGTTGCAGCGACCGCAATCAGGCACGATCACTTACCAAGGCTGTTCCCCTGACAACATCGAGGTCGTTTTCCAAGAACTGCATTTGTTTCCTTGGCAAACAGTTTACCAAGCACTGGAAATGCCGCTGCTTATCAATCAAACACCCAGTGAGAGCCGTAAAAAACGGGTCACAAGCTGTTTGGCGGAGTTGGGATTGACGCAGGTGCAGGACCGCTATCCACATCAGCTTAGTGGCGGTCAAAAACAACGGACCGCCATGGGGCGGGGACTGATCACACAGCCCGATGTTTTATTATTGGATGAGCCGACTGCTTCACTGGATCAAGAAACCAAAGCAAACGCACAAGTCATGATCGCTGCTCAACAGCAGCGCAGACAAAACAGCTTAATCGTGGTGACCCACGATCCAGAAGAGGCAGTGTTTTTGGGGCAGACGATTTTGTTGCTAAAAGATCAGGACGTTACGCCGATCAGTAATCCATTTTACGGCAGCCAGCTGGAACGAGACTCGTTGGCTTTTTATGAAGTCGTCTTGCAGTTGAAAGAACAAATGAGGGAGGCGAGGCAATGAAACCCATCAAATCTTTTGCTTGGGGCTTCTGTTCGTTTGTCGTGGTTTGGTGGGGAGTAAGCTGGGTGACCAACAATCGCTCACTGCCTAATCCTTTAGAAACGGCCGAACGTTTTTGGGCACTGCGAGAAGTCTTACTGATCCACACAGGTGCCAGTTTGCTGCGGGTATTTGCGGCGTTGAGTGGGGCGTTGCTAGTCGGGGTGCCGTTAGGAATCTTGATTGGGCGATCCCAAAGAGTGGATCGGCTGCTTGGTCCACTGCTTTACTTTTTATATCCGATTCCTAAAGTTGCGTTTTTACCTGTCTTTATGATTTTCTTTGGCTTAGGCAATCTCTCAAAAATTCTCTTGATTTTTGCGGTGATCGTCATTCAAGTGATCGTCTCGATTCGTGATGCAGTCACGAAGATCCCACCAGCGTATTTTCAGGTCATGAAAAATTATACCAACCAATGGCACCATGTCTTGCGCTTCGTTATTTTGCCCGCGCTCATGCCAGCACTTTTTGCCAGTGTGCGGGTCAGTATCGGGATCGCGTTGGCGTCCCTCTTTTTTGCCGAAAACTATAACACGACGTATGGTGTCGGCTATCTGATCTTAAGTGCGTGGTCAAAAATGGACTACCCACAAATGCTTTCGGGTATCCTCCTGATTGCTTTGATGGGCTATCTGCTTTTTGCCAGTATCGATTGGTTGGAAAAAGTGGTGTGCCGTTACCGACAATCTTAGAAAAGAATGATCGATTGATAAATGTTTGCGGCAGTTCGTGTATTTTTGAACAAAATGATTTATACTAAGGATATCTTATTGAGAATCATTCTCACTGAAAGGAAGACCTTACTATGAAAGAAATCGATCTGTCAAAAACGCTCTATGAACTTGTGGCACAATACCCTGAAATACAAGAAATCATGAGTAAAATAGGGTTTACGGCGATCAATCAACCAGGGATGCTACAAACTGCTGGACGTTACATGACGATTCCCAAAGGGGCTCAGATGAAGAAGATCCCCTTGGAAAGGGTTTGTCTCGCTTTCGAAAAACAAGGGTTTCTTGTGAAAGGAGCGACGAAATGAAAACTAACAGTCAAAGACAAGAACGGATCGTCGAAATACTGAGTTTGCTTCACCAAGGCGGTTCCTTTGAAGAAGCTAAACGCTTGTTTAACGAAGAATTTGATGGTGTGGATGTGACGGAGATCACTGCTGCTGAAAAAGCTTTGATCCAAACGGGGTTGGACCCTTCTGAGATTCAGCGTTTGTGCAATATTCATGCTGCTGTTTTTAAAGGATCGATCAATGAGATCCATCACTCCAATGAAGAATATGGGCAACCAGGCCATCCTGTGCATACTCTGAAATTGGAGAACCAAGTCCTGCAATCCTTGTTGACCGATGAGATCGATAGCCTCTTAGCTAAAATAAAAACCGGTGATTGGACGCCTAAAAAGCGTCTAAAAGCTGCCTGCAATGATTTAATGCAGATCGACAAACATTATGCGCGAAAAGAAACGTTGATTTTTTCTTACATGGAGAAGTACGGCATCACTGCACCGCCAAAAGTGATGTGGGGTGTCGATGATAATATTCGGGTCATGATCAAAGCGCTCAATGAGCTTTTGGCTTCCGAAAAAACTGCCTATAATCCGATTGCTGTCCAATGGGAAGCGGTCAAAAACGAAATCGAAGAGATGATTTTCAAAGAAGAAGAAATCATGGTGCCAATGACGCTGGATGTCTTCAGTCTTAAAGATTGGGAACAAATTGCGGCTGACAGTTTTGACATCGGCTTTGCCTTTATTCCAGAACCGCTTCCTTGGAAACCGAGCCAAGAAGCTCTTGAAAAGGAACAGGCGGCAGAACCCGCAAGGCAAGCGGCGATCAAACAAGCCCAAGAAACAACCGCCGGCATCGCAGCCGGTTTAGGATTCGATGAATTTCAAGTCATAGAAACGGAAAATTCGCCGCAAATTGCTGAACAGCCGACCCTCTCATTGCCTACTGGTAATTTGCAATTTGAACAATTGGTGGCGATTTTTCAAACGTTGCCAGTGGACTTGACCTTTGTAGATAGTGAAGAGCGGGTGCGCTTTTATTCAGAAGGCAAGAGTCGCGTCTTTCCACGAACGAATTCGGTTTTAGGCCGTGAAGTCGTCAACTGCCATCCACCGAAAAGCATGCATCTCGTGCAGCAGATTTTGGATGATTTTCGCGCGGGCACACGGGAGACTGCTGAATTTTGGATCGATATGCGAGGCCGTAAAATCTATATTCGCTATTTTGCATTAAAAAATGAAGCAGGCATCTATTTAGGTTGTCTAGAAGTCACGCAAGACATTACGGAGATCCAAACAATCGAAGGGCAAAGCCGGTTGCTGGATCAGTGAGCAGTTTGGAGAAAGGCTGATCCGTGTCTATTTGAAACGAAGCAAAAAAAGAAAAATCAATAAAACGCTTGCAACGTTTCTAGAAAAATAGTATAGTAAAGGCAATCAAATGGGTAGTTACTGATAATGCAGGCTATACCTTTTTACGTGTGTATGGATCCTACACATGTATTAAGGTATCGCCTTTTTTCATTTTAAGGAGGTGAGAAGCGTCTTGAAGATCAAAAAAATCTTAAACAACAATGCAGTTTTGGTCGGACAAGATGGCAAAGATTTTATCTGGATCGGTACCGGCCTTGGCTTCAAAATGAAACCAGGACAAACCGCCGATGAATCAAAAATTGAAAAAGTGTTTGTGCTTCAAAAGAAATCCTCTGATCGTTTGATGGAATTGCTAGAGAACATTCCAATCCAATATGCGTCTCTTGCGGATGATATTATCCGTTATGGAAAGCAAGTCATTTCCTACCAATTAAGTGATTCCATTTACATCTCTTTGACGGATCACATCTATAATTTGATTCGCTTGAAAGAAGAAGGGATCAGCATCAACAATCGCTTGACTTGGGAAATCAAGCGTTTCTATCCCAACGAGTATGCAGTAGGAGAGCATGCGGTTCGGTTGATCGAAAGCAAAACGCAATTCTCCCTAAATGAGGCAGAGATCAGTAATATCGCCATGCATTTTATTAATGCGCAAATCAATGACGATTCAGAGAAGATGGAAGATATCGAATTGCTGACACAAAAAATCAAAGACATTATTTCACTTATTCGTATTCACAATCGTGTGCACATTGATGAGAATAGTTTAGCTTTCGATCGCTTCGTCACCCATTTGAGATTCTTTTTTAAACGGATTGAAAACAAGGAAATCGTTGAAGGCGTGGGGAATCCCCTATTAGTTCATGTGATCGATAAATATCCTAAAGCCTATGAAACCACCCGTTTGATTGGCGAATATTTAAATAAAACATTATATGACGATGAACAATTGTACTTAACGCTTCATGTACAAAAATTGATCGATCAATAATTCAAGGTGTTACTGGTAAAGCAGGCAAGACTTGACAAGACTACAAGAAATGTAGTGTTGTTTGGTCTTGCCTTTTTCATTGGTTGATAGTAGAGAAAGGAATGAATGAGATGCAATACCAAGAATTGAATGAACAAATTTTAAAGAATATCGGCGGAAAAGAAAACATTGCTGGGTTGACGCATTGTATTACCCGTCTTCGGTTTAAACTTAAAGATGAATCAAAAGCCCAGACCCAAACGATCAAAAACTTGCCGGGGGTTGTCACCGTCGTCCAAAGTGGGGGACAATATCAAGTAGTTATCGGAAATCACGTAGCAGAAGTTTACAAAGAATTTACGGACATGATCGATATGAATACGGAAGAAACTTCTGGGCAAGAGGAAGAACCCAAAGGGATTCTAAATCGGTTTATCGATATTGTCGCTGGTATTTTTACACCGATCATCAATGTCTTGATGGCAGCAGGGATGATCAAAGGGTTACTTGCTTTATTGACAACATTTGAAGTGCTGGATAAAGCATCAGGGACGTATTTGATTTTAAATGCGACAGGGGATGGATTGTTTTATTTCTTCCCACTCTTTCTAGGGTACACTGCTTCGAAAAAATTTGGGGGTAAACCCTTTATCGGAATGGCGATCGGGGCAGCATTAGTTTATCCGACGATCGTAGCAGCAAATGGCGGAAGCGAAGCGATGTATACCTTATTTGCAGGTTCTGTCTTAGAATCTCCAATCTATATTACTTTTCTTGGAATCCCTGTTATATTGATGAGCTATACTTCAAGCGTGATTCCGATTATTGCAGCTACTTATTTGGCATCAAAACTAGAAGCTTTCTTTTCTTTATTGATTCCACGAGCAGTGCGGAGTTTCTTTGTTTCTTTTCTGACCTTGATCATCACAGTTCCCTTAGTCTTTCTAATCGTTGGACCGATTACTACTTGGGCAGGATTATTATTAGGGCAAGCATTGTCAGCTGCTTACGAATTTAGTCCGATTATCGCTGGTATTGTTATTGGGGGATTTTGGCAGGTCTTCATTATGTTTGGCCTGCATTGGGGTTTTGTGCCGATCGCTTTGAACAACTATGCCACACTAGGGTACGATGTCGTGATGATGGCTGGTCTGGCAACTCCCGTGGCGATGGCGGGAGTCACCCTCGCAATCTTTTTGAAAACTAGAAACAAAAAATTAAAAGAAATCGCCTTCCCTGCTTTTCTTTCGGCTATCTTTGGTATCACGGAGCCGGCACTGTATGGGGTAACCTTACCTAGGAAAAAAGCATTTTATACTACCTCCATCGCAGTCGCTGTTGCCGGAGGAATCATGGGATTGTTCAAAACGAGAGTCTACATCAACGGCGGGACAGGTATTTTCGCTTTACCACGATTTATTCACCCAGAAAATGGCATTGATAATAGCTTTATCGGGTTTGCCATAGCTAGTGCCGTTGCCTTTGCATTAGGATTTTTGATCACGTTCTTTTATGCCTATGATCCTAAAAGCGATGATGAACCAGCTAGTGAAGGCACCGAGGAAAAAAACGTGGAGCCATCGACACTGAATCATGAACTTGGACAAACTGTTCTCTATGATTTGGCAACACCGGTTAGAGGAACGATCATCCCACTAAAAGAAGTAAAAGACGAAGCGTTTTCCAGCGGATTGTTAGGGAAAGGATTAGCTGTCATTCCGTCAGAAGGAAAGGTCTACGCACCAGCAGATGGAATCGTTTCAACACTTTTTCCGACAAATCATGCAGTGGGAATCACGACCGCAGATGGCGTTGAAGTTCTGATTCATGTAGGGATGGATACAGTGAATTTGAAAGGACAGTATTTCCAGCCAGCAGTTGCCCAAGGAGACTCAGTAACGAAGGGACAATTACTTTTGAGTTTTGATAAAGACGCATTGGAAAAAGAAGGCTATTCCATCGTGACACCGATTATTATTTCAAACACGGCGGATTACCTAGATATTGTTGAAACAGACAAACAAGATGTTGAAAAACAAGATACCTTATTAACGGTCATCGGTTAGGAGGAAAGACAAGTTGAAAAAAAATATCTTTTTATTCGTAGCAGATCAGATGAGAAATGACGCACTCTCACATATGGGGAATCCCGCATCAATCACCCCTAACTTTGATGAACTGGCAGAAGAAGGGGTTTCATTTGAAAATGCCTACTGCCAAAACCCCGTCTGTGTGCCTTCTAGAAATAGTTTTCTGACGGGTTTTTATCCACATGTCAATGGGCATCGAACGATGCACTATTTGCAAAGAGAAGATGAACCCAATATTTTGAAAGAAATGAAGAATCAAGGCTATGAAGTCATCTGGATCGGCAGAAATGATGTGGTTCCGGGAGATAAACCAAAAACAGACTATTGTGATGAATATTATGACGGTGTGGTAGACGAAAACACTCGGGATGCACAAAACAGTGAAGTCAATCATTCCGCCGATATGAACGAAGCCAGTAAACAGCTATACGACCAGATGCTTTCAGGAGATACGTATTATTCATTTTATATGGGAAAATTACCAGATAGTGAGGGTTATGGCAAAACGGATTGGAATTGTGTGAAAAAGGCGTTGGACTATCTTGAACGTCGCAGTCAGGAAAAGACAGACAAACCATTTTTCGTTTATTGTACGATCTCATTCCCACATCCACCCTATGCTTGCGAAGATCCATGGTATTCGAGTATTGATCGTCAGAAACTGCCGAAACGCCGACCGAACATCAAAGATATTCCTAACAAAGCCTCAATGCTGTATGGCATCAATGAGAAACAGAATTTGAACGGTTGGACAGAAGAGCGCTTTGATGAATTACGCGCCACCTATTTAGCAATGGTTTCGCGCTTTGATCATCAACTGGGCATGATCAAAGAGAAGCTGCGTGAAACAGGCTTTTATGATGAGACAAACCTCATTGTTTTCAGTGATCATGGGGACTATACTGGTGACTACACGATCACTGAAAAAGTCCAAAACTGTTTTGAAGAGCCGATCACGAATGTCCCATTGGTCATCAAACCTGCTAAAACGATTGAAAGTGTGCCGCGAATCACCAAAGCACAAGCGGAACTGCTAGATTTACCAGCAACGATCGCCGAAATGGCTGAGTTTGATCTTTCCTATACACAATTTGGAAAATCCTTGGTTCCTGTGATCAAAGGAGCCGAAGAGCACAAAGATGCTGTTTTTTGCGAAGGCGGACGCACTCATGGGGAGACACAAGCGATGGAGCTGGGGCATGGACCGAAATCTCCGTATTGGCCGCGGCTTGCGACACAGTATAGCGAAGGTCCGGAACATACAAAAGCAGTTATGTGCAAGATGGGAAACTATAAATATGTGATGCGTCTTTATGAGCATGACGAACTATATGATTTGGAAAAAGACCCGATGGAAATCAAGAATTTGGCGCTAGAAAAAGCATACGCCGAAATTGTCGAGAAAATGAAACAACGCGTTACTCGTTTTTATATGGAAACGACTGATTTTGTTCCGATGAAACGCGACAAACGCTAAAAAAGTAAAAAAAGAATCGAGGCCTCCACATGAAACATATCTCCGTTTTGATCAAGCCAGCATCCTCTCTTTGCAATCTGCGCTGCACCTATTGCTTTTATGCCAACGTCAGTTCCTTGCGCGAAGTGCGTTCCTTTGGCAAAATGAAAGAGGATATAATGGAAAAGATGATTGCAAACATCTATGCAGACTTAGAAGCTGGCGATCATTTGACGTTGGCATTTCAAGGCGGAGAGCCGACGATGGCAGGGCTGAGTTATTTTAGAAAACTAACGGCTTATGTTGCGGCGCAAAAAAAGCGAGTGACAGTACACTATGCGATCCAGACCAACGGCATGGTGATCAATGATAAATGGTGTCGTTTTTTGAAAGAGTATCGCTTTTTAGTCGGGCTGTCGATCGATGGGCATCCGCTTGCGCACGATCGGCATCGATTAGACGCCAAAGGGCGGGGGACCTTTGCGCGGGTTTTGCAGACCAAGCGATTATTGGACGCCTATCAGATCGAGTACAATGTCTTGTGCGTGTTGACAAATCCATTAGCAAAGGAAGCCCAGCGTGTGTTTGATTTTCTCAAGGAAGAGCAGATTGCCTTTGCGCAGTTCATTCCTTGTTTGGCTGATTTGGATGCCACGTCAACGAACGACTATGCCTTGACACCAAGAAGCTTTGCGCACTTTTATCAGCAGCTGTTGGCGTTTTGGCTGCAGGAATTGACACAAGGGCGCTACCTAAGTATTAAGCTGTTCGATGATTTACTAAATCTATTGGTGCGGCAGCAAGTAACTGCCTGTGGGATTCTAGGCAACTGCCAAGTGCAGTATGTGATCGAAGCCGACGGCAGTGTCTATCCTTGTGACTTCTATGTATTAGATGAGTTTCGCATGGGCTATATCCAAGAGCAAACGTTGCGGGAATTGTTTTCTCAAGACTGTTCGCAGCAGTTTTTGTGCCAGAAAAAAGACATGCCTTCGAAGTGTACGCAATGTCCTTTCCAAAAAATGTGCCGAGGAGGCTGTAAACGAATGAAAGATGCAATGTACGTGGATAGTGAGGGGTTTTGCGGCTATCAGGAGCTGTTAAAAGACTTCACACCCAGAATCAATGAGATATTGGGGCTGTTGCAAGGGGTGAGACAATGATCGGACTGATTTATTTTCTCGTGATCGTCTTAGCAAATGCCGTAGGTGCAGTTTCCGGCATGGGGGGCGGCGTGCTGATCAAACCGATTTTCGATTTTATCGGCGCCCATTCTGTTGCTGCGATCTCTTTTTACTCGGCGACAGCTGTCTTCACGATGTCTATCGTTTCGACAGCTAGACAATTAGCCAGTGGACGGAAAATCAATTGGTCGATTGCCTTGTGGGTTTCTGGTGGTGCTGTGTTAGGCGGTGTTTTAGGCAATGTTGCCTTTGAACAGCTATTGCTGGTTTTTCGAGACGACAAGATGGTTCAGCTGATCCAAATCCTTGTGACCGTGCTGACACTATTGTTTGCTTTTTTGTATACAAAATATAACTGGCGCGGGTTTGCGTTGGAAAAAGTCGGCTGGTATGCAGCTTGCGGTTTGATTCTCGGTTTTCTAGCCAGTTTGCTGGGGATCGGCGGCGGACCCATCAATGTTTCTTTATTGATGTTGCTGTTTGCCATGCCGATCAAAGAGGCGACGATTTATTCAATTTGTACGATTTTTTTCTCGCAGCTGGCAAAAATTTTGACGATCGCTTTTTCGACAGGTTTTGGTGCGTATGATCTGCAAATTTTGTGGTTTGTTATTCCAGCCGCGATCGTGGGAGGACTATTAGGCGCCAAGGCCAGCAACGTCCTGTCACCGCAGCGAGTGACACTGGTATTCCAAACCGTGATCGTGCTGGTGTTACTGATCAATCTGTACAATGGCTATCAATTATTGTAAAAAGGAGGCAAACAGATGCCCACGATTCCAGCAGGAACTTTTCGAATTGGCACGAATACGATGGACGGCTTTGCCGAGGATCTTGAGGGACCGCAAATCAGCCTCGACAGCCCAGCATTTGCCGTTGATGCCACGACGGTGACGAACCAAGCTTTCCAAGTTTTTGTGGAAGCAACAGGATATGTCACAGAAGCCGAGCGCTTTGGCTGGTCGTTCGTTTTTCACTATTTTTTAAGTGAGCAAACGAAACACCGCAGTCAAAAGGTACCGAATATGGCTTGGTGGTACGCGGTTAGCGGCGCAGATTGGCGTCATCCTGAAGGACCTGATTCAACGATTGCCCAGCGGATGGATCACCCAGTGGTTCAGGTGTCTCGCAACGATGCGATCGCCTATTGCCAATGGGCAAAAAAACGCCTCCCGACAGAAGCAGAGTGGGAGATCGCTGCAAAAGGCGGGACAAGTTTTGAAAAATATCCTTGGGGAAGGGAATTTTTGGCAGAAAATACCTATCATTGCAATATTTGGCAAGGAGAGTTTCCAAAAAGCAACACGCGAGCAGATGGCTTTGCCAATACAGCGCCAGCGAAATGGTATGAGCCCAACGGCTTTGGTCTGTATCAAGTGATCGGCAACGTCTGGGAATGGTGCGTCAATCCTGCCCGCATCCCGTTGACGCAGTTTCAACAACAGACGGGACAAACCTTTTGGATAAGGAATCAAACACAAGATGATCAAATGTATGCGACTCGCGGCGGTTCATTTTTGTGCCATGAATCCTATTGCAAACGATACCGAATTGCCGCTAGAAATGGTAATTCTGGGATGTCGGCAGCCAATAATTTAGGGTTTCGGTGTGTCAAAGACTTGGATCAGTAAACCGATAAAAGCAAAAGTGGCACCTATTCACAGGGATAGGTGCCGCTTGTTTTATTGCCATTCGGATTGATAATTTCCTTTGAGATCATAGACATAATTGATCTCGGTTCGATTACGAATCCCATTTAAACCAACGGTCCAAGTCCATTCACCTTGGAAGCCGTTTAAAATGACGATGCTGACGCCAGGAACATAGTGATCTAGCTGAGCTGCTCGCGCCTCAGAATCCTTGATGATCTTGGGAATGACGCCCCAGTCGATGGCATCAAAGGCAATGGTATCTTCCATCGAAAGCTCGATCGTATCGTCGTCTTTTTTCCATTTGGTCAACAGATTTTCTGGGTAATACCAATACTCGTCTTGTAGGCCTGTGTTTGGATTGATCACTCGCGCAACTGCATAAATGCCGCTTTTTAGCGGGACATTGCGGATGTGAAAACTATAGCTGACCAGTTGCAGCTCTTTGTCCTTGAATGAAGATTGATTTGGCAGCGCCGCCATAATTTCTTTGGCACTGGTTTCTTCTCGAAAGAGTTGGCGGTCTACAGGTAAAAAGGTGGAAACTACGCCAATACAAAAGAGAATCGCTGGCAGCAAGAGCAATGAGAATAACCAGTAAAATGGCGACTTTTTGTGTTTTTTGAGGCCGATGATCAGACCGATCAAAAAGACCAGCAGGATCCCTGCTACCCAAAAGTAGGGGAACAAACGAATGATCTGATGCCTGGTTTCAACGACTTGGTATTCATTCAGACCAAACCAATTTTCCGCGATGGTGAGGTTATTTAAAACAATAATTCCGCCAATAATACCTAGAATAAATAAGAAAATCAATAGCAAAAGCATCCGACCGAGTATCCGACGTATCAGCGAGGGTCTAGTAGGTGGGGTCATGAGTCACGTCCTTTTTATATTTTCGAAAATAGTAGGTTAAATACAAGAGTAGTACAACTGGTGTTTTTTTTCAATGATTGTAGACAAAAAAACTACATCCACAGATGCGACCTCAAAAAGTTAGACCAAAAATCTAACTTTTTTGGGGTCAGCACACCGCAGATGCAGGCTTTATTTTCATTTAGTCGAGTGTTTGTTGGCGGGCGATAGCTGGAAAGAATTTTAGGCTATACAATGCGCTAATCCCAACTAGAATATAAATGACGCGGGCAATGATCGACGTGCTGCCGCCGGTGATCGCTGCGACAAGGTCAAACTCGAAGGCGCCGACCAGCAGCCAATTGATCCCACCGATGATCAATAGTGTCAGTGCGATCCCATCAAATGTTTTTAACATAGGAAACTCCTCTCTAGTTGTCGCCCCATCAACTTTCATCGTCGGTGATGGTGACATCTTTTTCTTTCTCGCCTTCTTGATTGCGATCATTATAGATATAGACATGGCGAACGATTTTAATCAGCGGGCGAATGGTCAAAAAGACACCGCCGATCAAATAGGCGATCGTTCCGTAAATCGCAGGTAAGCTAGTTAATGAAACGATACTCCCGAAAATATAAAACAAGCCCGTCAAAATATCATTCGTAAGTGAGATCAACATGTAGCGATTTTGTAAGTAGATGCGAAAGCGACTTGCCTTGATGATCACATCTTCTTCTTTTCCAGGATCGAATTGATGTTCACTCCGTTTGATTTTTGGCATAGGTGCCATCACTGCTCCTTTATTTGTGCTAAGGTTTCAAGACAACTTTGATGTTCTTGTCTTCTTTTTTGTCAAAAATCTCATACGCTTTGGCAGCATCTGCTAAAGGCATCGTGTGGGTGATGATCTGTGACGGGTCAAACAAACCGTCACAGATCATATCATAAATTTTTGGCATCAAATGGATCACAGGTGCTTGCCCGTGTTTGACATCAATGTTGCGCATAAAGAATTCTTGCAATGGATAAGAAGAAGCAGGTGTCATGTAAACGCCAGTGATTTGGACGGTACCAAATTTTTTGACTGCCTTGGCGGCCATCTGGATCGGTGAGATTGTTCCACTTTGCAAGCTGACTAGATTTTTGGCTTTTTCTTTGACGGGTTCTAAACCATCCATCCCAACACAGTCGATGATCACATCAGCGCCACCTTTGGTCAGCTCATACAATTCATCGGCACTAGTAGCCAGATCATCCAATTGGAATGTTTCGACTTGATTGTAGCTGCTGGCTTTTTCTAGACGATGAGCAACAGGGTCCACGGCAATCACCCGCTTAGCGCCTGCCATCACAGCAAATTTTTGCGCAAACAAGCCAACTGGTCCTGAGCCTAAGACGATCACGGTATCATCTTTTTTGACGCCGGCATTTTGGACGCTCCAATATGCTGTAGGTAAGATGTCAGATAAAAACAATACTTTTTCATCAGGGATCGTTGATTCAGGTACGATAAACGAGGTGAAATCTGCGAACGGTACGCGCAAGAATTCGGCTTGACCGCCCCAGTGGTTGCCGTTCATTTTTCCAAAACCGAATAAGCCGCCATACAATGTATCTTCTGAAGAATTGTTGCATTGACTTTCCATCTCATTTTGACAAAAGTGGCAGTGACCGCAACCGATATTGAAAGGGATGACGACGCGGTCGCCTTTTTTTAGTTTCTGTATTTGACTGCCGACTTCTTCGACAATACCCATTGGTTCGTGACCAACGACATAGCCTTCTTCCAAAACCGAGCCGCCATGGTGGTAAAGGTGGAGATCAGAGCCGCAGATTGCAGTTGCGGTGATTCGGATGATCGCATCCGTCGGTTCTAAAATCGTTGGATCTTCTACACGGCGAACGTCCATTTTTTGATTTCCTTGCCAGGTTACTGCTTGCATCATTTTTCCTCCTTGTTTGTTCAGATAAGTTCGGACAATCACTAATTTTTCCAACAACATGTTTTTACTTTTCAGTAACAGATAAGTTAATTCTGCAAGGATTTTAACGATTTGACAACGAAAACGCTCAAAACGGTTGATTAGGATTTTTCTTCATCAATGGTTTAAAAAAAGAAAAACAGATGATTTGCTAAAAAAGTGAAAGCGTGACACTATTAAAGTGAAGCATGCATGTGTTACGAGTATCTACTGGAACCTGCATCAACCAGTGACAAGAAATGAGGAGGGATGATCATGGATCTAACGATTCGAGGAAAAGCTTCCTGCACCAATTGCAATGAAAACTTTGATGGGAAGCTAGTCGTTCATTTACAAGAAGACAGCGAGGGGCAATTAACCATGGTACCACCGTTGGAAACGAATGAATTGGCAGAAGATGAAATCGCTATTCATTATACTTACGGGGAAGTGAAGGAAGCCATCGAAGGAACCTTCGTATGTCCAAACTGTCAGACAGAAAATGAGGTTCGGATTGAAATTCCGACCGAGCTATTAGATGGCTCAATGAATTGAATGAATAATTAAATTGAAAAAGCTCTCTGTTCCTTGAACAGGGAGCTTTCGTTATTTATTGGTCATTGGTTTATTTTGTTCCATCAATGATTTGGACATTGAAGTCTCGTAAGATGTCGAGTCCTTGCGACTCGTGATTTTTACCGGCGACTAATGTTTTATTGATGGTGAAATCAGCGTCAGGAAAGGCGCTTTGGATCTCGATCGTATTGGAAAGGACGCAGATGTTGGTTTCAACACCGGTGATTTCGATTTTCTTTTCTTCTTCAGGCTTAAATAGATTTTTCTTGATGTCGATCAAGACTTCAGGTGGAATACTGTAATAGTATTTCTTGACGACTTTTTCATTTTCGAGAGGCTTAAGTTCTGGGATAAGCTGCAGGGCAGCGGCTTCTTCATCAGGCGTTCCTTTGACTTCGATTGGGATGTCGCGGGTGTGTAAGATGTACTCCCCATTCGCCCGCGCTTGTTCTAGGCGCTTGGCGATTCGTTTGACGAGAGCGGCGCTATCTGGCACATACGCTTCGTTCTCTTCATCGAGAATTTGGTTTTGCATATCGACAATGACTAGCATGTGGTTACTCCCTTTCTATAAACATCGTTTTTCAAATGATCTAACGAGAGGTTGAAAAATAGGTGCTATTTCTATGATGCCCCACTTTTTTTAAATTTTCAAAGAAAACGCTCTTCTTATCGTGAAACGGTAAAAATGTTATTTTTTTATTCGAATAACGATGCTTTTTGTTTGCTGAAAAGAAGAAGTAGTGATAGCTTTTAAATAGTACATTAAAAATAAATGAAAGTAGGTTAGGTTAAATGAGAAAGTTATTTTATATGGGGACTTTGCTTTTTTCAGTTGGTGTACTGGCGGCAGGATGTGGCAATAGCGAAACCGCTGATTCCTCGGGGAATGAGTCAGCAGATGGCAAAACGACGTTGGATTTTTGGTCCTTCTGGGGGTCTGGTGCAAGACAAGAAGTAATTGAAGAAATTATTGATGATTTTAATGCGTCACAAGATAAAATCGAGGTCAAATACAGCTACCAGCCTTGGGGCGATATTTGGACAAAATCACTGTCGTCGATCACTGCTGGTAATCCGCCTGATGTTATTGTACAAGATATTAATTCTGTTGCTCAGCGGGCAGAAGCGCAGCAAGCAACAAATTTAAGCGAGTATATCGAAGAAGGCTTTTCTGATGAATTTTATCCGCAATTATGGGATACGGTGGAGTATGAAGGGGATGCGTATGCGGTTCCTTTCAATACAGACACGCAAGTGATTTTCTACAATAAGACACTCTTTAAAGAGGCTGGTATCAGTGAAGAGCAACTGCCACAAACGTGGGAGGAGTTAGAAACAGTTGCTCGTAAATTAGATGTCAAAAACGGTGATGACTTTGAGCGGATCGGCTTTTACCCATTGTGGAATTTAGGCGCTGACGTGTGGGCCTTGAATGCCGACGATGGCGTCAGCTGGTTTGACAAGGATGAGAACGTCAAAATCGATACAGACAACAAAGTGGAAGCGTTGGAATGGATCTTAGACTGGCAAGAGTATTATGGGCAAGATACCATCAATCGGTTAGAAGCTGAATTTGGTTCAGGTGTTGCCGATCCATTCATTTCTGGATTAGTGGCGATGCGTGCGCAAAACATCAACTACTACTCAAGTTTAGCGGAAAATGCACCGGATGACTTTGAATTTGGGGTCATTCAAATTCCTGAAAAAGAAAGTGGTTCTGGTCACTGGTCATGGGGTGGCGGGTTCGTCTTAGAAGTGCCATACGGAGCCAAAGATCCTGAAGCGTCCTATGAGTTTATCAAATACTTGTCGACACCAGAAGTTCAAGAGAAATTTGGTGAGAAAAGCTTTGATATCATGGCGAATCGAACAGCCAACGAAAACTTGGTCAACAACGACAATCTAGATGAAAACGGCCAAATGATCTACCAAATGGCAGATGAAAACTTTGCCAATACGGTGATCACACCTGTACCATTGACAGCTCCTGATTTCAGCAGTCTTGTCAATGAACAGATCGACCAAATCATGCTGGGCAGCAAAACACCGGCTGAAGGGTTGGCAGATGCGCAAAAAGCGGTCGAAGATCTCGTTGAGCAAAACAAATAAATTTCAAAACGAGCGTTTTTAAAAAAGAAGGAAAGTCCAGTCGGTTAGCGGACTGGGCTTTGCTTTCTGCTTTGCGAAGCGGACATGTTTTCTTGAACAAACAATGAGTAAAAATAGAATGGAGTGGAAGGAATGCCAAAGAAGCGTTCAAAAAGTAAACGGCAAGAAGCTCTTTGGGGCTACTTCTTCGTAGCACCATTTTTGCTTGGGTTCGTGATCTTTATGTTAGGGCCCATGCTGTTTTCCTTCGTAGGAAGCTTTACCGATTACAATCTGACTTCAAAAATGAATTTTATCGGCTTTAAGAACTTTACCCGCATGTTCACGCAAGATACCCTGTTTTGGAAATCTCTTTATAACACGGCGTATTTTGTACTCTTCAATGTTCCCTTAACCACGTTATTCAGTGTTTTTCTAGCCACTTTACTGAATCAAAAAATCCGCGGAATCAGTTTTTTCCGAACGACCTTTTACTTACCAGCGATCCTTTCAGGGGTTGCCGTCTACGTCTTATGGATGCAATTATTATCTCCTTCCGCAGGATTGATCAATACCTTCTTGAGCTGGTTCAATATCAAAGGTCCGGCATGGCTGTTTGATCCAGAATGGACGAAACCAGCGTTGATTTTGATGAAGATTTGGAGTTCAGGGGGCGCGATGCTCTTGTATCTAGCTACCTTGCAAAATATTTCGCCGACGCTGTACGAATCGGCTGAGATCGATGGAGCGGGGGTTTGGGCGAAATTCAAAAATATTACGATTCCTTTGATCACGCCGATCATCTTCTATGATGTGATTACTTCAACGATCGGTTCTTTTCAAATTTTCCAAGAAGCATACGTGATGACCAAAAATGGTACCGGCGGTCCGGCGAATTCGTTGCTCTTCTATAATTTGCATATGTGGAACAAAGCATTTGTTGCCTTTGATATGGGTTATGCGATGGCAATGTCGATGATCTTGTTCTTGATCGTCTTAGTCTTGACCTTTATCAATCTCAAGCTGGCACCACGCTGGGTTCACTATACCGGAGGTGGCAGCTAATGGAAATGACGACAAAAACGCGAAGCAAATCAAGCCAACAGCGAGTCAAGAAAATCATCAGCTATGTGGTGATGTCGATCATCGGGATCGTGCTGCTGATTCCGTTGCTGTGGATGGTCTTTACGTCATTGAAACCGATGGAGGAGATCGTGCGTTACCCGCCGACCTTTTTCCCAGAAGAAATCAATCTTGGCAATTATTTGGAGACCATCAACGCCTTTCCTTTTTGGCAGTATGCAAAAAATACGTTATTCATTACCGTCTTAGTGGTCTTCGGGAATGTCTTATCAAATTCCTTCATTGCTTATGGGTTTGCAAAATTGGCCTTTCCAGGAAAAAATTTGATCTTTGCCCTCGTCTTATCTACGATGATGATTCCTGGCTTTGTGACGATGATCCCGCAGTATGTCTTGTTTTCCAAAATCGGCTGGGTCGGCACCTATCTGCCGCTGATCGTTCCAGCGTTTTTCGGCAACGCCTTTAACATTTTCTTGATGCGGCAGTTTTACTTGTCCGTCAACAATGAATTGATCGAAGCCGCTAAGATCGATGGCGCCAATCATCTTTATATTTGGAGCCATCTAATGATCCCATTGACGAAACCCGCGCTGATCACGATTGCCATCAACTCCTTCAATGGGGCGTGGAATGATTTCTTAGGACCATTACTGTATATTCAAAATCAAGAAAAGTACACGCTGCAGATTGGCCTGCAAGTCTTCCAAAACCAATCAACGACCCAATGGAACTACTTGATGGCAGGAGCAACGCTTGTGCTATTGCCGACGATCTTGCTATTCTTCCTCGCACAACGCTACTTTATTGAGGGAATGGATCTGACGGGAGGTTCCAAAGGATGAGAACAAAAGTTACCCCGCAACGCTTGAACCAAGCGCTGTTGACTGGCATCAACTGGCTTCCGCATTTACTGGTTTTACAAGGCATGTGGCTGTTGTATTCCTTGCCTTTGATCACCAGTACCACCGCTAGTCGAGCATTGATCGAGACGTTGACGGAACTGCGGAACGATGGCTTGGAGGCAAGCAGCAAAGCTCGTTTTCAGCAGGCATTTCATCAACAGTGGACAACAAGAAAAGGGCAAGACCGTTTGCTCAGTCTATTCTTCCTGCTGCTTTTGGCGGACAGCTTTATCTTTAGCCGTTTGCAGCACCCGCTGTTTCAGATCGCTAGTTACGCGTTAGCGCTCACCTTTGGCTTGTTTTGCTTGGTCTTACTTTATCAAACGAGGCTGCTTCACACCTATCCGCAGCAGCCCATCTCATTGTTTTATAGTTTTTATCAGTTTGCGCGTTCACCAAAACGAGTACTGGCGCATCTTTTAGTAACAGTGACACTTGTCTTGACCTTTTTGCTGTTTGGTCCTGTCTACTTATTGGTCTTAGGAATCAGCACCTTGTATTTGGTCAATGTCGTGCTCTGTGACAAAGCGTTCAAATAGAAAACAAACGGGTATCCCGGAACTTCTTTAGTGAAAAGCTAGGGAGTTCCGTTTTTTTGTGAAAAGAAGGTTGACAGGGTCGAAAATTATGCCTATGCTGAAGGTAAATTTAGTAAACAGTAAACAGATGAGGTGCAGCTATGGCAAGTATGAGAGATATCGCGAAATTAGCCGGGGTGTCGGTAGCAAGTGTTTCTAGAATCCTTAACAATGATGAAACCTTCAGTATCAATGAACACACGCGTCAACGAGTCATTGAGATCGCCAACCAAATGAATTATTCAAAAGAAAAAAATCAACCCCATTCCCGTGAAGTCGGCGACCAAAACACGATTGCCATCATTACCCGCCACGATCGAGAGTCGGAAAGAAACGATCCGTATTTTATGATGATCCGCAATGGGATCGAAAAAGAAGCGGCGAAGTGGCGCTTAAAAACGATTCGGGCCTTTTCCATGCGGGAGCCTCAAAAAGATTTGGCACAATTGGCGAAGTATGGCGCAGTCATTATTATTGGAGAGATGACCAGCGATGCTTTGGCAGAGATCAGTCAGCAAAATGCCAATATTATCCTGGTGGATAATTATAGTGAAGCACCCAGCTACGATTGCATCCAAACCGATTTTGCCCAAAAGACTCACCAGATCCTCACGTTGTTAAAAGAGAAGGGCCATGAGAATATTGCCTTTGTGGGCGGTGTTGCCAGCCGAGTGACGATTTCTGGCGAAGTCGTTTACGATGAACAAGAGATTCGAGCAGAAAACTACCGCCAATGGATGCTGCTCAATAAATTGGAAAAGTTCACAACCGTGCTGCAGGGGAAATGGTCACCAGAGACTGGTTTGCATTTTGGTCAGCAGATCGCGCAAATGAATCCTCGCCCCACAGCGATCGTCGTTGCCAGCGATCCTATGGCTGTCGGGGTTTACAAGGCACTCACTGAAGCGGGGCTATCGATTCCTAAAGATGTGTCAGTCGTTAGTTTTGATGATATCGAAATGGCGCAATTTATGACGCCCGCACTGTCTTCCGTCAAGATGAAAGCTGAAGAGATGGGGCAGATGAGTGTCGAATTAGCGAAAAATAAAATCCTTGGGGTGCGGACGATGCCGGTTCGCGTCGTTTGTGGCAGTGAATTGATCATTAGAGAATCGATTGCCGAAAAAGATCAGTGACGTCTGATCTTTTTTTATTTTAGGGGTTGTGTAAACATTAACTAAACAACTATACTGATTGTAGTAAACGTTTACAGTTAAAAATAAAGGAGAAAACGAAATGAAGTTTATTGATAAATTAGCCGAAAAGATGGTGCCTTTTGCTCAGATCATTGCCAACAACAAATACTTGTTAAGTCTGCGTGATGGGTTTATGGTCGCTTTTCCTGCGACAATGTTTGCGTCAATTATGATTATTATTCAAAATCTGCCTGCTACTTTCGGACTCTCGGAAAAACTTCCAGAGGGATTCATCACGTTTCTAAACGACTTTTTTGGTCCTATCGGAAATGCAACCATGAGTATCACCGCTATTTTCGTTGTTTTTGGGATCGGCTATCAGTTGGCTGGCAAGTATGGACAAGCCAAATTATTTGCGGGTGCCATCTCACTGTCTTCGTTTTTGATGCTGCTGCCTTTTGGCTCATCCGAAGAGTTAGGTACAGTGATCCCCTTGTCGAAATTAGGGGCTGAGGGAATGTTTGTTGGAATCATCACGGCCATTATCGCTACGCAGATCTATTGCAAAATCAGTGCGGCTGGGCTGACGATCAAAATGCCAGATTCGGTTCCGCCAATGATCGCAGAATCATTTGTCGCCATCATTCCTGGTGCGGCACCGTTGTTCCTTTTCAATTTGATCCGCTACTTGTTCACCTTTACTTCATGGGGCAATGCCGTTGATTTCGTTTATGAGATTTTGCAAAAACCATTGATGGGCTTAGGCGGTACGTTGCCAGCAGTACTGATCGCCGTCTTGTTCACCCAATTCTTCTGGTGGTTTGGGATTCACGGGACACTAGTGGTCAATGCGGTGATCGATCCAATCATGAATGCGTTAGCGATTGAAAACTATGAAGCTTACAAAGCGGGAGCTGAGCAATTGCCCCATATCATTAACACTACTTTTATGGGCGTGTTCGTCAATCAAGGAATGCAGCTGGGGATCTCGATTACAATGGCCTTCTTTATCGCTCGTTCGATTCGGATGAAAAAATTAATGAAGACGGTGATCGCTCCATCTGTTTTCAACGTATCTGAACCGATGACCTTTGGTTTACCGATCGTCTTGAACCCGATCGCTTTTGTCCCATGGATCTTAGCGCCATTAGCCAGTACGACGATCTCTTACTTTGCGATCGCCGCAGGCTTGGTGCCACGACCAATTGGAGCAACGGTGGTTTGGACGACCCCTGTTTTCTTATCTGGTTGGTTAGGCACGGGTTCTGTTGCCGGCGCAATCTTACAGTTAGTGACGGTTGCCGTAATGACCTTGATTTGGGTGCCATTCTTGATCGTAATGGATCGCGGGTACTTGAAAGAAGAAAAAGCAGAAGCGGCATTAAATGAACAAGCGGCATCTGAGACGATCAATCAAAGGGTAGAAGAAAGATAAGCCCAGAAACGTAAAGGAATGCAATACGCGCATCCTTTAGAAAGGAATTTGTGATGAGAACCGATACATTGTCTTGCAGTTATCAAATGAATACCACACCTACGGACTTTTCCCGTGTGTTATTGGCGGAACAAGAGAAATTCTTTCTAGCCAAACAAGCCCAAGAACCGTTCGGGGAAGGTTGCCGTATTGAAACGATGATTCAAACCAAAACCGCTCCGCGGTTGGTACCTGCCGTTATGACGGTCAAAAAAATTGCCGCGGATGAGCTGTGGCTTCGTACGACCCATGAAGAAGGAGCGATCGATCAACGGTACAGTTTTGCTCCAGGACGAAAAGGGAAGCTGCAAGTCACGTATTCGGAACAAAGCCGTTTTGAGCAGCAGAAAACAACCTACAGTTTTATGCTGGCGGCGCTGTTTTACAAATTCTTTTTCAATCGTGGCGTCAAAAAACGCTTGCGTTATCTTGAAGCAGCTTGTCAACGAGCAGGGACAAATGAAAAAAATGGGGAAAATTGAGGATAGCAATGATAGAAATAAAGAACGAACAACTCTTTCACTTATACAATGAAAAAATCAGTTATATCATAAATGTGTTACCAAATCAGCAACTGGGTCATGTCTATTTTGGGCCATCTCTAGGCACACTGGCGCCGTTTGATCAAGCGTACCTTGAGAAAAAAGAGAATAAATCGGCAGGAACCGTCAAATTTTTTGAAGCAGACAATCTTTTTACCTTGGCAGACCGTTTTCAAGAATTGCCAACGTATGGGACTTCTGATTTTCGAGAAGGGGTAGTGTCGGTTTTTGAGGAAGAAACCCCACTTTATGTTGATTTTAAACTTGTGGCTTTTCACTGTTTTGAGGGCAAAGAACGAAAGCTGGCGCAACCAGCCAGCTTCGCGGCTGCCGATGAAAGCCAAAGCATCGTCTTTGAATTAGTAGATCAAGAGCGACAGCTGGAAATGGCGATCACCTATACGATCTTCAAAGGATCAGGAACCATCACGAGGCAGCAGACACTGACCAATACGGGAAGCAAGCCTAGAACCATCCAGCGCTTTTTGAGTGGTGTCTTGGAGCTGAAAAATCGCGATTTTGAACTGCTGCATCTTTCAGGCGCATGGCTGAAAGAACGGCATATCAAGACGGTCCCTTTGACCCAAGGGACGATCAGTGTCGGCTCGTTAAAAGGAGCGTCTGGTCATCAGCACAATCCTTTTGTCGCCTTAAAAGAACAGCAAGCCACCAATGATACTGGTCACGTCTATGGTGCCAACCTGATTTATTCGGGCAACTTTTTGGCACAAGCGGAAATGGATGAATGGGACAACGTTCGATTGATGTTGGGGATACATCCTGAGCATTTCAGCTGGCAGCTTTCACAAGGAGAAACCTTTGAAGCCCCAGAATGCATCTTCACCTTCACCGTTGCTGGCCTGAATGGTTTGAGTCAAGAATCCGCCCAATTTATCGAAAAGCATGTGATTGCCCCTTATTGGCAAAAGCGGCAGCGGCCGATCGTCTTTAATAACTGGGAAGCGACTTATTTTGATTTTAATGAAGAGAAGCTGTTGACCTTAGCCCAAGAAAGCAAGGCGTTAGGGATGGAGTGCTTTGTGCTGGATGATGGTTGGTTTGGAAAACGTAACAACGACCGCAGTTCATTAGGCGATTGGGTGGCGGACCCTGCCAAATTTCCAAAAGGAATCGGTTCTTTTGCTGAGAAAATTCATGCCATGCAGCTGCAGCTGGGGATTTGGTTTGAACCGGAAATGGTTTCGCCAGATAGTCAGTTGTACCAAGAGCATCCTGAGTGGGTAGTCAGGCATCCTTATGAGCGGATCTCTGTGGGGCGCGGGCAATACGTGTTGGATTTTGCCAATCCAGCAGTGGTCGAGGCAATTTTCGAAGCGATGCAAAAAGTGATCCTTGAAACCAAGCTGGATTACATCAAATGGGATATGAACCGCAATATCACGGAAGCTTACTCTCCTTACTTAGCGGAACAGGGAATTTCTCAGACGGAGTTTTATCATCGTTATATTTTAGGCCTTTATCGCTTATATGAAAAAATCTTAGCGGCGTTTCCGACCCTTTTGATCGAAGGCTGTGCTGGCGGCGGGGGCAGATACGATTTGGGGATCTTGTTTTACAGTCCGCAGATTTGGCCTAGTGATGATAGTGATGCAGTGGAACGTTTAGCCATCCAAAGCGGAACGTTGTTAGGGTATCCGTTGTCCTCCTTCAGCAATCACGTGTCGGCGGCACCAAACCACCAAGTCGGCAGGACAACTTCTTTAGCCTTTCGGCAAACCGTCGCAATGTTTGGGCCATTGGGGTATGAACTCGATCTCTTTCACTTGTCTGACGCTGAAAAGCAGGCAATCAAATCCCAAATCGTTTTTTATAAAAAGCAGCGGCAATTGCTGACCTTTGGCACTTTTTACCAGCTGCAGCAGTTGGACCATGGCAATGAAAAAACTTGGGCGGTGTATGATCCGCAAAACGAAGAAGCATTGGTTGCTTTCTTTCGCGTGTTGGCACAAGCCAATCCGACGGCGGAAGACTTTTTGCCCGCAGCCTTTCTCGATGGCCAACAGGTGTACCAGGTCAATGGCGAACCCGTCTCTGGTCAGCTGTTAAGACAATTAGGGTTGCGTAAACCCTATCAGTTTAATGCCGTCAACCATGGAACGGCGCAAGTCACTGGCGATTTTCAATCATTTGTCTACCATTTACAAGCCAAAAAAGGAGCAGAATGATGAGCAATCAATTGTTTGATCAGCAGTTTATGCATGGCGGGGATTACAACCCCGATCAATGGCTGGCTTATCCAGAAATCTTGCAAAAGGATCTTGCTTATATGCAGCAAGCCCATGTCAACACCGTCACATTAGGGGTGTTTGCTTGGAGTGCCTTAGAGCCGCAAGAAGGCGTTTATCAGTTTGACTGGTTGGATCGTGTGTTTGATCAGATCCATGGCATCGGCGGCAAAGTCATTTTGGCCACTCCTAGCGGTGGGCGTCCGCAATGGCTGAGCCAAAAGTATCCCGAAGTCAATCGGACCAACGCCCAAGGGCAAAAACATACCCATGGGTTTCGCCACAATCACTGTTACTCTTCACCGATCTATCGGGAAAAGGTGACGCAAATCAATCAGCAGTTGGCAAAACGTTACGGCAAGCATCCGGCATTAGCCATGTGGCATATCTCCAATGAGTACTCTGGTGAATGCTTTTGTTCCTATTGTCAAGAAAACTGGCGCAGCTGGCTGCAAAAGAAATATGGTGATTTAGCCACGTTGAATCATGCCTGGTGGACTTCTTTTTGGAGTGGTACGTACTCCGATTGGTCGCAGGTTTTACCGCCTTCGCCTCTAGGAGAACACAAAGTGCATGGCATGGATCTTGATTGGAAACGATTTGTCACAGATAGGACGATCGATTTTTATTTGCATGAATGTACGCCGATTCGCCAACTGACACCGGACATTCCTGTGACGACGAATTTTATGGCGGAAGGACATGCTACCCAAGATTTTATTCCTTTAGAAGGCATTGATTACAGCAAGTTCGCTCGTCATGTGGACATCGTTAGTTGGGATAGTTACCCTGATTGGAACAACAACTTTGAATCCTTGGCAGCGACAGCGATGAAATCTGCCTATGTGCATGACCAGTACTGGTCTTTGAAGAAACAGCCCTTTTTAGTGATGGAATGCACGCCGAGTTTTGTTAACTGGCATTCCTTCAATAAAGCGAAAAAGCCTGGTGTCCATCAGTTGAGTGCCATGCAGCAGATCGCCCATGGCTCAGATAGTACCTTGTATTTTCAATGGCGCCAATCCCGCGGCAATTCAGAAAAATTCCATGGGGCAGTCGTGGGACATGATGATTCTACGGAGAATCGGGTCTTCAAAGAAGTTGCCGCTTACGGCAAGCGCTTGGAAAAAATCAAAGAGATTCAAGGAACCACCAGAAAAAAAGCAGTGGCGATCCTTTTTGACTGGGAAAGCAACTGGGCATTGAAGCGAGGCGGCGGGTTTGGTCGACCAACCAGACGGTATCCGCAAACGTTGCAGGAGCATTATCGTTATTTCTGGGAACAAGACATCGCGGTCGATATTTTGACGCCAGAGCAAGATTTTTCTGACTATCGGTTGGTGATCGCTCCGATGCTTTACTTGATGTCATCGGAGACGATGGCAAAACTTTGCCAGTACACGGAAGCTGGTGGTACCTTGATTTCCAGTTACTTTAGCGGCATGGTCAATGAAACCGACCTGTTGTATATGGGGGGCTTGCCACAGCCGTTGCGAGGGTTATTAGGCATCAACGTGCTGGAGCTGGAAACTCTTTTTGACACTGAACACAATCAAGTGGTTTTTCAAGGACAGCCCTTTGAAACACGGGACTATTCTGCAATCATCGAAGCCGAAACAGCGGAGGTACTAGGGGTGTATCAAGCGGATTTTTACCAAGGAACACCTGCGATCACCAAACATACCTTTGGTGCAGGCACCGCCTACTATCTGGCGGCTCGCACCAACTATGACTTTTTCGAACAGTTTTATGCCTCTTTGGTCCGTGAGCTGTCCTTGGCAGAGGAAAGGATCGCGCATGCCAATCCTGCAGTCTCGATCCAAGGCAGGATCAGTCCAGAACGAACGTACTTTTTCATCATGAATTTTTCTGAGAAAGAGCAGACACTACACTTGATCAAAGAAGTCGTTGATTTAGAGACCAATCAAGCAGTTCCTCCAACAGCAACCTTGGCGCCGTATGAAGTGCGAGTGGTTTATTTTAACAATTAACTGACCATTGGAAAAAACGTCCCTTTCGACAAATACAGAAAGGGACGTTTTTTTGGTGAATGGTTTATAAGAAATCATTCGGGATCAGATGCTTGGTGCTTTTTCATCCATTGAGGCAATGCGGCACTGATTTGTGTCGGCAACACGACATAGTGCTCTTTTGCCAAGTCTTCGCCAATCAGGCTATGGAGATAGACAGCCGCTTGGATCGTTTCCTCTGTTTTTTCAAACTGTGCCAAAAAGCTGGTGATCATGCCTGCCAGCGTATCCCCCATGCCGCCGGTCGCCATTGCGGGTGTTCCTAGGGGATTTTGGGCGATGCTGCTACCGTAAATTTGCGTGCGATGGCTTTTTAAGACCACCAGACTTCCGAGTTTTTGTTGGGCTTGCTGATTGTTTTCTTCGGTCTGGTCGGCAATTGCCAGTCCGCTGAGCCGTTGCCATTCCATCTGATGCGGCGTGAAGACGACTTGTTCAGGAAAGGGGATGATCAGCGGATATTTGGCAGCCAAATTGATCGCCGAACCATCGATCACCAACCATTGGTGTTCTTTTTGGGCAGAAACGATCCGCTGCAGCAGATCAAAATTGCTTTTTCCTTCTCCTAATCCGGGACCAATCAGTAGGACGTCCGCCGATTCGGTGACCGTATCGATCAGTTCTGTTTGCTGCCAATCGACAAACATCGCTTCAGGCAAGCGGGCGTGCAGGGCGGTTCGGTTGACGCCATCGGAGATCACAGTGGTCAAACCAGTTCCCCCATATACACAGGCTTGCGCCGCCATTAAGATCGCCCCACCGAATTGGCGGTTGCCCCCTACTAAAACGGCCCGGCCAAAGGTACCTTTGTGGCTTTTTGTCGGGCGCTGTTGGATCACTTTGGATAAAATCGCAGAATCAAGTTGCTCCATGCAATGACTCCTTTCGTTAATCAAAATCGAGTTATATTTATTATACCTGTTTCCTAGAAATTTCATAGAAAAGACCCATGGAAAAAGGCGCAATTTTTTTTCCTTTTTTGGTTTAAGAGTGTTATCATAAATAGCGAGAACAGAAATGGAGGGAACACTATGACAATCGATTGGAAAAAAGAGGTCGAAGCCCGCAAAGACGATTTGCTGAACGACTTGATTGATCTATTGAAAGTGAAAAGTGAAAGAGAAGATGATAAAGTGACTGCGGACGCGCCGTTTGGTCCTGGACCTCGTGATGCGTTGCTACACATGCTAGCTTATGGCGAACGTGATGGCTTCACAGTCAAAAACGTCGATAATTACGCTGGTCACATCGAATTTGGTGAAGGAGACGAAACATTAGGGATCTTCGGTCACATGGATGTTGTTCCTGCAGGTGACGGCTGGTCAACCGATCCTTATGATCCAGTCATCAATGACAACAAAATCTATGCTCGTGGTTCTTCTGATGATAAAGGTCCTTCAATGGCCGCCTATTATGGGATGAAAATCATTAAAGAATTGGGCTTGCCATTATCGAAAAAAATCCGTTTTGTCGTTGGTTCTGATGAAGAAAGCGGCTGGGCAGATATGGATTACTACTTTGAGCATGAAGAAAAGCCTGATTTTGGCTTCTCGCCAGATGCCAATTTCCCAATCATCAATGGAGAAAAAGGAAATGTGACATTAGGGATCCATTTCCAAGGCAACAATGAAGGAGACTTCACGCTACAAAGTTTCACTGCTGGCTTGCGAGAAAATATGGTACCAGGAACGGCAACGGCAAGCTTCATTGCTCCATCAACAGAAGAAGCATTAGCGATCGAAAAAGCCTTTTTCGATTACGTTGAAGCCAATCCAGTGACGGGCACAATTGAAACAGAAAATGAACAAGTGACGATCGAATTAGTCGGTAAAGGTGCCCATGGTGCCAGCCCACAATCAGGAATCAATGCGGGAACCTTCTTAGCTGTCTTCTTAGATAACTATGCCTTTGGCGGCGGCGCAAAACAATTCATCCATGCAGCAGCAGCCTATGTCCATGAAGATTTCTACGGTGAAAAATTAGGTGTGGCGTACGAAGACGAAAAAATGGGTAAATTAACTATGAATGCTGGCTTGTTTGCTTTTAAAGCGAACCAAGCAGGAACGCAAGCAGACAACTTTATCGCCTTGAACTTCCGTTATCCTAAAGGGGTAACTGCGGAAGGACTTGAAATCGGTGTGGAACGCACCGTCGGTATGGAAGGGGCCACCGTTACTCGCAATGACCGCAACATGGAACCTCACTACGTGCCAGCAGATGATCCATTGGTAGAAACTTTATTGGCGGTTTATGAAGAACATACCGGCGAAAAAGGCTTTGAACAAATCATCGGCGGCGGCACATACGGCCGTCTATTGAAACGCGGCGTTGCCTATGGCGCAATGTTCCCAGGCTATGTTGACACCATGCACCAAGCCAATGAATTCATGAGCTTGGATGACCTATTCAACGCAGCGGTGATCTATGCAGATGCTATCTACCGTTTGGCGAAATAAAGAGACATTGATACCGTCTATTCTTTTTTAGCGGAGTCGATTTATTGATACTTAGATGAATAGAGGTAATAAAGGAATAGCAGTACGACTGATTGTTTCAATCATTGTCATACTGCTATTTTATTACTTTGGGAAATAAATATTTTATTTTCGTTGGGTTATTTTATTATTGACATCAAATCATCCGAATGATTTACTTTTTGTAAGGAGTTGAAAAGTGATGCCTGATTTGGTGAAATTTATTTTGGTCATTCTGGCGATTTGGGTGGTTTATCAAGTATTTACGACGGTTTTATTTACCCTTTCTCAAAAAGCAGTTGCCAAACAAATCAAAAGCGGGAAGATGTCTGATCAGCAGTTGGCGAATTTGTACCACGCTGTAGCACGAGCAAATCAAGGAAGCAATTTCCAAGCGATTTTCTCTTATGGGCTCTTTTACCGCAGTCATGCAAAGCAAAGTGATGCGGTTTATGAACTGTATCGCGCGGAAATGGCGAAAAGAAATCTGCTGTAACCAACTGTGAAGCAACTGTTTTCGAGAAAATTGCTCGAAGTAGCAAAAAAGCCCAGGTCCTGTACAACAAGTGCAGAACCTAGGCTTTTTTTGTATTTACTGGGCAGCAAGCTGTGACAGATAAACACAGCTCTTTGCTTCAGCTATTTCTTGTCTTTGTTGCTTTTTTGATCCATACCGGCACCGATCGCTACACCTAGTGCGATGCCTAAACCCATGCCTAATGCCAGGTTGTCAAAAAACAGCATCCCAAATGCAGCACCTAAGGCCATTCCGACACCGATCCCCAATCCCATATTGTTAGAAGCGGCTTCTTTTTCTTCAGACGTTTGCGGCGGTTTTTTCGTCATTGTGAAAAACCCCTTTCTTTTTAGTATAGAGGGGTTTTGTTTTGATGACAAACATTCGAACTGCTACCCATGATTTTCATCAGGAGAGAGCATCCGCTTATCTAAGCAAACGTATCGAACCATTTGTCTATCTTCCACCGGGTAAATAGTTACGCTCGGGGTTGTAGCGGCGAATGATCTTATTTTCAGCAAGTACGTGCTCATAATAATAAACAGGCGCATCCTTAGTCTCTAGTCGAAAAACAAAGACGAGCGGAACCTTTAAGACGGAATAGCGCGCGGGGATCGCAATATATGATTTTTGATTGCGCTCCATCGTCAATGCGAATTCATCAAACAAAAGCGCCACTGGTGTGGGAAAGTTTACCAATTCATAATAGTGTTTTTCAAATGCATAGGTTTCTTGTTTTGCATAAGCGATTTTTGCAGCTGGCATACGCATTCACCTCACTTGAATTATACGAACGTTTGTTCCGTTTGTAAAGTGGAAAATCGCCAGACGAGGAAAAAGGGGGTGCGTTCTCTATGAAAAAGATGTTTTGCTAACAAGAAATTTGCTACACTAGAGGAAAGAAGGAATCAAAAAGGAGCAGATACCATGGATTATGAACGCTTTGCACGATTACAGGCACGCTTTACCGATGAAAAACTGCTGACCAATGAAGGGTTCTATCGGTTGCGCTTGTCAGGGAAGGCGCAGTTCGAACTAGCCTTTATCAAAACTGGACCTTGTGGCGAGTCTGTCTACCAGCCGCTGATCAAGGGCACTTTTTCTGAAAAAGAAGCAATCCCTACCTATTTGCTGGATCTTGCGGCGCAACCTATGACGCAAATCAGTCAGCGAACCTCCGAAAATGCAGCCGTGTTAGATAAAGCATTCGTAGAATTAATGGAAAAATGTGAGCAGGCAGTTGCCGTCAACGAAACCGCACAAGAAGCCGCACGTTAATTAGCGCGACAAAGATACAAGAGCCGCCTGAACCTGATTTTTTACACCAAGTAAAAAAACGATCCTGACAAGATTCCTTGCCAAAGATCGTTTTTTATTTTCCCGTGGTGATTAGTGTCCTCATTCGCCGAAGTGGTCTGAGAAGCCTTGTTGCTTCATAAAGGCAGCGACATCTGGACGTCGCGGTTCACGGAAAAATTCCGTCATTTTCGTTTGCCAATTGGTTTGCTGTTGATTGCTGCTGCGCTGTGCATAATAGGCTTCCGTCGTTTGGTTGTACTGGGCTGTTTGCTCCTGCGTCAGCGGTTGATACTGATCGACACTTACGATCGCTTCTTGAGGCAAGCGGACTTTCGGCTCATTTCTATGTTGCGGATAACCGATCGTCAAGCCGAATAACGGAAACGTCAATTTTGGTAAGCCGACAAGTTCTGCGATACGAGGCAAATCATTGCGGATGCCGCCGATGTAGCAAATTCCTAAGTCTTGTGCTTCAGCATATGCTACCATATTTTGGGCAGCGATCGTCGTATCAACGACAGACACAATAAACGGTTCCATCGTGGTTAAGTGGGTATCCGGCAACCCTGCTTGGGTCAGCAGCTGCTGATGCTTATGTAAGTCGGCGACAAAAAGATAGAAGACGCCCGTTCGAGTAATGTAATTTGGGGCACCGGCAATTTTTTCGATGGCAGCCAGTTTTTCAGGATCACTGACCTCAATGATCGAATAGGCTTGAACAAAGTTCGAACTGGAACCGCTCTGGGCAACCGTTACTAATTTTTGCTTGAGTTCCTTTGATAGTGGGCGTGGTTGAAAATCTCTGACAGAGCTGTGGCGGGTAAAAGTATCAAAAAGATCCATCGTTTTTCCTCCTGTAACGTACAAATTTCTTTCTTCTTTAGTGTAACAGAAAAAAAGGAATGGGAACAAAAAGAATGTTTTCAAAAAATTTTCAAATTGATGTTTTATAGTTGCCAAGCACAACAGTTTCCGTTATGATAATGATACATTCTTATTATTATTCCTTAGGGGAGTAACCGGTGGCGCAAGCTGCGATAATATCAACAGTAAGTAAGCTGGCGACAGCTTTCTGGTATTATTTGAAATGGTGAGACCTAAGACAAGCGTATACTTGTCTTAGGTCTCTTTTTTTCTAGCAGAGTGCCTAAGGAAAATAAAATTAAAAGGGGCAAAAAAATTGGCGAAAGAAATGTATCAAAAAGAAATCTCGGAAATTATGGCAGAGGTCCAGAGCAGTCCAGAGGGGTTGACGCAGCAAGAGGCAGCCAAGCGGTTAGAAAATGGCCTGAACCAGCTGAAGGAAGCACCTAAGAAATCAAGCTTTGCCTTATTCTTAGATACCTTCAAAGATGCGATGGTGATCGTCTTGTTGATTGTGGCAATCATCCAAATGGTTATGGGTGCCCACGTTGAGTCGATCGTTATCTTTGCAGTACTCTTGTTGAATTCCGTCGTCAGTGTGATTCAAACGAAAAAAGCCGAAGGATCGTTAGACGCTTTGAAAAGCTTGTCAGCACCAGATGCTAACGTCATTCGGGATGGCAAAGAACAAAGTGTGCTGGCGAAAGAATTGGTTGTCGGCGATATCGTTATTTTAGAAGCTGGGGACTATGTACCAGCAGATGGTCGATTGATCGAAGAGGGTTCTTTGAAGGTCGATGAAGGAATGCTGACTGGGGAATCAACGCCAGCGGAAAAAGAATTAGGTGTGATCGATCGTACCGCACCGATCGGCGACCGTGACAACATGGTCTTCAGTGGAACGATCGTCACTTATGGACGTGGTCGGTTTATCGTAACCGCGACTGGTAATGTGACGGAAATCGGTCAAGTGGCTGGCTTATTGGAAAGTACAGTTGAACACAAAACACCATTGCAACGAGGACTGGACAGCTTCAGTAAAAAACTTAGCTTGGCGATCTTGGTCCTTTCATTGATTATTTTAGGGGTTCAAGTAGCACGGTTGTTCTTAGGTGACGGAACAGGTGATATGACGGAAGACTTAGTCAACGCCTTTATGTTTGCGGTAGCCGTAGCCGTTGCAGCGATTCCAGAAGCATTGCAATCGATCGTGACGATCGTCCTTTCGATCGGAACAAAACAAATGGCGAAGCGTCATGCCATCATTCGAAAACTACCGGCGGTTGAAACATTGGGTTCAACGAGTATCGTTTGTACAGATAAGACAGGGACCTTGACCCAAAACAAAATGACCGTTGTTGACTACTATTTACCAAATGGGCAAACGGGCACGTTCCCCGATGAGCCAACTACCTGGACATTGCCTGAAAAACGCTTAGTAGAGATCAGTGTCTTGGCAAATGATGCTGCCATCAGTGAAGATGGGGCGAAGCTAGGAGACCCTACTGAAATTGCTTTTCTGGATTACAGTGAGAAACTAAATCAGCCATATCGGGCGATTCGTCAACAGTTTCCTCGTTTGCAAGAATTGCCTTTCGATTCTGATCGTAAATTGATGTCCACCTTACATGAGATCGATGGCGAACATTTGTTGTTGACCAAAGGTGGTCCAGACATCGTCTTTGGCCGCAGTACCAAAGTCTTGATCGATGATCAAGTCGTGCCTTTAACAGATGAAATCAGAAATAAATTGCAGCATCAAAACGAAGAATTCTCAAAACGGGCATTACGGGTCTTGGCGTTTGCTTACCGTCCATTGACCGATGCCCAATCACGAGAATTGACACTTGAGGATGAAAACGAGCTGATTTTGGTTGGTTTGATGGCAATGATCGATCCTCCTCGTAAAGAAGTCAAACAAGCCGTAGCAGATGCCAAATCTGCCGGTATCAAAACAGTGATGATCACAGGGGACCACAAAACGACAGCCGTGGCGATCGCACAAGAGATCGGTATTTCAGCTGAGGGCGACTTAGCCTTGACTGGTACGGAATTGGATTCTCTTTCTGAAACCGAACTAGCGGATCAATTAGACAAAATCACGGTTTATGCTCGTGTTTCGCCGGAAAACAAAATCCGTATCGTGCGGGCTTGGCAAGACAAAGGCAAGATCTCTGCCATGACCGGAGATGGAGTCAATGATGCACCCGCCTTGAAACAAGCGGATATCGGGATCGCAATGGGAACCGGAACGGACGTTGCCAAAGATGCAGCGGCGATGGTCTTGACGGATGATAACTTTGCCTCGATCATTCGTGCCGTAGAAGTTGGCCGAAACGTCTTTGACAACATCAAAAAAGCCATTTCGTATTTGTTTGCTGGAAACTTAGGTGCGATCATTGCGATCGTCTTTGCCTTAGTGATGGGTTGGGACAATCCATTTACTGCCTTGCAGCTACTCTTTATCAACTTAGTCAACGACTCATTACCAGCAATTGCTCTGGGAATGGAAAAAGCCGAACCAACCATCATGCAACGTCAGCCTAGAGATCCAAATGCAGGTATCTTCACTGGAAAAACTTTGATCTCAGTAACGTATCGCGGTATTTTGATTGCCGCTGTCGTGATTTTGGCACAATGGTTAGGGATGAGCCAATCACCTGAGTTAGGTGTAGCGATGGCCTTCTCAACACTTATCTGGAGCCGGACATTGCAAACATTGCCAGCACGCTCAAATACCGAGACTGCTTGGCAAGCTGGCCTTTTTGCCAATAAAATGGTGTGGTTGGCGATCGTCGTTTGTGGTGGACTATACAGCATTACCTTGATTCCTGGCATCCGTGAAGTCTTTGCGATTCCAGCAACCTTCACTTTAGGACATGTCGGTCTATGTATCGCAATGGCTGCTGTGGCAGTTGTTTTGATGGAAATCACAAAACTGATTATTATTGCCGTTCAAAAACGTCAAGGAAACGCCTAAAGCAAAAAACGTATCGATCCTTTGATCGATACGTTTTTTTGTCGTTTCTCCTCACTGCTTAGTTGATTTTTTTCAGCTGACTGATTTGGGCAGCGACTTGCTTCAAGAAGGCTTCTTGACCAGCCGGCTGTTCTTGGCTGTAAAGGTAGGCTTCGTATTGCTGCGTCAAGCGGATAAAATCACCATGAAACAGTGGATAGAATGCTTCGAGTCGTTGGGCATAATCAATCAACGGCTCCGCCTCGTTACGGTACAAAACTTTCGTCGTTTGCCTTAAAAACAAAGGATAGGCAGCAACTAGTGGCTGTTTGTTAAAGCGGCAGATCAACCATAAATGAATACGGAAAAACGAATGGCGGAAATAGAAAAGCAGGCCAAGTCCTAGGAGAGCTAAGCCTCCAAAGAAGCCATTACGCAGCGTTTGTTTCAGCTCCTCAGTCAACCAAACATCATCGGTAACCGCGGCTGTTGCAGAACTGCTGGTCGTGGTTTCACTACTTTCTGTTTCCGTATTGCTCGTTGGTGTTGTCTCGCTGCTAGCGGTCGGTGTTTCTTCGGAGCTAGTAGATTCTTGCGTCAACACGGGACGATCTGGATTTTGGAAACTAGGTGTCGGTTCAAAAGGCACCCAGCCGTATCCGTCAAAGTAGACTTCCACCCATGAGTGGGCATTCAAGTTACGGACAGTATAAGTAGTGATGCCGTTTTCTGTCACGGGGGATCCAGGAGAAAAGCCTTTAGCCCAGCGAGCAGGGATCTCTAAACTCCGTAGTAGCACGACCATTGCCGTGGAAAAATTGTCGCAGTAGCCGACTTGTGATTCAAATAAAAATTGATCAACGTAATCTTGCTCTTCTGCAGGCACGACGGCATCGGTCTTGGAATAGCGGAATACGAGCGGATCTTTCAAATAGCTTTCAATTGCGGTGACTCGGTCAAACAGACTGTTGCTGTCAGTGGTGATCTCAGCGGCGAGATCTCGTACCCGCTGCGGCAAAGAATCGGGTAACTGGATATAATCGATCGGAGAATCCGGATAGATCAAAGGCAGATTTTGGAGATTTTCTGCGGCAAAATCTGGATGGTCCCAATCGAAGGTCAAGGTGGTGTCTGGTAGCGAATCAATCAAATCGACCCGTTGAATAGCGTCGCTGATTTGAAAGCCACGTGCGCCGCTTTCAAGGGATAACCTACTGCGGCCATAGGGCAATGGCACATAGTCTCCATGGTTTTGGAATTGGATCCGCACTTGTTCATTCTCAGGATAGGTTTGTTGATAGCTCTGGTCAGCGATGGTGACATCGTCTGCTTCCAAGCGAACGTCTTCGCGGCTCGTACTGATCCAGCCTTTACCAGAATAAAAGTCTTTGCTTTCCACCCGCCAGTAATGCGGGGTTTCTTGTTGCGCTTCAAATAAAATCGTCGCATCATCAAGTAGTGGTCCGCCTAATTGACGATCATTTTCACTGAAACCCGTGCGAGAACCAGTGGGGGTGCCATGTTCTTCAATAAATTGATAAAAACCCAGCTGATTCAGATTTGTCCGTATAGGCGTGGAACGGGCTGCCAACTGATCCCGCACGCTCGTCTGCGGCAAGTAGACAGCAGTGACGGCTAAGCCACCAATCAATAGCATCACGCCAAACCAAGGGGCGATCGTTTGACTGGATTGAAAGGCGCTGCGCTGGATCATGGAAGAAGCCAGCGCGCAAAGAAAAATACCGATCAAATGCCACGTCAAATCAAATTGATTAAAAATCACGACTGTCAGCAAGTAGCCGATCATGGTACCGTAAATCAAGAAAAAGCGTTGATAAGCAATCGGTAAGATCGCTAAAAACAAGACCCAACTAACGATCAATGTCACCGCCGCCAGTTCGGTGATATAGCCGACTTCACCACTGAGGATCTCTTGAAAGGCACGGTGCAGGTCTAGCCAAAAACGCAGTAGCCAATCAAAAGAAAAGGCAGTCCCATAAGGAAAGATCCGATACAAGACGATCAGCCAAGCGGCTGCCAGCAAAGGCAAACTGTAACGGACTTTCGGCACGATGGTCAAAATCAAACAGACACTAAAGGCATAAGTTAAAAGGGTGAACTGATTGCCAAGGTCATAAACTGCGATAAACGGCAAGATCACCAGTGATAGACTGAGAAAGGTCAAAAGACCAATCAGTGCTTTCTTAATAAATCTCATCCTACCACCTCCTCAAGTTCATTCAACTGCCTCATTAAATCAGCGTAGGTAAACACTTGGCAGCTGTTTTTTGCTTCCAACTGACTGAGGTAGTTTTCCAGTTGTGGGGTGAAAACCGGGGTAATGAAGATAAGATGGCTGCCAGTCAAGAGCGGTACTCCTTCAGGAACTTTCTCGAAGGGAAGGATCTGGGCATAGGCAGCGGCATCCGTTTGGTAAGGGGAAGTCAATCCGTCACCAATCAAGAGCGGCTGAAAAAGTCGTTGATTTTGTGAGAAATGGTGGATCGAATAAAACAGTGTCAAGGTCTCTTCAAAAGCAGGATGATCTTCTCCCCAAAAGAGCAGAAAGATGTCTTGTTCTTCTTCGTATTCTCGTTCGCGATAGATCAATTCCTGTTGTTTGCTGGATAATTTCCAATCGATATTTTTTAATGAATCCCCTAACTGGTATTGACGGAACTGTCGAATAGAAAAATTGGGTTCCCCGTGGGTTTGGCTGCGGACTTGCTGTTTAAAAAATGGCAATAGGGCAACGGCTTCTAGCTTCAATTTCGGTAGGATCAAAATCGATTGTTTCGCACCTGCAGCGTAGCTTTTTTCAAAAAAGCCAAAGAGATCATGGCTGTACAATTGAACGGGCAATTCTTCATAGCTGCCGCGCTCCTTTGGGGTCCAAGGCAGATGGAGCCGAATCAGATTGCCTCGATAAAAGGCGCTGTGATGACTTTCCTTGAAACGATCGTCAAACTGCAAGGTGAAATCGACCAGCGGCAGCAGCGTCGGGCGATACTTGAAGACTTGCAGCGGTAAGGTGATCGCTGTCTGTGTTTCAGCTTGGATCGATTCTTCTAAAACGATTTGGACCTTCTTGAGGGAGGGCAGCAAGAATACTGCGTCAAGCAACAATAACAGAGTCAGTAAAAACCAGAGGCTCCAACCGGCATTATTATTAAAGATCACACAGTAAGCCAGCAGCAAAAAATAGGCAGCGCTAAACAACAGGAGGCGCAGCACGCGTTCAAGCTTTTTTTTCTTCATCGCTATTTCCTCGTAGGGACAGGCACCCGTTGGATCATCTGTTTCATCAAATCTGAAAGGGTCTCCGCGCTAGCATGAACGCCGCCTTTCAGTAATAAACGATGACCGAAGACTGCTGGTAAAATTCGCTGCAAGTCTTGCGGCGTGACAAAGGTCCGTCCTTCCGTCAACGCTAACGCTTTTGCCCCTTTTAAGAAGGCGATCCCACCACGAGGACTGATACCAAGGTCAATGGCATTATGCTGGCGGCTCGCTTGAACCAGCTGCAATGCGTAACGGGCGACCCGCTCATCGACATACACGTCGTCCACCATCGCTTTCAAAGCGGTCACTTCATCAGCATGTAAAATGGTTTGGATCTGATCCAAGCTTTGCTGTCGTTTTCCAGTCAAGAGGGCGAGCTCATCTTGAAAATCTGGGTAACCGATATGCAGGCGGAACAAAAAACGATCCAATTGGGCTTCAGGCAAAGGATACGTTCCTTCATATTCGATTGGGTTTTGGGTAGCTAACACAAAAAAGTGGGGACTCAATGGGTACGTTTGATTGTCGATGGTGACATGATTTTCTGACATGGCTTCTAAGAGCGAGGCTTGCGTCCTTGGTGTGGTTCGGTTGATCTCATCTGCCAAGAGGACGGAGGTGAAGATCGGGCCGGGACGAAACTCGAACTGGTGGCTTTGGGAATTAAAAATCGACACACCTAACACATCGTTAGGCAAAAGGTCTGGGGTAAACTGTACCCGTTTGTAGTCACTTTGAATGGCTTTGGCTAATGATTTGACCAACATCGTTTTCCCAACACCAGGGATATCTTCGAATAAAACGTGTCCGCCAGCAAGCAGCGCAGCCACGGTAAATTGGATCACATCTCGTTTGCCTAAAATCACTTTTTCCACTTCTGCGATCAAGGCATCTATTTTTTGTAATTCAGTGGTCATCTGATAACCTCCCTACATTCGTTTCTTCCATTGTAACGGTTTTCTAGGACTGTCGCAATTTTCGTGTAACAATTAAAGAAAATTTCAAGAATATTCAAAAAAAAAATCCTTTCTGCGGATTTGCGAAAGAAAAACAAAAAACTTCCGAAGCGTTTCCTCGGAAGTTTGCGTTTGATAGAAAAGAAGCGACTAGAAGATGTGGTGTAAGAGGTCAGCGGCGATCTGGTCCGCCTGCCGTAAATTCCAAGCATCGGTTCCTGGCTGAGCAGTGGCAGCCGTCAGCCAGTGGATGCCTTCTGTGGGAATCCCGAAACAATAGAGGGCAGTGTAGGGGCGTTCATCTGGTCCAAGGACCTGATTGGTCTCAGAATCGATGGCGATAGCACCCGTCTCAAAAGGCACCTCATTGGGTATCGGCAACCGGTGCGGGTGAATGATCCGATCGTTTAGCAGTTGCCGCAACAAGGAATTGTTGGTTCGACGAATCGCTGTCGATGGAATGCGGGCCTCAATTAGTTGCGTCGCGTGATAGCGTGTGTCGGGAAATCGCTTTGAATACGTACAATAAGCCTCCTCAATCTCAACAGTCATGTCAGGACCTAGTAAGGTCACCACTCCGGCTTCCATCAAGGCGACCAGTTCCTGCAGTCGTTGAACCGGCGGACCGATCGATAAAAAGCTGTTAAAGGGAACGAAAGACTGCCAAAAGAGTGTTTTCAGGTCTTTTGCTGGCATTAGCTGATGATCGAGAACAAACCGAATCGGGTCACGCAGATCTTTGAAGACTTCCAAGGCACTGCTGATAGGTCCCGCTAGATTGCCTTTTTCGGCATCTTGGATTTGGGTACGTAATAGCGCAATGAAAAAGTCTTGCAAGGACTGCTGCTCTTTCTGAGCAAAGGGATCGGCTAGTTGGTGCCATGACCACCATTCCCTCTTAGGAAGCTGCCATTTTTTTAGCAAGTCTTCAGATCCTTCCGTGGCAACAAAGGCGGTGGTAAAAGCGTCAAGCTGCTCTTTGTCAAGCCGCTGTTTTTCTAAAAGCAGCGTCTGATAATAGACGAGTTCTGCCTCTTTCTTTAAATAGAAGAGCAGTGTCTTGCCAGCAACCGTTTTGGCTGCTTGCCAAGCAGCTAGGCGTTCAGGGGTCAAAAAAACGGGCTTTCGCTGCTGCGTTGGTGTTTTTTGATTGCGGCCACGAGGATGATACGGGACACCCCGACGAGAACCGGCGATGATTTGCGGTTCTTCACCAGAAGGTTGATAGACGAGGGATTCATTGACTTTGACGAAGGTTCCGCCCCGACCACTGGTCAAGCGGGTGACGTAATCGTAAAAGGCAAGTCCTAGTCCCCGTAAAATCACAGGTTCTCCGGCTTTCACAGCCGTTAGATCCGTATCTGCCGCATTGGCTGGCGGTGCATAAAACCAGCCATTATTTTCTGCGGCAGCCGCCAATTGTTGTTCCCCTGATGACAGTTGGGCCTGTGAATGGCCTGTAGCTAAGACGACGGCATCAACAAGGAATGTTTGGTGAGCCGTCGTCAACTGGTAGCGATTTTTGGAAAGAGGGATCAAAGAGCTGACACTATCTGACAGATGGTTGACGGTAATGGATTCAGGTAGCTCTATTAACAACTGCTGATAAAACCACTGTTGATAGAGTCCATATAACGCCCGCGAGCAATGCCCGTTAGGATCAAGTGAATCAAGTGCTGTGCATTTCGCAACGAGCTCAGGGGCATGCGTGGCTGCGAAATGTTTCCCTTCTGTCACTGCCCATTCGTATAAGGTAGGTCCTTTAACCACGGGGCCGCCGGTGCTTAATGTGTCATCCGTGAAAAGGGTGACTTGGCTGGTCACAGAATTCAATAGCAAATCTGCCGATTGGTCCGTGCGCCAAACTGCCCCAGGAAGAAAAGGATCAAACAGCAGCAAGTCGATGGCTTGTTTGTTTTGTTTGCTATGAGCAATCAGCCGTTCTGAAAGTGAAAGTCCACGAGGACCAGCACCAATGATCGCTATTTTCATATCACACCACCTCAATTATTCTATGGTCTTTGTGTCATCAACGGGCTAAGTCAAAAGGTGTCTTGCGGAAAATCAGCCAGTGCATGCCTAGCACCATGGCTTCATCGATAGCATCGATATAATGGAAAGCGGGCTGATTGGGTTGTTGCTGCAGCAATGGATTTTTTTGGATCGCGTCTAGGAGATCGGTTTTTACTGCATCACTGCTGGCTAAAATGATACAGTGGGGGGCAAAAGCTGCATTGTAAAATGGCAGTATGCTTGTCAGGCGCTGGACCAAAGCCGTGCGGTCTTGCGGTGCACCTTGATCCAAGTAGCCGGGTAAAAATTTTGCCTCTCCCGCTAGGGCATCTTTTCCTTCTAAAAGCGCACCATTGACTAGGAGCGTGATACCGGGCATGCTTTTTTCAGGATTGTACATGCCAACGATGGTTTGCTGCAAGGAGATCTGTTGGGCGATGCAATAGCCGATCGTTAAAATATGGGCATCGTTTTGACAGTAGAAGGGCAGTGCAGTGACCTCTGCCACGAGGGCTGCCAGCTGCCAGCCGTTAAATTTTTCATACCAGCTGGAAGTCACGGTTCCTCCACTGATTTTTCCTGGTAAAAAGAGGGCGATCTGTTCCACAGAAGGAAATAATGCCAGCTCGTTCGTTACACATTCTTGAAAGCGATGAGGGGAAACATCAGGAAAGGGCTGGTCGTGTTTTGCCAAAACCTTCCCCTTGCGGTCGATCAGCATGGACCAAAGAGCCAAGGAGCCATCGTGATCGATAAAGCTAAGCAAAAGAGAATGACCTCGGTCTTGATTTAGCTGATAGGTCACTGCTGGTCGTCCTAGCTCTTTTTGCTCCAGCGGACCTTTCGTGATTTCCCCCTCTGTTAACAATTCTTTTAATAATGAGTTAGTGGTGACCATGCTGATGCCGGTTTTCTTCACTAAATCGGAGGCGAATAATGCCCCGTTTTGAAACAAAGTTTTTAAAACCAGCTGTTTGTTTTGCTGGCGAATGGTATGGGTGGTAGAAGCCATAAATGTTCTCCTTAATGAAGTGATTTAATTAAGTATACCGACGGGATGAAACGATGTAAAGTTTTTAAAAGACTGACTTGACGGAAAACTTGAAAATAAGTATACTTAATTAACAACATTAATTAAGTGATTTGGAATGAAGAGGACACGAGGTAGAGGGGAAGAGAAACGTATGATCAAATTAGTCATCACAGATTTAGACGGTACATTTTTGAACAGCCAAGGCAGTTTTGATCGGCCTTATTATGAACAAGTCAGCCAACAAATGAAAGAAGCGGGTGTTGCTTTTGCTGCGTGTACCGGCAAACAGTGTGAACGAGTGGAAGAACTGTTTGGTGAAGCAGCAGCGGATGTTTGGATTCTTGGGGATAGCGCGACCCGCATCAAACATCAAGGAGAGTACATCTTTGAATCGCTGCTGCCAAACGAATTAGGGCTGCGGATCATTGCGAAGCTCGCTGCGATTGCGCAAGATCATGTGATCATCGCTTGTACACCGACTGCGGCGTACATTGCTGACACAACCAATGAAGCGGATGCGCAGAAAGTGCGTGGCTCTTATCGGGTGGTCAAAACGGTGGCGGATTATCAAACTATCACAGAAGATTTTGTGAAGCTCACTATTTTTGATCCCAAACTACGTTGTTTTGAGCATGTCCAACAGTTAAGCGAATTTACCAATGAAGCGTACATCGTGGCTTCGGAAGCCGCTTGGATCGATATCACCAATCAAGGCGTCCACAAAGGAACGACTGTGGCACACTTGCAAGAATTGCTGCACGTCACACCCGAGGAGACAATGGTTTTCGGCGATGGCTTGAACGATTTGGAGTTGATGGCAGCTGGCACGTTTAGTTTCGCCATGAGCAATGCCTTTGAGGAAGTCAAGGCAGCGGCAGCGTTTGTGACCAAATCAAACGATGAAAATGGCGTGCTGAAAACTATCGAACGTCTGTTACCGCTACAAATGAAACAATAAAAAAATCGCTCCCTGGCAGGGACAGCGTGCACTTTCAATTGACTGAAAGTAGACTGCTGCCTGTTGCTAAGGAGCGGTTTTTTCGTTATGCATGTGGTTGACTGACGCTATAAGGATAGGCATCGGCTGACCACTCTTTGCTGCGAGGGACGATACCTAGCTGGAAGTTCAATGTACCACCGGCAGTCAATTCTTGGTGGGTGAAAAATAATCGCTCGAAGGGTTCTTCGTTCAATGTAATTTTATCCACGAAGAGCTGTTGCGGCGCATTGGGCGTGCTCTTGATCACTAAGTCTTTGCCTGAAGCAAGATGCAGTGTTGCTTGATCAAATAAGGGCATGCCAATGACATATTCGCCTGTCCCCGGTGTGACTGGATAAAAGCCCAAGGCATTGAAGATGTACCAACCAGCCATGCTGCCGTTGTCTTCATCGCCAGGAAAGCCTTTTGGTGAGTCATTGAAGCACTGTGTCAGTAACTGCTTGATCAAGGGCTGTGCCATTTCTGGTTTGCCCAAATAGCTGAATAGATACGGATAGTGGAAGCTTGGCTGATTGGAGATCGCCAGCTGACCAAAATCGAGTGCGGCCATCTCACTCATTTCATGGATCTCGAACCCGTAGCCTTCTGTCGTATAGCGAGGTTCTTGATTGCACAAGTCGATCAGTTTTGCTTCAAAGGCCGCTTTGCCGCCGTGTGCAGTGATCAAGCCAGCGAAATCATGGTAAACAGCAAAACTACTTTGCCACGCACTGCCTTCTGCATAATCCAAGCCCCAGCGTGTGTCACTAAACTCTGGACGAAAAGCGCCATCTGGGTCTTTTGCCCGCATAAAGCCGGTCTCCTGATCGAAAATGTTGCGGTAATTTTGCGATTGCTGCTGATAATAGTCTGCTTGCTCGTCACCCAGCTGTTGCGCGACTTGTGAGATACAAAAATCACTGTAACAATAATCAAGGGTGTGATTGACCGATTCATGATGCGTCAATGGCACATACCCGTAAGTCAAATAGTCCGTCGTGCCGCGCCGACCATAATTGGGATTTTCACTTTGGACGGTGGCACCTTTTTTCATCGCTGCTAAAAATTCGGGCATCAAATCGGGACGAATGCCTTTTACTGCGGCATCAGCGATCACGGCATCGATCAGCGTCCCGGGCATCAATCCACGCTCATCAGGTGATAGCCATTTTGGTAAAAAGCCGCTTTCGCGATAACTGTTCAAAAAGCCTTCCAGCATGTCTTCCAATTGTTCGACAGCCAAGAGTGAAAAGAGCGGGTAGACAGTTTTATACGTATCCCAAAAGCCGTTGTTTGTGTACAGTGGTCCTGGTTTGATCGCTTTTGCCAAGGTATCCCAGTGCACTTTGCGACCCTCTTGATCGATTTCGAAGAAGGTTTGAGGAAACAAGAATAAGCGATAAAAATTATGATAAAAAGTAGAAACTTGTGCTTGATCGTGATGCTCGATCTCGATTTTTTGCAAAAAATGATTCCATTGCTGTTGGACAGAAGCCAGATAATCGGCAGGAGCCCATTGCTGTTCCCGCTGCAAGTTCAAACAAGCTTGTTCGCGACTGAGAAACGAGGTTGCAAAACGGATCGTCTGTGTTTGGCAATCATCAAAGCGGAGAACGACGAAGGCTTCTTTGCCTGTCAAGGCACCTTCGATCGCCGTGATGGGTGTTTCAAAACGATAGACGAAATGGAAGGTGAAGCTTTCGTCTTCGCATCCTGAAAATACGATCAGTTGACCAGCCACTATCTGTTCATCCAACTGTTCTAAGACATAGTCACCCGGCAGTGACAAGCCAAGACCCGGCTGATCCCCGCAGTTTTCAATAGACAGCACACCGCCATACATACTGGGAATCAAAGTCGTTGTTGTTAAATACCGCTGCGTCTTGATTTTAAGAAAGGCTGGATTAAAGGTGCTTTCTTCCGGACGATACGAGCTTTGCGCATGGAAAAGGGTATTTTCAGAAAGCGTGCCGTTTATCGGCAGCATCGTCAGATGGCTGAAATCACCCATCCAAGGGCTAGGCTGATGGGTGATGCGAAAGCCCTGAAAGGTTCGATCTTCTGGATGAAACCACCAACTGCCTCGTTGATCACTGGTTTGCGGGGCAAAGTAGTTCATGCCAAAAGGAACCCCTGTATAAGGCAGGCAGTTGCCATGGGAAAAACTATATTGGTTGTCTGTTCCGTGTCGTGTGTCGATCATTGATACGTTCACTTGGTTCACTCCTTTAATTGGGTTGATTCTCTTTTGATCAAAGAAACAGCCACTAAATGGGTGGTCGTCTCCGTTGGTACTGGGGGTGCTGCCTTCGCAGCGTTGATTTTCTCAATCACTTGGTTTCCTGCCAAGCGCCCCATCTCCGCAAAATTCTGCCCGATGGTCGTTAGTGCTGGATCAACGAGGGCAGCGGCTTGGATATTATCGAAACCAACCAGGGAAATGTTGGCAGGGACGTGCAAATCTGCTTGACGCAGTGCACGCATCAATTCGATGGCGATCAAGTCATTTTCACAGACGGCTGCCGTGACCTGATGTTCTTCCAGGTAGGCAAGCGCATTTGCGATACTGGCAGCTGTGTCGTCGAGCTTGGTGCGAAAGGTTCTTTGGGCTTTTTTCAGCGCATCGATGTAACCTAGATAACGCTGACGGACGGATTGTGGATGATGGGTATCACCAAAAATATAAGCGATCCGTTGATGCCCCAACGCAAGTAAATGCTCCGTAGCTAGCTGTCCACCTTGAAAGTTATCTGGCATGACCGCTGGAAAATCAAACTCATGCAGCTTTTTATCTAAGGTCACGATAGGAAAGTGTTTTTCAGCACATTCGAACAGCAAGTCATAGTAAGAAAACGTATTGCTGGCGTAATAGATCAGGCCGTCGAATTCTTGCATCAGCTCAGCTGCCGTCGTTTTTTCCAAATAATCCACTGGTGTCATCAAAAGTTCAAAGCCGTGTTCTTGCATCACGGGGTAAATGCCTTCGGTAAAGTTTCCTAAAGAGAGATCATTGGCAAAGGGCAAGACAAACAAAATACGTCCAGTCGCTTTTTTTTCCTTCAATTCTCGGACAAAGCTGCCGCTGCCTTGCACGCGATAGATCAGCTGATTTTGTTCCAGTTCCGTCAAGGCTCTTTTAGAGGTGATCCGACTGACTTGGTATTGTTCAGATAGTTCTTTTTCAGTAGGGACACGACTGCCCGGAGCTAATCGCCCTTCAACGATGGCTTCGTGAAGCTCCGAGTAAATTTTTTTATATAATGGTTGTTTCATAAGAAAACCCCTTTTGATATATCATATTTGTTAGCATACCATAAACCGATAAAAATGAAAACCCTTTAATTATTTTGAAAAAGCGCTAGACATTCACATGATTCATGATATACTAGGTTCGTAAATTGATATATCAAATCAGGGAAGGTGATGGAATGGTTTATAAAGAAATACCAACTTCAGTAGCAACATTTATGGAAACGATTACGGATCTATGCGGAGAAACGCATGCCGATTGGGCGAAAAATTTTAATGCAGCTTTTGCTAATACACTATTAACGACGGTCAAGCGTCATGAGGATGGCACGACCTTTTTACTGACGGGGGATATTCCAGCCATGTGGCTGCGAGATTCCACTGCGCAAGTTCGTCCGTATTTAGTGATCGCCAAAGAAGATGAAGACTTAGCAAGTATGATCAGCGGGTTGGTCAAGAAGCAATTCTACTATATTACGATCGATCCTTACGCAAATGCCTTTAACGAATCAGCCAATGGCGCTGGCCACCAAACAGACGATACAGAAATGAACGATTGGATCTGGGAACGCAAATATGAGATCGATTCTTTGTGTTATCCGATCCAACTGGCCTATCTGCTATATAAAAACACAGGCAGAACAGATCAGTTCAATGATGATTTTGTAACAGGCATCAAAAAAGCCTTGGAGGTGTTTGTAACAGAACAAAACCATGAGGAATCCCCGTATCGCTTTGAACGGGATACCTGGCGAAAAGAAGATACCTTGACTCATGACGGCAAAGGCGCGCCGGTGAAACCCGTTGGCTTGACTTGGTCAGGTTTTCGACCAAGTGATGATGCCTGCAAATACGGCTATTTGATTCCCTCCAATATGTTTGCGGTGGTGGTCTTAGGCTATATCCAAGAAATCTTTACGACGGTTTTAGAAGACACAGCGATCGTGGCACAAGCGAAAAAATTGCAAGCAGAGATCGAAGCAGGGATTAAAGCATACGGGTTGACCAAAAATCAAGCTGGCGAAGAAGTCTACGCGTATGAAGTGGATGGATTCGGCAATGGCACACTGATGGATGACAGCAACGTGCCGAATTTGATCGCCGCCCCTTACTTGGGGTATGGCAGTATGGAAGATCCCCTTTATCTTCAGACCCGTAAAACGTTGTTGAGCAGTGAAAATCCGTATTTCTATGAAGGCAAATACGCTAAAGGCATTGGCAGCTCTCATACGCCAGAAAATTATGTGTGGCCGATCGCCATGGCAATGGAAGGCATGACCGCCACTGACAAAGAAGAAAAGAAACGAATTTTGGATCAGTTAGTGGCGACAGATGCGGGTACAAATTTGATGCATGAAGGGTTCGATGTCGATGATCCTTCGCAATACACGAGAGAATGGTTCTCTTGGGCGAACATGATGTTTTGTGAATTGGTCATGGATTATTTCGATATCCGAGTGGAAAAATAAGCAGCACGACCCACGACCGTTCGAGTGACACAAAAAGCAGTCCAACGACGCAAACAGCGAGGAGTAAAAATCAATGAAGAAACAAGTTTATATCATCTCTCACAGCCACTGGGATCGGGAATGGTACATGCCTTACGAACAGCATCACATGCGGCTAGTTGAATTGATGGATGATCTTTTAGAGTTAATTGAAAATGACCCTGAGTTCCACAGCTTCCATCTAGATGGGCAGACGATCATCTTGGATGACTATTTAGAAGTGCGACCTGAAAAACGCGAAGCGGTCAAAGCGGCCATCAAACAAGGAAAATTACAGATCGGTCCGTTTTATATTTTGCAAGATGACTTTTTGATCAGTGCTGAATCAAACACCCGTAATATGCTGATTGGAATGGCAGAAAGCAAAAAGTGGGGCACCCCTGTTATGTTGGGGTATTTCCCAGATACTTTCGGCAATATGGGGCAAACCCCGCAAATGATGCTGCAAGCCAATCTTGAAAGTGCTGCATTTGGACGTGGCGTCAAACCAATCGGCTTTGACAACGAAGTTTTACCCGATGATCAATTTACTTCCCAATATTCTGAAATGCATTGGGAAGGACCAGATGGCAGTCAAATCTTTGGTCTACTTTTTGCCAACTGGTACTCCAATGGCAATGAGATTCCGGTGGATAAAGCAGAAGCCGAAGCTTTTTGGACGCAAAAATTGCAAGATGTAGAGAAATTTGGTGCCACCAATCATTACTTAATGATGAATGGGGTCGATCATCAACCTGTCCAAAAAGACATTTCGGCAGCGATTCGTACAGCTAACGAGCTTTTCCCAGAGTATGAATTCAAACACGCCAGCTTTACCGAATACCTTGAAGCGGTGCAAGCAGATCTGCCAGATGACCTAGGAACTGTCACCGGTGAATTGACCAGTCAAGAAACCGATGGTTGGTATACTCTAGCCAATACCGCCTCTTCCCGAGTCTATCTGAAACAATGGAATACAAAGGTTTCCCGCCAATTAGAAAATGTCGCTGAACCATTAGCAACTATGGCTTATGAAGCAAGCGACAGCTATCCTCACGATATGTTGGATCATGCGTGGAAAACACTGATGCAAAATCATCCTCACGACAGTATCTGCGGCTGTTCAGTGGACGAAGTACACCGAGAAATGATGCCGCGCTTTGAAAAAGCCAATGAAATTGGTAAGTTCGTGGCAGATGAAGCGTTACGCAATTTAGTAGCCGCCATCGACACGAGCAGGTTTCCTGAGGAGAGTCGTCCCTTTGTGGTCTTCAACACCACTGGCAGCACCCGTTCTGGTTTAGTGGAAGTCGTGATCGAACTTGAGCGTAAAACATTCCGTGAAGGATTGCCAAGCAAGCTTTACCACGAATTATTGGCGAAGCCAAAAGGTTCTTATTCGGTGATCGATGAACAGGGGAAACCTGTTGCTGCGATCATCAGTGAAGAAGAGGTCCTTTTTGACTATGAATTGCCTAAAGATGCCTTTCGGATTCCTTTCATGAAACGCTTTGTCACGGTCCAAGTAGAAGCAAACCAGTTGCCAGAATTCTCATGGCAGACCTTTGCCCTAGTGGAAAAAGCCGCTACGCCAGTAGAGAGTGCACCGATCGTTTCAGAAGGAGGGCGTAAACTTGCCAACGCACATTTGGAAGCCGTCATTACTGAAAACGGCAGCTTGACGATTACAGACAAAGCAACCCAAAAAACGTATCGCAATTTACTGGTTTTCGAGGATGTGGGGGATATCGCCAATGAGTACATCTTCAAACAACCAGAAGGGGATCAAGCAATCTTATCGACGCAATTTCCGCATCAGGTGACGATCGAACAAAACGATCCGCTGGTGGGAATTGTGCGACTGACACAAGAATTACAGATTCCTGTTTCAGCAGATGACCGTTTGTTAGAAGAACAAAAAGCTGTCGTCGATTTCCGTTTCCGTAAAGCACAGCGGAGTCAAGAATTGGTTGCTTTCAAGATCGAGACGGAGATTCGCTTAGAACGAACCAGCAACCGCCTGGCATTTAAAACCACCGTCAACAACCAAAGCAAAGATCACCGACTGCGGGTTTTATTCCCAACAGGGATCATCACGGATTTCCATGAAGCTGACAGCATTTATGAAGTCGTAAAACGGCCGAATCAGGTTTCCAGTCATTGGGAAAACCCAACGAATCCGCAGCATCAACACGCCTTTGTCAACTTGCATGATGAAACAGGCGGCATGACGGTTTCTAATTTTGGTTTGAACGAATATGAAATCGTGAAGGATCAGATCTGCTTGACCTTGTTGCGCTGTACGGGAGAGCTAGGCGATTGGGGCTACTTCCCAACACCAGAAGCGCAATGCTTAGGCAGCCACACCTTTGAATATGGCGTAGCCTGTCATGGGGCTCCTGAAGAACGTTATGAAACGTATCGCCAAGCACAAGCTGCCCAAGTTCCTTGGACGGCAAGCCAGACCGACAAGCATCAAGGCAAGCTAGCCAGCAGCAACCAATACATGGAAGCTCATGGAACAACGGTAGCTATCACCGCCTTAAAACGCAATCGCCAAGACCAGCAGATCGTTTTGCGGGGCTATAATTTGGCGGATCAAGCCACTGCCTTTCATGTGCAAAAAGAGCAGGCGACACTCTGTCTGTTGAACCTATTAGAGGAAGAACAAGCATCGTCCGTCAATGAGCAATTACACCCATATGAAATTCGAACCATTGGAGTAAAGGAGTGAGAAATGATGGTTTACGGAGGAATTGAAGCCGGCGGCACAAAAATGATTTGTGCCGTTGCCGATGAACAGCTGACGATCATCGCCCAAGAGTCGATCCCAACGACAACGCCAGAGGAAACGTTAGCGGCGATCTTTGCCTTTTTCGATCCCTACGATCTCGTGTCATTAGGGGTCGGTTCCTTTGGTCCGATCGGGATCGATCCAACCCAAGCGACCTATGGCCACATACTAGCCACGCCGAAACAGGGCTGGCAGCAGTTCGATTTTCTCGGTGCGTTGAAGAAGCGCTACCCAGAGACAGCATTTGCTTGGACAACAGATGTCAATGCTGCCGCTTATGGAGAATTACGCCAAGGAGCGGCACAAGGCAAAGACAGCTGTGTCTATTTGACGGTCGGGACCGGCATTGGCGCCGGGGTCGTTCGTGAAGGAAAGATTTTCGAAGGGATCGGTCATCCAGAAATCGGTCATACCTATGTCAAACGTCACAGTGAAGATATGTATGCTGGTACATGCCCGTATCACGGCGACTGTCTGGAAGGATTAGCCGCAGGGCCTTCTTTGGAAGGACGTACGGGGATCAAAGGACAAGACTTGCCGCAAGCGCACGAGATTTGGGGGTTGCAGGCCTTTTATCTAGGGCAAGCGCTGGTCAATATCACGTTAACTTTAGCACCTGAGATAATCATTTTAGGCGGTGGGGTCATGAATCAGCCGCATTTACTCGCTCAAATCCAACAAGCCTTCCTGAAACAAATGGCAGGCTATATGGAGACACCACCAGTGGAAGACTACATCGTCACTTGGGGCTTGCCGAACAAAAGTGGCATTATCGGCTGTCTCTTGTTAGGCAAAGAGCAGGTGACTGCCCATGACTAACCTGCATTTTCCTAAAGATTTTTGGTGGGGAGCCGCTGCCAGCGGTCCGCAAACTGAAGGACGAACGGCCGATGATGGCAAAGGCGATTCGATTTGGGACTATTGGTACGCAACGGAACCAGAACGCTTTTATCAAAAACGGGGACCCAAAGATACCGTCCAGCTGCTGCAGCGTTACCCAGAAGATGTAGCATTGATGAAAGAGATCGGCTTTAATTCTTTTCGAACCTCGATCCAGTGGAGTCGCTTGCTGCCAGAAGGAAGAGGAGCGGTCAATCAACAAGCGGTGGCGTTTTATCGCGAGTACTTCGCCACTTTGATCGAAAATGGCATCGAGCCTTTCATCAATTTGTATCATTTTGATATGCCGATGGCACTGCAAAAAGAAGGCGGCTGGCTCAATCGCGAGACTGTCACAGCATTTGCAGATTATGCCGCTTTGTGTTTTGAGTTGTTCGGTGATCAAGTCCGTCATTGGTTCACGCAAAATGAACCGATCGTGCCAGTGGAGATGGGGTATTTGTATCAACAGCATTACCCAGCAGAAATCAACTTGGCACATGCGGTGCAAGTCGGCTACCATGAAGCACTCGCCAGCGCTTTAGCGATCCAACGCTTCCGTCAGTCTCAGCAATCAGGCGAAATCGGCATCATCTTGAATTTGACACCGACCTATCCGAAAGATCCGAATGATGAAAAAGATGGCCAAGCGGCGCAACTGGCAGATGCCTTTTTCAACCGTTCCTTCTTAGATCCAGCGGTCAAAGGCACCTTTCCGGAAGAATTGATCACTGTCTTAAACGAGTTGGCGATCATGCCAGAAACTAGAGCAGAAGATTTGCAGATCATTAAAGAAAACACGGTCGATCTCTTGGGGGTCAACTATTATCAGCCGCGGCGGGTGCAGCAAAAGCGTTCTGCCAAAACAGCTGACACTCCAATGCCAGAAGATTACTTCGATGTTTATGATTGGCCAGAAAAGAAAATCAATCCCCATCGAGGCTGGGAAATTTATGAACGAGGCATTTATGATACCTTGATCAACCTACGAGACAACTACGGCAATATCCCTTGTTATATTTCAGAAAACGGCATGGGAGTCGAAGATGAAACACGCTTTATCGATGCCAGCGGTCAGATCCAAGATGAGTACCGCATCACCTTTATCAAAGATCATTTGCGGTATGTTCACCAAGGAATCCAAGAAGGCAGCCGGTGCCGCGGGTATCACATGTGGACTTGCATGGATAATTGGTCTTGGCTGAATGAATTCAAAAATCGTTACGGGTTTATTGCCGTTGATTTGGCTACCCAAAAACGCACCATCAAAAAGTCAGGTGAGTGGTTCCGCGAAGTGATTCAGCAAAACGGCTTTGTCGATTGATCCTTTGTAAAAAACAACTCAATGAAGCGTCCTATCTTGCAAAAGGTAGGACGTTTTTCTGGTTTTTAGAGAATAAAAACAAAATATAAACAAAGACCTTTAATTTGTTTCATTTTATCTTTAGTTTGTTCCTTATTTTTTAGGGATGAAAGCGTTATTCTAATAGCATGAAGGAGATGATGAGATGTGAAGAAAAAGGGGTTTTGGAGGAATGTCTGGCAATACAAAGCGTTAATATTGATGGCTTTGCCAGGTGTTGTCTGGTTTATCTTTTTTTTCTATATACCTGTATTCGCAAATGTGGTGGCGTTCAAAGATTTCCACATTTCACCAGACGGCTTTTTTGCCAGTTTGAAACAAAGCCCGTGGGTCGGCTTTGATAACTTTAAATTTTTATTTGCATCCAATGATGCTTGGCTGATCACTAGAAATACGTTACTCTACAATATCGTATTTTTAGCATTCAACCTATTCTTTGCGATTGCCTTTGCCATTATAATGAGTGAGCTACGCAATAAGCGTTTGGTAAAAGTTTATCACACGATGTCCCTGTTGCCGTACTTCCTTTCTTGGGTGGTTATTTCGTACTTTGTCTATGCCTTTTTGAGTCCAGACAAAGGGATCATCAACCAATGGATCACGGGTATGGGCGGTGAAGGAATCAACTGGTATGCTGATCCGAAATGGTGGCCGTTTATTTTCGTCTTTATGAATGTCTGGAAGAGCTTAGGCTACAACAGCATCATCTATTATGCGTCAGTGGTCGGGATCGATCAAACGTATTACGAAGCCGCGATGGTCGATGGCGCCAGCAAATGGCAGCAGATTAAAAATGTGACGTTGCCACAACTGATTCCAATGATTTCCGTCTTGTTGATTTTGAACATCGGTGGGATCTTCCGTGCCGACTTCGGACTTTTCTATCAAGTCCCACGAAACTCTGGGGCGTTGTACCAAGTCACCTCCGTTTTAGATACGTACATTTATAATGGACTGACTGCCACAGGCGACTTCGGGATGACCGCAGCTGCCGGCCTTTATCAATCAGTGGTTGGGGCATTATTATTACTAACAGCGAATTTGGTTGTTCGTAAACTAGAACCAGATTCAGCATTATTCTAAGGAGGATGGATAAATGAAGAAAAAAGTAACGAAAGTCGAGATCCGCTCCTTTAACCCAACGGTCAACCTGATTTTTAATATCGTGATCGGTCTGTTCGCGATTTCCTGTGTCTTGCCGTTTCTCTTTGTGATCGCGATCTCATTGACCAGTGAAACCTCTTTGGCAGAAAACGGCTATCGCTTTTGGCCACAAGAATTTTCGTTCGCAGCATATACCTACCTGTTTAGCGGACAAATGAGCAGCAAAATTTTCCAAGCATTTGGCGTATCTATTTTTATCACTGTTTTTGGTACCTTCGTCAATGCAACGATGACTTCGCTATATGCCTATGTCATCTCTCGCTCAAATTTTCCATTCCGTCGGTTCTTTACGATCTTCGCTTTGATCACCATGTTATTTGCGCCAGGGATGGTTGCCAATTACTTAGTGATGGTCAACTTGATCCAATTGAAAGACACGATTTGGGCATTGATCTTACCCCTTGCCTTAGGGCCTTTTAATATCCTTGTTATGCGGACCTTCTTTAAAAAGACGGTACCAGATAGTATTATAGAATCTGCGCGGATCGACGGTGCCAGCGAAATGAAGATTTTTCTGTCCATCGTGTTGCCGTTAGCGGTTCCAGGAATCGCAACGATCAGTCTATTTGCCGCTCTTGGCTATTGGAACGACTGGTTCAATGCATTGTTGTATATTCAAAAAGACTCTTTAGTGCCGTTACAAGCACTTTTGATGCGGATTCAAAGCAACTTGGACTATCTAGCCAAAAGCTCCGGTATGGCTGCCCAGATCCAAGGCGGTTTGGCCGCTTTGCCAAGCGAAACTGCTCGCATGGCAATCGTTGTTGTTGCAACCTTACCGATTGCGATCACCTATCCATTCTTCCAACGGTATTTTGTCGGTGGTCTGACAATTGGTGGCGTCAAAGAATAATTAAATAAGTATAGGGAGGAAACAAAAATGAATTTGTGGAAAAAAACAGCTTTTGCTGGGATGGCCGCAGCGGCAACTTTGGGAATGACTGCCTGTGGGTCGAACGGCGCAACATCCGATTCAGAGAACAATGCAGACGGCGTAACGACTTTATTGATGTATCAAGTCGGGGACAAGCCAGAAAACTTTGATCAATTAATGGAGATCGCTAATAAACGCATTGAAGAAAAAACCAACGCTCGCATCGATCTGCAGTACATCGGCTGGGGAGACTGGGATCAAAAAATGAGCACCATCATTTCATCGGGTGAAAACTACGATATTTCTTTTGCCTCAAACTATGTTGCCAATGCGCAAAAAGGCGCGTATGCAGATTTGACGGAGTTAGCACCAAAATATGCCAAAGAAGCGTATGATCAATTAGACGAATCTTATATCAAAGGCAATACGATCGACGGAAAATTATATGCCTTTCCAGTCAACGGCAATATTTATGCCCAACAAGTCTTGACCTTCAATAAACAATATTTAGACAAATATGATTTGGATATCAGCGGGATCGAATCTTATGCAGATGCCGAAGACGTGTTGAAGAAGTTCAAAGAAGAAGAACCAAACATCGCACCGTTTGCGATCGGACAAACCTTTAATGTATCTGGAAACTATGATTATGTGATTGGGAAAGATTACCCATTTGCTGTCAAATTGGATGGCGATACAACGAAGATCATCAATCAATACGAAGATGATGAACAAATGGAAAACTTGAAATTGATGCACAAATGGTACAACGAAGGCTTGATCCCAACCGATGCAGCCACCAATACAACTGGTTACCCATTAGAAGGCAACACATGGTTCATGCGTGAAGAAACCCAAGGACCAATGGATTACGGCGATACGATCTTAAGCAATGCCGCAGGTCATGAATTGGTTTCACGTCCAATCACGAAACAATTAAAATCAACCGGACAAGCGCAAATGGCAAACTTTGTCGTAGCGAATGTTTCGAAAAACAAAGAAAAAGCAGTGGAAGTGTTGGGCTTGTTGAACAGCGATCCTGAATTGTTGAATGGATTGGTTTGGGGTGTCGAAGGCGAAGCATGGGAAAAAATCGAAGGCCAAGACAACAAAATCCGTCTCCTTGATGGCTACTTGCCAAATACCCGGATGGCTGCTTGGAACACTGGAAACAACATGATCCTTTACACACAAGAATCCATCACAGACGATATGATCAAAGAGCGTGATGAAAACATCGCTAACGCGGAAGCATCACCAATCTTAGGGTTCAACTTCAAGACTGATAACGTGAAAACAGAAATCACGAATATCGCCAATGTCATGAACCGTTACAAAGCAAGTTTAGCAACCGGAACGATCGATCCAGAAGAAAATGTTCCGAAACTAAACGAAGAATTAAAAACCGCTGGCTGGGAGAAGGTCCGCGATGAAATGCAAAAACAATTTGATGAGTACCGCGCAAGCCAAGAATAAGCAACAGGTGGTTCTCATAAATCAATAGATCAAGCAAGCCGGAGGCTAAACGCATCAGGACCAATGGTTCCCACGTCTAGCTTTTGGCTGCTTTTTCTTTTAAAGTAAGTAGCAAAATCTTTGATAAAAAACGTTACTTTTGTTTTTAACGTTCAAACAGCAAGCATGTTGCATCTAAAACGTACATAGCATTAAAAGATTCTCAGGTAGCTTGAGTAGGAAGCTGAAATCATGCTACATTTTCGGTAGGGAACAAATAAGGGAGGAATTTTAAATGGAAGAAACAGCAAATAGCGGGTTGGTCAAGGGCTTTCGCTTGATTTGGGCGATCGTGAAGTTGAATTTGTTTTTTGTCGTATTGACGCTTGCCGGTGGGGGAATCTTAGGGATTGGTCCAGCGTTTCATACCATCAGTGCTTTGATCCACGAAGATGGACTAAATTATGAGAATCAAAGTTTTCGTAGCGCATGGCGCATTTGGCGCAACGTCTTTGTCAAGGCCAATAAGCAGTTTTATCTGTTCTTCCTACTGACAGGGTTTTTAGTGTATAACCTGTATTTAGCTACCCAGATCCAAGGCTTGATTTGGTTGATGATCTCTTTTGTTTTAGTTGTTGTCAGTGGATTGAGTGTTTTACTGTACCTGTTAAGTGTGGTTTTTGACACGTCTTATGAGATATCCTTGTGGAATAACCTGAAATTGTCCTTTGTGTGTCTGTTTCTTCATATGGCGACCTTTCTAAAATTGCTGGTTGGGATCGCTAGTATTCTAGTTTTTACTTGGATGATGAAAGGGCTCTTGCTCTTTGGAACCTTCAGCTTACTGATTTTATGGTGCCATGTGGCGATCAGTCAGGAAAAAAACGTCATTGATCGGGATTTGGCACATGACTAAGTGGCGTTTTCGTTTGTTCAAACACGATTTTTTGATCAATCAGTTGATGCAGCTGTACAGTGTACTCTTGGTGATCATCTCCATCATTATTATGTTGGTCCTGACCGCTTATACCGGAGCGGATCGTTTTACTACGAGTGAACGTTTAGTGGAGAGCACAAGCTTGCAGCTGGATGCTTACGTGCAAGATCAAAATACCGTTGTTTCAACGGTACTTGGCGAATTTACTAGTTCAGATACCGCCTTTGAATCATTACGCAACTATTTGCAGCTTTCATTGCCAGATTATTTTTCCTATAGTAATGATATTTTTCGCCAGACGGGACAGAGTGTATACTTGCCCAATATTCTCTATCGTTTGATTCGTAATCATCCTAGTATCGAAGAGATCATCATTCAATTGGATGAAAGCAATGAGACATTAGTGGCAACGCCGGATACACCTTATGGAGAAAAACACAGCGGCAAACAGATTGATTTAAAAAATCGTCTGTTTTTTGTTCGTTCGATCGCCCAACCAAGTAATTATGCCCAGCCCTTAGGACAAGTCTACGTGATCTTTCGTTCAGACGATGTTTTAGCCAATCGACAAGAAGACAACCAAGTTCATGGAATCAACAGTTTTTTGTTTACCTCAAATGGTCAGCGCCTTTACAAGGATGCCACGAACCTCAGCAAGGAAACTTTAGCCAAAATAGATCAGGCGGTTGCTCACGGAACCATTCACGACACTCTTTCGAAAGACTTTTATATCAAAAAACAAACCACTGTCAGCGGAGAAGTGTCCCTGGTTTTGTTGTCAAAAAGGGTGATCTGGCGTGATATTTTTTCTAGTGCCATTTGGATCTTTAGTTTCGGGATCGGGATTCTCTTATTAGTCCTATGGGTGCTTCATCGCACCTTTAAGCGCTATACATCGCAAGTACAGCAGATCGTCTATGCGACGAAAGAAGTCAGCCAAGGGAATTTTGACAAACGGATCGATACCGCCAATGTCCAACAAGAGCTGAAAGAAATCGCAGAAGCCATCAATCAAATGACCTACAGTATCAACGAGTACATCAAAGATATTTACACGCTAGAGATCAAACAACGGGATGCCGACATGCGGGCGCTGCAAGCCCAGATCAATCCGCATTTTCTCTATAACACATTAGAATACATTCGAATGTATGCCTTGAGCCGCAACCAAGAAGAGCTGGCGGATGTCGTCTATGCTTTTTCGGCCCTATTACGGAACAACACGACGCAAGAAAAGACGAAGACCTTAAAAGAAGAAATCGATTTTTGTGAAAAATATGTCTACTTGTTTCAGATGCGCTACCCAGATAAGATCGCCTATCATGTAACCATCGATCCGGCATTAGAACAGTTGGAATTGCCGAAGTTCACACTGCAGCCACTTGTCGAAAACTATTTTGTTCACGGCATCGATTATCAGCGCAATGATAACGCCATCAGTATCAAAGCTTATAAAGAAGCCGGTCAAATCGTGATTGAAGTCAAAGACAACGGCAAAGGCGCAGATCCGCAGCAGTTAGGGATGATTCATGAAGAATTGCAAAATCAGGAGATCGGAGCCCAAACTTCAATCGGGATCAAAAATGTTCACGAACGGTTGCGGGGCATGTTCAATGGCGCTTATCAAATGGACGTTACGTCTCAAGCAGCCGCTGGGTTTACGGTCAAGATCCGTCTAGATGAAAACAATTTGCAAAGGGGGCATGAGGCAGATGTATAAAGCAATGTTCGTTGATGATGAATATATGATCTTGCAAGGGCTGCAAATGATCTTGCCTTGGCAAGAGCTGGGCTTTGAGGTGGTGCATACAGCGAAAAGTGCTAGTGAGGCCCTCGAGTATCTACAAGAACATTCCGTTGATTTGCTGATCACGGATATTCGGATGCCAGAAATGAACGGCATCGATATGATCCGCCAAGCGCAAGCGTTTGGGAATCGATTTTTTTCGATCATTCTATCTGGTTATCAAGAGTTTGCCTTTGTCAAACAAGGCATGGCGTTAGGTGTGCGTAATTATCTAGTCAAACCTGTTAACAAAGAAGAACTGCGTAGCAGTGTTCAAGCGATTGCAGCTGAGTTAGAGGAGCAGCAAAAACTGTTGGCAGAAAAAGAACTTTATCAAGAATCAAGCCTGCTGCTTTGGTTGAATGATGAATTGAACGAAAGCGAGTACCTCCATTTGCTGGCGCAACAGAGGGTGCCGCTAGCAGCCCCCTTTACCGTTTTGCAGTTCAATGGGACTGCCGAGATCTTACAAAAAATCACGACGTTTTTTCAGCAACACGATCAGCCATTGATCTTACCAGGGCGATTAGATGAAAACCAAGTGATCATTACCGCAGCCGGACCAAGACAGCAAATCAACGCTGACTTAAAAGCACTCGCCCAGCAGCTTAATAGTAAAGACTGGCAGTTGATCATGAGCGAAACCATCAACGAGTGGGAGAATTTGTATAAAGCCTATGAGAAAATCAAGCAGGTTCAATCGCTGCAAGCCTTCTATCCAGATCTGTTTTTACAAGAACAGACGATCCACGTGGATATATTAGAGCGAAACGAAGAACTACCGTTTCTATCTTTTAACAAAGCGCTGACCATCGGGGATGTTAAAACAATCCAACATGAGCTAGATAAAATGTTCGCTATTTTGGAACAAACCCAAGCAGACCCTGAACATGTTCGCTATGTTTCTTTTTTGTTGTTCAATGATATTTATCGGCAACTGCCGGTGCTTTCCCAAGAAAACCATGAGCAGATTTTGGCACGGATTCGCGAGTCCAATACATTGGCAGATTTGCGGCAACTTTTTGATGATGTGTTGGAGCTGGCCAAATCGCAGCCGCCGCAAAAACGTTATTCAGAGATCGTTCAAAAGACGATCCAGCTGATTGAAGAAGGCTACACCCATGATTTGACGGTCAAATCAGCGGCAGAAGAACTGCACGTTAGCGTTGTTTATTTGGGGCAACTCTTTAAGAAAGAAACGGAAATGAGTTTTAATCAGTATGTCAATCTGGTGCGCATCAAGCAAGCCCAACAGCTGCTGCTTCATTCGAAAGCCACGATCAGTGAGATCGGGGATCGCATTGGTTACAACAATACCAACTATTTTTCCAAAATGTTTAAGAAATTGAATGGTTTGACCCCCAAAGAGTTTCGCGATACCTATGAACAGCATTATGAATCCCTTGATTGAATTTAGATTTCTTCAAAAAAAATCCGGTTTTTGTGATTAAATGATAGTAATTGTGACGCTTTCACGGTAAACTAAGAGAGGAAAAATAAAGAAGAGAGCGTGATGTTGTGAAAGAAACCAAAAAATTTGCACAAGTTTTGATAGGTACCGGGCTGATTGCGTTAGCCATATCCTTATTGATCACTGCCCATCAAGGATATGATACGATCAGTACGTTTTTGTTAGGAATTTTGAATTTTATCGATGTCCCTTTTTGGATAGCCAGTTTGTGTTTTAACATTGTTGTTTTGTTGATCGTTGCAGTCTTTGATCGTGCCGAATTAGGCATTGGCAGTTTTATCAACGGGATCGGCTTAGGCTTGTTGATTGGGATCTTTGAACCAGTGATGGACAAAGTATCAATTCATTTGCCTTTCTACCCATGGATCGCTATTTTCGCTGCACCGATCTTATTTGGCATCGGCGCCGGCATTTACGTTTCTTCCAACAAAGGTTCAGCGGCGTTAGAAGCCTTGACGGCCTTGATCTATAAACGAAGCAAATTGACCCAAAAAACGATCCGTATCGGCTTGGATGCTGCGATGGTCTTGATCGGTTTTGCGTTAGGCGCCAGTGTGGGGTTAGGTACTCTCTTGTGTATCGTCTTTATTGGCCCAATCTTTGAAGCCACCATGAAAACCATCGCTGCCCGAAGGAAAAACGCCTAGCCTTGAGAATAAGTCGGAAAAAGCTGTCTGTGAGGGCAGCTTTTTTGCTGCTTCCATTTAAGGAAATCATCTGAAGAAAGAGGAATCCTGATTTCCTTAAGATTCTCTGGGTAAAAAAAGTGTTTTCTCCATGGTTCCCGGCTGATTGGACTTGGTATACTGATAAGACGAGTAAAGGAGAAGTGAAAATGAAAAGTTATCGTTCGACGATTGCGGCTTGCTTTGTAGGGTACATCGTTCAAGCCGTGATCAATAATTTTGCCCCCTTATTATTTTTGACCTTTCAAAGCCAATACCAGCTACCAATCAGCCAGATAACTTTGTTGGTCAGTTTTAACTTTTTGACTCAGTTAGCCGTCGATTTTGCAGCAATCTTTTTTGTAGACCGTATCGGCTATCGTATTTCGATCGTAGCGGCGCATTTTTTTGCAGCGATCGGCTTGATTGGTTTAGCCATTTTTCCCTTATGGTTTCCGACCCCGTTTAGCGGATTATTAGCAGCGGTTTTGCTGTATGCCATTGGCGGTGGCTTGCTGGAAGTTTTAGTCAGTCCCATCGTTGAAGCCTGTCCAACGGAACATAAGGAAAAAACGATGAGCATGCTGCACTCGTTTTATTGCTGGGGGTACGTGGGGGTCGTTTTGTTCTCAACGGCGTTCTTCATGGTGTTCGGTATTCAACAGTGGCCGATTTTAGCGATCGTCTGGGCGCTGATCCCGTTGGTCAATTTGTTTTTCTTTACCAAAGTCCCGTTGGCGCCAATCGTTGCCGAAGGAGAACGAGGGTTGACCACTCGGCAGCTCTTTTCCTTGAAAAGTTTTTGGCTGTTTCTGGTGATGATGGTCTGTGCTGGAGCCAGCGAACAAGCAGTCAGCCAATGGGCATCGACCTTTGCTGAACAGGGCTTAGGTGTTAGTAAGACACTAGGCGATTTGGCAGGACCGATGGTTTTTGCCTTGATGATGGGGATCTCCCGCTTGCTTTACGGCAAATTTGGAGAACGAATCGATTTGAAACGCTTTATGTTTTTGAGTGTTTTGCTTTGCCTACTGGCGTATATGATGATCGGCTTTGCTTCATTGCCATTGATCGGGTTCCTTGGCTGCGGCTTAAGCGGTTTTGCCGTAGGGATCATGTGGCCGGGGGTCTTTAGTCTTGCTGCGCAATACATTCGCAACGGCGGGACGGCGCTATTTGCTTATTTGGCATTAGCGGGAGATCTAGGATGTTCAATCGGACCCGCTGTCGTCGGTAGCATCGTCGAATGGTCGGGACAACAGCTGCAGGTTGGGATTTTAGGTGCGATCATATTCCCGATCATCTTGCTGGCAGGAATTTATTTGGTTCAACAAATGCACAAAAAACGACAGCTTCCGTTGCTGGTTTTTCAAGAATCCACAAAAGAATAAAAAAATTTTGGAGCAAATGCCGTCTTTTCATGGTATTTGCTTTTTGTTTTCTGAAATTCCTCTAGTCAAGATAGTTTCTATCCGCTATACTTTGACTTATTCATTTAAAAAGGAAGTGATGTTGTGAAAAGTCAATTGAAAAAAGAAATCAGTTTTTTTGGGGCATTATCGACAGTAATGGGAACGGTGATTGGCGCCGGCGTGTTTTTCAAAGCAGCGGCTGTGGTCCAGCAGACCCAATCGACTGGATTGACCTTGTTGGTTTGGCTGCTTGCCGGCTTTCTAACGATTTGCGGCGGCTTGACCGTGGCAGAGTTAGCGACGGCGATTCCTGAGACCGGCGGACCTATTCGATATATCGAAAGAATTTATGGGAAATTACCCTCCTTTTTATTAGGCTGGGCACAAAGTATCATTTACTTTCCAGCGAACGTGGCGGCTTTAAGTATTATTTTCGCAACACAATGTTTGAACTTATTTCATCTACCTAGCAATTATTTGCTTCCTTTATCGATTTTGACCGGAACGAGTGTGACCTTGATTAATCTTTTGGGAACAAAAGCTGCAGCTCAAGTCCAGTCCGTCACCTTAGCAGTCAAGCTGATTCCGATTGCGGTGATTATCGTGGCTGGCCTGATGACACCAGGTCAAGTATCGGTCTCATTGGTGGATTTTTCTTCCAATACTCAAGGCTCCCTTGCAGCTGGTATCAGTAGTGCCCTCTTAGCAACCCTTTTTGCTTATGATGGCTGGATGGGGGTCGGCAATGTCGCTGGAGAAATGAAGCGACCCGAAAAAGATTTGCCTAAAGCCATCATCTTTGGGCTGAGTTTTGTCACCTTGGTGTACGTGTTGATCAATGTTGCGTTTTTAAAAACATTGCCGATCGATCAAATCGCTGGTAATTTGAACAGTGCCTCAGAAACTGCGATGGCCTTGTTCGGTAGTTTTGGCGGAAAACTGGTCACGATCGGTATCTTGATCTCTGTTTATGGCGCATTGAACGGCTATACAATGACTGGCTTGCGGGTCCCATATGCGATGGCGTTGGAAGATGAGATTCCTTTCAGTAAGACCTTTGCGACCCTAAGCAAAACCACCAATGCACCCTATGCGGCGGCCTTTTTACAATTAGGGATCGCTTGTATCATGATGCTTTTAGGCACCTTTGATCTTTTGACCGATATGCTGGTTTTTGTTATGTGGTTCTTTAGTGTATTATTGTTTGTAGGAGTTTTTCGTTTGCGAAAAACAGAACCACAGATGAAGCGTCCGTATAAAGTTCCCTTCTATCCAATCATTCCCTTGATTGCGATTTTAGGCGGCTGTTTTATCTTGATCATGACCTTGATCACTGACACGTGGTTAGCAGTCGTGGGAATCGGCGTGACGTTACTAGGAATTCCCGTTTTTTATGGAAAAGCAAAAGGAAAAGCGAGAGGGGCGAAAGAATGAAGATCGTTGTACTTGATGGCTATGCGTTGAATCCAGGGGATTTGGCTTGGCAAGGGTTTGAAGAATTAGGAGTGGTGACGGTGTATGATCGTACCTCATATACAGATAAACAAGAAATAATTGATCGAATCGGTGATGCCGAAGCGATTTTGACAAATAAAACACCGATCACCGCTGATGTGCTCAAAGCATGTCCGCAATTGACCTACATTGGGGTACTAGCAACTGGATACAATGTCGTTGATTTGGCAGCAGCGAGGGAACAAGGAATCACCGTGACCAATATTCCTAGCTATAGTACCAATGCAGTGGCACAAGCGACCTTTGCTTTGCTGCTGGAAGTGACGAACCAAGTGGGACACCATAATCGTTCCGTGCATCAGGGTGACTGGCAAACCAGCAAAGATTTTTCTTATTGGCAGACACCATTGATGGAATTGGCAGGCAAAACGATTGGGCTGATTGGATATGGTGCGATCGCTCAAGCAGTTGCCACGATCGCACATGCGTTTCAATTGAAAGTAATCTACTTTAATCATCGACCAAAACCAGCACAAGCTACTTGGGCAAAACAAGTGTCGTTGGCGGAACTGTATCAAGAAGCAGATATCATTAGCCTTCATGTTCCACAGTTTCCTGAGACAGAAAAAATGATCGATCGCACAGCTTTGGCACAAATGAAACCTTCTGCGATCCTGATCAATACCGCCCGTGGCGGCTTGATCGATGAAGCAGCAGTTGCTGAAGCGCTGAAAACCGGGCAGATTGCAGCCTTGGCGGCAGATGTCGTCTCGAAAGAACCGATTGCAGCGGACAATCCCTTGTTGCAAGCACCAAATTGCTATTTGACGCCGCATATCGCTTGGGCGCCAGTCGAAACCCGACGTCGTTTGATGGGGATCGCTGTGGCGAACCTAAGCGGCTTTAAAGCAGGTACAGCGCAAAATGTCGTGTAAGCAAAACGAGCAAGTAAAAGGACTTTGACAAAGCAGGCGACTAGTAAAGCAGTTAGTCTCGCCAACACAGTAACCATTTCGACCAGTCATCTAGCCTCACAAGGTGGTCGGTCGTAGGACTGGTGGTTTGTCTAAGTCTTTTTTTGCTGAAAATGAAAGGAGACGGTCTTGAAAAAGTATTATTATCTAGCGGCCTTTGTTAGCTTGCTGGTCTTGAGCTGGCTGATCCAAACCCAAAGCAGTCGCTTTTATACACAGCCGATCATAGAAGTACAAACGGTTCAAGTCACCGCCGACCAGCAGCAGATTCAAGGGATCCTTCGCAACGGAGAAGAAGCTGGGGCACTGCGGACAGTCACTACGCAATACACCCCCAACGGTGCGATTCATCCGTTGTATCAGACCGGACAACAGCTGCTTTTGCAAAAAGAAGGGGATGGCTGGAAGGTACAAACACAAAAACGGGATGGGTATCTCTTTTTCTTCCTTGCCTTATTCCTGATGGCAGTAGTCGCAATTGGTGGCAAAAAAGGCTTACGGGCTTTGCTTAGTATCTTTGTGAATACTGGCTTGCTGCTCCTTTTTCTTTGGTTTCACAAAGGCAACAGCTCCTTTTCATTGGTCTTTTTGATGATCGTTTTTACGATCGTCTCGTTGGTTATGACGATGGGGATTTCTTATGGCTTTCGCACGATCGACAGCCGCAAAATCATTGCCTCCTTAGCCAGCGTTCTCTTGGCGTTTTTTCTCTGTCGATTCGCCATGGATCTTTTGCAAGATCATGGGTTGCGCTATGAGGAAATGTCGTTTCTGACCCGTCCGTATCGCAGTGTCTATCTAGGAAGTCTGCTGATTGGCGCAATCGGTGCCAGCATGGACAATATCGTCATGCTGATTGCCAGTTTAGATGAGATCCAACGCATCAATCCCCAGACGAGCCGCAAGGAACGATTAGCGATCGGTCGGTCCATCGCGCAAGATACGACTTCTTCGATGATCAATGTCTTGTTGTTTGCCTATTTAAGTGGGAGTATGCCAGCGCTATTGTTTTACCTAGCCAATGGCTGGCTGCTTTCGCAAGCATTGCCGATGCATCTTTCTTTAGAAATAGTGCGTACAGTATGCGGCGGCTTTGCTTTGGTTTTATCGGTACCGTTGACGCTCCTTTGTTTTGAAGTGCATAGGAGGAAAGCAAAATGACTGTTTTGTTTGTGTTGATCTTGCTTTTTCTCTTGCTGACTTTCGCTGTTTTTCGGATCGAAGGGCTGTTTCAAGTCACAGGTCTGTTTATGAATGTGGCCGTCTTTCTAGCGCTACTGGTCCTGATTGACCGAGGGGCACCGATTTTACCAGCGGCTTGTGTTGCCTTTTTAGCCGTGGCGGCGATCACCTTGTTTTTCGTGAACGGCGTCAATCAGAAAACCAAAATTGCCTTTGTCTGTGTGTTGGTCTTTCTAGGGCTTTTTCTACTATTATTTCCTCTTGTGCTCTCTGCAATGAATCTTCATGGGTTTTCGGCAGAGGAACTCGATGAGTTGGCGATGTATTCCTTTGATGTAGCCATCGATTTTAAGACATTGATGACTGCGATCATTTTGATGAGTTTTTCGGGGGCGGTGGCAGATGGGAGTATGGCGATCAGCACTGCGACCTATGAACTTTTTCAAGCAAACCCGCAAGTCTCAATCAAGGCATTAAGTAAAAGTAGTATGACAGTGGTATCAGACGTATTGTCTTCGACGATCAATACCTTATTGTTTGCCTTTATGGGAAGTAATCTGGCGTTGATTGCGTGGTTTCAAGATTTGTCGATCTCCTTTGGTGAAATGATCAATTCAAAGGCGTTCGTCTCAGAATTGATCGTTTGTTTGATCACGGGTCTGGCAGCGGTGATTATTTTACCCATCACCGCATGGTCAGCGAGTTGGTATTTTTGGAAAAGGAACCGAATGGAATAGAAGGGAGCGCAACAACTATGGAACCACTAATTGAAACCGAGCGATTATTGTTGCGAGAAATGAGTCATGACGATCGTCCAGCGATTGAAAAGATTTTGCAAGATCCAGAAGTCATGATTGCCTATGAAGGACCCTTCAGTGAGCAGGAAGTCACTGGTTGGATCGACAAACAGCTGCAACGCTATCAAAACGATCACATTGGCTTGTGGCTAGTGATTGAGAAAGCATCCGGGCAAGCGATCGGTCAATGCGGCTTGACGTGGCAAGACGTCAAGGGAGAAGCTGTTTTAGAAATTGGGTACTTGTTTCAAAAGAACTTCTGGCATCATGGGTTTGCCACAGAAGCCGCCCAGGCTTGTAAAGACTATGCGTTTGGAACGCTGAATGCCGATATTATTTATTCGATCATTCGTGAGTCCAATCAAGCCTCCATAAATGTGGCATTGCGCAATGGAATGAAGCTGGTGGATCGCTTTGTTAAACACTATCGACAAGTGGACATGCCGCATCTTGTGTATGCTGTGGCGAAAGAGATGTGAAAAACGAAAGAATGCTTTTTTCGATTTAGACAATGAAACGCCCCTAGAAAGTTAGCTTTTCCTAACTTTCTAGGGGCGTTTTTTAAGCTTGCGTAAAGCTTTTTCGCTCGATGAGTTCAGCCCCTAAAAGGACTGTTTTGGTGATCGCTCGAGGATGAACGATCTGATCCACCAGCAAATCGATCGCGGTTTTGGCGATTTCCTCCACATCGATGTTAAACGTTGTTAGTGGGGGAGCCACAAATTTTGCGATCTCATTGTCATTGATACTGATTAATTCCAAGCGATCAGGAATGATGATAGATCGTTCATTTAACGCTTGGAGCACACCAACTGCGACGGTGTCAGAAGCCACAAAGAGCGCCTCTGGCAAATTGTCACCAAGGGATTCCACCATTTTTTTCGCCAAACGATAGCCGGTTTCAACGGAAAAATTGCCACCAGTAAACAGGAACGCCTCATCGAACGCATCTCGACGAGCCAGCGTTTGACGGAAGATGATCTCGCGACTATCCATTTCTGCGCGTTGAGTATCAGGATTTAGATAAGCGCCACCAATAAAGCCGATCTTTCGGTATCCTTTTGTTAAAAACAGATCGATCGCCAGTTGCGTCATTCGATCAGTATCGGGTTTGACCGTATCGAACAGCTCTGGACAGGGGTTGATTTCCAAAAGGACACCATAGGGGCAAACGGATTTGAACTGCTGCGTTTCTTTCTCAGTGAAAGAGCCAATCCCAATAAACCCCGCGACCTCTTGCAATGTTTCTAAAACATCATCTTCATGGGTGATCAATTGAATTTCCAAATTGTTGATTTTCGCATATTTTTCTAAAGAGATTCGCAATTGTCGAAAATAGACATCTTGAAGCTCTTCTTGTTCTGTCAGCCAGAAAAGGACGGCGATTTTTTCTAGTGTTGTTTTTATTTTTGAGCGATCATAACCTAGTGATAAAGCGGTATGAATAATTTTTTGACGCGTATCGGCTGCGATCGACAACGATTCGTCGCCTTTCAATAATCGGGAAACAGTCGCTTGTGAAAAGCCTGATTGCTCGGCAATTTTTTTTATTGTAACCAATCTTCTTCACCTCTTTCTTCTAGTATACGCTAACAACTTTACCAAGTAAATGAATTTACTAAATATATTTACTGAATAGTGAAATTTCAGAGCGCGGAGATGTTTCAAAAAAATGTTTGTTTGAAAAACCTTGATTTAAAACGTTTGTTTACTCTGTTAAAGAAATAAATTTAGTAAAACTATTTACATATTAAGTAAAATAATTTATTATAAATGAGAAGATAGCGTTTGCAAAATAAAGAAAAGGTGGAGAAATGATGATGAAAAAAATGTCTCGAGTTCTTTTTTTAAGTGTAGCAGCTTTAGGATTAGGTGCTTGCGGTCCACAAAGTGAAGGGACAGATAGTACTGCAGCAAATAGTGGCAGCGATAAGGACTATGATCTATTGGTCTGGGAAGACCAAGCAAAATCAGCTGGGATTGAAGAGGCAGTCAAACAATTTGAAGAAGAACACGATGTGACGATCAAAGTGGTCGAAAAAGCCTATGGTGGACAGATTGAAGATTTACGATTGGATGGACCCGCTGGTACAGGTGCGGATGTCATCACAATTCCTGGTGATCAAATCGGTACAGCCGTTACCGAAGGGTTGTTGAAAGAATTAACAGTCGATCAAACGCTACAAGATCTGTATACGGAATCAGCAATGCAATCGCAAATCGTTGATGGCAAAGTCTACGGCTTACCAAAAGCGGTTGAAACACAAATTTTGTATTATAACAAAGAGCTAATTTCCGAAGAAGACTTGCCACAGACAACGGATGAGTGGCTAGAGTATTCTAAATCTGTTTTAGGTGCTGACAGTTATGGGTTACTGGCATTATGGGATCAAATTTATTACGCACAAGGTGTATTGAGCGGTTATGGCGGTTATGTTTTTGGCGAGAATGCCGATGGATCCTATGACCCTGAAGATATTGGATTAGCTAATGAAGGTGCGATCGAAGGAGCAGACTATATCCAACAATTTTATGATGCCGGTGTTTTTCCATCCGGATTGGTCGGTGAACAAGGAATCAATGTGTTGGACTCTTTATTTACGGAAGGAAAAGCTGCAGCTGTCGTCTCGGGACCATGGAACTTGTCTCCTTATAAAGAAGCGGGCATCGACTATGGTGTGAAAGAATTGCCATTATTAGGCAATGGTGAACATATGGGCTCCTTTATCGGTGTCAAAAGCTACAACGTAAGTAGCTATTCCCAAAACCCTGAATTAGCTGAAGCGTTCGTCAAATTTATCAGCAATGAAGAAAACTCAAAAGTTCGTTATGAAAAAACACAGGAAGTACCAGCGGTTGCTTCTTTGGCAGATGATCCAGCAGTTCAAGAAAGTGAAAGTGCTGCAGCCATCGCCGCTCAGTCCCAACACGCAGAACTAACACCAGGGATCACTGAAATGAATTCAGTATGGGAACCAATGGATGCCGCATTGCAAACCATTGCTACTGGAAAGTCTGAACCGAAAACAGCTCTACCACAGGCAGTCGATCAGATCAAATCAGCCATTGCAGCAATTCAAAACTAAAAAGTCGTTACGAGGACAAACGTTTCGGATGGTGATTCAGCACTAGGAATCAAGTAATGCCGAACGAAACGTTTGTCAGCGGCTTTTTCTTACAGGGGGCGAAAATGTGAAAAACACGCAGTCGTATGCAAAACGAGCAATGCTATTCTCGATAATACCAGGATTCGGTCAATTTTATAATCGGCAAAAAATCAAAGGCGCTTTATTTTTCTTCTTTTTTGCTATGTATCTTGTCGTCTTTAAAGATTTATTTAATATGGGACTTTGGGGCATCGTGACATTAGGCGTGGAAGTGCCGAGAGACAATTCCATCTTTTTATTAGCAGAAGGATTAGTTGCCTTGATCGTCATCGGTTTTGGTCTGTTGTTCTATTATTTAAACATCCGTGATGCCTATAAAAACGGCGAATTAAGAGACAATGAGCTACCAGTCAACTCTATCCGTGAAAGCTACCAGGCACTATTAAGAGAAGGCTATCCTTATTTAATGAGTAGCCCAGCATTTTTCTTACTCGTGTTTTCTGTTATTTTTCCGATTCTCTTTAGTATCGCGTTAGCTTTTACGAACTATGATCTCTATCATTCTGCACCTGCCAATTTAGCAGATTGGGTGGGATTAGAGACCTTTAAGAAGATTTTTACTGTCGATATTTGGCGTAGTACCTTCTTCAATGTTCTAGGCTGGACAGTTATCTGGACCTTGATCGCCTCAACGTTACAAGTTTCTATCGGAATATTTTTAGCGGTGCTGGTGCATCAAAAAGAACTACGATTCAAAAAGTTCTTTCGAACAATTTTGATCCTCCCATGGGCAGTTCCGGGATTTGTTACGATCTTGGTATTTTCAGGAATGTTCAATGATTCCTTTGGTGCGATCAATAATACGATTTTGAATTTCTTCCAGATTTCACCGATTCCTTGGCTAACGAGTGCGAATTGGACCCGTTTAGCTTTGTTACTGATTCAAGGCTGGCTAGGCTTTCCGTATATTTTTATCGTGACTACAGGGACGCTGCAATCCATTCCTGATGATTTGTATGAGGCGGCGACCATCGATGGTGCTTCAGCTATGCAAAAATTCCGACGAATCACATTGCCATTACTGCTTTATGCAATGGCACCAATTTTGATTACGCAATATACGTTTAACTTCAACAATTTCAATATCATTTATCTGTTTAATTCTGGCGGACCGGCAGTTCCTGGTTCGACCGCTGGTGGTACCGATATTTTGGTTTCATGGATCTATAAGCTCACGATGCAAAATAGTCAATATGCACTAGCAGCAGCATTGACGATTCTCTTATCGATCGTCGTGATCGCGATTGCTTTATGGCAATTCCGCCGAACAAATTCATTCAAGGAGGTTGGATAACATGAAGGCAGCAAGTATGAAAAAACAAAAATTTGTCCGCCTATCCTTGACATATCTTGTACTGATTTTTACGGTAGTGGTGATCGTCTACCCTTTACTATGGACGATCGGTGCTAGTTTTAATCCTGGGAACAGTTTAATAAGTACGAGTCTGATTCCGACGAGTCCGACATTAAGTCACTACACGAAATTGTTTGCTGGTGACAACTCGCTATATTATAGTCAATGGTATTTGAATTCATTGAAAATCAGTGTATGCACTATGTTCCTGTCACTGATCTTTGTCTCCATGACGGCTTATTCCTTTTCACGGTTTCGTTTTACAGGCCGTAAAAATGGATTGATGCTGTTCTTACTACTACAAATGATCCCGCAGTTCTCTGCCTTGATCGCAATTTTTGTACTGGCGCAAATGCTCGGCTTGATCAATAGTCATTGGTTGCTGATCTTGATTTACGTTGGGGGTCAGATTCCCATGAACACGTACTTATTGAAAGGATATTTTGACTCGATTCCGTTAGATTTAGACGAGAGTGCCAAGATAGATGGTGCAAGCAATACGCGAATATTCTGGCAAATTTTGATTCCATTATCTCGACCAATGCTGGCAGTGGTTGCCATGAATGGTTTCACCGGACCACTGGGAGACTTTGCCCTGTCTTCAGTGATTTTACGTAATCCTGAGTACTATACATTACCCATCGGGTTATACAAATTAGTCACGGATAAAATGGGTGCCAGCTATACGACTTTTGCGGCAGGGGCCATTTTGATCAGTATTCCGATCGCGCTCGTCTTTATTGCATTACAAAAACATTTTGTCACCGGTTTGACCGCTGGCGGCACAAAAGGATAGGAAGAGAAGATGATAAGATATAACTTAGAAGAACGCTTTTTACATGGTGGGGATTATAATCCTGACCAGTGGCTAAATTATCCCGAGATCTTAGCCAAAGATTTAGAACTAATGGAAAAAGCTCATGCTAATACATTTTCCCTTGGTATTTTTGCTTGGAGTGCCTTAGAGCCAGCAGAAGGGGTGTTTCAATTTGAATGGTTAGACAAAATCATGGATCAGCTCGCCGAACGAAACAGTAACGTCATTTTAGCGACGCCAAGCGGTGCGCGTCCTGCCTGGTTGTCTAAAGCATACCCTGAAGTTCTCCGGACCAATGAAAAACGGGAAAAAATGTTACACGGTGGGCGACACAATCACTGTTTTTCTTCGCCAATCTATCGTGAGAAAGTGGCGATCATCAATCGGAAATTAGCTGAACGCTACCACGATCACCCAGCACTATTGATGTGGCATATTTCCAATGAGTATTCTGGAGATTGTCATTGTCCTATTTGCCAAGAAAACTTTCGTCAGTGGGTCAAGCAGAAGTACCAAACGCTAGCAGCCTTGAATGAGGCCTGGTGGGGACCGTTCTGGAGCCATACCATCACCGATTGGTCGCAAATCGAATCTCCTTCACCGATCGGCGAAATGCAAGTTCATGGACTAAATCTAGACTGGCATCGTTTTGTAACCGATCAGACTATTGATTTCTATGAACATGAGATCAAAGACATTCGTCGTTTGTCTCCAGATGTGCCGATCACAACGAATTTCATGGCAGATACCCGTGATTTGATTCCCTTTTATAGTCTTGATTATGGAAAATTTGCCCAGCATGTGGATGTCATTAGTTGGGACTGTTATCCTGCTTGGCATAATGATTGGGGAACGACAGCTGATTTGGCAAGTAAGGTTGGGTTTATCAATGATCAATATCGTAGCTTGAAAAAGCAACCATTTTTGATCATGGAATCAACCCCTAGTGGTGTGAATTGGCATCCAGTCAATCGCACGAAACGTCCCGGGATGCATCTTTTGTCTTCTATGCAATTTATTGCTCACGGTTCAGATAGTAATCTTTATTTTCAATGGCGAAAATCTCGAGGCTCATCTGAGAAGTTCCATGGGGCCGTCGTGGACCATGACAACGACGAGCAAAATCGTGTTTTTCAAGATGTAGCAGAAGTGGGGAAAGCCTTAGAAGAAATCAAAGAAATCAAAGGATTGCACAAAAAAGCCAAAGTGGCGATCATCTATGATTGGGATAACAATTGGGCGCTCAATGATGCGCAAGGTTTTGGTTTAGAGAGCAAACGCTACCCACAAACGTTGCAAGAGCATTACCGCTATTTTTGGGATCATGACATCGCGGTTGATGTCATCACGAAAGATCATGACTTTGATGCTTATCAATTGATCATCGCTCCGATGCTTTACCTCTTACCAAAAGAAACTATGAAAAAATTTCAACAGTATACGAAAAATGGCGGGACACTGGTTTCCACTTATTTGACGGGGATCGTGAATGAAACGGACTTGACCTATTTAGGAGGATGGCCCCAAGAGTTAGAAGAACTGTTTGGTGTGTCTGTGAAAGAAATCGATACGTTATATCTGAAGCAAAAAAATCTGCTTTTAATGAAGGAACAGCAGTACCAAATTCATGATTATTGTAGTATTGTCCAAACAAACACCGCCCAAACGTTAGGGGTGTACGGTGCAGATTTTTATCAAGGTCAAGCTGCAGTGACCGTAAATGATTATGGTGAAGGAAGTGCCTACTATCTTGGGGGACGGACGGATCAAGCCTTTTTGGAAGACTTCTATCAAGAAGTAACACAACAGCTTCGCTTACAAAATGAGTGGGTCCGCCAAGGTTCAACGAACGTGTCGATTCAAAGTAGAGAAAGTCAGCAAGAGCAGCTCGCTCCGACTACCTATTATTTTGTGATGAATTTTTCCGAAGAAAATCAAGAAGTAGAGGTAGCAACTTCAGGAATCGACTTGCTTACAGGAAAAACGACAAACCAACTTCTTCAGTTGGCGCCTTATGAGGTGCAGATCATCAAAGTGACAGCATAAGATCAATAAAACTATTGTGTCAATTATATGAGAAAAAAGAAGTACTAACGCTGATGAAAAGCGTTAGTACTTCTTTTTTATAGAGAATGGTTTAATTTTCTTGCGCAAATTCGGCAGCTTTTGTTCCTGCTTGGCGTCCGAAGATGATGATATCGGCAACTGCATTTCCGCCAATTCGGTTTTCACCATGCAACCCACCAGTTACTTCTCCGGCTGCAAAGAGACCTGGAATGATCTCGTTATCCGTAGCGATCACTTCTGTGTTCGTGTTGATCTTCACGCCGCCCATCGTGTGGTGGATACCAGGAGCAATGGCGATGGCATAGTAAGGTCCTGTTGACAAATCGTTGTCCATTGCTGTGCTGCGTCCAAAGGCTTCGTCTTCACCAGCAGCCACACTGCTGTTCCAGGTAGCGATCGTTTCAGCAAGCGCTGCTTCTGGCATGTCCAATTCTTTTGCTAATTCTTCGATCGTGTCAGCGGATTTGACTAACCCTTGTTGCTCGTAAAAATCAATGGCTGTTACGCGTTCTTTGACACCTGCATCAAAAACTAACGTTGCCGATTTTTCAGGTAGGGCAATAATCGCTTCAGAGACTTTGTCTCGTGTTTCCATTTCATTGAAGAACCGTTCGCCTTCTTGATTGACCAAGATCGCGCCTTCTCCACGGACAGCTTCAGTGATCAACAGTGATTTAGACTGATCCACTGTTGGGTGGATTTGGATTTGCTCTAAATCAACCGTTTGTCCGCCTAACGCTTCGATCATTTTGATTCCATCACCAGTCGAACCCTCTTGGTTCGTTGTCACGTAGTCTGCCAATTCTGGTTTGTACTCGGTGATCATGTCGAAATTGGCACCGAAACCGCCTGTTGTAACGACAACTGCTTTGGCATCAATGGTTTGTTCGTTTCCTTCTACTTCAACGGTCACCCCGTTGACTTGACCATCTTCTTCATTGATTTCTTTGACATCGGCATTTACAAAAATTGGGATTTCCAATTCATGGATGTTGCGCATCAAGCCATCAACTAAGTATTCCCCAACCGCGGAACCATCAGATGGACGGTGCGTTCTTTTTTCACTCATCCCGCCAGTCGTTGTTAAGTTGTCTAAAGTGATACCCATGGAATCTAACCAATCGATCGCTTCTGCTGAATGATCCACAAAGTAGCGCAACAATTCTTCATCATTGGTGTTGTGACCGCCAGCTAATGTTTCTTCATAGAATAGATCGTTTGAATCTTCAATGCCTTCTGCTTCTTGGAATTTGGTTTCTGAAGCGTTCATTCCTGCAGAAGATTTCAATGTATTCCCACCAGAAATTGGCATTTTTTCTAAAATAACTGGGTTTGCGCCAGCTTCCTTTGCTTGGATCGCAGCGGCCATTCCAGCGCCACCCGCACCGACAATCACGACATCGTAGCTGTCTGCAAGTTCGCTAGGGTCTGTGTATTCTTGACCAGATGCAGCTGAAGTTGCATCTGTTTCTTCATTAGCAGATGAACCAGTACTTGTGCTGCTGCTTGTTTGTGAATCAGCGCCACAAGCACTCAAAGTTGCTAACGAGGTTAGGACTAATAGTGTTTGGAAAATTTTCTTCATTGTTTTTATTCCTCCTAAAACTTTTTCCAAATCAAAGACTAACATAGTTGTCATGTTATTTTTAGGTTTTGTTCGAAAAATCACATAATAATTAGAAAAGTTTAATTTATAAAGCGTTTTAGTCGAGATGAAAGGGTTTCTTGGTCATCATAAAAAAGAGTAGATTCGTGAATTTGTGGAAATAGAAGAATTACTGATTCTTTGATTTGTTTGGTATTAATCATGAAGGGAGTATGAAATGAGATTTGATTTTTCTCTTTTCTGTTATTGAAAAAAAGTACGTCACTGAGGTGCCGAGGAACGATCTCTTTTATTGAAAATAAATTAAACGCTTTGCGATCAAAAGATAGAAAGAAATTAGTGGAATCAGTATTTGTGGTCGCCAATTTTTATTCAATAAATAGAGATAGAATCTTGGGTTTCAAGAACCATTGCCAAAAAATTGCGGTGTTTCTTAAAAAAATCAAGAGAACTGTCTTGCAAAACCAATCCTTTCTTGTATAATAAAAATAAGTTAGGTCTACCTAAAAAATAAATAAACTATCCTTAACTATGGAAATGGAGTGAAAATAATGATTACTTTTTCAGAAATATCCGCAGCCTATGATGGCGATCATCAAGTGATCTCGGATTTGTCGTTTCAAGTAGAGAAACCGGCGATCGTAGGGATCATCGGACCAAATGGGGCAGGGAAGTCGACGCTGATCAAAGCGGCGTTGAAGTTGATCCCTTCCAGTGGGAACATGAGTGTCAACAAAAAAACGTTAAAAGATTTTCAAAAGGAAATTGCCTATGTCGAACAAAAGACTGCGGTTGACTACACGTTTCCGATCACAGTCAAAGAAGTCGTATCTTTAGGCTTGTATCCTAAGATGCGCATGTTCCAAAGAATGTCGGCCAACGATTGGCAGAAAGTGACAGCCGCTCTGGCAGCGGTAGAAATGGAATCCTTTGCGGAGCGTCAGATTGGGGAATTGTCCGGTGGGCAGTTTCAGCGGGTCTTGATTGCTCGAACGTTGGTGCAAGATGCTAACTATATCTTCCTCGATGAGCCCTTTGTAGGGATCGATGCCACCAGTGAAGCGATCATCGTCGGGCTGTTACGTAACTTGCGAGATGCTGGCAAGACGATTTTTATCGTTCACCATGATCTGGGGAAAATCACCGAATACTTTGATTACTTGGTTCTGCTCAATCAAACCCTGATCGCTGCGGGCCCAGTGAGTGAAGTCTTTACCGAAAGCAATTTGAAGCAAACATTTGGTGATGCGATCATCGTGAAAGGAGGCGTTTAACATGTTGACAAGCTTTTTTACGAGTTTAAGTAACTATCATTTCTTACAAAATGCCTTGATCACGGCAGTCGCGATCGGGATCGTCGCAGGGGTGATTGGTTGTTTTATCATCTTACGAGGGATGTCCTTGATGGGGGATGCAATCTCTCATGCGGTCTTACCAGGGGTAGCCTTGTCTTATATCTTCGGCGTTCACTTTTTTGTCGGGGCAATCTTCTTTGGGATTTTAGCCTCCATGATCATTACCTATATCGCCAATAACAGCCTGATCAAAAGCGATACGGCGATCGGTATCACCTTTAGTTCGTTTCTAGCTTTAGGGGTTATCTTAATTGGGGTAGCAAATAGTTCGACTGATTTGTTTCACATTTTGTTTGGGAATGTGCTAGCGGTGCAAGATAGCGACAAATGGCTGACGATCGCTATCGCTATCCTTGTGCTGGCAGTGATCATCCTCTTCTTCCGTCCACTGCTGATCACTTCTTTTGATCCGATGATGGCAAAGGCTTTTGGGATGAAAGTGCAAGCCTATCACTACTTATTGATGTTCTTATTAACTTTGGTTTCAGTGACAGCGATGCAAAGCGTCGGAACGATCTTGATCGTGGCTTTATTAGTCACTCCAGCAGCAACGGCTTATTTATATACAAAACAATTGAAGCATATGATGATCATCGCAGGGGTTTTAGGTGGTCTCGCCTCATTTATCGGCTTGTTTATCGGGTACAGCTTTAATATTGCCGCAGGATCAAGTATCGTTTTGACCGCAGGAGCCTTTTTCGTGATCGGTTTCTTGTTCTCACCAAAACAAAAGACCAGTCCAGTCAAGCGCTGGTCAGCGACAGCGGTTTTAGCAACGGCAGCTGTAGCCGGTGGCTTCTTTTTGGCACAGCAAAACGGACAGATGGCCCAAACAGAAGGGAAACTTTCAGTAGTAGCGACCAATTCGATCATTGCTGATATTACGGAAAACATTGCCGGTGATCGAATCGATCTTCACAGTATCGTACCAGTGGGGCGTGATCCCCATGAATATGAACCTTTAGTGGAAGATGTTCGAAAAGCGACCGATGCTGATCTTATCCTTTACAACGGCTTGAATCTAGAAACTGGCGGCAATGGCTGGTTTACCAAATTGATGAACAATGCCAATAAGGTAGAAAATGAAGATTACTTTGCCGTCAGTGATGGCGTGGATGTGCTTTATTTATCTGATGATGAAGACCACAGCAAAGCCGATCCTCATGCATGGTTAAATCTAGAAAACGGCATGATCTATGCCCGTAACATCGCTCAACGCCTGAGTGAAAAGGACCCTGACAATCGCTCTTTCTATGAAGAAAACCTTGAACGCTACTTGGCTTCATTAGAAGAACTGGATCAGCAAGCGAAGGAAAACTTCCAATCGATTCCTGAAGAGAAGAAATTGATCGTCACCAGTGAGGGAGCCTTCAAATACTTCTCTAAAGCCTATGGTGTACCGTCCGCCTATATTTGGGAAATCAATACCGAAGAAGAAGGTACCCCTGCGCAAATCAAAAACTTAGTGGATCAGCTGCAAAACTCAGCCGTCGCTTCCTTGTTTGTCGAAAGCAGCGTCAATACTCGTCCAATGCAAAGTGTTTCTCGTGATGCGGGCATTCCGATTTTCGGAACCGTCTTTACCGATTCGATTGCAGAACCGGGAGAAGAAGGCGACAGCTACTATAACATGATGAAGTGGAATCTCGAGACGATTTATCAAGGCTTGAATCAATAATACAAAAACATCCTTAGCTCGTTCTGGCTAAGGATGTTTTTTCGTCGTATTTTTGTGCTGGAGAAAAGCAAAGAGATAAAATCCGCAGCCCATCAAGGCAGCAAGAAATGCGATGACAGGAAAGTACAACCCCTGACCGTAAACATAGGCTGTATAAGCAAAGAAGGCGATCAAAAACCAGAGTGTTCCTGAGATGACCATTTTTTGGTTCCTCCTAATTGTTTAAAAGTATTTATTTGGTATATTTTAACACGGTAGGGGCAAAAAGAAAATCAGCGAATCGAACGTTTGCTGAAACGATTTGCTGATTTTTTCCCAATTACAACGATGAACAGTTAAGAAACGTTCAATTGCTGTTGCGGTTCTAAATGGTAATAAAGGATCTCTGGCGGGACGCCGAGTCGGGCGGGAATCTTGGTCATACCGACCCCACTGGAAACACTCAATAAGGTCTCATTTCCTAAAAGGTAGAGCCCATCGGTATATTTCAACGCGCCCTTTGTTTTCGCATAATAAAAAGGCAAGCGAATCTGCCCGCCATGGCTATGGCCAGAAAGAATCAAGTCGTAGTTTGGCAGATTGGTGATCCGAGAAACATAATCGGGTTCATGGAGCAAAAGCAGCTGCCATTCTGCTAAGGTTGCTTCATAGGTAAAACTGACTTTCGGACTTTCTATATCGATACCGACAATATTCATCGACGTCTTGTCATCAGAACCAAAAACCGACTCATTATCAAGTAAGGTAAACCCTGCATGCTGGTATATTTCCTTAACAAAGTAATGACCGTCATTCAAATGGTCATGGTTCCCCATAACTGCGATCTTACCCAGAGGCGCTTGCAATTTTTTCAGCTTTTCGATCAGTCGCTTGGTTGAACGATGCGGCCATTTTTTATAATTATCGATCAGATCCCCCGTGATGATGATCAGATCCGGCTTGTTTTGGATCGTTGATCGAATGATGCGATTCATTCGTCTTGGTTTAAACCAACGAGAAAAATGGAGATCACTGATATGGGCAATCACGATATTGCTTTCTGCTTGGTAAAGGTCATAAGCTTTTGAAATATCTAAGACGGTGCGCTTGTCTTTTTTTATGAGATAATGCCGTTGTTTGAGAAGATGCGGTTCAATAATAAAGGAGTAAACTAGCAAGCCCGTAAGGAGGAATGCAATAAGAATGAGGGTGTACATGGCGTGGCTCCTTTTTTGATTTGCTAGTTTCTAGCATAGTAGATTCTTACAAAAAAAGCAATCATACGGAAGCAAAAATAACAAAAAATATCCATCGTATTTCGCTTGGTTTTTCCATTAAAAAAGATACAAAAGAAGCTGCAACAGCCTATCTTTTGTATCCTAGATCGCAATTATTTGATTTTCACCAATCGTTTGAAGCGTGCCTTGTGTTTGACAGGGATCAAAGCCATGACACAATCATAAGGGACAGAGATGATCGCCCATGCGAGACTTTTACTTGAAGCAAAGGGATAGTTTTGCTGTAAGACAAAATGGCCACTGATCAAGGCAAAACCGATACTACCGACCCACAGCCATTGCGGGTCCCAATTCGTGAAGTGCTGGAGGGCTGTGATGACAAACGGATAGCCGTAAAAGTACAATGCAGTCAAAACGAAAGTGACATTTTTGGTTAATTGACGCAAGGTCAGTAAGAAAAACAAGCCAGAAAGAACGATACCCAATGGAGGAAACAGACTAACTAAGAAGGAATAAACGATGCCCCATAAGATCATGCCTGGGCCTTTGACGAGAGCAGCTATGACAAAGACAAAAAGTAGGAATAAGAGCTGTTGCGAAAAACTTGCTGCCGTCAAAAGTCCGAAGAAACCAACCAATAACCAGTGAGAAAAAGTCGCTGTTTGATTCTTTTGTGGCGTCTGCTGCTGCAGTTTTAGCCATGTAGCAAAATTGGGGAAATCTTGCTGGAAATTTCGCTGAAAGTCGCTATTGAATGCTTGATGGGCATTTTGCTGCCGATAGTAATGATATTGATGTTTTAACGTGCCTTTAGCTGCTGCTTTTTGGCCAGAAAAAAAGCGGCCGGGATCAATTTTTGATCGTTCCATATTTCCACCTCCATACGATTTCGTTACACTCAGTATAGAGAAAATCAGCTTCGGCGTCCTCCAACTTTGGGCGGATTTTTTTTGCTTGCTGAAAGTTTTCTTAAACTGCTGAAAAAAGCGAAGAGGATTCGTTTCTTAAACCGTCAAAATATGCTAGAGTATAGAAGGACTAAGGAGGAGATTTCATGATTTTTGATTCTCATACACATTTGAATGCAGAACAGTTTAACGAAGACATTCCCGAAACGGTCGCCCGTGCGCAAGAACTAGGAGTAACGGAGATGGCGGTCGTCGGTTTCGATCAGCCAACGATTGAAAAATCGTTAGCATTAAGCAAAGAATATCCTGGCATTTACAGCATTATCGGTTGGCATCCCACCGAAGCTGGTTCTTATACCCCACACGTAGAAACCTATTTGCAAGAGCGCTTGGAACGACCAAAAGTCGTTGCCCTAGGTGAAATCGGTTTAGACTACCACTGGATGGAAGATCCGAAAGAAGTTCAAGAAAAGGTCTTTCGTCGGCAAATGGCAATCGCTCGTGAACATCAGCTGCCCATCAGTATTCATACCCGTGAAGCCTTAGAAGATACCTATGCGATCTTAAAGGATGAAAAAGTCCAAACAATCGGTGGTATTATGCACAGCTTTAGTGGAGACGGAGAATGGGCGAAAAAGTTCTTGGATCTAGGAATGTACATTTCCTTTAGTGGTGTCGTGACCTTCAAAAAGGCTACGGAGGTACAAGAAGCTGCACTAGTCGTGCCACAAGATCGGCTACTCGTTGAGACTGACGCGCCGTATTTAGCCCCTGTTCCTTATCGCGGCAAACGCAATGAACCCGGCTATACCCATTATGTGGTGGATAAAATCGCGGAGCTGCGGCAAGAAGCGGTCGCTGATGTTGCGGCCTACACGACAAAAAATGCCCACCGCTTGTTTAGGATCAATGACTGATAAACCGAAAATCGAAGAAATCATTGTCGTCGAAGGCAAAGACGACACCCGTCGATTGCAAGAAGTGTTCGAAGTAGATACGATCGAAACGATCGGTTCAGCGATCGATGATACGATCCTTGATCAAATCGAGCATGCCCAAGAGACACGAGGGGTCATCGTGTTTACCGATCCCGATTTTTCGGGAGAAAAGATCCGCAAAATCATTATGGAAGTGGTTCCGGATGCCAAGCATGCCTTTTTACCGCGCAGTCAGGCAGCACCGAAAAGCAAAGGCAGTTTGGGCGTGGAACACGCCAGCCATGAAGCATTGAAAGAAGCCTTGCGAAAAGTCGTAACCCCGATTGCTTCAAATGAAGTCAGTGAAGGAACCATTGATCGCCAACAGTTATTAGCGTATGGCTTGATCGCAGGCGCTGGAGCAAAAGAGAAACGAGAGCGGCTAGGAGATCTTTTACGCATCGGCTATACGAACGGCAAACAATTAGAGAAGCGGCTGGCAATGTTTCGTATCACCGATGCAGAGTTGGCAGAAGCTATGAAAACAGTGGAGGAAGAATTGTGAAGGAAGAACGGGATATAGCAACCCCCTCAAGAACCAAAGAGATTTTAGCGAAACATGGCTTTACCTTTAAAAAAAGTTTAGGACAAAACTTCTTAACAGAACCGAATATTTTACGGAAAATCGTAGAAACAGCAGGCATCGACGAAACGACAAACGTCATTGAGGTTGGACCTGGAATCGGTGCGCTGACCGAACAGTTGGCAAAACATGCCAAGCAAGTGTTGGCGTTTGAAATCGATGATCGGTTGATCCCTGTATTAGCTGATACGATGCAGCCTTACGCAAACGTAAAGATCATTCATCAAGATGTCTTGCAAGCAGACCTATCAACGACCATTCGGTCAGAATTCAGCGATACGGCTGCTTCATTAAAAGTTGTCGCAAATCTGCCTTATTATATTACTACGCCTATCATGATGCACTTTTTAGAGTCTCAGGTACCAGTAGATGAAATGGTCGTGATGATGCAAAAAGAAGTGGCTGATCGAATCTCAGCAGTTCCCGGGACCAAAGCCTATGGCTCGTTGTCGATCGCTGTGCAATACTACATGGAAGCAAAACTGGCATTCATCGTCCCGAAAACCGTTTTTGTACCCCAACCGAATGTTGATTCGGCTATTTTGAAATTGACGCGCCGTCCACAACCAGCGGTCGCAGTCACCGATGAAAAAGAGTTCTTTAAATTAACGAAAGCAGCCTTTCAGTTGCGTCGTAAAACCCTTTGGAACAATTTGCAAAATAGCTATGGAAAAGATGAAGAAACCAAACAGTGGTTGGCAGACAGTTTAGAAGCAAGTGGGATCGATCCGAAACGTCGTGGAGAAACGCTGTCGTTAGCGGAATTTGCCAAATTAAGCAATGAAATGCAAGCGCGCAAAGGATAACTTCTATAAAAACGGATGTTGAATAAACATTCGTTTTTTTGTGTCTTGACACCTTGTGGAAATACCAGTAGAATAAGCAAGACAGAACTGTCATGACACATTGAAGGAGAGAGTATAAATGAAAAATCATTCCATCCGCCATTTAACGATCGCTGCATTGTTAATCGGCATGGGGATCGTCATTCCCATGGTAATGCCCAAAATCGTCATCGGACCTGCATCTTTTACCTTAGCTAGCCATGTTCCCGTATTTGTGGCGATGTTCTTTTCACCAGCGATGGCGATCGCTGTAGCTTTAGGAACGACCTTTGGCTTTTTCTTAACACTACCACCAATCATTGCATTACGGGCATTGTCCCATGTTGTTTTTGCAGTCATCGGTGCCTTTTATTTACAGAAGCACCCAGATATTTTACTGAAAAATGGCAAACCCTCTTTATTGAATATCAAATTTCAGAGCTTTAACTTGATTATCGGACTGATTCATTCTGCCGTTGAAATGGCAGTCGTTGCCGCCTTTTACTTCACAGGAAATGTACCAGGGACAGCATTCGATGGCAATTTCTACTATTTCTTGTTCGTTTTGATGGGGATCGGTGGCTTGATCCATAGCTTGATCGATTTCAATTTGGCTTATTTTGTTGCAGGTGCCTTAAGCAAACAATTTGATATTCGTTCGTTTTCAAAAGCAAAAGGACGCTTTATTCAGAAACAGAAGAAAGCGGCATAAGCGCCAGTTTGAATAGACCCGCTGCGTAAACGGGTCTATTTTTTTGTATTCAGATTAAGAAAATACTCCTTCTTAAAACGTTTATTATAGTGAAATAATAAACAGAAATAAGTTATAATATAAAAGAGGAGGAAGTAGATGAAGAAGAAAAAGTTAAAACGGTTACTTTTAGGTTTGTTCGTCTTGATGCTCTTCTTTCTGCTGATTTTTTATGACAGTAAGAATGGGCAGTCCCCCTTTGAAAAGATAGAGGATGAATTGACACTAGCACTTTCGGATGAAGAACAAACACCAGAGCCTGAATACAGTGACGTTATTCAATTGGATGTTCCGTTAGAAAATCAATTCGATGAAGTTACGTTAGGAAATGGTTGTGAAGTAACGGCTTTATCGATGCTCTTGAATTTTTACGGATTTGATACCAATAAAAATCAATTGGCAGAAGAATTAGTGTATGTCCCACTTTATGAGGATTATAATCACCATGGAGATCCGCGAGAAGGCTTTGTTGGAAACATCTATGGCGGCGATAGCGCGATGGGTGTTGACGTAGAACCGATCACTGATGTCGCCGAAAGTATTGTAAAAGAGCAATATGAAGTCGTTAGTGGACGAGACAAAAGTTTTGATGAGATCGTCAAAGTCCTGCAATCTGGGAAACCAGTTTGGATGATCGCGACGTTAGAATTACAAGTACCTACCGATGCTGATTTCTTTCAATGGAATACCCAAAATGGCGAAATCCTTGTGACTGCATTGATCCATTCGGTAGTGATCACTGGCATCGATGGTGATACGATGTATGTCAACGACCCTTATGGGCATAAGGATCGCGAAGTCAGCAAAGAAGACTTAGCAGCGATCTATGAAAAAATGGGTCAGCAATACTTATATTTAGAAGAAATCTAAGAAAAAGTCTCAACTTGCCGTTGACAGTAAATGAAAAAACAATTATAATTTTTTAAAATTAAACAAAGAATTCGATAACGTTGAAGAGAAGAGTAGCAGATCAACAAAGGTACAGAGACTCCGGTTGGTGAAAAAGGAGACATGCGGTGATCAGTGAAGATGAGCTCTGAGTTTTTTTGTTGGTTCACGCCAGCAAAACGGCATGCGCCCGTTACAGCGCCAAGTATCATAGTGTACTGTTGAGGTGTTATTTGTGAGAATAGCACGAATTAGGGTGGTAACGCGCATCAAGTCGTCCCTTTTATCCATAAGGATAAAAGGGCGGCTTTTTTTGTTTTTCACAGCCGAAACTGTTCGCTTTCTCTTCAACAAGAAATTTATCTGTAAGGGGTTGAAGCAATGCCAATCATTATTCCCAAAGAATTACCCGCTGCAGCGGTCCTGCAAAAAGAAAATGTCTTTGCCTTACTGCAGCATAAAGCGGCGAAGCAAGAGATCCGTCCCTTGAAAATCGCGATCGTCAATTTGATGCCGAAAAAGATCGCTACAGAAAATCAGTTGTTGCGTTTACTTTCCCAAAGTCCACTGCAAATTGAGGTGACTTTACTAAAAATGAAATACCACGAAAGCAAAAACACCTCTGTCGATCACATGGAAAAGTTTTATCAAGAATTTTCAGTGATCCAGCCGCAACGATTCGATGGCTTGATCATCACCGGAGCCCCAGTTGAAAAAATGGCATTCGAAGCCATTGACTATTGGCAAGAACTACAAGAAATCATGGATTGGAGTCAGACGAATTGCACTTCAGTCCTACATATTTGCTGGGGGGCACAAGCGGGGCTTTATTACCATTACGGTATCGACAAAGTGTTGTACCAAAGCAAATTGTTCGGTGTCTTCGAACAAACAGTCACGCATTTTCATCCACTGGTTCGGGGCTTTGACGACGTCTTTTATACACCGCATTCGCGCTATACTGGCATCGATGATGTCCAGCTGGCCCAAGCGCCTTTAGAAATATTGGCAGCGGGCGTTGAAACAGGGCCTTCCATCTTCGTATCAGAAGATCATAAAAATGCCTTCTTGCTAGGACATTTTGAATACCACACAACGACCCTGAATGAAGAGTACTTGCGAGACATGGAACGGGGCTTAGATACCGCGTTGCCCAAAAATTACTTTGCTTATGACCGCTTAGGGGGAAAAATCACCAATCGTTGGCGGGGACATGCCTCTTTGTTTTTCAGCAATTGGATCAATGAAACCTATTTGCGAACGCCGTATGACCTGTCCGTCACGCCGACGAAAGAAGGCTACCGAATTGGCAGTGAGCCAGAAGGTCGGGTGAGTATCAATGACGATTGAGCATTTTCTCTCCCACTATGCCAGGCAGCGAAAAGGCACCAATTCTTTAAAATGGGATCTTGTGGATCAACGGTTCCAAGGAGAAAAGCTTTTGCCTTTATGGGTAGCTGATATGGATTTTGCGGCGCCAAAGGCAGTGGAAGAAGCCTTGCAGCAACTGGTTGCTCAAGGAACCTTTGGCTATGCGATTCCCCCCTCAGGCTATTTTTTAGCCTATCAAGCTTGGCAAGATCGCCACTGGGGGACGAAATTCGAAGAAAAATGGCTCTCGTTTTCCACAGGGGTCGTCCAATCTTTGGTTGATTTGCTTCATTGTTTCACAGAACGAGACGATGGCATCTTGATCCAGCCGCCCGTCTATTATCCCTTTTTTGACAGCATCAAAGAGACGAAAAGGCGCTTGATAGAAGCACCCTTGCAAAAGGTGAAGAATTCCTATCAAATCGATTTTGCTGCTTTTGAAGCCAAAATCATTGAAGAAAAAGTGAAACTATTTATTCTCTGCTCCCCCCACAATCCAGTAGGGCGGGTCTGGCAAGAGAAAGAACTGCATCAGTTATTGGCCATTTGCCAAAAACATGAGGTTGTCGTGATCGCCGACGAGATCCATCGTGAACTGATACTCGGTGAGCAGCAATTTGTTTCAGCCGTGACAGTGGCACAGGGGTTCGGCTTTGAGAAGCTGATCGTTCTGGATTCGCCCTCAAAAACCTTCAACTTAGCAGGATTGTTACTCTCTCATGTTTGGATTCCTGATTTAGAGATGCGCAGAGCCTATCAGGCTTGGTGCCGACGATACAAGCAGACGGAAGTCAATCGTTTGGGATTGGTGGCTGCGAAAGCCGCGTATGAATCGGGGGATCAATGGCTAGATGACCTGCTTTTGGTGATTGCTGCCAATGAACAAATGGTCCGCCAGCAACTGCAAGAAGCATTTCCCAAAATTGAGCTCCTGCCATTAGAAGGAACCTATCTTCTCTGGGTCGATCTGCGGCAAGTCATCGCCAAAGAACGAACCAAGCAGGTGGTCCAAGATACTGCCGGTCTCGCAGTCGACTATGGGGAATGGTTTTCACAAGACGGTCAGGGCTTGATTCGTCTGAATCTTGCGACAACACCAACGATCATTCAAAAAGCCCTTGATCGTTTGATTGAGGCAATCAAAAAGGAGGAACGACATGACCATTGATACAGCAACTTTTCTCGCCCAATTAGGCAATCATTCGGATCAGCAAACCGGGGCGATCAGTCCGCCAATTTATCTTTCCACGACCTTTGCACATCCTGAATTGGGGCAAAGTACCGGCTATGATTATACTAGGACCAAAAATCCGACCCGGGATATTTTAGAAGCAGGCCTTGCCGAATTAGAAAAAGGGGCTCGGGCAGTAGTGACCAGCTCTGGCATGAGTGCGATCGCTTTGATTTTTGATTTATTTGCCAGCGGCAGCCGCTTTTTGGTTTCTCGTGACTTGTACGGCGGTAGCTTTCGCTATTTTGCGGAACTGGAAAATAGCCAGCGGGCCTTTTTCGATACCTTCAGTACTTTAGCCGAATTAAGTGAAAAATTAACTGACGAGGTAACGGCTGTCTTCTTAGAGACCCCAACGAATCCTTTGATGACCGTGACGGATATTGCTGAAACCGCCAAGCTTGCTCACGATCATGGGGCACTATTGATCGTGGATAATACCTTTTTGACGCCGTTACGGCAGTTGCCATTAGAAGAAGGCGCGGATCTAGTGATCCATTCAGGCACCAAATTCTTATCTGGCCACAATGATATTTTGGCTGGTGTCGTGATCGCCAAAGATGCGCAATTAGGGGAGCGTTTGAATTATTTAGCCAATACTTCAGGCCCGACTTTGAGCAGCTTTGATACGTGGTTATTTATCCGAAGTTTAAAGACGCTGCCGTTGCGCTTTGAACGACAGGAAGCCAACGCCAAGGAAGTCGGCCGTTTTTTACGAGCCCATCCGGCGATCAAAGAGGTGCTGTACCCGAATGCCGGCGCGATGATCAGTATTCGGGTGCTTGATGAAACCAAAATCAGCGGCTTCTTAGCGGCATTAAAGGTTTTTACCTTTGCAGAAAGCCTAGGTGGTGTGGAAAGTCTTATCACGTATCCAACGACACAGACTCACGCCGATATTCCTCAAGAGGTACGAGAATCTTATGGATTGACGCCGGATCTTTTACGGATCTCCATTGGGATCGAAAGTAGTAAAGATTTGATCGATGACTTAGAAAATGCACTGAAGATATTCAAATAACCCGACCACAGATCAGCTAGTTAAAAACTTACTTTTGTAGAGTAATTTTATTGACAGTTTTAGTTGTATAGGATAAAGTTACACTACATATGAATAGTGAGTCCGATGTTTTCGGTTGACGGCAACAGGCATTTGCCATTTCTCCTTTGAAAAAACAATTTGTTTTGAGAAACAGAGGTAAAATTGGTCTAGTTGAGCAATACGTCAAGAAAACGGGACGATTGATCTGAGGAGGGAACAAAAGGGGAAAAAGGGATGAAAAGAAACGTAGTAAAGGGATTGGCAACAGGGGCTCTTGGATTGCTGGCATTGTTCAGCTTCGCCGCTTGCGGCAGCAGTCAAGCAGATGAGGAAGCCACCGTTGTCAAATTGGGTGTCGTGGGTGAGCAAAACGAAGCCTGGGAACATGTGCAGGAAGAATTGAAGGAAAACGAAAATATCGACTTGCAATTGGTGAAATTCACCGATTATCGTCAGCCAATCGTGGCGCTTGAGGATGGCTCAATTGACCTTCACGCAGCATTGACGGAGATTTTTATGGACAATGTCAACGAAGAAAGTGGTTATTCCAACACGACGATTGCCTATACGACATTAAACCCACTTGGTATTTATTCCGATAAAATCACCGATGTCAACGAATTGGCAGATGGTGCTACGGTGGCTTTACCCAATGATGTCTCAAATGAGAGCCGTGCACTATTACTCTTACAGACCGCCGGTTTGATCACTTTGGATGAATCAAAAGGTTTACTGCCAACAACCAGTGATGTCATTGACAATCCCAAAGCCCTGAAATTTGAGCTACTTGACTCCAATCAAACTGCTCGGGCAATGACCGATGTCGACATTTCTTTGATCAATAATGGCATGGCCGTCGATGCTGGTTTGGTTCCTACAGAAGATGCGATTTTCTTAGAACCTGTGGCTGATTCCTCCAAGCCTTATTATAATGTGATCGCTGCGCGAGCAGACGAAGCAGACAATGACGTTTACCAAACGGTCGTTCGATATTATCAGACCGATGAAGTAAAAGCAATCATCGAGGAAGTAACAAAGAAATCTAGTATACCTGTATGGGAATAGAAAGTTAAAAACGACTATTACTATATAGGAACAGGAAGTAGGATGGAAAAATGATAAATTGGAAAAAAGGTTTAGCAAGTGTTGCCGTCGTTGGACTAGGATTTGTTCTAGCAGCCTGCGGTGGATCAAATACAGAAGAAACGTCAACCAGTAGTGCAGCTGGAGCTGGGGATGATTCAACATTCACTTATGCGATCAGCGGGGACCCATCGTCCACTAACCCGATCAACACCAGTGATCGTTGGGGATTGACAGTGACAAACATGATCTATTCTCCACTAGTTACAGTGGAAGCAGACGGAACAACACAAAATGCGTTGGCAGAATCAGTGGAACCAGCTGAAGACGGCCTTTCATTGACAGTACATTTGAAACAAGATGTGAAATGGTCAGATGGCGAAGACTTTACCGCCGATGACGTTGTTTTCACATATGAACAAAAAGTCAAAAAAGAAAATGGCAATGCCGATTCCCTTTGGGTCGACGACCAACCAATCGCGATCGAAAAAGTGGATGAATACACCGTCAAATTCGTGTTGCCGACACCGAGTGCGGCAGCGATCAGCAATATTGCAACCGAAACATACATCATTCCCGAGCATATCTTTAAAGATGTTACCGACTTCTCTGTCAGTGAACTGCCTGAAAAACCAGTCGGCACTGGTCCGTATCAACTGAAAGAATACAAACGTGGTGAGTACTTTACTTTTGAAGCCAATGAAAACTATTATGGCGGCAAGCCTTCGATTCAAAATGTGACGTTGCGCATCATCGAAAGTACCGATACTGCGAAAGTCGCTTTGCAAAAAGGGGAAGTGGATGCAGCCGTTGTCTTGCCTTCAGATATTGAAGACTTAGATGATGAGCAGATCTCTGTTTATCCTTATACTGAAAACCGTGTTGGTTATCTAGGCTTGAACACTCACTCAGATGCTTTGCAAGATGTGAAAGTTCGACAAGCAGTTCTCTATGCGTTGAACAAAGATGAATTAAATCAAGCAGCATATTTAGATGAAGAGTATTATGCAACACCATATTCATTCTTGCCACCGAACAACCCATACGTCACTGATGATGTTGAAAAATATGAGACGAATGCTGAAAAAGCAAAAGAACTTTTACAAGAAGCTGGTGTGACTGATTTGTCATTGAATTTGGCTTTCAACTCAACCGATCCAGCCCAAACGATCCAAGCTACGTTGATCCAACAACAATTGCAACAAGCAGGCATAACGGTTACACTTGAAGGTGGCGATGGTACAGCGATCTTTACCGAGTTGAAGAAACCTGATTCAACGAAGTACAACTTATTCCTTGGCGGGTATATCATGGGAAATGACCCTGACTTATACGGCAGTCTATTTGAAACTGGCGGTAGTGCCAACTACTTCCAAAGCAATAGCGAAACCATTGACAATTTGTTTGCCCAAGCAGCAGTTGAATTAGACACGGACAAACGTGAAGCATTGTATGATGATTTGCAAAAGGCCATTGCTGACGAAGCGATCATTTACCCAATCGTTGACAACAAGAAAATCCTAGCGGTCAATAACCGAATTGGTAATGTAGAAGATGCAGGTTTGATCCCAATCTATACATTCGAAGATATGTCTAAATTGACAATCAAGTAAATCCATTGGCTGTGATAAAGAGGAATCTTTTTTATCACAGCTTTTTTCTATGAAAAAGAAAGTAGGTCAGTTATGTTTCGATACATTGCAAAACGAGTATTGCAAGCAATCCCTTTGCTGTTTGTGATCTCTTTTATCGTTTTTTCACTTATACATATCGCACCGTATGATGTGATCGACTCCATCACGACACCCAATATGTCGCAAGAGCAAATCGATCTTTTGCGGCAGCGCTATGGCTTGGATCAACCCTTTTTGGTTCAATATTTTCTTTGGATCAGAAATATTCTTACCGGTAATCTTGGCTTTTCTTTGGTGTCTCAAAGTAGTATTTCACAAGAACTTGCGACTCGGATTCCCAATACCATGCGCCTAGTGATCCCCGCTTATTTGACTGCCTTGTTGTTGGCCATCATTTTGGGCCTGTTGGCTGCTGCCAACAAAGGAAAGATTTGGGATCGGATCATTGACGCTGTGGCATCTCTAGGAATCGCTGTGCCGACCTTCTGGTTTGCGATGATCTTGATTTATGTATTTGGTTACTTATTAAATATGTTTCCAATCATTGGCATGTATACGGTCGGTAAAGAAGGGGATTTTGGCGATTTTCTGCAGCATTTTATTTTGCCATATACCACATTGACAGTCGCCTTCTTTCCAGATTTGACGCGGTATATCCGCGCATCAGCGACACAACAAGTTTCAGAAGACTACGTGATGGTGCAACGGGCATTTCATGCCAGCAAATGGCAGATTTTCAGCCGTCATATTAGTCGAAATATTTTGATTCCCGTTGTCACCCAAATCGGCTTGGCGTTGCCGATGTTAGTTACCGGTGCGATCATTACAGAAACGATCTACGGCTGGCCGGGCGTCGGCCCTTACTTGATGAGTGCGACGAAAAGCCTCGATTATCCTGTGATCATGGCCATCATGCTGTTGTCAGCAACACTGGTCATCTTAGGGAATTTGTTAGCGGATGTATTATACTCCGTGGTTGATCCACGTATCCGTAAAGGAGGGAGTAAGTAATGAAACGTTTCAAAAAAATCAGTGAAGTCATGCTTGCTTCGCCCATCTATACCTTTTCTGTCGTTTTCCTGACGTTATTGATTATTTTGTCGCTTGTTGCACCTTTGATCCCCATCGATCCTAATGCAACGGATGTCAGCAACATGTCACAGCCGCCGAGTTGGTCTCATTTATTTGGAACCGATGAAGTGGGGCGAGATTACTTTATTCGGGTCGTCTACGGCGGTCGGGTATCATTGTTTGTAGGTGTTTTGGCAATGATCACAGCGACGTTTATTGGGACTCTTGTCGGTCTTGTTTCTGGCTACTTTGGCGGTTGGATCGACAACCTGCTGATGCGGCTCGTCGATGTATTGTCATCGATTCCTTGGTTGGTGTTAGTGATCGTTTTGAGCGTCTTTTTACGTCCCGGACTAACTACGATTATTATTGTGATCGGCGGCTTCTCCTGGATGAACATCGCTCGTTTGATTCGTGGTGAAACGTTAGCGGCGAAAGAACGGGAATATGTCGCTTACGGGAAATTTATCGGACGTTCTTCATTTAGTATTATCGTGAAGCATGTTTTCCCAGCAGTGCTTCCTACCTTGATCGTTGCGGCATCTGCAAGTATTTCAGGAGCGATCATGACCGAATCGGCTTTGAGTTTTCTAGGCTTAGGAATACAGCAACCGATGGCTTCGTGGGGCAGTCTGTTGCAAAACGCGCAAAACAGCTTGCAGCGGGCACCATACATGGCGATTCTTCCAGGGCTCTTTGTTATTTTCACCATCTATTCCTTTAACAATATCGGCGACATGATCAAACATGTCTTGCAGAGAGAGGTGTGACCGATGAAGACAGAGTTATTAGCGATCGAAGCGTTGAATGTGACATTTCAAAGCAAAACCGGTCCGAAACCGTTAGTAAAAAATCTTGATCTGGTAATTCCTAAGGGCAAAGTCGTTGGGATCGTTGGCGAATCTGGCAGCGGCAAAAGTATGACCATGAAAAGCGTCATGGATCTTTTGCCTGATAAAGTGACCGATCACTATACCAGTTATACATTTGAAGGAGCAGCAGTGACCGATCGTCGAACATTACCGATCGCCATGATTTTTCAAGACCCGATGACTTCGTTAAATCCTTTGCGCACGATTGGCTATCATTTGATCGAAGTGATTCGCCGCTCACAAAAAGTATCGAAAAAAGCAGCACAAGAAATCGCCGTCAAAGAGTTAGAAAAAGTCGGCATACCTTTTCCAGCACAACGCATGAAACAATATCCTCATGAGCTATCTGGGGGGATGCGTCAGCGGGTGATGATTGCCATGGCTTTGTTGGCGCAACCGAAATTGCTGATCGCAGATGAACCGACAACGGCTTTAGATGTGACGATCCAAGCACAGATTTTGGCATTGATCAAAAACCTGCAAAGAGAGAACCAGCTTTCCGTCGTCCTTGTGACCCATGACTTTGGGGTCGTTGCAGGAATGTGCGACTTTATTAAAGTGATGTATCAAGGCCGAGTCGTGGAAGAAGGAACCACGGAAGAAATTTTTTATCAGCCGGAACATCCTTATACGAAACAATTATTGCAGGCGGCCCATTTAGGCGACAAGCATGCCGAATTAAAAGTCTTTGACTATCATGAGACATTGGCAGATGAACTGCAAGAAACGCAACTATCTAAGACACATCGCGTCTGGCGCAATCAGGAGGTGACAGAATAATGGAAGAACTGATTCGCGTAGAACATGCGACGAAAATCTTTCGCAGTAAAAACTGGCGCGGCACTGTCAGTGAAGTCCGAGCGGTCGAAGATGTCAGCCTTACGATCCATCGGGGCGAGACATTGGGGCTAGTGGGGGAATCTGGGAGTGGGAAAACCACTTTAGGACGCAGTATTTTAAATTTAGAGACCTTAACAAGCGGGGAGATTTTCTTTGAAGGCAAAGAGATAACAGCATTGACGGCAGAAGATCGCAAAGCAGCGTATCAGCAAATGCAGATCATTTTCCAAGATCCGTATTCATCATTGAATCCCCGTATGACAGCACTTGAACTGGTGATGGAGCCGTTGTATCATGAAACGAAAGATGCTGCTCGAGCGAAAGCCAAAGAAATCTTAGCGATCGTCGGGATCACCGGTGATGATGTTCATAAACTGCCTCGCAGTTTCAGCGGCGGACAACGGCAACGGATCGGTATCGCTCGTGCGGTGGTCAATCGCCCGGCGTTCGTCTTGTGTGACGAACCGACTTCGGCATTAGATGTCTCCATTCAGGCTCAGATCATCCAATTGCTGCTGCGTCTACAAAAAGAGTTTTCATTGTCTTATTTATTCATTTCCCATGACTTGTCCGTGATTCGTCATATCAGTGATCGAACAGCCGTCATGTATCAAGGGAAATTAGTTGAATTGGCACCTACCGACCGTTTGTTTGAAAATCCGCTGCATCCTTACACGAAGAAATTATTAGCAGCAGCTCCGATCGCTGATCCTGTGTTAGCAAGAGGTGCGATGGAACAAACGGAAATTCAAAGCACGATTACTTTGACACCATTGTATGAATGGGTCGAAGTTGAACCAGATCATTTTGTGAGGAGAGAAAAACGATGACAGTAGAAACATTGACGATCCATCAAGGAAGCGACAAATTTGAAATGACGACCCCAACTGGCAATTGGGTGTTAGCACGGGAAAAAGGCTATTCGCCAGTCCAAATGCTTGTGAGTGCGGTAGCTGCTTGCGGCGGCTATGTATACGCATCTGTCTTAGAGAATTCAAAGGTTGAAGCAGAAATCGAAAAGATCGAAGTCAGCTATGACCGAGACGACAATAAAAAAGCCCAACCAGTCAGTGCTATCCAAATTCAGTTTTATGCGAAAATCGCCGAAGCTGATCATGACAAAGCGACCCGTTGCCTAAAACTCGTTTCACCAAATTGTCCCGTGATCCAATCATTAGATCCAGCGATCGAAGTGACGGAAACGGTGACGTTTATTTAATCGAAAAAGACTTTGTGTGCCTACAACCAATAGGCGTACAAAGTCTTTTTTTGATCAATAAATAATATTCTCCCGAATAAAGTCGATATCTGTCACTAATAGTTTGCGATCGACACTTTTTAGGGCGCCAGATTCTCGTAATTTTTGCATCATTCGATTGACACTGCTGGCAGAGGTAATGCCGCAAAAGCGAGCGATCTCCTCATTGGTGACTTCAAAGTCAATCAAGACACCATCTGTTGTCTGGATTCCGAACGTTTCATAGAGCTCATTGATTTGGGTACAGACAGCACCAAATTTGCCGTTCATCAGCATTTGCTGCATCTTTTTCATCGTATCCATCAAGTTTCTCCGATAATACTCTTTGACATAATCCTGTAGCAGACGGTCACGATTGACATCTGCCCAAAATTGATCCCGCACGATTTTGTATAATTCGGCTTCTTCTGATTCAACCCGCACATTAAAAGGGGCTTCGACTTCTTGAGAAGATTCGTCTTTAAACAAAGAGACGATCTCGAAATCCGTCAAATAGCGCAAGTTGAATTCGCGCCCTTCATGGGTCACTACGCTAGTTTTGATGATGCCTTTTTTTAAAATATAGACGTACCGATCCGGGATGCCTTCATACGTCAAGTAACTCTTTTTCTTGCGGATAACGACCGGTATTGCTTGTTTTTCTAAATAATCACGTAATATCTGTTTCTCCACCCACGTTACTCCTTCACTTCATGCCAACCCAACATTTTCTGAAAAAAATCTGAAATTTCCTCTATTCATGCTTCATTAAAAGACATTTCTGGTGAAAAAGCAATAACAAATGTTAATGTTTCTTGTTAATGCTCTTTTTTAACAGCAAAAGCGCATTTCAAGCAGAGGAAGTTTCGGTATAGTAAAACGCATCACAGCACAAACAGGAGGAATGGAAGAAACATGTCAGATAGGGAAACCAATCAAGAAGGAGTCGTCAGCTCGACGCCGTCAACCAAAAATGAAAAACTATGGAACAAAGGGTTTATCACGATTACCTTGATCAATTTTATCGTCTTTCTCGTGTATTATTGTTTTGTCGTCATCACTGCGAAATTTGCCACTCAGGAGTTAGGGGCATCCACCGCACAAGCTGGCTTGGCAGCGGGGATCTACATTATCGGGACCTTGATCGCTCGCTTGTATGTTGGAAAAATTTTAGAATTAGTTGGTCGTAAAGCTGTTTTGCGCTGGGGGATATTGTTTTATGTCATTACCACCGCTGCTTATTTGGTCTCAGTCAACATTTATATTTTAGATACTGTGCGCTTTTTCAATGGCTTTGCTTATGGTGCTGTCTCAACAGCGGCTAATGCGATCGTCACAGCATATATCCCAGCTTCCAAACATGGCGAAGGGATCAATTACTATGGATTAAGTACCAGTTTAGCAGCGGCAGTCGGGCCTTTTATTGGCATGCTATTATTACCGACCGTCGGCTTTGATTTCATTATTTGGTTAGCAACCATCTTATCAATCGCAACAGCCATCGCGTGTTTCTGGTTCCCAGTCAAAAACATCCCATTAACAGAAGAACACAGAGCACAACTAAAAAAATGGTCCATCAAAAGTTTTGTCGAACCAAAAGTCTTTTTCATTTCCGGGATTGCCTTTTTGATCGGGTTGGCTTACTCCAGTGTTCTCGGCTTCTTGTCGATCTACGCCAGTGAGCTTGGGTTAGAAACGGCCGGTGCCTTTTTCTTCATCGTCTATGCACTTTCCGTGACTTTCACACGGCCAATGACTGGCAAACTATTTGACCGCCATGGCGCAGATGCGGTCATGTATCCTAGCTTTCTTTTCTTGACCCTTGGTCTTTTCCTATTGAGTATTACCGGCAACAGCTGGATGTTGTTGCTTGCGGGTTGCTTTGTCGGCTTGGGCTATGGCACCTTCATGTCGAATGGCCAAGCCGTTTGTCTAAAAGAGGTCGATCCTCACCGTGTCGGCGTAGCGCTCTCCACCTATTTCATCGGGCTGGACCTCGGCTTAGGCGTAGGTCCCTATGCATTAGGAAGCTTGCACGGTCTGTTTGATTACTCGCAGATCTACATCTTATGCGGACTGATCCCAGTCGTCGTTCTTGTTTTATACAAATTGTTTTATAAAACGAAACGCGCAGTTGCCGCCGTTGGTACTTTGAAGCAGCCAATCAACGAAGAAGAATGACCTCAACCATCACAAAAAGGAGTGTTTCACCATGGATAACAATCAATTGATTATTGAAGCATTGAACAAATTAGTGACGAACATCAACGAATTAAATGAAGAAATGCACGCTATGAAAGAGGTCACAGCAACGATGACCCATGAACAGCTAGCTATCGATCATCAATTACGCGACATCAAATCGGTATTGATCAATGACAATCTGATTGGATAATTTGTCATAAAGCATGAAATGAAACAAGAAACACAGAATGAACGCTTTTTTTGAGAATGTTTTTTGCTCACTTACTAGTGGCAGAAAAATTCACATAAGAAAAGCGTTTTTTTTTGATGCGCAAAAAAGAAAAGCGAACATTGGCAGATTTTGTACAAGAAAATAAGTAAGAAAAATTGTGGCAGTCCGCGCTTGTATGCTATAGTGTGTCTGGGTAGTAATACCTAATAAAAATCAGAGTAGGAAATAAAGCGTTAAGTGCTGAAAGGATGGGATGTTGCCTTTCGGACGAAGAACGGTCATTCGTTCGCGGTTTTATTTTCGCATTCGCTGCATGAATTTGTAGCAACTCTAAAAGGAGATGCTCGCTATGAAAAGAAAAGTCGATGCACACATGATTGCGGTCATGGGACTTTTGATTGCCTTAATGGTGGTCTTGTCGCAAATCTTGGGGTTTGAAACCTCCTATATCAAAATCACATTTTCCTTTGTACCACAGCTGATCATGGGTATGCTGTTTGGTCCGTTTTGGACCGCAGTTGGATCGTCATTAGCTGATATCGCAGGAATGGTGATTTTTCCAAAATCAGCCTACTTTTTCGGCTTTACCATCAATGCCTTTGTTGGTGGACTGATTTATGGCTACTTCTTCTATCGGAAAGAAGTCACATTAAAACGAGCGGCAACGGTCGTCTTGTTAAATACTATTTTGATAACCTTGATCTTAACTCCGATTTGGTTAGCTATGATGCTGAATATTCCTTTGACAAGCTGGGCCATCTGGTCGGTCCGCTTGCTAAAAGCAGTCATCATGTTCCCGATACAAACTGCGTTGATTTACATCGTAGGGCGTGCGGTACCATACAAACGGCTGATCCGACGGTTCGTTTAACGAGTAAAAAAGAACGATAACATCCATTGAAGTGAATCATCTGCGAATATTTCGACAGTGGTTCACTTTTTTCTTTCTAAGGATGGGCTTAGTCATTCTCAATAACTTGTTTAGAGGGGAAGGTGAACCTATGAATAAAAAAGGACTCGCTATGGGACTGTTTCTTTTCTTGGTCTTAGCAGCAATGGGAGGGATGAAGTGGGTGATAGAACAGCAAAAACAGCAAACGGAGGAGTCATCCGTGATCCAGCAAAGCAGCTCGAGAGACGAAACAAAGGAAGAAAGCAGTGCAAGCCAAGAAACCACCTCAATTTCCACGTCACCTTCTGTTTCAACTTCCACGCAAGAACAGTCAGAAGAGGCAATAGAAGAAAAAATCGCCACGATGAGTTTGGAGGAGAAGGTCGGGCAATTGTTTTTTGTGCGTGTACCTGAAAGCAATCAAATCGAAGAACTTCAAAACTATCACTTTGGCGGCTATCTGTTATTCGGCCGTGATACCGAAAATGAGACGGCGGAGAGCTTGAAACAGAAAATTTCAGATTACCAAGCAGCCAGCGCCATTCCGCTGTTGATCGGTATGGATGAAGAAGGGGGCACGGTGACTCGCATCAGCCGCAATCCGAACCTTACGGATCAGCGTTTTCTCTCACCACAACAGCTATATGCCCAAGGTGGATGGTCGGCGATCGAAGAAGATACAGCAAAGAAAGCGGAAATTTTAAAAGCGTATGGCATCAATGCCGGGCTGTTTCCCGTTGCCGATGTTTCCACTGATCCGCAGTCCTTTATCTACGACCGAACCATTGGCATGGATGCGCAGGGCACGAGTGCGTTTGTAGAACGTGTGGTTCATGTTTTGCAGAAACACCACGTGGGGTCAACCTTGAAGCATTTTCCCGGCTATGGCAACAATCGTGACTCGCATGTCGCCATCGTCACCGATGACCGCCCGCTATCTGCACTGCGGGAAACGGATTTTCTGCCTTTTGCCGCAGGGATCAAGGCTGGTGCCGATAGTATTTTGGTGGCCCATACGATTGTCAATAGTATCGATAACACTGTACCCGCCTCTATTTCAAAACCCGTGCATGAGCTGCTCCGAAATGAATTGCATTTTGAAGGGGTCATCATGACGGATGACTTGGATATGGCAGGACTTTCTGAGTTCATTCCGCAAAATGAAGCCGCATTACAGGCGTTGCAGGCGGGAAATGATCTAGTGATCTCATCTACCTACCAAGAACAGATCCCCTTTGTCGTACAAGCGGTTGAAGATGGCCGCTATTTGGAAGCTGATTTGAATGCTTCCGTCAAACGAGTTTTGCTCTGGAAAGAAGCATTGCATTTACTTTAAGAAAAAATAAACCTGCTGTTTCCTCCGTGTAAGAGAGTCGTTCTCTTACTGAGAGGAAGCAGCAGGTTTTTTTAGATACTATGAGCCAGTACCTCTAATTCTTTGGCAAAGGCTTCTTGTCCAATAAATCGCAGATAGTCCAAGGCTTTTTCAATCGTGGCCATTCCCAGCGTACGATCTCCTTGGAACAAGGCGTAAATGCCTTCGAAATAACGAATCATCAGGCGGATACGATCATTGTCCGGCGGCAGGTGATCGGCTAGATACGTCAGCACATGCGCCAACTCGGCAGGTTTTTTGCGATCGATAAACAAGAAAGCCGCATTCGTCAGCAATTTTGTGTAGATTTGATAATTGATACTTAGCGTATTGCTGTAAAAAATTTTTTTATTCAGGTGTTTCATTTGATACAAGATGTACTCGTCAGAAAAAAGGAAAAGCAGATTGGTAAATAAGGAGATTTCAAACTTTCCCCACGTGTCGATTCGTTCCAAGTATTTCTTGATGGTCGCTTCGATGATGCAACGTTCTTCCTCGTCGGTAACTACGCCTTTTTTCTCTAAAATCAAAAAGAATTGACTATACAATACATAATAGAAAAAATCCTTCGTGGTTTTATACAGTGCTTGGGCTTTGTTGATCAAAGAGAGTACTTCAGAATAATTGCTTTCATAGTAAGCGGTGGTCAACTGTTTGGATAGCTGTTTTTTCTCGCTGACTTGATTGTCATCCAAGCGATACTCAAATTCCTCTAAGGTGACATTTAAGCGGTCCAAATATTGGTGCAAAATATCAAAGGCGATGCGATGCCCTTTTTGTTCAAAGGTTGCCAGTGTACTGCGTTCTGAAATGTTCTCAACCAATTTTCGCTGTGAGATATTTCGTTCCGTTCGTAACTCTTTTAACAAGTCATTGGCCTTCAAAAAATCCCTCCTAAAAAAAGTGGACGGAAAAATAGTCCAAATATGTTACAGCTTTATTTTGCGGGTAAACTTGAAGAAAGTCAATTAAAGGAGGAGAAATGGATGTTTGATTTTTTTAGTTTTCCCTGGGAAGTTGTAGAACTAATGGCTAACGTTTTTTCTTTCTTCAAATAATCGATCCTTTGTGATTGGTTAGCAATTGATTTTTTAACAGGAAAAAAGTATAAGTGGTTTCACGTAATAAGTTACTGTTCATTCGCGCATTCAAACGCCCTCTCCCCAAACAGCTTACCCTGTCAAGGTGCGTAGGTTTGCCGAATCCCTTTTAAAAAAGGAGCAAACACAACAGCGAGTGATTGCTCTTTTTTTGTTGGTCAAAAAAACTGCATACGGCATCGCAACAGTCAGTTTTGCTTTTTCTTAAACATTGGTTCATTCGGATCAGAATAGTAATCAGGATTGAATTCATCATCGATCGATACCCCGAAAAGAGAAACGAGACTGGGAAGAAACCCAATCACGCCGAGGACGACGGCAACTGGAAGGTAGAATTTTTTACGCTTGTACCACGGAAGCTGCGATTTCTTTTCCATAGGAAATCCCCCTTTTCGCTTAGTGTAACATGTTCTGAGTTAGGTGTGTTAATAATTACCTTCAATACTTAAAAATATACTAAAGCGGTGTATTGGTACATCTGATGGGGCAAAAAGTTTCGCTAGGTAAATCTAGGAAAGGGTCGTTTTTTGTCATTGCTGCCAGAATCAAGTTTTTATATAAAAAAGGAACCGAGTAAGAAAGCAATTCTTCTTACTCGGTTCCTTTTATTGAAAATAATCCTTGGCTTGGTCCATCAAGGTTTGAAAGTCTGATTCGTTTTTTCTTATTGCCTCTGTTAGGGTAAACAAATAACCGTTGGGGTCTTTGATGGTCATTTCAAGGGCATTCCAAGGCTTTTCCATCAAAGGTTCCACGATCCACTTTGCGGGAATTTTCTGAGCGATATTCTGAAGATCATTCATCGCTACATTCAAAATTGCCCCATCGCCAACAGTGAACGCTTCTGCTGCAATCAGCATCAAATCTTGGTAGTCAGCAAGACGCAGGTGGTCCATCATCACTTGATTTTCTTGATTGCGAAACTGATACAATGACTGGAAACCCAAGATTTCTGTGAACCATTTCGATGATTGCACAATATCTTTTGTCTTCATTTGGTAAAACATTGGCATAACATAAACTTTCATTTTGACACCTCCTCTTGATTAGAGGATACCGCTTGACGCAGCGTCAAAGTCAATAGACATTTTCGTATTGAAGCAAAGCTTGATAATGGCGTTTCTTTGGCACTTAAGTCAAGGAAAAATGGGCAATAATTTTTTGACTCACTTCATCAGGTGACAAGTGGGTATTGTTGATTTTCAGCGAAGGAATCGTTGGGAAAAGGGTAGTTAATTCCTGTGGCAGGCTTTCTAAGCGATAGTTTTCATACGAAGACAAAAGCTCATTTCTAGAAAAAGCCAGCGCTCTTTTTGACGGCTTTGCGGCTAAACGGTCCTCATGGCAATTGCGCTTTAAACGTTCCTCAATATCAGCCACTAATTCGATAAAATAGACCTCTTGTCGGGCATCGGTAAATAGCTGGGCGATCTCTTGTAAAAAAGCTAAATCTCCCGCTTGATCGAAATCAATCAAGACCGTAAAGATGATTGATTTTGTCGTATTATTGGCTTCATTATGAACAAAGGCTTTGAAGAGTTCGATCCGCGTTTGATTAGACAAAGCAAATGCTGCTGGGCTATAGCCAAGAAAATTCGCAAATAGATCAATGGTCTGGTGATTGAATAATAGTTTTGCATCCAACCGTTTTTCCAGTTCTTTCCCCACAGTCATTTTTCCTACCGCTTGCGCGCCAATCAAGACGATCAATGACATCACAACACATCCTTTTTATCAATCGTAACAAAGGTGGGCTATCGTGTAAATCCGTTCTTAGAAAGAAACGATTGAGAAGCTTGATTTTTTATGTGGAAACCAAGGATGCTCTTTTTTTAGGTAAAAAGGAATGAGCGAAATTTCTCCGAGACAGGAAAAAAGATCATACAGCATAGTAGCACGGTTTGGAACAACAAAATGACTAGTAGATTGATCGTTTCAAATCGTGAATAAAGATAGAAGTGGATCAGCCATTCGAAGACATTGACAAAGACTAAATAAAGGTAGTGCGCTTTTTTGACCTTGCAGTTTTTCAACCAATAATAGCTTAAGTAATAATCCAGCAAGATCATCAATAATAGAAAAAGTTTGCTAAAAGCCGTCAGATTGTCATGCTGGGAGGCAAGTTTTTGAAAAAATAGCAAAAGTGTGGGTGTCGGAATATAAATAATCAATAAGGATAGAAAAAAATAGACAATAAAGGGCATAGTCATTCCTCCAAAATATTGATAAAAAAAGCATAGATAAATTAGCAAATTTGACAGTACTCGTCAATTGGTTTTGTTATCGAAATTTTCGATAATGGATGTTTGGTATTGATTGAAGGAAAAAGGACCATAGGAAAGTCGATGGCTATTGATTCAGCAAAGCGCTGATAGCGAAGGAGTAATTAAGGGACAGGAAAAAAGAAATACTCCCTTTCTTTAATCGAGAAGGGAGTGCTTGATTGATCCGACGGAAACATCTAACCCCATGTCTCATTGAGTTTATCCGCATAAAACAAAAGTGCCTGTCGGTAAGACTGGATGTCTGGATCGCTAGAGGTTTCGGCAAGCAGGGTCAATAATCGTTCAGCGGCTTGCTCATACTCGGCTAGATTAAACAGTGTCATGGCATAGAAGGTTTGCAAAGCATGATTTTTTGGAAACAGCTGTATCGCGTGTAAAAACACTTCTTCGGCTTTTTGATACTTGCCGAGGGCACGATAGGTGCTGCCTAGACCTAGGTAGGCATCTGGCAAGTCGTTTTCTGATAAACCTAACGCGATTGCTTGTTCATAATAAGGAATTGCCTGTTGTTCTTCCCCTAAAAGATCATAACTCCAAGCCGTTTGGTAGTGGACAAAGGCATCTTGGGGATTTTCGGCAGCTAATTGAATCAATTGTTCATTTGATTGTTGCAGCTTTTTTTCAGCCCGCAGTTGGATCGCAGCAGCTAGTCGTTCATTCATTGGTTCGAAGCTCCTTTTCAAATAGTAGAAAATGACACGGATAACTTGCGAGCCTAGCTAAGGGGAAAGATCAGCCCAGCTTTCACCTGCAAAGGAAAAACCGCATGCTTCATACAGCTTGTAGGCTGGCTGATTTTCAACCGTCACTACCAGATAAAGGTGAGTGAGTCCCATGGCTTTTGCTCGTTGGATCACTTCATTCATCATTAGCTTGGATAAGCCTTTGCCTTTAAAGGCTGCGCTCATAACAACAAATAATAGCAGGGGAAGCTCTTGAAACGTGCTGGTTACTACGGCACCGATAGGATAATTATCCATTTGCAACCGAAAAGAAAGCTCTGGACTCAAGGGACCGTATTTTCCGTCAGCAGTCTCTCTCAGCTCTCTTTGCCAGTCAGCAATCGATTCCCCTTCGTCATCCGTCGTTTCATGATAGGCCGAATAAAAAAGTTCTGCGACACTTCGAGAATCCGGGATAAAGGGGTCAAAAGAAAGGGCGGATTCTTGTAAAGCTTTGGGGGTATGTTGTAAGTCACAAGCCATAATGATTCGTTTCATAGAAGCACTCCTCTCTGCTCGTTTCATTTATTATAGCAGAGCAAAGCTTTCTCAAGATCGTTTTTTTCTAATGAAAGCCCAGATACAACGAATTCCTTCGTAGATTGCAGTAAAGACAGCAACCAGAAACAAAAACGACATGTAATGGATCAAAAAAGCCAGTTGAAACCACAAGCCATAGACCATCGGCAGGACGACGAGCAAACAAATTCCTAATTCGATGTTTCGCTTTCTTCTTATTTGAAACCAACGTTCATCTGACATCCTTTTTTCCTCCTGTTCATTCTTTACACACGCTCTCGGATAAATATCCATCTTTTTATAAAATATTCAATATAGTTGCGATATTTTGATTAAAAACTAGAAAATTAGTTTATTTTTTGGTAATCTTGAAGATAAGATTAGAAATAGCTGTTGTTTTTTATTTTGACTTATTATCCCACGAAAGACAAGGTGAGCTCAATGGAAAGAAAACCGATGTATTTAAAAAATGGGCTTCCCCTAACAATGGAGCCCGGTAAGATTTATACATGCCTTTACCGAGGCGGTTATTTCATTTGTGAAGAAAAGGGCCAACCGCTGCCATCGATAAAAAGAGAAGCGAAATAAGCGAACTTCTCACTTAAGATTTGTCAGGGATCGAACGGGTTGTTGGAATTGTTATCTCCTTTTTGGTACCAATCAAATGATGTCTAGCATTTTCAAAAAATCTCAACGTTCTTCATTCAGACCATTCTAAGGCTTAAATTGATTTTGACCGATTTCAATTTAGTAAGAACAATCCGATCACTGACAAATGTTAGGTGAAAAGTCCCCAAGAGACTGAACGAATAGTAATGGTTATTCGGACAGCCAAGAGCAGTGGAATTACGAGCGAACATACAATAGTAGAAATCGTCTTTTTCTCATAAAAAACGATTCTACTTGAAGGGAACATTTTTTTTTGCTATAATAGTTCAGGAATTGAAAAATAAAATAGACAAAGGTTGAGCATTTTTTATGCTTCAAGGATCAGGTTTGCCAAGGGGTGAGGCAAACATTCTTGGAGGAATGCTGGCCTTTTTTTGTTATCAGCATACTTCTTCGTGAGGTATGCTTTTTTTGTTTATTTTTCAGTTGAGAATATAAATCACTATGGGAGGGAAATCGATGAGAGAAGCTTTGACTCGTTTACGAGAAGCAGAAGAAGCCAATGAACAGCAATTGCTCGCTTTGAAAAAAGAACTGCAGTCGGAAGAAGCGCAGCAGCAACAAGCATTGCAAGAGCGGGCTTCCGCTTTGGAAGAAGCCCTTGCTCAGGAACAAGCAACAGTCGAAGACCAGTTGCAACAGTCACTAGAAGCACAAAAGCAGCAGCTGGCAAAAGAGACCCAGCAAGTGTTAGATCGTTACCAAAAAAATATGCAAAGCTTCCAAGAGCAAGCGGTTCAACAGATCGTTGAAGGAGTGATCGGAACTTATGGCAGTAACCAAACTAAATAAACTAACGTTGATCACCCCGAAGCACTACCAAGAAAGGGTATTGACGAAGCTGCAAACGATGCAGTTTGTTGAAATCGAGAACGTATTTGAGCAGGAAGCGAACGAAACTTGGCTACGGGAATTTTTTGCAGGAGCCACCCCAGAAGGTGCTTCTCACCAACCAATGATTCGTCGACTGCAAGAAGCAATCCGCTTTATTCGCCAAAATGGTGATGCGAAAAAAGGCATAGAATGGCAACGAGATGCCTTGCGGCTGTCGGACTTTGAAACAAGCTTCGATGAAGCAGCAGCATTGACGGAGCTGGTTGAAGTCGAGAATTTGCAAGAGCGCTGGGTAGAGACGATCGAAGCGATCGAAGCAGCGACGCAGACGGAAGAATGGGCGACACAGTGGCAAAATCTTGACGTGCCGTTGGAGATCGAAGCACCTGCTCATACAAGTTTTTTTGCTGGGCGTGTCGAAGGCCCACGCTGGGAAGATCTAGCTGAAGCCTTGCGACAATTGGAAGAGGTTCATATCGAAGTGATCTATTCTGAGCCAAAAAAAGTCAATTTCAGCTGCCTATTTTTAGCAGCGATCGAAGAGCAAGTGTTCCAATTGTTTCACCGATATGGGGTGAAGAAAGAAACCGGTCTAACATCCGAATCACCAAAAGTGGTTTTGCAAAACGCGAAACAAGCGTTGACTTCCTTGACCCAGCAGCGCAAAGAACTGATTACAGAAATCAGTCAGCACAAACAACGGCTGATCCTGTTACAGCAAGCGGAAGAACTGTTTTTGACTCGTGAGAATCGGGCAATGATGCAACAGCGCTTAGCAGCTGGTCAGACCTTTGCCCTCTTGCGCGGCTGGATCGCAGAAAAGGATCAACCGTTAGTGGCGGAAATGGTCCAAGAATCCTTTGCCAACGAGATTTACTATTCGTTTGAAGAACCCACTGCAGAGGAGATTGCTGCCAATCAAGTGCCAACGAAGCTAAAAAACGCCTCGTTTATTCAACCCTTTGAAATGTTGACGGAGATGTATAGCCTGCCAAAATACGATGAGATCGATCCAACCCCATGGATGACGCCCTTTTACTATGTTTTCTTTGGTATGATGGTGGCTGACTTAGGTTATGGTGCATTAATGGCTGTAGCGACCACGATCGGGCTGCACGCCATGCGTTTGCCCAAAGGGACCAAACGGTTTCTGAAATTGTTCCAGATTTTGTCCGTGCCAACTATGATTTGGGGCGCAGTCTACGGCTCTTTCTTTGGCGCTACATTGCCCTTCCAACTTTTATCACCTTCCGAAGATTTTATGGCGATCTTTGGTCTATCCATGATTTTTGGTGGGATCCAACTGTTTACAGGCCTTTATTTAGCAGCCAAAGAACATATCCGCAAAAAGGATCTTTTAGGTGCAGTCAACGATGGCTTTGCGTGGCTAGGACTTTTGAGTGGTCTTTTAGTGGCAGCCGCAGGCAATCTTTTGATCGATGTCCCAGCACTAACAACCGTCGGCTTGATTTTAGCAGGCTTTAGTGCCTTATTGATCATCGTGGTACCGATTCTGAAAGGGAAAACCAAAGTGGGCGGCTTCTTTTTTGGGTTGTATGACTTGTACGGTGTGACCAGTTACATCGGCGACTTTGTCAGCTACAGCCGCTTGATGGCATTAGGGATCTCCGGTGGGAGTATCGCAGCAGCTTTCAACTTATTGGTGGGCTACTTGACGCCAGCCGCTCGTTTTTCTGTAGGCATTCTCTTATTGGTTGTTCTACAAGCTTTAAACATCTTTTTATCGTTACTGAGTGCATATGTGCATGCCGCACGTTTACAATATGTAGAGTTTTTCGGAAAATTTTTCACTGGTGGGGGGCGCCAATTTGAAACCTTCAAGCCAAGTGAGAAATACGTTGATTTTGATAAAGAAAATGGAGGAGACAATAAATGATTGATTACTTAATTAATAATAATGGTGGTATGGTGTTTGCAATTATCGGAATGGGGATCGCTACGATCTTTTCTGGGATCGGTTCAGCCAAAGGGGTGGGCCAAACTGGTGAAGCAGCGGCAGCCTTAACGACGAATCAGCCGGAGAAGTTTGGACAAGCCTTGATTTTACAATTACTTCCCGGAACGCAAGGGCTATACGGATTCGTTATTGCGTTTATGATCTATGGTAGCTTAAGTGGTGAAATGTCGACAGTGACTGGTATGGCGTATTTGATGGCCTCGCTGCCAGTTGCCTTTACTGGCTTATTCTCAGGAATGGCCCAAGGGAAGGTCGCTGCAGCTGGGATTCAAATTTTAGCGAAGAAACCAGAGCATTTCTTTAAAGGGGTCATGTTCTCAGTAATGGTTGAGATGTATGCCATCTTAGGCTTTGTTATTTCTTTCTTACTTTTAGGAACGATTTAAAGGGGGCGAAGGTATGGACGCAATCGACAAAATGATTGCTGAACTAGACCAAGAAGCGCAGACAAAACGGGAACGTTTGGCTGCCGCTGAACGTGCTAGGATCAGTGAAACGATGGCACGTGACTGGGCGAAAAAAGAGTCGGACTTGCAGCTTCGTGCCCAGCAAGCAAAAAAGCAAGCCGAAAAACATTATCAGCAAGCCCTGAATCGCCAAGCAAGTGCCGCTAAGCAGCAGCAAATGGTGAAACAAAACGAATACCTGACACAACTTTTTGAGCAAGCGTATCAAAAAATGGTTGCCTGGACGCCAGAAGAGCTGCAGTCATTTGCTGAAAATGTGCTGCAGCAGTTGCCGATCAGTGGGACGGTGACCTTCCACGCTGGTCCTGAGCAAGCAGCCCATCTAGATGCCGCTTGGCTTACGTCTTGTCAATCAAAACTACCGTATCAAATCAAAGCAGGCGCACCATTGACAGAAGCGGGCTTTTTGGTAGATGACAACGGCATTCAATACAATTTTACCTATCAGGTACTGCTTGATGAATACAAGAAAGAAACCCGAGAACGGTGGTTGCAGATCATACAACAAGGAGGTTGATCCATGAGGAACTATCATCAATTGAATCCAATCATTCGGCTGAAAGAGATGACGTTGTTAAAGTCGCAAGAAGTCGAGCAAATGATTGCGGCAAAAGGGTTTGCTGAAGTCGAAGCTGTCTTGCAGCAGACCCATTATCAACGCTATTTGAAGCCGGATTTTCATGAACGATTCGAAACCTATCTCGATGAAGAATTGTTAAAGACGATCAAAGAATTGGCCGAGTTGGTTCCTGATCAAGAGATCCTCCGACTGTATATGATGCCTTTTACTTTCCATAATCTAAAAGTCTTGACCAAAGAGTCAGTCACTAAAAAAGATTATAATCATCTACTGATCGAAGATGGTTTTTACACGATCGATGAGTGTCGGACCGCCATCAAAACGGGAACCTCAGAGGTATTGCCTGAGAAAATCGTGACTACGATCCAAGAGGTGCGGGAGTACTTAGAAGGCGGCGCCGTGCTGCAAGGCATCGATATCATTTACGATCGCCGGTATTTACATGAACAACGGCGACTGGCAGATGAAATCAAGATCCCTGAGCTACAAGAAGCTGTAATCAAGATGATCGATCTGACCAATCTAACGATCGCCGCTCGTTGTGTACTTCAAAAACGATCGCGCAGTTTTATGGAGGCAGTCCTAGTGAGTGTCGGCAGTATCCCGAAAGAAGAATTTTTAGCGTTTGCGGATGCGTCCTATAGCGACTTTTTAGCCTTCTTATTAGAAAGTGATTATCAGGAAGTGTTGCGACCTTTGATTCATGAACAGGTGATCGACTTTGCTGGCTTGGCACTTTTACAAGACAATTTGATCACAGAAAGCTATGGTCAAGCTCAAACGGATGCTTTAGGACCACTGCCTTTACTCGCATTTTTGAATGCTAAGGTTTTGGAACTGCAAAATCTGCGTATCTTGCTGGTAGGCAAACGCAGCGGCTTTACGGAAGAACAAATCAGAGAAAGGATGCGGCACTATGACTCATAAAATCGGCGTGATCGGCGAGAAAGAATCCGTCATTCCTTTTCAACTATTTGGCTTTCAGGTCTGCTATGCCTCGGAAGAAAAAGAAGTGAAGCAGGCGCTGGCAAAATTAATGAAGAACAGTACGATCATCTACCTGACTGAAAAATGTGCAGAGCTGATTCCCGATGAATTAGCAAAAGTCCAACAAAAAATGACACCTGCAGTCATCTTGATCCCTGATTACGATGGTTCCCGAGGAATCGGCAAACGAATGATTCAAGAAAATGTCGAAAAAGCAGTTGGGCAAAACATACTATAGAGAGGAGCCGATGTTGTGGAAAAAGGAACAATTATTAAAGTATCCGGTCCATTGGTGTTAGCCAAAAATATGGGCCATGCAAGTTTAGAAGATATCTGTTATGTAGGAGATTTAGGCGTGGTCGGTGAGATCATCGAAATGCGCGGCGACGTCGCTTCGATCCAAGTCTATGAAGAAACGTCCGGGATCGGACCTGGTGAACCAGTCGAAACCACCGGCGAACCGCTATCCGTAGAATTGGCGCCTGGGATCATGTCACAAATGTTTGATGGCATCCAACGTCCCTTAGAAACCTTCATGTCTGTCACCCAAAGCAACTTCTTGACGCGTGGGGTGCAATTGCCTGCGTTGGATCATGAGAAAAAGTGGCCTTTTGTACCGACTGTGGAAGTCGGCGCGGCAGTCAGTACCGGGATGGTCATCGGCACCGTGCAAGAAACACCATTGATCAATCACAAGATCATGGTTCCTCATGGCGTTTCAGGAACAGTCAAGGCTGTTTATGCGGGGGAATTTACGATCGATGAAACGATTTATGTTTTAGATACACCCAAAGGAGAACGGTCTTTCACGATGCTGCAAAAATGGCCCGTTCGTCATAGTCGTCCTGTAAAGCAAAAACTGAATCCAGTCGAACCAATGATTACTGGCCAGCGAGTGATCGACACCTTCTTTCCAATCGCTAAAGGCGGGGCGTCAGCCGTTCCAGGACCTTTTGGTGCAGGGAAGACTGTCGTTCAGCACCAAATCGCCAAATGGGCGGATGTCGACCTAGTCGTCTATGTCGGCTGCGGCGAACGCGGCAATGAAATGACCGATGTAATGAACGAGTTCCCAGAGTTGATCGACCCTCGCAGTGGTGAATCTTTAATGGCGAGAACCGTGTTGATCGCTAACACCTCCAATATGCCGGTAGCCGCTCGGGAAGCGTCGATTTATACTGGGATCACGATTGCGGAATACTTCCGAGACATGGGGTATTCCGTGGCGATCATGGCGGATTCCACCTCACGTTGGGCAGAAGCACTGCGGGAAATGTCTGGTCGTCTGGAAGAAATGCCCGGGGATGAAGGGTATCCGGCTTACTTAGGCAGCCGCTTGGCAGAGTATTATGAGCGTTCTGGAAAAGCGATTTGCTTAGGTTCTGATCAAGAAGGCAGCATCACTGCCATCAGCGCTGTTTCACCATCAGGCGGTGATATTTCAGAACCAGTTACCCAAAATACGTTGCGGGTCGTTAAAGTCTTTTGGGGCTTAGATGCCACCTTAGCGCAAAAGCGTCATTTTCCATCGATCAATTGGTTGAAGAGCTATTCTTTATACGAAAACGAATTGGGTGCCTTTTTGGACCAACAAATGCAAGTAGATTGGTCCAAACAAGTAACAGAAGCCATGCGGATGCTGCAAAAAGAATCTGAGTTGTCAGAGATCGTTCGACTTGTCGGCATCGACGCTTTATCCGAAAAAGATCAGTTATTGCTAGAAACCACCAAGTCTTTGCGAGAAGATTTCTTGCAGCAAAACGCTTTTGACGACGTTGATACGTTTACCTCTCGTGAAAAGCAGTTCAAAATGCTGGAAACGATCTTGCTGCTCCACAAAGAAGCGGAAGATGCGTTGACACTAGGTGCGTATCTTTCAGAAATCTATGCAGGGACCGAAGAATTGCGAGACAAAGTGGCACGTATGAAGTACCTGCCTGAAGCAGAATTAGCAAAAATTCCTGCTTTGCATCAAGAGATCAAAGCAACGATGAAAGAAATTTTACAGAAAGGAGACCGCACTGATGATCAAGGAATATAAAACGATTGGAGAAGTCGTCGGACCATTGATGGCCGTCGATCGCGTCTCCGGTGTCAAATACGAAGAGTTGATCGAAGTCCGCATGCAAAACGGAGAAACGCGGCAAGGACAAGTACTTGAGATCCAAGAAGACAAAGCGTTGGTCCAAATTTTTGAAGGAACCGGCGGGATCAATTTGCGGGAATCTGCGGTCCGCTTTTTAGGACATCCTTTGGAATTAGGCGTTTCCGAGCAAATGATCGGGCGAGTCTTTGACGGCTTAGGTCGGGGCAAAGATGGCGGAGTAGAGATCGTCCCAGAAAAATTTATGGACATCAACGGCGAAGTGATCAATCCAGCAGCGCGGGATTATCCTGATGAGTTTATTCAAACGGGGATCTCATCGATCGACCACTTGAATACGCTCGTTCGGGGACAAAAGCTACCGATTTTTTCTGGATCTGGTCTGCCTCATAAAGAATTGGCTTCGCAAATTGCGCGTCAAGCACAAGTGTTGAATTCAGAAGATGATTTCGCTGTTGTGTTTGCTGGCATCGGGATCACCTTTGAAGAAGCTGAATATTTCATGGAAGATTTTCGTCAAACGGGTGCCATCGACCATTCTGTCGTCTTTATGAATCTAGCCAATGACCCAGCGATCGAGCGGATCGCTACTCCCCGAATGGCACTGACGGCGGCCGAATACTTGGCTTATGAAAAGGGCATGCATGTCTTGGTGATCATGACGGATATGACCAACTACTGTGAAGCTTTGCGGGAGATCTCCTCTGCTCGTCGTGAAGTGCCAGGACGTCGCGGCTATCCTGGGTATCTATATACCAATCTATCCACGTTATATGAACGTGCTGGACGGATTCGCGGCTTGAAAGGTTCAGTGACCCAGCTGCCGATTTTGACCATGCCAGAAGATGACAAAACCCATCCGATTCCCGATTTGACCGGCTATATCACCGAAGGACAAATCATCTTGTCTCGTGATTTGTATAAAAACGGCATCCAGCCGCCCATCGATGTCTTGCCGTCATTGTCACGGTTAAAAGATAAAGGGACCGGCGAAGGCAAGACACGTAAAGACCATGCCGCAACGATGAACCAGTTGTTTTCTGCGTATGCTCAAGGAAAGCAAGCCAAGGAATTGGCAGTCGTTTTAGGAGAATCGGCATTGTCGGAAGTAGATAAAACCTATGCCAAATTTGCGGAACGCTTCGAAAATGAATACTTGAACCAAGGGTACCGCACTAACCGTTCGATTATCGAAACCTTGGAATTAGGGTGGGACTTGTTGGCGATGCTGCCAAAAGTCGAACTGAAGCGGATCAGCGATGCCTTACTGGCGGAATACTTACCGGGAGAGGAGAACAATGGCGCAAAAAACCGTTAATCCAACCCGCATGGAGCTGTCGCGCCTCAGCAAACAATTGGCGACAGCCAAACGCGGACATAAATTATTAAAAGACAAACAAGACGAACTCATGCGTCAATTTATTGAATTGATCAAAAAGAATGACCACTTGCGTAAAGAAGTAGAAGAACAATTGCAGCGTGCCATGAAGGCATTTCGCTTAGCCAATGCCACGATCAATGAAAAATACATTGAAGAAATGTTTATTTTACCAGCAACTGAGGTCTCCCTTGAGTTATCCACGAAAAATATCATGAGTGTGGAAGTGCCAGTGATGCATTTTGATTATGACGATACGGTGATGCAAGCGCCGATCGAATATGGCTTTTTGAATTCCAATGTTCCGTTAGATAATGCGGTCGCCCGTTTTACCGACGCCATGCCGAAGCTGTTGGAGCTAACGGAAATCGAAAAGACCTGTCAATTGATGGCAGGGGAAATCGAACGTACTCGCCGACGCGTCAATGCCCTAGAATATTTGACGATTCCCGAGCTGGAAGAAGCCATTTATGGAATCAAAATGCGGCTGGAAGAAAATGAACGAGCAAACGTAACAAGAATGATCAAAGTGAAGAATAAATCAAAATAAAATGGTATGATAAGTGAAAAACAACTGCAATAAACTAGGATTACCAAGCCATTGGTTTTTGCAAAAGGTCAAAGGAAATGAAAATGAAAAAAAGAAATCGTTTGAAAAAAAAGCTGGCATCGCAACGCTTTTTGATTCCGCAGATCGTCACACTGGTCTTCGTTTTGCTGATATTGGCAGGAACTGGCTTACTGATGCTGCCGGCTGTCACCAAAAGTGGTGAAGGTACCAACTTTTTAGATGCACTGTTTACTGCCACATCGGCTGTTTGCGTGACGGGTCTTTCGACCTTGACAGTAGCCGACCATTACAATCTCTGGGGCCAAGGGATTTTGCTGATGTTGATTGAGATCGGTGGGATCGGCTTCATGTCGATTCCCGTCTTCTTTTACATCTTGGCGAGAAAAAGAGTCCATCTTAGTACCCGGATGATTTTGCGGGAATCATTGAACCTGGATCGGATGTCTGGAGAGATCCATTTGGCATGGTACCTGATTCGGATCGCCTTTTTGATCCAAGTCAGCGGGATTATCTTGCTGGCTTTTGCATTCGTGCCCCGTTTTGGTTGGGAGCAAGGCCTTTGGTACAGCGTTTTTCATGCGATCTCGGCCTTTTGTAATGCTGGGTTTGATTTGTTCGGCAACAGCATGGTAGGGTTTCAAAATGACCCATTTGTGCTGGGGATTATCAGTTTCTTGATCATTGCCGGCGGTCTTGGGTTTCTCGTTTGGTTCGATCTCCTGCATACGGCGTCCAAAAAACGGTCCCTGCATAGTCGCTTGGCATGGATCGCTATGATCGTTTTGGTGGTTTTTGGAACGGCAGGGTTCTTTTTGACCGAAGCCAATTCACAGTTGATCACGGGTGACTCGGTCATCGAACGTTTTTTCCAATACCTCTTCTTAGCGGTCACCCCAAGAACCGCGGGATTTTTCAGTATTGATTACGGACAAATGAGTCAAGCAGGCTTGATGCTGACGATGATTTTAATGTATATCGGCGGGACCTCGGGATCAACGGCTGGGGGATTGAAGACAACGACGTTTGCAGTCTTGATCATCAAGATCCGCAGTTTATTGAAAGGGCGCAGTCGAGCGGAAGTGTTCGGTCGCACGATCAAAGAATCTGCTGTATCGCGTGCCTTTACGTTGTTCTTCCTTACCTTGACGTTATGCTTCGTAGCGATTTTCTTATTGTCGATCACTGAGCGTATGCCACAAAACCCAAACTTTGGATTACCAACCATTGCCTTTGAAGTTTTTTCCGCTTTTGGAACCGTGGGGTTGACCATGGGGTTGACGCCTTACTTGTCGGTTTTTGGCAAACTATTGATCATTTTTTTGATGTTCATTGGTCGAGTTGGCATCATGACCGTTGCTTTTTCACTGATGAAAAAAGCCAACAAACAAGAAGCCGGCTACAAATATCCTGATGAAACCGTGATGATCGGGTAACGAAACAGGGAAACGAAGCACGCTTCGTTTCCCTGTTTTTCGTTTATTGAAGTACTTCTAACATCACATCTCGTTGGTCATCGCTGACATTCCCCGCATAATTTGGTGTGATTAAAGATAGACCACCCTCTTTATTTGTAAATAGGTACAGGTTTTGGTTAAAATCAGGATTTCCATTGGAAGTGATCCCTTTCGAAAAGGTCAACTGAGTGTTCACTTTTACTGTGCGAATCTCATTGTTTTTCGCAGAAAACACGCGAATCTCTTTTGTTGCGATCGTATCGACTTGTGCTTCATAGCTTGCGCTGTCGCCGATCGAAATGATCAATGGGCTCGTATTTTGAATCGTGACAGCATCTGGTACATTGACGCCATGGAAATAAAAAGTCAGTGAAGGGCCATATTGGGAAAGATCAACGGCATATGGAAACTCATTGGTGGATACTGAGCTTGCTGTTGTTTGCGTTGCGTCAGAGTGATCCGTCGATTGCTGGCTTGTGGTTGAAGTTTTTGAAGTAGAGGTTGAATCGAATGAACTACTTTCAGTCGTTTGCGCCGTCGTGCTTTTTTTGCTTTCAGTAGACACACGACTCTGACTTAGCTCGCTTGTTGATTGCGCGGTATCTTTTTCGTTGTTACAGCCTGTCAAAAGCCCCAGACTGACGAGCGTCAGTGTGCCAATCAAAGAAAATGTTTTTTTCATTGTTTACTTCATCCTTTCCTTAGAATACTAAAGCATCTAAAACAAGCAAACTATTGTAGCGAAATGCACAATTTTGCTGACATAGCGTTTAAATATTCTTTAATGTTAAAGATATTGTAATCCAGAACACTGAAAAAGAATAGGAAGTTTTTGCTGAATTTTTCGTCAATTCTATCATAAAATATTCATTAACGTCCGCAGCAGCTGGCTAGTTTTGTATAATAAAGTTTCAGCCATAGTGGCGAAGCTTTCTGGCGGCTTGCGTAACGCAGGGATCTAGATTAAAATACCTTGGTATAGGAGAATGGGGTGGTGAAGAGGATGGAAAAAGAACGGATGGGCCAATGGTTAGCCTTCACGAATCAGCATCAAGCGATCGAAGCTCGCTTGGAACAAGCCCTCAAAGCAGAAAGCAATCTGTCTTTGAATGAGTATTACGTGCTTTATTACTTAGAAAAGACCCCCAATCATAGCATGCGCCTCAACGATTTGATCGCCCATTTTGATTTGAGTCAAAGTGCGATGTCACGCATGATCATGCGCATGGAAGACAACCTGTGTGGTGTGATCGAACGGCATTCTTGTCAAGAGGATAAGCGGGGGATCTATATTGATTTGACCCAATCAGGGGAAAAGAAACTGCAGCGCTCAAAAGTCGTTTTTGAAAAAGTCTTGGAGGAAATGCTAGACTAAAGATGTTTTCACTTGTTTTCTCCTTGATTCTTTTGTAATATAGATGCATGTGCATGTATATTTTGGCAAAAGAGAAAAAAATGCACCGATTTGCTTTAGGGATCTCCTTAGGTAACGAAGCCAGTCAGATTTACAAAGCGAAATGAATCCAATGGAAAAGGTGGGAAACCCATGCGAAATGTAACAGACAAAGCAACATTTAAGCGCGGATTACAGTTGAAAAATCGAATCATTATGGCACCAATGACGACCAAGATGTCCTTCTTTGATGGGGTGATTACGAAAGATGAGTTGGCTTACTATGGCTTACGCTCTGGGGAAGTCGGAGCAGTCATCACAGCGGCAGCCAATGTCCAAGAAGATGGCAAGGGCTGGGAAGGGGAATTAGGCGCTTATGACGATGCCTTTTTACCTGGATTAAGCAAATTAGCCAGCACCATCAAAACAAATGGGACCAAAGCCATTTTACAGATTTTTCATGCCGGTCGGATGACGGATGACTCAGTTCTACGAGGCACACAACCCATATCCGCCAGCGCGGTTGCAGCTGAACGACCAAATGCCCAAGTTCCCCGAGAAGTTACGGTGGATGAGATATTAGCGATTATTGAAAACTTTAAAAAAGCTACCGAACGGGCGATCAAGGCGGGGTTTGATGGCGTAGAACTCCACGGAGCCAATACGTATTTGATTCAACAATTCTTTTCTCCTCACTCAAATCGTCGATCCGATGAATGGGGTGGCTCACTAGAGAACCGTTATCGTTTTATTGAGAAGCTCGTCGATGAAGTATTGGAAACAGTAGACCAATCAGGTGTGAAGGAGTTTATCGTCGGTTATCGGTTTTCACCGGAAGAATTCGAAGAACCAGGGATTCGCTTTGAAGATACGTTGTTCTTAGTGGACCAACTGGCAGAAAAAGGATTAGACTATCTGCACATTTCTCTTGCGGATTATACCCGTAAATCGATTTCAAAAGCGTATCAAGAAAAATCAATGTTGGCGTATGTCTATGAAAAAATCGCTCAGCGGGTTCCTTTGATTGGTGTAGGGGATGTCCGAACGTCGAAAGATGCCGCGGGCTTGCTAGAACATGCAGATTTTGTTGCAGTGGGGCGGGCATTGTTGATCGATCCTCATTGGGGACAAAAAGTCTTAGACGGTCAAGATGAGTTGATCCGCACCACGGTTTCTACTTACGAACGTGAGGAACTCGTATTACAAAATGGCGTTTGGGGTTTTATGGAAAACATGATGCCAGATCGACTAAATGAAGAATAATAAGCAGACAACCACCTTTGCCTTGGGCAAAGGTGGTTTTTCGCGATTGCCACTCATTTGGGTCACGTTGAGAAAAGCTGTTTTTTTCTCTAATGAAACCTTGTTAGCTTCAAAATAGCGAATCAAGAGAAGAATGTGAGAAACAAGCCTGTAATCGAAAGAAAGAGCGTGGAAAGATTTTTTTAGTTAAAATACACGAATGAATTTTTGTTTTATTTTAATAAATAGTCAAACAATTCAGAATCATTCATTTTTCTTACAAAAAGATAGCGCAAGTCGAGTTGATTGATAAAAAAACAATCAGTTGTTAGACTGAATACAGGTTAAAAAAACAAAAAGGGGATGTAATGATGAAAAAAGGATTCAGAAATTATTTAGGTTCAGATGAGCGGGAGGCAGGCTATAATTTGTCTTGGGGTTCTATCTTTGCAGGGGTCGTAACATTTATCGCATTGTTCATGACACTGTCAATGATCGGCTCAGCAATCGGTTTTGGTTTGGTGGAACCAACATCAAATAATCCATTAGATGGTGTGGGTACAGGATTATTGATTTGGACAGTCATTACCTTTGTCTTGGCATTATTCGGTGCAGGTTTTGTTTCAGGTGTGGCGGCTCGACGTGTTGGATTGGTTCATGGTTTCTTAACATGGGCAACTAGTATGATCGTGATGATGGTTATGCTCTCTTACTTAACGATCGGTGCATTTTCTGTAGTCGGTTCACTTTTAGGAAACGTTGCTTCTGCTGTTGGCAGTGGCGTTGAAACAGTTGCCTCAGGTGCTGGCGATGTCGCTTCAAAAGCCTTCGATGAAATAACAGGAAACATGGAAGACGTCAATACAGATGAATTACAAGCGAATGTCAATGATGTTTTACAAGATACCGATGTTCCTGAATTGCAACCAGACTACTTGCAAAATCAATTGTCTGATGCGACGAACGACATCAAAGATGCCGGCAAAGACATTGCAACCAATCCAAATGATGCTGATAAAATCATTGATGATTTAGCAAGCAAATTACAAGATCGTGCTACAACGATCGGTGATTCAGTCGATAAAGAAGCAATCTCAAATGCAGTGGCTCAAAACACAGATCTAAGCCAACAAGAAGCGGAAGAAGCAACGAACAATATCGTGAACGGCTTACAAGATGCTTCTGATGAAGCACAAAAACAAATCGAAAATGCACAACAAAATCTTGAACAAGCCAAACAAGACATTGACCAAGCAGTGGAAGACGCTCGTCAAAAAGCGGAAGAAGCAAGTGATGCAACAGCCAAAGCGTCTATTTGGGGCTTTGTGGCAATGGTCTTAGGACTCGCTCTTACGTCAATCGGTGGTATGGTGGGAGCAAACTTAGTTAAAACTGCTGACCACGAAAACCGTATCTAATTTTACCTCTCATCAAGAGAGCTAGTGATTTATAAACCAGTGAACAGCGTTCTGCCAAAGAGTCAAATGGCAGCAGCGCTGTTTTCTGCTTTTAAACAAGCGGTTGAAAATCCCCATTGACGAGTGATTTTTCTCATGCTACACTGGCTCTGAGGATTGTTACCGCTTTAGGCGGGCTATACCTATTTTTTTGTGTGAAGAAATCTAAAGAAGAATAGGGTCGTTAAAATGAACGTAACAAAAGTGATCAATAACAACATTGTGATTTCTGAGAATGAGGAAAAACAAGAATTGGTCGTCATGGGCAAAGGCTTAGGCTTTAAGAAAAAGCCGGGCGATGCGATCGACGATACCAAGATTGAAAAAGTCTATCTCAGTACACAAGAGTGGAATGTCACAAAACTAACCCAATTACTTTCTTCTATCCCTATCGAACATATTCAAGCAGCGAATGAGATCATCAGTTTTGCAAAAGTTTCCCTTGGGAAAAAGTTGAGCGAAAAATTGTTTCTGACGCTGACCGATCATATCAATTATGCTATCGAGCGCTATCAAAACGGCATGGAAATCAAAAATGCCTTGCTATGGGAGATCAAGCGGTTTTATAACCATGAATACCTCATTGGCAAAGAAGCGTTATCGATCATTAAAAATCGCTTGGCGATCGAGCTGCCGGAAGATGAAGCCGGCTTCATTGCTCTGCACATCGTCAATGCTGAGTTGGATATGGCGCAGGTCAGTCAAGTATCGGAAATGGCGAAGATCATTCAGCATATCCTAAACATCGTCAAATATCATTTTTCAATGGATCTTGATGAGTATTCATTGAACTACGAGCGCTTTGTGACCCATTTGAAATTTTTTGTCCAGCGCTTATTCAGCGGTACAAAGCTCGATGATGCAGGAACCGGCAGTTTTATTTTTATGTTGAAAGACCGCTACATGAAGGAATATGCGTGTGCGTTGAAAATCAGTGACTACATCAACAAAGAATTCGGTAGACCGTTAGAAGAAGACGAATTGATCTATTTAACTATACACATCAAACGAATAACAAGTGCTTAGGATTGTTACTGGATTGGCAGGCTATACCTAAATGAACTCCCAAGGGGTTTGTTTAGGTATTTTTTTATGGTTTGACACACAAAAAACAAGCGAAAGACCAAAATAGGAGGAACGACATGAATTACAAAGAGTTAGCAAAAACGATCATCACCAATGTTGGTGGGGAAGAAAATATCCAAAGCTTGACCCATTGTGCGACCCGCTTGCGCTTCAACTTGAAAGATGATAGCAAACCCCAAGAAAGTACTTTAAAACATACACCAGGGATCATGGGTGTGGTCAATAAAGGTGGGCAATACCAAGTAATCATCGGTAGTGATGTTGGCAATGTCTACAACGAAATCACTGCCCAAACCAATTTGACTAGTGACCAAGAAACAGTAGAAGACGATCGCGGACGTGTTGCGAAAGTCATCGATACGATCACCGGGATCTTCACTCCAATATTACCAGCCATCACGGCAGCTGGGATGCTAAAAGCGGTTCTTTCATTGCTAGTGGTCTTCAATGTCTTGACGGCAGAGAGTCAAAGTTACCAAATATTAAACTTTATGGCGGATGCGGCGTTCTACTTCTTGCCAATTTTGCTGGCTGCTTCTTCTGCACAAAAATTCAAAGCCAATATGTACTTAGCTATGATGGTGGGGGGGATTTTACTCCATCCGAACTTTATCGCGATGGTGACAGCAGTCAATGAGGTAGGCGGCGGCATCCATTTATTCGGCTTGCCGATTTCACCAGTGAGTTATTCATCATCGGTTATCCCAATCATCTTGAGTGTTTGGTTCATGTCTTACGTTGAACCGATCGCCGATAAAGTCTCGCCAAAAGCAATCAAATTCTTCAGCAAACCGTTGCTAACGATCTTCGTCGTAGGGACAGTAGCATTAGTTGCTTTAGGCCCTCTAGGCTACATGATCAGTGAAGCGATCTCTACAGGGATCCAAGCCTTAGAAACGGTTAGCCCATGGATCGTTCCATTACTGATTGGTGCCTTCACGCCATTGTTCGTGGCAACTGGTACCCACTATGGATTGGTTCCTATCGGTATCAACAACCGGATGACCACAGGTTATGACACAGTGATCTACCCTGGCATGCTGGCTTCAAACGTCAGTCAGGGAGCTGCAGCTATCGGCGTTGGTTTTAAATCAAAAGATTCTACGATCAAACAATTGGCATTTTCTGCTGGTCTGACTGGGCTATTCGGCATTACTGAACCGGCGTTGTATGGGGTCAATTTGCGGTTTAAAACACCCTTGTATGCAGCAATGATCGGTGGCGGATTTGGTGGTCTATTTATGGGAATCATGCGTGTCCGCAATTTCTCAGGCGGATCACCAGGCCTGTTGACTTTGCCAAGCTATATCGGCGATGACACCTTACGTCATTTGACCAATGCTTGTATCGGTGCGGCAATCAGTATCGTGATCACATTTATTGCGACATTATTCTTATACAAAGACCCTGTCACAGAAGAAGCACCTGAAGCAACACCGACAGACAAAGCGCAAGAACCCGCACATCAAATCAGCGGCGCAGAGATCAAAGCACCTTTAAAAGGGGAACTAAAAAGCTTGCAAGCAGTCAATGACGGCATGTTTTCGGAAGAGATTCTTGGCCAAGGGGTAGCGATTGAGCCAACCGTCGGAGAAGTGCTAGCTCCAGTAAACGGGACTGTCACAGCAGTCTTTGATTCAAAACATGCTATTGGCTTGACCAGTGAGGAAGGCATTGAACTATTGATCCACGTGGGGATCGATACAGTGCAATTAAATGGTGAAGGCTATGCCTATCAAGTAGAAAAAGGGCAAAAAGTGACAGTCGGGGATCCATTGATTACGTTTGATATTGAATTTATTAAAGAAAAAGGCTATCCAGTAATCACGCCGATCGTTATCACAAACAGTACTGAAGTGGGGGACATTTTGACGGCTAACAGTGGCCCGATTACGTTTGGCGATCAAATCATCAAAGTGATCGGCTAAAAAAGGAGAATAAGACATGGGATTTCCAGAAAACTTTTTATGGGGCGGTGCAACAGCCGCCAATCAATGTGAAGGCGGGTTTGATCAAGGCGGGCGTGGGCTTGCCAATGTCGATGTAATTCCGACTGGCAAGGACCGCCGAGCAGTTATTACCGGCAAGCGTGAGATGCTTGCTTTTGAAGAAGGGTATTTCTATCCAGCCAAAGAAGCGATCGATATGTACCATCATTTCAAAGAAGATATCGCCTTGTTTGCGGAGATGGGCTTTAAAACCTATCGTTTATCGATTGCTTGGTCAAGAATTTTTCCGAAGGGGGATGAAGAAACCCCTAATGAAGAAGGCTTGCGCTTTTATGAAGAACTTTTTTTAGAGTGCCGTAAATACCAAATCGAACCCTTGGTGACGATCACTCATTTTGACTGTCCGATCCATTTGATCAAAGAATATGGCGGTTGGCGCAACCGTAAGATGATCACCTTTTATGAAAACCTTTGTCGAGCGATCTTCACTCGATACAAAGGATTGGTGAAGTACTGGCTGACCTTTAACGAAATTAATATGATTTTGCATGCCCCATTTCTCGGTGCTGGGCTGACCTTTGCTGAAGGCGAAAATGAAGAACAAATTAAATACCAAGCTGCTCATCATGAATTAGTCGCAAGTGCGTTGGCAACAAAAATCGCCCACGAGATCGATCCAGAAAATAAAGTTGGCTGTATGCTGGCTGCGGCTAGTTATTATCCTTACAGCTGCAATCCGAAAGATGTCTGGGAAAGCAAAAAAAGCGATCGCGGCAACTATTTCTTTATCGATGTGCAATCGCGAGGAGAATATCCAAATTATGGTTTGAAGATGCTAGCTGATAAAGGAATCACTTTGGAACGAACCGCCGAAGATGCGGCTTTATTAAAAGCCCATACCGTCGATTTTATTTCCTTTTCATACTATGCCTCTCGGGTTGCTGCTTCAGAAGATTCCGGTGTTGAGAAAACGGAAGGCAACTTGTTCCCGACCATTAAAAACCCGTATTTAGAAGCGTCAGAATGGGGCTGGCAGATTGATCCGCTTGGTTTGCGAATCACGATGAATGATCTCTATGATCGTTACCAAAAGCCGCTTTTCATCGTCGAAAACGGTCTAGGAGCGGTGGATACGCCAAACGAAGATGGAAAAATCAATGATGTGTATCGCATCGACTATCTACGTGCGCATATCGCTGCGATGAAAGAAGCGATTGACCAAGACGGTGTGGAACTGTTGGGCTATACTTCATGGGGCTGTATCGATTTGGTCTCTGCAGGAACCGGAGAAATGAAGAAACGCTATGGCTATATCTATGTCGATCGCGACAATGAAGGCAATGGTACATTAGTCCGCAGCAAGAAGCAATCTTTTTATTGGTACAAAAAAGTGATTGCCACAAATGGGGAAGATTTGGCTTAAGCCAGTTAATTTATAAAAAATAAAACAAGGGTGTTCCGCTTTTTCAACTAGCGGAATACCCTTGTTTTATTGATTTTCAGAGTTATAAACTCGTGGTATTGCTCGGTCGTTTGCGATAGTTGGAAGGGGTCAAAGCAGTCTCCCTTTTGAAAAGTGTCGTAAAGTAATTCGGATCATCAAACCCAGTTTCCAATGCGATTTCGATGATTTTTAAATCCGTATGGAGTAAGAGATACTCCGCTTTTTTGATGCGAAACTTATTTAGATAAGTAAAAAAGCTCATCTGGAAATTTCTTTTGAAAAAACGGCAGAAATGCTCTTTGCTATAGCCAATATACTGACTGACTTCCTCAAGTGTCACTGGGCGTTGATAATTTTCTTCAATAAAAAGTAGGATTTTCTTGCATTTGTACGTATTGAGTTTGTTTTTACTGTCGATAGGTTTCTTATTGCGATTAATGTATTGGGTATTTTGACAAAGATATTTAATAAATAAAAAGAGTTCCGCTTTGATCGCCAGCTCATACAATGGTTCCTTTAATGCAAATAAATCTATAATATGAGTCAATGCCTGTTGAATGTTCATATGAGAAACGAAATCACTTGTGATGTGAATCGCTTGCTGATCCGCGGAATGGAGCAACGGGTCCAGATAGGACTGCTGGATCAAATCAGAGACGCGGCTCTCAATAAAGGTCGCGTCAAAGACGATAGCAAAGAAGGTACAAGCTGTTTGTTGATAATTTAATGCCTCATGTAGCTGATTGGCAGGGATAAATACAAGCTCGCCTTCTTTAGCGATATAAGAAACACCTTCGACCTTTATTTCCATCTTTCCTCGAAAAATATATAGGATCTCAAGCTCGCGATGCCAATGGGTGTGGATCATATTTGCTTGATCAGCAGGATGATTTGTCAAATAAACACTCACTGGAAACAAGCTATCACCATGTTCTGTGATCTCTTTTAAAGAAGTATCAATATCATATTCACTAGGGTTTGGCGTAAAAATATAGGGTTGGGTTACCATCTGTCTCCTCCATTTTCATCAATATTACAAGGTATTTCGGTTAAGATAACGATTACAGAAGGGCCGAAATATCAATATAATCAATTTGTGATCGAATTGATTGAGGAGGGAACAATGATGAAAAAGAGAATTTTGTTGACGGCTGCTACTATGTTAAGTGTGATCGGAATTGCTGGTTGCGGAAATTCTGGAAGCGGTACCTCAGATGATGGTAGTGTAACACTAGAAGTTTTTAACATCAAGACAGAGACTGCAGAACAGATGGATCGATTGGTTGCGGCTTTTGAAGAAAGCCATGAGGACATAAAAATCAATATGACTACTGTAGGTGGAGGAACGGACGCCACAGCGGCTCTCCAATCAAAATTTTCATCTGGTGATGAACCGGACATTTTTATGCTGGGGGGACTAGCAGATACGCAAACATGGGAACACAAGTTATATGACCTTGGGGAAACAGAATTAGCCCAAAAAGCAATTGAGGGAACGTTGGAAGGGGCAACACTGAATGAGACAGTCTATGGCTTGCCGATGAATATCGAAGGCTACGGTTGGCTGATCAATAAAGAGCTGTTTCAGCAAGCGGGAATCGATAGTGAAGCGATTGAAACATTTGCCGATTTTAAGGAGGCAGTAGAAACGTTAGATAGTAAGAAAGAAGAGTTAGGATTAGACGGTGTATTCGGCTTCAGCGGCGGTGAAACATGGGTTTCCAGTCAATTCAGTTCGAACTTTTTTGCACCTGAATTTAATGATAGCTTGAAAGAAACACTGGAAGCCAAAGAGCTTCATTTAACTTATGAGGCACAACTGAAAGACTACGCTGATCTGGCGATCCAATACAATGCTCAACCGTTGGAATCAATGGATTACAGCACGTCAGTCGAAGAATTATTTGCTAGTGAGAAGGTTGCCATCATTCATCAAGGCAATTGGATCGTTCCTACATTAAACAGCTTGGATGATACATTTGCAAAAGAAAAATTAGCGATCGTCCCAATGCAAGTGGGAGACGGCAGCAAAATTGTAGCCGGACCAGCTTGGTATTGGGGTGTCAACAAAGATAAGGAACAAGAAGTGATCGATGCCTCCATACAATTTTTGACATGGATGTATACCGATGAAGAGGCGATGACCGCGATCATCGATGATTTTGAGTTTATTCCAGCTTATACGAACTTCTCCAGTGACGATATTTCTGATCCGTTGTCCAATGACATTTATACGTATTTAACGAATGGCCAAACGGTTCCTTGGGTCCATAACTCTTATCCAGATGGATACGGACAAAATATTTTTGGGGTTCAGTTCCAGGCTTATGCAGCCGATCAAATCTCATGGACTGAGTTTACTGATCAGCTGAAAAGCAGCTGGGCGCAAGAACGTCAATAACCAAAGTGATGCCTATCCTGCAGTGATGCGCGCAGGATAGGCAAAATCAAGGAAATCATAGGAGGAGCTGTATGTTAACAAATCGTTCAAAATCATTTTGGCTGCTGCTAGCACCGGCATTCGTCGCATTATTGGTCGTTCTGTTTATTCCTTTATTTACAGGGGGATATTACTCACTGACCAACTGGAACGGCAATACGATCAGCGACTTTATCGGATTGGAAAACTACTTGCGCGCTTTTAAAGATCAGGCGTTCATTAACAGCTTGTTGTTCACGGCGAAATTTTCTGTTTACAGTGTGATCTTGATCAATGTCATCGCGCTGTTGTTAGCAACTTTAGTCACGCAAAAACTGGGACGCTGGACCACTCTATTTCGGACCGTCTTTTTCATGCCGAACTTAATTGGTGGGATCATACTAGGATTTATATGGCAATTTATTTTTAACAAAGCATTCGAGAGTATCGCCGATTTGACTGGGATCAATTTTTTTAATGGCTGGTTGAATACACCAGAAACAGGTTTTTGGGGTTTGGTTATCTTGTTCGTCTGGCAGATGAGCGGGTATATGATGTTGATCTATATTTCGTTTCTAAATAATATTCCAGAAGAAATTTTAGAAGCAGCAGATATGGACGGCGCCAATCCGCTACAAGTCTTTTTCCGAATCAAACTACCCATGCTGATGCCCGCGTTTACCGTAACATTGTTTTTGACGCTGTCAAATGCCTTTAAAATCTATGATCAAAACTTGGCGTTGACACAGGGCGGACCGTTCAATTCGACTCAGATGGCAGCCATGAATATTTACAATGAAGCTTTTTCAATGAGAAAAATGGGCTTTGCTCAGTCAAAAGCGATGATATTTCTGGTGATCATTGTCATTATTTCCATTATTCAAATCTCAATTACCCGCAGAAAGGAGATCAGCGCATGATCGAGACTCGTCACTCCTCTACTAAAAAGGGGAATACAAAAAGTAGACGGCAGAAGAAAAAAAAGCTGCAGCACAGTCTGCTGATCGTAAGTGGTCTTTTACTTGCGTGCTTATGGTTTTATCCGTTTTTCTTGATCGTGATCAATTCATTTAAAACAAAAGCAGAGATCTTTCAGAGTACGTTGTCGCTGCCTGGCGGATTGTCCTTTGAGAATTATCAAGAGGCGTTAGAAAAACTGGATTTCATCAGAAGTTTAATGAATTCATTGTTGATTACTGTCGGTTCTTTGATCTTGGTGGTCTTTGTTTCTTCAATGGCAGCATACGCTTTATCGAGAAATACCAGCCGCTTAAGTTCAGTCCTCTATTTTGTTGTTGCCATCGGCTTGCTGATCCCTTTTCAAGGGATCATGATTCCACTGATTTCTCTTTTTGGACGAATGAATTTGTTAAATCAGCCGGGTCTAATGATAATGTACTTGGGATTGGCTGTCAGTATGTCGACTTTTTTGTATTATGGTGCGTTAAGAGGCATTCCACGTTCGCTGGATGAAGCAGCGATCATTGATGGGGCGAATACCTTTCAGATTTATTGGAAAGTAATATTGCCTTTGTTGAAACCAACGACGGTAACGGTGATTGTTTTGAATACATTGTGGTTTTGGAATGACTATTTATTGCCTTCATTAAGTATTAATAAAGCCGGAATGTATACGATTCCCTTGCGGATGTTTTATTTCTTCGGCGAATTTAACAAGCAATGGCATTTAGCGCTAGCCGCTCTGGTGATCGTTGTTCTGCCAATCATTCTCTTGTTTATTGCCTTGCAAAAACATGTAGTGAAAGGCATCTCAGATGGTGCAGTAAAGTAGGAGGAAAAGAAGATGAAATTTACAAATGGCTATTGGCTGGCAAAAGAAGGCGTCCAACTCGAACATCCCCGAATTGCTTATGATCATAAGGTAGAAAAGGAGCAATTGACCCTTTATCTGCCCTATCAAGAGATTCAGCGGCGTGGCGATACCTTAAACCTTGGTTTAACCACACTCACGTTCTCGACTCCGCAAAACGATGTGATCAAAGTCAGTTTGGTGCATCATGACAAGACAATGCACGCCCCGTCGTTTACAGTGGATACCCAACCAGCAGACGTGAAGATCGATACCGATAAAGAAGACATGTATATCTTCAAATCTGGATCACTGGAAGCGAAAGTCCCTAAACAAGCGGCTTTTAAAATCGACTTTTTTGGAGAAGACAGATTGTTGACTTCTTCCATGCCTAAAGCACAGGCAAAAATTTCGGGAAATGACGGCAAACAGTATATGCGAGAACAGCTTTCGCTAGATCCTTATGAACTTGTTTACGGATTAGGGGAACGGTTCACCCCTTTTATCAAGAACGGTCAAACCGTTGATATTTGGAATCAAGACGGTGGTACGGGTAGCGAGCAGGCATACAAAAATATTCCGTTTTATCTGACGAATAAAGGCTACGGTATTTTTGTTGATCATCCCGAAGCGGTTTCCTTTGAAGTGGCTTCTGAGAACGTTTCCCGCACGCAATTCAGTGTCGAGGGGCAGCGTCTAGACTATTACATCATCTATGGACCAGATATGAAAGCCATTCTAGAAAAATACACCGACTTGACAGGAAAACCCGCCTTACCGCCAGCATGGTCTTTTGGCTTATGGCTATCCACTTCGTTTACGACTGATTATAGTGAAGAAACAGTGATGCACTTTATCGATGAAATGCAAGCTCGTGATATTCCTTTTGATGTCTTTCATTTTGATTGTTTCTGGATGAAGGAATTTGAATGGTGTGGGTTTGAATGGAATGATGAGTTGTTTCCTGATCCGAAAGGATTACTAAAGAAAATCCATGATAAAGGATTAAAAGTCAGTCTATGGATCAATCCTTACATTGGGCAAAAAGCCTCTGTATATCAAGAATGCAAAGAGAAAGGGTACTTTATTAAGAACCAAGCAGGTGAAGTCTGGCAGTGGGATCTTTGGCAAGCTGGACAAGGGATCATTGATTTTACCAACCCAGAGGCTCGTCAATGGTATAAAGATCGCTTAAAGGAATTGATTGAATTAGGTGTTGATTCCTTTAAGACGGATTTCGGTGAGCGGATTCCTGAAGATGCTGTCTATTATGACGGATCAGATCCGAAAAAAATGCACAATTATTATGCCTATCTATACAATGAAACCGTTTTTGAACTGCTGGCGGAAATGCGGGAAAATCAAGCCGTTCTTTTTGCCCGTTCTGCTTCTGTCGGTTCCCAAAAATTTCCAGTCCATTGGGGAGGCGACAATTTATCTGAATATTCTTCGATGGCAGAGTCTCTGCGTGGTGGCTTATCCTTTGTCTTATCTGGTTTCGGATTTTGGAGCCATGATATTGGCGGGTTTGAAGAACAAGCGACCCCCGACCTGTATAAACGTTGGACGCAATTTGGTTTATTGTCGACCCACAGTCGATACCATGGCAATGTTGAATATCGGGTACCATGGAATTTTGGCGAAGAAGCAGCAAAAGTCAGTCAAGCTTTTTCAAAATTGAAAAATCGCCTGATGCCTTATATTTATCGTCAAGCAGCAGCCACTGCAAAAACGGGCATTCCCCTGATGCGTCCATTGATGCTAGAGTTTCCAGAGGATCCGACGGTTTATGCCATTGATAAGCAGTATATGCTAGGGGATCGCCTATTGGCTGCACCGATTTTTAATGAGCAAGGAAAGGTTCCGTTCTATTTGCCAGCGGGTACTTGGACAAATTATTTAGACAACAAACGCTATGAAGGCCAAAAATGGTGGGAAGAAAGCTATGACTATTTCCATCTTCCGTTGATGGTACGACCGAATTCACTGATCATTGAAGGAAGCGTTGAACAGACCGCCGCCTATGACTACACCGAAAACCTCACCATCCATGCCTTTGAAATAACGGAAGCAGTTTCTGCTGAAGTCTGTGATCAGCAGGGCGTGCCAGCTGGAAAAATTTCTATTGAACCAGAGGAACGCGGTTATCGAGTTTGTATGGAAGGGGTGGAAAACGTTCAGGTACTGTTTCGCAATCGAAGCTTTGCAAACGCCCAACGACATCCTTTTGGCAGCATGATCACCATGGACGGACAAGAAATGATCGTCTTTGAATAAGGAAACAAAACCTACCGTTCTTGATGGGTATTTATCAAGGACGGTAGGTTTTTTGTAGTGAATGAAGCATTGAAAAGCTAACGGCAAAGTGCAGACGCAGTTCTTTGCTTCAGTTTTTTTCCTCCCGCTGGATCGGCAGCAGCAAGCGAACGGTGGTTCCTTCGTTGATGCGTGATTCTACAGTCAATCCGTATTTTTCCCCATAGAGCAGCTTGATACGCTGATCAATATTGTCTAAGCCAATACCCGAATAGTGTTCAAAGTGGTTCGCGGAGCTGGTTGGGTGCTCTTCATTGAACCCGATGCCCGTATCGATGATCTCAATTTTCAGGCCTTCCTTACTGACACGAGAAAAAATCTGGATCAATCCTGAATCCTCTTCGGGAAAGGCATGCAGGTAGGCATTTTCGATAATCGGTTGCAAAATCATTTTCGGTACGAGAATATTTTCACAGCCATCTTCTGAAAAAATCGTCGATTGGATGCGATTGCCATAACGCACGTTCATTAAAACGAGGTATTCTTCCACGATCGCTAGTTCATCTTTTAAAGGGACGATCTCTTTGCGGTTAAAGGTATGCCGCAACAATTGGACAAAACTTTCAATCGCTTGGGTGGCGGCCTCTTGTTCGTTTTGCCAGATTAAAAACTTGATAGCGGTCAAGGTGTTGTAGACAAAATGCGGTTGGATCTGCATTTGCAGTGAACGAATCTCGAACTTGCGTTTTTCGGCTTCTGTGACCATTAAATGATCGACATAAGATTCCAAGTCCTCCAGCATCAAGTTATAGGCACGCCCCAATTCTCGCGTTTCATACGTCCCGTTGATGGTGACCTTGTCGCTGAAATCGCCTTGAGTGACCGCCGGCAGCTTGGCAATCAGCTGATAAATCGGTTGGGTGATGTTGCGGATGATCCAAAATGCCAGCAGACTAAAGAGTAAAATACTGACGACAGAAATCAAAAGAGCTGGCTTGATCAGATTCATATTGCGTACCAGATGCGATTCATCCAAGACATCGTAAAAAGTAAAGTGATACGAATAAAGGGGCAGCTGATTGATGCTAGTATCTCTTTTGACCGTGACGAGATGATTTTCAAACGGCTTGCCTAAAAGGCTCGGATCAGAAGTGGAGAGAATTTGATTTTGTTCATTGACGATATAGATCGAGTGAAGACTGGTATCTAAGAGTTGACGATAAATTGAAGAAAAATCGGATTCCTTTAAGAAAATCAGGGCATAGCCGAAAATCGTTTCTTCTTTCATTAATTTGCGCACGTACATCAAGCCAGGGGAGTCGCTGGTGGAGGTACTTAAGCCTTGGTCCAAGAAATAATACTGACTGATGGCGTCATTGTCATTGATTTGCTGGATAAAGGTACTGGCGAGAAAATCATCCACCGATTGATTGCGAACCGCATCGTTTTGGAAAAAAGTACCCCCGTTGACCCCAATCAACACTAAATTTGAGGGGATGTCTTGAAACAAAGAGCGGGTGTCTTTTAATTGCTCGTTTAATTCTAAAATCGTACGGCCTTGATTCATGTCGCCTTCTAAGTATGTTTCAACGGCTTTGCTTTCATCGACGATGTCAAAAATCCGATGGATATTCTCGTTCAGACGCTCATAATCTTCTTGGATTTTTTCCAGAAGTAGCTGATTGGAGCTTTGGTACGAAGCAACATAGGCATCTTTCGAGCGACCATAGATCACGACGACGGTTAGCAGACATACACTAATGACCCCGACGACAACAAAGAGGAAGATCCGACTGAATAATTCATTTTTCTGAATCCATTGGTTGATTTTCATAATTGATTCAACCGCCGATACTTCGATGGGGTGACCTGACATTCTTTCTTAAAGATACGAGAAAAATAGCTGATATCCGAATACCCGACCGCTTCACTGATTTCAGATAGATTCAGATCAGATTGTGTCAGTAGTTCTTTGGCTTTATCCAAGCGGGTTTTCTTTACGTACTCAGAAAAGCTCATTTTCAGTTTTGCAGAAAGAAAAGCCGAAAGATAGGTGTAACTAAAATGAAAGGTTTCAGCCAGTTCAGACAAAGACAGACTTTTGGTGTAGTTGTCTTGAATAAAGCGCTGGATCGCAACGAGTAGATCATCTTCATCCAGCGGTGATAAGGTCGTCAGCTGTTGACGAATATCATCGATGGTCGCCAACAATAAATCAGAAAAATCTTCCAAATACTGCACGTGACCGATAGCGTGCAAAAATTCAGCTTTTAAGCGGCTAAAGCGTGGAGCAGTGGGAAATTCTTCTTCCAAGCGGGAGAGTAACGTGTAAAAAATACTGCTGGCCTGCTGTTTTAAAAATGTCGGATCGACATTGGATAAAATCATGTCATTAAAATATTCCTCGATTCTGGTGATTCCTAGCAAAAAGTTGTTGTCTAACAAAGCCCGTAAGAACTTCTTCGTATCAAAGCGATCACTTTCGATGTACAAAAAGAGTTCGTGTTCTTGTACCAACCGTTGGCGTTTATAAAAAAACGATTGTCCTTGGCTTTTGGCTTTAAGCGTCACAAAATGATCCCGTAACTGTTCAATCTTTCGAAAGGGCACACTGAGAGTAAAGAAGGCATCCGGCTCGGTAAAACGCAATTGTTCCAACGTTTCTTTCAAAGCGGAATAAAAATTCGTTCCTTCTGGATAACTGATCACTAAGCCGGCATCTTTATTACTGGTTTGAAAAAAGAGCGTCTTTACCTGCGGTTGTGATTGAGTAAATTCTGTCAACGCATGTAGCAGCTGATCATTGGCACGAAAGCCGCTAAAATTGGTGGTCAAAATTTGGGCTTGCTGTTGCGGCTGACCCAATGCAAGAGAGTCCGCTAAAGGAGCCAACGGTTCTTCATACCCTGCTAAATAGCGATTCAACGATTCTTGCAGCTGCGTTTCCTCAGTCACGGAGCCTTTTGTATGTGACAGCTTTTGTGAGATGTTGTGCAGCGTCTTCAACAAGAGTGTCGGTGTCAGTGTCGGTTTTAAAAGATAATCTATGGCACCATTTCTAAAAGACTGACTGACGTATTGGAAATCATCGTAGCTGCTCAAGACCAAAAAATGGACTTCTGGATATTGTTGTTGAATGATCGTTGTGAGTTGAAGACCATCCATTTGTGGCATTTTCAAATCCGTGATCACGATGTCGGGATTTAGCTCATGGATCAGCGCCAATGCTTCTTGCCCGTTCGCTGCATCGCCTAAGAGACGGAACCCTTCTTGCTCCCAACGTATCATATGTTTCAATCCATCTCGGATCGTTGCCTCATCATCAACGACTAAGACCGTGCGTAAAATAGTCATGGTATCCCCCCTATATCTCTTCTTTATTATAAACGCTTTCAAAAAAGAAAGGTATTGTAACTTTTTTCTATTTTTGGACAAATTTAGTAAGCTCTTTCATAATCGTTGAATACGGTTACAAAATCAGTGTATAGTTAGCCTTGTAAATAAAAGGAAAGAGGGATAAAAATGAAAAAACTACTTGCATCGATGGTAACGGCGGCTGCAGTGCTGACTTTGGCGGCTTGCGGAAACAGCAACACAAGCTCTGGGGATTCCGGCGAGTCCTCAAACAAAGTCACGGTCTGGGCATGGGATGAGACCTTCAACATCAAGGCAGTCAATGAAGCCAAAAAAGTGTATGAAAATCAAGATGTCGATGTGGAAGTTGTGACGATGTCGCAAGATGATATCGTCCAAAAATTAAATACTAGTCTGGCATCAGGAAATACGGACGGACTGCCAAATATCGTCTTGATCGAAGACTACCGAATCCAAGGGTACCTTTCTTCTTATCCAGATGCGTTTAGTGATCTAACGGATATCGTGAATGAGGAGGATTTCTCCAGCTATAAATTTGCGGTCAATAAAGTCGACGATGTCATTTATGGGGTGCCATTTGACAGTGGCGTCGCAGGACTATTTTACCGCACAGATTATTTGACCGATGCAGGCTATGAGCAAGCGGATCTCCAAGATATTACCTGGGATGATTTTATCAGCATTGCCAAAGATGTCAAAGAAAAAACGGGTCACGCTATGATGTCGTTAGACCCAAGCGATCTTGGCTTGGCACGAATCATTATGCAATCTGCAGGCGAATGGTATACCGGTGAAGATGGCTCCACCGTGACCATCAAAGACAATGAATCCTTCAAAGCCGGTCTAAATGTCTTGGCAACATTGTTGAATGAAGGCTTAGTTGAACAAGTTTCCGATTGGGATGGCGGGGTCAATGCCGTTCAATCGGGGAATGTTGCGTCTGCGCCAACCGGTGCGTGGTATTCTAGCACAATTCAAGGCGCTGAAGATCAAAGCGGCAAATGGGCGATCGCTCCGATCCCATCCATCGCTGGCGATAGCAATTCAGTCAATGCTTCCAGCATCGGCGGAGCAGGCTGGTACGTGATCAAAGGGGTTGACGGCGAAGAAAATGCCAAAGACTTTTTAGCCAATACCTTTGCTTCAAACAAAGAATTGATGGGTACATTAGCTACCGAGATCGGTTTAGTTTCAACCATGAATGCTGCAGAAGAAACGGAAGAATATACGTCGGGTCTTGATTTCTATGGCGGTCAAAAAGTCTTCCAAGATTTCTCACAATGGTCACAAGAAATTCCAGCCGTGAACTACGGCAATCACACCTATGCCATTGAATCCGTCTTGACTGAAAGCTTGCAACGAGTGATCAACGGTGAAGACATCGATAAAGTATTAGAAGAAGCACAATCACAAGTGGAAGCACAAATTGCAAACTAATCGAACAACTTTGCAGAAACTCGTGAGCGATCGCGAGTTTCTGTGTTAAGGGGGAATTACAATGAAAAACAAAACAAAAAATTGGTTTGCAAACGGCAATGCCTTTATTACCTTACCCGTCATTTTGATCACGATGCTGGTCTTTATCCCGATGGTCTCGGCATTGTTCACGTCATTCCAATCAGGACCACCGACAGCGATGACCTTTAACGGTCTTGGCAACTATCAGCGGATGTTGAGCGACTCAACCTTTAAAAAAGCCTTTGGCAATACGTTTTTATACTTATTAGTCCAAGTTCCGATCATGCTCTTTTTGGCGCTGATCGTATCGAACATATTGAATGACAAAAAATTGAAATTTAAAGGGCTGTTCCGCACCGCCTTGTTTTTACCATGTATCACATCCTTGGTTTCTTATTCCTTGATCATGAAAAGTCTCTTTTCGGCAAACGGGTTAGTCAATAACTTTTTGACGCAGCTACATCTGATCGATGCGCCGATCCAATGGTTGACAGATCCTTTTTGGGCAAAAGTACTGATTATTTTTGCCATCACGTGGCGTTGGACCGGCTACAATATGATCTTTTTCATCTCTGGCATGCAGAATATCGATCCAAGTATTTATGAAGCGGCAGAGATCGATGGCGCTTCAAAATGGGATCAATTCTTCAAAATCACGATTCCCAACTTGCGTCCAATCATCCTATTTACCACGATCACTTCAACGATCGGTACGCTGCAATTATTCGATGAAGTTCAAAATATTACTGGCGGTGGACCAGCCAATGCTACGACGACCTTGTCACAATACATCTACAATTTAAGTTACAAATTCACGCCAAACTTTGGGTATGCCGCTGCGGTCTCCTTTGTTATCGTGATTGCAATCGTGATTTTATCGATCATCCAAACGAAAATAGGAGGAAAAGAAAATTGAAAACAATCTCACTCACTTTAAAATACGTCTTTCTTGCGATTTTGGCTTTCATCTCTATTTTTCCATTTGTTTGGATGATCCTAGGGATGACCAATCAAACCTTTGATATCGTTGCCGGGAAAATCATGATTGGGGATCAGTTGGTCATCAACTTCCAAAATCTTTTTTCTTCCGATTTGAATTTTACTCGGGCATTAGGAAACTCAGCGGTGATTGCCGTGATTACGACCTTCTTTGCACTGTTGTTCTCCTCCATGGCAGGGTATGGCTTTGAGATCTATCGGACGAAAACCAAAGACCGTATCTTTAATATTCTATTGCTGTCGATGATGGTACCTTTTGCCGCTCTAATGATCCCGTTATATCGGATGTTCAGCAAGCTTAGCGGCACACCAATCGGGATCAATACCTTCGCTGTCGTGATTTTGCCCTCGGTCTGTACCGCCTTTTTGATTTTCTTTTTCCGCCAAAACATCAAGGCATTCCCTAGAGAATTAGTCGAAGCTGCTCGGATCGATGGCTTGAATGAACTGAGTATTTTCTTTAGAGTCTACATGCCGACGGCTAAAAATACTTATGCAGCTGCCGCGATCATTACGTTTATGGGCAGCTGGAACAATTATTTGTGGCCATTAGTTGCCTTGCAATCACCAGACAAACGGACCGTTCCACTGGTTCTTTCGGCTATGGGTGCTTCTTATACACCTGATTATGGCATGATGATGTGCGGCATTGTGATCGCCACACTGCCAACGGCCATCATTTTCTTCGTTTTACAAAAACAATTTGTCCAAGGTATGCTGGGATCCGTGAAATAAGCGGGGCATCAGCGAACAATTATAAAGTAGAGGGTACGATATGATTCTTTTTGACAAACAATTAAACGTCTTTCATTTAAGCAACGATCAAATCAGCTATCTCATACAAATAGAAGAAGGGGGCAATGTGGCACACCTTTATTTTGGAAAAAAAATCGCTCATTATTCTGGCGGCTGTCGTTATCCACGTCTTGATCGGTCCTTTTCGCCCAATCCCCCAGACAGCAGCGACCGGCTTTTCTCATTAGACACCTTGATGATGGAATTTCCTGGCAACGGCTTCGGAGATTTTCGAGAAGCAGCTTATAGGATTCGCCAGTCTAACGGTAGCCGAGTCAGCCATTTTGTCTTTAGTGATTACCAGATTCAACAAGGCAAACCCGCCCTAGCAGGATTGCCTCAGACACATGGTGCCGACGACGGGATCGAAACACTGATTCTGTCCTTAAAAGATGATGTGGCGGGACTCGAACTGCAGCTGTTTTACACGATTTTCGAGGATGCGGCAGTGATCGTCCGCTCAAGTAAAATAATCAACCACGGAATCCAACCTGTTACGATCGAGCAGCTGGCGAGTCAAGCGCTCGATTTTCCTAACCGTCCCTTTGATTTGATCCACTTGCCGGGGGCATGGGCGAAAGAACGCCAAGTCACCCGAGAACCAATCAATCGCGGCATCAAGCGTTTGGACAGCAAGCGTGGTTCCAGTAGCCATCAGCAAAATCCCTTTGCCGTCATACTGGAACCTAATGCTACGGAGTTTGCTGGGGAGTGTTTTGGTTTTAGTTTGCTGTATAGTGGCAACCATGAAATTATCATCGAAAAAGATCCTTACCATCAGACTCGTGTGATCATGGGGATCAACAGCCATCAATTTGCCTGGCAATTGCCGCCAACTGAAAGCTTTCAAGCCCCAGAAGCCGTGATTGCTTATAGTGAGGCTGGCTTGAACCAGCTGTCAGCCACCTATCATGACTTTTATGATGAGCATTTGATTCGGGGCAAATACAAAAAGCAAGAACGGCCGATCCTGATCAATAACTGGGAAGCAACGTACTTTGATTTCAATGAAGAAAAACTGGATGCCCTCGTTGATGAAGCGAAGGAGCTGGGAATTGAACTGTTTGTTTTGGATGACGGCTGGTTTGGTCAGCGAGAAGATGACCAAACCTCATTAGGCGATTGGTTTGAAAACGAAGGCAAGCTAGCTTCTGGCTTGGCAGGATTTGCCCAAAAAGTCCATGACAAAGGGCTGCAATTCGGGCTTTGGCTGGAACCAGAAATGGTTTCGGGTGACAGTGAACTGAACCGACAACACCCCGATTGGCTGTTACAAGTACCAAATCGCAAGCCAGCGCTTAGCCGCAGTCAGTATGTGTTGGACTTTTCTCGACAAGATGTCAGAGACCATCTCTATCAGCAGTTAACCCAACTGTTTGATACGGTTGCCATCGACTATATCAAATGGGACATGAACCGCAGTCTGTCGGATGTCTATTCCTTGCTCCTCGATCCTGCCCAGCAAGGGGAGGTCGCGCATCGCTATCTGCTGGGCTTGTATGAGTTCCTAGAGAAACTGACCACTGCCTATCCGACGATCCTGTTTGAAGGCTGTTCTGGCGGTGGCGGGCGCTTTGATGCCGGTTTCTTGTATTATATGCCGCAGATTTGGACCAGTGACAACACCGACGCCATCGCCCGCTTGAAGATCCAGTACGGAACCAGTCTGGCCTATCCGCCATCCACCATGGGGGCACATGTCTCAGCGATCCCGAACCATCAGACCCAACGGGCAACGGATCTAGCGATTCGCGGCAATGCTGCGATGTCTGGCTTGCTGGGCTATGAGCTTGACTTAACACAGCTGACAGAAGAAGAAAAAGCGCAAATCAAAGAACAAATCACTTTTTATAAAAAACATCGGCGCCTGCTGCAGTTGGGCCGCTTTGTTCGACTGCTCAGCCCTTATGAAGGCAATGACGCCGCCTGGCTGTATGTTTCTCCAGATAAAAAAGAAGCGATCGTCTTTTACTTCCGAGTCTTAGCCGAAGCCTCTGCACCATTGGTTACTTTAAAGCTGGCTGGTCTTGATCCTGACCTCACCTATCAAAGTGGGGGAGAGAACTTCGGTGGCGATGAATTGATGCAACTCGGGTTATATATCGATCCTCATTTAGCAGGGGATTACGCCACGCAGCGGTTTCATTTTGTTGCAAAAGTGCCCCACGAATGAAAAAAGCGTTCCGTCAAAACATGCTGTTTTGACGGAACGCTTTATTGTGCTGCCGCAAGCTTTTGGCTAATGATCGGCAACTGAGAGGCTATTTTAGAACAAATGATTTATTTTTTTCTCGAGAAGTCGTATGATGAAGGAGGAGGCAGGCAGTTTGCTTCTGACAATCAGTAAGAGGAGGGTGTTCAACATGGACGAACAGCCACTAGCGAATGAAACAGAAGAAGGGTTGATTGCTGCAGGATATCGGAAGTATCGTGGTGAAGCGATCGATATTTATTACAACAAAGAGATCTGCACCCACAGCGGTAATTGTGTGCGGGGCAATCCCGCCATTTTTGAAGTTGGACGGCGTCCCTGGGTGATTCCTGATAATGGGGAAGCAGCCCAAGCGGCACAAGTGATCCATACCTGTCCAAGCGGTGCATTAAAGTATGTGTTAAAGGAGGAACAATCATGGAAATCTTAGAAGAAAATGCTCGATTTGTGTTAAAAGACGGTGACAAAGAAATTGGTGAAATGACGTGGTCAAAAGCCGGTGAAACGCGTATGATCATTGATCATACCTTTGTCGATCCTGCTTATCGGGGACAAGGACTCGCCGAAAAATTAGTGGCAAAAGGGGTGGAAAAAGCCCGCAAAGAACAAAAGAAAATCATTCCTTTGTGTCCCTTTGCCAAAAAAGAATTTGAACGCAAACCAGAATATGCCGATGTTTGGAACCAATAAATCAACCAAAACAACCCCCGCCAACTCAAGAGTCTCTCTTTGAGGTGGTGGGGGTTGTTGTATGACTGATCAATGTTGGAATTGAGCATGGTACAGGCGATAGTAATAGCCTTGTTCTGCCAGTAATTCTTCATGGGTTCCTTGCTCCACGATTTGACCGGCATCCATTACAAGGATCTTGTCTGCTGCTCGAATCGTTGATAACCGATGGGCGATCACAAAGCTGGTTTTGCCTTCCATCATTTTCAAAAAGGCATCTTGGATTTTTTTCTCAGTCAGAGTATCAACCGAACTGGTTGCTTCATCCAAAATCAGCATTGGTGGGTTACTGATCATCGTGCGGGCAATCGTCAATAGCTGTCGTTGTCCGTCAGAGATCTTGATGCCTTGATGACCGATCGGTGTATCTAGTGTTTCTGGTAAGCGCATCACATATTCATACATATAGGCATGCTTTAGGGCATCATAGATTTCTTCATCTGTGGCAGTGTCATTTCCGTATTGCAAGTTTTCTCGTAAAGAGGCATCAAAGAGCCATGTATCTTGCAAGACCATTCCGAAGCTTTGCCGTAATTCTTCTCGTTTCAACTGACGAATATCGGTGCCATCGATCTTGATCGCGCCTTTATCGACATCATAGAAACGCATCAACAAATTGACCAACGTCGATTTACCGGCACCGGTTTTTCCGACGATTGCGACGGTTTCTCCAGGTTTTGCAGTAAAAGTGAAATCTTCGATCAATTTTTGACCAGGATCATAAGCAAAAGACACCTCCTCAAAGGCAATCTCGCCTTTGATCTCTCCCAGTGATTGAGATTCTTGGTCATCGGCTGTTTCTGGCTCTTGATCCAACAGCTCAAAGGTTCTTGAAAGTCCAGCCAATGCCGTTTGGATCTGGGTCGTAATTCCTGACAATTCAATGAATGGTTTCGAAAACTGACTGGAGTAGATCGTAAAGCTGGAAATCATCCCAACCGTGACAGCACCTGAACCAGAAAAGTAAAGCAGACCGCCGACAAAGCCGACTGACAGATACGCCAAATGATCGACGAATCGTGAAAGGGGATTGGTCAAAGAAGAAGAAAACTGTGCCTTTTGCCCCCGGACATTCAATTCTTGGTTGATCGTTTCAAAACGGTTTTGGTTGATGGTTTCTCGATCAAAGGCTTTGACGATTTTTTGATTGCCGATCATTTCCGTAACAAAGCCAGAAATTTCGCCAACGATTTCTTGTTGCCGAGCAAAATGCGATTGTGACGTTCGTGCCACGATCCAGTTGACCAAAAAGATGATCGGGGTCGAAACCAATACGACCAACGTTAAGGGCACACTCATTTGCAGCATGACGACTAAGGCGATCAAGACGACCGAAATACCAGAAAACAGCTGGTTGAAGACTGCAGCGACGGCAATGGAAATATTATCCATGTCATTGGTAAAACGACTGACGATGTTGCCGTGGGAGTTTTGGTCATAATAGCGCAAAGGCAATGTATTGAGATGCGCAAAACCTTTTTTGCGCAAATCGGCGACAGATAAATACGCCACGCGGTTACCCAGTCGCTGGATCAACCATTGACTGACCACAGTCACTAAAACCACTCCGGCAAACAGAAGCAAAATACGATAGAGAGCGCTGAATTGCACTTGATCAGCACCTATCAGCTGATCGACGGCTTGACCAATCTGATACGTCATATAAACCGAGGAGACGCCAGCAGCGATCCCGAGGACAACTGCTGCCCAAGTTTCCTTCGCGTAGGCAGTCAAATAAGGGAGGTAGCGACGAAAGGCCGACCAATCGAATGATTTCTTTTTCATGCTTCTTCCTCCTCTGCCTGTGATGCGACGATTTCTTGGTATTCTTTTGAAGATGCCAACAGCTCTTCATGGGTCCCTTTGCCTACCAAATTCCCTTGGTCTAAGACTAAGATCTGCTGCGCATCTTGAATGGAGCGAACCCGTTGAGAGATAATGATGACCGTGCCAGGAATGCTTTCTTTTAAAGCCATCCGCAAATCAAGATCGGTTTGATAGTCAAGGGCGCTCAGAGAATCATCCAAAATCAAGATATCTGGTTTAGCAATCAACGCTCTGGCGATCGTTAACCGTTGTTTTTGTCCCCCAGAAAAGTTCTTGCCACCTTCAAAAATCGGGGTATCCAGTTGCTGCTGCAAGGCTTCAACGAAGTCACGGCTTTGAGCGATCTCTAAAGCGCGCCAGCATTCTTCATCGGTGGCCTCTTTTTTGCCCCATTGCAAGTTTTCCCGAATCGTCCCCGTAAACAGCACGGCGGTTTGAGGCACCATAGCGATTTTTTGGCGTAATTGCTGTAAAGGCCATTTCCGCACATCGTGACCGTCAACGATCACTTTGCCATCTGCTACATCGTAGAAGCGGGGAATCAATTGGGTCAAGGCAGATTTCCCACTACCGGTTGGTCCAGTGATACCTAAAATAGACCCTGGCGCGACTTGGAAATCAATGTTTTTCAAAGCTAATCCGTATTCTTTTGAAAAGCGGAAATCAACATGTTCAAAGCGAATCGCTCCGACGTTGTTTTTCGGCTGATCCATAAAGACTTCTGAAAGCTCGTCGCCGATCGATGGCTCAGTGGTTAAAACTTCGTTGATCCGTGAACCTGATGCTGCCGCACGGGTAAAGATGATCACTAAGTTGGAAACCACGATCAATGCTAAGAGCATTTGATTCATGTAATTGACCAGTGCCAGCACTTGTCCTTGCTGCAAATTGCCTATATTGACTTTGAATCCACCGATATAAAACAACGCGATAATGCCGACATTCATGATCAAGGTGGTGGCAGGCGTCAATAAAGCAGACAGATTTGTCACCCGTAAATAGACCTCACTTAAATCATCAGTTGCCTTATCAAAGCGTTTCGTTTCCGTTTTTGTGCGGGCAAAGGCACGAATCACCCGAATCCCGCTTAAATTTTGACTAACTAGCTCATTCAACTCATCTAAATGGACTTGAACTTTCTTATACAATGGCACGGTTTTGGCGATGATCCAGAATAAGACGATACAAAAGAGCGGTAAAACGAGTAGGAAAATCAAGCCAGCTTGCCAATCAATGACAAAGGCCATAATCACGGAACCGATACTTAAGAAGGGTGCCCGGACCACCAGCCGAATCAGCATCGCCAAAGCAATCTGCATCTGATTGATGTCATTGGTCATTCGAGTAATCAACGTATCAGTACCGAATAAGTTCAGTTCGCTATGGGAAAGGGTGTTGATTTTTTTCATCAAGCGATTGCGTAATTCTGTCCCGAATCCTTGAGAAGCGACGGAAGCATAATACTGACAGATGACGGCACAGATCATCCCCACCACGGACATCACGATCATCCAGATCGTCATTTCAACGACCTTCGACCAATTGTTTTGCCGTAGGCCCTCATCGACTAAAGCGGCCATCTGCAAAGGCAGAACCAATTCAAACACCGCTTCTAAAAATTTGAAAAACGGACCAAGAATAATCTGTTTGCGATAATCCTTGGCGTAGCGTAACAAGCTTATCATAAAAAACCTCCTAAATTATTTCGGATGAGCAGGATATTCACTGGCTAAACAGGCAAAAACCAAACTATCGGTCCATTCCCCCTTGTTCCACCAGTCTTGGATAAAATGTGCTTCTTGGCGCAATCCAATCCGTTGGCAAAGCTTGGCTGAGGCCTGATTGCGGGCATCTAGCGTCGCTTGGACCCGATGGATCTTCTGACTGGCAAACAACCAGTCCATCAACTCTTTCAAGGCTTCTTGAGCAAACCCTTGTCCGCCAAATGACGGATGGAAGGCATAGCCGATTTCAACGGAAGACGGCTGACCAGTAGACCACACCGACAAATCGCCGATGACCGTTTGATCGTGTAGTACCGCCAAAGAAAGACCTGCTTGGTCCGTCAAGATGTGCTGTTGACATTTTTTGGCAAAAGACGCCGCTGCCGTTTCTGTCTGCCAAGGCTCATGAAGTAAGAAACGGCAAACTTCCGCTTGCTGATAAATAGCAAAGGTATCGGCAAAATCACTTTCTTGAAACGGACGGATCGTTAACCGTTCACTTTCCATACATACCATAGACAGCCTCCATTTCTTTAGGGACATCTTACCATAGAACGAAATAGCCGAAAACATTATCAGAAAAATACAACAACTTTCTTGTAAAAGAGTGTAAATTTCATGAAAATTCTTTCTTTTACAATTAGAACTTGCCAGTTGCTGCCTATTTACCACGCCTGCCAGCGGGCAAGAAAGGTTTTTTGCCAATCGCCCAAGGGCAAAATCACTCGCTGCATTTGAAAACGGTAGGTTTCCCCTTTATAAGTAAAGCGAATCGGGACGAGCATCCCTACAACAGGATCTTTGTGCTGTTTTTTTAGCTCAGCAAGCGGCACGCTTTTGTGCTGCAGGACTTTTGTCGAGAAAAGATTCAATGCCAAAATCGTCAATTGCTGATCATCTAAGACGAGCAGGGTACGGCTGGTGATGGCATTGAAGGACTGCCATTTTGCATAGCCGATCACAGCTCCTTCCGTCAAATAGGGGGCTGCCAACGCTTGGAAGGTTTTTTTATTTAAAAGAAACATGGGTAGAAAACTCCTTATAAGTAAGAATCGTTTTAGGCAGAGTGTCAACCATCATCGAACAGCGTGAAGACGCTTAGTCAGTTGTAAATGGCTGCAGCATCCGCCGAGCTTTTTCAGTATACGCCTGTTTGAGGGCTAACGGTTCGATTTCTTTGATGGTTGGCCCAAATTGCAAGAGAAAGTCAGCTAGAAAATCAAGCTCATTGTCGGCAATGTGTCCTTCTAAGCAAAGCTCACTAGGACGTTCCACCACTGCCATATCAGGATATTTTTCTTGCCACAAGCGTTCCTTTGCCGATAGATCAAAGCGGATGTGATAGCCCAGTGTTTGTGTCAACACTTGTTGCTGCAGCTGTTTTTCAGCTAACTGCTGCAAGGTATAGCCTGTTTTTTCAGTCGGAGCAAGTCCCTGCATTGCATCACAGCGATAGCGGCGAAAGACCTGCTTTTGACAATCAAAGGCCAAACAATACCAGTAACCAGCACGAAAATCCAGCTGATAGGGTTGTACGGTCTTGTTCGTTTTTTGATAACGCTGATAGGTAAATTGGATGACCTGTTCTTGTACGATTGCTGAAAAAAGCGCTGAGAGGATCGGTGCACTCGTCAATTGAGGCACCCCTTGAAACGAAACCGCCGTCTCCATTTTTTCTAACCAGTCGGTATCTCCTTGATAAAAAGATGCAAAAGTTTTCGCCGCAGCCCTTGATAGCTCCGATCAAAAGGAGAATCGGACAGTTTTTGTAAGAGCTGTAAAGCAAAGAAAAGGGTATAACGTTCATTTTTGTCAAAGTACAAGGGGGTCAGTTGATTTTTTAAGATCTGATAGCCGCCATAACGACCGGCTTCTACCACGAGAGGCAAGCCCAGCTCTTCCAACGATTGGACATCGCGGACGGCTGTGCGTTTTGAAATCGCAAAGGTTTCCATCAAATCAGCTAGATGAAAAGTGGTTTTTCCTTGTAAATACAATAGCTCCTGAGTTAAACGTTCTGATTTTTTCATTTCTTTCTCCAATGGTGCCAAGTTTTGGCAATATTCACAGTTACACTTATGGTAACAAGAAAAGGAGGAACCAACAAATGATCGAACCAAAAATCGCTTTATTTTTAACCTTAGACGGCAAAGCCCAAGAAGCCATCCACTTTTATCAGGAAACATTAGATGCGACCCTCTTATTCGCCATCACCAACCAAGAATATCAAGAAAAACTTGATCCAACGCTGGAGATTCGTACAGGTCAAGAACAGTATCTTTCTCATTCCATCCTACAAATCGGAGATTTCCAGTTGCAGCTGGCTGACAATCCATTGATCGAAGGGGAGCCCATTCAAGCAGGGAATCACTTATCCTTGAGTTTGACGATAGACGACACCAAAACAGCTCAAAAGCTTTATCAACGACTAGTGGAAAAGGGCAGTCAGGTGATCCAGGCACCTAGTGAAAATCCGTTTGCGTTTTTTTATGCAAGTGTTCGTGACCCTTTTGGTGTAATTATTCAGCTTACTGTCGAAAAAGAAGTTGATCCATCAAAAAAGGGTGAATGAAAAAAATCGTTTTTTAATAAAATATCCATAGAAGTTGACTAATTATCCAGCTTTCTTTCATCTTCAGAATTATTTTTAAGGAATGTTTAAAGGACTTCACAGAAAAAGAATAAAACTTCTTAAAAAAATAGGCGGATCGCAAAAATTCTGGTACAATCGGGGAGAGCAATTCAGGAGAAATGAAGGAGGCACTATGGATAGAAAGACGAGATATAAACAGCAAAGAGCCCACAAAGCGCGCAACAAACGCGTGATTATTGGAGGAATCTTTCTTTTCGCCATTGCAGGCATCGTTTTATTTGCCGGCTATACGTATTATGCAGCAAAAAATTCAGTGGATAAAATGTTTAAAGAATCCGCTGTAATCAGTTCCAATAAAAGTAAAGAAGACAACTCATTGAAAGCTTCTGATGTGAATTCAAAGTTTGGGATCTTGCTGATGGGTGTCGATAATGACGCGGAACGTGAAAAGACAGAACATTTGGACAGTGCCCGTACCGACAGTTTGATTTACATGGTATATGATGGCGAAAACAAGAAAATCGATATGGTTAGTCTCCCTAGAGATATTTGGACCAATATTTATGATGGAACAGGAACTGGGACAATTGCTACTACAGCCAAGATCAATAGTGCATTCACGATTGGTGAGGAAGACGCAACGATTGAAACAGTCCAAAACTACCTGCAATTGCCAATTGACTATTACGTAAACATCAATTTTACAAGTTTTGAAAAAATAATCGATGCGATTGGCGGAATCACTGTTGATGTGCCTTACGACATCAACAAGAAATATACTTCAGACAACACGGGAGAAACGTTGATTCCAGAAGGACGTCAATTGTTGAACGGTGAACAAGCCTTGATTTTTGCCCGTATCCGGAAAATGGATACTGATGTGGATCGAGGAAACCGTCAGCAAGAAGTTATTGAAGCAGCGATCCACCAAGCTTTGAAAATCAATAATGTCACCAAGTACCAAGAAATTTTAGATTCTGTCAGCGAAGATGTGAATACAAACTTTAAGTTTGAAGACTTAGTATCTTTAGCGGGCAATATGTTGTCTGGGTTCGATATTCAAAAACATACCTTTGAATGGTACGATGGGGAATCTTATGATGGACAATCGATCGTATATATTCAAGACTATTCTTACAATGAAATCCGTAATGATATGCTGAAAGCCTTAGGTCAAGCACCAGCAGATTCGCAAGCAGATGCCAATACAGAAACACAAACCGGTGTTGGAAACGAGACAGGTGCAGGAACTGGTGACGGATACGGCTCGGATGTCGTTGATGACGGAACCGGCTACTAATCAAGAGAAAAAAGTCAGGAACATTCCTGACTTTTTTTTATACCCTCAGACCTTTAAAAATCGATTGAAAACAAGTTCAGTCTCTCAAGCCGCTTTCGTTTGCATCTCAGAAGTGCAGTGCTATTCTTAAGAAAAGAAACAACTTGTTGCAGCAAGTCATACACTGGGGGAGGAACCATGATGGAAAAACAGCAAGAACAAAAAGCCCGTAGAATCGTTTTGCTGACCCACGTCTTAGGGTTGATCATGAAAGCCATCGGCTACTTCTTTAGCGGCAGTGCTGTCTTGATGAACGAAAGTATCCATAGTCTGATCGATTGCATCAATCAAGGACTTCTAGCCATCGGTGAAAACCGAGCACAGCGAGGACGCAGTGAACTGCATCAGTTTGGTGAAGGACGAGCGACCTATTTTTTTAGTACCGTAGTTGCCATGACAGTTTTTTTAGGCGGTGGGATTTTAGCGGTTGTTGAAGCCAGCCGTGATCTACTAGACCCAACCCACGAAGTGGAACAGCTCCAGCTGGTGGCAGCGATCTTATTTGTCAGTTTGTTCATTGAAGTGACGGCTGTACAAGAGGGATGGCAAGAAGTCAAAGAACAAAACAAGCAAAACCAGCCCCTCGTCCGTTTCTTAAAAGAAAGCCGCGATTCCGATCTGCTTTTAGGCTTCACGGAAAATTTGTTTGCCTTAGGCAGTGTGACGATCGCCATCGTAGGAATCTCATTGACTGCTTTGACAGGCAATCCGGTATTTGATTCCCTCGGGGGCATTTTAGGTGGATTGTTGTTGATTGCTGCTGCTGTCTTTTTAGCCAAAGAATTTTATAGCCTTTTGATTGGCGAAGGGGCATCCGCATCGGATTTAATGGCGATCAAACAAATTTTAGCCGACCCTGCAATCATTCAAATCAAAGATTTACGAACCCTCCATCTAAGCCCAGAGGAACTTTTGATCGTCGCCGACCTTAGCTTGAAACTAGCGCCGGATGAAGAACCAAGCACGTTTATTGATACCATTGAGCAGCAAATAAAGCAGGCTTTGCCTGAACTGAGGGTCTATTGCTATATCGAGAATGAGGAAATTACCTCTTAAAGTAGAATAAATACGAAGCATTCATCGGCTGATGATTCATCAATCAACCGATGAATGCTTGTTTTGGGTAGTGGTGAGCTCGTGTTGAATGAACACAAAGGATCAATGGCTTGTTTTAACTTTAGGCTTTTCTGACGATCAGGAATTAGACTGTAAGCGGAAAGATCCAGTGATTTATCTATTTTTCTAGCAGTAAACAGTTTTTTTTGTTCAAAAGTTTGTGTTTTTTTGTTAAAATAAAGTAAGGACAGCGAGTGTTCTCTTTTTAAAGTTATTTTTTTGCTAGAGTTGTAACATTGTAAATCACAACATAGCGAAAGCTCAGGTTATTAAGAAAACGCCGAAACGAGTGCCTGTTTGCCATTACTGACATGCTGCCCAATCGACACCAAAAGCTGAGGTGCAAATTTTGTCACGACTGTTTTTTTACTTTACTTGTGAAGCAAAATCCTTTGCGAACATCTTCATCCATGATAGGTTAGAAATATGCCGAATGGTTTTTTCACAAAGTACGTACATAGAAAGATCACTTGCGACTACAAAAAAAAGTTACTTCACTGTTCGCAAAATGATCGATGCTCATCACACATACCTTTTCCCTCAGCCAGTTAATCTGCGCTTGCTTTTCTTATTGGTTATATTCCCTTCAATCAGCAATTGCCTGAACCGATTCAAAATCAAAAAATGACTGTGCAAGGTATCTGTATCGCTTTATCCCTTCAGAAACGTGGAAACCCTCGGCAAGAAGTTTACAATTAAAAGGAGGAATTTGATGGAAAAATTTTACCAGCAAAAGACTGAAGAGACCTTGAAACATTTTGAAAGTGACCGCAAGCAAGGCCTAAGCGGGAAAGAAGCCGACAAACGCTTAGAAAAATACGGAGAAAACACGATCCAGCAACAAGAATCCCTTTCTGTATGGGAATTGCTGTGGCATAACTTGAACAACTTGATTGTTTATCTCTTGCTAGCAGCTGCGTTACTCTCTTTTGCGATGGGGGAAACGGTTGAAGGAATTGCAGTATTGATTGCCGTGGTGATTGCTGTAATGACCGGTTTCATTACAGAATTACGAGCACAAAAATCAATTGATTCACTTCAAAGCATGATTTACACTACCGCAAAAGTGATTCGTGATGGAGAAGTAATGGAGATCGAGTCGGCAAAGATCGTTCCAGGCGATATTCTCGTTTTGGAAGAAGGGGATGCTATTGCCGCAGATGCCCGCTTACTTGAAACGAGCAACTTTGCCTGCATCGAATCAGCGCTGACCGGTGAGTCAGAAGCTGTTGAAAAAGATGCACGAGAAACTTATGAAGAAGATGTTCCATTAGGCGATCGCCGCAATGTCGTTTTCGCAGGAACTGCGGCAACTCGGGGAAATGCCTATGCAGTAGTGACAGAAACCGGCATGAAGACCGAGGTTGGAAAAATCAGTGATATGCTGACGGGGGACAAAAAGCGTCAAACGCCGTTAGATATCGAATTGGACAAGCTTGGAAAAGCAATCATTATTGCAGCGCTTTTTGCCGCGATCGCGGTTTTGGTCGCAGGTATTTTGACGAATCAGCCATTTGTCGAAATGATCCATATCTCGATTATTTTAGCGGTCGCAGCCATTCCCGAAGCAATGCCAGCCGTTTCGACGATCACATTGTCTCGAGGCATGCGAACGATGGCCGAGCACAAAGCACTCGTCAAATCGTTATCAGCCGTAGAGACTCTTGGCGCAACCAGTATCATTGCCAGTGATAAAACGGGGACGCTGACAGAAAACCAAATGACGGTTGCTGAGATCATTTTAGGTTCTGGGGAAATGTTCAAAGTGACAGGAAATGGGTATGAACCCAACGGAAAATTCTATAAGGCAGACTCGGATGATAATTCCGAGATCGACGCAACCAATCATGATGCGCTGCAAGGGATGGTTGCAAATGGCGCTTTATGTACCACCGCCACTTTACGTGAAAACGAAGGGCAATACGAGATCCTCGGTGATCCAACGGATGGGGCGTTTGTCGTTTTAGGTCAAAAGATCGGCATCGATCGGCAAAAAGAGCAGGACAGCGGGCTGAAGAAAATCGCAGAAATGCCCTTTGATTCCGACAACAAATACATGGTGACCGTGTATGAAGGAGAGCAACGGACATTGATCATCAAAGGGGCACCAGATGTCTTAATTGATTTAGCTGATGCTGATGCCACAGAAAAAGAACAACTTCATGAATACAATGACACGTTAGCCAGTCATGGGCAGCGGGTGATCGCTGTCGGTTGCATCAAAGATTATCAAGGTGGGACGGACGAAGCAGAACTGAAAGCAGCATTACAGGAAATCAAGATCCAAGGCTTTGCGGGCATCGTCGATCCGCCACGAACAGATGTCAAAGAGGCAGTGAAGGTCGCCCAAGAAGCGGGGATCCGAGTGAAGATGATCACGGGGGACCATCCGAAGACCGCATCAATGATCGCCAAAGAAATTGGCTTAAAAGATCATGAAAAAACCATGACAGGTCGCGAGATTGATGAATTGGCAGGGCAGGAAGGCTTTAACGAAAAAATCGAAGAAGTCGCTGTCTTTGCTCGAGTCTCTCCAAAAAATAAATTACAACTTGTGGAAGCCTTGCGTGAAGAAGGCGATATCGTTTCTATGACTGGCGATGGCGTTAACGATGCGCCGGCACTCAACGGCGCCGATATCGGGATCGCCATGGGGATTCGTGGGACAGAAGTAGCCAAAGAATCTTCCGATATGATTTTAACGGATGACCGTTTTGGAACAATCGTCGATGCCATCAAAGAAGGACGCATCATTTTTGACAACATCAAAAAATATGTTTCTTTCTTATTCTCATGTAATATGGTTGAGATCGTGACGATCTTTTTAAGTGTCATCTTCTTGATGCCAATGCCGATCCAACCGCTGCATATCCTTTTCTTAAATCTAGTCATCGATATTGCGCCAGCAATGGCGTTAGCCTTTGAACCAGCAGAAGACGATATCATGAAACGTCAGCCACGGTCGAAAGCTGATGGCCTCGTCAACAAACGCTTCTTAGGACGCATCATTTTAAGTGGTGTTGTGATTGGTTTGGTGGCGTTTGGCTTCTTCAATTTCTTGATGTTGACGGATCACGAGTTGCTTTATGCACAAACAGCGACCTTTACCTTTATGGCAGTAGCACAATTGATGCATATTTTCAACGTTCGTAAGAGCAGCGGTTTTGGATTAGACAAAACTCTCTTGAAAAACAAACCGTTGATGGGGGCATTGCTCCTTTCCGTAGGTTTGCAGCTTTCAGCAGTCTATGTACCGTTTATGAATGAGCTATTAGACACGATGCCAATTCAAGCTGGCACGTGGGGGATCATCTTCGCTGCTGCAGCGATCTCTACACTGATTGTGATGGGCTTGAAGAAACTCTTCCAATTAAAATAAAATAAATTCTCCAGTATTTTCTCAATACCGGAGTAACGAAGACCCGCAGCCTAATGGCGCAACTTCGCCAAAGGATTCTTGATTCGATCCTTGATGAAGTTCGCCTAGCTGCGGGTCTTTTTTGCTTACTCTTTACAAGCAAAAGAAAATGATTTATACTTGACTAGTCAATAGTTGACAAGTCAATGATGAAAGGAGCGGTTTATGCAATGAATTTACGTGAGCTAAGCGGATTGCTGTATCGGATGAAAATCGTGAATCAAGAATTAACGGCGATCTTTGAAAAAGAGACTGGCTTTAGTCTGACCCGTTATCAGTTGCTGCAGTTTTTGAATGAGCAAGGACGCTGTACCCAAAATCAAGTACAGAATGAATTGAAGATCGATAGTGCAGCGGTCACTCGGCATTTGAAGATTCTCGAAGAAAAACAATTTGTGACACGGGAACGAAACAAAGACAATAACCGCGAGATTTTTGTTTCTTTGACACCGAAAGCACAAGCCGATTTGGCTAGTTGTGCTTCAAAGCATGCCAGCTCTGAGGAGTCGTTAGGCATCAATTTGACCGAAGAAGAAGAAGCACAGCTTCTAACATTACTTATGAAATTAGTTCCATGAAAGAAGGCAAACCCATGACAGAATACAGCAATAACAATTTTTCAGAGATTACCTTTGGCCGAAAATCGGTCCGTGTCTATGATGAAACCTACAAAATCCCCCATGAAGAAATGTTGACCATGATCCAAGAGTCAACGACAGCACCTTCCTCAGTCAATATGCAGCCTTGGCGCTTTGTCGTTGTGGAAAGCGATGAGCAAAAAGCAAAATTGAAACCGTTGATTCGTTTCAACGTCCGACAAAATGATACATCTTCTGCAATGGTCTTGATTTTTGGCGATATGCTTTGTCATGAACTAGGAGAAGAAATTTATAACAAAGCAGTAGCAGAAGGCAAAATGCCAGCGGAAGTACGTGACCAACAATTAGCAGCGATCATTCCTCATTACGAAAATCTTACAAAAGAACAAATGAATGATGTGGTGAAGATCGACGCTAGTTTAGCTGCCATGCAATTTATGTTAGTTGCGCGGGCGCATGGCTATGAAACCAACCCAATCGGCGGCTTTGAAGCAGATCAATTAGCCGAAGCTTTTGGCTTAGACAAAGAGCGTTATGTTCCTGTCATGATCCTTTCAGTCGGAAAAGCCAAAGAATTAGGCTATGAATCCGTTCGGTTAGACGCAGAACAAATTACGACATTTCTATAAGAGGAGGGAAAACGATGGAAATCATCAATGCAACGTTTTACATCAAAGAAGAAAAGCGGGCAGATTTTTTAGCCGCTGTTACCCCATTAATAGCATCGGCAAGAACTGAGGATGGCTGCCACGGCTATCATCTCTATGAATCATTGAAAGAGGACAATCGGTTTGTCATGGTCGAAAAATGGGCGAATCAAGAAGCGATCACCGTCCACAATCAAAACCCGCTGCTGCAACAATTATTCCAGCAAATGCCTGACTTCGCAGCCAAACCGAGCGAGATCATTGTCGCTCAACAAGGAGAATAAAGATGACGATTTTATCGACGATTTTGATTGTACTGGTTGCCTTAGAATTTTTCTATATTCTCTATTTAGAAACATTTGCCACTACGTCCAAAGCAACAGCGCGGATCTTCAACGTGACGAAAGCAGAACTTGAACGACCGATCGTCGTGACCTTGTTCAAAAACCAAGGGGTTTACAATGGGCTGATCGGTTTGGGGTTACTGTATAGTATTACCTTTGCTTCAGCGCCATTGGAAATCAGTCGCTTGTTGCTGATCTACATTATCTTAGTAGCTGCATATGGCAGTGTGACTAGCGACAAGAAAATTATTTTGACCCAAGGCGGTCTAGCGATCCTTGCCTTGCTGTCCACCTTTTTTTAACCAATAAAAGAAGAAGCCCCCTAATCTAAGAAAGCCTTTCTATACAATAGAAGCTTTCTTAAATCGGGGGCTTTTAATGTTTGGGCAAAGAGTACTCAGAACGTGAAAAAAATGATAGGATAAGAGAAGGGACTAACGATTTTCTGGACGTAAACTGGTTGCCGCAAATAAGGCTTTTACTAGAATGGGTGTTAAGATCGCAGCTGTGATCACCTCAGAGATTCCATTCGTTATAGCAATTCCACCGAGGGTCACGAATAAAGCCGAAGCATCGACACCATAGGTATTGGCAACTAACCCAGTATATAAGGTTCCCATTAGGGTTAAGACCAAAACTGTATTTGTGATGGTCCCAAAGATCGCTGCAACAATCGAAGCAGCGACGACTTTTTTGGTCTTTTTGTAAATGATCGTAAATAAGAGACCAGCCACTAAGCCAACCAACACACGGGGGACCACTGAGATGATTGGGTTGGTGAAAACGGCAATGTCCAAGGGCGTTGTCGGGGAGGTAAACGCACGGATCATGGTAAAAATGCCCCAGACTAAGCCAATGAACATCCCGTCTTTTGTCCCTAAAACGATGGCAGCGACGATTACCGTGATATGGATGATCGTCAAACTAGTGATACCGATCGGAATAAATCCAAGGAAAGGCACCATCGTCTGTAAAATAATAATAGCAGTCAAAATGGCACGAATGACAAGGCGATAGGTTTTGCTTTTTGTATTCATTGTAAAAACTCCTTTTTTATAATGACACTCGTGTCATTTTTAAGTTAGGTTGATTATACAACAAAATGACACGAGTGTCATTAATAATGTGATGAAAGGAGCCAAAAAAATGGCGAAGAAGCAGCAGAGCGAATTGACTACAGCTGAAAAGAAAAAACAACAAAAGCGTGATTTGATTCTTGAAAGTGCCAAAGTCGTCTTTAGTAAGAAAGGTTTGATTGATGCGACAATGAAGGACATTATCGAAGAGTGCGGCATTAGTCGCGGCGGCATTTATTTGTACTTTCGTTCGGTGGATGAGATTTTTTTGGCAGTGTTAGAGCAGCGTTCCAAACGAAAATTTGATGATGTACGAGAGATGATCATGGAGCAAGTACCCTTTGAAACGATTTTAAACAAATATTTTTCCGACCATCGCAAGCGTCTACTCCACAGCATTTCTGACGGTATGCTGCGAGCCGTCTATGAGTATTACTATACGCATAAAACCGAAGCCTCCAGTTCACTGCAGCAAGCTCAACTCGCTGAGACGAAACGGACGATCCATGAGATTTTTCAAGTGGGCGTTCAGCAAGGTGTATTAAAAGATGAAAACTTGGCAGTGATTGCAGAAAACTATATGTTCGTGATTGAAGGATTAGGGATTTTGGCTCTGACCGGTCACATCACAGAACAGACCATTGATGACCAAATCGCCGTAATGAGACAACTACTCCCTTATCGTGAATAACACAGACAAAAAAACTCGCTCTTTTCTAGAAAACACTAGGAAGGAGCTTTTTTCGTCTGTTTATAACTTTGTGAATCAAGCATATTTTGCAGAAAATTAATGTAATAAAAGTGAAATCTACAACATTATTTATTTTTTCTTAAGAAAAAGGACTTTTTCTATGAAGTTTTCTTGAACAGTTGATACATAGGGATTCAATCGGCGTGTCGGTGGGATAGGAGTGGGGAACATGTAATAAAAAAACAGAGCTTATTTATGTAACTAAAATGTAAATCGCTTACGGATTGGGTTTGTTGCTGAACTATGGTAAAATGAAAATGGTCAAATAAATGAAAAAAAAGTTTTAAAATTGAATTTGGAGGATCAGATGAAGAAGAAAATCTTTGCAACAGTGTGTATGTGCGGCATTGTATTGTCATCATTCGGCGGACCTGTGACCGTTTTTGCTACGAATCACGATCAATTGATCGAACAAAAAAATAACGAAATTGATCAGTTGAGACAGCAACGTCAAAGCGTACAAGGGGAAATTGACGGATTGTCTGCAGAAATTGATTCGTTAAATCAAGAAGCAGCAATCATTTTAGCGCAGCAAAGTGATTTGTTGCAAGCGATCGAAGGATTGGATCAGGAAATCAGTCAGTTAGAAGAGCGCATTGCCAAACGCTCAGAAAACATTGAAAAGCAAGCCAGAGAAACACAAGTTAATGGAAAAGGCGACCATTTTCTAACAGCGGTACTAGAGGCGGACTCTGTCAGTGATCTAGTGGGTCGTGTACATGCCATGACGACGATCATTCGAGCGAATAATGAAGTGATCGAACAGCAAAAAGCCGACCAACAAGCTGTTGAACAAAAGCGTGCGGAATCACAAGAAAAAGTGGCAGAATTGCAAGCAGCACAGAGCCATCTGGAAGCACAAAAAGGTGTTTTGGAAGCAAGCCAAGCAGAATTAAATGTCTTAGTTAGTAATTTAGCCTACGAAGAAGCAACGAAAGAAGAAGAAAAAGAACAGCTGCGTGCGGAAAAAGAAGCCTATGAAGCGGAGCAAGCGAGAATTCGTGAAGAAGCTGCCCGAGTAGCTGCTTTACAAGCCCAAGCGGAACAAGCGGCGCAACAGCAGGCAGAACAAGCTGCAGCGGAAGAAGCAGCCTTGAATGAAGCAGCTGTTCAAGTAGAGAGCACAGAACCTGACGTAGAAACAGAGAGCCCAGCGCCAGTGGAAGAGCCAGAAGCACCAGCAGAAACGCAACCAGAGGAAACGCAAGAATCTGAACCGGTTGAAACACCAGAGGTTCCAGAGGAAACACCAGTAGATACACCAGAAATTCATGAGCCAGAAACACCAGTGACACCTGCAGCACCGGAGACGCCAGCGGACAGTGCACCTGCAGTTCCTGCACCAACGCCAGCACCGACGCCAGTTACACCAACACCGGCGCCAACGCCTGCTCCGTCACCTGCACCGATCGTGACGCCGCCAGCACCTTCTGCACCAGCATCAACAAATGGTGCTGCAATCGTGGCAGAAGCCTATAAGCATATCGGAAAACCCTATGTGTGGGGTGCCAAAGGACCGGACAGCTTTGACTGTTCTGGGTTTACTCGCTATGTCTTTTTACAAGTAACAGGGAGAGATATTGGTGGATGGACGGTGCCACAAGAAACAGCCGGTACAGTGATTTCCGTTAGCCAAGCACAACCAGGAGATCTTTTATTCTGGGGTTCATCAGGTAGCACCTATCATGTAGCCATTGCTTTAGGTGGCGGACAATACATTCATGCACCACGCCCAGGACAAAATGTTTCTGTTGGCAGCACCGCTCATTTTACACCTAGCTTTGCAGTAAGAATGTAAGAAGTAGCTAGCTGTAGTTTTAAGGAGAGACAAATGGAAGAAAGAAAACAACTTCGTTATCGTGCGAAGAAACAAAAAAGAGGGCTTCTTTACCGTAAAAGTGCGGCGGCAACCGCTGCACTTGTTAGTACGGTGAATATTTTGCCGATGAATGTTTTAGCAGATACACTCGAGTCAGCAGAAGCCCAAAATGGTGTTCAAGTAGTTGAAACAGCAGAGTCAACCCAAGACACATCGACGCATGATTCAGTGAGCATTGTAGAAGATCAAGAAGTGAACGAGGGATCACCAGCAACTCAAGATAGTACCGATCCATCAGAAGCTGAAAGTGCGGATGGAGTAGACATCCAAGAGGTACCCGAAAATGCACCAGCAGATGATGCTTCTGAACAGAATGAAGCAGAAACCGATAGTGATATTCCTGTTCTGTCAGAAGAAGAGCGGATCGCCATTGAAACGAAGGTCATGCCCAACTACAATAATCCAATGGCACGTTCCAACAATCAGCAAGCATTTATTCAGCAAGTAGGACCAATGGCACAAGAAGTTGCCGGGGCAAATGACCTCTACGCTTCGGTCATGATTGCCCAAGCGATCTTAGAATCAGGTTGGGGGCAATCCACGCTGACCACTCTTGCAAATAATATGTTTGGTATCAAGGGATCTTACAATGGACAATTTGTAGAGATGCAAACCATGGAAGATGACGGGAATGGCAATCTCTATCCGATTATTGCTAGGTTTCGTAAATACCCCTCATTAAAAGAATCTTTTCAAGACAATGCGCACGTTTTGAGAACTACCTCATTTTCGCCGGGTGTTTTCTTCTACCATGGGGCATGGAAGTCTAATACAAATTCTTATCGTGACGCGACTCAATGGCTGCAAGGACGTTATGCCACCGATACTTCTTATGCAAGTAAGCTAAACAACTTGATTGAAACGCACAATTTGACCCAGTACGATACATCAAGTGGTGGCGGTTCAAATGATAACAACAATAACAATTCTGAGCAGGCGATCAATAAGCAATTCAGAACAAATGCAGCACTCAATATCCGTTCGGATGCTTCCACTAGCGCCTCGATCGTTGGTTCATTGGCTGCCAATGCAACATTTGAAGCAGTAGCGCAAAAAACTGGTACCAGTGTGAACGGCAATACGACGTGGTATCGAATTCAAGGACGTGGCTGGGTAAGTGCTGCTCACGTGACGGAGATCTCATCGAATACGGGTGGGAATGATAACAACAATAATAATGGTAACAACAACAATAACAACAATGCCGAACAAAGCATCAACAAAGAGTTCCGCACAACTGCTGCCTTGAACATCCGTTCAGATGCATCGACTAGCGCTTCTGTTGTTGGCTCCTTGGCAAGTAATGCGACATTTCGAGCAGTCGCTCAAAAGACGGGAACGAGTGTCAACGGAAACAATGTGTGGTATCGAATTCAAGGACGCGGCTGGGTGAGTGCTACGTACGTGACAGAAGTGAACGCTGGAAGTAATAGCTCTGAGCAAAGCATCAACAAAGAGTTTCGTACAACCGCAACATTGAATATTCGCTCTGATGCGTCTACCAGTGCCAGAATAGTTGGTTCTTTGTTAAACAACTCCTCTTTTCGCGCGGTTGCGCAAAAGACCGGAACCAGTGTGAATGGCAACAACGTCTGGTATCGAATTGAAGGGCGTGGCTGGGTAAGTGCAGCGTATGTTCAAGAAACGAACACTTCCTCATCAAACAGCACCACCTATACCGTACGTTCGGGAGACACTCTATGGGGCATTTCGCAACGCTACAGTGTGACTGTGAATCAGTTGATGCAGTGGAATAATCTTTCTGGCTCATTGATTCTTGTAGGACAGCGTCTTGTAGTCCGTAGATAAAATGAAAAAACATCTGGAACCATTTTTGCGGCTATTTGCCAAAATGGTTCCAGATGTTTTGTTTATTCTTCTTTGAAGCTGTTCATGATCGCTGTTAGCTCGTCTTTTGAAGAGTCGTATAAGCTTTCTAACGTCCAACCATACAACTGAACATAATTATTGTCGGTTTCAAGTACATAATAAATATAGTGGATATTTAGCCCTTCAACTGTCGCTGGGAAATCAACGAAATAGGCCTTCGTGTCAGGAATTGGTAAAAAGGTGGCGGTCGTATCGAAGCTTGTTGCCAAATTTTCTTGAACCAATCCGAGATAAGTTTCTAAATCGGCAAAATCTTGTTTCGATTCAACGACTGCAGCTAAGTATTTCGTTTCTAACGCATCTGACAACATGAAATCATTGTCAGGATTCAATGAAGTGAAATCGGGTACCTCTTGCCAATTACTAGGCAAATCGATGGTATAGTTTGTTCCACTCACGCCTGTGATGGTTTGTTCCGAACTCGGTAAAGCCGCTTCGCTGGAAGAGCCCGTCGATTCTTGCGCGACTTCTGTTGACGAAGTCATAGATAAGCTTGTAGCGCTTGCATTTTCCGTGCTTTCTGAAGCTGGTTTCTCCTCTTTTGGCGTACAGCCAGCAAAAAGAAGTGTGAACCCCAATAAACTAAAAACAACACTTTTTCTCATTATTCTCACGTTCCCCTTTGTTTTCTATTTTCAAATAACCAACATTATTTAGTTAATCGTATAATAGGAAAGGAAATAACGCAATAAAATATTCTCAGTTACTGCATGAAAAGAAAAAAATAAAGGATTGTTAAATAATAAATTTAAAAAAATGAAGCCGAAATAACTGACTGTTACCGCTTATTTTCACTTTTTTCTTAGATTGATGCAAAAGTTGATTATAAATACGGGGCGACTTTTGCTATGCTTTAGAAAAGAAAGGAAGCATTAAAAGAATAGTGAAGTTAAAAATTGTGTCGGTTATATCTATAAAATAATAGTGTGTTTTTTATTTATCTATTTGTTTTGAATAATTGTCAGAATTTTGTTGCGAAATACTATGGCTTCTTTCGATACAAAAAGTAGGGCGACATCAGCGACAGCCGGATAGAGAAAGATAGCTCAAAGCGGCGAGGAATAGAAGAAACATAAGATCTACGTTTAAAAATAATGGAACTAGGGGGAAGGAAATTGTTTTATCAATCAGTAAATGAGTATCTAGTAAAAATGAGAGAAGGATTATCTGCTGAAACCATTAAAGGTGAAATGCCATCAGTCTATGCGTACTGGTTAGCACAGGAAGCAGAATTGAAAAAAATATTGAAAAACAAAGACATGGCTTTTTGGATGGATATCCAAAGAGTTCTCTTGATCGATGCAAAATTAGTATTACTTCGCAGTTATATCAATGACTACGATTTTCACGGATTTTCCGAAGATGAGATCATTGCAAATGTGGAACAAGATCATTTTACCTTTAACAAAGAACTGTGTGGCTATAGTTTGAAAGAACAAGTGCACCCATCAATTATTTTTGGTGATCAATAAGCAACGAAAAAAGAACGTTCAAACAGGGAATAAGCTACTGCACTGATTCAAAATAAGACTGATTGATTTGTGGTATGATTGTGATGACAAGTACGATTGCACAGATCATTGTGACAGTTTGAAAAGGAGCGGATAGGTATGGTTCAATTTGAACGGATCATTTTATTATTCTTCTTGTACTCATTTATCGGTTGGCTTTGGGAAACCATTTATTGCTCACTAAAAGCCAAGCACTTTGTTTATCGGGGCTTCCTTGTTGGTCCCATCACACCCATCTACGGCTTTGGGATTCTTGGCGTTGTCTATTTATTGCGGCCATTGCATGAGCAAGTGATTCCACTGTTCTTTGCGGCAGCGTTGTTGGTTACCGTGCTTGAATATGTGACAAGTTATTTACTTGAGCGTTTTTTTCATGCCTCATGGTGGGATTATAAAGAAGTCCCATTGAATATCAATGGACGGGTGGCATTGCCGATTTCTCTTTTTTGGGGCGTGTGCTGTGTGCTCATTGTTCGATTTGTTCATCCGCAAATGCTGGAGATTGTTCAAACATTGAGTGCTCGCGTAGGATTCTTATTGCCAGTTTTCTTATTAATGGTTCTCTCTTTTGATATGGGCTATACCCTAGCTAACTTGGTTGCCTTTCAGAAAGCGGTGCAACAGGTCAATCAAGCCTTTGAACAGCACAAAAAAGAATTGGCTGAAAATATTGAGCAATATAAAAACGATTGGCAAGGGCGCTTCGCAGCGTTTCCAGAAGAATGGCGCGTATTAAAACAGAATCTACCGAGATTGAATTTCCATCAAAGAAGACTCTTAAAAAACTTTCAAAAGTTAGAAATTAATCAGATAAAAAGCAGTCAGGAATTGTCTCGATTTATTGAAGCGATCCGTAAGAAAAAATAGGTTTGTTACGGTAAGATTACAAAAAATAAACCCTTATCAATGCTGATTCTTCCCACTTCTGACTGATTTCAGTTGAAAAAGACGATTAAAACACCCACTATTACGATAATTTGTAACAAATTGTAAAGGTCCTGCAATAAAATTCTTCTTAAGAATTTGTATAATAGGATATGTTGGAAAACATAGTGAGAAGTGAGGGAATTTTTTGAAGGCAAAGAAACTACGAACAATCGTTGTCGCTGTCTTTGCGGCAGGAATCGTTTCTCCAATCTTTGCGCAGGCTGAGTCACTTGAATCATTGCAAGAGCAAGAAAGTGCCGTCATGCAGCAAAGTCAGGAAATCAGTACGGAAGTACAGATTGCATTGACTGATGTGAATGCGAAATACAGTGAGGTAGAAGAGCTAAAAGCTCAAATCGCTGAAAATGAAGAATCATTAGCAACAACCAAAGCAGAAATCAAAACTGCACAAGAAACAATTGAAAAGCGTGAAGCAGTCGTTGCGGAACGTATGAAAGACATCCAAGTCAATGGCGGGGCTACCAGAGACTGGACGGTACTGTTAGAATCATCAAACATCCAAGATTTTATCAATCGTGCCTATGCGATGACGATGTTACAAAACTTGGAAAAAGAAAAGATCGATTCATTAACAACTGAAAAAGAAAAGCTAGAAGCTTTAGAAGAAAAAGCACAGTCAACACAGCAATCATTGAAAGAAAATCAAACCGCATTAGAATCAGAAGCCAAAACACTGGATTCAAAAATTGCGAATCTACAAGCCCAATTGAAAGAAAACGAATCAACCTTGGCACAAATCGCTTCAAGCAAAGAAGCTGAAACAGCTCGCTTAGCTGCTGAAAAAGCAGCAGAAGAACGAGCAGCCAAAGAAGCGGCAGAACAAGCAGCGAAAGAAAAAGCAGAAAAAGAAGCAGCCCAAGCTGCCGAACGTTCAAGCGCTTCTGAATCACAATCGGCTGCTTCATCGAGCAGCAATACGACTGAAAGCAGCACCTCATCATCGAGCAGCTCTTCAAGCAGTAACAATAGCTCAAATAGCAGCTCAAGCAATAACAACAACAATAACAATAGCAACAACAGCAATACAAGTAGTGGTCGGACATTGATGATGGAATCAACTGCCTACTCTTATAAAGAAGCTGGCTCCAGTTTCTTTACAGCAAGCGGTACAGACTTACGTAAAAATCCAATGGCAGTTGCCGTGGATCCAAGCGTGATTCCGTTAGGCACCTTAGTCAATGTTGAAGGCTATGGCGTAGCACTAGCGCTTGATACTGGTGGCGCGATCAAAGGAAATATCATTGATGTTCACTTTGATAACGTAGCACAATGTATCCAATGGGGACGTCGTCAAGTAAAAGTAACGATTCTCGATTAATCAATCAACTAGCAAGAAGCAGCTCACTGAATGAAGTGGCTGCTTCTTTTTTTGCTTTTAATAGAATAAGGCATAAGTAGAGAGCGTATCGCTGTGTCAGTGCCGACCCGAACGATACGCTCTGTTTTGATTTAAATTGCTCACAAGTCCTTACAATCGTTCTCTCAGTTATTTATTTTGTGGTGATCTAATCATACTAGAGAACGATATGTTTTTAAATACCTAAAATGAAAATGGGGCTGAAGAATCAGTTATGATTCCTCAGTCCCATAAATTAAAGAGCCAAGATTTTCATTTATCAAGGATTGAAGTTGGCATTCAGTTTTTCTTCTAAAGCTTCCCAGTCGTGCTCATCGGGAAAAGTTTTGAATAGCAAATAATCAATGTCTTGGGCATATTCGGTAATGTATTCCGTATAGTTGGTGACGATCAAGTCAATTTGATTTTTTTCCAAATAGCCTGCCGACAATTCATTGGAGTCTGGAAAATAAAATGTCCGAGAGCTGCGCAAATAACGAACAGATTTGCATTTTAATAATTGGCATAAATAAAAGGGACCTTCAAACAAAAAAGCGATATTCTTCTTTGCTTGCCAGTACAAAGATTTAATAGAGGTAACGTACATCGTAAGACTCGTTCCTAAGTGTTCCAGTGTGATACTGTCCCAAATTTCTCTGGCTAATGGTTGCGTCAACAGATAGTTTTTAAATAGATGGTAATCATCCATATACGCCTCTTCGACAAAATGAACGGTATCCGAAATCATATGGTTTAATAAGGGGGATAATAATTGCTTGATTTTTGCTACCGTAAAAAAGGATTCTACTAAGAGCCGATCACGAGCGCTATCTTGAGTATCTGGAAAACAATCCTTGACAAAGGCTGCAGCAAGCTGCTTAATTTCAGGCCAATGATTATACTCTTTACAAAAGGAATGTTCGATCGCCAAGTTGCTGATCGAGCGGCGGGTTTTCACCAATAAGAACAAATAAAGGACTTCCTCATAGGGAAGTTCTTTTTGGTATTGTTCACTCATTGCCTCGTTGATTTCAGAAAATAGCCGAAAATCATTATATTGCTCAAATATTTTTTTTATTTGCTTAGGCAACTCGATACCTTGACCCGCACAATGGCGCTCAAAGGTGATATACAGGTAATAATTGAATTCACCAAATGAACAAGCATGCTGGTCAAGTTGATAACATCTAGAAAAAGCGCTAGCAGTGATATTTTGGATGGCGATCGGCGGAAAAATCGTATGGGCAGTAATTTCCGATTCGTAATAGAAATCATGGAAAAACTTGCGAATATTGATCTCCTCACCAATAAAGCAAATAGGATTGGTTTGGATCTCCAAACGATAGAAAGAAAAAATCGGTTGCACTTTCCGCAAATAGCGAAGAACAGTGCTTTCTGATATATGGTACTTCTCTGCCCATTCAGATGAGCTATAAAGATCATTGTGGAAAATACTTTCGATGATATGGAAGAGAATCTCATTGGCAATCAGCGCACGTTTTTTCGTTAAATAAACAGCTGAATGTTTGATCGAAAAAATATACCCCTTGTGAGAAGAGTCGATCGATAAACAATCGCCAAAGTACTCTTTTAGATCCGTCACATCCGTAACGATCGTTCGCGTGGTACTTCCTGAAATTTTTGCCAAACCTTGAGTCGAACATTGATAATTTTTCTCGAATGCCCTCAAAATTTTCAGCCATCGAATCGTTGCAGTGTTAGTAATAAAATTTATTTGAAAATTTCTCAAGACGTGGCTCCTTTCATGAACAAAATCGCAAATCTTACTTATTCATCTTAAAGAAGATAGGGAAGAAAAAACAAATCACGTATTTCATCGATTGGTGAAATCTATACCTGAGTCTATGCGAGATTTTTTGCATTTTCTATAAATCAACTGACGATCGGCATATATATAGGTAGAAACACGTTTTTTCCAGCATGTCGAAGAAGATTGATGGAAATTGAATAGCCAGAGAGGGGGCGAGACGATAAGTTTTTAGTGGTGGAATAAAAATTAAATGATTATTGTTTTTCGGGGGGCGATTGAATATTAAGGGGAACAGAATTGAAGAAAAAAGTCACATTGCGAAAGGCAACTTATAATTTTAACAGGAACGATTGACGTAAATAAATAGCAGCCGCAAAGGAAACCCTAAGTGCGCCAAGAAAAGAATTCAGCTTTGCCAAATTAATTTATAATAACAAGAAAAGTGTATAAAAATACTTTCTGAATTTCTTATCTTTTCTATTTATAATGAAAAGATGTTGAGAAAGTGAACGAATATAATCTCTTAAGGTTATTTTTCTATAATGTGACAACCTTCAAAGGTGATGATAACAACGATTATAACTGAATTATTCATTATTTAAAATGAGGGTTTAAAAAAACTGTCAAGTAAAGTAGACGTTATTTATGGTTTTTTAAAATAACTGATGTTTGGCATGATATAAGTCTTTTATTGACGAAAAATATACCTTAATAAATAAAAAACGGGAATTTCCTTTATTTAATGATACATTTCTCTTATAATAAACTAGAATTGCCTTTATTATGTGAGAGGAAGGCAGAATGCTTAAACAAGCACAATTGAAGTAGGGAGTGTGTTCATGGGAAAGCCGTTAATAAAGACTTTGACTGTTTTAGCCGTTGGTATTGGCGCCGTTGCAATTTGTTTTATTGGTTACCGACAAAATAACCAAAGGCAATATCAGCAACGAGTCGAATATGCACAGACAGCGATTGCCAGCGAAAAAGATCGCATCAATGAGTTGTCAAATGAAATTGCTGAATTTTACAGCAACGAAGATCAAACGTTTTTGCGAAAAGATCTTAAAGAAGAAGACGTTCTTAAAACAGTCGCAAAACTTTCTGCAGTGAAAGTATCTGCAGACGATTATGGGATCGATGATGATGCACTGCCAAGTGAGTCAGTGGAGATCCAACAAGAAAAAACCGCCCTTGATGATCAGCTAAAAGACATCGAGGCAAAATTAAAAGTACAAGCGGATACGGAAGCCTTATTTACTGAAGGTGTTTCAAATTGGCAAAGTGCTGAAAATGATGTCATCATTAGAGCTGATCTAAAAGAAACGGATGTCGGGAATGTCCGTGAAAATCTGAGCTTTTTTGAGGATAGTAAATGGAAAGAGTTAGTCGTTTCCTATTTAGAATATGCGGATACTCAATTGGACCGCATTGCAAAATTACAAGAAACTTTTGATGAAATGCTTGATGGGGATGAGGTGACAAGTGAAGTCACCTTAGAAAAATACCTGAGTGCAGTCGACAGTATTAGCAAAGTTCGCAACGAAGAATTGAAAGAGAAATTCACCGAATTAGCAGATAAAGTCGCTACCCAAATGGGGTACACAGGATACAGCACGTATACACCCCCCGCTTCAACGGAAAGTTATTCAGAGGATACATCCGCAGGAGATGGCACCTGGACAGATCAAAGTTCAGACACTGTTTACTAATTTAAAGATGTATCGAAGAAAATAGAGATAACTGGAGGAAAGCAAATGTCAAAAGGAAAAAAAATCTTTTTAATCATCTTTTCAATCGTTGCAGTGTTAGTCATCGGAATGATCGGTGTCGCTGCAAAATTATATTTTGATGTATCAAACTCAATTCAAGAAACCTATCAATCAGTCGAACGTGATCGAGAAGATCGTCTACGTGAAAATGATGTCGACCTATCCCAAAAAGATTCCTTCTCGGTTTTACTGATGGGGATCGATACCGGTGATTTAGGAAGAGTCGAACAAGGACGTTCTGATACCATGATGGTTGCGACCATCAGCCCACAAGACAATCAGACGACGGTGGTGAGTATTGGAAGAGATTCCTATGTTGATATCGTTGGACATGGGACGACAGATAAAATTAATCATGCCTATGCTTTTGGTGGACCAGCGATGGCAATGAATACCGTAGAAAAATTCTTGGATATTCCGATCGATCATTATGTATCAATCAATATGGCTGGTTTGAAAGAATTAGTCGATGCGGTTGGCGGCATTGAAGTTGATAATGAAATCACCTTTTCGCAAGACGGCTTTGATTTTGCTATCGGACGTACATCACTAAATGGCGAACAAGCCCTTGCCTATTCAAGAATGCGTTATGAAGATCCAAACGGCGATTATGGACGTCAAGAACGCCAACGTAAAATCGTTGAAGGGATCGTTAAGAAAGTCTTGAGTCTTGATGGAATCACCCAATATCAAACGATCTTAAATGCCGTTGAGCAAAACATGAAGACAGATATGAGTTTCGATGACATGCGAACCTTAGCATTTAACTATCGCAGTGCCTTTCAAACGATCAAACAAGATCAGTTGCAAGGGGAAGGATTCATGCAAGACGGCATCTCATATCAGCGTGTGAGTGACGAAGAACTAGCAAGAGTTCAAAAAGAGTTGAAAGCTCAACTAAATCTAGAGAATGAATAGGAAAGTGGAGAAAAGATGGAAGAAACAATTAGCTTAAAAGAAATATTCGCAATTCTACGGAAACACTTAGCTGCTATTTTTATTTCAATGTTTGCTGGTTTAGCTTTAGCAGGAATATTCACCTTCTTTGTCATTACACCGAAATACAGTTCACAAGCTCAGTTGATTGTGACATTGCCACAATCCGAAACTACCAATGCCAACGATGTGAATACAAACTTGCAAATGATCAATACGTATAAAGATATGATTGTCAGTGACTTGGTTATGACACAAGTAAAGGATCGTTTGGAGTCTGAAAATAACCTTGACTTGACTGTCGGACAATTGAAAGAATCCATTTCGATCAACCAGTCACAGAACTCACAGATGTTTTCCATTCAGGCAACTAGTACAAATGCAGTGTCAGCGCAAAATATTGCCAATACGACAGCATTGGTCTTTCAAGAAAATGCTCAAGATGTTATGAATGTTGATAAAATCTCAATCATTTCAAGTGCGGTAGCTAGTACTACACCCGTTTCACCTAACAACAAACTAAATTTAGCCATTGGTCTGGTATTAGGGATCATGGTCGGTGTCGGTTTAGCCTTCTTATTGGAGCTACTAGATCGAACTGTCAAAGATGATAAATTTGTAACCGAAACATTAGGCTTTACCGTATTGGGTACTGTACCCCAAATGTCACCAAAAGAATTGGCTGCAACCATTCAGAAAAAGCCAAGCGCACCATTTATTAAGAAACCGCAAGGCGACAAAACGGCAGAATCACGCCGTAGTCGTAGCCGGGTCTAGGAGGGAACAATGATGGCAAAAAAACAAGAACGTACTGGGACACAGACACATGCAGTAAGTTTGATCACGCTAATTGATCCTTCTTCACCAATCTCAGAGCAATATCGTACGATCCGTACAAATATTCAATTTGCGTCTTCAGCAGATAAACAAATCAAGACCATTGTTGTTACCTCTTCTGGTCCAGGTGAAGGGAAATCGACAACTTCAGCTAATTTAGCGGTTGTTTTTGCAAAATCAGGACAACGAGTATTGTTAGTTGATGCCGATATGCGAAAGCCTACTGTATACAAAACATTTAGCTTAAACAATGCGAGTGGATTGAGTACCGTATTAAGTACCTCAACGAGCGTCCTTGAAGCAGCTCAAAAAACGGTGATTGATAATTTATCTGTCTTAACCAGCGGACCAAAACCACCAAATCCTTCTGAGCTACTTGGGTCAGCACGAATGAACCAAGTGATGGAAGAAGCGAAAAACCTTTACGATGTGGTTATCTTTGATATGCCACCAGTTGTAGCAGTCACCGATGCACAAATCATGGCATCTAAAGCAGATGGGACGATCTTAGTGGTTCGAGAAAATGTTGCACGTAAAGAATCCTTAACAAAAGCGAGAGATCTTTTGAATATGGTTCAAGCAAGAATCATTGGGGTGGTCTATAACGGTGCCGAACACTCGAAAGATTCAGGTTACTACTATTATTATGGAAATTAATTAATTTGAAGGAGACGAGAGAAATGATTGATTTACATTGCCACATTTTACCAGGAATTGATGATGGTGCAGAAGACATCAATGCGAGCATTGCTATGGCTGAAAAAGCGATTAGCCAAGGAATTACGCATATCCTTTGTACCCCACATCATAACAATGGAAAATACCGCAATCCGAAGTCAGAGGTCATTTCTCTCGTTACTTCTTTGCAAGAAGAATTAGACGCACGGAACCTGCCCTTGACAGTTCTTGAGGGGCAAGAGGTTAGGATAACAGGAGATTTAATTGAGGATATACAGAAAAATGACATCCTTTTTACAGATCTTGATGATACGTATATCTTGATAGAATTTCCTACGATTGAAGTGCCTACGTATACAGAACAAATATTCTTCGATTTACTACAGCTGGGAAAGATTCCAGTCATTGTCCACCCCGAGCGGAATGCTCATTTTAGAAAAGACCCTAACAATCTCATCCCTTTTTTGGATATGGGCTGTTTGGCACAGTTAACTGCGCCAAGTTATGTCGGCGTATTTGGAAAAGAAATCCAAAAAACAGCAAAAACAATGGTTGAACATAATCTTGTTCAGATGGTCGCTTCGGATGCTCATGGCGTTACAAAACGCACCTTTAATTTAAAAGAAGCTTATGAGCAAATTGAGCAAGATTTTGGCATGCTCAAAGTAACATTGATGAAACAAGTAGCAAAAGATTTGATAAACGGGGATCAAATCAGTTTTCCAGCTTTTACAGAAGTGAAAAAAAAGAAATTCGGGTTATTTTAGGGGGCAACTGGGTTGTTTGAATTAACGAGAAGAAGAAAAATTGTAACTTTGATAGTTGTAGATAGTTTATTGATCATAGCAGCGAATATAGCAGCAGTTTATTTTATGAAACCCTTTGTGGCGATTCCAAAAGAATTTACATTGATGTCGGTGAGCCTTTCTGTCGGTTTCTATCTTTTTTATGGATCAGTGTTTCGTGTTTTTTCTCGAATCAATCGTTACACGAACTTGAAAGAAATGATTGCTATCTTCTTGGCTGTATCATGCAGCGCTTTTACCTGTAACGTGATCTTGTTTTTCGGTGATGAAACCTATAGCATGCGCTTAGTGATCTTTACGTACTTTCTTTCACTCTTTTTGATCATTGCTAGTCGATTGATATGGCGGATCTATGTTGAAAGAAAAAACATGAGAGTGTCATCCAATGAGGTTGTTAAGAATACCTTAATCGTCGGCGCAGGTGAGGGCGGCAGAATTCTTTATAATAGCTTTGTAGGTTCGAAAACGGCAAGTGACATTAATATTCTCGGATTTGTCGATGATGATCCGAATAAACGAAACACTTATCTTTCTGGAAAAAAAGTCTTGGGTTGTATCAGTGATTTACCTGATTTGATTCAAAAGTATGAGATCAATATGGTCACTATCGCCATTCCTTCTTTGTCACGAAAAAAATTGCGGAGTATTTTTGGCATAATTGAACCTTTGCATGTCAAAGTCAACACGATGCCATCAATGGAAGAAATCGCCTCTGGAAAAATCAGTACCTCACGTTTGAAGAAAATCGATGTCATTGATTTGTTAGGGAGAGATGAAGTCAAATTGGATATCGACTCCATCAAAGATCAAATTACTGGAAAGACGATATTAGTGACTGGTGCTGGTGGATCGATCGGTTCCGAAATCTGTCGCCAAGTGATTCAATTCAATCCTAAAAAACTAGTTTTGTTAGGACATGGCGAAAACTCGATTTACTTAATTGACCGTGAGTTGAAAATCAATTTTAAAGACAATATTACCGAAATCGTTCCTGTTATAGCCGATATACAAGATCGAGAAAAGATGTTTGAAATCATGAAGGAAGTCAAACCGGATATCGTTTATCATGCGGCAGCACATAAACACGTACCGTTGATGGAATACAATCCTAAAGAAGCAGTTAAAAACAATATTTACGGAACGAAAAATACCGCTGAAGCTGCCAAAGCTGCGAAAGTGAAAAACTTTGTAATGGTGTCTACGGATAAAGCCAATAATCCACCAAACGTTATGGGGGCAACAAAGCGCATCTCCGAGATGATTGTTACTGGCTTAAATGAAAAAGGTTGCACGAAATTTTCTGCTGTACGCTTTGGTAATGTCTTAGGATCAAGAGGCAGTGTGATTCCAGTATTCCGTGAGCAAATAGCAAAAGGCGGACCAATCACAGTGACTGATTTTCGTATGACTCGCTACTTCATGACGATTCCAGAAGCAAGCCGCTTGGTTATTCAGTCAGGTGCACTTGCTAAAGGTGGAGAAATCTTCATTTTAGATATGGGCGAACCGGTGAAAATCGTTGATCTTGCGAAGAATATGATTCGTCTAAGTGGTTATAGCGAAGAAGAGATTGAGATTATTGAAACCGGGATTCGACCTGGGGAAAAATTATACGAAGAACTATTATTGGATAAAGAACGAAATGATGAAGCAGTTTTTGAGAAAATTTTTGTTGGGAATATCAAAGGATATCCATTGGAAGAGGTACTTTGTTTTGTAGATGCACTTCCTAAAGATAGTGCTACATTGGCTAAGGAAATCGTGAAATTTGCAAATGCTTCAAACAAATAGGAGTGGGTTTTGTTGTATAAGGATGGATTGAAACGAATCATTGATTTTATTTTATCGCTAATGGGGATCGTTGTTTTATCACCAGTTTTATTACTTTTATGTTTAGCTATAAAACTAGATTCTAAGGGACCAATTATTTTCAAGCAAAAACGGGTTGGTAAAAATAAAACCCATTTTAATATTTATAAATTTCGGACAATGAAGATTGATACACCGAAAGAAATGCCGACACATCTATTAGCAGACCCAGAATTTTACATCACCAAGGTCGGAAAATTTTTAAGAAAAACTAGTTTGGATGAGCTGCCTCAATTGTTCAACATTATCAAAGGAGATATGGCTGTCATTGGTCCTCGTCCAGCGCTATGGAATCAATATGATTTGATCGAAGAACGAGATAAGTATGGGGCAAATGATATTCGACCAGGATTGACTGGGTTGGCTCAGATTAGTGGTAGAGATGAGTTGGAAATTAAACAAAAAGCTCTTTTAGATGGGAATTATACTGAAAGCATTTCACCCTCTATGGATCTGAAGTGTTTTCTTGGAACGATTGTTTCTGTTTTTAAAAGTGAGGGTGTTATAGAAGGCGGAACAAGTAGTATTAAGAAGGAGGATGGGCAATGAAGCGTATCCTCATCACAGGAGAAAATAGCTATATTGGTACATCATTTAAAACATGGATAGAGCAATATAAAGAATATTATCAAGTTGAAACGATTAGTGTTAGGGAGAGTATTTGGAAAGATGTTGATTTTTCTGTATATGATGTTTTGATTCATCTTGCAGCTATTGTTCACGTCAAAGAAACGAATGAAGAATTGTATTACAAAGTAAATCGTGATTTAGCTATTAAAGTAGCAGAAAAAGCAAAGAAAGAACATGTACAGCATTTTATTTTTTTTAGCACGATGTCTGTTTTCGGAGTAGAGAGCGGAGCTATTTCTGCAGAGACTAAAATAAATCCTACAACACCGTATGGTAAATCTAAGAGAGAAGCTGAGATACAGATTGAAAGGTTAGCAACTGATTCTTTCAATGTAGCGATAATCAGACCTCCTATGATTTACGGTCCGCAATGTGTTGGAAATTACCAAAGATTATCAAATGTGGCAAAAAAAATTATTGTATTTCCCAAAGTAGACAATAAAAGAAGTATGCTGTTTATAAATAATATGAATCTTTTTTTAAAAACCATTATAGATTACAAGCTAGTAGGAATACTACATCCTCAAAATTCAAAATATGTTAATACAACAGAAATGGTATCATTAATAGCTGCAATAAATAAGTCTAATATTTTTTTTGTTAAAGGATTTTCGCCGCTTATAAAATTATGTGCGAAAAATAGTACATTATTCTCCAAAGTTTTTGGTGATTTATTTTATGATCATTCGCTTTTAGGTTCGCCAGGTTCGTATGTTGATGGAATCAAAATGGATTATTCCTATATAAATTTTGATACTAGCATAAAACTTACAGAAAAATCAGGAGAATTATTATGACCAAAGTGTTGCTTATTGCAAATCACCCAAAATATGTATATAACCTTAGAAGAGAATTGATAGAAGAACTAATTAAAAAAGGTTATTCTGTAGGAATCTGTTGTCCCTACGGAAAAGAAGTAGATTATTTTATTAGTTTAGGATGTGTATTTTTTAACAGTAAATTAGACAGACATGGAAAAAATATTTTCACTGAACTTAAATTAAAAAAAGAATACGGTAAAGTAATGGACTCCTTTACGCCTGATATTGTTTTGTTGTATACAATAAAACCTAATGTTTACGCTGGTCTTGAAGCAAGTAAAAGGAATATTCCAAGCATTGCAAATGTTACTGGGTTAGGTTCCCCGTTTCAAAATGATGGTTTACTAAAAAAAATTCTAATAAGAATGTATCGTTTAACTTTCAAAAAAATCAATACAGTTGTATTTCAAAATGAAGAAAATAAAAAATTTTTCTATCTTAATAAGATAAAAATAAATAACAGTATTTTATTACCAGGATCAGGAATCAATCTTGAGCATTTTAAGTACTTGGAATACAAATATGACAATTTAATCAAGTTTGTTTTTATTTCGAGAGTGATGAAAGAAAAAGGTATTGATGAGTTTATTCTTGTAGCAGAAAAAATTTTGCAAAGCTACCAAAATGTAGAATTCCATATTGCTGGTTTTATTGATGGTGATTACCAAAAGATAATTAGTGAAAAAGAATCACAGGGCATTATAACTTATCATGGTATGGTTGATAATATTCAAGAATTGTTAAAAGAGATAGATTGTGTAATTTTACCTAGTTATCATGAAGGGATGTCAAACGTACTTTTAGAAGCTAGCGCGTCTGGGAGAGTTTCAATTGCTTCCAATATTCCGGGCTGTAAAGAAATAATTGAGGATGGCGTTACCGGTTTTCTTTGTAAACCAAAAGATGAAGATAGTTTATTTAAATCAGTTGAAAAGTATTTAACATTAAATTATGAAATTCGTAAAAAAATGGGTCTTGCATCAAGAGAAAAAGTTTCACAATATTTTGATCGTCAAATTGTTGTCAATAAATATGTTGAAAGAATTGAGGAGATTTGTAATGGATAATTTATATGATGCAATAGTAAGCAAAAAAGAAAAAATTTCTGTGATAGGTTTAGGATATGTTGGAATGCCTATCGCTGTAGCTTTTGCAAAAAAAGCTCGAGTAATAGGATTTGATTTAAGTAAAGAGAAAATAAAACTATACAAAAATGGCATTGATCCAACTAAAGAAGTTGGAGACGATGTTATTAAAAATACTGCAGTAGAATTCACTTCTGAAGCTATTGACTTAAAAAATGCGAAATTTCATATTGTAGCTGTTCCTACACCAGTTAATGAAGACCATACACCTGATTTAACACCAGTAGAATCAGCAAGTAAAATTGTTGGTCAAAATTTGACTAAAGGTTCTATTGTGGTTTTTGAATCTACTGTTTATCCAGGAGTTACAGAAGAAATTTGTATACCTATTTTAGAAAAAGAGTCAGGTTTGATTTGTGGGAAAGACTTTAAAGTAGGTTATTCTCCAGAAAGAATTAATCCAGGAGATAAAGTCCATCGACTTGAGACAATCGTAAAAGTTGTTTCAGGAATGGATCAAGAGTCTTTGGAGATTATCGCAAAAACATATGAACTTGTTGTTGAAGTTGGGGTGTATAGAGCTGCCAGTATTAAAGTTGCTGAAGCAGCAAAAGTTATTGAAAATTCGCAAAGAGACATAAATATCGCTTTTATGAACGAACTTTCTCTAATTTTTCATAAGATGGGAATAGATACTAAAGAAGTACTTGAAGCAGCTGGTACAAAATGGAATTTTCTTAAATTTTCTCCTGGACTTGTTGGTGGCCATTGCATCGGAGTAGATCCATATTACCTGACTCATAAAGCAGAGCAATTAGGATATCATTCACAGATTATCCTAGCAGGAAGACAAATTAATGATGATATGGGAAGAGTCGTTGCTGAAAGTGCTATAAAACTAATGATCAAAAATAAAAAAGATGTTTCCCATGCCAAAGTCGGGATCTTCGGTTTTACATTTAAAGAGAACTGTCCGGATACTAGAAATACAAAAGTTATTGATATCATAAATGAATTAAAAGAATTTAATATTGAACCTCTAGTTTTTGATTCAGAGGCAGATGCTGAAGAAGCTGATCAAATATATGGACTGAAATTTGTAAAAGAAGAAGAGATGAATGAATTAGATTTAATGATTATTGCTGTTAATCACGATAGCTTTGTTAATCAAACTATAAATTATTGGTTAGACCGAATTAAAAGTAAAAAAGTTATTATGGATTTAAAAGGTATGTTGGATAAAGACGAAGTAGAAGCATTAGATGTCGCTTACTGGAGGTTATAAAATTGAGTTATAGCGAAGTTGTTTTCCCGAAAAATAGTCAATTTTTAGTTACAGGCGGTGCCGGTTTTATCGGAAGTAATTTATGTGAAGTATTATTAAACATGGGATATAAAGTAAGATGTTTAGATAACTTATCAAATGGTTTTTACGAGAATATCAAACCATTTATCAATAATATGAATTTTGAATTTATTAATGGCACTATTACCGATTATGATGTATGTAATCATGCGTGTAAAGATGTTGACTATGTTTTGCACCAGGCTGCATGGGGAAGTGTGCCTAGAAGTATTGAAATGCCTGTATTTTATGAAGAAGTAAATATCAAAGGTACTGTAAATATGATGGATGCGGCACTAAAAAATAAAGTCAAGAAATTTGTCTATGCATCTAGCTCATCTGTATATGGTGATAGCCCTATCCTGCCTAAGGTGGAAGGGATTGAAGGGAACGTTCTCTCACCCTATGCACTAACAAAAAAAGTTGCAGAAGAATACGGTAAAATATATTCTGATATATATGGATTAGAAACTATAGGATTAAGGTATTTCAATGTTTTTGGATATAAGCAAAACCCGAATGGAGCATATGCTGCTGTGATTCCAAGATTTATTCTCTCTTTACTAAATGACAAGGCACCAATTATTAATGGAGATGGAAATCAATCTAGGGATTTCACTTTTATTGAGAATGTTATTGAAGCTAATTTGAAAGCAGCATCTTCTGATTCGTCCGTTAGTGGAGAAGCTTTTAACATTGCTTATGGTGGAAGAGTCTCATTAAATAATTTGTATGAAGAAATTTCAAATATTCTTTCAAAGAAACACATTAAACCTGTATTTGAGAATGATAGAAAAGGCGATATTAAGCATTCTAATGCAGATATTTCAAAAGCGGCTAAAATGTTAAATTATAGTCCTTCATATGACTTCAGTGCAGGTCTAAAGAAAACGATTGAATGGTATAAAAATAATGAAGAAGGTATGTAATTATTTATGAAAAAAATTCTTTATGTTGGAGGTTTTGAACTTCCAGAAGGAAATGCTGCAGCCCAAAGAGTACTTCAAATAAGTAAAATTTTACGTGATTTAAACAATGAAGTTATTTTTTATAATAGAAAAAATTTATATGAATCTGAAGATAATAGTCTTATTGAAACTGAATATTTTGGATTTAAATGTTATGAAGAAAAGAAAATAACTTCTTCACGTGAGTTACTGAACCAATATACCAATATTAAAATAATAAAAGAAATAATTGTAAAAGAGAAGATTGATTTGATTATTGCCTACAATTTTCCGTCGATAGCCACTCTTAAATTAATTAAGTATTGTAGAAAAAGAAATATAAAAGTTGTGGGGGACATTACTGAGTGGTATGGAACTAAGGGATTACCCTTACGAAGAAAAATTATAAAAGGTTTTGATTCCAATTTGCGAATGTTATTTACGAATAAAAAATTGGATGGTTTAATCGTTATAAGTGATTTTTTAGAGAATTATTATTATCAATCTCTAAAAGTAAAGCTTCCTCCAATGGTTGATTTAAATGATAGTAAGTGGGAGGCAGTCTCTAAATTAAAAAATGGCAAGAATAAAGTGAGTTTTATCTATGCAGGATCACCCAGCTCAGAAAAAGAAAATCTAGATTTAATAGTTGAAGTAATGGATAAAGTAAGTCTCGACTATAATATTCATCTTAAGATAATTGGAATAACTAAGAACGAATATTTTAAAATGTATAAAAGAAAAATATACGCGAATAATTTGGCTCATGTTGAGTTTAAAGGGAGAATTGAACATTCTAAAGTAATAGAAAACATAACTAAAGCCGATTATTCAATTATTATCAGACCAATTAACAGGGTTACCCAAGCAGGATTTCCAACAAAACTTGCCGAAAGTATAACAGCTAGAACGCCTGTGCTAATCAATCAAGAAATGGAAGTAACTGAGTTTGTTGAAAATAATTATAATGGTTTTTATGTGAATCAGAATGACTTAGAAAAGGAAATAGAAAGTATAATTTTAAAAAGAAAATCTATGATTTTTGATAATACAATTTTTAGTTATACAAATTTTTATCATAAAACAGAAAAATTTATAGACGAGGTTTTTAATGAAAAAAGTAATGCTACATCAAATTATGCCGGATCAAGTAAGCGGTCCTAATATAGCTGCTGAAAGAATCTCTAAATCCTATTTGAGAGATAAGTATAAGTTTGAATTTTTGACTCAGAGCACATTGGCTGGTGGTAAAATAAACTTAAAGCTAATAATGGATTTAAAAAAACAAATCAAACAATTTGATCCGGATGTAATTCATATATCTGGAATGCAATCTTCTGGATTTCACGCCGTGATAGCGTCCAGACTAGCAGGTTATCGAAATATATTACTAACTGTCAGAGGGTTCGCCTTTGATGATAGCCAAGTTTCTTTCATAAAAAAAATTGTTTTTAAATATATTATTGAACCTTTAACTTTGAAACTTTCAAGAAAGGTTTACGTTGTTTCTAAAGAATCTGAGAATAAAGAAATGATAAAAAAACTAAATAAGAAGAAATATTTAGGTGTTATTCATAATGCAGCTCCAGAAATAAAATACTCTAGTACAGAATACGCGAATTATAGGCAAGATTTCAGGGGGAAATTAGGCTATAATGAAGATGATTTTGTTGTTATTGTGGTAGGTAGAATAGTTATAGATAAAGGAATATTGGACATATGTGAGGCAGCTAGAAAGAGTGACGTTGAAAATATAAAATTTCTTATAGTTGGAGATGGTCCCTTAAAAGAAGAATTGCAAGAAGAATATTCTACAGAAATTAGTAATCATAAATTATTATTTTTTGGAAAAACAAGTAATGTTCTATCCTTACTTTGTGCTTCAGATGTGTTTCTTTTTGGAACTTATCATGAGAATCTGTCTAATGCGCTTTTAGAAGCTATGACAGTCGGTCTTCCAGTAGTAGTGACAAATGTAGGTGGGAATATGGAGGTTGTCGAAGAAAATTATAATGGATATTTTATTAGTCCGAATGATCCGGATGATATCAATGCCAAAATCAATTCTTTAAATGAAAACAAAAAATTATGCAAATATTTTTCTGAAAATTCCAGAAACATTATTGAAAATAAATTTTCTCAGAAGGTAATTTATGAAAAAATTGATAGAATATATAAATCTCTTATGTAAGAATAAAACTTCAAGGCAGTACTCATTATTATTATTTTCAAATTTTTGCAGTATTGCTATTTCTTTTATATTAAACTTAGTTATAACAAGACTTTTAAATGTTTCACAATTTGGAGAATATAAATATATTGTGAGTATTATTTCCATGTTTACAGCCTTTTTTAATTTTGGAATTTACTATTCCAGCGCAAGATTGTTGATTTCTAAAAAAAATAATAGTCAAATTTATGGTGCGACTTTATTACTGAATTTTTTTATCTATGTCACTGTTGTTATCTTAGTTTTCCTAATGAAATTACTTTTAGGGGATGCTATGAATGATTCATTTATGTATGGAGCCGTTCTTTTATTTACTCTATTCTTTCAAAGAACTTTTACATATATGCTTAGAGGCACTAATAAAATAAAAGATATTGCTTTTCAAACTTTGGCACCTAATGCTATAGCCGTAATAATCTATTTCGTCTTGTTAATTTTTTATAGCAATACTGCATCACTTTTTATTGTCTTGTTAATTTACGGAGCATCATACTTACTAGCAGATTTGCTAACAATCAAAAGGATTAAAGCTGTACTTAATAAAGACTCATTAGACTATGTTAAGTTAATTTTAAAGGAACAAAGAGATAATGGTTTTCAGATTTATAAAGGCTCTCTGTTTTCTGTATTTACAGGTGATTTAATGAATGTAATTGTTGGATCATTAGTGGGAAGTATGGAATATGCTTTTTATTCATTGGCAGTAAGTCTAAGTACAATGATAACTCAGATTCCAAGCATCATGGGTGTGATTAGTTTTAAAAAAAATGCTGAACTTTCATATATAGAAAAAAAAGATATCAAAGTAACTTTTTTGTTAACAGGATTTTTTCTTATTTGCATTTTTATTACAATACACGTTCTTTTTCCATTTGTATATGATAAAGAATACTTACCTGCATTGTCGTATTTGTTTTGGCTATTATTAACATATTCTTTTTATGGATTAGGTGACTATTTTAATAGCTTCCTAAGTGCACATGGAGAGGGTGTTAGAATAAAACGTTGTGCATATTATTCTGGGATTGTTCTTATAGTTTTAGCAGTATGTCTAGTACCTACTTTTAAAATTTGGGGCTTAACAATGACTCGATTAATTTCTAGCATAGTATATTGTGGTTTATTAATTATTGAATATAGGAAGTATATTAGGAGAGAGCTAAATAATGACGAAATTAAATAATTGGCCCATAAAAATCATTATAATTTATCTAGTAACCACTCTTATGATGTTTGGTTTTTCTTATCCTATAACTAGTGATCGATTTTTTACTTTATTATATGTATTAATAAATTTTTTAGCCCTTCTTTTAGGCTATGTCACAACTTATCAGAAGAGTGTAAACTTGAAAAGTAAATTCAATTGGAATCAAAATCAAAAATATATAATTTGGATTTGTTTAATTCTGACTTTAATGACTAGCATACAAGCTATTTTAACTTATTTTCCAAATATTAATACAATAATGGAATATATTACTCGACCTGGAGAGAGTTATGATTATGTAAAGCATATGCGGAACAATAATTTAGTCCCAAATCCTATAGTTTTTGGAAGGACAATAAGTTTATTACTTAACATTTTAAGTTTTTCTCGAACTCTCTTTTTTATTATGTCAATCCTTTATTGGAAACATATGTCTAAATTGCTCAAAATAATTTCCATCGTGACCTATTTTGTTTATCTTATACAGTCATTTTTAATTGGTGCGATGATAAATATTGGAGTAGTAATTTTTTTGCTATTACCTTTGCTTTATTTTATATGGAATAATAATAATAATAAGAAAGTTAAGCTTATGTTGTTAATATTCATTACACTTGGATTTTTAGGGATATTATTTTTTATGGGGAGCAGAGAGTCACAGTTTGGAACAAGTGAGACAAGCTGGATAATAAAAGGGTTCATTGGAATTAGTTTTTATATTTCTCATGGATATGAGGGATTAAGTCAAATGATTACCATGCCCTTTCAGTTTACCTATTTTCAAACCACTTTTAGAGGATTAGTAGAAACAATTGGACCATATTTTAACTACACAGATTACTTTAATAATAGTTATTTAATGAGGAATCAACTTACAAACGGGCGACCTGCTTTACAGTTATGGAGTACAATTTTTCCATGGATTGCATCCGATTTTACGTTTTATTTTATCCCAGTAATTATGTATTTAGTTGGAAAAATGTTAAAGAAAGTTTGGATAAACGCTATTTTCAGAGAAAACCCCTATTCTTTTGCTCTAGTAGGCCAATTATTTATATTTTGCTTTATGATACCAGCAAATAATCAACTCTTTCATACATTTGGTAATAGTATGTCGTTTTTATTTATCTTGATTTTTTATTTCATTTCGAATAACTTTACTTTAAGGGAGAATAATAATGGAAAATAATAAGACACTTTTAATTACAGGTGGAACTGGCTCATTTGGTAATGCCGTTATGAAAAAATTTTTTAATAGCAGTATAAAAGAAATTCGTATATTTTCTCGCGATGAAAAAAAGCAAGATGATATGCGGAAAAAATATAATAGCGACAAACTAAAATTTTATATTGGAGATGTTCGTGATATAAATAGTGTGAAAAATGCAATGCATGGTGTAGATTACGTGTTTCACGCCGCTGCATTAAAACAAGTTCCTTCATGCGAATTCTTTCCAATGGAAGCTGTTAAAACAAATGTAATGGGCACGGATAACGTTGTTACAGCTGCTGTTGAGATGGGGGTAAAAAAAGTTATTTGTCTTTCAACTGATAAAGCAGCTTATCCAATCAACGCAATGGGGATTTCAAAGGCAATGATGGAGAAGGTATTTGTAGCAAAAGCAAAAACTGTGGCAGATGAAAACACAATGATTTGCGGAACTCGTTATGGTAATGTCATGGCATCCAGAGGTTCTGTGATTCCATTATTTATTGAGCAAATAAAAGCCGGAAAACCTTTAACTGTAACGGACCCGGGCATGACTAGATTCTTGATGAGTTTAGAAGAAGCAGTTGAATTAGTTGTTTTTGCATTTCAAAATGCAAAAGCAGGAGACATCATGGTTCAAAAATCTCCTGCGTCAACGGTCGGTGATCTAGCACAAGCAGTGAAAGAACTTTTTAAAGTCGAAAATGAGATTCAAATTATAGGTACACGTCATGGTGAAAAAAGATATGAAACGCTTCTTACGAAAGAAGAATATCTCGTTGCGAAAGATATGGGCGGCTTCTATCGTGTTCCAGCCGATACTAGAGATCTTAACTACGAGAAATATTTTAGTGAAGGCAGTACCGAGTTGACACACGAAGGTGAATACAATTCTGATAACACGGAACGACTATCTGTAGAACAAATCAAGGAAAAATTATTAGCATTAGATTATGTTCAAGAAGAGTTGAAAGAGTGGAAAAGTCGATGAATATTTTAGTTACAGGAGCCAATGGATTTGTAGGTAAAAATTTAATTGCAGAGCTTCGAAATGAAGGTTATGGAAATATTTTTGAATATGATATAGATACTCCTCCACATTTATTAGATGAATATTGCTTAAAAGCAGATTTTGTTTTCCATTTAGCGGGCGTGAATCGTCCTAAGGAAGAAGAAGCGTTTATGGAAGGAAATTTCGGTTTCACCTCAGTTCTTCTAGATAAACTAAAGGAATACAACAATACCTGTCCAGTAATGATATCATCCTCTATTCAAGCTACTCTTAACAATGCTTATGGTCGTAGTAAGAAAGCTGGAGAAGATCTTTTACGAAAATATCAAAGTGAAACTGGAGCGAAAGTCTACATTTACCGATTCTCTAATTTGTATGGAAAATGGTCGAAACCAAATTATAATACGGTAGTAGCTACTTTTTGTTATAAAGTAGCTCGAGGTGAAGAAATAACCGTTAATGATAAAAATGCAGTAATTGAACTTTGCTATATTGATGATGTTGTTAAGGAATTGCTGCATTGCCTTCAAGCAAAACCATTTATTGTCGATGACTTTTGTTCAGTAAGAGAAACGGATACAGTGACTGTGGGCGCTTTGAGAGACATGATTCTTTCTTTTAAAGAAAGTAGAATAAATCTATCTGTACCTCAATTGAATCGTAGAATAGAAAAAAATCTGTATAGTACATTTCTTAGCTTTTTACCAGAGGATGAGTTTTCATATCCTTTAAAGATGAATATCGATGATCGCGGATCATTCACCGAATTTTTGAGGACTGAAGATCGCGGACAAGTCTCAATTAATATTTCAAAGCCGGGGATTGTTAAAGGAAATCACTGGCATCATACCAAAAATGAGAAATTTCTGGTAGTAAGTGGAAAAGGCGTTATCCGCTTTAGAAAGATTGGTTCTGAAGAAATTATCGAGTATTTTGTTTCTGGTGAGAAATTAGAAGTAGTCGATATACCTGTTGGTTATACTCATAATATTGAGAACCTAGGTAATACTGACATGGTCACTGTTATGTGGGTAAACGAAACGTTTGACCCTGAAAATCCTGATACTTATTACGTGGAGGTCTAGCATTGAAAAAATTAAAAGTTATGACAGTCGTTGGGACTCGTCCAGAAATCATTCGCTTATCTGCAGTTATTAATCGTTTAGAGAGTTCTGAAGCGATTGACCATGTACTTGTACATACTGGTCAAAACTATGATTATGAACTAAATGAAGTTTTCTTTGAAGACTTTAAATTAAAGAAGCCAGATTATTTTTTGAATGCAGCAACAGGTACAGCCATTGAAACCGTTGGGAATATACTGATCAAAATAGATCCAATTCTTGAAGAAGTAAAACCAGATGCATTTTTGGTCTTGGGAGATACCAACAGTTGTTTATGTGCCATTGCCGCGAAGCGAAGACACATTCCTATTTTTCATATGGAAGCTGGAAATCGCTGTTTTGATCAAAGAGTACCAGAAGAAACAAATCGAAAAATTGTTGACCATACAGCTGATATTAATTTAACGTATAGTGATATCGCCAGAGAATATTTATTGAGAGAAGGGCTTCCAGCGGATCGAATCATTAAAACCGGTAGTCCCATGTTTGAAGTGTTGAATTCTAGAAAAAAAGATATTGAGCACTCACCTATTTTGGAAAAACTAAGCCTTAAGCAAAATGAGTACTTTTTAGTATCGGCACATAGGGAAGAAAATATCAGTTCAAAAGAAAATTTTCATGATCTAGTGGATTCACTAAACTCAATTGCTGAAGAGTATCAATATCCAATCATTATTAGTACCCATCCACGGACAATGAAAATGATAGAAGCAGAGGGAGTTCAATTCCATAAATTGATTCAAACTATGAAACCTATGGGTTTTAATGATTATAATAAACTTCAAATGAACGCTAAAGCTGTTTTAAGTGATAGTGGTACGATTAGTGAAGAAGCATCGATCCTCGGGTTTAAAGCTTTAAATATCCGTCAGGCCCATGAAAGACCAGAAGCTATGGAAGAAGCTAGTGTAATGATGGTAGGCTTGAAGAAAAATAGAATTCTCGAAGGATTAGAAGTTTTAGAAACACAAGAAAATGATACTCTCCGACAAGTATCAGATTATTCAATGCCAAATGTATCTGAGAAGGTGTTAAGGATTATTGTTTCTTATACAGATTATGTGAAACGTAAGGTATGGTATGAATAAATAAGACTGCTTATGGGTTTAATATTTGTAGAAGAATCAATTTTATTAAAATATCATTTTTAGTGATCCGAACAATGTTATGAAGATTATTAAAAAATTGTTGTTACTAATTAAAAATTGTATTCTAAAAATACAAATAAGCAATTACTCTATTAATTATATAGTAAAATTTAAGATAAAAGAAGATGGGGAAAAATCTTTTTGATTAAGTATATTTAGAAATTTTACTTGAGTGATCTTTAAATTGGTCAACTATCAATTTAATATGCTACATCTCAAACTTCCGCCAATCAAACAAATAAATCACCCCAATTGCTTTGAACATCAAATAGACAAAATGACCATAATTATGGCCGATCAGATGTAACGCATCAGCGGAAGCTCCTTTATTCGACCAAAGAGTAAAACCTAATATAATGGCTAAGATCAGCAGGCCTTTTCCTAATGCAAAGACAATTGTTTTTGCAGGGAGGGGTCTTTTTTTTGTGAGGAAAAAGCCGAATAAAAGGACAAAGTTAACTAGCAACAAAAAATGTGCAGCAGCTGTCCATAGGGTCGTTGTTCCTGTAGGTGTTAAGAAGTCGGTGAAAACGCAAGCGACGACTGCAGTCAAATTGAGCAAGTATAGAGGAAGGCGGAAGGTTGGTTTCTTCTCCTCACTCATTCTTTCTGGTTCGTCTGCTAATTGTTCTGGTTTTAGCAGTGACTCTAAATCAATTTGATAGAGATCACTTAATTTGATCAATGTATCGATGTCTGGGATGCTTCGATTGTTTTCCCAATTGGAGATCGTTTGTCTGGTAACAAATAATTTCTCGGAAACTTCTTGTTGGGTGAGTCCTAATTTCAAGCGACTCTCTTTTATTTTTTCAGCTATAGTCATTTCAATGCTCCTTCTGACATATCCTATCATAAAGCGGTTCAAAGAAACAATTGTAAAGCTCGATTTAACGAAGAAATGCACAAGTGTATTTCTTCGTTTTCAAAAAATGAAAATAAAATGAGTTTAGCTTAGAATTTCGCATTGGATATTCACGGCAACTCGATTATTTTTAGTGTTTTTTTCTTTTAAATAATACCTAATTCTATTGTTCTGAGCTGGAAACTTGAAAAAATATCTCTTTTGAAAATTAGGAGGTATTTTTATATGAGTCATTCAAAAAAGAAAGGAAATCTTAGGTGAAAATAGTGTCCTGTTTTAGGAAAACGGAAATCGTTGATAAAACAAGGATGCAAAGAAGCTTTGCGCTGATTTGCACTGGATTTGCTTGAAGGGAAGGGTACTTGAATTATAAAATTCTGAAGAGGTGATGTAGTGCAATGATAAATGAATCAGGTATACACAAGATAAAGGGCATTTCATGAGTCCGCATAAAAATTTCAGCTAGGAGTGGAGCATACAATAAATAAAAAAATGTTTGTAAATTAAAATTTAATAAATTATAATGATTTTCAGGCGTGAAAAAAGCTTGAATAAAAAAGTCTAAATTTTGAAAAAGAAGGTTAAGGTGAAAGTTTGTGAAAAAGAAATTTAAACATATTATGTCTTTAATAATCCTATTAAGTGCTGCGGTGGTAACACCAGCATTTCAGGTAATGGCGGAAAGCGAAGGTTTTTCAGATTCCCAACAGTTGGAGCAAGACGAAAAGATAGCTACACCATCTAATGATACAAATGATTCAACGGAAGCAGATAATGCTGCGATGACATCAATGACCTCATCGAGTGTGGATGCTAAAAACGAGCAAACGCAAGTCAACAGTGATAATGAAAAAAATATTTCTGAATCAGATATTAAAGAAGATTCTGCTGTAAGCACTGTAGATAAGGTCCCCTCATCTGTTAATGCTTCAGCTGCAAGAGTTGTCAATGGGCAACTGACGGTTCAAGTGTTAGATGGTAATTCAAACCAACCGATCCAAGGAGCTTATTTCGCATTGACCTCCTCGACATCTGGTGAAGTGACATTGTTAGTCACGGACAGTTCAGGAAAGGTTACAATTCAACTTCCTTCAGGTGGCTATTTTATTAAGCAAGTTGGTACCACGAATCAAAGACAAAACTATGCATTCACGTCGGTTGGAAATTCCATCACCTTGCAGCCTGGGGAAACGAAAACACTTGAACTCTACGAGCGTTTAATTACGGGTGAGTATGCTTTTGGAAACAGTCCCGATACGATTCATATTCCTGTAAACAGTACGTTTGATTTCTCAACCAAAGCATTAGGCATTGAGGCGTTTAAACTAAATTTTAGCGGCAATATAGAAAAAAGCATTTCTGACTCGCAAATCTATCCTTACTACACCAATGTTGACCCAAGCAACCCAGGTTCCTATGTAGCAATTTTTATGGCTCGACAAGCCTCCTATAGCGTGAATACCACACATGTGGTCAATGTCATTGTCGATCCGGAGCAAATTGGAGAGGTAAATGTCCGATACCTTGATGGTCAAGGGCAAGAAATCCATGAGATGCAGACCTTGACCGGTACCATTGGTGAACCATATGATGTCAGCAACGAAGAATATAAGTTAACAATTGATGGCTACACGTTAGATGAAACTAAGTTACCAGAAAACAGTAAAGGTATCTTGGGAGAAACAGCACAGACGGTCACCTATGTGTATACAAAAAATCCCGTACCAGCAGCAGATGTAACAGTCGAGTACGTAGATACAGAAGGCAAAGAAGTTCATCCTTCTCAATCGATCAGTGGAAATGTAGGGGACCCATACGATGCTAGCACAGAACAATATCAATTAAAAATCGAAGGCTACACTTTAGACGAAACTAAACTACCAGAAAATAGTATCGGTGTATTTGGCGAAACGGTGCAAACAGTCACTTATGTCTACACAAAAAATGCCGTACCAGCTGCGGATATCACGGTCGAATATATAGATACCGAAGGCAACGAAATCCACGCTTCTCAGACGATTAGCGGTATTGTGGGCAATCCATACGATGCCAGTACAGAGAACTATCAATTAACGATCGACGGCTATACACTGGATGAAAGCCAACTGCCAGAAAATACCACAGGAGTATTTAGTGAAACCGTACAAACAGTCACTTATGTGTATACAAAAAATCCCGTGCCAGCAGCGGATGTAACGATTGAGTATGTGGATACAGAAGGCAATGAAATACACGCTAGCCAAACGATTAGCGGTAATGTAGGTGAATCATACGATGCCAACGTAGAAAAATATCAATTAAAAATCGAAGGCTACACTTTAGACGAAACTAAGCTACCAGAAAATGGTATCGGTGTATTCAGCGAAACGGCCCAAACTGTTACCTACATTTACATAAAAAATCCGATACTAGCAGCGGATATAACAGTAAAATACCTTGATACAGAGGGCAATGAAATTCATGACTCCCAAACGATTAGCGGAAGTATAGGTGATTCATACGATGCCAGCACACATCGATATAAATTAACGATCGAAGGCTATACTCTAGATGAAACCCAGTTGCCAGAAAATAGTAAAGGTATTTTTAGCGAAACAGCGGAAACAGTTGCGTATATCTATATAAAAAATCCGGTACCAGCAGCTGATGTAACAGTGGAGTACGTGGATACAGAAGGAAAAGAGATTCACTCCTCTCAAACGATCAGTGGAAATGTAGGGGACCCATACGATGCTAGCACAGAACAATATCAATTAAAAATCGAAGGCTACACCTTAATTCAAAGTCAATTACCAGAAAATAGTAAAGGTTTGTTTAGCGAAACAGCACAAACAGTCACATACATCTACACAAAAAATTCTTTACCAGCAGCGGATATAACGGTCGAGTATGTGGATACAGAAGGCAAAGAAATTCACCCTTCTCAAATCATAACTGGAAACGTAGGCGAGTCTTATGATGCCAGCACAGAAAAATACCAAGTAACAATCGACGGATACACCTTAGATCAAAGTCAATTACCAGAAAATAGTAAAGGTGTGCTTAGCGAAACAGCACAAACAGTCACCTACATCTACACAAAAAATTCTGTACCCGCAGCGGATATAACAGTCGAGTATGTGGACACAGAAGGCAAAGAAATTCACCCTCCACAAAGGATCAGTGGAAACGTAGGCGACTCTTATGATGCCAGCACAGAAAAATATCAACTAACAATCGAAGGCTACACGTTAGATGGAAGTCAGCTGCCGCAAAATGCCAAAGGCACATTCGGTAAGCAGGAGGCAACTGTGACGTATGTTTATACAAAAGAAAACGTAGCAACAGTGGATAGTTCTGATAAAAAAGAAAAAGACCCAACAGCGACTGTCACTTCGAAAAAAAGCAATTCTGCGCAAAGATTGCCGCAAACCGATGAGCAGGGGACGTTGTTCCCATTTGTAGTTGGTTTGTGCTTCGTCGCCACAGCAAGCTGGCTTTATTTCAGAAAGCGAAAATAGCGATCAAGTAAGTCATTGGGGAAAGGCGTTACTGACTATCAAAAAAAGACAGCTACGATTCAGCTGTCTTTTTTTGATTATTTAACGAAAGAATGAAATAAAACCGAGTCCATCATAAAGAAAATGGCAGATCCAGCTGACCCAAACACTATTGGATTTTTTCCAGACGAAGTTGAGTGCCAATCTTGCGGGCATCAAGGTGATCAATAATTGTGCTGGATGAAAACCGTACGCTGGGATATGCCACAAAGCGAACAGCACACTGCAAATGATGGAAGACCAGAGGAAAGAGAATCCTTTTTTCTGTAAAGCTAACAAGAGATTGGTACTAAGCAACTCTTCTCCCATCAACATGAAGGGTACTTGTAAAAAGACCATTTGTACAGTGATGGTTTCGCCGATCGAGTTAGTTGTTGGTTGTCCAAAAATAGCGGCATAAATAAAGGAAAAGAACACGCCAGTCAAAATGACGAAAGGCACACCCCATAATAAAACGATGAAACGAAAATGCTTGAATTGTTCCAAAAAGGTCCTTCGTAAGAGAAAGTACCCTGCACCAAATGCCAAAATCACATTCCATACAGTACCAATGATGGATAAAACGGAATCGCTTAGGGGTGTATAGGGAAGCATTTGATAGGTTAAACCGATGACTAATGTAAGAATAAATAAATACGTTGTTGACTTGTGTTTCATTTTGAACACATCCTTTAAAGTAATTGCCACACGCTGAATTATAAACAGAAAAAACATCAAAGTACAAAAAGATCTCTCTCATTATTTTTAAACGAAAATAAAACGGAGTGAATACGATATCATGGCTGATAGGCTTGCTTTTATTAGTATCAGAATAAAAGATTTCTTAGAACAATTCTCAAAAATGGTGAACAAAAAGAGAAGTTTATAAGAATCTCTGTAACACTGTTGAAATATTATTACGCTTATGTTACATTTTGTTTACGTTATTATGTTTTAGGGAGAATGTTTATGAAGAAATCAAGTAATTATTCAAATAATTCACAACATAAAGAAGCGACGTCTGAAAAACAAGCACCTTTTTCAAAGGTCGAATCACATCAAAAGCAAACAACGGGAACGGCAAGACGCACGCAAATCAACGATCGTCAAGTTTCTAAAAAGAAGCCAACCCATCGTAAGTATCTCTTTTCATTGATGACGCTTCTGACAATTGTCATTATCGCCACTGGCGGCTATATCGCCTTTACGTTGAAGCAGCAAGAAGCCTTGGCACGGGAAAAATATGAGGCTGCTGCTGAAAAGTTATTGGCATCGATCCAAGAAGAACAAGTTAAAGAGGGAATCCCAGCAAAACTCGAAACATTGTCTAATGGGGACAAGAAAGAATTAATTTTCCGACCAAAAGAAGAAAGTACGATTCCTGTCAAAGATGCAAGCAAGAAATTGTCGACCATGGCAAACAAATTATGCAAAAAACACACCGACAAAGAGACAGTCACCGTTGCTCGGATTGAAGCACAAGCGGTCGCATCGAAAGTGTCAACCTATTCTTTAAAAGCGGACAGCTATGTTTGGAATCGGGAAACTGGTCGCTTTGAAGATGCGGATAGCGTGGTTGCCGATCCAATTTTTATTTCCGAGAAAACCGGCAATGAATTATCCTTGAAAGACTTGGTTCCAGACGAGGGCAGCTTGCTAGGAATACAACAAGTCATTCAGCAAAAGATTTTAGACCAAGCCAAGGAACCTGATAAAGTCATTGATGCGGTCTTGGCGATGGATCGAATCACCTATGAGTCGAAATTTACGTATGATCCTGAAAAATTAACGATCCAGTTGCCCCAAAATCAAACTGGCGTATCTGAGATCACGTTGGCGTACAAAGAGATTGCACCGTTTATTGATCCGGAACTTGTTAATGCGGATCAATTGAAAGAGCAACAATCGACATTGGACGAAAACAAAAAATATGTTGCACTGACTTTCGATGATGGCCCTAACGACACAACCACATTAGATCTTTTGAAGATTTTAAAGGACAACGATGTCAAAGCAACGTTTTTTGAATTAGGACAAATGGTGGATCGGTATCCTGAAGTATCGAGAAAAGTCCATGAGGAAGGGCATGAAATTGCCAGTCACTCCTATTCACATCCGCAATTAAATACGTTGTCGCCGGAGGATGTCAAAGCTGAAATAACTAAGACCGACAAAGCAATCTATCAGGCAACAGGAGTCTTACCTAAGAATTTGCGCCCGCCGTATGGGGCGATCGATCAACAGAGCGCCCAAGCGGCAGGAAAATCGATCATTCAATGGAGTGTTGATACCGAGGATTGGAAGCTAAAAGATCCGAACAAAATTTTGAAGGTCGTACAAAATAATGTCTACGATGGTTCAATAATTCTGCTCCATGATATTCATCCGAAATCCGTTCAAGCCGTACCTGGTATTATTCAAACGCTGAAAGCGCAAGGCTATGAATTTGTGACGGTGGATCAATTGCTCAATGGCAACCAAAAACCAATGTATCAATACTTTGGAGCGACAGACGAACGTAGTGTTAGCTAATAGCTGAAAAAGGAAGTGATGGCAATCATCACTTCCTTTTTTTATTAACGAACGCTGCAGTTGCCGCTTTATCACTCGGAGGAGGCAAATGCTCGGAGATAATCTTCATCCAATAGCAAAGCAAAATCATCGGCAAGGGCTTCTTGATCCAGTTCTCGCATAATAGCCAACATCTTTTGCGTGATCGTTTCACCAGCTTTTTGATCGCCGGTTCTTATGAGCAACACGCCTTGGAAAAACTTGCAGACGGTTTGGTGGAAAAATTCTTTGTAGTCTGTCGCTAAAAGTTTCAATTGGACAACGAGAACTTCCGTCGCATCGTACTGCTGGTGTTTTAGCGTATATTCAATCAAATTGATCAGCAAGGCGCAGTAAATTTCACGACCTTTTTCCATATCGATGTAGTACTCGAGCATCTTGGATACTTTTTTGAAAAAGAAGAAATTATGGTCGTTGTCCAGAAGATCGATGGTGTTGCCAAATAGTTGGATTTCTTGTAACGTCCAGCTCTCAACATCAATGAGGTAAGAAGTGATCGTTTGGCGATCGCATTCTAAAACAGCACTTTGTCGATAGACCCCATGTTCTGCCAAGCATTGTAGCATGCGAATTCGTGAGCGAACCTCTGCAATACGGATATTGTTCAGTCTACTAGTGGTTTTTTGTAGTTCCTGTAACAGCTTTTGTAAATTTGGCAGATCGTGTTTGTTTGAATATTGATTATACCGATGATTATAGCTGTTTTGCTCATCCAGGCGATAGCCATTCGCGATATAGAGAAATTCATCGATATCCATTGAGAGATTTTCTAAAATTTGCAACAGCAAGTTGGCAGCAATTTGATGCTTGCCTTTTTCGAACTCGATGGCATAAGACTTTGAAATAATCGTGCCATAGACTTCTTTTTGGGTGAAGCCTTTTTTCAATCGGATTTGTCTGATCGTTTCGCCATACATAAGAAAGCCTCCGCTCTCGTTGAATTAATGAGATCTTGTATCCCCATTATAGTAAAGTAAAGCCAATAGAGGAATCTAAAAGGTCTTTTATTTCAGACTTTCCTTGATTTGGTGGAAGAAATCGTTCAGTAATCTTTGTGATAGAGGATCCTCAGAGGGGAATCGTAGAAAAGCGTGAGAACATTCGGTTCTCACGCTTTTTTTAGACAAAACTGAGGCAGATCAATAGAAAAATCATTACTAGCCAATGCATCGTTTATTGCTCCTTAAGTCGTATTAGAAGAAGCCAATTGGGCAGCGGTGTTTCCTTCTTACCAACAAGTATAACCGCTTCGAGTAGAATGAACGCTTACGTCCGAAATGTAGGACCAAATAACTAGGTGAGGATGAAAAGCAGCGAAGAGCAACTGAAGAAATAATCGTTCATAATAGTGCAACGTTGATTTTGATAGAATAGTTTCATTCTTTTTTCACAGAACTTTCTGCGAGCGTTTCGATTCCTTTTTTTCGTTAGCAAGAGTTATTTTAGGTGATATCGTGAAAAAACGTCTGAATTATTTTTGTTTTTTTATTTGCGGAGGTAAAAAACGAGGTTAAAATTATGAAAAAACACAATCATCATTTTTCTCTATCTAGATGTATAAACATGCAATTGAAATCGTATTCATTATATTGATTAAACATAAAAAAAAGAAAGGTTAACTGACGAAAAAAGGCAATATTTTATCATTATACATTTGTTTATAAGATAAATATAAATAATTTCTGCTTGTTTATAAAATAAACCTTTTGTGTTTTGAAAGGTGAAATTCAGTGTTTTTTTAATTATTTATCGTGTTTATAATTTGTTGGAAAGAAATAAATTTGCTAGAATTTTGGTACACAGTGTGTTCGTTTAGTTATTTTATTTTTTAGTTTCACAAGAGTGAGCTAATGTGCTTCTAAACTATTTGAACAAAAATCACTGGGTTTTTCAGAAAGCATGCGAAAAAATCTTCGCTTTGCGATCGGTTACTTTTTGTTTTCTCTCTATGCCTTTAGGTGTTGGGTTGAAATAGATTTTCATCTGGTTTTAAAGGGGGAAAGAAGGATTCCAGAGATCATCAGTTTTATCTTTTGTCGGTTAAATTTTTTTCGAACAGGAGGAGAATGAATGAAAGGCATTAATTATAAAAAGCTCATGGATTCAAAGAAAAACACACGCGTTCGAACAAAGAAAAATATTATTGCGAATTTAACTGTCAGTGGAATGTTGTTGACAAGTACGGTGGTCGTGCCAGCAAGTTTGTTATGGGCACCAACGACGGTTGAAGCTGCTTTGGTTTCAGCTGAACTTTTCTCAGATATCACAGCGTCTAATAACTCAGGCACGAGTGCGTCTGCACCTTATGCAACTCCTGGTGCAACGAACCAAGTCAATTTCTCGATTTCTGGATCGAATGCAGTAACGGTTGATGTCTTGAATGGGGATAAAGTCGCGGTTGTTGGGGTTCCTCAAGGCCTTACTGGTTTGGTTCAACCGGCAGGGAATGCATCGATTTCCACCAATGTGATACTCCAACTGGGGAATTTCCCAGCCTTGCAAACACTGATCGGTACAGTCACACCAGCAGTCAATACCTTGATCAGCACGGTGGATGGAATCGTCAATCAAAATTTAGCTGATGCACTTGATATTCCGCCAACAATCGTTGGCGGCTTGCCAAATCCGTTGTATACGGCGGCTTCAATCGTGGATGTTAGCCAAGTGATATCCGTCAACTTAGATGAAATCACTACCCAGTTAGACTTATTAAATCAACTTGGACAATTTGGCCAAGCGAATTTTGAAGTTCCAGCTGGACTAACCGATAACGAACGTGCCCTGATTGCCAATGTGGATGATGGTTTATTTATCGTTATCAATCAACGCATCAATCAAATTCTCGATAATTTACAAGCAGCCCAGATTCAAGTCAGTATTTTGGATGGTGCAAGTGGGATTCCAGGCATCGGTACCTTGATCGGTCAAATCAATACGTTGGTACAAAGTACCGTTAATACAGCTAAAGCCACTTTAAACGCAACGGTTGAAACGGCACAAACAGTCTTCAATGCAACGACAGATTTAGCAGATCAAATCGCTTCTGCATCTGTTTTAGGTCAAACCAATGTGGTCGTTCCAACGAATGTCACCAGTCCGACCTATGCACAATTGGTTGAAAACGGCGTGGCGAATCCATCTAATCCTTACGAAGCCCGCTTCGAAGGAACGATGTCTCAACTTGATTTGATCACCATTGATTTATTTACGGATGCTGACGGCAATAACTCGATTTGGTTTGCGCCAGATACACCAGAAGATCAAACCGATACACCAACAATCAATCCATTGACAGCAGGGGAAACGACGATCAGCGGAACATCTGAGCCAGGCGCAGCCATCACATTGGCGATCAACGGCGGTGCACCTATTACAACAACCGCAGATGGTGACGGCAATTGGACGGCAGATGTCCCTGAATTGGTGGAAGGCGATACAGTCACAGCAGTAGCGGAAGCTGATGGGGAATCGGCGAGTGAGCCTGCAACGGCAACGGTAGCAGCACCAGTGGTTAATGCACCAACGGCTTCGATTACAGGAAATAGTACCGATGGGTATCCTGTGACGGGGACAGCCGCAGCAAATGCAGCCATTGAAATCACCAATGCCGAAGGTGAAGTCGTTGGCTCTGGGACGGCAAATGAGAACGGCAACTACAGTATCACGTTGAACCCAGCAGATGTAGCAGAAAATGAAAACTTGAATGTTGCCGCAATCGTCACTGCCGGTGGGCAAACTTACCGTAGTGGCAATACGCCAATCGTCGTTCCAGCAGACGATGCGGAGCAACAAACGGGAACACCAACGATTCAACCGGTGACTGCCGGGGATACAAGCGTCAGCGGAACTGCTGAGCCTGGTGCCTCGATTACTGTGACCATCAACGGTGCAGATCCGATCGTGACGGAAGCCGATGAAGAGGGCAATTGGCGTGTTGATGTGGACGAAGTGTCAGAGGGCGATACGGTTTCAGCTATCGCCGAACTAGCAGGACAAACGCCAAGCCAACCGGCTAGCACCACCGTGTCCGCCTTAACAGTCAACGCACCAACGGCTTCGATCACAGGAAATAGTCAAGAGGGCTATCCAGTGACTGGAACAGCAGCACCAAATGCGGCCATTGAGATCACCAATGCGGATGGCGAAATTGTCGGAACAGGTACCGCCAATGAGAATGGTGTTTATACAGTCACGTTAGATCCAGCGGATGTTGACGCGGAAGAAACCCTGAATGTGACAGCGGTTGTGACCGCTGGCGGCGAAACCTATCGAAGCAACCCAACACCTGTTGTGGTGCCTGCAGATATCCTGCAGACGGAAACACCAACGATCGATCCAGTCAGTGCTGGAGATACGACCGTTAGTGGGACAGCGGAACCGGGGGCAACGGTAACGATCACGCTTCCTGAAGGCGATCCAATCACGGCTGAAGCCGATGATGAAGGCAACTGGGAAGCAACGGTTCCTGAATTATCAGAAGGCGATTCCGTGACCGTCGTAGCTGAGTCTGAAGGCAAAGATCCGAGTGCCCCAATCACCGTGAGTGTAAACGGTTTAACCGTGGCGGCACCAACGGCTACGATCACCGGAAATAGCACAGATGGGTATCCAGTAACGGGAACAGCGATTGCCAATGCAGCAATTGAAATTTTGAATGAAGCAGGAGAGGTCGTTGGTAGCGGAACAGCTGATGAGGATGGTAACTTCACGATCACCCTTGATCCTCAAGAGGTGACAGCTGGCGACAACTTACGAGTGGAAGCGATCGTGACGGCTGGTGGTGAAGATTATCGCAGTACAGGCACACCGCTTGTAGTTCCTGCAGATGATGAAGAAAATTTAACTGAAACACCAACAATCGACCCAGTAACAGCTGGGGATACGACCGTCAGCGGAACGGCTGAACCAGGGGCAACGGTGACGATTACGCTGCCTGAAGGCGATCCGATCACGGCAGAAGCCGATGACGAAGGCAATTGGGAAGCGACGGTACCAGAATTAACGGAAGGTGATACGGTAACAGTCGTTGCCGAAGTAGAAGGCAAAGAGCCAAGTGCACCGATTACCGTGACCGTTGATGGTGTGACTGTCAGTGCACCGAGCGCTTCCATCACAGGCAATAGTACGGATGGCTATCCGGTCAGTGGAACAACCACGCCGAATGCGGCCATTGAGATTTTGAATGAAGCAGGAGATGTCGTTGGTAGCACGACGGCGGATGACGCGGGTGCTTATACCGTGACCTTAGATCCAGCCGATGTGGCGCCAGAAGAAGCCTTGCAGGTGGTGGCAGTTGTGACAGCGGGCGGTCAAGACTACCGCAGTAATGCCACGCCAATCACGGTACCAGCAGACATTGAACAAACAGAGACACCAACGATCGATCCGGTCACAGCAGGTGATACCACGATTAGCGGAACGGCAGAACCAGGTTCGACGGTTACTGTGACGATCACCGGTCAAGAACCAGTAACGGCTGAAACGGATGACGAAGGAAACTGGCTTGCGGAAGTGCCAGTAGTCTCTGGTGGCGATACAGTCACAGTCGTTGCGGAAGCCGAAGGCAAAGAGCCAAGCGCGCCAGTCAGCGTTGGAGTCAATGGAGTCACCGTTGCAGCACCAACAGCGATCATCAGCGGCAATAGTACCGATGGCTATCCAATCACGGGGACTGCTCCAGCGAACGCAGCGATCGAAGTGTTGAATGAGTCAGGCGATGTGATCGGTACTGGGACAGCCGATGGGGATGGAAACTATACGGTAACCATCGCACCATCCGATGCAGCACCAGAAGAAACCTTGTCTGTCGTTGCGATCGTTACAGCAGGCGGAGATCAGTACCGCAGTCCTGCCACACCGGTGACGGTCCCAGCAGATGAGCTTGAACAAACAGCATCACCAACCATCGACCCAATCAATGCCGGGGATACGACGATCAGTGGGACCGCAGAACCAGGCGCTACGGTGACGGTAACGATCCCAGGTGAAGAACCTGTTACTGGTGAAGCCGATGACGAGGGGAACTGGACAGTTGAAGTTCCTGAAGTTTCTGAAGGAGAAACCGTCACAGTGGTCGCACAAGCACCAGACAAAGACCCAAGTGCACCGATCAGTGTTGGAGTCAATGGGTTGACGATCGCTACACCAACCGCGACGATCAGCGGCAATAGTACCGCAGGTTATCCAGTAACGGGAACGGCACCAGCCAATGCAGCCATCGAAATCTTGAATGCCGATGACGAGGTCATAGGTACTGGCACCGCCAATGACGAAGGCCAATATACGATCACGTTAACGAGTAATGACGCGTCTCCAGCTGAAGCCTTACGGGTGGTGGCGGTAGTCACAGCCGGTGGTCAAGAGTACCGCAGTGCGGCTGCACCAATCACAGTACCTTTGGATCAAACTGCAGTCCCAACGATTGAATCGGTGACAGCCGGCGACACGACCATCAGTGGTACGGCTGAACCTGGTGCGACAGTCTCGGTCACGATTGGTGACGCAGAGCCAGTCACTGCCGAAGCGGATGACGAAGGCAATTGGACGGCAACTGTGCCCGAGGTTTCTCAAGGAGAAATTGTTTCTGTGGTAGCGACCCTTGATGGGGAAACACCAAGTGATGCAGCTACGGTCGTCGTAAATCCACTCACTGTGGCGACACCGACAGCAGCGATCAGCGGCAATAGTTCGGATGGGTATCCAGTAACCGGAACGGCCACGCCAAATGCAGCGATTGAGATCTTAAATGCAGCCGGTGAGGTTGTTGGTAGCGGTGAAGCAAATGAGGAAGGTGCTTACAGCATCACATTGAGCAGCGACGATGTTGATCCTTCAGAAGCACTTCAGGTGGTGGCAGTGGTAACAGCTGGCGGCGATGAGTACCGCAGTACGCCGCTCTCCATCGTGGTACCAGCAGACCAAACGACCACCCCAACGATCGATCCAGTGCAAGCAGGTGATACATCCGTCGGAGGAACTGCCGAACCTGGTTCAACGGTGACGGTAACGATTCCTGGAGAAGATCCAGTGACTGCCGAAACGGATGAGGAAGGCAATTGGACAGTCACCGTACCAGAACTTTCAGAAGGCGACACGGTCACAGTGGTTGCTGAAGCTGAAGGCAAAGACCCAAGTGCACCAATCAGTGTTGGTGTCGGTGCCTTGAACGTGGCTGCACCAACCGCAACGATCACGGGCAACAGTACTGACGGCTATCCAGTCACAGGAACAGCACCAGCCAACGCAACCATTGAAATCTTAAATGCTGCCAATGAAGTGGTAGGCAGTGGTACTGCCAATGGAGACGGTGAGTATACGATCACCTTGACAGAAGGTGTTTCACCAGCAGAAACCTTGCGAGTGGTGGCTATCGTATCAGCCGGCGGTCAAGACTATCGCAGTCCGGCAACTACTATCGTGGTGCCAGAAGATAACGCAGAAGACCAAACAGCGGCACCGACTGTCGCACCAGTGATTGCTGGGGCTACAACCGTTAGCGGAACGGCTGAACCTGGGGCAGATGTAACGGTTGAACTACCAAACGGCGATACTGTTACAGTGGCAGCGAATGACGAAGGTGAGTGGACGGCAACTGTGCCGACGGTTTCTCTGGATGATGTCTTGACAGTTACTGCCTTGGCAGACGGCAAAACAGAAAGTTTACCAGTAACAGTGACGGTGCAAGGGCTGATCGTGGCAGCACCAACGGCAACGATTTCTGGCAATAGTGCAGATGGCTATCCAGTAACTGGTACAGCACCAGCTAATGCGTCAATCGAAATCTTAAATGCTGATGATCAAGTGATTGGCACAGGGACGGCCAATGAGAATGGTGTTTACACCGTTACCTTGACCAGTGAAGAGGCATCAGCAGGAGAAACGGTCCGTGTCATTGCAATCGTTTCAGCAGGTGGGGATGACTTCCGTAGTCAACCAACGGCTGTCGTGGTACCTGCGGATCAAACGGCAACACCAACGATCAATCCAGCAGTTGCCGGCGCAACAGAAATCAGCGGGACAGCCGAACCAGGAGCAATAGTCAACGTGACGGTCGGTGAGCAAGACCCAATCTCAGCCGAAGTTGACGAAGAGGGCAATTGGCAAGTTGATGTGCCAGAGCTTTCCGAAGGGACGACTGTTACGGCAGTAGCAGAAGTAGAAAATGAGACACCAAGTACACCAGCAACGATCACAGTCGGTGCATTAACGGTGGCGGCTCCTAGTGCGTCCATCAGTGGCAATGCAGCCGATGGTTATCCAGTGACCGGAACAGGACCAGCGAATGCGACCATCGAAATCTTGAACGAAGCTGGCGAGACAGTTGGAACGGGTACGACCAATGATGCAGGGCTTTACACGATCGATTTGACCAGTGAAGGTGTCTCTCCTGAAGAAAAATTGACGGTAGTTGCGGTGGTCACAGCTGGTGGTACAGATTATCGTAGTCCAGCGACACCAATCATGGTGCCAGCTGAACCGGGTGAAAATCAAACAACGGCACCAACGGTTGATCCAATCAAAGCAGGCGATGAAACAGTTAGCGGAACGGCAGAACCAGGCTCAACTGTGACTGTGACACTACCTGACGGCACAGAAGAAACCGCCAAAACAGATGATGAGGGCAACTGGAGTGTCGATGTGCCTGAATTGTCTGAAGGGGATACCATCACAGTCGTCGCAGACAGTGACGGCAAAGACCCAAGTGATCCAATCACTGTCATCGTTGAAGGAGTGACTGTCGCAGCACCAACAGCTTCCATCAGCGGCAACAGCACGGATGGCTACCCAGTGACTGGTACAGCACCAGCCAATGCAGCGATCGAGATCTTGAACGCAGACAATGAAGTCGTTGGAACAGGCACTGCTGATGGAGACGGCAACTATACAGTGGACTTAACTGCTGAAACTGTCGATCCAGAAGAAACCTTAAACGTCGTTGCCATCGTTACAGCTGGTGGGAAAGAGTACCGCAGTAATCCAACAGCGGTCATCGTACCAGCAGAAACGGTAGTGGATCAGACAGCAGCACCAACGATCGATCCAATCACGGCGGGGGATACCAGCATCAGCGGAACGGCTGAACCAGGTTCAACCGTGACGATCACCGTACCAGATGCGGAACCAATCACGGCTGAAACGGATGACGAAGGCAATTGGACGGCAGAAGTACCAGAAGTTTCTGAAGGCGATGCAGTCACTGTTGTGGCACAATCACCTGACAAAGACCCAAGCGCTCCAGTCACAGTTGGTGTGGGTGCGTTGACGGTCACTGCTCCTAGTGCAACTATCACAGGCAATAGCACGGACGGCTATCCAGTAAGTGGAACGGCACCAGCCAATGCCACCATACAAATCTTGAATAGCGATGGACAAATCGTCGGTTCAGGAACCGTAGACGCGGAAGGAAACTACAGTATCACTCTTGAACCAACAGCTGTTGCACCAGCGGAAAGCCTAACAGTCGTCGCAGTTCTGACAGCTGGCGGCAAAGAATACCGCAGTAATGCGACACCAATCGTGGTACCTTTGGATCAAGAAGAGCAACAAACTGCAACACCAACGATCGATCCAGTCAAAGCTGGCGATACGACGATCAGCGGGACTGCCGAACCAGGTTCGACGGTGACGGTAACGATTGGTGAAAATGAACCGATCACAACTGAAACGAACGAAGAGGGCAATTGGACAGTCGAGGTACCTGAAGTTGCGGAGGGTGATACCGTCACTGTTGTGGCACAATCCCCTGAAAAAGACCCTAGTGCACCAATCACAGTGAGTGTGGATGGCATCACGGTTTCAGCACCGACCGCTTCCATCACTGGCAATCCAGAGGATGGTTATCCAGTGACGGGGATGGCAGCACCAAATGCGGCGATTGAAATCGTGAATGAAGCGGGGGATGTCGTTGGATCAGGCAATACTGATGAAAATGGCAACTACACGATCACGCTCTCTGGTGAAGATGTTTCTCCTGAAGAATCATTGAACGTCGTTGCGATCATTACAGCCGGCGGCAAAGACTATCGGAGTAATGCCACACCAATCGTAGTGCCCGTTGAGAATACGATCGATCAAACCGCCACACCAATCATCGAACCAGTCACAGCTGGTGACACGACCATCACTGGTACTGCTGTACCGGGATCGATGGTCACCGTGACGGTAACGGGAGAAGAAGCGGTTGAAACCGAAGCAGATGAAGCAGGAAATTGGTCAGTGGAAGTTGCAGAAGTTTCTCGAGATGAAATCGTAACAGCAGTGGCGCAAAGTGAAGGAGAAACCACCAGTGAACCAGCAACGACCGTTGTTAATGGCATCACGGTCAACGCACCTTCAGCGTCCATTACGGGTAATTCCCAAGAAGGCTATCCAGTAACCGGGAACGGGCCTGCCAATGCAGCGATTGAAATTTTGAATGAAGCGGGGGATGTCGTTGGAACAGGCACGACCGATGAAAATGGTGACTATACGATCACATTGACTAGTGAGGATGTCGCACCAGAAGAAAACTTAACGGTTGTGGCGATCGTCACTGCTGGTGGGGATGACTACCGCAGTAATCCGACACCAATCGTCGTACCTGTCGATGATGAAAGCATCAAGACAGATACACCAACCATTGACCCAGTTACGGCTGGTGATACAACGATCAGCGGAACGAGTGAGCCAGGTGCTACGATCACCGTTACCATCAGCGATCCGTTAACAAGTAGATTCCTGACCATCTTCGCGGCTGAAGGACCAATCACAACGATCGCCGATCAAAATGGTGACTGGGATGTTGAGTTATCCGCGGAAGCGACGGAAGGCGAAACTGTTACGGTTCTTGCTTTAGCCGAAGGCGAAACCTTAAGTGATCCGACGACGACCGTAGTCGGTGCCTTGACGGTTGACGCACCGGTTGCCACGATCACTGGCAATCCTACCGATGGCTATCCAGTCTTCGGGAATGGGCCAGCCAATGCGACGATCGAAATCTTGAATGAAGCGGGTGACGTTGTCGGAACTGGAACGACCAATGGGAATGGTGCCTTCAGCATCACATTAGACCCAGAGGATGTTTCACCAGAAGAAACCCTTAACGTTGTGGCTATCGTTACAGCAGGTGGCAGAGAATACCGCAGTGCAGCAACACCAATCGTGGTACCAACGGGTGACAATGGTACGGATGGTACCGACGGCACGGACGGTAGCAATGGCACGGACGGTAGCAATGGCACGGACGGTAGCAATGGCACGGACGGTAGCAATGGCACGGACGGTACCAATGGAACGAATGGTACCGACGGAAGCAACGGCGCTTGGGGTAACTGGGGCAGTTGGGGGAACAACAACGGCAACGGTAGCAATAACAACCAAAGCTGGTGGGGAAGTAAGTACCTACCGAAAACGGGATCTGAAGGAACTTGGTATGCTTCACTGATTGGGGCAGCAGTCTTCGTTGTAGGAGGAATTGGTTTGTTCTTCAAAGCAAGAAAGAAAAAAGACCAACAAAAATAGCATGACTTTACCAGCGGAGTGGACATCCTCCGCTGGTATCTCTAGTGAACAATAGTTTTGAAGCAATGATCATCGTTTCGTAAAGAAAGGGTTAGAAATGGTATGAAAAGCAGAAGGAGGGAAAAACGTCTTTACAAATGGACGATCGGCCAATTAATTCTCTTTTTGACCAGCATCAGTTTCGTCAATTTGTATCTTTTAACAACGACAATAAAAGCCGAAGCAGCAGTGAATGTTTTAGATGTGGAGATTTTAAGCAATTTAACGAGTGCCAATGCAAGTGGCACCTCAGTAAGCGTTCCATGGCCAGGCAGCGTGACAAATCGACCAGTGACTTTTTCTATTAAAGGCAACGGCGGGTTGAACGCTTCTGTCAATGTCAGTGGGGAAGATAAATTTGCTTTATTAGCGATCCCAGCAGAATTGAGAACTAGCATTAGTGCCAATGGATCAGCATCGATCAAGACGTCGACCACAGTCAATATTGCCAATGTCCCACTTTTGAATGCGATCTTAACAGCGCTTGATTCCTTGACCAGTTCACTAAATCTCAACCTTGGGATTGTTCAAATCGATTTGACAGCGATCAATCAGCAGATTTCTTTACTAAAGACTGTCGGAAATATTGGGAATGTTGAATTTACCAGTCCGTTGCAGTTTACGACCCAGAAAGAAGCTTTATATGCCAATATGAGTTCGAACCTTGGTGTCGTCTTAGGAACCAATGTCCCGCAAATTCTACGGAATTTAAGTACCGCGATTCAAAATACCCAGATCCGAGTGATCGGCATCGATATTGGCGGCGTCGTGCGCGCATTGCTGCAAGGGTTGCTCAATACTCTGCTTAGCACCGTGAACTCAGCGTTGAATGATTTGACAACTGTCCAAGAACAGCTGGCGGATGCAGCTGTTTTAGGAGCAACGGATGTTCAAATTCCGACGTTACTTTCAGGTCCGGGTCAGTTGACTGCAAATTGGACCGCTAATTTTTCCGCTTCTGTTTTGAAAGCAAAGCCGACGGACATCAATCTCTTGAACTTTAGTGCGCTAAATATCAGCAGTCGCCAAACCATAATTTATTTCATGGTCGAAGCATTGACGATGGATCGGGCGAATCTACCGACTCAGCTGAATTTTGGCCGACATACCATTCAAACGAAAAAGAGTGAGACGTGGCGGGCAACCGCCAACGGCGATCAAAGCGCAGCTGCTACAACTGGGATTTTACGGATCAATGATACCCGCAATCGGCAGAAAAAATGGCAAGTAAAGGTCAGACAATCCACCAATTGGGTCAATGGTACACGCACATTGCCAGCCGCCGAATTAAGGGTTCAGCTTGGCACTGTCAATTCAACCTTTACGGATGGTCGAGTGGTTTTACCTGATAATGCAACGATTGCCCTGCAGCAAAATGTCGAAAAAAATGTGGTGGCGTTGGAAAATGCGGCATCGACTGGTGGACTGACCGTTAATTTTTCCCAGTTCAATTTATTTGTACCTGAGAAAACACCTAAATTTCAAGGTCAGTATCGCGCCACAGTCGTGTGGACCGTTTCCGATACACCTTGAAAAGGAAGAGCAGAATGAAAAAGAATTCCCTTGTGCTGCTTCTGATTTTGATGATCGGCAGTTTCTGCAGTTTCGTTCCATCAGCAGTAGCCAATACGACGACCGGCAACATTGAGTTTTATGAAGGACCAACGGAAACAGCTAGCAGTGATTCAATTGATGAAGAAATTGAACCACCGCCCAGTCAAGAAACGGTCACTAACGTAGAAGAACGACTGCCGCAGCTTGCTGAAACCAATCACTTTTGGCTGCCCTTAATAGGTGGATTCTTCATTAGTCTGACATTGATCATTTGCATCAAAAAAAGGAGGATGGCAAAATGATTTCAAAGAAATCGGTAATAGGCGCATTGGGGGTATTGACCGCCCTTAGTATTGTGACCACGGTGCAAGCGGACGATACGACCGGTGTCGTAGAATATACCTCTGGTGGCATCGTGTTTGACCCGGATAAAGGCGGGAGTGATCCCAATACGCAGCTACCAACGAATTTAGATTTTGGTGCCCATGAGATCCAAACAGAAAATGCCGAAACGTGGGTGGCTACTACGGATGGGACTGGACTACCTGGCGATGGGTCCACGCTGCAAAGAGGGGCAGTTGCAGTCAGTGATAACCGAGGACAGGCGAACTCTTCTTGGGCAATTAAAGTACGGCAAGCAACCCAATTTACGGCAGGAGACAGTACGTTGGACGGTGCGGTATTAACGGTAGATACGGGTACATTGACCAACAACTTAAGTTCGCCGCCAACCGGAACCAGTGATATTGCCAATGGCGAGCTTGATTTTGCGGCGATCAACAATGAATATGCTTTCTTGACCGCCAATGCTGGTGAAGGGATCGGTGAAACGTCGATGCCTCTAGAACAATTTACCCTTTCGATCCCAGCCAATACGGAAAAACAATCGGCAACCTATCAAACGACCCTCGTTTGGACGATCAGCAGTGCGCCGACGACCCCATAGGTTAGTAGTCATTGCTTAACAGTTAGCAGAAAAAAAGCAGCTTGCCTAAGCGGCTGCTTTTTATGCTAGCTGATTTTTCTTTCCTATTTTGTGTAGAAAGGATCTGACAGGATGCATCAGAACAAACTTCGAGGCAAAGGATTTCAGTATTGGGTAGTAAGTATTCTAACGGTCTTATTTTTCATTGGTACTAGTAGTACGGGGGCAGCAGATTCACTTGATACCTTCGATGTTCAAATCAAATTGCCGGAGTCACAGCGGGACAAAGAGTTGATGTACTATGATTTGTTGCTGGAGCCCAAGGCAGAAGAAAAACTAGCAGTCATGGTTTCCAATAAAAGCGAGCAACCAATCAATCTACAGCTATCGTTTAATCGAGCGGTCACGAACATGACTGGCGTCGTTGAGTACTCTGGGGCAAATGAGGAAGCAACGCCTTCTGCTCCGTACGCGATCGAAGAACTCGTTACTTTGAGTGATGAAACACTTTCATTAGCCCCTAATGAACAAAAAGAAATCATCTTGACAGTCCGGATGCCATCTAAATCATTTGATGGGATTTTGGCAGGGGGACTATACGTACAGCAAACCGGCAGTGAAGAATTTCAAGGGAATGTTCAAAACCTATTAGCAAGAGAAGTGGCGGTATTGCTCCGAAATAAAGAGTCAGACATCCCGCCAGCGGTCCGAATTGAAGAAGCCCATTTGGAAGAGATCAACCGCCGCAATGTCATCATCGTAGCGGTGGAAAATGCAGCAGCCGATTATCTCAGTAAAGCCACGCTTGCTTATGAAGTGTTCCATGAAGGAAAAGCAACAGCCATCAAAGGGGAAAAAGAAATCCAATTAGCGCCCAATGCATTAATGAATTACGCACTTCCGCTGGATGGAAAGGAACTGCTATCAGGAGAGTATGAAATAAAAGCGACCCTTAAAGCAGCCGATCAAGAATGGCAGGGAGAGCCGACCTTCCAAGTTGCAAGGCAAGAAGCGCAAGAAAGAAACGAGCAAGATGTCAGTATTGAAGAAACCGCTTCGCCGATCCTTCTCTATCTATCGATTGGTGGTGTTTTATGTTTGATCATCGCTTATCTGATTTGGCATAATCGAAAACTAAAACGAGCATTAAAAAAAACAGATGATAAAACCCCATGAGCACTTGTAAGAAATTCCTTATTAATATAGAAGGAAAAAAAGAAAACAATTAAAATTCACGGGATGCATGTAAATCAGAAGCATAATAAAAGCAGCAAACAGGCCATTTATTGTTCGAAATAAATGGTTTTTTGTCGTGTCCATGAAGATTCGATATGGTAAATTAAGTAGAAAATTTTTTTTGATTGCATCTTGCAGCAGCGAACGATCACTTTTATTTTGATGGAAAATCTTCAGAGGAAACAGTTGATTACCCTTAACCGGACTGCCCAAAGAGAAGGGTAGCTTTTTTTTTGCGAAAAAACGAAGAATAAATAACGATTAATATTTTATTTGAACGAAGGTTATTTTTTTGAAAATCATTAGAAAGGCTGGGCAGTAGTCGGTAAGTTTTGGAATTGTTAATTAGTTAAACTACTTAAAAAAACATAAGTTTTTATTGTTGTTTGCGCTTTCTGTCTTATAAATGTGTTAAGAAAGCAGTACGACGGGAACTCCTTTACTATAATAGGTTTAGACCAATTATAAAGTCTTTTCTTACTTTGTTTTTAATTTAAACTACCTTTTTTGCATAAACGTTTCGCTAATTCGTTTGAAAGTGCAAGCAGGCATTTTTAATTAAGAATACAATTAGAAATGATGTGAAAAGGAGAATTAAGATGTCTGCAAATTTGAGCAATTTCGCTGTTTATATAGTAGATGACAACTTTTTTAATGGAAATTTGATGAAAAAAATGATCACTGAAAGTCATGTTCCTTATTCTATGGTGGAGATCATTTCACCGGAAGAACTAGATTCTTTTCTTGAAGGGTACTTAACAGATGTTAACGATTTATTTTTATTTTCCATTGAAATGATGGGCTTTGATCGAAGTTTTCAATTAGCAGGGCGATTGAGGGAGCAGTGCAAAAAGTGTCAAATTGCTTTTTATGGTGCCTATGCGTCCAAAATCGAAATCAAGAAACTGAATCTTATCTGTCCTTTAGGAATCATCGATACAGAAGAAAAGGATGTGGCAATGCAGTTAAGAAATTTGTTAACAGAAGCAATTGAAGTGAAACGATCATTGCTGGGAAAAAAACACTTATTAAAAATTGTTAGTAAACGAGAGTTGATGATCGTTGATGCAGAAGCAATCAACTACATAACAACGATCAAAGGTGAGCGAAACCGAATCGTATTCCATCAAAAGAAATCAGTTGAGTGCATTGAAACTTCGTTAAAGGTCATCAAACAGCTAGATTTGCCTGAGTATTATAAAGTATTCAAATCGTACATTATTAATGCGCGACAAATCAAAATGATTGATCGAACAAACAATGTTCTTTGCTTTTTTAATGGGGAAGAATTAGAAGTTGGAAAAAAAATCCGTAAAGCAATCAGTTAAAACTACATATATTTAATGGAGGAAAAAAATGAAAAAGAGAAATAAACGAATTCGTCATGGCATTGTTGTTACCGCTTTAGGTCTGTCCCAAGTGATCACTCCGGTCATGGCGCTTGCGGAAACCACGGAACAGGAACAGACCATTCGTACTTTAGATAACTCAAATCATCTGCTGGAATCAACCAGCGGCGTTGCCAATGAAACAAACACAAGCGACGCGCAAACAACTGAGACTACTCAAACGGATCGTTCTTCAGAAGAAAGCGGCGAAGCAACCTCCAAGACGGATGCAGCAACAACGAGTCAAAGTGAAACGCCTGCTACAACTTCATCAACGCATACAGCAGATACTACAGATTCGACGCAAACAAGTTCTTCAGAAACTGAATCGAAAGAGGCAAAAGGAGCCGAAAAGAGTTCCCGTGTCAGCACCCGCATCAATGGACAAGAGCTTTTAGAAAAAGGCACATTACTGACGATTGCTGGTGAGGAGTTCAGTCAAACGGAAGAAACGCGGATTTTAAACAATAGTCCGGTGAAACTGAAATTAGACTTTGAAATCAATGACGAAGACTACTTAGCCGGCACCACTGCTGTTTTTGACCTGCCGGAAGGCCTTGGTTTTAGTGATATGCAAGGAACAAATGAAGCAATCAATGCTTCGTGGGCAGTAGATAGTGCCGCCCATCAATTAACGATCACCTTTAACCAATCCATTCATGATGCATCATTTTCGATCGAGTTGACCAGTTATCTTTATTCAGAAGACAAGCCTCAGCTAACCATTGAGATGGGCGATCAAAACCAGACAAGCTACGCCATTGATTTGTATGAAGAAGTTGACCCGATTCAATATGTGTCAGAAAAAAATGTCTTTGGGATGCAAGGAATGGTTTACTACAATACCGATCGGACATTATCTGGAACGGAAACTCTTTCACTGCATTTGGTTGATACGCCGGGTGCGTCCTTCAAAAAGATTGAGACCCAACCGTTAAAAGTCTTCAGCTATGAAGTGGATATCAAAGGAAAGATCAAGCCAGAAACACAAACAGCATTGACTGAAGGGACGGACTACACAATCACCTCAAATAGTCTCTACAATACTGCTGTTGAAGTCAAACAAATGGACAAGCAAAAGGCCTATGGTGTTTCTTATCAATTCACGATGAGTTTGACCGCGTTGACGGATTATACTTCTTCTTTTTCAAAAGGGTATCCGACGACCGGATTTGGTTCGGTACAGCTAAAACAAACAGCTGCCCAAAGCAGAGGGTTTTCCTTTACCGCAGCAACCAGTAAAGATGAAAAAGAAGTCGATTCTAGGTATTATATGGGGGTTGCTTCTGCCAGTTTTATGAATGGCCTTTCTAAAGGAAACTACTATGTATCAATTCATCAAATGCCGACGGAGATGAAAGCAGGTCAACAAATCATTCTTTCGAGTCAAAACGGACAGCCGATCACGGCGAAACAGTTAACAGCAAGAGACGCCTTCTATCAAAATGTGACTTTTACGGATTATTTTTCTGTCGAAAATAATGGGGACAAACTGATTGTGACGGCCACAAAAGACAGCAATCTCACTCTTGGTTCCACGAACATAACCGTACCCTTTGATCAGAAAGATATCATCCTCAATGTCTCGACACCGTTAATTGCTAATAAAGAATTCAAAATCGTTGAAGACAACTACGTCGAACCAATCAGTGTTCTTAATCCCAATAACGCTGAAACTGCTTGGGGAAATTATGATCAAAATGGTGCCTATGCCAGTGACACTTCAGTCAATATCGAAGGCAGCACCTCACAACCGATCGAAAATTTACAAATGTTTATTGAACATCCCGAGTATCTTTCTTTAAGAAAGGTACCAAAAGTCGGCTTCTATTATACTTTAGGAACTGATTATACGATTGAAGAAGTAGCAGGCGGAACGATGGTCACCTTTACGTCGCCCATTACCTATTCTGTTCAATTTGATATTGGCTTCAATTATGTGCCAGACAGTTTAGCACCGACAAAATCAATTCCTAACGATACAATTCCAATCACGATTTCCGCGACAGGACTTGACACGGTTCATACCTCCGTCTATACCGGAAGAAAACTGTATTCTGAACGCACGCTCCAAAGCAGTAAGAATCAGTTTTTAGTCAACGCGCGTCAAGATACCATCAGTGATTTGACTGTTGAGACCCATGTTCCGAAAAATACGGATGTTGTGTTTTCGATCATCGATGTTTCCAATGAACAAGTCAGTGGCATTTATCCACAGTACTGGGATCGTGGTTATTATGATAATCAAGCCATGAAAGAAAGCGATCCGAATTATCCAACGATCACCCATGATGAGGCAACCAACTATTATACCTTTGATTTTGGGACGACTAACCATCGCTACATCATTTCCTATCGGTATGCCAATGGTTGGCAGGAAATGAGTACGATTTATGTACCTGGTTTTGCAAAAGAGCCGCTATCAAATAATCAGCAAGGCTCAACTACCGTTTCGGTTTCCAATACAGCGACGGATATTATTGGGATTACTCAAAATACCGTGAATAATACAAAAAACATGACTCAGGTCAAGGTCACAACAAAAAATATCGATGATGGCTCGAAAAAAGTAGCAAATCCAACGATCCTTCTAAAATCATTGGGAAATACCAATGGTGAAATCGATCTTAGGTCAATCAATGTTTCAAATGTGCCAGACGATAGCTACGAAATCAAAGAAGTTGACGGAGACGTACAGCTTGTCTTTTCAAACTATGTTTTAACGAAAAATATCGAAATCAGTTACAACGTACTTTCACAAAACGCCGGCCAAATCTCAGCTTCAGCAACGATCGTTTCTGATACGATTGATACCTTGTCGGAAGCCAAACGGACGGCTACTTCGACGGTGACTAACCTGCAATTTTCGGCAGGTGATTCAAACGGGATCATTTACAAAACTAGTGCGTCACTTGATGTTTATAATACCGAAGAACCAACTCAGAAAATTGCAGGCGTTACATTGATGCTTTGGAATCAGTTGACTGGAGATGTTATTTCTGTTGTAACGGATGAGAAGGGAGAGTATCAATTAGCTGATATTTATACAGGGACCTATATGCTTTATGTTTCCTACGTCCCAGAAGGTTACGTCATACCACAGGAACTTCAGCTTGGTAAAGAGGTGCAAGTGAACCGGACGGGCAATCATCTTTCTGTCGGCATCACACCAGAAGAAGACTTGTCGACGATCGACGCCAAAGATAGCACGATCTACGTGGGAGATGAATGGCATGCTGAAGACAACTTTGTTTCAGCGACAGACAAGCATGGCAATGCGTTGACCTTCTCGGAAATTACCGTCAACGGTGAGGTCGACACATCTAAAGTCGGCACTTATGAAGTCAAATACATGAATGGCAACGTGAGCGAGACAGCGACGATCACTGTGGTGGCCAACCAAGAAACGGTGGCAGCCAAAGACAGCACGTTATATGTGGGCGATGCATGGACAGCAGCTGATAATTTTCTAGCGGCAACGGATAAAGACGGTAACACAGTGGCAATCACAGAAGTGACCATCACCGGTGAAGTTGACACGGATACACCTGGAGAATACCAAGTAATCTATCGTAACGGCAAAGCCGAAGCAACAGCTACGATCACGGTCTTAGCAGACCAAACTTCGGTTAAAGCCAAAGACAGCACCTTATACATCGGGGACGACTGGCTTGCGGTTGATAACTTTGTTTCGGCAACGGACAAAACAGGAGCGAACGTTCCATTTTCAAATGTGACAGTTAGTGGAGCCGTGGATACTTCCAAAGAAGGCCAATATTTAGTGGTTTATCAAAATGGCAATCAAAAAGCAGTCGCCACGATCACCGTGGTTGCCAATCAAGAAACAGTCGTTGCCAAGGATAGTACACTTTATGTTGGAGATGCGTGGGAGCTTGCGGATAATTTTGTTTCAGCAACGGATAAGAAGGGACAACCGTTAAGCTTGGCAGAAGTCACCACCAGTGGTGAAGTGGATACGAAAGTACCTGGAGAATACCAAGTAACCTATCGCAATGGCAAAGCCGAAGCAACTGCCACGATTACCGTGTTAGCGGATCAAACGAGCGTTCAAGCTAAAGACAGTACTTTATATGTCGGTGATGACTGGGAAGCCGCCGACAACTTTGTTTCCGCAACGGACAAAACCGGATCAAACCTACCATTTTCAGGAGTGACGGTTAGTGGGTCAGTCGATACCTCCAAAGCAGGCGAATATCCAGTGGTTTACCAGAATGGCCATGTTAAAGCAACGGCGACGATTACGGTCGTTGCCAACCAAGAAACGGTAGTCGCCAAAGATAGTACGATTTATGAAGGCGATGACTGGCAAGTCGCCGATAACTTTGTGTCGGCAACAGACAAAGACGGCAACGCATTAAAACTGACTGATATCACAACAGTAGGTACAGTCGACAGCGCCACACCAGGGAAATATGAAGTAATTTATCGCAATGGCAAAGCCGAAGCAAAAGCGACGATCACCGTGTTAGCTGATCAAACAAGCATTAAAGCTAAAGACAGTACCTTATACGTCGGCGACGATTGGGAAGCTGCCGACAACTTTGTCTCAGCAACAGACAAAACGGGAGCAAATCTACCGTTTTCAGGAGTGACGGTTAGTGGCACAGTCGATACCTCCAAAGCAGGCGAGTACCCAGTGGTTTACCAAAATGGTCATGTCAAAGCAACGGCGACGATTACAGTCGTTGCGAACCAAGAAACCGTAGTCGCTAAGGACAGTACGATTTATGTGGATGATAACTGGCAAGCTGCCGACAACTTCGTGTCAGCCAAAGACAAGGACGGTAATGAGCTAAAACTTGCAGATATCACAACAGTAGGTACAGTCGATAGCGCCACACCAGGGAAATATGAAGTGATTTATCGCAACGGCAAAGCCGAAGCGACTGCCACGATTACCGTGTTGGCAGATCAAACGAGTGTCAAAGCCAAAGACAGTACCCTGTATGTCGGCGATGACTGGCAAGCTGCCGACAACTTTGTCTCAGCCACAGACAAAACGGGAGTAACGGTTGAATTATCAGGAGTAATGGTTACTGGTACCGTCGATACCAATCAAGAAGGCACATACGAAGTCACTTATACGAATGGAAAAGTCAGCGACATAGCGACAATCACTGTGGTTGCTCACGAAGAAACGGTCGTAGCAAAAGATAGTACAATCTATGAAGGAGAGAAGTGGCAAGCCGTCGATAATTTTGTCTCGGCAACAGATAAAAGCGGACAAGCAGTCGATTATGATCAAGTATTGATTAGCGGTACAGTCAATACTGATGTGCCTGGAAAATACCAAGTCATCTATCGCAATGGCAAAGCCGAAGCCACTGCCACAATTACCGTGTTGGCAGACCAGACCTCTGTGACTGTGAAAGATAGCGTGATTTATGTCGGTGATAACTGGACAGCTGGCGACAATTTTGTCTCCGCTACAGATCGTGACGGTAAGTCACTCACGTTGGAGCAACTACTGGTGGACGGTTCGGTGGATACGAACAAAACGGGTACCTATCAAGTCACCTATTCAATCGTAACCGATGAAGCAGCAACTCCTAACTTTTTCGCACGCTTATTTGGTACTGACTCACAAGAAGCAGTCACCGCCACAGCGACGATCAAAGTCATTGAAAAAGCAGAAGAACCAGAGGAAAATGATAAGCAGCCAGAGAAAGATGATTCTAATAAAGGGCAAGAAAAACCAACGGATGCAGGACAGCCTGGTAAACAAAGCAAAGCGACCGCAAAGGACAAGCGGGTGTTACCAAAGACCGGTACAGCCATCACTCAAGGCTATTCGATTGCAGGAGTGAGCCTTATTGCACTAGCGGGGATCGTCTTCTTTCGTAAGAAACACACGAACAAAAGCAGAAAAACAAAATAAGTCTCAATGACTCTAACAGCGGATATCCTTAAGGATATCCGCTGTTTTTAGTTTGTTTTCTAAAAAAATCCTACAGTATTGCGGTTTTCTTGTCTGATAAGCAGACGTATAAAGAAGATATAAAGATGCTAGCAGAAGATTTACACTATTTTTATTTCTTTTTGCGTATGCTTACGTCATGAAGGAGTGAAGAATATGAATCTTGTTTTAGGAATAATCGGAGTGATCGTAATGATCTATCTCTTTTGGTACTTGTTTGAGGGGGGAGAACGATGAGTAGCTATTTTGTGCAAGGCTTTTTATTTTTACTGATCTTACTAGCAGCAGCGGTTCCTTTGGGCTGGTATATCAAAGAAATCATGCAAGGAAAAACACCGCGGTTTGTCCGCTTTATTCAACCCATTGAACGGTTGACCTATCGAGTGATTGGTTCGGTCAGCAAAAAAGAAATGACCGCCAAAACTTATCTATTTTCAGTCTTGGCCGTCAGCGTCTTTTCCATCATCGGATTGACCGGATTATTGATGGTCCAGCACTGGTTACCGCAAGGGGCGGCCGTTGAGAATTTGTCCTTTGACTTAGCATTGAACACAGCCGTCAGTTTTGTAACGAACACGAACTGGCAAGCTTACGCTGGGGAAGAAGCACTGACCAATCTTTCCCAAGCATTAGGATTAACGGTGCAAAATTTCTTATCTGCGGCAGTAGGACTAGCCGTACTTTGTGCATTGATTCGTGGGCTGCAGCAAAAACAAAAACGAACGGTAGGGAATTTTTGGCAAGACATCACCCGTTCCTTGCTCTATATCCTTTTACCACTCTCATTGATTTTAGCGATCTTGCTCCTGTCTCAAGGCGTCGTCCAAACGTTGAGCAGCGGCGTTGAAGTCAATGGATTTGAGGGAGAATCCTTTTGGATGGCGCTCGGACCGGTAGCGAGTCAAATCGCCATCAAGCAATTAGGGACCAACGGCGGCGGTTTTTTTGGTGCCAACGCTGCCCATCCATTTGAAAACCCAACGATGTTCAGTAATTTTTTAGAAAACTTAGCGATCTTGTTGCTGCCAGCTGCTTTGATTTTTGCCTTTGGCTTTTGGATCAAAGAGTGGAAACAAGGACGTACGATCTTGATCACCGCAACCGTCTTTTTGATCCTTGCTTTTATTGGCGTAGTGATCAGTGAAGCCTATGGACCGCAATTCAGTCAAGTGCTTGGAACGGCCAATCTAGAAGGCAAAGAAGTACGTTTTGGTATCGGTTGGTCGAGCCTCTGGGCAGTGAGTACCACCGCCGCTTCCAGTGGATCAGTCAATGCCATGCTGGATAGTTTCACACCACTCGGGGGTGCGATCCCAATGTTCTTGATGCAGCTGGGGGAAATCATCTTTGGCGGTGTCGGTAGCGGACTTTATGGCATGATCGCTTTTCTATTATTGACGGTCTTTATCGCTGGTTTACTCGTGGGACGAACACCAGAATATATCGGCAAAAAAATCGAAGCCTTTGACATTAAAATGACGAGTATCGTTATTTTGACGCCATTGCTACTGACGCTTTTCGGGGCTATGTTGATGACCTTGCATCCTGACATCATGAGCTGGCTAACCAACCAAGGCGCCCATGGCTTTAGCGAACTATTGTATGCAGCAACTTCCTTCAGCAACAACAACGGGAGTGCCTTTGGCGGCTTGACCGCAGATACTGTTTTCCTGAATAGTTTGGGTAGTATCTTGATGTTCGTTTCACGTTTCGTTCCCATCGCAGCCATCTTGTATCTGGCAGAAAACATGGGTGCCAAAAAGAAAACCGTTCGTAATGAAGGAACCTTGTCAACCACGAGTCCAGTCTTTGTCACGATGCTAATCATTGTGATCATCGTGATCGGTGCACTGAGCTTTTTACCAGCGATGGCTTTAGGGCCAATCGCAGACTTTTTTACAACGAAATAGGAGAGAGAAAAAATGAAAAAAATCTATCAATGGGCGATCGGCGAATCCTTTAAGAAATTGGACCCTCGCCAACAAATCAAAAACCCCGTGATGTTTGTGGTTTACCTAGGGGCGATCTTGACAACGATTTTATGTTTTCAAGAACAAACGGTCCCGTTGTGGTTTAGCATCAGTGTGACCGTCTTCTTATGGTTGACTATATTGTTTGCCAATTTTGCCGAAGCAGTGGCAGAAGGGCGCGGCAAAGCACAAGCGGATAGTTTGAAGCAAGCCAAAAAAGACATCATGACCTACAAAGTCATGTCCTTGGAAGATGTCGCCAAAGAGGCTTTTATCGAAGTCCGTTCCTCCGATTTGAAAAAAGGCGACTTGGTTTATGTTCCTTCTGGCGAACAAATTCCTGCCGATGGGGATGTCGTGGAAGGTGCTGCTTCGGTGGACGAAAGTGCCATCACAGGAGAATCAGCACCTGTCATTCGTGAATCTGGTGGCGACCGTAGTGCAGTCACGGGAGGAACCTTAGTCGTTTCCGATTACTTGGTCATTAAAGTGACCGCTGAAAATGGTCATTCTTTTTTGGATAAGATGATTGCGATGGTGGAAGGGACACAGCGGAAAAAAACACCCAATGAGATTGGCTTGCAGCTGTTCTTAGTGACACTGACCATCATCTTCTTGGCTGTTTCCATCACATTGATTCCCTTTACTGATTTTAGCAGTCAGTTATCTGGTCGGGGAACGGCGATTTCCAGTGTGATCGTGATCGCTTTATTGATTTGTCTCGCACCAACCACGATCGGCGCCTTGATTTCCTCGATTGGGATCGCTGGAATGAGCCGTTTGACCAAAGAAAACGTCATCGCCATGAGTGGACGCGCGATTGAAGCTGCAGGAGATGTGGATGTTTTGCTGCTGGATAAAACAGGAACCATTACTCTGGGAAATCGCCGTGCCAGCGAGTTCTTACCGGTACCGGGGGTCACCGCCAAAGAGTTAGCAGATGCAGCGCAGTTGGCATCTTTTGCCGATGAAACGGCAGAAGGACGCAGTATCGTAATTTTAGCCAAAGAAGCCTTCAATATTCGTGAACGGGTATTTCAGCAAGCTGATGTCCATTGGATCGATTTTAGTGCCAAAACCCGGATGTCTGGGATCGACTATCGTGGTGATGAGATCCGTAAAGGAGCTGCTGATACGATCAAGCAATACGTGACGGCAAAAGGGCAGATCTATCCCACTGCATGTGACGAGATCGTGGAAAAAGTCGCTAAAGCTGGTGGAACCCCATTGGTCGTAGTGAAAAATGGCCAGGTACTCGGGGTCGTTTATTTAAAAGACATCGTGAAAAATGGCGTCAAAGAAAAATTTGCCGACATGCGCAAGATGGGCATCAAGACGATCATGATCACCGGAGACAACCCCTTGACGGCAGCTGCTATTGCTGCGGAAGCGGGCGTCGATGATTTCTTAGCCGAAGCAACACCAGAAAACAAAATGAACCTGATTCGCGAATATCAGGAAAAAGGGCATTTGGTGGCGATGACGGGGGATGGAACCAACGATGCACCCGCACTCGCCCAAGCCGATGTGGCAATGGCGATGAACACTGGTACACAAGCAGCCAAAGAAGCGGGCAATATGATCGACCTTGATTCCAGCCCAACCAAATTACTGCAAGTAGTCCAAATTGGTAAACAGCTGCTGATGACCCGTGGGGCATTGACGACCTTTAGTATCGCGAATGATATCGCCAAATATTTCGCAGTGATCCCTGTCCTGTTTTATGCGATTTATCCAGAACTTGCAGCGCTGAATATCATGAATCTTGGTAGTCCCTTAACGGCGATTTTGTCCGCAGTCATTTACAATGCAGTCGTGATCATCGCCTTGATCCCTCTGGCGTTAAAAGGGGTCAAATACCAAGAAAAACCAGCCAGCCAAATGCTGCTGCACAATCTTGTCGTCTACGGCCTAGGCGGCATCATCGCACCATTCATTTGTATCAAGCTAGTAGATTTGCTTTTGTCAGCTGTTCTACTATAAGAGAAGTCCATCAGAGTCAAAGAGTCATTTAGGAGGAAAACATGATGAAGAACACCCTCTTTGCCAGTATCAAATTTTTACTATTTAGTACCGTGCTATTTGGCGGTCTCTATACATTGTTGGTCACCGGTGTCGGACAAGTCTTTTTTGCCCATCAAGCCAATGGCAGTCAAATCGTGGAAGGTGGAGAGGTCAAAGGGTCTGAGCTGCTTGCACAACCCTTTGACCAAGCAGGTTACTTCCAAGGCCGTGATCAAACCGTTTCACAATTGTCGCCCTATGATCCGACCCAAAAAAAGACTGTAGCTGAGCGGACAGCGGCGTTACTGGCAGAAAACCCAACCCAAACCAGTGTGCCGATCGATCTCGTGACCGCTTCGGGTAGTGGCGTTGATCCTGATATCAGTGTCGAAGCGGCACTTTTTCAACTGCCGCGGATCGCTGACACAAGAGGCATCGATGAACAAACAATTCATGATATAATAAACAGAAATAAAGTAGCTGATCTGTTCTCCACGAGAGAATATGTCAATATCATGACCTTGAATCAGCAGCTCGATCAATTACCCGAAGAATAGGGGGAAGCATCTATGAGTGAAAACAACCAGCAGACAATCCCAGAAGAGATGCTGCTGCAAGCCGGATTTGGCCCCAAACGTGGCAAGCTGCGGGTATTTTTCGGTTTTGCTGCCGGTGTCGGAAAAACCTATACGATGTTAACCGAAGCCCATGAGTGTTTGCTCATGGGCAAAAATGTGGTGATCGGCTATATCGAACCCCACAAACGTCCCGATACCAATCGATTGCTTGAAGGGTTACCACAAGTACCATTAAAGCAATACCAGCACAAGCAATTGACCCTATATGAGCCGGATATCGATCGACTGATCCAACTAAAACCAGATATCGTCTTGATCGATGAGTTAGCACATACCAATCCCATTGGTGCGCGAAACAAAAAACGTTACCAAGATGTTGATGAACTTTTGCATGCAGGAATCACCGTCTACACGACCATCAATGTCCAGCATATCGAAAGTCTGAATGACATCGTGGAAAAGGTCACGGAAGTGGAAGTCAGAGAAACTGTACCCGACACCTTTTTCCAGCACGCCAGCTTACGAGTGGTGGACGTTGAACCAGACGAACTGATTGATCGGTTGGAACAAGGCAAAATCTATGCCGATGAAAATGCCAAGCGGGCACTAAAAAACTTTTTTACGCCAGAAAAACTTGATCATTTACGTGGATTAGCGATCCAAAAAGCTTCCAATCATATCAATCAAATGAACGGCGGTCGAAAACGAGTCCAAAGCAAGCTTTTGACGATTATTGATGATCGCTTGCCGAAAATGGCAGAGAAATGCATTCGTTGGACCGCCCGCTTAGCCCAAGGAGTGGGGGCGGAATGGACGGTGATTCAAGTTCGATCGTTAGATGATACACCTACCGAGGTGCCATTGGCAGAGCGTTTGGGAGCAGAAGTCATCAACATCGAAGCGGATGACAGTTTTGAGACCATCGTAGAGTATGCCAAAATGACGGGTGCCAGTGACATTATCATGGGGAAACAGGTTTCTCAGAAGTGGTTCCAAAAATTGTTTGTCGAGGATTTGGAAGACCGCTTGATTCGGCGCCTTGATGATATTGAGATCCATTTGATTCCTTTTAAAGAAAAAATGCAGCGACCACGGCTGACGTTTTCGCAATTATTTGAAGGTGGTGGTCGAGATTTCACCTTGACCTTTGGGCTGATCATGCTCGCTACCATAGTGACAGAAGGCATGCAGTACTTACATTTCGGCGATCAGAATTTGATGCTGGTTTATATCTTTTTTGTTCTCTTAGTGGCACGTTACACAAGTGGCTATCTTTGGAGTGCCATGGCATCGATCATTAGTGTCCTTTCTTACAATTGGTTCTTTGTCGAACCCTTGTATTCCTTGACGGTCTATAAAGCAGGCTATCCAATCACATTAGTGATCATGCTGATCGTTGCCTTAATGATCAGTAATTTGATGGTTCGATTGAAGACCCAGGCAGAAAATGCCAAGGAAAAAGAGCATCAAATGGAGATATTGTATGAGTTGAACAAACAATACATGGAAACGCGGAATGAGCAAGACATTTATGAAAGTACGACCACCTATTTGGCACGCTTACTCCAGCGAGAAGTGGCGTTATATGACAGAGAAGGTCACTTGAGAAGTCTGCATTCTTCAAGAGAAACATTGTCTCAACTGACTGGCAAGGATGAGAAAGCCGTCGCTTTTTGGGTCGTGAAAAATCAAAAAGAAGCCGGTCGCGGCACAGATACTCTGATTGGTGCCAATGGATTTTACTTGCCGATCGTTTTAAACGGCAAACCACTAGGCGCCCTTGGGGTAGAACGCAACGAGGAGCATCAGTTGGCCAATAGTCAATTGAATTACTTACGTTTAGTGATCACCCAAATCGCTACCGTGTTGGAGCAAGTCTCTCTGGCGAGTGAGAAAGAACAGATCCAATTGGAAAACGAACGGGAAAAAGTCCGTAGCAATCTACTGCGTGCGGTTTCTCATGACTTGCGGACGCCACTGACGACGATTTCTGGCATTGCCGAAACATTGAGCGAAACCGAAGGCGCGATCAAAAAGGAAACGAAACAAAAGCTGCTAGGAGATATCCAAAGTGAATCCCAGTGGTTGATCCGCATGGTCGAAAACTTACTGTCGGTGACCCGCATCAATTTGACTAACATGGCGGTCAAGCGCAGTGAAGAACCAATCGAAGAAATTATCGAAGCGGTTTTAACGCACCTAAAAAAAGTCTATCCGCAACAAAAAATCATCGTGAAGATGCCCGATCAGCTGATTTTTGTCAAAGTCGATCCAATCTTGATCGAACAAGCCTTGTTTAATTTGATTGAAAATGGCGTACGCCATGGAACCGCCGATACACCGATTTTCTTGCGAGTTTTTCAGGAGCAAGAAGTGGTCATTGAAATCGAGAACCAAGGGGAGATCCCCTTAGGGCAATACCAAAAAATCCAAGCGAATTTGACTAATGACACCGAAGTGCCGGTGGATTCCAAAAATGGACTAGGCATCGGACTGAGTATTGTTAAAACCATCATCCATGCCCATGAAGGCAAATTGGCGATCGAAACGAAAGCTGGCAGTACCATCTTTCGTATTTATTTAAAGCAGTAAGGAGGAAGAGCATGCAGCGACATTTTTTATTGATTGAAGATGATTCGAATATCGTTGATTTTATGGAGGTCGTCTTGCAAAGAGAACACTACAACTTTACGTCAGTTGGCACGGGCATGGAGGCATTGATGCTCTTGCAGGAAGAAACTATCGACTTCATCTTGCTGGATCTGGGCTTACCGGACATTGACGGCATGGAGCTGTTAAAAATCATTCGTAAGCGCATGAACACACCGATCATCGTGATCTCTGCCCGCAAAGATGAACAAGACAAAGTGCAAGCGTTAGACCTCGGTGCCGATGATTATGTAACAAAGCCCTTCAGTACCAATGAATTATTTGCCCGTATCCGCACGGCATTGCGGCACAAGGAGTCAGCTGCCTTTAGCAGCAGCCCGATTCTCGTAAACAAGGAGTTAACGATCGATTTTGAGAAGAAAATCCTGTACAAGAATCAAAATGAGATCCATTTGACCAAAAACGAATACCGCATCATGGCAGTTATGTTCAAGAATTTAGGCAAAGTCGTCACTTATGATACGCTCACCAGCGAAGTTTGGGGACCTTTTGCAGCGGATGCACAAACCTTACGAGTCAATATCTCAAACATTCGCAAAAAAATCGAAACCAATACGCTGCAGCCAGAATATTTGATCACTGAAATCGGCGTCGGGTATCGCTTGCGGGAGTATCCAGCAGAATAGCGGTCGTCATAGGAAATAAGGAGGAAAAACGTGCAGCGGTTCTTTGGTCGCTGCACGTTTCTATTTGTTGTTAATTGCGAAGAGACGTTGAACTGATTGCTTCTCCGTAGATGAGTTGAAACTGTAAGTAAACAAGTAGGTTGGTTGTTAACTAAAATTTCTTTTCATTCTGATCATTTTGTGTTTATATCATAGTATAAAGTAAAAAAGGAGAGTATTATGGCAGGAATTAGAGACGTCGCAAAACGAGCGGGTGTATCGATCGCAACTGTATCGAGGGTGCTCAATGAAGATCCTACGTTATCTGTCACGCAAGAAACAAAAAATAAGATCAACGAAGCCGTGGAATATTTTCACTATAGTAAGAAGAAAGTACCTGTGAAAAAGGCAATGAATATTGCAGTGGTATCCACTGTTTCGGAAGAAGCTGAATTAGAAGATCCCTATTTTCGGGCGATTCGTCGTGGCATTCAAGCACAAGCAGAACAAAATAAGTTTCGCATAAAAAAAACGTATTATATGTCTGAACGCCCCGTTGCCATTGAGGAGCTGAAAGAGTATCAGGGCGTCCTTGTCATTGGTCAAGTCTTGCCAACTTTTTTAGCAAAGATCGCAGCAGTCAATCCTCATATCGTCGTGATCGATGATCCTTCTTTGTCTTCAGAATGGGATGCGGTATATACGGATTTCTCTATAGCAGCAACCGAGCACTTAGAGCGTTTGTATAAAAAAGGGCATCGAAATATCGCTTTTATTGGGGGATATCGGGTACGTTTGGATGCATCCAGTGAGAAACATCAATCGCCAGATGATATGCGGATGAACACTTATGTGTATTGGATGAAAGAAAAAGGATTGGAAGAATACATCAATGTTTACCTAGAAGGATGGAACACATTAGACGGTATCAAAGCCACTGAGCAATTGCTTGAACAATGCAAAGAGAGCCTTCCTTCAGCTATTATGGTCGCCAATGATTCGATTGCAGTTGGTACATATCGCTCCTTGCAAAAACGTGGGTATCGGATACCAGAAGATATCTCAGTAGTCAGTTTCAACAATATCGAAGTTGCAGAATTTTTGACCCCATCTTTAAGTACCGTTGCCATCGATATGGAAGAACTGGGAAAAATTGCTTTACGGATGGTAGAAGAGCGGATCAAAGGCATTCGTCAAGTACCTGTTAAAATCATGGTGGCCAGTAAGATGATCGTCAGAGAAAGTGAAAAAGAAAGAGATTAATGTTCAAGGTAAACACGTTAATGTGTTTATCTTTTTATTTTAGTTAAAAAGTATTGACAAATTTATTAGTAAACAGTATATTTGTTTTGTGAAAAGAAAGCGGATACATGAATCGAGACTAGAGGAGGAATGAAAGATGAATTGTTTCAAGAGAGTAACACTTGTTAGTTTGAGTCTTTTAGGAACTTTGGTTTTAGGAGCTTGTGGTAATGGCAACGGTGATAGTGGGGATCAAGTCACGTTAAGTTATGCGAGTTGGGATACTGAACAAGCACCGGGGCTGCGAAAAATGCTTGATGCTTTTGAAGAACAAAACCCAGATATTAAAGTCGAAATGGAAACCACCCCATGGGATCAATATTGGGTGAAGCTTGAAGCTGCTACTACTGGAGGAAATATGCCTGATATTGTCACGATGCATTCAACTGAATCATACAAATATATGTCTCAATCGATGCTTATGGGTCTAAATGAGTTGATTGCAGAAAATAACATTGACATGACAAACTTTACCGAAGGAATCGCAGAGTCTTATACGTATGAAGAAGAACTTTACGCGATTCCTAAAGATGCCTCCGTTATTGGATTGTGGTACAACAAAGAGCTCTTTGATCAAGCAGGAATTGCATATCCAGACGCAACGTGGACATGGGATACATTGAAGGAAGCAGCTGTTCAGTTAACAGATGAAGAAGCAGGTATTTATGGATTTGCTGCGGATAATTCAACTGAGGGAGGCTATTGGCCATTTATTTATCAAAATGGTGGAGAAGTCTTTATTGATGATAATACGAAATCGGGAATGAATAGCGAAGAAGTACAAGATGCATTAAGGTATTATATTGATTTTTATCTAAATGATCAGTCATCACCTTCAGCGAAAGAATTGCAAGATACGAATAAAGTGGGTCGTTTTCAAGCAGGAAGATTGGCGATGATCGTGGAGGGCAACTGGCAAACACCAGGTTTTTTAAAGAATGAATACTTGGCTGAAAATGCGGATGTTGCCGTTTTACCTAAAGGAAAAGAAAATGCGACGATCACAAATGGTTTAGGTTGGGCAGCTAGTGCCAATACCAAGCATCCTGAAGAAACAAAAAAATTATTAGCATTCTTGGCAAGTGAAGAAGCCAACCAAATTCAAGCAGAAACAGGGGCATCGATCCCAGCGCTAAAAGGATTTGAGGAAGTTTGGGCAAGTTCTGCGGATACTTTCAATTTAAGTGTTTTTGCAGAAATGCTAGAGTATGGCGTGCCTCGTCCCTATAACAAAAATGGCTTGAATGCGGAAAAAATAGAGACAGAAATTATGAACCGGGTATTTTCTGGAGAATTAAGTGTCGAGGAAGGGACTGCACAGATTGCGGAAGAAGTTGATGCAATTTTAGCTGAAAGTAATTGATCAAAACGGAAAATTAGCTAATCAACTCACCTAAACAAAAGGAGACCTCTATGAAAAATCGTATGCTTGGAAATTACCAGAAAGACCACCTTTTCTGGGGATACTTATTTATTCTCCCAACAGCAGTCGGATTGATTTTATTGAATATTTGGCCAGCGATCCAAACAATCATTCTAAGTTTTCAACGAACAATTGGTTTTGGTAACACCGAGTGGATCGGCTTAGCCAACTATCAGAAACTTTTGACGGATCGAGAGGTGTTGCAATCCTTGATCAATACCTTGATCTATGCAGTGGTATCAATTCCATCAATCATAGTGTTATCACTTTTAGTCGCGGTCCTAATGAATAAGAAAATCAAAGGCGTGTCGATTTATCGAACGATTTATTTTCTACCTGTAGTTGCAGCCCCCTCTGCAGTCGCCATGATCTGGCGTTGGATGTTCAATGATGATTATGGATTAGTCAACGAGCTTTTATCAAAAGTTGGTCTAACGGGTCCAGCATGGCTTAGCGATCCGAATGTTGCGATTTATTCCGTCATTATTGTCGGAATATGGAGTGCTATTGGCTACAATATGGTGCTTTTCTTAGCTGGACTACAGGAGATACCCAAAGATTACTATGAGGCAGCCGATATCGATGGAGCTTCTTCATGGCAGCAATTTTTTCAAATCACTTTACCGCTTGTGACACCAACGCTATTCTTTGTCGTGGTCACAACGGTTATCAATGCTTTTCAAGTATTCGATGTGATTTTTATGATGATCGCACCTTCAAGTGAGGCAATGCTGAAGACACAATCATTAGCATACTTGTTCTACAAACATTCCTTTATCTTAAATGATAAAGGGTATGGTTCAGCGATCGTCGTTTTTCTTCTATGTATTATTTTGCTGATCACAGCCCTACAAATGAAGTTGCAAAAAAAATGGGTCAACTACTAAAAGGAGGTTTCTTGATGCAACGAATTAGCAAGAATTGGCTTATCCATCTACTTTTGATCAGTGGCGGAATAATCATGGCATTGCCTTTTGTATGGATGATTCTGACTTCTGGAAAAACACTTGTTGAATCGACTCAGATTCCACCAACATGGTTTCCTAAATCCTTTCAACTGTCAAATTATCAGGCAGTTTTAAATCTTTTACCCTTTGGTGCCTTCTATCTCAATACTTTTTTGATGGTCATTGGACGTGTGATCGGTTCCGTTTTATTTTCAGCGATGGCAGCCTATGCCTGCGCACGCTTGCGCTTCCCTGGGCGAGATCTTTTTTTTGCTCTAGTCCTTATCCAAATGATGATTCCCGCATCAATCTTTATCACACCCCAATATTTATTAGCGCAAAGATTAGGAATTCTAAATTCAGTACCGGCATTGATATTGCCAGGTGTTGTCAGCGCTTTTGGAACCTTTTTACTTAGACAGTTTTTTCTAGGCTTACCAAGTGAGCTGGAGGAAGCAGCACACCTTGAAGGAGCAAATGTATGGACGATCTTTTTCAAAATCATGCTGCCATTGGCGAAATCCGGGTTGATCGCACTAGGTATTTTTACAACCCTCTTTGCTTTCAAAGATTTAATGTGGCCACTGATCGTCAATACATCAATTCGACAAATGCCATTGGCAGCAGGGTTAGCCAATCTTCAGGGACAATATGCGACCAATTTCCCACAATTGATGGCAGGCTCGCTACTAGCGATTTGGCCCATGGTTGCTGTCTTTATCATTTTTCAACGTAAATTTATTGAAGGAATTGCCACTACTGGCGGTAAATTATAAAAGAATGGAGCAATAGAAAATGACAAAAATCACCTTTATCGGAGCAGGAAGCACTATTTTCGCTAAAAATGTTCTAGGAGATGCAATGTTGACCCCGAGCTTAGCAGATTCCCACATCGCCCTTTACGACATCGATGAGAAACGACTTCGTGAATCTGAGGCAATGTTAAAGACGATCAATAAAAATGCCAATCAAAACCGAGCAGAAATACAGGTCTATCATGACCGCAAAGAAGCACTAAGAGATGCCGACTTTGTAGTAAACGCCATTCAAGTTGGTGGCTACAAACCTTCCACCATTATTGACTTTGAGATACCGAAGAAATATGGCTTACGCCAAACAATAGGTGACACGATGGGCATTGGCGGAATATTTCGGACGTTGCGTACGTTACCAGTCATGTTGGAATTTGCTCGAGAAATGGAGGAAGTTTGTCCAAATGCATGGTTGCTGAATTATACGAACCCGATGGCGATGCTGACGATGGGGGTATTGAAAGCAACATCCATCAAAACGGTTGGGCTTTGTCATAGTGTGCAAGTATGTGTTCCAGAATTATTCGAGCATTTAGGGATCAAAGAACAATATGATCTGGCTGACTTCCAGTGGAAAATTGCTGGGATCAATCATATGGCATTTTTATTGGAAATTACCAAAGATGGGGAAGATTTCTATCCAACGATCCGTCAGTTGGCTGAAGAGAAAGAAAATCCCCACCGTGATTCAGTCCGCTTTGAATTGATGAAACGTTTTGGCTATTATATTACAGAATCTAGTGAGCACAATGCCGAGTATCACCCTTATTTCATTAAATCAAAATACCCAGAATTGATCGACGAACTGGGGATTCCGTTGGATGAATATTTAACCCGTTGCGAAAATCAGATTCGCGATTGGGAAACGATGCGGGAGGATATCGTCGATAATGGCGATTTGACCCATAAGAGAAGTCGGGAATACGCCTCTTACATCATGGATGCCATCAAGACCGGCAATCCAACCGTTATTGCTGGAAATGTGTTGAATAAAGGCTTGATCACCAATTTACCAGAGGATGTCTGTGTGGAAGTTCCATGTTTGGTGGATAAGAACGGCATCCAACCAACCTACGTCGGCGCTTTACCAACGCAGCTTGCTGCATTGAACCGAACCAACATCAATGTGCAAGAATTGACTGTCGAAGCAGCGTTGACCCTTGAGAAAGACAAAATTTATCAAGCAGCTTACCTCGATCCTCATTTGTCATCAGAACTATCTTTGGCAGACATTACCCAATTAGTCGATGATTTGTTCGAAGCCCATGGGGATTATTTACCAGATTATCACTGATAAAAAAATGGACGCGCAGTTTTCTTTACGAATACTGATAGCGCCAACATTTCTTTGGTTTTTTTGGAGAGATATGGCAAAAGAGTTGTTGACAACCAAATTGGTCAAAGCTATAATCGGATTTAGGATTGCTACTGAAAAGGCGACACCGACAAAATATACACTAGCTTATTTATGCTCGGAGTGTATATTTTTGTCGGTTTTTTTGTCTGTTTGAAGGGGGGAGAAAAGATGAAACCAATCACGATCTACAATAACAATGCCGTCCTTGTGGAGGATAATGGCACAGAATGTGTAGTGATTGGCAACGGTGTTGGTTTTGGTGTAAAAGGCAGTGGGGTGATTGATCAAACGAAAATTGATAAAAAATATGTCTTAGATGCAGAATTTACCCAAAACAAATTTGGGTCGCTGATGGCAGGAATGGATGAACGGCATGTGATTCTGACCGCCAAAATTATTGAAGAAGCAGAAAAGGATCTTGCACGAACATTTGATTCCAGCATCTATCTATTTCTTGGTGATCATATTAATTACGCAATTGAGCGTAATCTTAAAGGAGAAGCGATCACCAATGACTTAATGTGGGAAATCAAAAAATATTACCCACGAGAATTTGCAGCAGCAAAGCGATCGTTGCAGTTTATTGAACGATCAGAGAAGATTCGTTTTATTGAAGATGAAGCTGGCTTTATAGCCCTGCATTTTGTAAACGCTAGCTCAAGTTCACGCTTTAAAAATGAGACGATTTTTACGACAAAAGTAATTGCAGAGATTGTTCAGATCGTGGAGTATGATTATGGGATGAAGTTGGATGAGACGTCCATGAACTATGATCGATTCTTGACCCATATACGCTATTTTGTAAGCCGAATTTTTTCAGAAAGTAAAGAAGTAAAAGATGAAGCTGATTTATTGCAACATGTGAAGCAATTATATCCGAAAGCTTATCAAACTGGCTTGAAAATCAAGAAGCATATTGCTGGTCAATATAAAGTGAAAATTACAGATTCAGAATTGTTATATTTTGTCATTCATATCAATCGAGTGACCACAAGAGAACTAGATTAAATGTTTTGTTACCGAATGGGCAAGACCAAATAAAGATTGAGCCAAATATGGGCTTAGTTTTTATTTGGTCTGTTTTATTTATAAGGAGGAAAAAAATGACTAAGTATCAAGAGCTTGCACAGAATATCATTGAAAATATTGGAGGAACGTCAAATATTGAGTCTGTAACGAATTGCATGACACGGTTACGATTCGTATTAAAAGATAATTCAAAAGTCAAAGAAGATCATCTTAAAGCAACACCAGGTGTTCAAGGAACAGCCTTAAAAGGCGGACAATATCAGGTAATTATTGGAACAGATGTAGCAAATGTTACGGAAGAAATCAACAAAATGGGGGACTTTGGAAGTGACTCTTCAGAACCAACGTCACCGAAAGAAGAAAAAGTCATCAATCGAGTTTTAGGAGCGATCACCTCAATTTTCCAACCGATTATTCCAGCAATCTGTGGGGCAGGGATGTTAAAAGCTGTTTTAGCTTTACTTGTTTTCTTTGAGGTATTAAACGCAGAAGCTCAAACGTATCAGCTTTTAAGTTTACTAGCCGATTCAGCATTTTATTTTCTTCCAGTAATGTTAGCAGTAACAAGTGCACAATACTTTAAAGCGAATCCATTTTATGCAGCGGTTTTAGGTGCAATGCTGATTCACCCAGCTTTTACAGCTATGGTTGCAGCTGGTGAACCTATTTCATTTGCAGGTCTTTCTGTCAGAGCTGTATCTTATGGTTCGGCAGTTGTACCGCCAATTTTGATTGTATGGGTAATGGCGCACATTGAACGTTTAGCAAAAAAAATATCGCCAAATCCTGTGAAGATTTTTCTGGTCCCTTTATTGGTTTTCTTGGTTACGGCTCCCTTAGCTTGGATCATTATCGGTCCACTAGGAGCATTAGTTGGTGATGTGTTATTAGTAGTCTTTGAATTCTTCAATGAACAAGCACGCTGGGTTTTACCAGTCCTGATGGGGGCATTTACCCCATTTTTCGTCATGACAGGGATGCATTACAGTTTTATGCCTGTTCAACTAGCACAATATGCCACATTGGGCTATGGAACGTTATTAGGACCGGGAATGCTAGCATCAAATATTGCTCAGTCTGGTGCTTCACTGGCAGTAGCATTAAAAACCAAAGATAAAGAGATGAAGCAAACGGCTTTTTCAGCTAGTACCACAGCGTTATTTGGAATCACGGAACCTGCTTTGTATGGGGTGACGATGAAACTAAAAACGCCTTTATGGGTCGTGGTAGCCTCTGGAGGAGTAGCTGGTTTATGGGCAGGTTTGACCAACATGCGAACTTATGCATCAGCAACTGCAGGGGTTTTGGCGTTACCTGTCTATTTAACGGATGATCTGTCAAATATCGTTAACGCAGTGATTTGCATTGTTATTGCATTCGCAATGTCTTTTGCACTTACTTTGTTTTTTGTAAATGCAGAAGGAAAGAAAAAAGCAGAAGTGTCTTCACAAAGTCAAACGTCAAATGCGAATCAGGTTGCTGAACCAATTCGATCATTACGGACACCTTTAGAGATCAGCAGTCCTTTGGCAGGGGATAGGTTGGCGACTCATGAAATTCCCGACAGTGTATTTGCCAATGAGATCATGGGGAGAACAGTGGCTATTCAACCAAAAAATGGTCAAGTAGTTGCACCATTTGATGGTGAAGTAGTGACGATTTTTCCCACCAATCACGCAATTGGGATCAAAAATAAGCAAGGAGTTGAGCTGTTGATCCATATTGGTATCGATACGGTCGAACTTGATGGCAAAGGTTATACTGCAGCAATCAAAGTAGGAGATACCTTTAAAAAAGGCGATTTGCTAGTAACCTTTGATCCAGAATATATTGTTAGTCAAGGATATTCTACAGTGACACCGATCGTAGTGACAAACACAGCAGATTTTACAGATGTTATTGTCCATTCTGAGGATGGAACCATCAAACAGGGTGATGTTTTAGTATCGATTTTTGAATAAAGAGGGGACAAATATGGCAAAATTTCCAGAAACTTTTTTATGGGGTGGTGCGATTGCCGCCAATCAAGCGGAAGGTGCCTATAACGAAGATGGCAAAGGACTTTCCATTCAAGATTTCTTATCAAATGGAGTCACAAGGCCACTAGATCCTGAGCTAAATCCGCAAAACTTAAAATTAGAAGGCATTGATTTTTATCATCGTTATCGAGAAGATATTCAAATGTTCGCCGAGATGGGCTTTCAAGTTTTACGTTTCTCGATTGCTTGGACACGAATTTTCCCTAATGGCAATGAGGAAAAGCCAAACGAAGCTGGATTGCAGTTTTATGAAGAGGTGATTGATTGTTGCTTATCTCATGGGATCGAACCGCTAATTACACTTTCTCATTATGAAACACCTTATTTCCTTACAAAAAGTTACGATGGTTGGCGTAATCGGGCATTGGTAGACTACTTTGATCGTTTTTGTCGGACTGTGTTTACTCGTTACCAAGGGAAAGTGAAATATTGGTTAACTTTCAATGAAATCAATGCGCTTTGGAATTTTCCCTTAATGGGAGCAGGAGTGATGACACAAAAAGATTGCTTATCTAAGCAAGATCTCTTTCAAATAGCACATCACGAGCTTGTTGCCAGTGCCCAAGCAGTCAAAACCGCCCATGAAATTGATCCACAGATGCAGGTAGGGAATATGGTGTTAGGGATCTATAATTATCCGATGACTTCAAACCCGAAAGACACATTGGCTGTTTTGGAGGCGGATAAAAACTTAAACTATTTTATGGATGTTCAAGCTCGTGGATATTATCCTGATTGGATCAAAAGAGAATGGCAGAGGTATAATGCAACTATCGAGATGGAACCTGACGATCTCGAATTATTAAAAAATACCGTTGATTTTATATCGTTTAGTTATTATATGTCCCGATGTGTTTCTGCTACGCCTGAAAAGTACCAACAGGGAAAAGGAAATATGACAAACGTTCTAAAAAATCCCTACCTTGATGAAACGGAGTGGGGATGGGAGATTGATCCAGACGGATTACGTATTCTCTTGAACCGTTTTTCGCATCTCTATCAGTTGCCACTTTTTATCGTTGAAAATGGTTTAGGTGCTGTTGATCAGTTAATTGAAATTGACGGAGAATTAACCGTTGTTGATGATTATCGCATTAATTATTTAAATGATCATCTATCAGCCGTTGCTAAAGCCATCGATGATGGTGTCAATGTATTGGGTTATACCATGTGGGGGTGTATTGATTTAGTAAGTGCTTCGACCGCAGAGATGAAAAAGCGTTATGGGTTCATTTATGTAGACCGAAACGATGATGGAACTGGTTCACTCAAACGGTATCGAAAAAAATCCTTTGATTGGTATCGCGAAGTGATTGTCACCAATGGGGGAACCATTGGTTGAAATACCGCTAGTAAATAAAGAAAGCATTGCCGATCCAGCAAATGGAAGGTAATGCTTTTTGTCGTTTATTGTATCCATTAATTCGACGGGTAAGCCGATAAGCGGTTATGGTCGTACGATTGATCAAAAGGGGAAAAAGAAGGTGAAAAGAGCAGCATCAACGATGCCACTCCATGGTGTTTTCGATTTCATTGGTATCAGAATCCAGTTGTTCAGAAACGATGGTAAAGCCGTTTTTGAGATAAAACGCAATAGCAGCTGTATTTTTTTGGTAGACATTCAGAGTCAGCTTCTCGTGTTCTGCTTGTACTTTTTGTAAAAGCTGCTTGCCAATGCCGTGGGCACGATAGTCTTTCAAAACGAAAATACCAGCGATATAATCACCCAACATCCCGATGAAGCCGACGGGATGATCATCCACCGAATAGGTGTAAATAAGGGCGTCAGAGAAGGCTTTTTTCACAAAATCATAGTTATCTTGCCAATGGGCAGCCGAAATAAAGTCATGGGCATCCAAATTACTTTGCAGCCAAATCTGGGCGATGGTTTCTAATTCAGAATCAGTAAATTGGGTCACTTGTTGTATCATGAGAACCTCCGTTTTTATTCAGTATAGCATAGGTATATTGCTGATTGCTGCGAATCGCGGCACTTTTGTAGGCAATTGGTCAGGAGACGAACCGCTTGATAAGTAACGAAGGTTAAATGACGAAGAAAAGCAATCTTTTTCGTTGAAATATTCTAACAATTTCGTTTCAGCTAGATGTCAATTTCTTGCAGCCAGATGTTATTTGTGTGAAAACAGCCCCAAGAATGAAATCTTTCGGTATGCTAGAGAAAGCGATAAGACACATCTAGTTAAGGAGAAAAAATGAAAAAGACACTTTTGGTTGCAAGTTCACTTGTTTTGCTGACGCTGCCTGTCGTGACGGTATCCGCAGACAGCTTTGATCAGAAGATCCAGCAGCAAAATGAAAAAATCAATGACATAAAAAATGAATCTACCTCATTAGAATCACTGAAACACTCCACAGAGGCAGAGATTCAATCGATTGAAGGAGAAATCCAAGCAATCCTACAAAAGAAAACGACGACCGAAAAAGAAGTCAATGCCTTGGCACAAGAGATCCAAGTCCTTGAAGAAAAAATCATCAAGCGCACAGAGGTACTGGCGAATCAAGCGCGTGACATTCAAACGTCGGAACCTTCCAATCGGTTGTTCCAAAAAATCGTTGATGCTGAATCCATCGGAGAAGCCATTCAACGGGCGATCGCTTCAGTAACGATCATGAATGCCAGCAATAGCATCGTCGAACAACAGCAAGAAGATATCGCAACGAGCCAGCAATTGGAAAAAGAGTTGCAGGAACAATTGGTTGTGATCGAAGAGCAGTCAAACGCATTGCAAGGAAAACAAGCGGAATTAGCTGATGTCAAATTGAATCAAGAAGTTGAACTAGCGGACCTTGCCTTGGCATTGAACACCGAAGAAGAGAAAAAAGACCGATTGGAAGCGGACCAAGCAGAAGCAAAACGGCAACGAGAAGCAGCGTTGAAGCAACTGGCTGAGCAAGAAGTACAAGAAGCAAAAGCGCGCAAAGAAGCAGAAGAAGCAGCAAAACGCCAGCAAGCAGCAGAAGCCGAGTCAGCTAAAACTGCTGAAAATCCTGCCGTTCAACAAGCAGCAGTGGCAGCAGCACAGCCGAAGACGGAAGCAGCAGTGGCGCCAGAAACATCGGTGGCTCCAGAAAAAACTGCAGCTACTCCTGCACCTGTGCAGCAAGCAACTGAGCCAAAAGAACAAGCAAGCACAGGTGGATGGCAAATGCCAGTCGATTCGGTTCATATTTCGAGTCGTTTTGGGTATCGAACAGATCCAACAGGGGCATCAGGAAATCAACATAATGGCATCGACTTTACCGGGGGGACAGGAACACCGATCTATGCGATTCAAGCAGGCGAAGTTGTCGAAGCGGGCTATGGTCCGTCAACTGGTAACTATGTGATCATCAAACATGCCAATGGCATTTACAGCTACTACATGCACTTTAGTACACTGCCAGCTGTCTCGGTCGGACAAAGCGTCTCAGCTAGACAATATGTAGGCGGTATGGGAACGACTGGAAATTCAACTGGCGTCCATCTACATTTAGGGATGTCAACAAGCTTATGGTCAGGATTCTTTGATCCGGCACCAGAATTGGGCTTATAATAGTCAGAAAATCCGCAGAAGCGAACAGGCTTCTGCGGATTTTTTGGTTGCTATTCTTTTACGAAGTCTCAATTGGCTCAGCGCCAAAATCGGGACATCTCCGCTTTGTCTTTCAGGTTGAAAGCGATCATGTCTTCAATCAATGCTTGATCGATCGGCTCAGTCCACTTGATGCGAAAAATGTTATCCGTATGGCTGTAGCCAGCTTTTTCAATGGCATCGATAAACTGTTCAAGACACTTGGTTTCTGGAGAGACAGAAAAGTGCGGTTTTGAAACGCTGAAACCGATAATAAAGGTTTCATGGGCGGTGAACATCGGCTGATTCCATTTAATGACTGGAACGAGGTCAGGAAATTTCTTGGTAATAGCGGCAAATAAGGCACGCAGTTTTTCTTGTTTTACTGGATCTTCAATGCTGGTTAAGTAAGTTTCTAATACATCCATTGGGAGATCTCCTTTCGTTTTAAGGAACGAGTACAGGCAATGTCGATTAATAAAAATAACGCATGTTTGAAATCAACTATTTTGTTACTTAGAGTGTACTGTAAAGTTAGTAAGTTGACAAACCTGTTGCCTTGCATGGGGGATAAAGCCTTCAGAAACAAACATTTTTTGCAAAAAGTAACGCTAAAAACAACTTTTTTTCTGCTCGAACAAAAGCCAAACATCAGGAACATTCCAGTATTATCCTGCACGGTTCCTTGAGATCAGCTTAACTTTTCAGAAATAACAAATGAAAAAGCAGATTATTTTCAGAGAAAACTTTCAAAAAGAAATCGGTTGCATTCAACAAGAATTCTGCTAGAATATAACTTGTTCGAACAAGTTGTTGAGCGAAAGCAAAAAGAAAGGAGGAGGACTTGTGACCAAAAGGAAACCGGTAACCCAAGCAGCCAAGAAAGAATATGCAAACAAAAGTATGCGGTTTAATCGTTTTTTACTTTTTCGTTATATGACTGCGATCTTTTTCTTTGTCAATCTTTATTGGACCCTATTGAGTCTGTCTCAATGGACATGGGCTGGTTTGATTCCCATTGCCTTATTGATCGTTGATGGACTTATACTTATTGAACAAACTCAAAAATATTGGCAGCAATCGAATCGTTTACTGGTGTCAAAAATCGGATATTGGCTCCAATTCGGTGTCAATCTGATTGCAATTCTATTTATTTTGATCGGACAGCAAGCAACATTGATTCCTTTTATGAATCAATCGGGTAGAGGCATCTTACTTGCCTTGTTTACTGTCGGCATGATCGCGTGCCTGTTCATCCAGCGTAAAGCGTGGTTGATCGAGCATGACCGCGACAAATATTTCACGTATTTGACTACATTTGAAACTCAAGGAGGAACAGTCAATGGATTCAGAAAATAACAAAATGTTTGCCTTCTTGGACCGCTACTTAATGGGTCCAATGGGGAAAATCTCACAATTACGGATCGTTCGTGGGGTCATGGCAGCCGGGATGGCGTCGATTCCTTTCACTATTGTAGGATCTATGTTCTTGATCATCAGCGTTTTACCCCAAAGTTTTCCTGTATTAGAGGGCATTTGGAGCACATCATTTGATAAAGTAGTTAATCTATATATGCTGGGTAATACTGCAACAATGGGGATTTTAGCACTATATTTTTGTATTGTCTTTGGATATGAGTATACTAAGATTCAAGCACAAGAAGAAAAACTTGTTTTAAGTCCAGTCAATGGGGCATTGCTTTCAATGATGGCGTTCTTTATGTGCTTACCGCAACTAGTGTTTGAAGGCGGAGTAGCCACGCTAGTAGAAGTGATTTCTGACGATCAAAAAATCATTAATGGTTGGGAAATCGGAGGAGGCGTTACTCGTTTAGGAACAACTGGGATCTTTACAGCGATCATCATGGCGATCATTGCGGTAAAAATCTACGCGTTTTGTGTGAAGCGCAATATTGTCATCAAAATGCCTGATACAGTGCCTACAGGTGTTTCTTCCTCATTTACTGCTTTGATTCCTACAGCGCTAATCGCACTTACTGTAATCGTCATCAATGGTGCATTAGTCGCAATGGGCACAGATATTTTCAAAGTCATTGCGATTCCTTTTAGTTTCGTGACGCAATTGACCAGTACCTGGGTCGGACTACTTGTTATCTACTTCTTCATGCATGCGCTCTGGATCGTGGGTATTCATGGGGCAACGATCGTGACCTCATTCTTGACGCCAATCGTATTGTCGAATATGGTGGAAAACCAAAATGGTGCCAACATTGCCTTTGCGGGTGAGTTTAACAATAGTTTCGTAACGATCGGTGGTTCAGGAGCGACGTTAGGAATGGTGATTTTCATCGCCTTCTTTGCAAAATCAGCGCAGTTAAGTGCTTTAGGAAAAGCAGCGATCGTGCCATCCTTCTTCAATATCAATGAACCGATTTTGTTCGGGATGCCAGTGGTATACAACCCGTACACAGCGATCCCATTCTTCTTAGCACCGATGGTTTCAATGTCCGTTGCTTATTTTGGCATCAACTTAGGCTTTGTTAACCCACCGATTGCCCAAGTAGCGTGGCCGACCCCTATTGGCTTATCCGGCTTTATTGGTTCAGGTGGTGACTGGCGTGCCTTTGTCTTAGCAATCATCTGTGCAGTCGTTGCTTTCTTGATTTGGTTCCCATTCATCAAAATGTATGATGGCAAATTATACAAGGACGAACAAGCAAACGCAACGAAGGCATAATCTTTCCGTTTTTTTGATAAGCCGGCTATGAAAAATAGCTGGCTTTTTTTACGCCAAAGACGATAATAGTAGTAGAGAATCGCAAGGAAAGGAGTAGGCAGATGACGAAACTCAGTATTGAAGACTTAGCAGCAGAATTGATCAGAAAGATCGAAGCTGGTGACATTGGAAATGAGCAGGGGAAGATGCCTAGTGAACGAGAGCTTTTGGCAATTTATCCAGTTTCTCGTTATACGTTACGTCAAGCCCTCAATAAGTTGAGCAAGATGGGCTGGATCTACCAGATGCAAGGCCGCGGCTCGTATATTCGTTTTCATAACAACCAAAAACCGACCATTGAACAAGGAGATCTTGGCTTCAATGAAGACTTGACCCGGGGCGAGAAAAACATTCGAACGGTCAAAGCCTCAAAGCGACTGGTCAAAGTATCAGAGGCGTTGTTTCTCCCAAGTCAAAAACAATTTGCGAAAGATCAGCACTTTATCGAAGTCCAACGGTTTCGCACGCTAGATGACAAACCGTATTTGATTGAACGTTCCTATTATATACCTGAAATCGTAGGGGAGATCTCCGAAACAATGATGGAGGGGTCAATGTTCCAAGCTTTGGCAGAAGAAAAACAACTGACAGTCGCCTTCATCGACAAGTTCATTCAAAGCAAACCGTTATCACAGGAACAAGCTGCGTTCTTTCATCTAGAAGAAGGCATGCCCGCATTGATCGTACGAGATGACAGCTATCTGAGAAATGGGGAGCTATTAGCCTTTTCGATGATCCATTATGATTATCGGATGGCGACATTATACATGCATAAAAAGTTATTCGTTTAAAGCAAACTGATTTTCAAGAAACGGTTCTTTCTTTTTTTGAAGGCAAGAGAAAAGCAGCCCATCAGGGAGAAAAAAGACTTACAGTTGCAGATCGGTAGACAGGAACCGGCTTTCAAACTGAGAGAAAAGGGATCGCTTCCAATGGATGAAAGATGACTGAGCAGTAAAACTATATAATAGGTAAAGAATCGATCAGCGACCTTGGCTTATAAGGTCGCTGTTTTTTTTGAGGGGATTGATCGGCGGTTAGGAAGGCGTGATTGTTGATTTAAGATAAAGATCGTTTAAAGAAGACCATTCGTTTCCTTAATACGAGGATATTTTGCTCAATTTTTAACAATATCATGTTGATAACCGACTTGCTCTGACAGATATTTCATCAAGTGAAGAAATATCTGATTTTTCAATCTGTTTTTGCTTTGATACTATCAAATAGACAACAGATGTTCTGCGAACGGAAGCCGTCTTTTCGTTTAATGGCTATTTTATTGAGAAACAGGCCGATTCACTGACTTGATTCCTATCCTCCAAAATAAATGGAGGCCGTGGAAATCATGGGGTGTGGTGGTTTTTGCTTTCTTTTTTTGAACGAATGATGGCAAGAAGGAAACGGACATCACTGCTCAAAAGGTCACAGCAGAAACGTCAGCTCGCTTGAAAAAAAGCCCGAGGGTAGAACAGCAAAAGTGCAACTTTTCACGAAAGTAGACGTTCAAGTAGACCAATTTGTAGACACACTAAATTGTTAACGAATCAAATCATCGATGAGTGAGGAATCAGGAGGGGTAACATGGCATTATTTCGCAAAAAGAAAGATGAAGAAACTTACGAAGGCGTTCATGTCTACGACGAGGAATATGATGAAGAAGAGTACGACGAAGACGAGTACGATGATGAAGAATATGATGACGATGAGTATGACGATGAAGAATATGAAGACGACGAGTACGAGGACGATGAGTACGATGATGAAGAATACGAGGAAGACGAGTATGAGGATGATGCCCAAGAAGAGCTGCTGGCATTAGAAAATACCGTTTCACAACTGACCAAGACCGTCGAACATTTGACCAAGCAATTGGAAAACAAACAAGAATCCATCAATCGGATGGCTTCGCAAGCGACGCAACAAGAAAGTATCATTTATGAAAACAAGCAGCTGCAAATGCGCTACAACGAGTTACAGCAGCAGTTAAAAGAAGCAGAACGTCAACAAGAAGCCCTCAAAACCAATTATGAGCAAGAAATTGAGCAGTTGACGAGTCAAGAAGACGAATTGATCGAAGTAGAAGAAGAGCTCGAACAATTGCGTCAAAGAGAAGATGAACTGCTAAAAGAATTAGAAGAAAAAAGCAAGCAAGTCCAAGCTTTTGAAGAAAAAGCGATTCATTTAGAAGAAAAAGCGGCGATAATCGAAAACTACAAATTAAAAGAAGTCGAAAGCATGCGCCGGATCACTTCGCTTGAAAATGAAAATCAACAGTTGAACTTGCGCTTGCAAGAAGCGGAAGCGAAATATCGGGATCTCGAACGTTCAAGAGTCGAACAATTGGCGGATAAGAATGTCTTACAGCGTGACTTGGAACGTGAGCTGGCAAAGGTCGAACAAATGAAGGACGAGCTGGCGACGATTTTGATCGAAGCAAAAGAAAAAGCACGGGAAACCGCTGCTGAAGCAGAACTGGAAGCCGACAGAAGACGTCAGATGGCGGAAAATGAAGCCCACAAGATCATTTCAGAAGCATCGATGGAAGTGATGAAAATCCGTCAAGAGATCAAGCAATACCAAGAACGACTTACGACGTTTCATCATGAATCGAAAGGGTTGTTTGAGCAGTTGATCCAGCATAGCAAAGTGTTGAATCTGCCAGACTAAAAAGAAGGTTATGAGTCGGAATAGACGAAAAGGTCTGCTAAATAATTTCCGAGAGCGACACGACAAAGGAGGGAAACCCACTAGGACCATATATGCTGTATAAGAAATCACAGGCAACAACTACGACTTGATTTCTTATGAGCATGTTGGTTATTGGGACGAATGTGACGAATGATATTTTAAAAATTGCCATCTATCCAACCTTGAGTCCAAATCTTGAGGAATTATTTTACAAACAAGAGGCACTTCCATCAGTAATCACTGCCTGTGACAACCTCTATCAAAAAAAGTGGCCGCTCAAATCGTCGATTCGCAAACAAGTGACGCATTACTTTGAGCAATTTTATTCCATCGAAGCCTTCACCCATCATATCGAGATGGAGATCTTACGGAAAAAAATCGATTACTCAAAATTACGCATTCCATTGGAACAGCAATTTCCTCAGTTTGTGTGGACGCAAATCGGCATCAATCATGTGTCCGATGAGAAAAGCAATTTGTTTTTGGAGTTTGTACCAATCGCATACACAGAAGAAGAGTTTCCCTTTACGATGCAGTTGCATGCTAGCTTGCAGCAGCAAGCCCCCGCTGGTGTAAGTGATGCGAACGACTTTAAAGAGCAACTGGTAAAAATCGTACAAAGCGTGATCGACGAACAAAATGTCACGTTTGTGAGTCGCCCGAAAGCGCAAGTCCATGAAGAAAAACGTCAGGGCAAAACCAATGCAATGAAAAAAGAACTGGAAGACACGCTCGAGTTCCAAAAGGTCAGTGCGGATGAGCCACCAAAGTTCAAAAAGAAAGTTCGAAAAAAAAGCAGCAAAAAAAAACAGTCAAAAAAAGCCAAGCAATTGTCCAAAGTCAACGCCAATGAATTAGCGTTGGAGGAAGAGGCGAAACGAGAACGAGCAAGCAAAGAGCGCTTGCGCTTGGCCAATCAAAAGCTTGAGATCTACATCGAAAACTTAGAAGCCTCTTTGATCAAAAATAGTATCCACTATTTAAACAGCTTGACCGATGAAGAAGACGAGAACTGGCATACGCAATTGAAAATCAGCTTACGAGAATATACCTATCTTTTTCAAAAAGCCAAATACCTCGAACAGGTTTGGCGCATCAATGACAATCTCGTACAAAAGATCGAAAAAATGACGTTGAACGAAAAAGAATTGACCTATGAGAGAGGGCAAGTGCAGCAAGTGGTCGACAACAACCTATCTGTTAAAGATATCAGTTTAGTTTTTTATGAATGCAGCGTGATTGAATCACGAGTCAAATTGTATGAGCGACCATGGTTTAGAAAACCTTACGCACGCATTATGAAGATGGACTATGACAATCTTTTACGAAAAGCCGCTTACTTTGATCTTCTCCAAAGCGAAAGCTATCTATTAGAAAAAAAAGCATTGATCGAAGGCAATACAGACGTTAGGAGCAGTCTATGAGAACCCAAAAGCAAAAACAACGATTCTTATTCTTATACCGCATCTACTTTATTGCTTCTTTGATCCCATTAGCGGTATTTTTGCAGCTGACCGCCTATTTTTATCTCTCTGCCTTTCGAGAATATGTCACTATCAGTCACTTGTTTTTACTCGCTCTTTTGCTAGGTTTTACGATGTATTTGCGGAACAATGCCTTTCATTATCAATTGCTGCTTGTGCAGCTTGAGAAAAATGAAAGCAAAGACCATGAACGACCAAAAAAAGGCACCAGCAAGAACAGCCCCAAGGAGGAGGATCAAGAAGATGAAAAAGCCCAGAAGAAACGTAAAAAGTCTGTTAGCGATCGGAGCATTTATCGGAATCATCAATAATCAAACGATTTCTGAAGCCATGGTTCGATCGATCTTAGGTGTAGAACCATCTACTTATATGGAAACCATCGATGCACAACGAGAAAGTCGTGGGCAATCGATAACGGATGCCCTCCGACCGGTCTCTTACGAAGGAGCTGACAGGATAACGGAGCAACTTGATACTCCTCCAGAACAAACAAAAGAAACCCTTCCAGAAGAAGCGGAGCAGGGCGAAAAAGGAACGGAAGTCCAAGTCGTAAATGATGTGGAACGACCGGCAGACGAGGGACAGACAGACGAGGAAGAAATGGAGAGCGGCACGGATGAAACAGAAAATCAAGAGGCCGAAGACGTTCCGTCGACGCCAGATCCTTCAGAAGGCGATCAACAGCCGAATCAGCCTGCTGGACCTGAAACGAATGAGCAAGAAACCAACGATACCAACAGCAGCAACAATAGCGGAAACAACCAATCAAATGGGAATCAAACCAATCAGGACAAAGAAAAAGAGCCCGATCCAATCACTGAAGAACCCGAATCGCCGATCGATGAAGAAGAGCGGGAAAGCAACTTTCAATTTTCGGTTTCTCGTAATCTAACGACACAACAATTCATCAATGAGATTGGTTCTGACGCGCAGGATGTTGCCTATAACAATGATCTTTATGCTTCAGTGATGATCGCACAAGCCATCTTGGAGACTGGCTCAGGAAATAGTGCCTTATCCAGTCCGCCAAACCACAATCTCTTTGGCATCAAGGGCAGCTTTCGTGGGCAAAAAGTGACCTTCAATACGCAAGAAGATGATGGAAGTGGTGCGTGGTATACGATCTCTTCCAATTTCCGTAAATACCCAAGTTACCGTGAATCCATCGAAGATTACGCTCGCTTACTAAGAGGAGGCATCACAGGCAACCCGCGCTTTTATGCCCCCGTTTGGAAAGAAAATGCCCCAACTTATCGGGAAGCAACTGCGTGGTTGACCGGGCGCTATGCTACGGACATCCATTATGACCAAAAGCTGAATGCGTTGATTGAGGCCTATGATCTAACCATTTATGATAATGAGCCGACCGAAGAGATTTTGGAAGAGATTGAACGCACACGTGCACAAGCAATCGAAGCAGCCCGCAAGGAAGAAGCGGAGACGACCCGTTCGTTGTTTGAAGACTTGCAAAGAAGCGCGGCAAATCGTCGAGGCTCAGGGAATTTGCCAGCGTCCATTCGGACCGTCAAGGATCGCTTGCAGGAAAATGCCAATGCCAATACTTATGCAAACCAATTAAGAGGGATGGAACGAGCGGGCAGCGAGGTAGATGCCAATGAGTAATCAGTCGCAAGCACCTAGAAGAAAAAAACGTCCGCCACAGCCTGCCAAACGTGAAAAAAAACGAGACCAATCAGAGGATACACCGAGAAATCCCCGAATCGAAAAGTTTCAGGCGCAAGGAAAGCAAGCCAGCCCTTCTAGTGGCAAGAAACGACCAAAAAAGCCGACCCAAAAAGAACCGACAGGACAGGCGCCTGTGAAAAAGAAACGAAAAAAAGCGGCTGGCACAGCGAATCGCCCCAAATTACCGACCGAAAAGCAGCATCCTAGCAAGCAAAAAGAAAGAGCAGCTGCCAGTACGACCAGTGAAGCACCACGCAAAAAGAAAAAGCGTCCACCGCAGCAAGCACGTCCAAGTCAGCACAACGAGCAGGGGAAAATCAAAAAATCAAGTCATCCTAATGCCAAATCAAAAGGGACCCACAAGCACGGCAAAAAACCAGCGGAAGTTTCCCAGAAACGACGTCCCCCGCAAAAAGGCAAAGCCGCGACGAAGAAACCAACAGCCAAAAAGAAATCTGGCAATCTCGTACTGAAAATCATCTATCTGATTTTCTTGGTTTGTAGCATGACTGTCCTATTTACGTTTATCGGCTTATATGTGACTGATCAAAACGAAATGACAGTTTTTAATCATCGGGTGGTGCGTTTATCAGATAATGGGATGGCGAATCTTGACAGCTCCGCATTACGCACACAAGATTTGATCATTTTAAGAGAACAAGCCTTCACTCAAGTACAGCCAAACGGGCTCGCGGTCTTTACAAATGGCTCAGGAACCGGCTATATTGCTCGCCGAGTACTATCGATCGAGGCTGACGAAGAGCAGGGCTATCATTTATCCGTCATTGGTGATGGACAGGCATTTGGGGAAGAAGCCATCGAAGCAGACCGTTTCGTTGGAGAAGTCTCAATGAGTATCAACCATGTAGCAGATGTGTTTCGTTTTATTGATCAAAACTTGATATTATCCATCATCTTCTGTGTATCATTGATCGCCTTATTCATTCTATTAGGCATTTATCTCTTTACTTGAGAGCCGTCATTACTTGAGAAAAGAGGAAACAAGGGTGCAAAAAAAAATTGTGTTAAGAAATAGTATCGCGTGTCTGCTTTTCTTTCTTTTGTTGCTTAGCATCTTGATTTGGCAGAATAATCAGTCTATTCATATTCGTCGATTAGCGGATGAAAATGAAGTGTTCGAAAAAATCGAGATTTTGGAAGAATGGCAGGAACGAATGACCCTTACAGGGACGACGATCCAACGATCCGTTCGGGTAATGAACGCTAGTGAAGTGCCAGTCTTTGTCCGAGCAAGTTTTGAAGAAGTGCTGCGCTATATCGCGCCAGACAGTGAGGAAGCAGCTTTTGAGCAGGCGGCAGATGCGAGTGATGCGCCAGACTTATTACCAGTACTGTCTCGCTTTGATGAAAACGAAATTTTAGCAAGGGGGTATCAGAACGTGACCCAGCAGATCCCAGAACTCATTGGAAATGCTCTTGATGGTCAAGTGATGGTTTGGATCAGCGATGAGACGATCGAAGAGTTGGCACCCACGCCTCCCTTGGATGCCTTCGATAGTGAGGAGATGCAGGAGTTATTGGGGGAACTAGACGCTGAAGAACAGGAAAATCCTGAGAACTTCTACGATCGCACCGAAGGCAATGAAGAAATGGAGGAGCTACCGTCATCAGACTTGATCGATGGTCCACCAGATCTCTGGCAAGAACCGGTCCTTGTCGAAGCTCACTTCAGCTATTCCTTTCGACGAAACCAACAACCGGTCATGCAGAAAATGAGTGGGGAACTGCTGCTGCTCAATCCTGCTGATCCGGTTGCTGAGTGGACCTTTGAAGCAGCCAACTTGACCTATAGTTATTATCTTGAAGGGTATCGTTATTTTGTTCGAAACTGGGCGGAGTCGCAGCTAGCCAGCCCCTTTTCCACCAGTGAGGAACCTACGGGATTCACGTATCTCGGAGAACAGGGAACGATTGACCAGTCGTCATTTGATTACACGACGACAGAATCTGGGTTAGGCAGTGCCTTTCACTTGCCAGAGATGATCAGTGCGTTTCCCGATGCTGCTGGGTTGTATCCGACCCAAACGGTGAAAACGCTAAGCAGCTTTGTCTCTGAAAGTCCTGCCCAGATCGATTCAGAAGCCATCATGATCGAATTCGGCTCTTTGAGCGATTACCGTCAGATCGATCGCAACACTTGGATCTATAATCCCGATGATGGCTGGTTTTATTATAGTTTCCCTTTGGACCGATCCTATCAAAGTGAAGACGGTTATGGCGTCACCCGTTCACTGATCGAACAAGTGATGATCGATACAAGTGTCGCAGACGATAGCCATCTTGCCTACGAACTTTTACCGAAAGTCGAAGTCATTCAAGCTTCTGATCGACAATCATTAAAGGAGGTCTTTCAGTTAGACAATGATCGCCCAGAGAGTGCTACTGCGATCATCTATCGGCATTTGTACTCACTTCAATAAGTTGCTAGAAAATAAGTCAAGGAGAGATTCACGTGAAAATGGTCATTGAAGAAATTGAATACCGTTATTTTCTTCAATACGGGAAGTATTTGGATTATTTCTACCAACAATATATGCAAGCGAATGTCGAAGATCCTGATGTTGAAAAAGGGATCGCCGAGATTCAGCGACTGGTTGAAGAAGAAAGGTATCATTATATCAGGGAACGAATCCGCATCACACGCAAAGCCAAAAAAAGTATTCCATTAGCTGACTACCCTGATTTCAATAAACTGATTCACTGGGGGTTTGCCCTTAGCAAATTATCTTTTCTTGACCCAGATACAAGTATCAACCAGCTAGAAGAAAAGGATTCTCCTTGATCGGGGGCTAGGTAAAAAGCAGGTGATGAAACTGAAAAACGGCAGACAAGCACATAAAGTACTTGATGAATCAGGGTTCAGCCTGGTTGAGATCCTTGGAGCGATCGTCATTCTCGGGATCGCAATGGTCATGATCGCCATGCTGATCATCCAAAACAACCTGATCCTTAGCTACAATACCCGAATGGAAGAGGCCATCGCAGCACGAGATGATGTCAAGGAATGGCTAATCTACCGGGCACAGACTCAAGACTTGGCGGATTTGAATATCGGGATCTTTACGGCTAGACCTTCTTGGATGATGGTCGATCCAGATGATCCCTCAGAAGTTCGCCGACACCATTTGGTCCTCGATAATTCAGGGATTCAATACAATGCGCAAGGGCAACCGATGTATGAAGAAATCCCGATTGCTGTAGATGATCTCAATCGGGGCCGATTTATTCGCAAGGTGGTATACGATCATTCTGGCGCTCATTTGCCGCAGCCCTTGGTAAATTCGGAAGAAAATCGCCTCTATATGGGAACGTACTTGTCGGAGAATGAAGAAACCACCAACTATTTGGTCAAGGTCTCCATTCGCGAAGACCCCAGACATGGACTGCGAGAAGACAGTTACGACCGTCGTCAGCTCGGGCTCGGACTTATTATTCAGGTCTTCGATAAACAAACGGGCGCATTTTTGACAGAAACGTATCTGCATTGGGTAGTAGACTATTGAAAGGGCTGGCTGTTCTTGCGGAAGTTGCAAAGGAGGGGCGCAGATGAAGCATCGATTACAGGATGAGCAAGGAATCACGCTTGTCGAATTGTTAGGGGCGATGGTCATATTCGGCATCATCATTGCACTCTTTTCTGGGACACTCTTTTTGATCGTCCAAGCCTCTGTTCGTCAAGGTCGAATTGCTGCCTTTCAAGGGATAGCGAATGAAATCTTGGCGCAAGCAGACCGAATCGCCAAAATTGATGGTATCTATGAACATGCGGGGTATTTAGGAAAATATGATAGTCTTCTTTTCCACGAGGAACATATTGTCAAAACAATGCCCGAAGGAACCTTAGGGGCAACGATTACGGAAGAGGGCAGTCCGCGAATGGTTGTGACTGATATCACAGATACCAACAATATTCGTGCCAGAGTCTATGATACGAAAGATCCTACGATTAAGTTAAAGATCATTCAACAAAAAAATGAGAATGAAGCGACGTTGACCCATCACTATACGCCAAATTATCGCGATACGTTCAGTATCCAGACCAAGTTTTTCGTTTTATTTTACACGGAAACGATCAACTTTGCGGATTATTATGATGATTTGACTGGCTGGTGGCAGATGGAGGATCTGGTCACTGATTACCACAAGCAGATTATCTATAAACGAGAATTTACGATCAATTATCGTGACAATGAGAAAGCAAGAGGGGGGGTACCCGGGAATGGACGATGGTAGACAAAATGAAGCTGGTTTTGCGCTGATTTATGCCCTCGCGGCGATCATTCTTTCCTCTTTGATGATTGGCTTGGTCTTCCTTGTTGCTCGAAATGTCAATTCACAAATTCGAACGATAGATAGCTTCCGTCGAGTGGAAGATGTACACGAATATTCCTTTCAACTCGCTTCTCAGGAGCTAAAACTGAGAATAGATGATTTCATCACTCGAACCATGCAGAATGGCGGCTTCTATTCTAATAATAATGACTGGCAAGACCATCTAGATAACGAATTGAGATTTGTGCTGGACGAAGTCGATGTGAATGAGAACATCGATGATAAATTTTCTTTTACCTCCTCTGTCGTTGACTATGAATATAATGAGATCGCCCCTTATGTAATGACCAAATCTGGTGGGGAGCAAGGATGGATCCAATCCGCCTCGATGCTGCCAGATAAAACCAATCTTCAAATCATTATTCAAATTCAATCGCAAGTCACGGATCAGACGCAATTGGCTGAAGGGCAACCGCGAGTACATACAGCTTCTGCCGAATATATCTATGAAATGCAGCTTGAAGAAGAAGACCTCGAACAAAGACAAACACAGCTGGATATTTGGCGAAACATTTTTTATCCCTATTACTTACCCTCTACAGCAGGGCAAGCTGTATCCGCCGATACTTGGGTTCGAAAATTGTTTGAAGTCGCCGATTTTCAACGCGTACGTCCATCGTTTGATTATCTCGCTTTTGAATCGGATGACTTCTTGCAATTCGGGTTTGCCAACAATGTCCTGCAAGATTTTCAAGACGGCAGATTTTTAGATTTTCGAACAAAGCCGATTCTTAATTGGCTGCATTTCGATGGTTCCTTTTTCTTTAATCATGGGGTCCAGATGGAAGGACAGGGAAGCGGGCAATTTTCGGCAAAAAGTCTGCTTGCGATCCAGAATGATGGCGGACAGCCTAGTAACGGGTTGAACGTGATCAAAGACATCTTCTTGCAAGCCGGTTTAGGAATGTATATCGATTTGGGCAGTCGAGCTGGCAGTCGCTTGGTCCTATCACAAGCATATACGGATATCCTTGCTGGAAACGTATGGATCAACAACACCAATAGTTCGGCTTCGAGAGTTGAGCAAGAAGGGGTTCTCTTTGCTGAAGGCCATCTAAATGTTTCCGTAAATTCACCGGATGCGGGCACTGGGTTAGGCGAATTAAATACCAATTATTTTAATTTTTATCATCGAGAAGCCACGAAACAGAACCCTGCGGCAGATGGTAGTTTGACGTTTATGAAGCCGTCGATGGTTCTGACGAGCAGCAATTTTTATGCGGGACCAGTCACGGAAGGCTCGATCGTGCATAGTACCGAAGATACGGAACGAAGGATTACTGTTTATGGTGATTTTATGCTGACGAATACGATGATGCCTAGTGGTGGAACAATCGATGATTTCTCGTATTTTCAGAATCAAAATCAATTCACAGTGCCCCATGACCCGTCAAGAATCACATTGGATGGCAGCAATACCATAATGGAGGTTCACGGGCTTTCATTTATCGATGCGCCGAAAACTGCTCGTAGATTGGCATTAGCAGAAGCCGGCAGTTCAGCGGTTTTTGATTCTTATTATGAAGATCCAGCGTATTGGAATCAAATCACCTTAAAAAATGGTGCCCAGCTGATCTTGGGTCATACAGGCGTTGAACCCTTTCATTTAGCTGTGGATAGAGAGTCGACCTTTGTCATGGAAATACTGCCAGATTTGGCATTATTTGACCCGACTTTTTTAGCAACAGGGGCTCATAACCGTCGTCTTGAAGGAACGGTCGTTCTCGTACCTTACTATATGGATGACCAGGTGGAACTAGAAAATCAACTGCAACAATTAGGCGTCAATTATCGCGTCCGCGACTTTGAAAGTCAGGCACAACCGGGGGAGGTAACGATCCTCAGAAGTTTTTTGGATCGAAACATGTGGTCTGATGATGAAGCATATTTAACCGTTACACGAATGTTTGACTATATCAACAAACTCGATTATTGAAAGGAGGGCGCCAGTTGCCGCAATCAAGTGAAAGAACGCCACGTAGAAAACCTAGAAGGCCTCTCAAAAAGTCTGAGAGTAGTCCAAGTTCAACCACCGCTGAGAAAACACAAACAGGCAACCTGTTTGACTTAGAGATCAGCTCAGAGGTTTTGTCACTGATCCCCCGCTCGTTTGCCAAACAGCACAGCGTCTTTCCATTAGAAAAAAAAGGCAACCGCTTGACGGTTGCGATGGCAAACCCTGGGGATTATGCGGCGATCAATGAAATGCGTTTGATCACTGGGTTATTGATTCGTCCGCAAAAAGCCCACAATGCCGATATCCAACAACTGATCGTTCGCGATTACCCTTCTGAGATCAGTTTGGATGGCTTGAGCGACTCTCTCGTTGAAACCATCGATCCAGAAGGCGACTCAAAATTAGATGATTCGCCAATCGTAAAATTGGTCAATACCCTGCTGCAAGATGCAGTGGATCGGGGCGCCAGTGATATCCATTTCGATCCCCAAGAAAAAGGATTAGTTGTCCGCTTACGGGTCGATGGGGAGCTTCGTACCCATGAAAACTTGCCTAAGAGTATTCAGACTGGTGTGACTTCACGACTGAAAATCATTTCCTCCTTGGATATCACCGAAACACGTGTGCCACAAGATGGTCGGGCAATGATTCGTAACGGGGGCAACGTGGTTGATTTGCGGGTCTCGGTTTTGCCTGTCATTCATGGGGAGAAAGTCGTGATTCGGGTGTTGGATCGCTCCAGTGGCATTCGGCGCCTAGATGAGTTTCGCTTTGAACCGAAGGTATTGGCGACCTTTAAAGCGATTTTGCATAAACCCCATGGAATCATTCTTGTCACAGGACCGACAGGATCAGGGAAATCATCTTCCTTGTATGCGGCGCTGCAAGAGTTGAACACGCCGGAGATCAATATTATCACCGTCGAAGACCCAGTAGAGTTTCAGCTGCAAGGTATCAACCAAGTGGCAGTCAACAGCAATGTCGGTTTGACCTTTTCCGCTGGGTTACGGTCGATCTTGCGGCAAGACCCCAATGTCGTGATGGTGGGAGAGATTCGAGATGGCGAAACGGCGGAGATTGCGATTCGGGCTTCCATGACCGGGCACTTGGTATTATCCACCCTGCATACCAATGATTCCGTCAGCACCATCAATCGCTTAGTCGACATGGGGGTAGAACCGTTTCTGGTCGCTAATGCGTTAGAAGGCATCTTAGCTCAACGGCTCGTCCGAACCCTTTGTTCTTCTTGTAAAACAGTAGGACCAGCCAGCGACAAGGACAAGCAGTTATTTGAATCCTATGGCATCACGGTTACGGAACTGGCACAGCCTGTGGGCTGTCCAAAGTGTGGCAATACGGGATTCAAAGGGCGAATGGCCGTCCAAGAGCTGTTGACGATCGATGCCAAGCTGCGTCGTATGATCACGAACAAAGCGACTAACGACCAGCTGATGGATTATGTTCAGGAACGAAAGATGCGCTTTTTGTTGGATGATGGGTTAGACAAAGTGCAACAAGGCTTTTCCACCATCGAAGAAGTCTTGAAGGTGGTCGCCGCAGAAGAGTGAGGCGCGGATTGATTTATCGGTGATCTAGGGATCACCGAAGAACTACATACATTGTTTTAAAAGGAAATGCACATAGAAAGGGGCTGGTTTAATGGATCAAACGAGAGTGGCAACACAAGAGCGAGCAACCAAAAGGGCGACGAGAGAAAAAACAGCTCCGACCCGTACCCGCATTCGGGAAAATCGTGAACTGAGAGAAAAAAAACGTGCCCACAGTCGCCAGAGCGATCAAGACCGATCTGTCTCGACGCGGGAGATCATTCAAAAAGCAGAACGGCAAGCAGTGACAAAAACGACGACTGCCAGCAGTACACAGGGCGTCAATCGCAACGAAGCGGCGCAATTTGCTGCCATGTCACCTAAAGAGCGGATCGATCATTGGTTGATGATCGCCGTCGAACAAAAAGCATCGGATATCCATTTAGTCGAAGGCGTACCGCCGATTTTTCGTCGCCACGGCGACTTGCTACCGATCGAAGGGGTTCCGACCATCGACACCAAGGACATCGAAGCCATTGCCGAAATCCTTTGCAACCAACGGCAATGGGAGGAATTCAAGGGAAAAGGCGAGACCGACTTGGCCTACGAACTAGGCGACATCTGTCGCTTTCGGGTCAATATTTTCCGCCAAAAAGATACCGTTTCGATCGCCTTGCGGCAGATCCCCATCGAGATCCCGAAGTTAAGCAAACTCGGTATGCCGACCGTCTTGCGGACTCTGATCCATAAAAGCCAAGGCTTGTTCTTAGTTACAGGGCCGACCGGTTCAGGGAAATCAACGACACTGGCTGCGATGCTGGACTATTTGAATGATACCAAAAAGACGCATATTTTGACGTTGGAAGACCCGATTGAGTACATCCATAACCACAAAAAAAGCATCGTTGCCCAGCGCGAAGTCGGCAGCGACACCATGTCCTTTGGCAATGGCTTACGAGCTGCCCTGCGTCAAGATCCAGACGTCATCTTAGTAGGGGAGCTACGAGATTTTGAAACAATCTCGATTGCTTTGACGGCAGCGGAAACGGGACACTTGGTATTAGGAACCTTGCATACGTCAAGTGCCCCAGCGACTATTGAACGGATCGTCGATGTCTTTCCTGCCGATCAGCAGACTCAGATTCGTACACAGCTTGCTGGCGCATTACTAGGGATCTTGTCCCAGCGCTTGCTGCCAACGATCGATGGCAACGGACGTGTAGCAGCAACCGAAATGATGCTCAATACCCGAGGGATCGCCAGCTTGATCCGTCAAGGGAAAACCCACCAGATCCATAATATGTTGCAGATGGGGAAAAACGAAGGCATGCATACCATGAGCGCCTCTTTAGAAGAACTGGTTGCTGCGGAACGGGTCGATGCTGATGTGGCAGATAACTTAATGGAGGAAGGGGGCGAATAGCCGATGGCACTCTTTGCCTATCAAGGCACCAATGTCCGAGGCGAAACGTTTTCTGGCAGCTTGCGTGCCAATTCCTCCGTCGAAGCCCGCCAAAAACTGCGCCAAAAGCATATCAAAGTCAACAGTTTGATCGAACAGCCAGAAACCTTGGCGAACAAAGAGATTCAACTCTTTACGAAAGTTTCGTTAAAACTGTTGGTAGGGTATTTGCGCCAGTTTTCGACACTGATCGCTTCGGGGATCACGATTGTTGATGCCTCACGAATGCTGGAAGAGCAACAAAAAAACCCGAATTTCAAGAAAATTCTTGGCGAAGTTCGGGATGAGATTGATAGCGGACGCCCGCTCTCAGAAGCCTATAAAGATCATCCCAATGCCTTTCCGACACTTCTGACCAGTGTCATCGCTGTTTCGGAGATGTCTGGATCACTGGAAGGAAATTTAAAGGATATGGCGGATTACTATGAAAAAAGCGCCGAAAACCGTAGCGGGATCGTTACCGCGATGGTCTATCCAATTATTTTAGTGATTTTAACCTTTATCGTGGGGATCATTTTATTGGTGATGATCGTTCCGATGTTCGTGGAAGTATTTGAAGGATTTGATGCCGATCTGCCGACGATCACCGTCGCAACGATGGCGATCAGCGAGTTCCTTCAGTCCAGAGGATGGGTTTTAGCCGTCTTGATCGTCGGATTTTTCGTCGGACTGTGGATCGCGCGACGCGATCCAACCTTTGATTTCGCTTTTCAAAGTTTTCTATTACGCATTCCACTGGTGGGCGATATGATCACCAAAAATAGTTTTTCATTATTTATGACAACCATGTCGACACTGCTTAGCAGCTCTGTCGGTATGGTGACCGCCTTGAATATGAGTCGGGATGTCGTTGCCAATAAATACATCAAGCGAATCATCGATAACTGTGCCTTTCAAATTGAAGAAGGTGGCAAGATGAGCGATGTCTTTCGCGGCAACATGATGGTTCCGATGTTAGTGACCCAGATGGTCGAGATTGGCGAAAGTACTGGTTCCCTTGAGGACATGCTGAAACGATTGAGTATCATCTATCAAAAAGAAGTTGATGAAACCAGTAAGCGACTGAAAACGATCATGGAACCGATTGTCATCTTGATAATCTGTGTGATCGTTGGCTTGATCGTTGCGGCGATCATGATCCCGATGTTCGATTTATTCGGTGCGATCCAAGGGTAATGAATTTTGGTATTATCAAGCCACCTAGACGGCTTGTTTAATATATATGGAAGAAACAGGAGGAGTAAACACACTATGATTGATGCAATTTTAGCAGAAGAAACAACAGACAATCGATTGAATAAATTATTGAAAGACGAGCGCGGCCTCTCCTTGGTCGAGTTGCTGGCAGTAGTCGTTATCTTAGCGATCATCGCTGGGATCGGGGTTATTGCGATTGGGAACGTGATTCAAAATGCTCGAGAAGATGCAGTTGTTTCTGATATTCAACAAGCTTTCTCAGCAGCAGTGCTCTATCAATCAACTAATAGCAACTTGAATGACGGGACAGCTAACGCGGTTTTAGATTTTACCTTAGAAGATGTAATGGATGATGGATTACTAAACAGTACATCATGGGAAGATACTGATAATGTTATGTTTTATATCGGATCAACAGGTGCTTTAACAATGTATGCTCCAGCTGGCGTTTTAAAGGCTGGACAAGAAAATAGCAACGAGATAGGTGTTCTCGGTACTGGGTTAACACAAAATCAAATCAATGGTTTAACTCGAGAGTATGTATTTGGAGATCCTCAACCAGCTCCTCCACCGTTATAAGATATTAATTTTTTTAGGAAACTAAAAACACCTCAAGTCACTAACCTGACCTAAGGTGTACGGCAACTCAACCCCCCAGGAAAAAAGGAGTTTTTTATGAACGAAATTTTGCAACAGATCCCAATGGGCCTAATCATTGGATATCTTTTCATCATAGGAATGTGTCTAGGTTCTTTTTTCCTAGTGGTTGGTTGGCGGGTTCCGAAAAAGGAATCCCTGCTGACTCGCTCGCACTGTGATGACTGCCAACAGACATTAGGTGCAAGGGACCTCATTCCAGTTTTATCATACCTTATTTTAAAAGGCAAGTGCCGTAAGTGTCAAAAAAAGATCCCGCTGATTGCTTTTCTTTATGAAGTGTTGATCGGCATGCTATTTACGGGTACGACCTTGCTGTTTTGGGGCACTGCTGAAGTGATTGCCGCTTGGTGTTTATTAGCCTTATTAGCCATTATTTCTGCCAGCGACATCTTCTATCAGCTGATCCCCAATAAAGTGTTAGCCCCTTTTTTCGCCGGAGGGATCGGTTTACGGTTGATCCAACCGCAAAATGAATTTTGGTGGTATTGGCTCGTTGGCTTTTTTGCTGGCTTCTTGCCATTGTATCTCTTAGCGGAGCTCAGTAAAAAAGGCATGGGTGGCGGCGATATCAAATTATTTGCCGTCTTAGGCGTGTATATCGGCCCAGTACAAGTCTTGACGGTTTTATTTGTCGCTTCTTGCTTGGCAGTGATCTTTTACGTGATCCAAATGCTACGGGGCAAAGTCAAAAGCCGCTACATTGCTTTTGGTCCCTTTATCGCCATTGCTACCGGCATGGTTTATCTTGGCAGCGGCTGGTTCCTTTGAATTGGGTTGCTGACCTTGGCGTTTGCTTGATTTGCTAAGCAAGCGTTGTACATAGAAATAACGTTGGTTCCTTCATATAAAACCAACAAGAAGAAAGCAGGTCCTCGTATGTTTGGCAAAAAAACAATTCCCCGCTTAGTAGGGATCGACATCCAAAAAAACTGCATCCGTTACTGTACCAAAAAAGGTGACCGTCTCAAATACGGCGAGCTGGTTGTGAATGGTACGATTTTTAAAGATGATAAGCTGCGCAATCCTGATAGTCTTGAAGCCGCCTTCAATGAGATTGCCAAACGCTTGGGATTACGCACGATGAGTGTGGTGATCACGGCACTAAATTCTCGTCTGCTGATCAAACAGATCCCAATCGGTAAGATGAACTCGGAAAAAGAGATTCGCGAGTACTTGTATTTTGAATTGGGGGAGTCCATCTCTTTGCCTTTTGAAAACCCGATTTTTGATCTACTGATCCTTGGTAAAGGCAACAAGGAAAAAGCACCAAAAGCACAAAAGAAAAAAGCCAGCAAGAAGGAAGAAAAAGCAGAGCCGCAAGCTGTGGTCATCCAGCGGAATCGGTTTACCATCAATGGCAATGTGCCAGTCGTGGTCACATCAGAGCCGATTTTGATTCAACTAGGCGATACATTGAAAAAAGGCGGCCATCAGTTGATGGGCGTCGATTGCAGTTTTCTGGCGTATAGTCGCATGTTTCAGCGACAGATCAACTGGAGTGAAAATTTCGTGCTGGTCGAGTTAGATGCTGGCATCGCTAATATCACCTTTTTTGAAGAATTGGTGCCGACTTACGTGCAGTATGAAGATTATAATCAAGCCAACTGGAAATATATTGAAAAAGCCCAATCTGTGCAAGTGAACTTTAGGGAAAGTGCGGAGATCCAAGCTCTGGAAGGGTTAGCAGAAACCTTGAATTCGGTGATTGCTTACTATTATCAGGAAATCTCGCCTGATTGTGAATTGAAAAAAATCTACTTAGTCGGCGGTCATCCACTGCTGCGGAAAGAAGTCCAAGAAATATTTCATGAGTTGTCTTCTTTGCCGGTCAAAACGATTTCCGCAAAAGTAAGTGAAACCAGCAAGAAAAAAATTCCCGACCGCTATATCTTGGCTGCGGGATTAGCGACGAAAGAGGTGTAACCATGAACATCAATCTATTGCCTAATAAATTTATCCGTAATCGGGCGTTTGAAGTCATTCTTTCGGTTTCGCTTCTCCTTTCGTTAGTAGTCGTTGGGGTTTGTGGGTTAGGCTTTTGGTATTATCAAAGGCTGGTGACCAATAATCAAAGCAATATCATGTCTAGTCAAGCAGAGCGCATCGTTTTCCAGCGCCAGTTAGAAGAGATGCTGGCATCAAAATCACAAGAGCTACAAGAATTCATCGTCCTGCAAAAGCAAGAGAAATATTTCACGGCTCCCATTATGGAAACCTTTGAGGAAGTGGCATCAGGGATCGATGTGACCATCAATTCGTATAATTTGCTGCTAAATGGTGAGGGGACAATGTCCGAAACAGCCCAAGACGGCACACCATTGTTTCCTTCGGTGAACTTGGCGGTCCAAGGAGATGTTTATGAAAGTCTGATTCGCCTTAAATCGGCTTTTGAAGCAATTGATTGGGTACATCATGTGACTTATCAATCTTTTTCTCATAGTTCAACGCCGCAAGATGGGCGCATCACTGTCTACCTCTCACGAATCGCTGCACCACAAGTGATCAGTGAAGAGAGCGAAGAGGAAAGCGAGGTGGAAGCGGATGACTAAAGTCTTTTTCTCCAAAAAACACATCATCATCTCCGCGGTAATTGCGTTAGTTCTCGCTACCTCAGTACTCATTTTCTGGCTATTTTTACTGAATCCCAAACGTGCCGAAGGGATCGAATTGGCTCAGGAATTAGCTGGGATCGAAGCTGAGATCCGTGACATTCAGGAACAGCTGGTCTACCTACAAGCGGAACCAGACCTTCTTTCCTCAGAGACGGTCAATGAGGTGCCAATCATTCCCAATGGTATGGCGATCGAGTCTTATTTTACCGATCTCGCTGCCCTTGAAACGGAATTGCCGATCACGATTTTGCAATCGACCTTTAATGAAGAGATGCTTTACCCTACACCAGAACAACTGGCGGATCAGACCGGTGACAATCCTTTGGCTACGCAATTTCGGGTCACAAGGATCGGCTTTGACCTCCTGAGTGAGACGAATGAAGGAATCGTGCGTTTTATTGATCGGATGGAAAACCTGAATCGCTTTTTAAAAGTGGAATCAGTCGAATATCGGCAAGGAAGTAATACGTCAGGAGCAGATGCGTTTTCGGCAAGTGTCGTTATCAAGCTGTATTATCTATCGAGCTTTGAAACGGGACAAGAACTGTTGGAGTAATCAAAGGAAAGGGGTGCCTAGATGAAATCATTTACTGTTCTGGCGACTGTCTCGAAAATCAAACTGGCTGCCGCTGCATTAGGGGGCTTTATCGTAATTTCTATCTTGTATGCGGTCTTTGCTATCCATGGTGGCAATTCCTATGAAGTGTCCGGTCACTTTGACCCAGAAACAGGACAATATGTAGTGACGATCGAATCGGAACAAGCCGCAGGCGAGACGCTTTTCTTGATGGCGAATCATGAAGCGCTGGTGTCATTAGAAATGTTTGAAATGCTTGAGCTTGAGGAAGCGACCTTGCATCCAGCTGAACAAGAGGGTGTTTATGGTGTGGCAATCGAAGTGGCGCCTACGGAAGAAACGTTGTCCTTGGCATTACCGGTCTCTTTAGGAGAAGAAGACGCCATCGAATTTGTTCTTAAACGGGGAAACCGAACGCTGCAAAAAATCGCTCCGCCTTCTCTCGAGGAACGACAAGCCTTGCGATTGGAAGCCGACATGGCTGCAGAAGAAGCAGCCTTTCTTGACATTCAGCAGCAGGAAACCAATGAGTCAGCGGCAGTCGAACTACTTTCAGAACGGGCGATGCAAGGAGAGCGTGCCGAAGTTTCGGACTATCAAGAGCTGCGGGCTGCTTTTAGTGATTCCTCGATCTCTGAAATCGTGTTTCTCGCTGACATTACCGCTGATTATACGAATGAGGCCAACAATCGCTTAACTGCGTTGAATCGTTCGGTGTCCATCGATGGGAATGGCTTTACCTTAACCACACCGAAGCGTTTCAACACGAACGGGACACCAAACTATAGCACGAATCCTACTGGACGTTTCTTTGAACTGACGACTACCCATGATCGTCAACCAGCGGTCTTTGAGTTAAAAAATATGACGATCGATTTTCAGGGGAACAATCTAGGATTAAACGCGTTGATCTATCAACAATCGCTGGCAGCTTCGGCTTTTTGGACGGTCAAAATAGAAAATATCGAGGCAAAAAGTGGTGTGCTAGAGGGAAGTACGGGCAATGATTTCCTTTATTTGCAGCAAGGAAATCTCGAGATTCGCGGAACGTTCCATTGGGTGGCTCACAAGAATCCAACCGCAGGTACTAATAATGATAATGGCAGCTTTAATGTCAAAAGTGTCTTGATTACGGATGAGGCGGATGTCAAGATCTCAAATACTCGGCCAATTTTTCGACTTCATCCAAATAACAACAACATTTCAACCTCGTTTCGAGTCAATAAGGGTTCTAAAGTAGACCTCTACAGCGTCCAGCGGCAAGTAATTTGGGCAAATCTCGAAGGACGTACTAATGAAGTGATTTTTGAAGTCGATGGAGAAGGCACGGTCTTAAATGTCTCATCACAAATGAATTTAGCGGGAGCGAACGGCGCAATAATTTCCTTGATTGGACAACGGGATGAGGGGAATAACAAGTTTTCTCGTACGATTATTTCTGGCGGTGCGGTCGTAAACTCCTATTCTAGAGCCCCCAGTCCCACGAATGGTGTACCGCAAGGAACCACAGCTTTTGTCAATCAGATTTCGAAAGCGGGATCGACCACCAAACTCGGCGGCAATGTGACGGTAACTGGGGAAGGGTCGCAGTTTAATTTGTTTGGCGATGGTCAACATCATGACTATGGTTCAGTTATGCGGTTTCGCTTAGTAGGGGAGCAGACCTTTGTGCTTGCCGACCAAGGGAAAATGAATATCGTCAAATACCATGGCAATGCGGCTGCAGTGCGGATGTACGGGCGGAACAACGAGTTCTATGTGGAGTCAGCTGGTCAGTTGAATATCTTTAACCATGCCGGCACCAGGACTGCGGCAGATGATGGCATCTATATTGATGAAACAGGTTTTGCCGTATTTGATCAGTACAATGATGAAGAACGAGAATTTGACCCATCTGCTGATTCCACCATTACTGCCAGTAATGGCTCAGATACGGCTGGTCGACAAGGCATTCAATTTCCTCTTGATGGCAGTGGAACTTCGGTTTTTCATGCACAAGGTGAAAACAGTCGAATCCATATCTATGCACATCGTGGACCTGCTGTTTGGATGCAAGGCGGAGAAGCCGAGTTCTTAGCTGGAAAAGACGCGACTTTTCGAATGGAAGGTCGGACCCTAGGTGCAAATAATGGAATAATCAGTTCGGTTGCCAGAAGCAATTTTGTGATTGATGAACCACTGTTTTATGACTTCCGAAATAATCGTCCGAATGGCGGACAAGCTTTTTCTAATTCGAACCGTAACAGTACCTTTATGTCTAATCGTGTTGGACTAGCGGTTTGGGAAAAGCGCAACGACGTGAATCTAGATGGTGATCCGGACAATTTCTGGAATCCACTGAGCTATCAACTAGGCAATGTCAATTTTGCACAAATCGTTAGTCCGCAGCCGGGAGAGCCTTTTTCAAATGAATTCAACAGTACGACTTTTAGGGGCGGGAATGCCTATACGCGATTTTCTGCCAATAATTATCCGCCAATGATCCAGCACTTAGTGACCCCGACCAATGCCGACAAAACCTTTTATGCCAAAGCGGTCGTTCCGTATGAATACACGGGGGCGATTCGCGATGCCTGGGATGATGAGGTCTGGGTGGAAGTTGCTTTGAAGGACGAAGCAGGCAACCAGCTTGAAACGCAATGGCTTTCCTCCAAATCAACTGTCGATGTTTTTGGTGAGGTGCATAATGGTGTGATCGCATGGACGCGGGACGACTTTTTCAAGACAGGTCAACGTTTTGAAGTGCTGCGTGCCCACCGAGGATTAGACCCGACGATGGAGGATGTTGACGATTCGATTTTCATTCATGCAACAGAAGAGAGTATTGCCGCTTTGCCTGATGCGGTCGTCGTGGATGTACGACCACCGACTGGTCTGCAAGTGGCAGAGGATCAGGTCTTTAATGAACGGACGACAACAGTTTCGGGGATCATGGATTTTCATTCTCCGCAAGACGATCAGCCAAAAGAGCGCGTCGCCATTTATGCGAGTACCGCGCAAGGATTGATCCGTGATGCTTCAGGTGACCCATTTGTCATTACGCTTGATGCCGAACAAGGCAACTCCGTGCCATGGCAGTATCAATTACCACGTCGCCTTGATCCTGAAGAGGATGTGTATATCGAATTTTACGCGAAAGATTTTGCAAATGATCGTTATGACGATTTCGTAGGAACGTTACCAGATACGACCACGACGGAACCCAATGGTCAGTTGGGGAGCACGAGTCCTTCCGCCAGCGATTACGAGGACTATTTAGGGTATCGTGATGCCATTGGCGATGATCGTTTCCCACCAGCGCTATCCTTTGAAGTCACCAGTATTCGACCTTCTGACCCATCGATTACGTTGCGAGTACCGCAAAGCTTTGATCGTGATGAAGAAGGCAATCCGATTATCACCGTCGGCAATCAAATGATCTTGCGGACGATCGTAGAAAGCAACGATGCGCGAAATTCTGGGAAAGACGATATTGAAAATGCTGTTGTGACGCTAGATATCTCGCCGAATTTATTGACGTTCTTAAATGTCGATGCGCTCGTGTACCAAGACAATGTCGCCTCGGCAACTCTTTCTGGCGATCGTATCACGATCCACTTAGAACGCCCGATCGCACCTGGAGATCGCATAGAATGGAACTTGACTGCTCGGGTGGATGAACAGGCAGCTGCTGGGAATGTTCTGACCCCGGTAACGATCAACGGTAGAGTTTCGGGGAATCAACCAGAGACGGAAAACATTTTGATAGGGGAAGACAGTCTCACGCTTCAGACCGGTACACGCGCTGTCACTGGTGAGTTGATCAACCTTGCTGTTCATAACAATCATCTGCAGATTTTTTATTCCAATCTTAGTACCTTTGACGTCTATATGGATGGCACCTTTTATCGAACATACAACGTGCAGCAAAGACCCGTAACGGATTCTGTCACCCTTGACATTCCTGTTCATGACATCCGTAATTTGATTTCTGTGCGCTACAAAGATGAAAATGGCGCAGACCGTGTTTCTTATTGGAACAATATCTGGGACTTCATCGATTAAACGTGAATAACCTGTTTAAAAGCTAGAAGAACAGTCTTTCACTGCTGGATCCGCTTATTGCTGACCGAATTGCCTTGGTCAACAACGTGGGGATCTATGTAGGAAAGGCTGTTTTTTGGTGGGGAAATGACTGAAGGAAAAGGAGAAAGCAGGGTTTTTGTTCCGCAGGTTTTTTCGTGCTAGACTAAAAAGCAGAAGCACGTGAAGCAACAGCAAAACGAAGGGAACAAAGAAAGGACGTGCCGCAATGGCAACAACAGCCAAAGAAACCAAAGTACATGATGTATTTGAATCGATCGCTTCCCGTTATGATCGAATGAACGGTATTATCTCCTTTCAGCTGCACAAACGGTGGCGCAAGGATACCATGAAACGAATGGCAGTACCAATGGGTGCGGAGATATTAGATTTATGCTGCGGTACCGGGGATTGGGCGTTTGCTTTAAATGAAGCGGTCGGTCCGACGGGGCAAGTGACCGGCGTTGATTTTAGCGAAGAAATGTTAACGGTTGCCAAAGCAAAGGCACAGAAAAAGCAACAAACGCAGATCCAGTGGCAGACCGGCAATGCGATGGCATTAAGTTTTCCAGACGCGCACTTTGATTATGTGACGATCGGGTTCGGGTTGAGAAATGTCGCGGATCGCCAACAAGTCTTGGCGGAAATCCATCGGGTGCTGCGCCCAGGCGGGAAAATCGTTTGTCTCGAAACATCACAGCCCGCACTGATCGGCTGGCGGCAACTGTTTACTTTTTATTTTCACCATGTCATGCCGTTATTTGGCAAATTGTTCGCCAAAAGCTATCAAGAATATTCATGGCTCCAGGAGTCTGCGCGGGATTTTCCTGACAAGGAGGCATTGAAACGGGAGTTTCAGGCAGCTGGCTTTGATGTGCTGCAAGTCAAAAGCTATGCAGGAGGTGCGGCCGCGATGCATATGGGCGTTAAACCTCAAAGCTAACGGCGTTTTTTTTCGATAGAAGAGCGACGAAATGAAAGAGACCATCAAGCGGATTGATGGTCTCTTTGCGTTGAGCAATTCAGAAAGTCTGTACGAGTTATTTTTTGTTTGGTCGTAAAACGATGTTGGTGTATAACCAGATGGTCACCACGTAATAAATGGCATAGAGAGCAATAAAGATGCCAAAGGGCAGCCATAGATCGTGGTACGGATCGATCATCAATGTTGTGAACATTTGTAATCCGAACAAGACATGGATCATCCCTAAGATACCAGGAACTAGGAAGAGCACACCAATCTCTTTGCGGATCGATCCTTTCAATAAGCTAGTCCGGGTTCCGATTTTTTTCAACATCGTATAGCGTTGAATGTCGCTGTTGGCCCCAGAAAGAATTTTAAACATCAAGCAGCTTGCTAACATCGTCAAGAAGGCGATCCCCAAGAAAAAGCCCATAAATTCAAAACCCGAGAAGAGACCATTATACGTGTCATAGACGAAAACCCGTTGCGAAAAATTCGTATCGGCAGTTTCAGTAGTATTGGTTTCTTGGTTTGTTTGCGCCAATTCATGTAATGCATCGTAACTTGCTTGAAAGTCTTTGACTTGCACCATTCGCAAGCTGGATTCAGGGGCATTGATTGTGTCAAAAGCGGTTTGATCGACAACTTGGATCTCTTTGCCTCGTTGTTCTGGCAAGAGGTAGCTACGCAATTGGTCCTGCGCGGTGATATCTTTGGCTAATTGGTCTCCCGACAGCTTGCTGTAGGTAACGTCGATACTCAACTGATTCGTACTGGTGCTGAGCAAGTTGTTCTTGTTGAATTGATCTTTATTGTAATAAAGGGTGTCGTCTGTTTCCTTCAGACTATAAGTGACATCAAGAGTCGGCTTTAAGGCTGCAACTTTTTCGTCAGAAGCATTTTGGGCATTATTCAAATACAAGTCATAAGGGGCAACGGATTTTGCCATAATTGGGATCTCGTTTTTGAAGCCCAGACCAACAGTCAAGGCACCTAATGCAAGAGCAAAGAGCATGGCTACCATCGATAGCATCTGCGTATAATCACGAATCCGAAAGCTTAGCTGAGACAAGGTGAAATTGTTTAACCTTTTCAAAGCAATGGCATCGGTCCTCTTCAGCAAAGATAAAATCGTGATGATCACGGAACGAAAGACAAGGTAGGTCCCTAAAATAATAGTAACTAGGGCAACACCGATCCCCATCAATTGGAATTTCATCAAGTCGCTCATCATATAATAACCGACTGCTAAAGAACAAATCCCTAAGACAGTTTGCAAAAAGAGCATGAAAGGACGTTGCTTGACTTGCGCCGGAGTGCTGGTTTCTCGTAACAAGGCTAAAATTGATTTCTTGGCAATTGCCCGTGCATTAAAGATAGCAGCGATCAAAAAGAGAATCGAGAAGAATGCAAGTGTCACGACTAATGCTTGTAGATTAAAGGCCGCATAATGGCTGATCTGTAAATTTAATTGGTTCACTAGTAAGGTATTGACACCACTGGCTAATCCAATACCTAGTAAAGAACCAACAGCAGTGGCGGCGATCCCGACCAAGAATGTTTCAATGAAAATCATTTGGGCGATCTTACGTCCTTTGGCTCCTAGCATCATAAACATGGCATAGTCTTTTTGCCGCATCGCCATTAAGAAAGAATTGGCGTATAAAATGTAGGCAAAGGTGATGATCCCCAATAAGACAGAACCAAAGCGAAAGATAAAGACCACCATACTGATGATCGAGTTGCTTTTTAAAAAGGCTTCATTGCTGGCCATTGATTCGAACATATAGAAGATGGCTGAGGCCATGACTAAACCAGAAAAGAGGACGATATAATCCTTCAACCGGCCTTTGATTCCGGTAAGTGATAATTTCCAAAGCATGTGTTCTTCCTCCTTATTGTTCCAAGTTTCCTAGAATGACAAGGATCTTGCGGTAAAATTCTTCCCGGCTTTGATCCTCACGTTTCACTTCTTGATGGATCTTCCCGTCCTTGATAAATAAAATACGTTGGCAATAGCTGGCAGAAAGGGGATCATGAGTGACCAATAAAATCGATACTTGGTCATTGGTATTCAAGTCGTCCATCATATTTAATAAGTCTTTGGCACTTTTTGAATCCAAGGCACCTGTCGGTTCATCCGCAAAAAGAATCGTTGGTTCCGTGATCAAGGCTCGAGCGGCTGCCACCCGTTGTTTTTGCCCACCTGAGATTGCTGCCGGATAGTTGTCGAGGATATGCGTGATAGACAAACGTTCTGCGACTCGTTTGATCCGTTGTTGGATGATCTTTGGTTTGACTCCTTGTAAAGAAAGGGGCACCGCAATGTTTTCAGAAGCTGTTAAGTTTTCTAGGAGATTGAAATCTTGGAAGATGAAGCCAATTTCACGGCTGCGAAAATCTGCCAAGGCATCGCCTTTTAGTTTGGTGATGTCGCTGTTGTTGATGCGGATCGTACCTTTGGTTGGATGATCCAAGGTTGAAAGAATGTTCAACAAGGTAGACTTACCGGAGCCTGAAGCTCCCATGATTCCGATAAATTCACCTTTTTCAATATCAAAGCTGATGCCTTTCAAGGCTTCGGTTTGTTTTTCGTTGGCTTTTCCGTAAACTTTAGTAAGTTCACTTGCTTGAATAATTTTTTCCATGATTAAGTTACGCTCCTTTTAATTGAGTTAGTGCTTTTGCGGGAATGTCTTTTTCTTTGACCTCTTCATAGCTGGTCACGCCTTTTTTCTCATTCCATGTAAGTTTCAAATAGGCTTCTTTACGCAAAGGCCGCTCTTGGAAACCATTGAAATCAAGGGTTTTGCTTTTGCCATTTTCGTCATAAGCCGGTAGTTCATAGTGGTATTGAGTATAGACATTGCCACTGTCATCTTTAGAAGTCGTCTTTTCGCCATCTGTCGTGATTTGGACATAATAGCTGTCGCCCCCCATGATGACTGATTCAGCAATTTGCAATGCACCAAATCCCACAAGCACGACAACTGCTAGTCCAATCAAAAATTTTTTCATAAATAGGTCACCTCGTTTTTTATTATGATGAAAGTATAACGCTAGTTTTCTGAAAAGGAGTGTGAAAAATCTATCAATAAACTTTCAATTTTGTCACGAGGAACGAACAAAAAAACGTTTCTGAATTGTGTGATCCACAAATCAGAAACGTCGTTTGCTTGTTACTCTTCAGTCATATTTTTTGCGAAACAGTTCAACGACTAGTTGTCCCTCATCATACATAATGGCGGCTTCATCGATCATTAATCCCAATAAATAGTAATCTTTTTCTTCATGGATCGTTTGATGACCGCCCAACAGTTCAACGTAATAGTTTTCCAAGGTACTGTCTCTTGGTGTATTGAGCATGTTGATAAAATGTTCTAGATCAGAGGGCTGTTCAGGGAAAGGGCCCTGCACGACTGCTTTGAAACCTTCTGCTTCAAAGGCCATCTCGCTCGTTATCTTTTGACAGTCATGGGACAAAAAGTAGGTGACTACTTCATCGACGATTCGTCGTGCCCGTTCTTTTTCAATCATTTTTTTCGCCGCCTTCTGATTTGTTGGTATTCATCTAACAATGGTACCATTGCCGCCGCGACAAATCCACTGGAAAAACCGTTATTGTATAAGTTCAATCCTCCATGTAAATAAGTGATATTTGTGACCAGTGCTGCATGGACGATGCCTGCTAAGATACCAGCTACAGGACCATAATACCCACTGATCGGAGCTAAACTTGTTCCAAAGATCGCTGTGAGTAATAAGCTGAAGGTGGATACATCAGAAGTCAAACCGACTTTGGTGGCTAAGACCACCCCAATCATCACGGGCAAACTATTTTTCCAATGGTTTCCAAAGGCACTGAAACCAATCACGGTCAATACAGCCCCTAAAAGTGGACCGGAAAGCTCGCCTTGCAGCAGGAAAATAAAGACTAACATCAAGAGCCCCATCATTGCCATGTTCATCATGGTGATTCCTAGTGAAAAAATTGTGACATAATCGGTCATCAGTTTCCCAGAAGTTTTAAAAAGATCCGTTAAACCTTTTATTGATCGTTTATTTAAAAAATAACCAATAAAAAACAAGAAAAAACAAAGGATGAGCAAGAAAGCCGTCAGATAATAGTGATAGTCAGTCGTCAATTGCTTGTTCGAATAGACTTCCATGTCGAATAATCGTAAAAAGCTAGTGAAAAACATAGTGATAATACCGGTGGCAAAGCCAATATTGTACAAAGAAAATCCTTGATGGAATTGTAAAAATTGTGCTGCCAGTGGGGGGAGTGTTAAGCCAATCAAAATGCCGATTCCATAACCTAACGCGATTCCTAGGGGCAAAGGTAAGCCTAAGCCAAATGCTAAGTAACTAATGACGGGTGAGGCAGCACTGCCAAATAAAGCGACAAGTGAGTACTGGGTTGAGGGCCGTTGCTGTATGTAAGAGTATAGATAGACACCCAAGGGAATGGGGATTGAGTTAAAGATGTTTTTTCCAAAAAAAGAAAAGCCGGATATGGTAAAGAAAGCGGCGATCATCGGACCACTAATAATGGTTCCTTGCTTTTTAGCAAGCAGGATACTAATCAAAGTCAATAAGCCGCTATTCAAAAAGGCGCTTCCGAGATTGCCGATTGCAAAATAATCAGAAATCAAATTGCTAGGGGCATTCAAAATAGCCAACGATCCTTGCCACAATGCCTGAGGCGGCGAGGTGAACAAGCCGAGTAGAATCAACACACAGCTGTAAGCCAGAAGCAACCGCTGAGTTAAGAGCTGTGAGATCGGTGCAAAAGGTTTCGATTTCGTTTGTAAGAAAATTCGTTTGTCTGACATAGTTTCACTGAACGCTCCTTTTTTTCATAGTATCACATCTTTTCTCGTCTAAGAAGGTTTTTTTGACAGTTTCCACAAGGCGTTTTTCGAAAAATATGAGAGAAAAGGAACGTCATAAAAGAAAAACTTAAGGATATTTGAAAAAAAGCAATAGCGATTTATCAATGATTTTCGTCTTATTTTCAATAATTTCATAGATTGATGAAATTATTGACGGAAAGAGTTTTGAGAAAATTGTTATAATTTAGTTAATCTCGTTCAGATTTTCTAATAAAAAAGCCATTTTAAGATAAAAAAAACTGTTTGCTTGGTTTTTTTATCAGTGAATCACAAATGAGGGGATTTAATAAGGAGGAAGAGTATGAAGAAAACGAAGTTTGGCATGATTACTTTATTGGCAGCGCTTGTTTTAGGGGCTTGCGGACAAAGTAACGGAGGTGGAACAGGTTCGACAGATACAGGAGAGTCGTCATCAGACGCTGCAGCATCAGATATCAGCACATTACCGCTAGCGGTAGTCAATGATGATGAAGTGATTGAAGGTGGAGTTTTAGACGTTGCTGTAGTAATGGACACTCAGTTCCAAGGATTATTCCAGTGGGAGTTCTATCAGGATGCCTATGACCGTGACTTTATGTTACCAAGTCATGAATATCTATTCTTACAAGATGAGGATTTTAAGATTATTGATGGTGGACCTGCAGACTTAGACTTGGATGTCGAAAACAATAAAGCGACGATCACATTACGTGATGAACTAAAATGGTCGGACGGGGTAGATGTTACAGCCGAAGATGTCATTTTTTCTTATGAAGTCATTGGTCATCAAGACTATGATGGCGTTCGCTACAATAATGACTTTACTAATATTGTTGGAATGGAAGAATACCATAGCGGTGAAGCAGATACGATTTCTGGGATCACAGCAGTTAGCGATAAAGTAGTTGAGATCGAATTTAAGGAAATGCATCCTGGAATGCAGCAATCCGGTGGAGCAATTTGGAACGCGGCATTACCAAAACATACCTTTGAAGGTATTGAAGTAGCAGATATGCCATCCAGTGATCCTGTACGGACAAACCCAATTGGTTTTGGTCCTTACAAGATGACGAATATCGTACCTGGGGAAACCGTAGAGTATGTTCCGAATGAACATTATTATGGGGGAACACCAACATTAGAAAAAATTGTGATGCGTAATGTTCCATCTGCATCGATCAATGAAGCACTAAATGCAAAACAATATGATTTAGTATTGAAAATGCCAACAGATACGTTCGATACGTATCAAGATATGGATGGCTACCAAATGTTAGGACGACCAGAACAATCTTACACCTATCTTGGTTTTAATTTAGGAACATGGAATGACGAAACAAATAGTGTTGATTTTGATCCAAACGCAAAAATGGCCAACAAAGCATTGCGTCAAGCAATGGGCTATGCTATCGATAATGATGCGATTGGTGAGCGTTTCTACCATGGCTTGCGTTCAAATGGTACAACATTGATCCCACCGGTTTATGGTAGTTTGCACAGCACTGATGTGGAAGGTTACCACTTAGATATGGATAAAGCAAATCAACTCCTAGATGATGCTGGCTTTATCGATGTTGATGGTGATGGCTTCCGGGAAGATCCAGATGGCAATAAATTAACCATCAATTTTGCTTCAATGTCAGGTGGAGAAGTGGCACAACCACTGGCAGATTACTATGTCCAACAATGGCAAGAAATCGGTTTGGATGTCCAATACTCTACAGGACGTTTGATCGACTTCCAAGCATTCTATGACAAGTTGAAAAATGATGATCCAGATATCGATGTTTTCCAAGCTGCTTGGTCTACTGGATCAGATCCATCACCAACTAGCTTATGGGGACCAAATTCAGCCTTTAACTACACTCGTTACGAGTCTGAACGCAATACAGAATTGTTAGCAGCCATCGATTCAAATGATTCCTTCGATGAAGAAAAACGTAAAGAAGCATTTGATGCATGGCAAGAATATGCATTTGAAGAAGCGTTTGCTATTCCGACATTGTACCGTAACCAAGTTTTGCCGGTCTCTGATCGTGTCGCAAACTTTACGTGGGCATATGATCCAGATCATAATCCATGGGCACGAGTTGGAGTGACTTCAGAATCTCGCTAATCGATTTGTTGAATCACTGAAATCAAAAAAGAACAACGCTTTTGTCGTTTTCTGAAAAGCCAGCTCAGTTTACTTCTATAGTTAACCGGAGGGATGAGTTGTGCAAAATCAAATCTGGGTCAGGATAAACCAGATACGTTTTAAGATTTTAGCCCGAAAACCAGTTAGGTCTACGCACCTAACTGGTTTTTTGTGTACAAGTTAGGCCAGCATTTGACTGAAAAACGCCTGTCCTTCAATGAGCAGACAGGCGTTTACGAAAAAGATAAATCATGCTTGTAAGTATATAGGATGATTCAAAGGGAAGAATGTTAAATGGAGATATTCGTCACGGTATGAATCAAGTTTTGCAGGTCATTTTTATGGTTCTGGTAACCGGCTTGTTCGATAACGATTAAGCTGTTTCTTAACACTTCTTTGTTTAATTGAGAAGATTGCAAATAGGAGTAAATTTCTTGATACAAGACTTGATGGATTTTCAAATAAAAATACAGAGGTGTATTAGGCAAGGGATGAGACAAAAGCAGAAACTTGTTAAGCAGATAGGAATCCTTACTTTCACTGGCAAAGGCGCAGCCATTTAAGATCACAACACTTAACAGATTTGCATAAAAGGGATCATTGGCATAGCGAAGAATTTTTTTGATCCCATGATCTAAATAGTAACTGATGGTTTCTTGGTCGAAAATAAATAACAAATTTGAGAATAAGTTCAACTCAAAGCGCCCCCAGGTTTCGATATCAAACAAGTATTGCTTTACCAGTTCAACTTCTTGGGTGTAAGCTCCTCGATTCATCAGAAATGATTCACGGTTGAGCAGCAGCAGGCCTTGGACATACAAAGAATAATAAAAAAAATTTTGTGTCTCAAAGTAGCGTTCCTCAAGGCTAGTCAAGTAGTCGATAGTCAGTGTTCGATCATAGTATCGGGTATAGAAATCTTGCACCAGCTGACGTTTCTGTCCTGTGGCTTCGCTGTCGATCAACAGACTGAACTCATGAACCGTGATATTCATTTTGTCTAAGTAGTCAAACAAGGTTTGTGAAGAGAGATTTGTTTTGCGATTTTCGAAAGAAGAAAGGGTGGTGCGAGAGGAAATACCTTCGGCAAGCTTGGCTTGCGAGATTTTGCGATCTGTGCGCAGTTTTTTGATTAAAGAGCCTTGCTGTTTCATGGGGGACCTCCTTAATTGTGACGCATTTCTGAACAATGTGATTTTAATAACATGTTATCAAATATAATAGGGTATAGCAAATAATAAAGGAGGTCGTTTTTCATGGAATTTGAACCATTTGGTCCTTGGGAAATCAACCCATTTAAAAACTAGTACAGGCTTTCATTTAGATACTTGTCATTGAAGGATCAGTGACAGATTGATAAATGAAATTTAGTTTACGTCCTGCTTTTTTCGCGGCGAACTGCGAACATTCTAAGCAGGAAAGAGAAGATCTTGAAGAATCGAAAGGTTATTTGGTTGATTCCCCCACTCAAAGAGACCTTTTCGTTTGTGGAAGTCATGAAACGCATGAATCGCGCAAGGTGGTCAGTCCCATTGAATGTCTGTCATGCACCAGACCTTCCCCAATTTTCTGATTCTTTGTGATTGATCGTCTTTCCAGCATCATACTTCCAGCTATGACCGTAATGCACGAAGATTACGGTTTTTTGTGGTCTTATTGTGCTACACAGTAAACCGTGTATTTCAAGTGAACTAAAAGACCAAAGCTAGAAAAGAAATTCAGTGAGAACGATAGTGAAAAATAGTCAAAAACAAAAAAAGAAAAACGTTTGCAAAAAAAGTGTTGACATTTTTTCTCAGAATGAGTACTATTATCTCAACGGAACACGAGAGTGTTCTCATTACTGGATTCGTTACTGTTCGGCAGGCAAGACCAGAGGAAAAAAGTGCATTGATTACCCAAAGTTTCTTGGGTTGTACACTTTTTTGCTTTGGTCTTCTTTTTTTGCTCCATTATTTCTATTCGCTAAAAAAGAACCGGTTCCAAGGTAAGGTCCAGTCATTGATCATCAAAGGAGGGGAGAAGTAAAACGCAATGAAGTGCCAGCTAGGTTTGACGATATCCTGCAGTACTGCCTGGAGCAGACATTCACCTCGTCACTTAATGGCAAGTCAGAGAAAGAAAAAAATACAAGACCTTCTGCATAGACGTCAAACGATGCAAAGCTGTGTATGCGCTATGCTGATCAAGGAGGATCGTTCGTGAAGATTATCAAGAGGATCAACAACAATGTTGTACTTTCAAAAGAAGATGAAGTTGAAGTGATCCTAATGGGAAAAGGGATCGGCTTTCAAACGAAACCGGGTGACCTGATTCCGGCTGAGCGAATCGAAAAAAAATACTACCCAGAAGATGACTTGACAGTGGAACATATGTCGAAAGTCATGACGAAGGCTGACGAGAAACAAATGGCCGTCATTTATGAAATCGTGCGTCTTTTTCGGGAAAGTGTTGGAACCGATTTCAATCCAAACGTTTATTTCACACTGATGGATCATATCTTGTTTGCCATCAGTCGTCAAAAGCAAGAAATTGTTTTGACCAATCCCATGCATTGGGAAATCAAGAAAATCTATGCCAAGGAATATGCGGTCAGTGTCCAAGCGGTCGAGTTGATCCGCAAAGAGCTGTATCCCGATTTTTCGCAAGAAGAAGCTGCGTTTATCACTTTGCATTTCGTCAATGCGCAAATTGAAAAAAGCGCCAATCAAAGTGCCTATGAGCACACCGAGTTGACCAACAATATTTTACGGATCGTTAAGTATAGTATGAACATCGAGTACGATGAGAATTCTTCCTACTTCCAACGGTTTGTGACCCACATTCGCTATTATTTAATTCGACAAAGTCAAGAAAAAGAAGAGCCAGTATTGGCTAATCCGATGATTGCCTTGGCTTTCAGCAGCTATCCGAAAGAAAAAGAAACCGCAGATTCGATCAAAGAATACTTATTTGAACAAAAGGGCTGGCATGTCAACGATATGGAATTGATGTATTTGATTCTGCATATCGGTAACTTAGCCGCTCACTCAAAATTAACCTAAGAATGGAAATGGATTCGTTACAGTTCGGCTGGCAAGACCTGCACTTTCTTACAATACTCGTTGAGGAGACCCGTCTCGTTTTTTATGGGTGATACTCCTGCTTGTTTATTGTAGAAATGGCCGGTCTTTTTATTTTTATTAAATGATCTATTAAAAAGGAGAAATCAAAATGGCAAAATATACTGAATTAGCACAAGACATTTTGGCCCACGTTGGCGGCAAAGAAAATGTCTCTTCTGTAAAACACTGTGTGACTCGCTTACGTTTCCACTTAAAAGACGAAAGCAAAGCAGACACAGATTATTTGCAAAAACGTGACGGTGTCGTGACCGTTGTCAAAGCAGGCGGACAATACCAAGTGGTTATCGGTAATCATGTGCCAGATGTTTACGATGAAGTGCTGAAAGTCGGCGGATTAGCCGATGGCGGCAGTCTTGATATCGACGAAGGCGACGAAAAGAAAGGCAGTTTGTTTGACCGCTTTATCGATGTCATCTCAAGCTTGTTTCAACCGTTCTTAGGTCCATTAGCGGCAGCCGGTATTTTAAAAGGGATCACGGCGCTACTTGCAGCAACTGGGATGGAAGCGACCAATGGAATCTATGTAGTAATGAATACCCTAGGCGATGGTTTGTTCCAATACTTACCTATGATCTTAGCCGTAACTGCTGCAAAGAAATTCAAGATGAATACCTATACAGCATTAGCGATTGCAGGTGCGATGGTCTATCCTGGTTTAGCAGAAAGCGTTGCTGAAGCGAGCAAAGTCTTTGGTCTAACCTTGACCTTACCAGCAGGTGGCTACTTTAATAGCGTACTGCCGATTATTTTAGCGATTTTTGTCGCTTCGAAAATTGAACAGTTTATGCGCAAAGTTATACCTGATGTAGTCAAAATGTTTGTGGTTCCTTTTGTAACGATTTTGATCACTGTGCCGTTGACCTTCTTTGTGGTAGGTCCAGTCGCAAATACAGCATCTAGCTGGATCGGTATTGCTTTCCAAGCGGTTTATGATTTCAGCCCAATCATTTATGGATTTGCTTTAGGGGCATTATGGCAAGTATTGGTAATGTTTGGTCTTCACTGGGGTCTTGTGCCATTGGCGATCATGGATATGGCGCAAAACGGCTCTTCGATTATTTTGACCGCCGCTGTGCTACCATGTTTCACGCAAACGGGTGTGCTAGCAGCGATTTGGTTGAAAACGAAAGAACCAAAAGTCAAACAAGGCGCAATGCCAGCATTGATCTCATCGATCTTCGGTGTGACTGAACCTGCGATCTACGGTTACACTTTGCCAATGAAAACACCATTTATCGTTTCTTGTTTAGTTTCAGGTTTCGTTGGTATCTACTTGTCAATCTTTAACGTTACTGGTTACGCAATGGGCGGTATGGGCATCTTCTTGTATCCTGCATATATCGATCCAGCAACAGGCAGCTTCCATAGCGTGATCCACTTAGCCATCGGTACAGTTATTGCAATCGTAGCGTCATTTATCATCATGATGTTATTGAAAGTACCAACTTTGTATACAACTGTTGATTCACCAGTCGACGGTCAAGCAACACCAGCAGCACCAGCACCAGAAGTAAAAACCGTTTCTGCCAGCGTCAAAGATGAAACAGTCAAAAGTCCAGTAACCGGTCAAGTGGTTGCTTTAGCAGATGTGGAAGACAAAGTCTTTTCTTCAGGTGCTATGGGAAAAGGGATCGCCGTTGAACCAGCGATCGGTGAAATCACTGCTCCAGCAGATGCAGAAGTCAAAATCTTGTTTCCAACAAAACATGCCATCGGCTTAGTCACTGAGGATGGGACAGAATTATTGATCCACATCGGCATGAATACGGTGGAACTTGAAGGCAATCACTTTACTGCCTACATCAACCAAGGAGACAAAGTCAAAGCCGGTCAAAAATTGATCTCTTTTGATACTGAAGCGATTCGTGCGGAAGGCTATTCCTTACTGACACCAGTCATCGTCACAAACTCTAACGACTACAGTGACATCCAAACGACACAGTCAAAAGAAGTAACAGCGAACGACAATTTGATCGAAGTCGTAAAATAAATGCGTTTATCGGCACGTCGTAGGATCAGTAAGAATGCTTTCTTACTGATCCGCTGTGTCGATCAATAAAGAAAAAGAAAGTAGGCTAATCATGACAGAAAAACAATTTCCAAAAGGCTTTTTATGGGGCGGCGCCACTGCAGCCAACCAATTTGAAGGAGCATGGAACGAAGGCGGACGTGGCCCAGCGACATCCGATACGGCGATCGCTGTCAAACCAGAAGACCGTAAAAACATGGCAGAATTTGCTGCACCAATGACTCGGGAAAAAGTCTTGTTTGCCTTAAATGACAAAGAAGGCTTGTATCCAAAACGTTGGGGATCAGATTTCTACCATCGTTACAAAGAAGATATCGCCTTGTACGCAGAGATGGGCTTTAAAACGTTCCGTCTGTCCATCGCTTGGTCAAGAATTTTTCCAAATGGTGACGATGTTCAGCCAAATGAAGAAGGCTTGCAATTTTATGACAACGTGTTTGATGAGTGTGCAAAATACGGGATCGAACCCTTAGTGACCCTCTCTCACTACGAAACACCTATCGGGATCGCGTTAAACTATGGCGGCTGGAAAAATCGCCAAGTGATCGATTTGTTCGTCAAATACGCAGAAACTGTGTTGACCCGCTACAAAGACAAAGTCAAATATTGGTTGACCTTCAATGAAATCAATATCATGGGGATCTCTGGCTATGTTGGCGGTGCCTTGTTATCCGAAGATGGCACGCAAAACCTTTCTGACATGTATCAAGCTGTGCATCATCAATTTGTGGCTTCTAGTTTAGCAACAAAATTTGCCCACGAAATCAATCCTGATATCAAAGTAGGGATGATGTTGGCACGGATGCAAGCCTACCCAGCTACACCAAATCCAGCAGATGTGATGGAAGAAATCAAGCGTGACCACGAGAATCTCTTCTTCTCTGATGTCCAAGTTCGTGGGAAGTATCCAGCGTATACGAAGCGCTTCTTTAAAGAAAACGGCATCGAAGTGACCTTCGAAGATGGCGATTTAGACATTCTTGCGCAATACCCTGTCGACTTCATGTCCTTTTCTTACTACATGAGTTCTATTGCCCGCCACAATCCTGAAGAAGGCGGCGAAGCAACGGCCGGCAACTTTTCTTTAGGCGAATCAAACCCTTACTTGGAAGCCTCTGACTGGGGGTGGCAAATCGATCCAATCGGCTTGCGTGTGACTTTGAATAACTTGTACGACCGCTACCAAGTACCATTGTTTATCGTTGAAAACGGCTTAGGTGCCTTGGATACGGTGGAAGAGGATGGTTCGATCCATGACAGCTATCGAATCGATTATTTGAAGGCGCATATCGAACAAATGTATGAAGCGATCGAAGATGGTGTGGAATTGATGGGCTATACGCCTTGGGGTTGTACCGACTTAGTTTCGGCTTCAACGTCAGAAATGTCGAAACGTTATGGCTTTGTCTATGTAGACGCGGATGATGAAGGAAATGGCAGCTTTGATCGTTCTCGCAAAGATAGTTTCTACTGGTACAAAGAAGTCATTGCCACCAATGGCGGTAGTTTGTTACAGGATTAAAAATAAACCAAAGCGGCTCTCAAAAAAGAGAGCCGCTTTTTTGTTGTGCTCAGTAAAAAAAGAAGAGAAAGGGGGTTAGCAGCTGCCATGCTAGAAAGATCAATGAAACAGTCAACGCCCATTTTTTCATTTTGGGCTTAGGCACAAGGGATTCGGGCATCAAATAGACGAGAGAGAATACTGTAAGAAAAAACAGCAGGGTCAGTGGTTGGACGACAAAGGTCAGCCAGTTCATAGGGTAAGCTCCTTTTATGAGGATAGATGATTTGTTCTTTTGTGTTATTATTTTGCAAATTCATTATATATTTAGTTCGTTAAAAAGGCAAGGAGCTCATGGAATAACGATCGTGTGCAGGAAGGGGGGAGAAAAACGAGTGGCACATCCTTGTATTTTGATTCGAATCTTTCTAGAGTAACACAGTAAGCTTGAGGTTAGAATCAGAACTAGCAATAAAAAAGCCCCTTTTCAGGGGAGGGGAGCTCTTTAAAAAGATAGGAAGAAACCCGTGTATTTGATGGAGCTATTGGTCCCTAGTTGCTGGGGACCTGACTAATTTACGTGGAAAACCCGCCACTGTCATTCACCGTTTTCTGATCCTCAAGTAGAAAATAAAACAAAGAAGACTAGCCGAAATCAAGAAACCCATAAAATAGAAAGTTAGCTGCATGTCAGGCATCGTATAGGAATACTCTAAAATCTTACAAACAAAGATCACTAAAGAAACCGTGATGGATAAGGAAACCCATGTGAAACGCGGCAATCGTTTCGTTACGATGATCAATCCTAACGAAAAAAAGATGACTGGTATCCAAAAGATCAAGCGAGCAAGATGGATCATTTTATCTCTCCTCATTCAAATTGATTTGAGTAAAAGGATAGCTTACAACGTTTGTTATTAAAAATAATAACCATTGTTTCTGAGCATTTTTTCGGAAATTGTGTCTTTAACTTAAAGCATGAGCGTAATGTTTCTCTTTAAATTCTTTTGGTGTTTGCCCGGTAACGGCTTTGAAATTGCGGATAAAATGGCTTTGATTGGCGAATGCCAACTGGGTGCTGATTTTTTCGTAGGAAAAATCTGTGAACAGCAATAGATGTTTGGCTTCACTGATTTTTCGTTCCTGAATGTAACTGTGGATCGTTTTGTTCATTTCTTTTTTGAACTGATTACATAGATGGGTCTTATGTTTTTGAGTGATGGCTGCGAGGTCATCAATGGTCACTTTTTCATAGAGATGGCTGTCGACATAATTAACAATCGTCTTGACCAACAGTGATTTTTGCGCCAGCGGATAGCTATGCAGAAGCTCCATAAAGCGGTAGGTGGCTTCTTTGATATAGCGGAGGCACTCCTCGGCAGAATGAATATAAACCAGACCTTGGATCAATGAATCAGATAAGCCGAATGCTTGGTTGACTGGTACTCCTTCATCAATGCTCATGCGGGTCACGACAGCGACAAAGGCCGAAAACTTTAGTTTTAAGCCTTCCAGTTCATGAGGGGAAAGGGAAACACTGTAGGTCTCTTTCATTTTGTTAAATACCCAGACTACTTTTTCCGGCTCGTTTCGTTTGATGTAGTCAAGATAGCGCAATTCAAAATGATAGGAATCAAAGGTAGCTTCATGCACACGGCGTTCATAAAGATTAGTTTCCAAGCTAAGATCTGTTTGCATGGATCGGTCGTGGGATTCAGTTTGGTAATGCCAATGGATTTGGTCTTTTGCCAACGGCTGCTCCGCAAACAGCGTATAAAGCAGCTGGATGTATTCTTCAAAGGAGTATTTGTCTTCTTTGGAATAGTGCACATTGTAGTGGTATTCATGTTCAAGAAATAGGTAAGACGTATCTGGTGTACCAATCACTCCACAGGGTCCGATGACCATATAACAGGTTTTTCCAGCTAACTGAAACGCAAAACAACCAAGCATATATTTGCCGAAATGATAGAGATTTGCAACTGGGCCGTTCGTTTCTTCCAAATAGTGTTTCAGAGGATTCTTGGCTGTTAAGGTGAGTGGGGGATACAGCGGAGTCCCTTCTTGATCCAAGAGAATCATCGGGATCAAATATTTGCGATAAAGCAGATCCATGGCGGTCGTAAGTGTTGTTTTGTTCATGAGACACCTCAAAGTCCAAACATTGTTTTTTCTTTTAGTATAACGTAAATTTTTTAGCATTCAATAAACAATTTATTATAAACACTAGTTTTTTAGTATATCTAAGGAAGGATTCTTTCTATAATTCAGATAAATAAAACGGTTACAGGAAGGAGTAAACATGGATAGTAAAAAATTGAAAGAATTGTTTCAGCAATTGACGCCAGAAGAAAAAATCGCTCAGACGATTCAATTGAATGGCAGTTTAGTCATTGAAAATGAGGTGATGACTACTGGCCCGATGCAAGATTTAGGGCTTCCACCAAATTTGAAGATTCACGAGATTGGTTCGATTTATAATGTGAACGATTACCAAAAATTGATTCAGTTACAGAGGGAAACGTTAGCACACAGCCGACTAAAGATTCCTATGCTGTTTATGTCGGACGTCATCTACGGGTTTCGAACGATTTTTCCGATTCCCCTTGCCCAAGCAGGTTCCTACGATTTTAATTTGATCGGGCAAGCCGCTGAGATGACCGCCAAAGAATGTTACCAAAATGGCCTTCATGTGATCTTTTCACCCATGCTGGATCTTGTTCGCGATCCTCGCTGGGGCAGAGTGATGGAGTCGCCAGGAGAGGATGTGTATACTGCCAAACGTTTTGCTAAAAGCGTCGTGACCGGCTACCAAGGCAATCTTGATCAAGGAGTGGCAGAAAATCACGTTGCTGCTTGCATCAAACATTTTGCTGGTTATGGTGCACCCGAAGCGGGCAGAGAATACAATACGGTCGATATGTCCAATCAGCGCTTATTCAATGAATATTTGCAACCCTATCAAGCGGCGATCGAAGCCCAAGCACTGCTAGTGATGACGGCCTTCAACATATTGAATGGTGAACCTGCAACGGGTAGCCGCTGGTTGAACCGAGAGATTTTGCGCGAACGTTTCGGTTTTGATGGGGTACTGGTCTCCGATCATGCCGCCATCAAAGAATTGGTCCCCCACGGTTTTGTCAAAGATGAACGGGAGGCCGCTCAGAAAGGTTTGGAAGCGGGCGTTGATTTTGATATGATGACATCGGTCTATGCGACGCATTTGCCAGAACTGATTAAACAACCCGAATTAGCCGCGTTGCTGGATGAAGCAGTCTGGCGAATTCTCGTACTAAAAAATCAATTAGGTTTGTTTGAGGAACCCTATCGAGGGTTGAAAACGCAACAAACTGGAGAGGTTTTGTCGGATAAAGCCAAAGAGCTAGCCGTTAAGCTAGTAGAAAAAAGCTGTGTGCTGTTAAAAAATGAGGGCAGCTTACCTTTGAAAAAGGACCAAACCGTCGCTGTGATCGGTCCTTATGGAGAAAGCCGGTTGACCTTAGGTTTTTGGGCGTCAGTCAGCGGCAAGCCACAAGACACGATTCCTTTAAAAACCGGTTTGCTGCAGCATTTCGCACCCGAAAACTTGATCTTTGCTCGTGGATACAATCTATTCGACTCGTATGAGCAATTTGGTCCTTTAAAAGCCGGGATCGAACAGCTGAATGGACCGATCGAACCAGAAGATCAGTTGCTTTTGGAAGCCATGGAAGCCGCCGAAGCCGCCGAAGTTATCGTCTTGACTTTTGGAGAGCAGTTTTTGGAGAGCGGCGAAGGGGCATCAAAAGCTCATTTGCAGCTGCCATTGAAACAAATTCGTTTGATCCAAGCGTTGAAAAAAACTGGCAAGCCTTTGATTGGCGTGCTTTATACTGGCAGACCGTTAGTCTTAACACAAGTGGAAGCATTATTTGATAGTCTGTTGCTCGTATGGTATCCAGGAACGATGGGCGGGATCGGGATCGCCAATCTGTTGAGTGGGCAGGCTTCTCCGACGGCAAAACTGGCGATGACCTTTCCTCGGAGTGAAGGACAGATCCCACTATACAGTGCCCAACTGCCAACGGGCAGACCTTTGACAGATAGTGAGCATTCTGATCGCTTTTTGTCAAAATACCGCGATGAATCAAATGAACCCTTATTCGCATTCGGAACAGGTCTTAGTTACAGTTCGTTTACTGGTGAATGGCTTGGTAGTGAAGTATCTAGCGAGACAATCCATTTGGCTTATCGAGTGAAAAACCAATCGGCAATAGCTGCAGAAACCGTCATCCAAATTTATCTCATGCAGCGCCCAGCGGCAATGGTTCGTCCAAGTCGCCAATTAATTGCGAGTGACCTCATCTCATTCGCGCCCCAAGAAGAAAAAGAGCGCAGATTGTCACTGCCGTTGTCAGAACTTGTTTTCTATGACAATCAAGGGAAGAAACACATAACCAAAGGTACTTATCGATTCCTAATGCGGATCGATCAAAAAGAAACGATGCTTAGTGTAACGATCTAAACTAAAGGAGTGAGAAAGAATGGAAAAATTAGAAGCATTTTTAAGTAGCAAACTATTACCAATGTCACAAAAATTACAACAAAACAAAGTATTGGCCGCTTTGATGGAGGGTTTTATTCGAACAAGTCCCATCACTTTAGGAATTGCGTTTATCACGATCATTGGAAATTTTCCGATTCCTGGTTGGACGGACTATTTGACGAAAATTGGCATCTTCCAGCATGTTGAAGCGATCACCAACGGAGCAACTGGCGTTTTTGCCTTGTATGTTGTATACAGTTTGGCGTATTCTTACGCAAAACAATTAGGAAGCAATGAACGCAATTCAGCGATTATTTCTTTAGCTAGTTTCATTATGTTGATGCCACAAACCGTCGCAACAACTGTCATGCAAGATGGCCAAGCAGTGGAACAAACGATTGGTGCCTTGAAGCTTGATTTCTTAGGCGGGCAAGGACTGTTTATCGGCATGCTGACCGCTTTGTTGGTCACTCGCTTTTATGCTTTCTTATCGAGAAAAAACATTATGATCAAGCTACCGGATAGTGTTCCCCCAATGGTAACCCAATCTTTAGCACCAGTGTTTGTTGTCACGATCATTTTTGCAGTCGTCTTTGTCTTACGTGTCTTATTTGGGTTTACTTCATCCGGTTCGATTTTCCAATTCTTTATCGATGTGATCAATGCGCCGTTGAACTCCTTAGTTGCCAGCCCGCTATCGATCATCATCATTATGGAATTATTAGCTGTTTTATGGTTTTTCGGAATTCATAATGCAGTTTTACAAGGACCACTCGGGGCGATTAGTATGACCATGGTCGTTTCAAATATTGCCGCTTACCAACAAGGACAAGCGCTGCCTTATCTGATTCCTTCAGTGATTTATATGGGCATGTATGCTGCTGGCTTCATGGGCTTTGTGACCTTCTTTATGATCCGCAGCAAATCGGCAAAAATGAAACAATTAGGAAAATTGTCGTTTATCCCGTCGATCTTTAACATCACAGAGCCAATCATGTTCGGGATGCCGATTATTTTGAATCCGTTGTTCTTTATTCCGCAAGTCTTTACACAATTGATCGCTGGCTTTGTGACCTGGGGATTGGCGACAACGATCCTCCCAATCAGTTTGAATCCAACCATGAGTCTATTGCCATGGACTACACCGACTTTTATCAAAATGCCCTTTTCAGGAGGGCTCAATTACACGATCTTGATGGTTATCTGTATGCTGATCGGTATTGTTATGTGGTATCCGTTTCTAAAAATTGCGGATAAAAAAGAGTACGAATTAGAAATGGCTGCTGAAAAAAAGCAAGCAAGTGAAGCAGCAAAAATGACAGAAAAAGTCGTGGAAGAAATTCAAGCGTAAACAAAGGAAGTGGCACATTTGGTTTATTTAGGAATTGATATCGGTGGGACGCACATCAAAACGGGATGGGTTGAAAAAAATGAAGTCACCGACGGACGAAGTTTTCCCACCCCGGCAACGCTGGCGGCATTTAGTGAAACTATCAAAACGATCCTCCAAAGCTATGCCCGTCAAGTTTCTTTCACGAAAGTGGCTATCGCAGTCCCTGGTTCAGTTAATGAAACAGGGACGGTCTTCTTTGGTGGTGCCTTGCGATACCTTGATGGGGTAAATTTGCCAGAATTGATCTGCCAGTTAAGCGATGGCATGGTGACAGAGGTTACTGTCGAAAACGACGCAAAAGCCGCCGCGCTAGGGGAAATGAAAGCCGGCAATCTGCAAGGGATCCAAAATGGTGCGGCAATCATTTTAGGAACAGGTGTGGGAGTTGGTCTTTGTCTCAATGGAAAACTCTATCGTGGGCATCATGGACAAGCTGGTGAAGTCAGTTTTATGATTCGTGACCGACAAATGAGAGGCGCGGACTCTTTTGTGGGAATCGGTCTTTCGGCTGTCGGATTAATTGAGCGTTTGGCTGCTAGTATGGCTATCGCGCCTGATGGTCCTTTGGTCTTTGATACCCTTACGAAAACTGCTGATCCTGAGGCAGAGGCTTTATTTTTAGCTTATACCAAAGAAATCGCTGTCTTGTGTTTCGATCTTCAGTGTCTTTTAGCTCTGGAGAAAATCGTTATCGGTGGCGGGATCAGCCGTCAGCCACGCTTGATCGAAGCCATATCTAGCAGCTATCAAGCTATTTTTAAAACCGCACCAATCATTGAGAAAACGCTGCAGCCAGTTGCGATCCAAGCCGCTTATTTTCAAGCGGACGCCAACTTGATCGGCGCAGCCAAGGAGGAACCGTGGGATGAGTAAATTTCCGGAAGCATTTTTGTGGGGAGCATCCACTAGTGCTTATCAAGTAGAGGGCGCATGGGCAGAAGACGGCAAAGGTCCCTCAGTGCAAGACATCAAAGAGATTCCGCAAGGGACCACTGATTTTAAAGTAGCATCAGATCACTATCATCGCTATGAAGAAGATGTGAAATTGTTTAAAGAATTAGGGTTAAAAGCCTATCGTTTTTCTATATCATGGAGTCGAGTCATGCCCGATGGTCAGGTCAACCCAGCAGGATTGGCGTTTTATCAAAACCTGATCGATCTGCTACTAGAAAACGAGATTCAACCAATCGTCACCGTATTCCATTTTGATCTGCCCGTTATGATCGCGAAGCAAGGCGGGTGGGAAAACCGAGAGACGATCCAAGCATTTGCTGATTACTGCCAAGTACTGTTCGAAAACTTTGGCCATCAAGTCCCGCTATGGCAAACCATCAACGAGCAAAATGTGATGGCACTTGCTGGTTCGGTCATTGGGACGAGTCAAAAATCCATGAAAGAAAAATTTCAAGAAAATCATCATATGCTAGTGGCACAAGCATTGGTGACCCAACAGTTTCATGCCGGTAATTTTAGCGGCAAGATTGGCCCAGCACCGAATATCGCCAGTGTCTATCCAGCTTCTGAAAAACCAGCCGATCAGCTGGCAGCTCTTTCTATGAGTGCGCTGAGAAATTGGTTATTCCTAGATGCGGCTGTTTTCGGCACATACAACCATAACGCATGGCATTTGTTAGAGACGATTGGTGCAGCACCGACAGTCACTGAAGCAGATCGAAAGATTTTGGCGGCTGGAACATGTGATTACATCGCATTGAATTATTATAATACGATGACCGTCAGCAGCTATTTTCAAAAAGAGACAAAACTCGATCAACAGTCTGGTTTCGGGATTCCCGGCTTTTTCCAAGCAGTAGAAAACACCCATTTGCCCATGACTGAATTCGGCTGGCCGATTGATCCAGAGGGCTTTCGTTTTACGTTGAACGAAATCTATTCCCGTTATCGTCTGCCTCTTTTGATCACGGAAAATGGCATTGGTGCCAAGGATGTTTTGACAACTGATGGTAAAATCCACGATGATTATCGGATCGACTACTTGCAACAGCACATCGAACAAATGGCGCTCGCAATCGAAGACGGCGTCGATGTGATCGGCTATTGTCCATGGAGTGCGATTGACCTAGTCAGTACTCATGAAGGCATCGCTAAACGCTACGGGTTTATCTATGTCAATCGTACGGACGAGCAGCTGTTGGACTTGGCGCGATACAAGAAAGATAGTTTTTATTGGTATCAAAACGTCATCGATAAAAACGGGTTAGGAGAGTAAGCGATGTTTTTTCAGGAATATCTATTTGATCCAGAAGCGCAAGCCGGTTTGACAGTGTACCTGCATGAGGAAAAAGCCGAGTATGAACGGGTGGGCGATCGTCCGTTTGTCTTGGTGATTCCCGGTGGCGGCTACTCCTTTTGTAGTGAGCGGGAAGCTGAGCCGATTGCTTTAAATTTTGCTGCCCAAGGTTTTCACGCCGGGGTCTTACGCTATCATGTAGGGACACATCGCAGTTTCAGCCATTCCTTAGCAGATGCAGAAAAAGCGATTACTAAAATCCGAGAACTTGCAAGTGAATGGGGAATCGATGCCGAAAAAATCGCTGTGATCGGCTTTTCTGCCGGCGGCCATTTGGCAGCGGCGTTATCAACACTCTCCTCAATGAAACCGAGCTTATGTATTTTAGGCTACCCAGCGATATTGTCTTCATTTGCTACTGTGATGAAGATCGATGCCCCTTCATTAGAGGAATGTGTCACAAAAGATACGCCGCCCACCTTTTTGTTTTCAACCTTTGAAGACAATGTCGTTCCTATCGAAAATTCATTGGCGTATCTGCAGGCCCTAGAAGATCACGAGGTTCCCTTTGAAAGTCATATTTTCCAAAAAGGACGTCACGGTCTTTCTTTGGCGACCGAACGCTTCGGTAATCGTAAAGAAATAGTTGATCCACGTTTTGCCCGTTGGTTTGATGAATGCGTCGAATGGCTAGAGTTGAACTGGGCAGATAAAGTTGCCCAGCCAGCTTTGTTTCCTGATTTAGGGCAGTGGCCAATTCGGGCATTACTCGAGTCAGGTGAAAACAAACGCTTGCTGTTGCAGGCTTTTCCATCATGGGCAGACAAAAGCCGCTTAAAAATCGTAAAAAACATCAGCTTGCAGCAACTACTAACGATCATGCCAGAAGCTTTTGAGAATGTTTCTTATCAAGCGCTTGTTTTGCAGCTGATTGATCCTAGAAAGGAAGAGTAAAAATGAAAGCAATCCTGGTCCATGAAAGCTATAAGGCTTCAACAGAATTGATCACCCAAGAGCCACAAGCGATTGAACAGTTATCAGCTGTTCGTAACAGTACTGCTGCTTGTCAGTTGCTGCTGCACGATGGCAACCGCAATCATTATATTATTGGCGACGAGTTTTCGATCCCCGATGAAATCGAGATTCCCATGATACGCGTTGAGATTTTTAGCGAATTGCCGGTCAAAGCGCAATTCGTCGACTATTATGTCGGTCAGCAGGAATTGGCGTACGCCGATAAATTACTTGAACGAACTGCCAAAACCTATCCTGGCGATCGCTTTGCACCACTTTATTTGGAGTGGCAGATCGATAAGACGATCAAACCGAAAGTTTATCCCGTGAAAATCAAGGTCTATCGGGCACACTTGACTAGCCAAGAGGAGTGCTTGTTAGAAAAGAACCTAACGATTGAAGTGGACGCTTTTACTTTTCCAAAAGAATATTTAGAAACGTTCCACTTAAATATGTGGCAGCAGCCCAGCAATTTGGCTCGCACCTTTGACGTTCCGTTATGGAGCGATGCCCACTTTGACTTGATCAAGGAAATGGCTGAGAGTCTCGCTGCGATAGGACAAAAAGCGATCACAGTGATCGCCGGAGAGATCCCTTGGAAGGGCTGGTTCAATTACATCGTCAAAGATTATCCCGCCAATTTATATGAGTATTCGATGGTAAAGGTCAAAAAGACGCCAGACGGAGAACTGTCCTGCGATTTTTCTGTGCTGACACGTTACCTTGATTGTTTTTTTGCTGCGGGCATCAAAGATGAAATTGATGTGTTTGGTTTATTAGGGGTCTGGGAACCGCCATTTTTTCCGTTAGTCAACTTGGACCATCCAGAAAAATTGGTGATTCGCTTTTATGATGAGGGGAAAGGCGCCTTTGGCTTTATTAATCAAAAAGCTGAGTTGCAGGAGTATCTACGCCAAGTATTTGATTATTTTAAAGGAAAGAATCTGTGGGAGAAGGTTCGCATCGTTTCTGACGAACCGAAGAAACATCAAATCGACAGTTTCCGAGCCTCGTTAGCTGTTTTAAAAGAAATTGATCCGTCGATCCAGATCAAAGCTGCTTTTGATAAAGAAGACGTGTTATTTGAGCTGCTGCCAGTGATCGATCATCCTGTGACTTCCTATTACTGTACTTGCAACCATTACGAAACACTAGCACAAAGCCATCCGGGCAAGATGCAGTACTATGTCTGCAATTATCCCGACAAACCAAATACCTTTTTGCATAGTCCCCTGTTAGAGACGCGAATGCAAGGAATCTTATCGTATCAGTTCAAAACAGACGGCTTTCTGCGTTGGGCCTACAATTGCTGGCCAGAACATGCTCGGTCCGATATTCGGTACAATACGAGCTCACTACCGATCGGTGATCTTTGTTTCGTCTATCCTGGCAATCACGGACATTTATTGTTGTCCCTAAGGTATAAACAACTACAGCGGGGGATTGAAGATTTCTATCTCTTGAAGACCGCTCAAGCTGCACAACCGCAGCAAACCGACGCCGTAGTAGCAGATTTTCTTAAAGTTACAGACACGAAACACTGGATGATCGACAGCCATCACAGTCATCCCGATGTTTTTCTACAGACCGCGGAGGAGATGGAGGCCTTTCATCGGGCCCTCCTCGAACTGCTAGAAAAGTAGCAAAATCAAACACTGCACCCAGAAATTTCACTACGATTTTCCAGAAGAATAGTGAGATACCTGTGGGCGTTTTCACTACTGATTCACGCAGCTTTTTCGTTTTACTAGGCATCTGTTTTCTTACAGATGCTTTTTTTCTGGTGAGCGTTTCGTTTTTCATTCCCTCCATCTTCCTTTACACTTTTAAGTAAGGTCATAACAAACGATGACAAATAGAAGTAGAAATAATCAAGGAGGAAACGAGCATGTCAGAAAAAATCAACAATCCGTTAACGAAGTATTATGATGGCAAATTTGAAAAACAGGTGCAAGAAGCACCGGCAATTCAAGGAAAGATGCAGCCAGTACCTGATTGCGGGGAAGAAAGCTACGCAGGTTCAGGCAAATTAGCTGGACGCAAAGCATTAGTGACCGGTGGTGATTCTGGTATTGGTCGAGCAGCAGCGATTGCTTTTGCCAAAGAAGGCGCCGATGTTGCAATCAACTATCTTCCTTTTGAAGAAGAAGACGCGCAAGAAGTCAAAGCAGTCATTGAAAAAGCTGGACGCAAAGCAGTTTTGATCCCAGGAGACTTGAAAGATGAAACTTTCGCTCGTCAATTGGTTCATGAAGCAGCCAAAGAATTAGGCGGGTTAGATACGTTGGTTCTAAATGCTGGGATGCAACAAGCGGTGAAGGACATCAAAGAGTTGACTACACAACAAATTCAAGATACCTTTACAACGAATATCATCTCGATGTATTGGACAGTCCAAGAAGCGTTGGATTATCTGCCAGCTGGTGGGAGCATCATCACGACCACTTCGATCCAAAGTGCGGAGCCTAGTGCCCATCTTTTAGACTATGCAGCCACGAAAGGTGCTATTACTTCCTTTAGTAAAGGGCTAGCTGCTCAATTAAGTGAAAAAGGCATTCGGGTCAATACGGTGGCTCCTGGTCCAATCTGGACACCACTTCAAATTTCGGGTGGACAGCCACAATCTGCGATTCCAGAATTTGGTCAAAAAGAACTGATGAAACGTGCTGGACAACCAGTCGAATTAGCACCAGTCTATGTTTTCTTAGCCTCTGATGAAGCAAGTTATGTAACTGGTCAAGTTTACAGTGTAACTGGCGGTAGCTTCTTCGCTTAAAATTCCTAGGACTAAAATAGTAGAAAAAAAGCTCGAGCAAAGAGGCTCGGGCTTTTTTTGCGGATGAAAATGGAATCGGCAACTTATTTTCCTTGTTCGGCAAACATCTTGGTCATCATCAGTTGATTGATCTTTGCAAAAACGGCTGCCCACTCTTGCTCGGCTTGCAGGTTAGACAGTAAGACTAATTTTTCGGAAAACATCACTTCTTCATAATTATCCGTGATCAATAAATCTGCGGCTTCCATTTGTTTGACGAAAGTCACAGAAGCTTTAGAATAAATCGAACGAATCCTCGTCTCAATCATTTGCTTTGTGCGGTATTGAATCGTCGTTTGAATATAGATCGACACGGTCGGGGGCGTATTCATCTGTGTTTCCAAATACAAGAGATGAGCCAGATAAGGCAACTGTGTCTGTTCAAAATACTCTTTATCCAAGTCAGCAAATGGATACTTTTCAACATGGGTCAGTAAAAGTGTGCAGATTGCTTCATAGGTTCTGTCTTTGGAAGGAGCATTTTCAGTCAACAGTTGGTGTTCTAGCTGCCACACTTCCAGAAGATCGATGCCGATAATGATCGATAGATTGAAGACCAGTAGACAGCTGCTTAATAATTTTTCGAATTCGGCGGCTTCCTGACTTGGAGCAAAGGTATCGTGCCAATCTTTGATCATTGCAGTGAAAAAGCGCACAAGATCAGTATCAGAATGTTTGATCTCTTGGATGATCGTTTGATTCTTTTCTTGGGGAACAACCCCTGGCAAAAAGACATGCAAAAAGAAATTCAAGTAAAGATACTCTGACTGAAGCATCTTTTCTGAGGCATAATCGGCACTCAAAAAAAGTGATTCGAGAATTTCTTCTGGTAAAAAACAATAGAAATTCATCAATCCCATGTATTTTTCAGGAATCGGCGGTAAATATTTTTTCTGGATCGTTCGGCTGACCACTGCTTGCCAAAATGCAGCGAGTTTATTTTTCGTCAACGGATCAAAGTGAGAAACAGCAAAGAATGCCGTAAATTCTTCGACATTTTTATGGGAAACACTCGGCAAAAGCCACAAATCAGCAGGCGCACTTTGGGTCAAGAAACTGTAGGTGAAAATACGGATATCAAGCTCTTTTCCAGCAAGAACGATGCGATTATTCAGGTCTGTTCGAATTCGGATTTGAAATTTTTCCAATAGTTGGTTGATTTTCTTGATCAACCGATACATATGCGATTGGCTGACATGCAAATCCAAACATAATTGAGTCAAGGTCATTTGCGGGCGCCCAATCAAGTAATGAATCAGGTTATATTGTGTGGAGTTGAGCAAGTAATGATACATCAATTGTGCATAGAAAGGTTCATCATCTTCTGTTCGATCAAGAAAATACTGATTGTAATGATTTTTTGATAGAAGCAGGTGAGGTGAGAGCAGCTGCAAATCTTCATTTAAAAAATAGATATATTTTTGCAGGCTTTTTTGCGGGATATTCAAAACTTCTGACAGTTGGACCAATGTCACTCCGTTGGAATTGCAGACAACTTTGAAAATCTCTAATTTCTTTTCTTCTGCGGGAGAAATGAATTCTCGATACATAAGGGATTCTCCTTTTTGGCGTTTTTTTTACGCTAAATCTGTGAACCGTATGATAACCATGATGGATTATACTTATGATAGATGAGAATAGAATGAAAAAACACCAATTAAATTATTATTTTTTAAGGCTGTTTTTTTGATGACCCTCGGTTTCTCATAAAAAAAAGTGAAGGAAGAGATGAAAATGAACAAAAAGGTACGAATGTTAGGTTTGGTCGGAATGGGTTTAGGAATGGCGCCCACTGCGGCAGCTGCAGCAGAAGCGAATCCAACGGCTTCAATGACGAGTCAAGCAACACTAACGATCGAACAAGGAATCTTGTCACTGGATCAGGTGACCAATTTTAACTTCGGTACAAGCAGTATCCAAGATATCGCTACCGATGAACAAGTAATTCAAACAACGTCGGATGAAGTGACATCGATCACGGATTACCGTGGACCAAATCAAGCTGGCTGGCAGTTGACTGCGCAATTATCGAAAATGACGAATGCCAGCGATAACGAGCTAGCAAATGCCAAAGTCACTTTAAATGGTTCAACGGCTTCGGGCGATGCAACGCTAGTATCGGGCACCGAATTGATGGTAGGGGCAACAGAACCTACATTGATCGCTTCTGCTAATGGGACGACCGGCTTAGCAACCAATGACTTTAACTTTTCCAATGCTTCATTAACCGTACCAAAACAAAATGTGAACAGCGGCACTTATAGTGGAACGATCACTTGGACATTATCAAACACCTATCAAGCAGAATAGCAAGGAAAGGGCGACAATGAAAAAACAAATCAAGTGCTTCGTACTCATTAGTTTCTTTATCAGTTTGTGTTGCTTTACGAAAGTCACCGGTCATGCACAGGCCACACGGTTCACTGTAACCCCAGAACTTCCCCAAAATCAAGTCAGTGACGTCAGTTATTTCGACTTACTGGTAAATCATGAGACCGAACAGAATTTGACCGTTGCCCTTCATAATACAAGTTCAGAGCCGTTGACCATTAAAGCAGCAGCACTAAATAGTTATACGGCCTCTACTGGGATCATCGCGTACCAAGCAGAACAGACCGCCGAAGAGAACCAAGGAATCTCGTTTAGTCAATTGATTGAAAATCCGAGACAGACGATCCAGCTTGACCCTGGAGAAAGTCGTCAGGTCCATTTTACCCTTTCAATGAAGGCAAAAGAATTTGCAGGAGAAATACTTGGTGTGTTTGACTTTGAAGAAGAACCGGCGGAAACAACTGAAAGTCAGCAAACAAATCTGCAAGCCAACTATAAAATTCAACAAGGGGTCCGCTTGCGTCAGAATGTAGCAACCATGCCTGACCCCCAGTTGTCTTTGGTCAATTCTGAGGCGGTGGAAAGATATGGTTCTACAGCTCTCAAAAGTAGGATCCGCAATGATCAGCCCACAGCCTTTGGCAACATCACTGTCAAAACAGTGATACGTGAGCAAGATAGCGGCAACAAGGTCGGTGGGTTTTCTGCAGAGAATTTTCAAATAGCTCCGAATTCGGTTTTGGAGCTGTTTAGTGCCTTTGATCAGAACATTCTCGAACCGGGGACCTATCTATTACGGATTGAGTTGAATGCGCCTAAAGGAACATGGGTGTTTGAGGATTCGGTGGTGGTTGATCGCAAGCAAGCCAACCTTATCAACCGTCAGACAACGTTAGGTGCAGCGTATCTTCAAAAACAGTACTGGCTCTATGCAGGAGGGCTACTTCTCTTCCTGTTTGTCCTACTTCTCTTGTTCATTTTATATAGGAGACGTAAAAAAGCAGAAGCAGATGTTAGGCTGTCAGTGCAAGAAGAATCAGAATGAAGAAAGCGGAGGACAGTGATGAAAAAGTTTGGCATTATCCGATGGGGCTATGTGTTCTTTTTTAGCATTTTGCTGCTATGTGGGAAACAAGAAATCGTCCATGCTGCGGTATCTGCGCCAGATTTTCCTACGTTAGCGATTGACGATTCTCTGATCACTCCTGTGGGACAAGCGGGGTCGCCACAAGGGGAACCGGGCGTTAATTATGTTCAGATTAATGATGGAGCTACTACCAACTCCAGTGGTGGTGTCTGGTTCAATAAGCCGGTTTCTTTTACTCGCTCTTTTCGGTTAGAAATGGCATTTTGTATCGATAATACAGCAACGGACAGCGATGGGCTCGCTTTTGTGATGCAAAGCAATGGCTTAAATGCGCTGGCAGAACAAGCAGGACCGACGATTGGCGTCTGGTCAAATACAGGAGGAACGACTCCTTTAAATACGGGGGCAATCCCGCAAAGTTTTGCGATTGAATTCGATACGTTCTATAATAATGCCGGTTTGACTGGGGACGGTATGATGGATCGCGATGTTCCTTCCGGCCATCATATCGCATGGAATTTTCCCGGCTCAAATGACGCATATACCACCGATGGCTGGCTGATTATCGATAAAGTCTTAAATCATCGTGATACGGTATCAGTAAGTGATATTTCCGATGGGGTGTGGCATAGTTTTACAGTAGTTTTTGATCAGCCAACGCAAACGTTGCGTTACACCGTACCAGATTTCGGTGTTGATGTGACGGTACCTGTTGATGACACCTTCAAATCAAATTTGAACCTGACTAATAGTGCACCGGTCTATTTTGGTTTTACTGGTGCAAACGGGGGCTATGTTCAAGAAAAAGCAGTGGCGTTTGTCGATGTTGAAGGATTAGTAGAACTTGAGATGCGAACCGGTGTTTTTGAAAAAGACCCAGTCAAACTATTGTTGGATACTGGTACGACACTTTCCCAGCCAGCCACTGTCGACAATAGCAAAACCATTACTTATGCGACCTATCTCTCCTATAAAAGCACCAGTGATCTAGCTGACTTGGAATCGGGAATCTTGCTCTCATCGCTTTTTCCAGAAGGACTATCATTAGTTCCCGAGGCGGTTTATTTTGGAAAAGCCAGTGAAATCATGGTTAATGGCATGCCGGAAGGCGGAACTGCCTTACCTTTTGTCATTGAAAATGGGCAATTGGTTGCGACACTGCCTGACATGGTCAAAGGGGATGAATACATCGTTCACTTTTCCGTCAATTACACAGAAGCGCCGCTCAATCAGAATTTAGATATAGCCATCCCTGTCCAAACTGTTTTTAATGGAAATGCTTTTGTTTCCAGTATGACGTCAGGTGATCCAGAAATTCATTATTATCAAATGACTGGAATCTTTCCACCAACGCTTACAACAGGTTCGGCGTCATTGGCAGAATCAAAAGCAGACCTGCAGATCGTGCGGCAAAAGCGCAATTCCTATATACCGATCACGATTGATGACCAAAACTCGACCCAAGCCAAAATATATGTCACGGAGTTCTTTACGGAGGATGTGACAATCACCGAAACCGATTTCTCTGAAGCAGCGTTGGTTGAACGGGGAACATTGTCGGAGCCGCTAACGGATACATTGGTGTTAGACACCGAAGAACTAGAACCAGGCACAACCTATTATCTGGCTTCCTATGTGATCGATACAGAAGGCAATCGATCGGCGACACGTTATTATGGGATTGACTTTCGTGGGATTGTAGAATTTCAGCGTGCGCCTGCTTCAATCACAGCGACAGTGACCTTGAATGAACTGGTACGATCCATCAGAGACGATGGCTTTGCTTATATAGCGATTGCTTTTGATCAAGAAGCCCTTTTGTCTATCAGCAATACCAGCGAAGGAACCTGGCAGTTAAGTGGACAGATAAAGGATTTTATGCTAGAGCAGCAACTATTGGCAGAAGAAATTCAGTTGGTACTCTATGATCCGGTGACCAATCAGCTGGTGGCTTCTGTCACTTCTGAAGAACAAGTGATTTTCCAGCAGGAGCCAACAGGAGCAACGGACTTAACCTTGGATCTTCAGGAATATGATTGCTACTTTCGCTTTTTCCCCAAGTTAGATTTGATTTTACCAGGTACCTATACAGGCACAGTCAACTGGCTGTTGGAGAGTACAATCATTAATGAATAGAAAAAAAAACGCCTAGAAGGCGTTTTTTTCGTCTAAAAGTTTATGTCGGTCCCTTTAACTTTGGCGGCTTTTCGCAATTTTTAAAACTAATGATAGGCCTGCTAAAGCAAAACTGCCGTATTTAACGAATTTTTCCAAGGATTCTAAGGTTTGCTGTTTTTTGTGTTTGCAGTCTGGACAGCTTTTTTCATGGGCATTCATTTTTTTTCCACATTTACAATGACTCTTCATCTGTGATCCACTCCTCGTTTCGTTTTATTTTGATGACTTTCTATAATTTAATTATACATGTTGTATAAGGTTCTGTCTGAAATTATGCTGTGTAAGACGTTTGTTAAAATGAGAAAAAACCTACGTTTATTGGGGGGAGGCGTGGAAGTGTGTAATTGCGAGGCTATTGGCAGTTACAGAGCCCGATGGGTAGGAATCGCTATAGATAAAAAAGGAAGGAAATCTGACAATTTTCTCATTTTCGATAGGTGCTGAATCGCTTTGCTTATCAGTTTAGCAAAATTTTGCTATTGTGGAGTAAGATTAGGGGACAAGAAAAGACGCTTCTCTTTTTTTTCTATATTCTATCCTTAATCTGAGAACGAAAATCACCGATAGTATGCTATATATAAGAACAAGGAGCCATCCTTGACAATGTCGAATATGGCATTTGAATGAAAGGATTGATGAAATAAGTGATTTCTTCAATAATTTATACCGATACAAAGGCTTATTTAGATAAAGTGCTAGACCAAGCACTGTTGGATCTACTAAAATCTGATTATCCTAAAGTCTATGAACACGTGCAAAACTTGATTGTTGCTATGGAACAAACGATCCAACAAATTGACAGCACAAATTTTTGGCGGTTGATGCCGGAAATTTTAGGCTATGATTCTCGCTTTGTTTTGTTGAACTCGCTGCAATTGTCAGAAGACAAACTGTTGACGGAAATCGAGATTATTCAGATGATCGAACGTGATTTTCCGAATTTGAATAAAGAATTTTGTGGCTATTCCTTAAAAGAACAAGAGCATGAGAGTTTGATCTTCAGTGTTCAATAAACACTTCTCGTAGGAATATCAAGTAGAGTAAGAAAACGACTAGCTGATCTAGTCGTTTTTTTTTATCAAGAAAAAGAATAATTAAACATGTTATTTATCATTAAAATAAAAATTATTTTGAAATTATGAATAAAATAGATTATTATTGGTATATAATCCTTTTAGTGAAAGAAAAAACAATCGAAAAAAGGAAGAGGAAAGCCAGCTGACTGAAATAGCTGCGATTGTTTTAATTTAGAAAATAAGAACCAGCCTCATCGGCATGGAAAGGAGCAATTATGGATTACTTGAGTTTTTCAAAAAAAGAGTGGGAAGTCTTAGTTTGTTTTTGGGCTGTGGATGAACCTCTGTGCTGTACAGAATTTAGTGAACGTTTCGGCTTAAACCGTAACACATCACTGTCCGTGATTCGCAAGTTAGTAAACAAAGGAGTTCTGGAGATTGCAAGTATCAAAATGAGCGGATCAGTCTTGGCTCGTCGCTTTCAGCCAGCTGTAAGTGAATTGGAGATATTACAGACAGGCCTAACCGATGACCAGATTTTTGAATTAGTGAAAATCGCCATCAGAAAAATCGAAGATCCTGAACAATTAACCCAGTTGCTAAATGTGATTGGTGAATTGAAAACTAAAGCTTCTTAAAGAATACTCGTTTGCATGATAAAAAAATGATCCGCTGTGAAAACAGCGGATCATTTTTCTTGTTCTTGAAATTTTTGTACCATTTTTGTCGTCAATTGATGGAGCACGGACAGTTCTTCCGGTTCAAGAGGCAAGAATTCGGTCACTCTGTAGGGGATCTCTAACGCTTGTTCATGGAGCGCTTTGCCTGAGTCAGTCAATGTGACCCGCAAAGAACGTTCATCGTCTTGATTTCGATTTCTTGCTAGGTAGCCTTTTGCTTCAAGCTTTTTTAAAACCGGTGTCAGTGTGCCAGAGTCGAGACATAATTGCTTCCCCAATGCTTTGACACTGATCGCTTCATCTTCCCATAACACCAACATCACTAAATATTGGGTATAGGTCAAATTCAACGGGTCCAGTAAGTCTTTGTACTGTTTGATAATTTCTTTTGAAGCGGCGTATAGAGGAAAACACAATTGGTTTTCTAACGCTAAGACATTCATGTTTTCACCCCTTTTTCTAATATCCGCCTCTTATCATAGCTGTTTTTTCAACGAAAGTCTACTCGCTAACGGCTTTGACAGTCACTTCAATGTTGCCAGCTGTGGCTTTTGAATAAGGACATACGGTATGAGCGATCTCAAGCAATTCTTGTGTTTCTTCTGTTGACAATCCTTCGATTTGACCTTCGATCTCAACACCCAAGACAAAACTGGATTCGCTTTCTGCGTATAAGGTCACTTGTGCGCTCACCGTAGAAGCACCATCGATTCCTTTGCTGCTTTTCACCAATTCAAGGGCACTGTTGAAGCAAGCACTAAAACCAGCTGCAAAAAGTTGTTCTGGATTGGTAGCATTTTCGACACGTTTGCCAGGTGCAGTGATGTTTAGCTCAAATGAATGATCGGGACTGTGTACTTCTCCTGAACGGCCACCAGTGTTGATCATTTTAGTCGAATACATTTTTTTCATCATTTCTTCACTCCTGATTTTTATATTTTGTACAATTAAATTGTATGCAATTTAAATGAAAAATGCAAGGAATTGGTTTTCGTTCTATTTTTTTTTCTAAAAAAAAGCGGAATCAGCATAAGTTTACTGTTCTCTTGGGTGAAACGTGCTATCATAGTTAGTAACACTTGTAATAGATTAACAAATGAGTTTGAAGCTTCAAATTTACTGCATGAAGGCAAAGAGGGTGAAAATCATCGTAGATTATATGGAAAAACGAGCGGTAGGGCGCTATTTTCGATCGTTGACGGATCATTATTCAGGCTATATACGGCTTTATGGCACCTATACAGAATATCGGGTGATTGCAGGGATTCCTGCTGAAAATGTCATGTTAGAGATTATCGGGGTTGAAAACGGTGTCTTATTGACCCGTGTAAACAATACATTATTTGAAAATGGAAGAGGGTTTTTACAATGATCATTATCCAAATTATTTTAGTTATTTTAGTATTAGTGATTCTGATTTGGCTGATTGCAAGCACTGCTGTGATCGTTCGTCAAGGGGAAGTCAAAGTTGTCGAAAGTTTTGGGAAGTACGTTCGAACGTTGGAACCAGGGCTTCATTTTCTTGTTCCGATTTTGTATACAGTTAGAGAAAGAGTGTCCTTGAAACAGATTCCTTTGGAGATCGAACCCCAAAGTGCAATCACAAAAGATAATGTAATCGTTCAAATTGATGAAGCAATCAAATACCATGTCACAGATGTGCGTGCCTTTGTCTACGAAAATGAAAACTCCGTTGTTTCAATGATCCAAGATGCCCAGTCGAACTTGCGGGGAATCATCGGGAAAATGGATTTAAATGAAGTTTTAAATGGGACTGAAGAAATCAACGTAGCATTGTTTACTTCAATCAAAGATATCACGGCAGGCTATGGGTTAGCGATCGACCGAATCAACATTGGGGAAATCAAAGTTTCGCAAGAAATCATTGAATCAATGAACAAATTGATCACTGCCTCTAGAGACAAAGAATCGATGATCACAAGAGCCCAAGGTGAGAAATCTTCTTCAGTCTTGAGTGCAGAAGCCAAAGCTTCTCAAATGACGATCGACGCCGAAGCCCGAGCGGAACAAACTCAAATCGATGCCGAGGCGCGGGCAAAGCGTGTACGGATTGATGCCGAGGCGGAAGCAGAACGAATCGCGAAAATCACTGAAGCTGAACGCAAACGGATTTTAGCCATCAATGAAGCAATCAAAGAAAGCCAGCTCGACGAGCGCTCACTATCATATCTAGGGATCGAAGCCTTCAGAGATGTGGTGAATAGCAATACCAATACGGTCATTCTGCCATCAAATATGACGGAACTGGGAAATATTCCAGTCGTCAAACAACTTTGGGAAAATGCACCATCTAAATCGGCTGAATAAGTTAAGCACAACAATTGAAAAAGGTTCCCATACTCCGAAAAGAAAGAGGAGTATGGGAACCTTTTTTACTTCGTTTTTTCCGCCGATTGATTATCGACGATCAAGAGGGCCATCATGACATACCCGATCCAACTATCCCGAGAGTATAAAATGTAGCGAGGGGACCAAGAAGCGGCATATTTCTGTTTGTATTCGCGTAACCCTTCAAAAGAATAGAAACGAGAACCAAAGGTGTAAACGAGATAGGCGATCCGCTCTTGCAAGAAACTGCTGCGGAAAGTACCAACGTTGGCTAATGGTGCCATGCCTAAATCAAATTGTTGGTAGCCTTGTTCTTTAAAATAGTCGAATAGCTGAATAAACAAGAAATCCATCGTTCCATTCGGCGCTTTTTCAGGATCGTGGCGCATCAAATCAATGGATGCTAGGCCTGTTTGATAGGTGGGCATAAAGGAAGCGAATGCGACGATCTCCTGTTGCTGATTTCGGACGACAGCAATTGGTGCGGTGCTTAGATAGGATTCTGAAAAGAACCCAAGGGAGAACCCTTTTTCTTTCCGTCCATCTAGCCAGTTGTCAGAAATTTCCTTAAGCGTTGCAAATGTTTCGGCTGAAAAGGGTGGGGTGAGCACATCAAAAGTAAAGCCTTCTTTAGTAATCTTATTGTTCAATGCTCGCTGTCCCTTCATTTTCTTTCCTGAGAGGGTGAAGCTAGGTAGATCCACATAAGCTTTCTCACCGAATTTGATAAAGTCATACCCAAATTCATGCAGCAGCATCACCATTTCTTCACTACTTTCATAAAAGACCGGCAGATAATTCCATTGATCCATTTCTGTTAAGAAAGTTTCCAGTGCCTGTGGAAAGTCTGCTTGCTTCCCAGAAGGATCCCCCATGACTAAACATTTGTTATTAAAGGTCGTAAATTGAAAAAAGACCGTCGGCTCGCCAATTTCTGGATACACGTATACTTTCTTGTCTTTTAGATACACCAGATGGCTGTCGCTGTTGCCACCGTAAGTATTTAAAACATGTTTCACTTTATCAGTGGCAGCACTGACGCCTAATTGGTGTTTTGGTCCCATCAAGTACCGGGCAAACAGCAGCATCGCAATGGCGACGAATAAAATCGCAACGAACCCTTGCAGCCATAATTTTTCAGAAGGGAAAAGCAAAAAATCCATCGAATGGTGATGCGTTGGATGTCGATTGATATGAGGCATATTGTAGACCCCGATAATGACATAGAGGATCGTCAACGAACCAATTAACAAACCATCGATCGTCAGCCATTCCCACGAGAAGACGAGTTGTTTACGGAACAACTCGCTTTTTGAAAAAATCATGATTGCTAATAATAATAGAAGAAACAGCATGGTCGAAAAACGGAAGCCAGCAAAAATAGCATAACCGATTGTTGCTACAATCAACAAAAGCGTCGGCACGTACGCGCAACTGACACGGGCAGATATACCTCGACCGGCAATTAAAAAGAGGTAACCGAGAAAAATACTCGGGTACTGCATCACAAAATTCAAGCGAATCGGATTGAGGTGGGCTAACCATTTGATTTGATCAAAGGCTTCTGGAATCGTGGCGGAGAGCACCAACATCGTTCCCGTCAAATAAAGCAGCAACACTTCGATCTTATGGAATACCTCCAACAATAAGCTTTTGGGGATACCAGAAAAGCGCTGGTTGAGGGAGACGCCGACATTTTTTGAGAAAAAAAGCAAACCGATCAAAAAGGGAATGATGTAATAAAACAGGCGGAAAAGCAACAGCCAAGCAATGACACTTTCACGGGGAATCTGCAGTGAGCCCATTCCCATGATCATCATTACATCAAAGGTTCCAAGTTCTCCGGGAATCATCGAAACGATCCCAATCACGGAGGCAGCGATGAAAAGTGGCAACAATTGAAACACATCCACCGAGATGCCCATCAAGAGACCAGTCGTAAAGAAGGCTGCAAAAACACCTAGCCATTCTAATAAGGAAGCGGCGATCAACTGCAGACGATCACGCCGTTGCAGTCCACCTAAGTAAGCATTTTTTTTGGAAAAACTAAGGGCATAGACAACTGGAAAATAAAGACTACCGCCTAAAAGCCAGATCCAATACTGTTGCAGATAATCTGTCGTTGGACCAAATAAGACGAAGGCTAGTGCAGCAAGGGATAAAATCGAAAGACCAGACATCAGGTAAATAAAAATCTTCGAAATTGCTTGGGCAACTTCTTTGCCTTTTTTTCCTTTGCCGTAAAATTCCGAGCGTAATCCGATGCTGATGAAGCCGCCGAAGCCGATTAAGTTGTTCATAGTGTTGATGATCCAGCTGGTTTCCAGCAAATAACGGCGATCAGGTTTGTCCCCTAATAGGCGGTTCAAGACAATGTCATATAAGACCATTGGCAAGACACATAATAACCCAATGACAGCCATTAATGCCACTCGCCAAAGTGCCAGTTGCGCAAACAACTCTTTTAATTGATCAATGGAGATCGTCTTGCTTAATGAAAGCAGTTCGCCCAACACGATCACGGCTACTGCAATCAAGAAGAGTGTTTTAAACAGTGAGCGGTGGTCGCGGAGCCAAGTAAAGATTCTCATAGTTATTCACCGACCTTTTCTAAAAAAGATAATACTTTCGTGTTAAATACCTCTGGATTCTTTCGTGCAAAACTATGTCCTTGTCCTTTGACGACGATAAAATTGGACTGAGGGATACTGTTTGCAATATAAAATGAATGGGAAAGCTTGATCGAATCACGTTTGCCGACCAAAATCAATGTCGGCACACTGAGGTGATTCAAATCGGCTGTAGATAAACCGATTGGACGAAACAACAATCCCAAAATAGGGAGAAAGCCCCGCATTCCTTTTGAGAATGGGGAACAAAGCCAAACGATCAGATATTGCAAGACACTCCCCATTCGAGAAAAGAGTCTAACTCCCCGTGGCTCAGTATTGCCCGAGTTTAAAATCATACAACTAACATACTCAGGGTAAAGATGACAAAAGACCATTGCTAGATTAGCCCCATCACTAAATCCTAATAGGGCGATTTTAGACAAATTTTCTTGCTGAATGATTGCTAAAAGATCCGTTGCCATTTTAAAAAAATCGATCTTTTTCTGTGTGTTAGTGGACTTGCCATGCCCACGGCTATCGATTAAGTACAATTGATGTTTTTGTCGCAATGCGTCGACCTGCTTTGAGAAATAGGCACTGCTACCGCCATTTCCGTGCAATAAAAAAAGAGGGCATCCTGAACCGGTTTTTTCGTAATAGAGGACAGACCCATCCGGTAAGGGTGCGTAACATTTTTCAACTTCCATTTTTTCACCTACTTTCTAAGAGTATACCTTGAAGTCAGTAGCTATCACAAACATATCACTAGATAAAATGAGAAAAAATAACATTCTACTCATTTTTTCTTTAGCAGATATTTAGGAAAAGGCTTTTTTCTTTACAATGTAAATAAAAATAATCGGCTAAGTTAATTAATTTGTTTTCAGAAAATTCTTTACAAACACGGTTTCGTTGACTATAATCGAACTAACTAATTGAGAATGATTTTCATTTATGGGAGAGAGGCTAGCCAATGACCACTATAGCAGATGTTCTGATTATCGGAGGAGGGCCCACGGGGCTCTATGCGAGTTTTTATGCTGGATTACGTGATCTATCGGTCGTATTGTTTGAAGCACAAGCCGAATTAGGCGGGAAGATCAATTTTTATCCTGAAAAAATGGTCTGGGATGTGGGTGCATTGCCGCCAACCAAGGGGAAGAAAGTCAAAGAACACTTGATTGAACAGGCTAAGTTGTTTGATCCAACGATCTATCTGAAAACGAAAATCATCGAATTGACCAAGGAAGACGATCTTTTTTATGCAGTTGATGACCAAGGGAGGACCCATGTTGGACGCACCGTTTTAGTTTGTATTGGCGGCGGTGTCGTTTCTCCGCAAAAATTGCCTTGTTTCATCCATAATAATGTCGACAACTATATCCACTATCAGTTTCCTGACCAGCAAGCGATCCAAGGCAAACATCTTGTGATCTCTGGCGGCGGGGATGCAGCAGTTGATTATGCGATTGAAGCGGCGTCTTATGGGGCAAAAGTTTCGCTTTGTTATCGGGGCGAGAAATTGAAGGCCCATGAAGCACAAGTAAAGAAGATGAAAGCAGAAGGGATTCAAGTGCTGATGAATCACACGATTGACGGGGTGAATCAAGCCGAAACCTTCAATATGGTTCTAAGATTAAAAGACAGTGCTAACCAAGAAACGATCGATTTTTTATGCGATCATTTGTTGATCCAACATGGCTATGACCGGGACAGTGCCTTGTTAGATAAAGTTTCCTTTGATCTCGCACGTCATGAAGATTTTTATCTCAATTGCGAGATCCCCACAAAAACTAGCCATCCCGGTGTGTTTGCAGCTGGTGACATCCATTACTTCAAAGGCAAAGTGAATCTTTTGGCAGGCGCCTTTCAAGATGCTGCGCAAGCAGTCAACCAAATCAAACACTATTTAGAGCCGACCAGTGTCCCACAGGCGATGGTTTCTTCCCATAATGAGAAATTCAGTGAAAGAAATCGACAGCTGCTGGTGAACGAGTAGCAGCGATTCTTTGTGAAAGAAAAAAAGCAAAAAACAGGATTCCCTTGGGAGTCCTGTTTTTTTGGTAACCTCAGAACAGAAATTCGTTTCACTAGAAGTGAATGTTTGCCACTCCTAAAAAATAAAATCTCTCAAATAAATGATGCAATTGATGAAAATTTCAGCTATTATTTTCAAGTTGACTAATTGGAGGGGATGACATGAATCAAACAAGATATGCAGAATTAAAACAAGCAGAAAGAGGCGCTATCTTAAGTATCGTTGCCTACATTTTTGTTTCCATCGCCAAACTAGTTATTGGTCGTTTGGCAAACTCTGAAGGATTATGGGCGGATGGATTAAACAATGCGACGGATATTGTAGCGTCTATCGCTGTTTTGATCGGTTTGCGTTTGGCTCAAAAGCCAGCAGATGAAGACCATAAATATGGTCATTGGAAAGCAGAAAATGTGGCGAGTCTCGTAACATCCTTGATTATGCTGGCGGTCGGTCTGCAGGTTTTATGGTCCTCCATTCAAACGATTCTACTCGGTGAAACGCAAAGTCCCGATATGATTGCGGCAGTCGTCGGTATCATTTCAGCTATTTTGATGTATGGTATGTATTACTACAATAAGCGATTATCCGCTCGCGTAAAAAGCTCCGCTTTGCTAGCAGCTGCTAAAGACAACCGCAGCGATGCGTGGACGAGTATTGGAACGGCGATCGCTATTTTTGCCGCCTCATTTGGTATCGGTTGGTTAGACAGTTTGACTGCGATCGTGGTAGCTCTTTTGATTATCAAAACTGCCGTTGACATTTTTCGCGAGAGTGCCTTTTCACTTTCTGATGGGTTTGATGAATCGTTAGTCGTGGAGTATGAAGCGGCAATCGCTGGTTTTTCTGAAGTGAAATCTGTTAAATCGATTCGAGGAAGAATGTATGGCGCCAATGTTTTTCTTGATGTCGTCGTGACGATGGACAAATCTTTGACGGTTGAAAAGAGTCATAACGTGGCAGATGCTATTGAAGATCTCTTAGCTGATCGTTTTCAGGTGTTTGATACTGACATCCACATTGAGCCAGCTACCGAATAAATTTTCTGGCAAAACCTTGGTAGGACAAGGATGTAAACCACCCGTTTCCTGTTTGTAAACTGAAAAGTTCTTACGGAACCTGCTCATTCATGGCAAACTAGAGGTAACAAAGGAAGAAAGTAGGGAGCCCTATGAATAATAAGCAGGTAGTAGAAAATGAATTAGTTATTTCTTTAGATAAAATGGATGAAACAGAAATGATGGCACTTTGCCAACAATATATTGCGGCTATCGATGATAGCCAAGTCCTCTTCGCTTTACTGAAAAAAGTTCAAGCCTCTAAAGCAGCAGTAAGCAAATAAAAAAAAACGGCATCTTATGCATTGATGTTCCCCGCAGCGAAAGCGAGGGAGCATTGATCAACAGGAAAAGATGCCGGTTATTTTTCGATTTGTTCAAGTCTTTTAAAAAACTTTTAAAGGACGTTTAATAGTGCGGTTAATCCATAGACGAGCAAAGAGGCTATACCTAAAGGAATAATGCGTCGAAATATAATCTCTTTCAAGCGCTTGCCTGCTTGTCGTTCTTTTTCATAGTTAGAATCATGAGCGTGTGCTTTAAATTTCTGAGGAGAACGAGAAAAGATCAAGCCATTGGTCATCGATAAAACCCGTGTAATCAACACCATGAAGAAAGAAACAAAAATGATTGCTAGTAAAAGTAGTTGTAAGAGTTGCATCGTATTACTACCTCCTTTTAGTAGCCATTTTTTCACTTCTAGTTTACCATCTTTTGAAACTTTTAGGGATCTTTATTCAACGTGCCCTTTCTTTTTTTGGTTCTTCCCTTATAATAGAGATATTTATAAGCGAGTTTCTGTTTCGCACAGCAACAGAGAGAAGGGATTCTTATGGCAATTACACAAAAAATCATTCAATCACCAGAAGACTTCCAAACGTTGGATCGTTTGATCAAAGAAATCTGGCCAGAAGTGTTTACACCAATCATTGGTTTGGATCAAGTCGCGTATATGCTGGCTCATTATCAATCACCAGCAGCGATTCAAAACGAAGTCCAGCAAGGAGCCGTCTATCTTTTACTAATGGAAGGTGACCAAGCAGTGGGGTATACAGCGTATGAAGAAACGCCGCAGCAGATTTATTTAAGTAAATTGTATCTCCACCAATCCACTAGAGGCAAAGGCTATGCCAGCCAAGTCTTTGATTGGTATGAGGAAATCGCCTCAGGCAAAACGTTGCATTTAAACGTCAACAAACAAAATCAGCAAGCGATCGCTGTTTATGAACATCGCGGCTTTGAACGCGTTTCTGAACGCACCGTTACGATTGGTTCGGGATTTGTTATGGATGATTTTATTTATGAGAAGAAGATTGCTGGAGACGAAGGGGCGTAACAAGGAGAAAACGAATGGAACTCACTGCCAAGAATAAGTCGTTCAGTAAGAAAGAATGGCAACTATTTCAATACGTTTTAAATCAGCAAGCAGAAGTCTGTTCGATGTCTATTCGTGAACTGGCTGATACAACAAAAACTAGCTCAACGACTGTTCTGCGGTTTTGTCGAAAATTTGATTGCGAAGGTTTTTCAGAATTTAAAATCAAATTGAAAAAGACGTTACAGAAACAAGGAAAGACTGATCGATTATTCAAACAAGATAAAAAAGCCCTGCACTATTTTTTTGAACGTATGGATGAATCCTTCTATCGAGAAACATTATTAACGATCGCCAAACGAATAAGTAAAGCAAAACTTTTGATCTTAGCCAGTGATAGGGAATCGACACTTGCTTTGAGCTATGCCCAACAAAAGTTTGCACGTTTAGATAAGATCGTGAGCGTAGAGGAAGAAGCAACATCGATTAAATCCGTTTGGCGAACCTTAGGTAGCGAAACCACGTTGCTGGTCTTTTCTAATAAAGGCGCCGATCCATTCCTTGAATCTTTGATCACTGAATGTAGCCTCTCTGGAATTTCAACCATTTCACTGACAAATCGTTCAACAACGTCAATTGCTAAACTATCTGAGCGAAATTTTGCTTATTATTATTCCGATAATCAAGAAGCTGATTCATTGTCCTCACAAATTCCAGCCATTTATTTGGTGGAACTTTTATTTGATTTAGTTACTGATTGTGAAGGCCGCTGAATAATTAAAACTACCTACGCCTATCAGAGAAATTCTTCTGATAGGCGTATTCTTTTGGCAATTTTTTCAATTAAATAGATTGCTGGTAGCTGAGAAGTCAGTTCAATGGTTTTCTCTTTTTTTTGACTAGCTTTAAAAATGGTCTCTCTTTCGATGTAATAGGGCACCGTTAAGTCGGATAACTGGCTGATGGTTGAATCTTCCGTATTCGTGATGGCAATAATCTGACACTCTTTTTGATTTAACTTTTGTAAGTATCGAATCATTTCTTGTGTTTCCCCGGAAATCGACAAAACAATGATACCGGTTTTGCACAATATGTCTTCTGGAAACCAGTCGATAGGATAATTTGAGGGATCATCAACTTTTAATGCCGTTTTTCCTAAGTCAGTAAAATAGAGTGCACCATATTCCGCAATCGTTTCAGATAAACCTGATCCAATAAATAGCACAAAGCTTTTGTTCTTAAGAATCTCTGTTGCTCGATCGATTCTTTCAGATAAAAAGGGTTGGTTTACTCGCTTTAAGAAATCAATTGTTTGGGACTCATCACTATCGGATATTTTGGATTTTACGAGAGAATCTAAGTAAAAGCGCAAATTGATCTTAAATTCGGTAAACGTATCACATTCAAATTTTTTGCAAAAGCGGCTAATACTAGCAGTACTGGTATGGGTCTCTTTGGCAAGTACTTTCATCTTCATTTTAGATACTGAAGCCAAGTTTTTTGATACAAATAGGTAAACCTCGTATTCTAGTGCAGTAAGTTCAGGATTGTAGACAAGAAAAAGCATGATGCACCTCCGTAACAAAGTGTTTTTTTTGTGGAACAAATGACAAGGGATGAAAACGTTCTCTATTTAGGATTATAACATTATATTGATTTTACTTCATGCTATACTTTCGTTGTTCAACGATGTAAGCGATGCTTCGCTTAGTAAAAAAGGAATTGTAGGAGGGCGACATGGCGTATAATTTTTCAAAGAATTTTTTCTGGGGTGCAGCAACGAGTGCGACACAATCAGAAGGAACGATAGCTGGAGACAAGAAAGGAGAAAACATTTGGGATTATGCATCAAAAAACTATAACCATCGGTTTTTTGAAGGAGTTACAACAGAACATACATCAAGGTTTTATCAGGAAATGGAAGCGGATCTGGATCGAATGGCGGCACTTTCTTTTAATTCTTTTCGGACTTCGATCTCTTGGTCACGTCTTATTCCCGAAGGTACAGGGGAAGTCAATCCAGAAGCAGTTGCTTTTTATACCAGAATGCTTGATGGGTTAAATCAAAGAGGCATCAAACCGTTTATCAATCTTTATCACTTTGACATGCCAATGAAATTACAAGAAATCGGCGGATTTGAAAATCGTGAGGTCATCGAAGCGTATCGGGCGTATGCGAAAATTTGTTTTGATTTATTTCATGAGAAAGTTGCGTACTGGTTTACCTTTAATGAGCCGATGATTCCAGCAGAAGCCGGCTATTTGCATGACCGGCACTATCCTTATGTAGTTGATTTTAAACGAGCGGCACAAGTACTTCATCATATCATCCTTGCTCACTGTGAGGCAGTTAAGGTCTTTCGACAAGGAACTTATCAAGGGAAAATCGGTATCATCATGGATGTGATCCCAGTTTACCCAAGAAGCCAACATCCTGCCGACTTAAAGGCAGCGGAAATGGCAGACCTCTTCTATACTCGCTCCCTTAATGAAGCGATATTAAAAGGTCGTTACCCTCAAGAGTTAAAGTCTATTTTAACGTGCTACGACCAAATGCCACGAGTGGAAGAACAGGATCTTGCCTTGATTGCTGAAACAACGATTGATCTGTTAGGGATCAATTATTACCGTCCACGGCGAGTGAAAGCCAAAGAATCATTGCCTAATCCCGAGGGAGTTTTTTCGCCAGAATGGTTTTACGATGATTACGAGATGCCCGGCAGAAGGATGAATACTTCAAGGGGGATTGAGATTTATCCTCATGGCTTGTATGATATCGCCAAAAAAATCCAGTTAGAATATGGGAATATTGATTGGTTTGTTTCAGAAAATGGCATCGGGATTCAGGGAGAAGAAACATTTATCGAAGGGGGGCAAGTACAAGACAACTATCGGATTGCTTTTTTAAAAGAGCATTTAATTGAGCTTCACCAAGCAATGACGGAGGGTAGTAACTGTCTGGGGTATCACATGTGGACATTTGTGGACTGTTGGAGTTGGCAAAATGCGTTCAAAAATCGCTATGGCTTTTATCGCTTAGATTTAGAAACAGGAGAAAAAACGATGAAAAAGTCTGGTCTATGGTTTAAAGAAGTGATTCAAAGAAATGGTTTTTCAAACGAATTTTAGGAGGTTTTTATAATGAAAGTTTTAGACTCGGTTGCAATGAAGTTATTACCGATTGCCAATGCTATTGGACAGCAGCGGCACTTGCAGGCAATTCGAAATGGGTTGATTTCTATTTTGCCGCTCACGATCGTTGGCTCTTTTTTCACCATTATTTTAAATTTGCCGATTCCTGGTTATACCGAATGGGTCGCTCCTTATTTACCGGCACTTGACATTCCTTTTCGATTTACGGTGGGGCTAATGTCTCTCTATGCCTCATTTACGATCGGCTCCAACTTAGGTGCAAGTTACAAACTCGATCGGATAACAAGTGGGTTTTTATCCATGTTAGCGACGATTTTAATGGTCGTTCCAATCAATTTGGCGGAAGGCATCAGCACGACAGGAGATGCCGTACTTGCAGGAAGGTATTTACCCATTGCTTCACTTGGATCACAAGGATTATTCGGTGCGATCATTGCGGCGCTAGTTTCAGTAGAGATTTATCATTTTACGAAAGCAAAAAACTTGGAAATCAAGATGCCAGAAGGCGTACCTCCTGTGGTAGGAGAATCCTTTGCGGCACTCCTACCAACCTTGCTAGTTATCTTAGTCTTTTGGATTCCGCGACACTTTTTTGGTTTTGATTTAAATGGATTGTTGACGATCGCCATCTCTCCTTTAAAAGGGTTCTTAACGGGAAATAATTTGATTGGTGGGATCATCACACAATTTGTAATCTGTGTATTCTGGGTATTGGGTATTCATGGCCATGCCGTTTTAGGTCCCATCATTCGCCCGTTTTGGGATCAGGCAATTTTAGAAAATGCAGAATTGTTCCAAAATGGGATGTCTGCCTTTGATCTACCAAATCTTTTTACCGAGCAATTTTATCAATGGTATGCCCAAATGGGTGGAACAGGATCAACGCTTGCATTGGTTGTTTTGTTTATGTTCTCCCGTTCAAACTATTTAAAACAATTGGGGCGTCTTTCCATTTTACCGGGAATTTTTAATATTAATGAACCAATGATCTTTGGGACACCGATTGTAATGAATCCGCTATTGGCGATTCCCTTTATTCTAGTGCCAATTGCTAATACCATTATAGTTTATATCGTTACCGCTTTAAATTGGATGCCTAAGATGATGGTCAAACCACCATTTTCAATTCCCGCACCTCTTGGCGCATTGATTACCTCAAATTGGAATTGGGTTGCTTGTTTGATGGTCTTCGTCTGTTTCTTCGTTTCGTTAGCGATTTATTATCCATTCTTCAAAGCATTTGAGAAACTTCAAGTGGCGCAAGAGCTAGAAACAGTTAAAGAAGGTGAGTAGAATGGTTCTAGTAGTGAGTTGTTTGCTCTTGATTTTTCTGACCCATCTTCTTTTAGAAAAAAATAATGCTAGAATCACGCTGGCTTTTTGGAAACTATTACTTGTTTCCTTACTTTTCTTACTCAGTTTGTTTTTCCTGTTGATCCGCACTCCTTTGGCGCCAGTTTTCATTTTGTTACTTATCATCAATTGTACCGTCATCCAAAATCGATTTATGTATCAGTATCGACCGAAAGGACAACGATAGGACGCTTGATGGTTACTGTAAGAAATGTTATTGCGAAAAGATTATTTTATCTACTGTTTAAAAAACTATTTACGAACCTTGATCCTCTGTGCTATTATCCTTGTATAAACATTATAATGTTATAAACTAAGGAGGCAATTATGAAAGGGTTTGTAGAATTTATTGAACAGAAATTGATGCCGATTGCAAATAAAGTGGGGATGCAACGGCACATGGTAGCGATTCGAAAGGGGATCATCGCTACTTTACCATTAACGATCGTTGGGTCGTTCTTTACGATTTTGCTGAATTTCCCCATTGAATCGGTCGCTGCGGTGATCGAACCGTATCGGGAAGTTTTGGATATTCCCTTTCGTTATACAGTAGGATTATTGGCATTATATGCAACGTATGGGATTGCTTCATCGCTAGCCAAAAGCTACAAGCTGGATTCATTGACTGCGGGTATCTTAGCAACGATGTCCTTTCTTGTAACCGCTGCACCACCGTTGCGAGTCTTTGATTCTGTGGAAGGTATCATTGATGCCGGGCGTTATATCAATGTGGCCAACCTAGGTTCCGGCTCTTTGTTTGGTGCGATCGTTACGGCGATCTTGTCCGTTGAAATCTATCGTTTCTTTATCGTAAAAAATATCACCATCAAAATGCCAGATGGTGTGCCGCCAGAAGTGACAAATTCATTTATGGCATTGATTCCCGGTGGAGCGATCTTGATTTTGTTCTGGGTGATCCGTCATATGCTCGGTTTTGATATCAATGGCTTTTTAAGTAACTTGTTGATGCCGTTAAAAGATGTGCTAGCGGGTAACAGTTTGTTTGGTGGTTTATTGACTGTCTTCTTGATCTGTTTCTTCTGGGTACTGGGAATTCATGGACCAGCCATCATGGGTCCTGTCATTCGTCCCTTCTGGGATATTTCCATCGCTGAAAATATGGAAGCCTTCCAAGCATCTGGCAATGCGCATGAATTGCCTAATATTTTTACGGAACAATTTTTACAATGGTTCGTATGGATCGGTGGAGCCGGTACGACCTTAGCGTTGGTCGTTTTGTTCTTCTTCTCCAAATCAAAATACTTGAAACAATTGGGCCGTTTGTCCATCTTGCCAGGCCTATTCAATATTAATGAACCAGTGATTTTCGGTGCACCGATCGTAATGAATCCGATCTTAGGCATTCCTTTCTTGGTGGCACCGTTGATTACGACAACGATTTCTTACTTCGCGACCATTACGGGCGTCGTACCGATGATGGCTGCCAGACTTGGGTTTGCCATTCCAGCACCAATCGCCGCCTGGATGAGTACAGACTGGAGTATCGCAGCAGCGATTTTAGTAATCGTCAACTTCTTTATCACACTCGCAATCTATTACCCATTCTTTAAAGTCTTTGAGAAACAACAGATTGCCCGAGAGCAAGAAGAAGAAACAGCCGCTTAAGGAAAACAAAAAGAGTGAGGTGCAAACATGGGGATTTATGCCATTTGTTTATTTTTTGGTTGTCAAATTTGGTTAACAAAATCAGCACAAGGGAAAAAAATTCAAGAAGTGCCGTTTTGGCGGATGCTTTTGTTCGGGATTCTTGGCGTTGCTGCAGCGATCCTACTGAGCCGTCAGTTTCCATGGGGACCATTTTTGACGATGACGGCGACGATTGTTTGCAGTTCGCTTTTACTGACACGTTTTACTGCTTTTTATGAAGAAATGAGGATGAGATAAGTTGAAAAGAAAACTAGGAGTATCGGTGTATCCCGATCACAGTGATTTTGAAACAGATAAAGCCTATCTGCAATTAGCCCATGATTATGGCTTTAGCCGCATTTTTATGAGTATGTTGGAAGTGAGCGACGGCAAAGAAAACGTGCAGAAAAAATTTAAAGCGTTGATTGATTTTGCCAAAGGGTTAGGCTATGAAACGATTTTAGACGTGGCACCAGCCATCTTTTCTGAACTAGGCATCTCCTATGATGACTTGACCTTTTTCCATGAACTAGGTGCCGATGGGATTCGTTTAGATTTAGGTTTTGACGGCAACAAAGAAGCGATGTTGACCTACAATCCCTTTGGTTTAGCTGTTGAATTGAATATGAGCAATGATGTGGCGTATTTAGACAATATTTTGACCTATCAAGCCAACATTCCTTACTTATACGGCTGCCACAATTTCTATCCACAAGAAGGGACTGCCTTACCCTATGATTTCTTTGAAAAATGCAGTCGTCGTTTCAAGGAAAAAGGCATTCGAACCGCCGCATTTATCTCTTCTCAAACGGGAACGATCGGACCTTGGGATATCAATGATGGCTTACCGACCTTAGAAATGCACCGAAGAATGCCTGTAGAAACTGCCGCAAAGCATTTGTTTGCCACAGGCTTGATTGATGATGTCATTATCGGCAATGCTTATGCTTCGGAAGCAGAATTGGCGGCACTAGGAGCGATTGATCGCTACCAGACGGCATTTGCGATTGAATTTGTGCCTGAAATCAATGAAGTTGAACGCCGAATCGCCCTTGACGAGCAGCATTACCGCCGAGGCGACATCACTGACCGGATGATCCGTTCCACAGAAGTTCGTAAAAAGTATAAGAACCATGACAATCCTGCCCATGACCACGAAGGCGTCTTTCAACGAGGGGATGTTGTGATCGGCAATGATCGTTTTGGCAAGTACAAAAACGAGCTGCAAGTAGTGCTAGAGCCTCACTCAGACCCACGAAAAAATAAAATCGGTTCGATCGTCGAACAAGAGTTAGTTCTGCTGCCCTTTATCCATCCTTGGTCGAAATTCACTTTCACAGAGAGGAAGGTGTAACGAAATGTTTGATTTGATTATTCGTCAAGCCCGCACGATCGATGAAGAAGTATTTGATATTGGGGTTCAAGACGGCAAAATCACTGCTTTGGCACCCACGTTGCAGGAGCAGGCGAAACAAGAGCTGACCTTAGCAGAAGGGGAGTTCTTGTCAGCTGGTTGGATCGATGACCATGTCCATTGTTTCGAGGAAATGACGCTCTATTATGATTATCCAGACGAGATCGGTGTCAAACGAGGCGTCACGACCGTTATCGATGCGGGGACGACTGGCGCCGAAAATATCCATCGGTTTTATGATTTAGCCAAAGAAGCCAAAACCAATGTCTTTGCTTTAGTCAATATTTCCAAATGGGGGATCGTAGAGCAGGATGAACTTGCGGATCTGTCAAAAGTCAAAAAAGAATTGGTCAAAGAAGCGCTGCAGAAGTTTCCTGACTTTATCGTCGGAATCAAAGCCCGAATGAGCAAAACGGTGATCGGCGAAAATGGCATCACACCGTTGAAATTAGCCAAAGCGATCCAGGCTGAAAATCAACCGCTGCCTCTGATGGTTCACATCGGCTCAGCACCACCGAATTTAGCAGAGATTCTCGCTGAATTGGAAGCAGGCGATGTGGTGACCCATTGCTTTAACGGCAAAGCCAATGGGATTTTGGATCAGACGAACCAAACCATCAAGCCTTTCGTCTTTGCTGCCTATGAAAAAGGCTTGGTCTTCGATATTGGTCATGGGACAGACAGTTTTAATTTTGATGTGGCGGAGACGGCCTTTGCCAATCAGCTAAAGGCTTCTTCCATTAGTACGGATATCTACATCCGCAATCGTACCAATGGACCTGTTTTTGATTTAGCGACGACTATGGAAAAATTAGCGGTCGTAGGGTATGATTGGCGTGAGATCATCGAGAAGGTGACCAGTGCCCCTGCGAAGCAATTTCATTTACAGGACAAAGGCGAGATCGCATTGGGATATGATGCTGATTTTACGATTTTCCGCTTTGAAGAGGGCGAAAAGGAATTGACGGATTCTAACGGCAATCGCCGAATCACGACACAACAGATCGTGCCGCAAAAAGCGGTGATAGGAGGGGAACTTTTTGACACTGAATATTGAAGAACTAGGCTTGAAAGAAGTCATCAATGCTTCCGGCAAAATGACGATTCTAGGTGTCTCGAAAGTCAGCGAAGGCGTGCTTGCAGCCCAGCGCTATGGCGGGGAGCATTTCTTTGAAATGGCAGATCTAGCAGAAAAAACCGGTGCCTATTTAGCAAAATTGTTGAAAACGGAAGATGCGCAAATCGTTTCTTCCGCTTCGGCGGGAATCGCCCAATCAGTGGCGGCACTCATCGGTCAAGGAGACAGCTATCATTTGTACCACCCATATAGTGAGAAAATCAGCAAGCGGGAGATCATTTTGCCCAAAGGCCACAACGTAGATTATGGCACACCGGTGGAAGTGATGGTGGCGCAAGGCGGCGGAAAAGTCGTAGAAGCAGGCTATGCCAATATGTGCACACCCGAGCACATTGAACAGATGATTACGCCCGAAACGGCGGGGATCCTCTACATAAAGAGTCATCATACCGTTCAAAAAAGTATGCTGACGGTAGCAGAAACGGCCCAAGTTGCCAAGGCACACGATCTTCCATTGATCGTTGATGCGGCTGCTGAGGAAGATTTGTTTGCCTATACCCAAGCAGGTGCTGATTTAGTGATCTATTCAGGTGCGAAAGCACTGTCAGGACCAAGTGCTGGCTTAGTGATCGGCAAGCAGCCCTATGTCTCTTGGGTGCGCCTGCAATCCAAAGGTATTGGTCGAGCAATGAAAATCGGTAAAGACAATATTCTCGGATTTACCCAAGCCGTGACGGATTATCTAGCGGAGGGAACAGAATCTGGCGCTTCGATGCAAGAGCGCCTACAACCATTTATTGCGGCAATCAATGAAATCACTGGTTTCGAAGCAAAAATCGTTCAAGACAGCGCCGGCAGAGACATTTATCGAGCGAGTGTCAAAGTGAAAGAACCAAGTGCCAAAGCAGTGATCGACGCGCTAAAAGCGGGAGAACCAGCGATTTATACCCGTGAATACCAAGCCAATAACGGCATTATTGAATTTGATATCCGAGCAGTCAATGAACAAGAAATGGCAGTGATCACCGATCGCTTACAAGAAATTATGTTAGGAGCAACCCAAAAATGAAAACTTCACCCAATTATTTCGCTGACCGTGTCTGTCTGAATGTGTTAGCAAACTCTATTGAAAATGCGAAAGCTTGTTATGAAGCAGCAGAGGGCAACATCGTCCTAGGTGTTTTATCAAAAAATTATGCTAGCGATGAGGCAGCCATCTTTGACATGAAAACCTATCAAGCGGCAACAAATAATGCCCTTTCTGTTGGACTTGGTGCTGGCGACCCCAACCAAAGTGAAATGGTCTCCCGAATTTCCGCTGTTCTACAGCCACAGCATGTTAACCAAGTGTTCACGGGAGCGGGGACCTCACGAGCTTTGCTAGGACAATCTGAAACGATCGTCAATGCCCTTGTTTCACCAACGGGAAAAGTCGGCTATGTCAATATTGCTACTGGACCATTGAGTTCACAAACTCCAGCTGCAGAAGTCCCCGTCGAAACAGCGATCGCTTTATTAAAAGATATGGGGGCTAGTTCTATCAAGTATTTTCCAATGAAAGGGTTGGCTCATAAAGCAGAGTATCAAGCAGTAGCAGAGGCTTGTGCTGCGAATGATTTTTATTTGGAACCGACCGGCGGCATCGATTTAGAAAACTTTGAAGAAATCTTGCAGATCGCTGTTGATGCAGGAGTGAAAAAAGTCATTCCACATATTTACAGCTCGATCATCGATGGCGAAACAGGGGACACACGCCCTGAAGATGTACAGAAATTAGCAGAAATGACGAAAAAGGTACTGGCAGCAGCCAAATAGGGGGGATCAATGATGCGGATCGGTGCTTACGGTGAGGTAATGATGCGGTTGACACCACCAGAATATCGAACACTGGAACAGACCCACTCTTTGCGGATGGATTTTACAGGAACAGGGGTCAATCTGTTAGGCAATTTGGCGCATTTCGGCTTGACCACCTCGATGCTGACACAAGTGCCAGCCAACCGTTTAGGGGATACGGCGAAAGCCAGCTTGCGTTCCTATGGGATTCAAACAGCATTTGTTGGAAAAAAATACAGCCATATCGGCAGTTATTTCGCCGAGATCGGCTACGGCGCTCGTCCGACTTACGTGACTTATCAAAATCGCCATCATAGTTCCTTTGGCGTTTCAGGTCCAGAAGAATATGCCATCGATGGATTTCTAGAAACAGTCGATCTCATTCATATTTGCGGGATCTCTCTTAGTTTGACTGAGAAAACCTGGCAAACTGCATTGGCTTTGGCGAAACAGGCCCATGTAAAGCAGATTCGCGTCTGCTTTGATTTTAACTTCCGCCCAAGCTTGAATGAAGAATTAAATCGTGAGGTACTAAAACAACGGTATGAAACGATCCTGCCTTATTGTGACCTAGTTTTCGGCTCTGTCCGTGACTTGGAGGAGCTGCTGGCGTATCCCTTAGAGGAAACAGAAGGTGCCGAGCTTGCGTTGATCCAATCCTTTATTGACCAGTATCAACTAGAATGGTTCTGCGGGACACGCCGTCTAGCCGTGGAAGACAAGCAGTTTATCAGTGGAAGAATCATTACGGCGCAGGATGCCTATGAAACGGCACCGCAGCTGCTGCAAGTATTGGATCGGATCGGGGCAGGGGATGCCTATGCCGCTGGTGTATTATTAGGCTATGCCGAAAAATGGTCGCTCCAACGCACCGCTGATTTTGCAATCACGAATGCTGTATTGGCTCATACGATGCTGGGAGATGTCCCCTTAACCACCAAAGAACAAGTTGAACAAGTCTTACGGGCACCTGGGAAAGACTTGATTCGCTAGAAAAAACACTTGCGTCCTTCTCTTGATGGATGACTGTGCAAAAGTAGACCAATCGGCTGCTTTTGCGCATTCATCCATCGCTTTTAGGAGAAGGACGCAAGTGTTTTTATTGTTTTAAAAAGGTTTCTACTTTTTTCTCAGGGATCACCCACAAAAATAGCACGAGACTATCCAGCGTGATGATAAGTAGTGGATGGACCAGCCAGCCGAGGAGCAATGCCAGCACGTTGATAAACAACGTAAAGTAGAGTTTCTTGTATCCGCGAAACAGTTCTACGATGGCTTGATTGTCAGGGTTGGCACGCACCAAGGACTTTCCTACAAGGAAATAGCTGAAATCCGTCAATAAAATGACAGACCCGTATAGCAGCTGAGGGGCAAGAGCGACTGGATAACGACTGACCCATGACGTTACAAAAGGAAAGAGGGTTAGTGCCAGGATCAATAAATGATTCGCCCACAAGGTCCAACCGTCAATTTTAGATACTACTTGAAATAGATGATGGTGATTGTTCCAGTAGATCGCTAACATCACAAAGCTGATCAAATAAATAATAAATTGCTGTTCCACTCCTAAAAAAGAAGCAAATGTATCGCCTTCGGGCTGGTGCAATTCCAGTACTAATAAGGTCATTACGATCGCAATGACCGCATCCGTAAAGGCTTCGATTCGATTTTTTGACATGTACATCCATCCTTTTATGTTCCAGTTTACAGGATCAGTGTACGCGATTGTCAGAAATTCGTCTAATAATTTTTCTCGCGCATTACCCAATTGGACTCGCTATTTCGCAATTGGCCCACTGCCTAGTGCACCGAATAAAAACAAATCGATCGCTTCTGGCATTTTGTCTTCTTTTCCCGGTGAGTCCAAGTGAGCCGCCATCAGCACTAACAACTGGCTGGTAACAAATTCTGGATCGACATCCGAACGAAGATTGGAATCACTGCGACGGAACAAGTCAAGAAACGGTTCTTTGTAATTTTTCCGCCAAAGCAAGTACAGTTTTTTTGAAGTGTCCTCAGAAACGGTATGCTGAATGTCGTGCATCATCATATAAAAATTGATGCGATGCCGACTTCTTAAAAAAAGAAACATGTTTAAGATTTTTTCAGAGATCGTCAAGGAAGTATCTTCAACAGTCTGATTTAGTTTTCCAGAAACCTCTTGTGCCAAAGAGACCATCACTTCATAATAGATGGCTTCTTTGCCTTTGAAGTGATAATAAAGATTGGGTTGGGTGATGCCGACGGCTTCTGCGATCTGTCTAGTAGAAGTTGCTTGATACCCCTGCTGCATAAACAGGTTTTCTGCGACTCGTAATATTTTTTCTCGCAAGTTCAAAGTCAGCCCTCCCAACGTTCCTGACGAAGCATTTTTTTCGCGGTAAACAAAAGTTGGATTTTCCGTTGTTTCGGTACCGCTGTTTTTTCAGCAAATACTTGATAGTTGTTTTTGCGGATCACAGTCAAGATTTCCCGATAGATCAAAGCAGCTGCTAATAGAGCTTCACGGCAATCTTCATCGATTTGCGGCATCATGACAAAAGATTCCTGATAAAGCGTCTCAGCAAGTTGCGCTTCGTGTTCCCACATCTCGATAAACTGCTGGTTTTGATTGCCAGCTGCTAATGCCTCTCGCGAAAGGTTGAATTGCGCCAAGACCGTTTGTGGCAAATAGATGCGGCCCATTCGCAGATCCTCGCCAATATCACGTAAAATATTGGTGCGTTGCATCGCTTCACCTAATTTTATGGCGGGCTCTTGAATCGCAGCGGCTGTTTGTGAGAGAATCGGCAAGAGCATCAGACCCACACTGCCGGCTACGTAGTAACTATAGTCGGAAAGCTCTTTTTCAGAGGTGGGCTGCTGGAAGTCAAGGTCTTGTTTTTGTCCCACCAATAGATCGAAAAAGGGTTGAAACTGTAGGTCAAACTGTTGGAAAGAAAGGGTCAATGCCCGCCAAATGGCTTCATCAGGATCTTCTTCCTTGATGGCTTGCGGCAAGTCGATCGCATCGCCGGTTAATAGTTCTTGTATTTCTTCCAAGCGTTTTTTCATGGCTTCGATCAACAATGGGTCATGCTTTTCATCGACGGCATCATCGGCACGTCGGCAAAAGGCGTAGACGGCATAGACGGCGCGTGCTTTGTCTTTTGGCAATTGAGAAAAGGCGGTATGAAAGTTTTTCGAATGCTTTTTTATGATGGCCTCACAGTATAAAAAATCGTTGTCGTATTCATCAAAGACGCTTAATGATTTAACGGTCATCTTTTAACAACTCCTCCACAGCTAACTTGGCACTTTGCATCACGATTGGCACACCCGCTCCCGGATGCGTACTGCTGCCGCAGAAGTATAGGCCTTCTGCATAATCAAATTTATTATGGGGACGATAGTAATTGCTTTGCGCCAAGGTTGGTTTCAAGCCAAATGTCGCACCGTTGTAGGCATTGAACCGATCATTGAACGTATCTGGCGTATACATTTTTTCATACACGATGTGTTCATCGATATCCGTAAAGATCGTTTTTTCTTTTAATAATCCAATGATCTGCTGGCGGTAGCTTTGAATCGTTTCATCCGTCCATTGATCAAATTTAGATAATTCAGGTACTGGGACTAAAACATAAAGACCTTCTTGACCATCAGGTGCTAAGGAAGCATCTTTCAGGGTTGGACGATACAAGTAGAAGGATGGATCTTCTGGCAGCTTGCCAGCCTCGAAAAGATCGTCTACATTGCGTTTGAAATCATTGGCAAAATAAATGCTATGGAGTGCGCTATCTTCATATTTTTTGTCCAGTCCTAAATAAAGCAAGAAACAAGAACAAGAGTAATCCATCGAAGCGATTTTTTGATTGGTGTATTTGCCGCGTTTTGATTCATCAGGAATCAAGCTTTCCATAGCATAAGGAAAATCAGCCGCACAAATCACGGCATCTGCGGTGATCGTTTCTCCATTGACACGAACGCCTTTGGTTTGCTTGTTTTCGATCAATAATTCATCGATTGGGGTATTGTAATGGATCGTTCCGCCTAATTCTTGGAACAAACGTGCCATACCAGTGGCTAATGTATACATGCCGCCTTTGATGAAATAGACCCCATACATCAACTCGATCATAGGGATGATGGTATAAAGGGACGGCCCTTGGTAAGGGGAGACACCGATATACAAGGTTTGAAACGCTAATGATTTTCGCAGGCGATCATCTTTGACAAATTTAGAAATGGAAGAGTAGGCGTCACTAAACGTTCGCAGCTTTAACCCTGCCCATAATGATTTGGGATTGTAAAAGTCTCGCCATGTCCGAAACGACTTGGTGATGAAGGACTCTTTGGCGATCACATAGCGTTTGTAAATATCTGCTAAAAAGGCAAAATAGCCTTGAGCATCTTCTTCCGAGATCGCTTCTAGCGTTTTGGTCAATTCTACTAAGTCGTTTGAGAAGGTCAGCGGTTCGTCTTGAGCAAAATACAGCTGCAGCATCGGATCGACTTTCTCCATAGGAATATAGTCATTCGGATCAACGCCAGCAAATTCAAACACTTCACGATAAATTTCAGGCATCATCACGATGGTGGGTCCCACATCAAAGGTAAAGCCGTTTTCCTTGATCTGATTCATTTTGCCCCCAGGTTGACCTTCTTTTTCGTAGAGGGTGACGTCATAGCCAAGTTTTTGCAAACGGACAGCAGCAGCTAATCCTGACACGCCCGCACCGACAACAATAATTTTTTTCATGCTTGCTCCTTCTGCGAATCACTTGATTCGGCTTCTTTTTTCGTGTGTTCTTTTTCTTCTAAAACGCCATCCTTCATGACGAGGACCCGATCACAATAATCTGTCAAACGGGTATCATGGGTCACCATAATGGTGGCTTTTTGTTTTTCTTTGGTTTCTTTTGCTAAGATTTTGACGACTTCGACGGCTTTTTTTGAATCAAGACTCGCCGTTGGTTCATCTGCCAAAATGATGGTGGGATCATGATAGAGCGCTCGGGCAATAGCCACACGCTGCCTTTCACCACCAGATAGTTCATCGGGGTATTTGTTCTGCAGCTTTTCAATCCCTAGTTGTTCAAACAATTCAGTAGCTGATTGCTCTTGGGGTTCTTTGCTGACCTTATCCACCAATTGAAGTTGCTTTTTGACCGTCAAAAAAGGGACAAGGTTGGAAGCTTGTAAAATAAAGCCGATCTTTTTGAAACGAGTTTTTGCCCGTTGCTTTTCTTTTTGTTTACTAAAAGGTTCGTCATTGATAAATACTTCGCCTTCAGAGGGAGCTTGTAGACCACCGGCAATCGTCAGAAAGGTACTTTTCCCAGAGCCGGAAGGACCGATGATGGCGACAAATTCGCCTTTTTCTACCGAAAAGTTGGTTTCTTTCAAGGCTTCAATCGTCGCGTCCCCATCTTTAAATGATTTTTTGACTTGTTTGAATTCAATGGCACTCATGTTTTTTCCTCCTATCCGATTGCTTTCAATGGGTCGATTTTTACAATCGTTCGCACCGAGAAGAAAGCACCTAGCATCGCGATCAGAATCATCATTACACTGATACTAGCAAAGAATAATAGATTGATTTGGAATGGCACTGCCGCAGGTAACACGAGGGCGGTACCGATCGTTGCCAACCCACCGATCAAAACACCCGAGGTTGCCAATAAGAACGTTTGGGCAATCACCGAAAAAGCAATGTAGTGGCTAGAGATCCCTTGGGCTTTCATGACACCGAAAATTTCTGATTTTTGCATCGTTAACACATAGATAAAAATACCGATAACGATGGCAGCGATCACGATCAAGAACCCGATCATAAAGCCAAAGGTCAGCACTTGTGCGTTGTAACCAGGCAATTCATTAATAAATTTGCTGATATCCGTAGCGACTAGATCATCTGGCACTTCTTTGATTTTGCCACGAGTTACGATCGCGTTGATACGGGCATTTTCTGAATCATCTTCTTTTTCAAAACGAATTTCTTGATAGGCACCGATCGAGGTGTAGAGGACCGGAGCAACACTGAAGCGGGCGTTATCTGTAAAACCGACGATTTTCAATTTTTTGTCACTGCCGGCTAATTTGATGGTGTCACCAATGGAAATCCCGTATTCTTCCTCAATGCTGCTGTCTGCGACCGCTTCATCATCTGACGCAAACATCTCGCCATCGATAATATTTGGTGCTAGAAATTGATCTGGATCAATGCCGAAAAAGGTGACATCGACTTTTTCACCGTTGTCTTCTTTAGTCACTACCCCAGCGGTTTGCGCCAAAACAGCTTTTTCTGGTGCATCGACTTCGTCATAAAGACTGCGAGGAAGCATCGACATGTTTAAATTATCATTTGCTTCTTCAGTCAACAAAATTTGATCTGCCTCCCATTTGTCGACCGCCATCCGATTATCTTGAGCCAACCCATACGCTAAGCCAGTTAAAAAAAAGACCAGATAGGCGATTAAAAACATGACCCCTGTGACTAGGGCGTAACGCAATTTGGAATGGCGTATTTCATTGATTGCCAAAAACATAACGATTCCTCCTATTATTTTATCACTTGATAAAATAAAAATACCATTTTTTTTATTTTCAGCAAACTATCTTGCTTACAAAGAGTAAATTCGGTGAAAAAAGGAAGGTTATTTAGAAGGGCGTCTGTTGATTGAAGAAAACCAGTTGCTGCCCCCTGATTTCAATAGGAGCGTTGGAGCAGCGAAGGAGCGGGGGATTTTAGTGAAAAAAGAACTAGGATAACAGTAAAAGCCCTCTGATTCAGCGCACGCAAACACTTGGCGTATTTTGAAATCAGAGGGTTTCTATTTAAAGTCTGGTGCTGGATCAAAGTGTCAATCGTCAGTTTCTTTGCTTGTAGCGATAACTAACGGCACGATTTTTTCAAAGGTGTGGCGGAAGCTTTCAGGTTGTGCTAATTTTTGATAAATGATCGCCAAACCGTCTTGGTTTTTGCGATAATCCAACCAAACCTTCAGCTCACTTTGAGGACCATATTTCTTTGAAATGTACTGATACGCTTCTTGGTGCAATTGTTCTAGATCTGTGAGTTGCTTTTTCTCATAAGCAAAAAGCAAGGTTCGCTTGAGGATTCGCTCAAAATCTAAGTCACGATCGGCTTCGGAAATAATTTTGCCATAAAGCGAGCGAGGCTCATAAGGCAGCGAAGCACGATGGTCTTCTACTGCTTCGCCGATCATTGAAATGACTGGAGGAGAGAAAAAGTGTGGCAACACAGCATCTTGTTCAACGATCTTGCGGGAATTGCTTTCGTGGTTTTTGCGGCCATAGAGCAAGCCGATATCATGGTAGGCAGCTACCGTATAGACGATATTCAGGTCAACAGGCAATGTTTCAGCAATCTCAAAACTATTTTGGATCACTTGGTGGACGTGCGCTGGGGAGTGACTGCTATCCAATTGGTTGTATTGTGGGATGATGGAGCTTTCAATATAGTGCTTTAGTTGTGGATCAATCTTCATTTGTCTGGTTCTCCTGCCTTTCTTATGCTAGATGAGGGGGAATTGAGCCAGTGCCAAACCGATCACTCGTTTCTAGACCTAGCGGCTGACGACAAAAGCCAAAGGGCTGTCCATCAATGGTGATTTGCTGCTTGAGCCACGGAAGGTAACTGATGGTATCTGTTGGATCGCCGGCAGCTGCTTGTTCCATTTTCTGCCATTCATCCGACGTAGAAATCGTTGCAGCACCTTTGAGTAACCCTTGCCAAATCACCTGGATCTCCTCGGGACAAAGGTTTCCTGCCATTGATGACAGCCCGTTAAACCCTAGTGCGACCTTTTCCGCCAAGTCCGCTTCACCACCAGCATAAAAACGAAAATCGGCAGCCGTCTTTGTTTTTAGTTGAGGCACTCGCTCCTTACTGCCAGCTTCTTTTGAGCCGATCACCCGAGGGTCAGCGATCAAGGTCAAGAGACTTTCTGCAGATAAATCAAAGCCCGTGCGGCGGGGATTGTTGTATAAAATAACTGGTTTTTCGCAAGTATGGATCAATCCCTGAGCATAGAGGACGGCTTCCTTTTGGGTCAGGCAAAGATAAGGGGGAAAGCCTAAAACCACACCATCGATTCGGGGATTTTTGCTGATTGCTTCTGCCAACGCGAGCGTTTCATGAAATACAATGCCAGCTAAACCGAAGAGGACTTCGAAATCGGCTGCCCAGCTGGTTTCTTGCGCTAAGGCATGTAGAAGCTGTTTTTTTTCTGTTAAGGTCAATGAATGCTGTTCACCGGTGGAGCCGCACACCAAAACCGATTTGATCCCTTGCTTTTGCAGTTGCAAGATATGAGCGATCGTCCTTTTCGTGTCAAGTCTTTCTGCATGATCAAATGCTGTTGGGACGGCAACATGCAGTGAGTGATTCAATGAAGTCATCCGATTCATCCTTTCTTGTGATACGTTTAGCCAGCGATGTTCTTCTTGCTTCTGGTGCAAGCCAAGGAAGACGAAATAACTGATTATCCACTAAGTGTAGCAAACTTCTCGTTTCAGCAAAAGGCTTAGCAAAATATTTTTAAAACGGTGGTTGCGTTTTCAAATAAAGCATGGTATTATGCAAGTAATAAAACAGGCATGTGACTGGTAATGCAGGCAGGACCTATAAAAAACATGGAAGGGATCGTTGGATTCCGTTCAATGTTTTTGTAGGTGCTGCCTGCTTTTTTCTTTGTTTGGCCAACAAAGGAAAACTAATTAAAGGAGAAGAAAATTATGAATGTAAAAGAAACGGCAACTGCCATCGTTGAGTTGATTGGCGGAAAAGAAAATATCGCACATTTGGAACATTGCTCCACACGCTTGCGCTTTACCTTAAAAGATAATAGCCTCGTACAAAAAGATGCCTTGGAAAAAGTCGATGGCGTGATTGGGGTGCGACAAAATGTCCAATGCCAAGTCATCATCGGCAATGATGTCGTCGAAGTGTATGATGAGGTTATGAACGTGTTAGGTCATGAGCTAACAGCGGATGGAGGAAGTGAAGGCAAACAAAAACAATCGTGGGGTGCGGTCCTGCTTGATTTTATTATCTCGATTTTTCAACCGTTGATTCCAGCGGTCGCTGGTGGGGGCGTCTTGAAATCCTTACTGCTACTTGCTTCTGTCACTGGATTGATGGACAATACCAGCCAAACGTATCAAATTTTGAATCTGATCGGTGGCGCACCATTGTATTTCTTACCGATTTTAGTGGCGATCACCACGGCAAATAAATTAAAGGTCAACCAATTGGTGGCGGTTTCCGCTGTCGGTGCCTTGATTTTGCCTGAACTAACAACACTATTGACAGATGGCGCAGCTTTCATGGGCTTCGGTTTACAAAATATCGCTTATGCGTCACAAGTATTTCCAGCCATTTTAACGGTTTTATTTTACGCTCAAATTGAAAAACTGTTTACCCGAATCTCACCAAAACCGATCCGTATCTTCTTTGTTCCAATGATGAGCTTAGTTATTACGGTTCCAGTTGCTTTATTGATTTTAGGCCCATTAGGCTTTGAAGTCGGAACGATTTTCTCAGCAGCGATTATTTGGCTGTATGCCCATTTAGGTTGGGTGGCAACGGGGATCTTAGCCGCTGTTTTACCATTGATGGTGGTTACCGGTATGCACAAAGCTATGATTCCTTATGCTGTTTCGTCCATGAGTGAGATGGGGGCAGAGCTGTTATACTTACCTGCCTCATTGGCACATAACATCGCAGAAGCCGGTGCTTGTTTTGCGGTGAGTGTTCGGACCAAAGACCAAAAACTTCGTTCAACCGCTGTTTCTGCAGGCATCTCCGCCCTTTTTGGCATAACCGAGCCTGCTTTGTATGGGGTGACGATCCTGCACAAACGAGTGCTTTACGGCGTGATGGCTTCCAGCCTAGTTGGTGGTGCAGTGGCTGGGTTATTTGCCATCAAGGCCTTCGCATTAGTTGGTCCCGGTCTAGCAAGTATCACTATGTTCGTCGATGAAGCCAACCCGATGAATCTTGTGTGGGCATTAGTCACGTTAGGGGTATCCTTTACTGTTTCCTTCGTCCTTGTCCTTTTCTTATTCAAAGACAAAACAGTGGAAAATAAGACGACAGTTGCCGATCCGAAAGCCGAAGTATTGAGTAAACCAGTAGAAGGCCAAGTGGTAGCCCTATCTGAAGTCAACGATGAAGTCTTTTCAAGCGGTATGATCGGAGAAGGTTTCGGGATCATCCCGACGTCTGGCGAATTGATCGCACCAGAAGATGGCGAAATCACGATGTTGTTTGAAACCAACCATGCGATCGGGTTAAAAACTCGTAATGGCGCAGAATTGCTCTTTCATATCGGCTTGGATACCGTTCAATTAGAAGGCAAACACTTTACCCCTTACGTGAAAGCGGGGGATCAAGTGAAACAAGGGCAACCCCTGATTCAATTTGATCTAGATGCCATCAAAGCAGCTGGGTTTGATCCAATCGTGATCTGTGTGGTCACCAATCAAGAAAACTTTACGGTCAAACCGATCGAATCAACCGATGAGCGCAACGAACAAGGTGTTTTATCGATTGCACCGATCGTCTAAACCAATGAGCAATGCAACAAAAACAATGTAAAAGGGGATTGAAAAAATGACTGAAACAACTTTTCCAAAGGACTTCTTATGGGGTGGCGCTATCGCCGCAAATCAAGTAGAAGGGGGATGGAATCTTGGCGGCAAAGGCTTGTCGGTAGCGGATGTGGCTACTTACAAACCTCATGTCGACGTGAAAAACTTTGCAGCACATATGAGCGTGACTGTTGAAGCCGTCAAAGAAGCAATGGCGGATTCAACGGATACCATTTATCCAAAACGCCGAGGGATCGACTTCTATCATCGCTATCCAGAAGATTTGGCTTTATTTGCGGAGATAGGTTTTAAAGTATTGCGTTTATCGATTGCATGGACCCGCTTGTTCCCAACTGGGGAAGAAACGACACCCAATCCAGAAGGGATCGCTTTTTACCGCAATGTCTTCCAAGAAATGCAGCGTTTGGGAATCAAACCGATCGTAACGTTGTCTCACTATGAGATGCCGTTAGCGCTGAGCTTGAAGTACAATGGCTGGGTGGAACGTAAAGTGATCGATGACTTTGTCCGTTTTGCGACCGTCTGCTTTGAAGAATTTGGGGAGTATGTGGAGTATTGGCTGACCTTTAACGAAATCGACAGTATCCATCGTCATCCCTTTACAACAGCAGGTCTCATTCCTGAGCAATCAGAAGCTGGTAAGGAAGAGCAAGACGTATATCAAGCCCTCCATCACCAATTTGTGGCCAGCTCATTAGTGACAAAAATCGCCCATGAAATAAATCCCGACAACAAAGTCGGCTGTATGATCACGAAGTTGATGACGTATCCATTGACTTGTGACCCATTGGATGTTGAATTAACTTTAAAGAAAAACTTGGAAAATGATTTTTATGCGGACGTTCAAGTCAAAGGTGCTTATCCGCGAATGATTGAAAAAGATCTCGAAAAACGGGGCATCAAGATTGAAATGGCACCAGAAGACCGCCAAATCTTAAAAGATCACACCGTTGATTTTCTTTCTTTCAGTTATTATATGTCTATGGCTGAATCAGGCGACCCACATGCGGAACGGACACCGGGCAATACGGTTTTAGGGGTAAAAAATCCCAAGCTGCCGTCAACTGAATGGGGCTGGCAGATCGATCCTAAAGGCTTGAAAATCTCCTTGCTTTCATTGTATGATCGGTATCAAGTGCCATTGATGATCGTTGAAAATGGTATGGGTGCCGTGGATGTCCTTGAAGACGGTCAAGTGCATGATCCGTATCGGGTCAATTATTTCAAGGCACACTTCAAACAAATGAAGGAAGCCATCGATGAAGGAGTCGATTTGATTGGTTATACTTCATGGGCACCGATCGATCTGGTCAGTGCTGGGACGTCACAAGTGACGAAACGCTACGGCTTCATTTATGTGGATGCCGATGATGAAGGAAACGGCAGTTATGACCGTTTGAAAAAAGATTCCTTCGATTGGTACAAAGAAGTGATCGCTACCAATGGCGCAAGTTTGGCAGAATAAACAGTGAGGAGCGAGAGTGCATGATTTACATCAAGAAAGTCTTAAATTCAAGTGTCGTACTTGTTGATAAGGAAGGCCAGGAAATGATTGCACTTGGGAAGGGGATCGGCTATGGAAAGAAAGTCGGCGACAGCATAGCCGATACCCAGATCGATCAAGTTTTTCTGCCAATCGATGAAAAAAAATCGGGTCAGTTTGCCGATTTGGTGGATGAGATTCCGTTGCACTATTTTGAAATGACCAAAGAAATCGTTCAGCTGGCGCAAAAAATGCTGCCGTATCCGCTAAATTCAACGATTTACCTTACCTTATCGGATCACTTGCACTTTGCTGTGGAACGTCAGCAAAAAGGCTTGAGTGTGACGAATCGGCTCTATTGGGAAATCAAGAATTACTATACGGAGGAATTTCGAGCCGCCGAACAGGCACTACGCTTGTTGAAAGAGAAGTATCAAATTGATCTGCCGGAAGAAGAAGCCTCCAATATCGCGTTTCATTTGATCAATGCCCAGTCGAACACCGAGGAAAATCAAGATGGGTTGAAAAAAGCCAAATTGATCGGGTTGATCGTCAATATGGTACGCTACTCGATCCAGCAAGACGTCAACACCAATTCGATCCATTATAATCGCTTTATCACCCACGTGCGTTTCTTCGTTGACCGGTTCTTTTTGGATGGTCTGCTGCAAGAAGAAGACGAAGGACTATACCGTCAAATGTGGGCTCTTTATCCAAATGCTATGGAGATCGCGACAAAAGTCAAAGCCTATATCGATAAAGAATATCAAACGAAGATCCCTGTCAATGAAATCGTCTATCTAGGCGTTCATATCAATCGGTTGATGAACCATTCAGCGATCAATTCCTAAGCGTCCTCATTTTTAACAAACACAAACAAGCCGTTTCCCTTTGCTGGAAGAAACGGCTTGTTTGTATTTAGTAGGCTTGCTTGTCAGGAATCACGCCTCGAACGCCGCCTTTTGGTTCCTCCACGTCGCCTTGGTAGCGTGGGATCAAATGACAATGGCAATGAAAGACCGTCTGTCCGGCAGCCTCCCCGCAATTGAAACCGATGTTGAAGCCGTCTGGTCGATAGGTTTCCAACAAATAGGCTTTGCCTTCCTGCAACAAAGCCTGCAAGTCTTGTAATTCCTCTTGGGTGAGGGCAAAATAATCCCTTCGATGTTCTTTGGGGATCAATAGCAGGTGTCCAGGGGTGACGGGAAACTTATCAAAGATCGCATAAAAGCGTTCGTTTTCAATGATCGCATGTTTTGAGGCAGTACAAAAAATACAAGTCAAAATCTTCCGCTCCTTTTTCTCAGCTAGATAGCGTATCGATACTTATCTTTAGTGTACCAAAAGCTGATTCGAAATGAAACGTACGACAAAAAGCATGTTATTATGAGTCATTTGCGAGTAAAATGAAAAAAAGTTTGCTGATTCGCTTGACTTAGAGTGCACTTCAACCTGTATGCTTAGTGTAACTTAAAAAACAGGAGGACGAGCAAATGAACTATGTAAAATTTGGCAATACGGGACTTGATGTGTCACCATTATGTTTAGGGACAATGGGATTTGGCGATCCCAATAGTGGCTTTCATGAGTGGGTGTTAGAAGAAGCAGATAGTCGCGAAGTCATCAAAAAAGCCTTGGATCTAGGCATCAACTTTTTTGATACAGCAAATGTCTATTCTTATGGAGCGAGCGAAGAAATCGTCGGTCGAGCATTGAATGATTTTGCTCCGCGGGATGAGATCGTGGTTGCCACAAAACTGTATTCAAAAATGAAGCAACGGCCAAACAGTGGAGGGCTGTCTCGAAAAGCGATCTTTTATCAAGTCGAACAAAGCTTAAAACGCCTACAAATGGACTACATTGATTTGTATATCATCCATCGTTGGGATTACCACACGCCAATTGAAGAAACCATGAAGGCCTTACATGATTTGGTGGTTTCTGGAAAAGTGCGCTATATTGGTGCATCCGCGATGTACGCTTGGCAATTTGCCAAAGCACAAGCAGTTGCAGAGAAAAATGGCTGGACCAAATTTGTTTCGATGCAAAATCACTTAAACTTGCTTTATCGAGAAGAAGAGCGAGAAATGATGCCCTTGTGTGCCGATCAAAAAATTGCCGTGACGCCATATAGTCCTTTGGCTGCTGGACGTTTAACAAGAGATTGGGGTGCAGAGACCAAACGGTACTTAACGGATAAAACCGCCAATCAAAAGTACGACAAAACGATGGAACAAGACCGGGAGATCGTGGCACGAGTCGCAAAGATCGCTGACAATCACCAAAGCAAACGGTCGCAAATCGCCTTGGCTTGGTTATTGCAAAAAGAACAAGTGGTCGCACCAATTATTGGCGCAACAAAAGAAAGCCACTTATTGGATGCTTTACCTGCCCTTGACCTAAAGCTGACTGCCGAAGAGATTGCTTATTTGGAAGAGCCTTACTTGCCTCATGCAGTGGTAGGAGCGGAATAACGAGTAACAAAAGGGCTTCTGGCTCGTAGCATACAAAACGATCTAGGAAAAAATGCAAAACAAGGAAGTGAAGCCATGAATATCAAAAAAGTCAGTGAACTGAGCGGTGTCTCAGCTGATACCATCCGTTACTATGAAAAAATTGGGCTGATTCCGCCGGTCAAACGCAATAAAAACGGTGTTCGTGAATTTGATGATGACGACTTAAAATGGATCACCTTTACTAGGCAAATGCGTAATGCTGGACTATCGATTGATGGGTTGAGTCATTACCTGGCTTTATTTGAAGAAGGGCGAGGGACGGTTCCTGAGCGCAAGCAGCTCTTAGCAAAACAAATTGCGGTACTCAGGGAGAAAATCTCAGATATGACGGAAGCTGTTGAACGTTTAGAATACAAACTAGAACATTACGACGAGCATGTTCTGCCGACAGAAGAACGATTGCGTCAACGAAAAGCCAATTTGGTCACTAAGTCTTAATGACTGAATTCGCTACTATGGAAATTGAAACGTTCTGCTCAATGGAATCCAATAGAAAGGAAGCTTATGAAACGACTTGCGATTTTAGGTGCTGCTGGAACGATTGGGCAGCTGACACGCCAAACACTTTTAGAAAGAACCAATTTCTCCCTAGTACTCTATGCCCGCCAGGCAACGGAGCGTTTGCAACAGATTGATGCTGCGCGTGAGACGATCATTGATGGTGACTTTCTCGATTTAGGACGACTCGTTCGGGCATTGCAAGGTTGCCAGTCGGTTTTTTTGACGGATATCCATGATCCGCGGGCAACGCTGCGGGTGATCGAGGCGATGAAATTAGCAGAGGTCAGCCAATTGATCAGTGTCGCACCAGAAAGAAACCTTTGTCATCCAGAGGCATTAAAGCAATTGGTGTCCGCAACTGATCTTTCCCTTTCCCCGAAAAAGCATCAGCTGTTATTGCAGCAAAAAAATCGCTTGATGTCCTATCAATTGATTAAAGGATCAGAATTGTCGGTTTACTTTGTTCATTTGCCGTCAGAGAAGAAACGTATGGCGAATAGAAGAGCATGGCGGGAATCTGTTGTAGAAGAAATCCTTTCCGCTTGTGATTGCTGTGCAGCTTAACAGCAATCTTAAAGGAATGAAAAAATAGCAGAATACTTTCTTGAAGGTCAGAATCAATTTTTTCATGTTTTCATGAAAAAATTGGTTCTTTCTTTTACGATTTTTTTGATAGAATAGACAGAAGCTTTTATACATAAAAATATTTGCCAGATCGAAAGGAGAACGTTGATGGAAACACTTATCAAAAAAAATCTTGCTTTATTGCTTGGGGTGCTATGGATCTGCATCGCATTAAACTTCTTCCTTTTACCTCACAGCATTGCTTCTGCCGGCGTCGGGTCGATTGGCTACCTCATCGAAACTGGCTGGTCGATCAATCGCCATATCGTTGTCTGGGGTATAAATTTATTGATGCTGGCCCTTGCGTTTTTACTTTTGAAACGAGAGGTCTTTGTCAATACGGTTATCGGTAGTTTGGCATTTCCCGTTCTTCTAGCACTTTTACCAGAAATTATGCTGCTGCGCTTTTATTCCATCTCATTGATTTTAGGTAGTTTCTTCTTTAGCTTCGGCATCTTTTCGCTCTACAAAATTGGTGCGTCTAATGGCGGTGTGACGATTCCGCCACTAATTTTGGAAAAATACTATGGCATTCGCAGATCTAGTGGGGTTTTCTTGACCAATTTGATCATCATCTTATTGAACCTTCTGATCTTTTCTTGGCAAGAAGCACTTATTTCTGCCTTTTCAATCTACTTGATTGCCTTCTTCATGCGGCTCTTCATGAGAATCGAACAAAAAATGCAGGCCAAGAAATCTGTGAAAGTCCAAGGAACAGCAAAATAGAGTAACATTTCAGAAGCAAAACATCGGTGCAAAAAATCTGCACCGATGTTTTTTAATATTTTCTTTTTCTTAGAACAGCTATGGAACCAGTCAAACAAGCGATGATCAAAAAGCAAGTTAACAACAGTGCTGGCAGCAGTTCCCCTAGTTTGATTTGGTCGGTTAAGTAGTTAGGAAATTGGCTGGAAAGGGAATATGGATTCCAGTTTGTTACTTGACTCCATAGGTTGCCTAACATGCCCATCAGATAACAGACGCCAATAAACAACAAACCTTGATAGCTACTTTTAGCAAAGCTGGAACCTAGCAGCAGGATGCTGATTGCTAGTAAACCGAAAAGCCAATAGCTGACCAAAGCGCTAGGGACTTGAGCAGCGCTGGAATCATCGAAATAAATCATCGTATAAAAAGCACTGACACTGGCACTTAGGAGGTAACTCAAAGACCAAAGAATCATTAAATAGCAAGCTTTTGCTATGACGATCGTGGTTTTTGGTAAGCCTCTGGTGATCAGCTGAATAAAGGTACCCTGATTTATTTCGGCTGAGAGCGTATCGGTAAAAAGAATCACGAATACTAGCAGGCCAATCGTGCCGATGTTGCTGTAAAACTGAAGCCACGCATCGATCGATGTCGGATCAGCAATTGTGATTTCAATCGATTCCGGCATCATACTGGCCATCAGATCTGGCATGATTTTGGCAGTAAAGGGAGAAAGCATACCAATCAGGGCAAACAGGATCAAGCAAATCAGTAGTTTTTTGCTGCGAAGACCGCCGAGAAACTCTTTCTTTAAGAAAACAAGAAACGCATTCATTTGATCACCTCCAAATAAATCGACTCTAACGATGGTTCGATTCTTTGAAAGGATTCTGGGACAATGTGTTGTTCGTTCAGCAATTGTAGCAGCTGTGAACCGATATTGGTTCCAGTTTGTTCATCGATCAGTAATTGATTGTTCTTTCTTTTCGCCGAAATACCGTGGATTGCTAACACTTTGGCAAATTTTAAATGGTCACCTTCGTCGGTAAAGACAATCCCAAAGACGGTTTTTCGATAACGGTTTTTCAAGGAATCCATCGTTTCGAACGCACGGATCTGACCTTTGTGCAAAATCGCAATATAATCTGACAGCTGTTCGACATCTGCGAGAATATGAGAGGAAAAAAGCACTGTCGTTTCTTCTTTGATTTTTTCCAATACATCAAGAAATGCTTTGCGTCCTAGAGGGTCTAGTGCGGATGTTGGTTCATCACAAATCAAGATGGCGGGGCGGTTGATCAGAGCTTGGGCTAACCCTAGACGTTGCTTCATGCCGCGAGAAAAGCCAGCGATTTTTTGTTTCGAAGCTTCCAGGCCTACCAACTCTAAGACTTCCATCACTCGCTGAGGCTGAAAAGATTCTTTATTTGGCTGAATTTTTCCGCAGAAAGTCAAATATTCTACAGCTGTCATAAAAGAGTAAAACTGCGGCACATCTGGCAAATAGCCGATCCAGCGATTGGTCTTGGTTGAGCCAAATTGTACTGGTTCGCCACAGACAGTGATTTCGCCTTCATCAATAGGGAGTAATCCTAAAATCGCTTTCATGGTGGTTGTTTTGCCGGCGCCGTTTTCCCCTACAAATCCCACGACACTCCCTTTGGGGACCGAAAAGGATAGGTCTTGTAGCACTTGTTTGTGCCCAAAACGTTTGGATAAGTGATTGATCTCGATCATCTTCATTGTTGATCCCCTTTTCCAAAAGCAAAATAAAGGATAGGACCGATCAGGCTAACAAAACAGGCGATGAAGAGCCAAAGAATACGAGAGCCAAACTTAAATTGTTCTTGTTTTAAAATATCTCGAACTGCCAAAACGATCAAGATCAATTGCAAAAGAATCAGAGGGATCAGTATGGGCAAATAATCAGATATATTTTCTGGTACGTTTAGTGAAAAACTATTCATGTGAGTCACTCCTTTGCGAATTAGATACTTGTTCAGCCAGATTGCTCAAGCGCTGAAACAACTCTTTAAATGGGGGTTTTTCTTGATACGGTTCAAACAAGGGTGTCAGCTGTGCTATTGCAAGAAATTGTTTTTTGACACTACCTGAGTTACGCGGGATCTGACTCCCTAATTCTAATTCACTGATCCACTCATCGATGCTGTTGAAATAATCATCTCCTTTCAAAACGATTTCCTCTGGAGTAGCTTCTAATGTTTTGACATACAGCGTTAATGCTTGTAACAATAAGCTTTCTTTTCCTAAAGCAGCAAACGAAACCATCCCAGCGGCTAGAAAATTCAGTAAAGAGAGGGGATGCAATTCGGCCAGTTGGAAGCTCTCGCTGAGTGCCAGTCCACGTGCATAGGTTTTTTCCAGTTGCTCCTCGTCTTGTGTGAGCATTGCTAAATAATTCGTTAGCAAACTCATAAAAATAATTAAGTACTGGTAAATCGCACTTTGCGTAACGATCTCAGCTTGTTGCAACTGATTTTTTTGCTGAAATGCTGCGGCAATCAACGGTTCGCTAGGTAAAAAAGAGAGAGTTTTCGTGCCAAGGATCGCCAAGACTTCTTCTGGCTTGTTTCTCATCAGAAGACAATAAGCATCGATCTGTTTCGCTTGTTGTGCCAGCTCACTGTCTCCTTGGTCCATGATCCGTTGGTACAGGGTTTCTGCTTCCTTCAAATAGGTATTTTTCTTTGCTTCCATCAAAGCGTCTTCGTAAGTTTGCCCTTGCGGGACGCCTTCTACGGGGACATCCGGCAACAGATCCCAATGATTCAAGTAAAAGGACCCCATTTGTAATAAGAATGGATAACAAGAGTAATACCGTTTGGTAAAACTTTGAGCAAGAGCGAGAACTTCCGTTGGTGTTTTTGTTTGGAAGGCGTCTTTTAATAATTGGTAGATTCGCTGGATCTCTTTAGGTGATAGCTGCGAATCTAAAATCAATAATTCATCGACGCTGCAATCAAAATACGCCGCTAATAAGGGCAGTGAAGTGATATCTGGATACGTCTGTCCCGTTTCCCATTTTGAAACGGATGCTTTTGACACGTTCATAAATGCTGCTAATTCTTGCTGCGTAACGCCTCTGTGTTTTCTTCTCCGGGCGATTTCCTCGCCAATTGGTAAGTCCATAGTACACCTCCGATAGGTTTGTTTGATATACTTCTATCATAAGAGGAGAAGGGATAACTTACAATGGATTACTAGTTAACTTTTGGTTGATTTGATTAACCATAGGTTGATTATTAACGTAGGTGCCCCCATCTCTGACAAAGAGATGATCTAGAAGGAGAGGCAGAATGATGAAAATTATAGCAGCGATTGATTCCTTCAAAGGAAGCGCCACTTCCGCAGAATTAAATCAAGCGGTCTTAAGCGGGTTTTCAGACCAGTGGGAAAAATGTAGTATTCCCATCGCTGATGGGGGAGAAGGCTCGATGGCAGCAGTTTTTGCTGCGTTTGGAGGCAATTACGAAACGGTTCCAGTGACCGACCCATTAGGTGGTAAGTTGCAAGCCCGTATGTTGGTCACAAAAATCAATGAAGAAAAAATCGCTTTGATTGAATCTGCGGAAGTGATCGGATTGCAACTCGTGGAACCTAGTGACGAGACCACCCGCAATAGCTCTTCTTTTGGTTTAGGCCAAATGGTCTTAGCAGCTTGCAGACAAGGAGTGAAAAAAATTTACCTGACCCTTGGCGGTAGCGGCACTTCTGATGGGGGCGTAGGCTTTTTACTTGCGTTAGGAGCAACCATTCAAAGAAACGTGCGAATGGAAAACAATCCTTTGCTACAGGCAGAATCTCTGGAGCTCAGCCAGTTGAACCCTCTGCTTGCACAAATTGACCTGTTTGCTTTAGCCGATGTAACAAATCCTTATTCAGGTGAACAAGGATTTGCGTCAGTTTTTGGTTCACAGAAAGGGGCAACCAAAGAAACGATCCAGCAGTTGGATCAACAAGCAAAGCGTTTGGCTGAACACATCAAGCGGACCACGGGGATCGATTTGGAAGTCCCTGGTGCTGGTGCAGCTGGGGGCCTTGGTGGTGCGGTTTATTTGGCAGGTGGTCAGTTGGTTCCGGGATTTTCGACGATTGCTTCCTTGATTGGATTTGAGGAAAAAATCAAAGGAGCAGACTTATTGATCACCGGTGAAGGTCGTATCGATGGCCAAACAGCTAGGGGGAAAGTACCCTATGGTGTCGCTTTGATCGCTCAAAAACGCCAACTCCCAATTGTTGCAATCTGTGGCTCCCGAACCGAATGTCTCGGTGAACTGTCGCAATTGCTTCCAACAGTCTTCAGTATCCAACAAGGACCAGTTTCCTTGGCAGAAGCGATGGAAAAAAAGCGAACCTTGATTAATGCTCAACAGATTGCTCAAGCCATCGCCGGCTTTGTGGAGCAGTGGCAAAAAAAGACCGGATCAGCTCCTTCAGAAGTCACTGATTTTCCAACCAAATAAGAAGCAAACACCAAAAAACTTCGTAGGGAAGGCAATCGCCAGTACGAAGTTTTTTGGTGTTGCGCCTTTTTAAGCCAAGGTGGCTTGTGCTTCAATCTCCACTTTAAATTCAGGGGCAACCAAGCCGGCAACGATGACGAGACTCATGGCCGGTTTGTTTTCTGCCAAAATGGTTGTGAATGCCGTACGGACAGCAGCTAAGTAAGCAGCATCCGTTAAAAAGACGGTCATCTTGACCACTGATGACCAAGACAGTTGATTGGCTGATAAATGCTCTTCGATTTTCTTCAAAACGATGGCTGTTTGCTCTTGCGGGTCCTCAGGTGTGGCTCCGTCTTGTGACGGCGTTTGACCAGAAATGAAAAGAAAAGGTCCCTGCGTGATTTTTGTATCGGTATAGATTGCCATTAATTTGGCTCCTTTCTTCTATCTTACCTTTGGATGATAGGGACAGATAGCAATTGATTGGGTGTGTCTTAGTTTACTTGATTACACCTGCAAAAACAATCAACAAACGTTTTCTGTTGGTTTTGTGAAACCACGGGACGAAGCCGCCCTTCCCCTTTAATAAAAACACTCATTTTTTTCAGGCTCCACTGAAATTATCGCCAGAATTTTATGGTTTTAATGTCTTATACTATGTTCAGATCAAATAAATAAACAAGGAGGAAAAAAATATGAATTGGTACAAAAACACAACAGAAGAACTATTACATACGTTGCAAACAACACGGCAGGGCCTTTCCTCCGAAGAACGCAACCAGCGTTTAGCAAAGCAAGGTGAAAATAAAATTACTGAGGCTGCGCAGATCCCTACATGGAAGAAAGTCGGCAAGCATTTTACAGACTTACTGATGTTGGTCTTAATCGTCGCAGCCGTTTTAAAAGGGGTTTCGGGTGATTATATCGAAAGCGGCATTATTATGGCGGTCGTCGTCATCAATGGATTAGTCGGCTACTGGCAAGAGCGTAAAGCCCAAGAGTCACTGGATGGGTTGAAGCAATTCATGGGGCAAGAAGCAACAATTTATGTTCATGGCCGCAAGAAGAAAATTGCTGTTTCTTCCTTAGTAAACGGAGATTTAGTCGTTTTAGGACCAGGAGATGTCGTACCAGCAGATATGCGCTTGATCGAAACCCATGATCTTGTGATTGAAGAGTCTATCTTAACCGGCGAATCTGAGCCAGTTCAAAAAATGACCGAACCCATTACTCAAGAAAGTACGATTGGTGACCAGCGGAACATGGCGTTTTCTGGTACCCATGTAGAAAGCGGAACTGCCAGCGGGATCGTCGTTGAAACAGGAGACGATACACAAATCGGCCAGATCAATCAAGCAATTCAGTCTGTGAAAGCGCAAGAAACCCCGTTGATCAAAAAAATGAAGCAATTGAATCACCAAATCTTTAAAGGCATTATCGGATTAGTGATTTTCTTGATCTTCTTTACTACCTTCCGCTACGGCTTTGATCTTGATCTCTTGTTCTCATCAGGTATCGCATTAGTTGTAGCAATGATTCCTGAGGGCTTGCCAGCCGTGCTGACCATGATTTTATCGATGGGTGTCAAGGAAATGTCTGAGGAGCAAGCAATCATCAAAACGATGCCATCAGTGGAGACACTAGGTGCCATGACGGTGATTTGTTCAGACAAAACAGGAACCTTGACCAAAAATGAAATGACGGTCGTCGATGTCTTAGTTGAGTCAAACGTGGATAAAGCAACGGCGCTTGATATCATGGCAAATTGTCAAGATTTGAAGCAAGACGAAGGACAAAAGGCGGCTGAACTCGTTGGAAACCCAACCGAAAAAGCCTTGTTACAATACGCAGAATTAGCGCAGCAACCATTGCGTAAAACAGTCGATAAAATTCCTTTTAGTTCCTCTTACAAGTACATGGCAACACGCCATCAAAATCAAGAAGAGCCGAATGACTCGGTAGTGTTTGTCAAGGGTGCGCCCGAAGTGTTGCTTGAGAAAAGCCAACTGACTTCAGATCAAAAGCAATGGTGGTTAGATGAAAGTGCAAAATTAGCAGCGAAAGGGCAGCGACTGATCGGCTTTGCGCATCTGACGCTGTCGGCACAGGAGTCCTTGTCCCACGAAGCACTCATCAATTTAACCTTTGTTGGGATCGCTGGCATCATTGATCCTCCGAAAGACAGTGCCATCAAAGCGGTAAAAGAGTGCTTGCAAGCGGGCATCCAAGTCAAAATGATCACAGGAGATCATGGCAAGACCGCTCAAGCTATCGGCAAGCAAATTGGATTGAAGCACACGAATCACGTGTTGGAAGGGCTGGAAATCGATCTGCTGTCTGAGGAGGAGTTGCAGCAAGCAGTCCAAAAGACAGATATCTTTGCTCGAACGACCCCAGAGCATAAATTACGGATCGTTAGTGCTTTGCAGGCGAATGAAGAGATTGTCGGAATGACCGGCGATGGTGTAAACGATGCACCAGCGCTGAAAAAAGCCGACATTGGGATCGCTATGGGGATCAAAGGCAGTGAAGTAACCAAGCAAGCAGCCGATATGGTTTTGGCAGACGATAATTTTCATACGATCGCCAATGCCGTCCGAGTGGGTCGACGGATCTACGATAATTTGAAGAAAACCATCAACTTCTTCTTACCAACGGCTGTTGCACAAGGATTGATCGTTATTGCGGCACTCTTGTTGAACCGACCACTGCCACTGACACCTGTACAAATTTTATGGGTAAATATGGTGACAACCATCACGCTTTCTTACGCACTCGGTTTTGAGAAGGCAAGTGCGGATGTCATGAATCGACCACCACGGCCAATCAAAGAAGGTATCTTATCTTGGTACAGTCTGTTCCGCATCTTCTATGTCTCGCTGTTAATCATGATTCCTTCCTACGTCTTAGCGATTCAGTTTGAAGGAACGGTCCTTCAACAAAGCATGCTACTGCAAAGTATCGTCTTTGCTCAAGCAGTCTACTTACTGAACTGTCGTGAGCTGGTAAAGCCGGCGTTGAATCGCCAACTCTTTGCCAATAAAGCACTCTTAGTCTCCCTGGCACTACTGATTGTATTGCAGGCAGCGATTTTCCTAACACCTATCGGACACCAGCTTTTAGGGATTGGTTCTTTGACGCTGATGCAGCAGTTGAGCATTGCAGCCAACGGGGCACTTCTTTTCACAGTCGTCGAAGGTGAGAAATTTATTACAAACAAGCTGCAAGGACGTCAAAAAGCTGCCCCAGTGAAACAATAAAGGCAGCTTGATGATTCTAGTGATAACTTAAATAATAGGTTTGAATGAGCTCAGTCACTTGATTGAGCTCATTTTTGGTCGGTACCATCGATAAATAAAAGACTGGGACAGGGGCATCATCTAATGGGAAGTTTGACAAAACAAAATCAACGTCGGTTGCCGATAGCCCTTCTAGTTGACCTGGTTCGATCGCCGATAGTAGAATACGTGCTCCGAGAAAGTCATTCAATTCTTGCATAAGGTAAGCTTTCCATGCTGGCTCCCCTTGAAAGATAAAGTATCCCTTTGCCCGGATAGGGTTGATTTGTAAAATAGCCTGTTGGATCAACAAGGTGGTGGTTGACCATAAAGGAAAACTCGTTTCCCTTTGACTGTTTGTCTGTTCTTCTAAAAAGTCATGGATCGTTGCTTCTATCGGTAGCGAATAGGGCTGATTCAAGCGCTGGATCTCGTGAAATTCTAACCCAAACCATTCTGAGAGTTTGGCAGACTCTTGCGTTTTGATCAAGAGCAGCAACAGATTCTCAATCAGCTGCGTCCCGCTAGCGAGAGGTAGCTGCAACGAGCGGGCTAATTGTTCGACAAAATGGGTCGTTTTATCGTGAATGGTTTGATACGTTTCAAGAGTCGCTTGAATCGTTTGGGACCAATCGTTATTGTAGTTCCAGCTTTCTAAAAAACAGTAGAAGCTAAAGAAGTGTTCGCTGCATTCTAAATATACGCCTTCTTTTTGGTAGAGATAACTTAATGGCTGTTGGAAAAGACCGTAGAGGGGATCATCCCCATTAAATTCGAAGGAATCCATGCGGCAATTGGCCTTGATACGGATTGTATTGATAAAAAACCAGCAAGTACCGAAGATTTGTTCTACGTCGATTTGGAGTTTATCTTTGCCCAGACGCTGTAAAAAATGTTGATAGTGGGACTCATGAATTGTATATTCCTCAAAAAAGTAATTGTTATGGGTATAAGGCAGTAAAAGTCGATGGAAAAAGACCCGAATATTGATCTCACTTCCTTCAAAGCGGATCACGCGATTTGTGATGCGAATCCGTAAGGAAAAATCCGTCAAACTTTTATTTAATTTTGTAATATGCCGCCGCAAAGTTTCATAGGAAGTTCCTGCTTGGCCAAGAATTTCTTGCGTGCTAAGTTCGCTGGAAAAAAGCAATGCTTTCATTAAAGAAACACCGATCGATTGAGGGAAAAACGTTTCCCATAGCTGACTCATCAACAATGGCCCATCATGGGTCAAAGCAAAGCCATTACTGGCGGCTTCAATCTGCCAACCTTCGGGTAATTGTTGACGAATATAGGTTATATCAGAAAAAACCGTTCGTTCCGTCGTATCGATCAATTTTGCTAGTTGCTTGGCAGTGATCATTTTGTGATTCGCCAGTTGTTCCAAGAGAAGGATCTGACGTAATAAATCCTTCTCGGTAATGATTTTTTTCATCATCCCATCCATGACAAAAACTTCCTTTCTGAGTCTTTCGTGTTCTTTTTGATTTTATACGAAAAAGGCAAGTTTTGCTATTTCCAATTCACCGAATGATGTTTTTCTATTAAAAAAGATGGAATGGGTATCCTTCTGAGTAACTGTCTAAAGGAATGAGGTTTTTTATGTGTTTTAACGGTTAGAGGTCTATCATATGTTCGTATTTCTTCATTCGCAAATACAAAGAATAACTTTCTTTCGATAATTTTATTTTTGAGGAAAAAAGACTCTTTTTGCGAGAGGCGTAGAGTTTTCGATGGAGAGCAGAGTCGATGATCCATTCAATTTCTGCTTGTTCTTCCTCTGATAAATCGGCATTTTTCTCATTGGATTGAATGAGAGAGTAAGTAAATTCTAAGCAGCTCATTTTATAAATAAAGGTGGAGAAATATAATTTGTCTATGTGCATTTAATCACCCTTTCTTATATCCGGTTCAATCATATAGAATAATATTTTGAATAACAATTCTGTTTTTTCATGATGTCATGAAAATTTTGGGTAAATGTCGATTTTTTGGTAAAAGATAGCGAATATTTCGTAGCTTGATCTTCACGAAAGGGTTATAAAAAAACAAATATTATTTAAATGGATCAGCAACTATAATTAAGTAATCTGAAAGAAGTGAAGGGCATTTTTGGCCTAAAGAATGTGTCGTCATTTTGGTTAAGACAAACCGTTGCAGGATGTTTTCTTGTTTTGTCAAAAGGAGTCAAAAAAATAAAATTCGCTTTTTCCTGTTGACAGATCAACAAAAGCCGCGTAATATAGCTACCAATAACTCATTAAGACTAAACAAAAGAGAAGTATGAGGACGTTCGTCTTGCAGAGAGCTGATGGTGGTGCAAATCAGCAGATTGACGCTTCAGAAATGGACTTTTGTGTCGAAAGGCTGAAATCAGTAGGCTTTTTCCGGGAACTCCCGTTACAGAGAACGATCGTTGATAGACGATCTAGAGAACCAATTGAGGTGGCACCGTGAGTAATCGCCCTCAGGCAGACAAGTTTGTTTGCCTGAGGGCTTTTTTGTTTTTCTTGCCCTTCAACCAATAAAAAAATAAACGTAAAATCAAACTAAGAGAAGTACTTGAGTCTTTTTTGGTTACAGAAAGTCGGCGGTGATGAGAGTCCGGCACCAAGAAATCAAGGAAATGGCCTTAGCCGATCATTTTTTGAACCCTTTTTTGGCAGTAGGAAAATGCGGGAACTCCCGTTATAGAGGAAGACCGTTGTTTGACGGTTGATAGAGAAGAAGTTGTTTATTTGGGCAACTTCAATTGAGGTGGTACCGCGATCATTCGCCCTCAAGCAGACGTTTTTATGGCGTTTGCTTGAGGGCTTTTTGTTTACAAAGAAAGGAGCAGCTTATGTATCGAATGGAACGAATCAACAGCGATTGTTTGACACCTGTCTCAGTTTTTCTACGGATTCAAGGGGCGCATAAATGTTTATTGGAAAGTATTCCCAGAGAAGAAGATACCGGACGCTATTCGATCCTCACCTTTGATCCTGTTCAGAAACTGACCTTTAAGGATGGTGTTTTTGAAGTGGAGGATCTTTTGAAAAAAACGGTCAACAAGTACCCGTGTCAGGACCCTTTAAAAGAAATGGAAGGGTATGTAGTCAAAAAGGAAATTAGCGCTTTACCGAATCTACCGCTGCAAAGTGGGGCTATCGGGTATGCGGGCTATGATATCGCCGCTTGCTATGAAGACATCGGACAACTGCCCGCAGATGAATTGCAAGTGCCTGATATGGCCTTTTGGCTTTTCGAAACTTTTCTCGTTTTGGACCATCAGACGGAAACTTTAACGATCATTCTTGAAAATTGCTATAGCCAAAGAGGACCCGTCGAGATGGAGCAGGTAATGCAAGCAGTGAAGCAGCAGTTAAGGACACCAGTCGCCGCTGAGACCCGTGTATTGTCAAACGAAAAACTGCAGTTTACCAGCAATGTCACACAGCAAGCCTTTGAAGCGATCGTTCAAGAGGCGAAAGCCCGAATTACGGCGGGAGACATGTTCCAAGTCGTTCCTTCGCAACGTCTGAAAGCGTCATTTAAACAAGAGCCCTTTGACTATTACCGCAAACTACGAGTGACAAATCCTTCCGCGTATCTCTATTATCTTGATTTCGATCACGGATTTAAAGTGATTGGTAGCTCACCTGAAAGCCTGATTCGCGTTCAAGGCGACGAAATCACCACGAATCCGATCGCTGGTACCCGCAAACGAGGGGCAACCAAAGCAGAAGACGAAGCTTTGGCAAATGAACTATTGGCAGATGAAAAAGAACGTGCAGAGCATCAGATGCTGATCGATCTTGGGCGCAATGATTTAGGGCGGATCGCTGAACATGGGACGGTTCATGTTCCTTTATACATGGTGATCGAGAAATACCGCTATGTCATGCACATCGTTTCGGTAGTGGCTGCCAAGCGCAGAGCAGGTGTGACGGCAATGGATGCCTTGAAAGCAACCCTGCCAGCAGGCACGGTCAGCGGGGCACCAAAGATTCGTGCCATGACTCGCATCTATCAGTGGGAAGCTGTTCGAAGAGGGGTCTATGCTGGTGCAGTTGGTTATTTTTCACGAAATGATCAAGCGGATTTTGCCATCGGGATTCGGACATTGGTATTGAAAGACGAGATCGCTTATGTCCAAGCAGGGGCGGGGATCGTTTATGATTCTGATCCTTCATCTGAATACCAAGAAACATTACACAAAGCCAAAGCACTATTGGAGGTGTCAGCCAATGATTTTACTCGTCGATAATTATGATTCCTTTACGTATAACTTAGTCCAGCAATGTCCAGCGGATACGATCGTCTTGCGAAATGACGATCCAGAGCTTTTTATTGTTGCTAAAGAAGCAGATGGCATCATTTTTTCCCCGGGACCAGGGCGTCCCGAAGAGGCAGGATTCATGATTTCTTTGATCAAAACATACCATGATAGCAAGCCGCTTTTAGGCATCTGCTTAGGTCATCAAGCCATTGGTGAAGCGTTTGGTGCCAAAGTGGTCCAAGCACCAGCTATTATGCACGGCAAGCAATCGACCCTTACGTATCAGAAAAAAGGCGTATTCGAAACCTACCTAGGAGACATGACTGTCATGCGCTATCACTCGCTTGTCATTGAGCCAGCGACACTTTCAGCGGAATTTGAGGTGTTGGCTGAAACAGAAGGGATCATCATGGCGATTCAGCATCGCAAAAAACCAATCGTAGGACTCCAATTCCATCCAGAATCAATGGGAACAAACGAGGGGGCATTTTTCATAGAACAGTTTCTTAAACTCGTCTCGGATAATACAGAAAAAACACAAGATGAAAAAAGGAGGAATCTTTAATGCAAGCACTAAAAAAGCAGCCGCCGCAACAAATCACTCAGCAATTATTTAATGGCCGTCATTTAAGTTATCAGGAGATGCGCCACTTTGCTCAAGGAATTTTAAGCGGGATGTTTTCAGAAAGTCAATTGGGGGCAGCGTTAGTTGCGATGAAGATCAACGGCATCACAGCCGCCGAATTGACTGCTTTAGCAGAAATTATGTTAGAGCATGCCGTGACCATTCCTTATGAAGGAGGAGACACCATGGACAATTGCGGCACTGGTGGCGACCACGCCAATAGTTTTAATGTCTCCACTACGGCTGCCTTCGTTTTAGCAGCTGGGGGAATCACGATGGCAAAACACGGCAATCGCAGTATCTCTAGTCGTTCAGGCAGTGCCGATGTCTTAGCATGCTTGGGGGTGGCAATTCAAGCATCACCAGAAAAAATCGCCGATCTATTAGCGACAGTCGGCATCGCTTTTCTCTTCGCCCCGTCGTTGCATCCGGGCATGAAAGCAGTGATGAAAATACGGCAAGAATTAGCGACACCAACGATTTTTAATCTATTAGGCCCTTTGATCAATCCTGTTCCGTTGACTACGCAACTGATCGGTACTTACGCTGGCGAGAGCTTGGTAGACACCGCTCAGGCGTTAGGCAGTCTTGGTCGGCAACGAGCAATGGTGATCCATGGATGTAATGGGATGGATGAAGCCAATTTGGCTGGTGAAACGGCGATCAGTTTTTATCACGAAGGAAAGGTGACGAATTTTTCTTTGGATCCGCAAGCGTATGGCTTTACGCCAGCACCGATCGAGGCGATCGTCGGCGGAGATGCGGCTCAAAACGCCGCGATCTTAACAGCAGTTTTGAAAAATCACCCTTCCGTTTATCTAGAGACAGTGGTCTTAAATGCAGGGTTAGGCTTTTATACCAACGGCAAAGCCGCCACCCTAGCGGAAGGCTTTGCGATGGCACGAGCGTGTATCGCTTCGGGTGCGGCCTACGACAAACTGCAGATGCTGATTCGTCAGTCAAATAGCCATTAACTACGAGAGCTGTAAGGAGGAGAATCATGGATTTTTTAGAAACGATCATCCAGAAAAAAGTTGAAGAAGTTGCCGCGATGCCACAAGAAATCGAAAAGGTCGTAGCGAAACGTCCATCATTTTATCAGCAAGTCAAGGACCGACCACAAAAAATGCACCTCATTGCTGAAATCAAGCGTGCTTCACCCTCAAAAGGAGACATCAACCAAGGAATCGACCCAGTCACACAAGCGCAAGCTTATGAAGCCGCGGGTGTCAGCGGGATTTCCGTTTTGACCGACCAGCAGTTTTTTAAAGGCTCGCTGGCAGATCTTGAAGCAGTCAGTAATGCCGTTTCGGTGCCTATACTATGCAAAGACTTTATTATCGACAGAAAACAATTGATTCGCGCCAAGAATGCGGGTGCCAGTATTGTTTTATTGATCGTGGCCGCTTTAAAACCAGAACGCTTAGCCATACTTCATCAAGAGGCAATAGCACTAGGGTTGGAAGTACTCGTTGAGACTCATAATGCGGCTGAATTTCAACAAGCCCAAGCCTTAGGGGCCAAAATCATCGGCGTCAACAATCGTGACCTAAAAACCTTTGACGTTTCCTTGGATGTCAGTGTTGCTTTAGCACCTCAGCCGTCAGAGGCGGTTTACATCAGTGAATCTGGTATTCGAACTGCCTCCGATGTGCTGCAGCTTGCACCGTTTTATCATGGAGTCCTCGTTGGAGAAACGTTGATGAGAAGCAATCGAATTGCTGAAACAGCTGCAGATTTGCAGGTGAGCCGCCGATGACCAAAGTGAAAATTTGTGGACTCACCGAACGGCTGCATGTCGAAACTGCCATCAGTGCAGGAGCAGATTACCTTGGCTTTGTTTTTGCCGAAAGCCGTCGGAGAATCGATCCGACACAAGTCCGCAAGATAACGGAGCAAGTACCCCAAAATGTAGGGAAAGTTGGGGTTTTCGTTTCTCCAAGTTTTGAAGAAGTGCAAGCGGCAATTCAAGCCGCCCAGCTGACAGCGATTCAGCTCCATGGAAAGGTTCTGCCATCTTTGCAAACAGCCATCCAGACAGGCATTTTTGCGCATCAAAAGATCGCAGTGATCCAAGCCTTTGATGGAGAAGCAGAGACTTTAGAACAAGATTTCCTAAGCTGCGATGCAGATTTTGGGTTATTGGACGCTCCAGTAAGAGATCACCCTTATGCTGGCGGCAACGGCCAATCCTTTGATTGGCAAAAAGCGGCGAGAAAACCGTTACCGTTGTCTGAGCGATTTTTTATTGCTGGCGGTTTGCACGCGGAAAATGTAGAAGAGGCGATCCAACTTTTTAGGCCTTATGCTGTCGATGTTTCTTCAGGCGTTGAAACCCAGGGGAAGAAAGACAGTCGGAAAATCGAACAATTTATTTACTTAGTAAAGGAGAAGATAAAATGACCCAATACCCCACAGAAGCAGGTTTTTATGGTTCTTTTGGCGGGCAGTTTGTGCCAGAGACATTGATGTATGCAGTCAAGCAATTGGAAACTGTCTATCGTGAAGCACAAGCGGACGCAAGTTTTCAAGCAGAATTACAGGAATATTTGCAAGAGTATGTAGGAAGAGAGACCCCCCTTTATCATGCACAGCGCTTGTCACAACACTTAGGCGGTGCCAAAATTTATCTGAAGCGAGAAGATTTGAATCATACGGGCGCCCATAAAATCAATAATGCGCTAGGGCAAGTGTTATTAGCAAAGCGGATGGGGAAAAAGAAAGTGGTAGCGGAGACCGGTGCTGGACAGCATGGCGTCGCCACAGCGACTGCGGCCGCGTTGTTCGGTATGGAATGCACGATTTTTATGGGTGCGGTAGATGTTCAGCGGCAAGCACTAAACGTCTTTCGAATGGAATTGTTGGGAGCAAAAGTGGTTTCAGTCACTTCAGGCAATCAGACATTGAAAGATGCTGTCAATGAAGCGCTGCGTTACTGGGTCGCAACCGTCGAGGACACCCATTACGTGATGGGTTCCGTACTCGGTCCGCATCCTTTTCCAGAGATCGTTCGAGATTTTCAAAGTGTGATTGGCAGTGAGACACGACGGCAACTATTAGAAAAAGAAGGACGACTACCGACGACAGTCGTTGCTTGTGTTGGCGGCGGCAGCAATGCGATGGGAATGTTTTACCCTTTTATCGATGATCAGACCGTTCGTTTGATTGGCGTTGAAGCAGCTGGGAAAGGTGTGGATACTACTGAGCATGCGGCGACCTTGACGAAAGGCAGTATCGGTATTTTACATGGTACCAAAATGCATCTGCTGCAAGACGATGATGGGCAAGTGATCGAACCTTATTCGATTTCAGCTGGTTTGGATTATCCAGGGGTCGGTCCCGAGCATTCTTACTTGAAGGAGATTGAGCGAGCGGAGTATTTCGCTGTCACTGATGAAGAAGCCGTTGACGCCTTTTATCTCTTGTCTCAAATCGAAGGCATTATTCCTGCTTTGGAAAGTGCTCATGCCGTTGCCTATGCCCTAAAGCTAGCCCCAATCATGACACCCGAAGAACGCTTAGTGATCTGCTTGTCTGGGCGAGGGGACAAAGATGTTCAACAAATCAAAGACCGGAAAGGAGCAGCGAAATGACCAGCAAAACATTGACGATGAAACTAAAGGAGCGCCAAAAACAAGGCAAGCCACTATTTGTTCCTTATATTATGGCGGGTGCCAACGGACTGGAACGCCTGCCAGAAGAAATCGAACTGTTGACGACACATGGCGCCGCCACCATTGAAATCGGCGTGCCCTTTTCAGACCCAGTCGCAGATGGAGCGGTCATCCAAGCGGCTGGAATGCAGGCATTAGCCAATGGGACCACTTTAAAAAAGATCATTGCTTTGCTGCAAACAATCCATTCCGAGGTTCCACTGGTATTGATGGGGTATGCCAATTCATTCTTTCATTATGGGATTGAACAGTTAGCAAATGAGTTAAAAGCGACAAATGTGAAAGGGTTGATTATTCCAGATTTACCTTTTGAACATCGATCACTAGTAACGCCTACTTTTGATGCGGCGGATCTCGCGCTGATCACACTGGTCTCTTTGACCAGTCCTCCAGACAGAATTCAGACGCTGATCGAAGACGCAGAAGGATTCGTTTATGCTGTGACAGTGAACGGTGTCACTGGAGAAGATCGCCAATACAACGAACAGCTGGATCAGCATTTGCAAGCCATTTCGGAAGAAAGTCCCATTCCAGTATTGGCTGGCTTCGGGGTCTCGACCCACGCAGACGTGCAGCGCTTTGCCCGAGTGTGTGATGGGGTAGTGATCGGTTCAAAAATCGTAGCAGCGCTACAAAACGAGCCACTGCCTAAAGTCAGTGAGCTGTTAGCAGAACTTGTTGGTAAGCCATAGAAAACAATGTGAAGGAAAGAACCCGAATTGGGTTCTTTTTTTTATGAGAAAACTAGTATTCGAGGTACTGATGGGCTGCTATGGAAAAAAACGTAATGTGTGAAGAGGAAAAGAAAAAAGGCTGATTGAAGATCAGCCCCAAATTGTCGTGATTATGCCAGTGTATTCGTGTCGATGGTTACTGTCTCGCAAAAATGCCCTCTGCCCCCAACGTAAACATGTTGGATTTCCTTTCGCGAAGTCGTAACGAGTTTGACAAAGATTTCAGAAGGTTCACCTAAATTGCTGCCTTGTTCAAAGCGATACACTTCTTTTTCGAGGGCACACTTTTGATACAAGAAGCAAGCCAAGGCGGCATTGGAAGTGCCTGTGGCAGATTCTTCATTGATGTCAAACAATGGGGCAAAGTTACGGCAAACGATTCGTTCTTTTTCCATTGCATATAAGTGCATGCCAACTACTTGTTGAAGCGCACTTACTTTTTTTATTTCCTCAAAATTAGGTGTAACTTGCTGCAACTGGGCCGTTGTTTTGATTGGAATAAGGATATCCTTTAATCCAGTAGAAACGATTTGAATAGGAATTTGATCATTGATAGCATTGGTATCAAAACAGTCAGTTAATTGTTCTAGTGAAAGTACATCTGAAAACAGTGGTTTGTTCTGTTCCATGAAAATGACACCGTCTTTGATGGTGATCGACAAACGTCCGGCGTTGGTGTCGATGCGATACTGTTGCTTGGAAAGTTTGTTTAGATACGATAATAGTGCAAAGGAGGCAATTGTTGCATGTCCGCATAAGTCAACTTCTTCTTTTGGCGTAAAATAGTCAAATCGGAAATCGGCCTGCGGGGATTTCGATAAAAAAGCTGTTTCTGAAAAGCCTAACTCTTTTGCGACGGCTAACTTTTGTTGTGGCGTAAGAGGCTGTTCCAACAAGACGACTCCAGCCTTGTTGCCACCCGTTTGATTTTTACTAAACCCACTTGCGATATGTACCGTTATCTCCATAGGACACCTGCTTTCTTTGTTCTTGTTAAGCATAGCATAATTTTTGCAGGAGGAGGATATGAAAACGGATTGGGTAAGCGTGTTATACTGAAGGTACGACAAAATGAAAAAAATGAGTGATCGAAGAGTGCGGTATGTAAGCATACTATAGCAAAAACGTTCCTTTGAGCATGCCAACCTTTCTCGTCAACTATTATCTTATAGGTACCAGTAAATATTTTAGCTATCAAAAAAGCAAATGAGAACGCAGCATCCCTGTTGCTTTCTCATTTACTTAAATCGTTTGGTAAAAAGCGTTGAGGTTATGCTAAAATAAGCCCAGCCTTCACCCGTGAGAGCAGTGACCAATAGTAACATGGTGAGGCATCATTTAACTAGAGAACAAGTAGTTTAAGGGGGGATTACTGATAATAAGGATAAACACTGAAATTATGATACTGATGAAAGAAATTTGCTGAAGATTGAAGCGGATGGGAAGCGATCGTTTGATTGCTTTGTGATGAGGAAGGGAACAGGCTGTTGATTAGTCACCAAATTGCTATGGCAAAAAAATTAGATCAATTTGGCACACATTTGGCACAAGAACAAACAAAAACCGCCAAGAACAAGGGTTCTCGACGGTTAAATAACGTTCCAGGAGGGATTCGAACCCCCGACCGTTCGCTTAGAAGGCGAATGCTCTATCCGGCTGAGCTACTGGAACAAATAATTTTCAGCGAATGCTCACTTCGCCTAAGCTGTTGAAATCAATCAGCAACAAATAACATTATAGAAAAAGGGCGCAGCAATGTCAATCGCTTTTCGCCCTTTTCTTATTTTTTCTTTGAAAAAAGGAAGCGCAGCTGCCCTCAACCTTTCTCAGGTTCCTCAAGAATTACGCTATCTGCTTCTTTCGTAATGAGAATCACACCATCTCCTAAAGGGACAAGCGTGGAGGTCAGCTGAGGATGGTTCATCACAGTATCCAAGAAAAGATTCAATTTGCGATGGATCGCTCGCTGGTTGCGAGGAATTTCTTCGATGGGTTGTAGAATCGTTCCAGCTTGAAATACGTCATCCACCATCAGCACACCGCCTTTGCGTAATAGACGCAGACATTCTGGTAAAAATTCAATGTATTTTGATTTGGCGCTGTCCATGAAGATAAAATCATAAGGGCCACTCAATGTAGGTAGAACGTCTGCCGCTTGTCCTTCTAATAGCGTGATTTTTTCTTCATTTCCTAAGCGAGCGTAAGTTTCTTTGGCTTTGCGGATCATGACGTCAAAGCGATCGATCGTTGTGACATGACCATCTTTCACACATTGCGCCATCAAGCTTGAAGAAAAACCGATCGCTGTGCCGATCTCAAGGATTTCTTTTGGCTGGAGTTGTCCTAATAAAAACTGCAAAAAGACCACTGTTTCATGTGGGATGATTGGCACTTCTTTTTTATGAGCGGCCTGCTCGATTTCACCAAGTTCGCCGGGTAATTGTTTTTGTTTTTCACGCATAAACGCCACTAGTTCAGGTTTGACTACTGGACGATGCATCATTTCGTTGCGCATCTTCATCCTCCTAATTTATCGCTGTCCCCTATTATACGAATAACTCACCTTAAGTTCAATCTTTTCGAGTCTTTGGAACAACAAAAAAACCAGTCATAAGACTGGCAGGATAAAGGGGTGAAAAATATTTTTGGGATATTTCTATCATAACGGTGTTATGTGGAGGTTTGGTTAAAATCCTGTGAAGATCTCGTCAGGTTCTGCTTAAATTTTCATCAAGAAGAAAAGCAACCCATCAACAGGGCAAAAACGAACTTTTTATCGAAATATTCAGAAAATTCAGGGAAAAGTGTTGACAGAGGAACCTGCTGTTTGGTATCTTCATAACAAGATAAAAAAAGTGATAGGTGACGACGATGGATAAACGATTGAAACAAACAGCTGCATTTTTATTATTATTATCGTAAGGACTCTTTTTCTATGACCCGCCTTTTTTAAGGCATCATTTGAAGAGTCCTATTCGCATTGCATGAAGGAAACCCTTTATGGAGTGCTTTTTTTATACCATTTTTTCAATTGTGTTTGAATGAGGTCGCGCCAAGCGTGCTCCTACCACTGCTAAGGAGGAAATAGTGATGAGAAAAATCCAGTTTTTTGATACGACATTGCGAGACGGTGAACAGACCCCGGGAGTCAACTTTAATACGAAAGAGAAGGTTCAACTGGCGCTGCAATTAGAAAAATGGGGCATCGATACGATCGAAGCAGGTTTTCCGATTGCATCAGAAGGAGATTTTCAAGCAGTCAAAGCGATTGCTGGGGCGGTGACGAAAATGACCGTTGCAGGACTTGCCCGTTGTCAGAAAAAAGACATTGATCGTGCCTATGAAGCTCTTTATCAAGCCGTCGATCCACAGATCCATGTCTTTCTAGCAACGAGTAAGGTGCATCGCCAGTACAAGCTGAATATGACGAAAGCAGAAGTACTCGCTTCCATCAAAGAACATGTGACTTATGCGCGTGAACGCTTTGAAAAAGTTCAATTCTCGCCAGAAGATGCCACCCGCACCGATAAAGCCTTCTTGCTTGAGGCGGTTCAAACAGCGATTGATGCCGGCGCGACGATCATCAATGTGCCCGATACAGTAGGGTTTACCAATCCTACAGAATATGGTGCGCTTTTTGCCTATTTGATCGCCAATATCAAAAGCGAGCAGCAGATCATTTTTTCTTCCCATTGTCATGATGACTTGGGAATGGCGACAGCCAATGCGCTGGCGGCTATTGAAAATGGTGCTGATCGGGTGGAAGGAACGATCAACGGGATCGGCGAACGAGCGGGCAATACTGCATTAGAAGAAGTGGCCTTGGCGTTGCATATTCGCAATGATTTCTATCAGGCTACCTCCAACATCAAATTAAACGAAACAAAACGAACCAGCGATCTGGTGGCACGTTTGTCAGGAATCACGGTACCGAAAAACAAAGCGATCGTCGGAGGCAATGCTTATGCCCATGAATCAGGGATTCATCAAGATGGCGTCTTGAAAAATCCTGAGACCTACGAAATTATTACCCCACAGTTGGTGGGGGTAGAAACCAACTCGTTGCCTTTAGGCAAACTTTCTGGCCGCCATGCGTTTGTCGATAAAATGCAGCAACTGGGCTACCAGTTTGACAAAGAAGAAACCAACGAATTGTTTAAACGCTTCAAAGAATTGGCAGATAAAAAGAAGCAAGTGACCGAACAAGATTTGCTGGCTTTGGTGGCCGATCAAGGCCGCAGCCAAGAAGGCGGCTGCGAGTTGGACGCCGTTCAGCTACAATACGTGTCCAATGGCCATCAAGGAGCAGTGGTTTCTATCATCAAAGACGAGGAAAAACAAGTGGCATCAGCCATCGGTGCCGGCAGTATCCAAGCTATCTACAACTCGATCGATCAGATTTTCCAGCAGCAGCCGAAGTTGTTGAATTATGAGATCACTGCCTTGACCAGTGGGGAAGATGCGCAAGCGGAAGTGCACGTGGTCATTGAATGCCAGGAAACCAATGAAAAAATCAGCGGGATCGGCTTAGACTTTGATGTCTTGCAGGCGTCAGCCAAAGCATATGTACAGGCTAGCGAAGCTCTAAAGAATCGAGGTGTCCTTGTTTGAAAAAGATCGTGGTTTTAGCAGGAGATGGCATCGGACCAGAAATTATGGACAGTGCCCTTGCGGTATTGAAAGCGGCTTGTCCGAACCATCTCCAACGCTTTCATTTTGACCAGCGGCCATTTGGTGGGGCGGCGCTGGCACTTACTGGAGAGCCATTGCCGCAAGAAACACTACAAGCTTGCCAGCAGGCGGATGCGATCCTTTTAGGAGCCATCGGTGATCCAGCTTGGGAAAACGCACCGACAACACCTGAGAAAGGACTTTTGAATCTGCGTCAAGCGTTAGGTCTATACGCCAATATTCGACCCATCAAAGTAGTTGATGCGGTGATTGCTTTGTCTCCCATCAAAGAAACGATCCTTCGAGGGACAGATTTTGTCATCGTTCGTGAGTTGACTGGCGGTATCTATTTTGGCGAAAAAGCAGAAAAATCTGAAGAAGCCTACGACATCAATCATTATCACCAAGCAGAGATTCGACGGATTTTGCGTAAAGCCTTTGAGATCGCCCGTACGCGGAAGAAGCGGGTTCTCTCTGTCGATAAAGCAAATGTGTTGGCGACTAGCCGGCTTTGGCGCCGATTAGCGGAAGAAACGGCACAGGAATTCCCGGATTGTCAGTTGACTCATCAATATGTTGATTCCGCCGCTATGAAAATCATCCAAAATCCCAAAGACTTTGATGTAATCGTGACCGAAAATCTCTTTGGCGACATTTTAAGTGATGAAGCCTCGGTTTTGCCGGGGTCATTAGGGGTGCTACCAAGCGCAAGCCATGGTGCAGAAGGGGTTTCTTTATATGAACCGATCCATGGCTCGGCACCGGATATTGCTAGGCAAAATTGTGCCAATCCGGTTTCCATGATTTTGTCTGTCGTGATGATGCTAAGAGAGTCCTTTCAAGAGGAACAGCTGGCAGATACCATCGAAAGTGCGTGTTATGAGGTAATGAATGCGGGGATCTTGACGCGTGATTTAGGTGGGACGGCAACGACAACTGCCTTTACAGAAGCGGTTATTGCACAGTTAGGAGTGAGCAATTATGGGGAAAACGCTGTTTGATAAACTATGGGATCGGCATGTGATCACAGGAGAAGAAGGGCAGGCGCAGCTGCTTTATGTCGATCTGCATATGATCCATGAAGTGACGACGCCGCAAGCCTTCGAAGGCTTGCGGCAAGCGGGACGGACAGTTCGCTGTCCCGAAAAAACCTTCGCAACAATGGATCATAATGTGCCTACCAAAGATATTTTTACCATCACCGATCTGGTTGCAAAAAAGCAAATGGATACGTTACGTAAAAACTGTCATGATTTTGGGATCGAATTGTGTGACAATGGCTCTGCCAACCAAGGAATTGTCCATATGGTTGGCCCAGAAGTAGGCTTGACCCAACCAGGAAAAACGATCGTTTGCGGTGATTCCCATACTGCCACCCATGGTGCTTTCGGCGCGATCGCATTTGGGATCGGTACGAGTGAAGTGGAGCATGTCTTTGCGACACAGACGATTTGGCAGACAAAACCGAAACGCATGGGAGTTGAGATCACCGGTCAGCTGCAGCCGGGGGTGTACGCCAAAGATATTATTTTGGCATTGATCGCGACGCATGGCACAGATTTTGGTGGTGGCTATGCCGTAGAATTCTTTGGCGAAACGATCCGCAACCTGACGATGGAAGAGCGCATGACCATTTGCAATATGTCGATCGAAGGTGGGGCGAAAATGGGCTTGATCGCACCTGATGAAACGACCTTTGCTTATGTGAAGGATCGACGCTTTGCGCCACAAGCGTTTGCCAGTGCGGTGACGGATTGGCAAACCCTGTATACCGATGAAGGTGCCAACTATGATGCCCTGATCACCTTAGACGCAGCAACCTTAGAACCTTACATCACTTGGGGCACCAATCCAGAAATGGGAGTACCGGTCAGCGAAACGTTTCCTGAAGTGCGAGATCATAATGATCAGCAAGCCTATGAATATATGGCACTGCACCCCGGACAGACGGCTGCCGATATCCCCATCGAATACATCTTTATCGGATCGTGTACCAATGGTCGTTTGTCTGATCTGCAAGAAGCAGCGGCGATTTTGAAAGGTCAGACCATCAAAGAAGGGGTCACTGGCATTATCGTTCCTGGTTCACGCCCTGTTCGTAAAGCAGCGGAAGCTATCGGTTTAGACAAAGTCTTTATTGAGGCTGGTTTTGAATGGCGGGAGCCTGGCTGTTCCATGTGCCTAGGAATGAATCCTGATAAAGTACCAGAAGGCGTCCACTGTGCCTCCACGTCAAACCGCAATTTTGTTGGACGGCAAGGGAAAAACGCTCGGACGCACCTTTGTAGTCCAGCAATGGCGGCAGCAGCTGCGATTCATGGGCGTTTTGTCGATGTACGAGAAGTGGTTGGAGGTGTTGGTTAATGGAAGCTTTTACGCAATTTGAAGGTACGACGCTGCCTTTGATGAATGACAATATCGATACCGATCAAATCCTACCGAAAAATTATTTGAAGCGCGTCGAAAAAACGGGGTTTGGCGAATTTTTATTTGACGATTGGCGCTATTTGCCGCAACGCAAGCCTGATCCAGCATTTATCTTGAATGATCCAGCATATCAGACCGCTCAAGTCCTCGTCACTGGTGATAATTTTGGTTCTGGCTCTTCTCGAGAGCATGCGGCTTGGGCGCTGTTGGATTACGGCTTTAAAGCCGTGATTGCTGGTAGCTTCGGTGATATTTTCTATATGAATGCCACCAAAAACGGGCTGCTGCCCATCGAGCTGCCTTTGACTGTTCGCCAAAGGATCGCCTCGCTGCCTGCTTCTGAAAAAATCAGCATCGACTTGCCGAGGCAATGTGTGATCGTTGCCGGGGAGGAGCATTTCTTTGCAATCGATGCTACCTGGAAACACAAATTGATCCACGGTCTCGATGAGATCAGTATCACCTTGCAGGAAGCGGCGAAAATCACCGCCTATGAGCAGACGATTCCAGCGTATTGGCAGTAGGGCTAGGGGACTGGTCGTTATTCGTTGGCTGGTATTTGTGAAAGAATGTTTCTTAACCCTCGCCAATCAGCTTCGATTTGCGGAGTCAACGTCCGATTATAAAAGATCGCAGCGGGATGATACATCGGCACGATCAGATATTCTTTTTCCGACCATTGATAGCCATCCTTTGTCGGATTGCTTTCTTGAATTTTGGAACGGATCACTTCGCCATGGTGGTCTTTGATATAATAGGCGTTGCCTAATAATCGCTGTAGTCCGATATTGCCAACAGTTGCAATGACGGGCGGATCCACGATGGACAACTCGTAGTCAAGCAGTGGTGCGTGTAGCAAGACTTCCTTTTTGGTAGGTGTCCGATTGGGATGGACGATCTCATGGGCACCGCTGCGCTTGTTGATTCGTTCTTTGACGGAATATGGACGGCTGCGGACAGCGCTGGTGATGTAGACATCCTCACGGGTCAAACCGGCTAAAGCCAACGATTTCATCAATTCTTTTCCTGCTTGTCCGCTAAAAGGAATAAAATTCTCGATTTCGGTTCGACCAGGGGCTTCACCAACGATCATCAATTTGGGCTGCAGCGGTCCTTGACCTGGAACAAATCCTTCCAACGGATAACTGCGGGATGCCTGTTGAACGGCAGTGGCTAATTCTTTGGGGTATTGCATGAAAACTCCTCCCATTCTGTTTCGCTTGTGCTCTTTCTTCTATAGTAATAGAAAATAAAAAATGCACAAAAGGAAATGTCTAGTAGCAAAAGAATTCTGTCTTTTCCTTAATTAGTGATTGACTTTAGGAAAACATTTTGATAAAGTTAATCTGTTGTAATTGTGGACTCCACAGCTACAACCGCACAGAACAAGTAGTAAGTACGAAAGTCACTTGGGATGGCGAGTCTAAGTATATTATAAGGAGGTGCTGTAGAGCATGTACGCAATTATCAAAACTGGTGGGAAACAAGTAAAAGTTGAAGTGGGTCAAGCAATCTACGTTGAAAAATTAGACGTTGAAGCTGGACAAAAGGTTACTTTTGATGAAGTTATCTTAGTAGGTGGCGAATCAACAAAAGTAGGTGCCCCAATCGTTGCAGGAGCAACTGTTGAAGGAACTGTTGAAAAACACGGCAAACAAAAGAAAGTCGTAACTTTCAAATACAAACCTAAAAAACATTCACACCGTAAACAAGGTCACCGTCAACCTTACACAAAAGTTGTTATTGACGCGATCAACGCTTAATTCTTACGAAAAGCAGGGTAACGAATATGATCAAAGGGACATTCAAACGAAATGACTCTGGTCGGATTGTTTCTTTTGAACTAGCTGGACACGCACAAGCAGGAGAATACGGCAAAGACATCGTCTGTGCTGCAGCATCCGCTTTAGCGATCAGTGCAGTCAATGGGATCGATGCTTTGGCTGGCGTTGCGCCAAAAGTTGAAGCAGATAACGAAAATGGTGGGTACTTATTAGTCACACTGCCTTCTCGTTTGACCCAAGAGCAGTCGAATATCGCACAAATTCTTTTAGAAAATTTGTTGATCGGCTTGCAATCAGTTCAAGAAGAGTACAACGATTATATCCAAATCAAAACTACTAAAGAAAACTAGGAGGTGCATCTCATGTTGATGAAAATGAATTTGCAATTCTTCGCTCACAAAAAAGGTGGGGGTTCTACTTCTAACGGACGTGACTCTCAATCAAAACGTTTAGGTGCGAAACGTGCTGACGGTCAAACCGTTTCAGGCGGATCAATCCTTTATCGCCAACGCGGTACTAAAATTTACCCAGGGGTAAACGTAGGTATCGGTGGAGATGATACATTGTTTGCAAAAGTTGACGGCGTTGTTCGTTTCGAACGTAAAGGCCGCGACAAAAAACAAGTATCTGTTTATCCAGTAGCGCAAGAAGCATAAGAAAATGACATCCAGATTACGTAAAAGTAACCTGGGTGTTTTTTTATACACCAATGAAACCGTTTTAACGAAATAGTTATTTATAATGGCTTAGATAAGGAGTGAAGCAATGATTCAATTAAAAGAAATCACGAAGGAAAACTATCGTGCGTGCATGAATTTGAAGACAACGAAGGAGCAAGAAGATTTTGTTGCGCCCAATTGGTACTCAATGTTAGAGGCGATCTATGAGGAACCACGTCAGGCATTTGCCCTCTACAATGGTGAGGATATGGTCGGCTTTCTCTTATTTAGTTTTTACGAAGCGGATGAGGATTATCCAAAAGCTTCGTGGTGGATCGAGCGGTTTATGATCGCAGAAAAATTCCAAAATCAAGGGTTAGGCAGTCAGGCGTTTCTTGCTGGGTTAGATTGGTTCAAAACCCATATCCAAGCGCAAGAATTAAGGATCTCCGCTGTAGATGGCAACGAGATCGCAACAAAGCTTTACGAACGAAACGGCTTTGTCTTGACAGGTGAAATGATTGATAACGAGCATGTACTCTTGTTGCAGCTGCCAACGGATCAAGGGTAAATGACTCTTTCTACAGTAAAAAATGAGGTCAAAGGCAGAGGTTCTTAAGGGGATTCTCTGCTTTTTTTATTGGTGTTTTTCCGGTCCAAAAAGTGTGCCGTCATTTTCTGGCTAGATTTTTCAAGAAATTTTGTGCACTTAGGGTAAGAATTACGAGTATATCCATGCTTTGTTGTTCACAAAGTTCCTTTTGCGATTAACGAAATCTTTACACGTTGACAACACAAACCTTATATTCATTTGATACTCTGAGGAAGTAGAACAAATGGAAAGAAACTTTCGAAAAACGTTGATTATTGAGAATGTGCTCACGAATGATTTTGGTAAAAACACGAACATTATCAAAAAAGAAAACGTTCGTAATTCGAAAAAGATTGTTTTTGGTTCGTTGATTTTTTATAATCAAAAAGGAAAGTTCGGAATTCCGTGAGTTCGATTTTTTTAATGAAAAGGAGAAAAAGTGATGAAAGTTTGGAAGAAAACGGCAATGTTTGGTTTAGGTTTGGTGGCAGCAGTTACGCTGGCGGCATGTGGCTCAGGTGGAGCAAGTACTGACTCGGCGGCTGAAGAAGCAGGATATGTACCAGAAAAGTTGACCGTTCAATTTGTTCCATCACAAGCAGCAGAAACATTAGAAGCAAAAGCAAAACCACTTGAGCAATTATTAAGTGATGAATTGGGGATTCCAGTCACTGTGAGTGTTTCCACTGACTACAATACAATCGTCGAAGCAATGGCTTCGAAACAAGTAGATGTCGGCTTTTTACCGCCGAATGCCTATGTTTTAGCAAATGAACAAAGCAATGTTAAGGTGCTATTACAAGCACAGCGTTATGGCATCAAGCAGCCTGGTGGGGAATCAACGGATGAATTGGTTGATAGCTATCGTTCAATGATCGTCGTAAAAAGCGGCAGCGATATCAAAGAGTTGGAAGATTTAAAAGGCAAAACGATTGCCACGCAAGATGTTACTTCTTCTGCCGGTTATGTTTGGCCAGTAGCAGAAATGAAAAAAGCAGGCATCGATATCAATACGGATGTGACGACTGTTCAAGTCAAAGGCCATGACCAAGCGGTCTTATCTGTCTTGAATGGCGACGTTGACGCAGCGTTCGTTTTTGAAGATGCCCGCAACACGGTCAAAAATGATTACCCAGAAATCATGGATGAGGTAGAACCAATGTACTTTACCGAACCGATCCCGAACGATACGATCAGTGTCCGCAGCGACATGAGTGAAGAGTGGGACAAAAAAATCCAAGATGCCTTTATCGCGATCGGTAAAGATGAAGAAGGAAAACAAATCATCTCTGATATTTACTCTCATGAAGGATACGTTGTTTCACAAGACAGCAATTTCGACATCGTAAGAGAGTATGCGGAACAAGTCGGACAATAACTAATAGATGAATAGATCGGGAGGGTACCGGTAGTTGAGGTACCCTTTTCGAATGGAAAGCAATTTTTACCTAATGGAAAGAAAGTAGGAGAATCATGGCTCTAGAGAACGAAACGATTATTTCATTTCAGAATGTGACCAAGCAATACCCAAATGGGGTATTAGGTTTGAAGGACTTAAACATCGATATCAAAAAAGGGGAATTTGTCATCGTAGTGGGTTTATCAGGAGCAGGAAAATCAACGATGCTGCGCTCCATCAATCGACTGCACGAGATCACGAGTGGCGAGATTTTAATCGATAGCAAGTCGATCACAAAAGCAAAAGGAAGAGAGCTACGCTTGATTCGTCGAGACATTGGCATGATTTTCCAAAGCTTTAATTTGGTGAAACGTTCGAGTGTCTTGCGAAATGTCTTAACTGGGCGAGTAGCTTATCACCCAACGATCAAAATGTTGCTTGGTTTGTTCCCGCAAGCGGATAAAGAGCTGGCTTATCAATCGCTGCAGCGGGTCAATTTAGCAGAAAAAGTCTATACTCGAGCCGATGAATTGTCTGGCGGTCAGCAGCAGCGGGTTTCGATTGCCCGTGCTTTGACGCAAGAGCCGAAGATTATTTTAGCGGATGAACCGGTTGCTTCCTTAGATCCTTTAACCACTGAAAAAGTCATGAATGACTTAAAACGGATCAATCAAGATCTGGGGATTACCATCGTAGTCAATTTGCATTCTGTCCAATTGGCAAGAGAGTACGGCACGCGGATCATCGGGTTGCGAGACGGAGGCTTGGTTTTTGATGGCCCTGTCAGTGAAGCGACCGATCAGCGATTGAAACAGATTTATGGCAGCGAGATCATAGAAGAGCAGGAAGGGGCAGGACAATGACGACAAATACGTTGCCGAAACGCAGCGGACTATGGAAAAATGTTCTGTGGCTCGTCATTTTTTTAGTGGTATTGTTCGTTAGCGGCTCTATTTCAGGCGTTGATTTGGCACGGTTCTTTAGCAATAGCAGTCAAATGAATGTCATTTTACAAAAGATGGCTCATCCTGATTGGGCATATGCCAAAATCATTGTTGAGCCGATTTTGCAAACGATCCAAATGGCGATCATCGGCACGACCTTTGGTGCACTGGCGGCCTTTCCGTTTTCGCTTTTAGCAGCACGAAATATCATGACGAATCATTGGATCAGCGGTTGTTTCCGTTTTGTTTTAAATATCATTCGGACAGTACCTGATTTGATGCTGGCGGCTTTATTTGTTGCCATTGTCGGAATCGGTCCCGTTGCCGGGGTGATCTCCATCTCTGTGTTTTCTTTTGGGATGATCACCAAATTGTTTTATGAATCGATTGAAACGATTGATGAAGGTCCGATCGAAGCAATCACGGCTTCTGGAGGATCGAAGTTTGACATCATCCGCTATGCAGTCGTACCGCAAGTCATGAGCCATTTTCTTAGTTACTTGCTTTATGCCTTTGAGATCAATGTGCGGGCATCGACGATTCTTGGGTATATCGGCGCAGGCGGAATCGGTGTTTTCTTACAACGATCTTTAAGCCAATTTCGATATGACCAGACGTCGATTATCGTCTTAGTGATTTTTGCAGTTGTTTTGGTGATTGATACCATCAGTAATAGATTAAGGGAGCGATTGTTATGATGTTGCCAGCAGAACCGAAAAAGAAAAAAATACGGAATTGGCTGATCGCAGTAGTCGTTATCCTCCTTTATATTTGGGCTTTTGCTGGCGTGCCTTTTGCGGGTGTTAAAGAAAATGTCGGTCAAATTGTCGGCTCAATCTTTTATGGCCTGATCCATCCTGATTGGGGCTATGTTTATACCGGTGATGGCGAAGATTTGATCAGTTTGATGATCGAAACCGTTGCGATCGCCTTTGTGGGTACGTTTTTATCCTCAATATTAAGTATTCCTTTTGCCTTTTGGGCGGCGCGCAGCAAAAACAGCCCTCGCTGGCTATCAGGTTTCGGTAAAATCGTGCTGACGGCGATTCGAACGTTTCCAGAAATCGTCTTAGCGATCATGTTCATCAAAACAGTGGGTCCCGGATCCTTTGCTGGTGTTTTGGCAGTTAGTGTCCATTCCATTGGGATGTTGGCGAAACTCTATAGCGAAGCGATCGAGAACATGGATCACGGTCCTTCAGAATCGGTCGTTAGTGCGGGAGGAAATCGTTGGGATGTGTTAGGCTTTGCGACATTGCCACAATTGATTCCAGAATTTCTTTCTTTTACCTTGTATCGTTTTGAACTGGCTGTCCGTTCAGCTTCGATCTTAGGGATCGTAGGGGCAGGTGGGATCGGTACGCCGATGATCTTTGCCATCAATGCGCGATCATGGAGCCGTGTAGGAATCATTTTATTAGGGATCGTTGTGACGGTCACGATCATTGATTTTATTTCTGGGCGCTTGCGTAAACGATTGGTTTAATAAAATGAGGTGCGTACTCGAAAAAACACAGTCTGCATAGGCTGTGTTTTTTTGCAGCGGATAGGCGGATGTCGTTTAAGACAGGTTTCGTGAAACTTGTTATACTGGATTCATAGAAAATGAACCCAAACAAGGAGGCTGTTTTATGAAAGCATTATTGATCGTCAATCCAAGTTCTGGTGGGGAACAAGCGAAAGAATTTGAGGAGATGGCAGAAGAAAAGCTGCGGGAAGCTTTTTCAGAAGTCGTTGTCAAACATACCGAAAAAGAAGGAGATGCTACACGTTTTGCCTCTGAGGCAGCAGCAGAATTTGACAGTGTCTTCGCAATGGGCGGTGATGGTACCGTCAATGAAGCGGTCAATGGCTTAGCTCCTCATGACAAACGACCAAATTTCGGTTTCTTCCCGCTGGGCACAGTAAATGATTTAGCCAGAGCATTAGCGATTCCACTAGATCCCAAGGAAGCCATCGAATCATTTGCAGTGGATCACACCCGCAAAATCGATATTGGGCAGGTTAATCAAGACTATTTTACCAATGTAGTGGCGATTGGTATGATTCCAGCGGCGATCAACAATGTGGAAGTTGAAGAAAAAACCAAGCTGGGAAAAATGGCCTATTTTGTTTCTGGTCTACGGGAAGTGCGGAAAAATGAAAGTCATCCGTTTGAAGTGACCGCCGAAAATAATGGCGAAAAAACGACGATCGCTGTGGAAAGCAGTACGATGATCGTTGGTTCATCCAATACGATCGGCGGTTTCGAATCTCTTTTGCCTAAAGCGAGTACCGATGACGGCAAATTACATCTGATCTACTTAAAGGATACGAATCTTTGGGAAACTGTCAAAAGCGTGCCTGAGCTTCTCAAAGGAGTTACGGAATCAAATGATGTTCTTGGTTATCAAACTTTTGATAAAGCAACGATTCGTTTGACGGATGGGGCAACGATCGAAACGAATGTCGATGGTGATCCAGGGCCGGAATTGCCAATCACAGTAGCGGTGCTGCCGCAACATCTTACCGTGTATTGCGGAGTTGAAAAAGCCCGTTAAATCATTCATAACTAGGAAACGATCCGTCAAAAGCGGATTGTTTTTTTTATTCAGAAAGAGTATACTGGGAAAAAATTTACTGAAAGAAGGGGTTCTATGACGATACGTTCTGCCACGATTGCAGATGCCCAAGCCTTGACAGCAATCTATGCTTATTATGTAGAAAATACACCGATTACCTTTGAAACGGAGGTGCCATCGGTTCAAGAATTCGCGGAACGCATCGCCAAGACCTTGAAACGCTACCCGTATCTCGTTGCAGAAGAGGCTGGTGAAATTGTCGGTTATGCCTATGCGTCAGCCTATAAAGAACGGGCGGCGTATGATTGGACCGTTGAAGTAACCGTTTATTTAGCGCCGGATGCCAAAGCAAAAGGGCTCGGCACCGCTCTTTATCAAGGGCTTGAAGAAAAACTAAAAGCGCAAAACGTGGTCAATCTGACTGCGTGTATTACAGGAGGCAATCAACAAAGCGAGGCTTTTCATGAGAAGCTTGGGTATCGGAAAGTTGCTGATTTTTCGCATGTCGGCTATAAGTTCAATCAATGGCACGATGTGATTTGGATGCAAAAAGAACTGCAACGATTTCCAGACCAGGTGCCAACGTTCATTCCCAATGAAAAAGCCTAACACATCCTGACTTTTGAATATCTTTTTTTGGCAAAATGCTTTATGCTGAGAGTAGCATGTGAAAGGACGTTCTATTATTCTTTCGAACAAAGTATTTTGCTTTTTCTGTGTGGAAAAAAAGTTGCTTTTTTATAGAAAAATGAGTAAAGTATTCAAGTGGAAAAAACAAGGAGGCGAAGCTGTTGGGCAAGCGAATCGAACGGATTTATCAATATATCGTCGAAAATACGATGAGCGGCTTAGGGGAAAAGAAGGGGTTGTCTACTTCAGAAGTTGCCGATCATTTAGCCATTCAGCGCAGTAATGCCAGTAAGGATTTAAATAAGCTTGTTAAAGAAGGGCGCGTCGAAAAAAGCGACTCGCGGCCTGTTCGTTATTGGGCGGCAGGGGTCGATCCCAGCAGTAAGGAAAAGTATGTCCCAAGCTACAAAGAAAGTCGCCCGCAAAGAGAAAAAGCTTTCCCTCAACGAGTACAAGGAAAACCCTCTGACCGAGATATTTTTGCGACGATCATCGGTGCCAACGGAAGTATGAAAAACGCTGTTGAGCAGGCGAAAGCAGCGATCTTGTATCCGCCGAAAGGGCTAAACTGCTTGATCACAGGGCCTACTGGTTCTGGGAAAACGTACTTTGCCCATGCGATGTTCCAGTTTGCCAAAAGCAATCAAGTAATTGCCGATGACAAAGAATTGATCGTCTTTAACTGTGCGGACTATGCAAATAACCCAGAGCTTTTGATGAGCCATTTGTTTGGTTATGTACGGGGGGCATTTACGGGTGCCGATCAAGAGAAGATTGGTATTATTGATCAAGCGGATGAGAGTATGTTGTTTCTCGATGAGATCCATCGATTACCGCCAGAAGGGCAAGAAATGATTTTTTACTTTATGGATCATGGAACCTTTAGCCGTCTAGGAGAGACGGGCAAAAATCATCAAGCGAATGTCCGAATCGTTGGTGCTACTACCGAAGACCCCAACTCAACGCTATTAGATACCTTTACCCGACGCATTCCCATCAATATTCAACTGCCCTTTTTTGAGAAACGACCCGCATCAGAAAAAGTCGATCTCGTTCGGGTATTAGTCGGGCAAGAGGCGACCCGTATTCAGCGGACGATCTCCTTGACAGAAGATGTGGTCAAAGCGTTGATCGGCAGTGTCAGTTTTGGGAATATCGGTCAATTGAAATCCAATGTCCAGCTAGTCTGTGCACGGGGCTTTTTGAATCATATGCAACAAGATGAGATTGAAATCGATTTGATCGATTTGCCAGAAGGGATTCGTTCAGGATTGATCGTTTTGGGGAATCGCCGCAATGAGCTGGCAGAGCTTTCTAAGATCCTTGAACCGAAGATCAGCATTCAACCGAATCAAAACTTAAACAATATTCAATCAGATTCCTATGAATTGCCTTATAATCTTTACGATATTATCGGCGACAAGGCTGCTCTGCTAAAAGCAGATGGGTTAGATCAAGAAGCGATCAATCATTTTATCTCAACAGATATCAATGTTCACCTAAAGTCTTTTTATAAAGATCACGGGTTTTCCTTTAACTCGGTCAATAAATTAAGTGAATTCGTCGATCAGAAAGTGATCAGTGTAACAAATCAAATCTATGAGCTGGTTCGACAACGCTTAAATTATGATTTTCAGCAAAATTTCATCTATGCCATGAGCTTACACATCAGCTCGTTTTTGAAAAAAATCCATTTGGGAGAAGAACGACAAACCAATGACAATATTCGTCAGATGGTAGCTGATTATCCTCAAGAGTTTGAAGTCGCCAAAGAAGTCCGCGATTTTATTGGTGATAGTTTCCAAGTGGCGATTCCTGAGAGCGAATCTTATTATTTAGCGGTTCTTCTGGTTTCTCTTAGAACCTCTCATTCCTCTGGGAAAATCGGCGTCGTCGTTGCAGCCCACGGCAACAGCACAGCCAGTAGCATGGTACAAGTGGTCAAACAATTGCTGGAAGTCGATCAAGTGACAGCGGTGGACATGCCGTTAGATATGCCCCCGGCTGTGGCGTTGAAAAAAATCGTGGATAGTGTACGGGCAGTCAATGATGGCAGTGGGGTGATCCTCTTAGTCGATATGGGGTCCTTAGCGACCTTTAATAATGAAATCCAACGAGAAACGGGTGTGGCTGTTCGAACAGTCGATATGGTGACCACCTCCATCGTCCTAGAGACGGTCCGTAAAGCGTCAGTGATCGGCACGGACCTCGATCAGCTCTATGATTCATTACGGAAGTTCCGCGGGTATGGAGCGGTCACTGTGGAAGAACCAGTGACACAAAACCACCATCCTAAAGCGATTCTAGCGGTCTGCGCTTCGGGAAAGGGAACGGCGCAGCGCATCAAAGAATTGATCCAAAGCTCATTGTCAAAACGTCAAAACCAAAATGTCGAAGTGGTGACGTTATCGGTGGCGGATCTGAGGACGGACTTGGATCAGATTCAACAGCGCTACCGTCTGATTGCCGCAACAGGGATCATCGATCCCCATATCGACGCACCGTTTATTTCATTAGAACGTTTTATTGATCAAGATGTTGATCTACTGTTGGATGATATCCTATTAGAGAATGATTTGAGTTTTGAAGATGAAGTACAGCTAGATGATCGGCAGGCGAAAGAAATCTGTGTCCGGTATTTAGAGGAAAACTTTACCTATATCAATGCGAAAAAAGTAGTAGAGCCGTTGTGGAAATTTGGCGAAGAGATCATTCACGATTTGGATTTGGTAGGGGCGCAGCAAGGCTTTCAGATCAATTTTGTGATGCATGGCGCAGGTATGCTGGAGCGGATCTTACTGCGGCAGCCATTGACTGTTTCTGAAATTGATTTAGCAGCGATGGAGGAGAATCCGCTTTATGGCCAATTGCATGTGCATGTCCAATCGTTTTCACGCTTGATGAATATCGAAGTGCCTAAGACTGAAGAGTACTATCTGCTAGAGCTGATCAAAAACCATCACGAAAAAGAAATGTATTTTTAATTCTTACAAATAATACAGATACACTAAAAAAGATACAGTATTTTTTAGTGTATCTTTTTTAGTGTATTATCTGAATGCTGATTCTTAAGGTTTTTTCAAGAATAGTGTATCGGAAAAACTTGGCACGCTTCTTGCTTCTATATAAGTGGATACAGGAGGTGATTGAAAAAAGAACAGATCCTCAATATGAAAAGCGGATCGATGGATGTAGGAGGCTTGCACAATGGGAATGGATATACGTCTTGCCCGAATCGACGATCGGTTGATTCATGGTCAGGTCGCCACAGCTTGGTCGAAAATGACTGGTATCAATCGAATCATCGTGGTCAGTGATGAAGTCGCAAATGACCAATTACGAAAGTTTCTCTTGAAAGAAGCTGCTCCACCAGGGATCAAATCCAATGTGGTGACAGTAGCGAAAATGCTTGAGGTGGCGCATAACACATTATTTAATACGCAAAAAGTCATGTTATTATTTACCAACCCTCAAGATGTCGTGACTCTGGTTAAAGGAGGCATTGACATTCGTTCCGTCAATATCGGCGGTATGAGTTTTTCAATGGGAAAACGAATGATCACTAATTTCGTGTCAGTCAATGATCAAGATCTTGCTTCATTGCTTTACTTGCAAAACCAAGGCATTGAAGTGGAGATACGCAAAGTTCCAGCTGATCGTAAAATCTTTTTGAAGGATATTTTGGAAAAAGAAGGTAGTCACCCTTAGTTTTTCGATGTTGTTTTTTCTTTCGTATTCGTGTCACATTTTTCAATTTTGATATAGGAGGTAAAAAGATGGTAGGAATTATCCTAGCAAGTCATGGAGAATTTGCTAACGGCATTTTGCAATCTGGTTCAATGATCTTCGGCGAACAAGAAAATGTTAAAGCTGTTACATTGATGCCAAGTGAAGGTCCAGATGACATCAAGGCAAAAATGCAAGAAGCAATTGCTACATTTGACGATCAAGAAGAAGTATTATTCTTAGTTGATCTTTGGGGTGGTACTCCTTTCAACCAAGCGAACAGCTTGTTTGAAGATCACAAAGACAAATGGGCAATCGTTGCTGGTATGAATTTACCAATGGTGATCGAAGCCTATGCTTCACGTTTTTCAATGAATACAGCGCATGAAATTGCTGCGCATATCGTTGAAACAGCTAAAGAAGGGGTCAAGGTCAAACCAGAAGAACTTGAACCAGAAGAAGCTTCAGCACCAAAAGCAGTGCAAGACGATCAACCTAAAGGATCACTTCCTCCGGGAACTGTTCTAGGCGATGGCAAAATCAAAATCGTACTTGCTCGTGTCGATTCACGTTTGTTGCATGGTCAAGTTGCTACAGCTTGGACAAAATCAGTGAATCCATCTCGGATCATCGTTGTTTCTGACGCGGTGGCAAAAGATGACTTGCGTAAAAAACTGATCGAACAAGCAGCTCCTCCAGGAGTAAAAGCGAACGTCATTCCAGTGGACAAAATGATTGAAGTTTCTAAAGACCCTCGTTTCGGGAATACGAAAGCTTTACTATTATTTGAAAACCCACAAGATGTATTACGTGCTGTTGAAGGTGGCGTTGATATTACTGAAGTGAACGTTGGTTCAATGGCTCACTCTGTTGGGAAAGTTGTTGTAAGTAAAGTATTGTCGATGGGTACAGATGATGTGAATACATTTGAAGATTTGAAAGAACGCGGCATCAAATTCGATGTGCGTAAAGTACCAAATGACTCTCGAGACAACATGGATGAAATCTTACGCAAAGCCAAAAATGAATTGGCAAATAAATAGAAACGTATTCAACTAAATAGGAGGTCTATCATGACTATTATATCTATGGTATTAGTAGTACTCGTTGCCTTTTTAGCTGGTATGGAAGGGATCTTGGATGAATTCCAATTCCATCAACCGCTAATCGCGTGTACTTTGATCGGTTTAGTGACCGGTAATTTGGAAGCATGTATCATTTTGGGCGGATCATTACAAATGATCGCACTTGGATGGGCAAATATCGGTGCCGCTGTTGCACCTGATGCTGCATTGGCGTCTGTCGCATCTGCAATTATTTTAGTTTTAGGTGGACAAGGAACTGCTGGTGTTGATACAGCGATTGCCGTTGCGATCCCTCTAGCTGTTGCTGGGTTGTTCTTGACAATGATCGTTCGTACATTGGCTGTGCCAATCGTTCACTTTATGGATGCTGCTGCTGAAGAAGGCAACATTCGTAAAATCGAAATGTGGCACGTGATCGCTGTATGTATGCAAGGGGTTCGTATTGCGATTCCTGCAGCTGCATTGTTGGCTATCCCTGCTGCAACTGTTCAAAACTTCTTAGAATCAATGCCTGCATGGTTAACTGATGGTATGGCTATCGGTGGTGGTATGGTTGTTGCCGTTGGTTACGCAATGGTTATCAACATGATGGCAACTCGCGAAGTATGGCCATTCTTTATTATCGGTTTCGTAATCGCAGCTATCTCTCAATTGACATTGATCGCTATCGGTGCCTTGGCAGTAGCAATCGCATTGATCTACTTGAACCTAACTAAAATGGGCGGATCATCAAATGGAGGCGGCGGCAGCAACACTGGCGACCCTCTAGGCGATATCTTGAATGACTATTAGAATCGAAGGAGGAGAAAAAAATGGCAGAAAAAATTCAATTAAATAAAAAAGATCGTTTAGCCGTAGCATGGCGCTCTACCTTCATTCAAGGTTCATGGAACTATGAACGTATGCAAAATGGTGGTTGGGCATTCTCAATGATTCCAGCAATCAAAAAATTATACAAAACAAAAGAAGACCGTGCCGCTGCTTTGAAGCGTCACTTAGAATTCTTTAATACTCACCCATATATCGCATCACCAATCTTAGGTGTAACTTTAGCGTTAGAAGAAGAACGTGCCAATGGCGCGCCTGTCGATGACGTAGCGATCCAAGGGGTAAAAGTTGGGATGATGGGTCCTTTAGCCGGTGTCGGTGACCCTGTGTTCTGGTTTACTGTACGTCCGATGTTAGGTGCATTAGGTGCTTCTCTTGCTTTAGGCGGAAACATCTTAGGCCCAATCATCTTCTTCGTTGCTTGGAACATCATCCGTTGGGCATTTATGTGGTACACACAAGAATTCGGCTACCGTGCTGGTTCTAAAATCACAGATGACCTTTCAGGTGGTTTGCTACAAGATGTAACAAAAGGTGCTTCTATTTTAGGGATGTTCGTATTAGGGTCACTTGTTCAACGTTGGGTATCGATTTCCTTTGCACCAGTTGTCTCAAGCGTACCGCTTGATGAAGGTGCTTATGTCGACTGGGCGAACTTGCCTTCTGGTTCAACTGGTTTGCAACAAGCCTTCCAACAAGTAGCTGAAGGCCGTGCATTGACTGATACAAAAGTAACAACATTGCAAAACAACTTGGATCAATTGATTCCTGGTTTAGCTGCACTATTGCTTACTTTGTTATGTATGTGGTTATTGAAGAAAAAAGTTTCTCCAATCGTCATTATTATCGGTCTATTCTTAGTCGGTATCGGTGGACACTTGATCGGATTGTTATAATCTTTTCAATGATAGGTGCTTGGGGAGACCCAAGCATCTTTTTATTTATTCGCCAAACATGCCGCAAACACGTATAATAGGTAACGATAAGACGATATAGAATGGAGTAAGCGCAAATGGTACAATCCCTTAATACAAAAGTTGATTTGACGATCGATGCTACGTCTTTTTTAGGTATCAATGAATACGGCAAAATAATGATCGGCGATAATGCCTTTGAGTTTTATAATGATCGTGACAAACGCAAGTTTATTCAAATTCCTTGGGAAGATGTCGACTATGTGATCGCTTCGGTCTTGTTCAAAGGACGCTGGATCCCACGGTATGCGATTCGGACCAAAAAGAATGGGACATATACCTTCTCATCAAAAGAACCAAAAAAAGTTCTGCGGGCAATTCGCGAATACGTTGACCCAGATCATATGGTCCATTCTCTTGGCTTTTTCGATATCTTGAAACGGGCAATTACCCGTAGAAAATAACAAGAGAGCATATGTTTTTCCAATTGATTCTCAATATGTTACCCTTTTTATAAGAAAGTTTAGGAGGGGTTATTATGCACTTTTTATGGACATTGATCGTGGGAGCGGTCATCGGTTCAATCGGTGGCGCCATCGCAGGAGAAAAACGCGGTTGCATTTTTGATATCGTGGCAGGACTTGTGGGCGCATCAATCGGACAAGGCTTATTCGGCACTTGGGGACCGCAAGTGGCAGGAATGGCAATCGTGCCAGCAATCATTGGGGCAGTCATTTTCGTGGCTGTCGTATCATTCTTTTTGGGACGTAAAAGATAATTATCAAAGAAGCAATCCGTTGATTGGGTTGCTTTTTTTGTGGATTAAAGTTATCTAGAAAAGAACAACGAGAGAGCCAACTAGAGTCTTTTTAAAACACCATTCTTTAGGTTCGTATTGTTTGATTTTTTAGAAAACTTTTCGCTTACTTTCCGCTTTTTCTGGAAGTTTGTTATAATACTATCGTATAGAACAAGAAAGTAGGGAACGATACATGTTAAGAGTTGAAAAATTACGTGAAGCAATGAGAAAAGATTCGATTGATGGGTTCTTGATCACCAGCCCATACAATTTGCGTTACTTGACAAACTTTACTGGTACAACTGGTTTAGCAGTCATTACGTTGGACAAAGCTTTTTTTGTAACAGATTTCCGATATACAGAGCAAGCAGCTGCCCAAGCCCAAGGATTTGAGATCGTAAAAAATAGTGGACCGATTTTTGAAGAAGTTGCAACTATCTGCCAAAAGGAAGAAATCAATGTCTTAGCATTTGAAGAAAGTTTCGTCAGCTTTGCTGAATACTCCGTCTTAGAAGACTTGATTGAGGAATCCTCATTAGCTCCTGTATCTGGTATGATCGAGGCATTGCGGGAAGTCAAAGATGAGGAAGAAATCGCATTGATCCAACAAGCCTGCCATATCGCCGATCAAGGGTTCGAACATATTTTGAAAATGATCCGCCCAGGGATGACCGAAATCGAAGTGGCGAATCAGTTAGATTTCTTTATGCGTTCATTAGGTGCCACAAGCGTATCTTTTGAAACGATCGTGGCCAGTGGTCTTCGTTCAGCAATGCCCCATGGGGTTGCCAGTGAAAAAGTGATTGAACAAGGCGATCTGATCACGTTAGACTTTGGCTGTTACTATCAAGGCTATGTGTCTGATATGACCAGAACTTTTGCTGTGGGGGATCCTGGCGATAAATTGAAAGAAATCTATCAAATCGTGCTAGAAGCACAAGAAAAAGTCTTGTCAGCAGCAAAACCTGGAATGACCGGAATTGAACTAGATGCGATCGCCCGGGATCACATAGCTTCCTTTGGCTACGGGGATGCTTTTGGTCATTCAACAGGCCATGGGATTGGTTTAGAAATCCACGAAGGACCAAATGTCTCCTTCCGTGCTGATAAAGCATTTGTTGTCGGAAACGTCATTACAGATGAACCAGGCATCTATCTTCCAGGAATTGGCGGCGTTCGTATCGAGGATGATCTTTTGATCACTGAAACTGGTAATAAAGTGTTGACACATTCACCGAAAGAATTGATCATTCTCTGATTCATCGACCTTGTTTTTCAGAAAATTCATTGAGAATAGTGGGTTATTATAGATTCTCAGTGCAGAAAATGATAAACTTAGAGCGAGAAGAAACACTGTGCCATGGATGTTATTGATTGAATCAAGCGCTGGCTTGCTTCAAACGGAAAAAACGAGCGATTTTTTTACAAACAATACGGTACAGCTGTTTAGAATGGAGGCAAAAACGTATGAATGAAGATAAAAACCTTGTATTAAATGCAAGTCCTGAATTAGGCGAGATCGTCATCGCGCCAGAAGTGATCGAGATCATTATTGGGATCGCTGCTTCTAAAGTGGAAGGTGTCTATGGGATGCGAGGAACACTGGCAAACAGTGTCACTGAATTACTAGGCCGCGCAGCTCATGGCAAAGGAGTCTACTTAACGATCGATGAAACAGGGATCAAAGTGGATATCTACTGCTATATCACTTATGGGATGTCAGTGCCTAAAGTGGCAATGGAGATCCAAGAACGGGTCAAACAGCAAGTCTTATTTATGACAGATGTGCAACTGGCTGAAGTAAATGTTCATGTTGTGGCAGTCGTGCCAGAAAAAGTAGATTTACCAGACATCGAAGAATTATTTGGAAACGACGAGGAAGAAAATGAGTAAAGAATTATCACGGCATGAAATACGGAAAATGGCGTTACAAGCTTTATTTCCACTAGACTTTAACAAAGATTTAACGAAACAAGATGCCATCATGCATGCCATCGAGTTGGAACACCATGAATTGATTGATGAAGAACAAGAGCATTTTGTCCCTGTTTATTTAGATCAATTAGTGGCAGGTGTCTGTCATTATAAAGAAGCCTTGGATGAAGTCATTCAAAGTCATCTAAAAGCCGGTTGGAAAATCCAGCGTTTATCAAAAATGGACGTGACGATTTTACGAATCGCTTTGTATGAAATGATCTATGTGGATAATGTGCCGAATCGTGTGGCTTTGAATGAAGCGATCGAATTAGCGAAAACCTTTAGTGACGATCAGTCAAGAAAGTTTGTCAACGGTATTTTATCGACAGTCAATCAAGAGCTAGAAACAAAAAACAACCAAGTAAGTGAGTAATTTTCAGCCTTAACACTATCGAACAAAAGAAAACAGCCTTTATTCGATCGAGGCAGAAACCGAACGATTTATGAGCAACCGCCTTGTTTTGACGGTCCTGCTTGATCGTTCGGTTTTTTTGCATACACTTTGTCGGTTTGACCTCGTTTTTTCCGAAAAAAGGGAGCCTTAGACGGTGTTTTTCTTTTCAGAAAATGCTATGATAGAAAACATGAAGAAGCAGATCGACAAACGATTGGTGCGTTTCTTTTTACAAAATAAGTCAGTATAATCAGGTTGGAGGAGTTGTCAGAATGGGTACATTGATCAATGGAAAAGAATTGGCTGAAAAAATGCAAGCGGCGTTTCTTTCAGAGACAGCAACACTAAAAGAGCAGGGTGTGACACCGGGATTAGTTGTTTTACTTGTTGGAGAAGACAAAGCAAGCCAGACTTATGTGAAAAATAAAGAACTAGCTGCGGCGAAAATCGGCATCAATTCCCGTGTTGCCCGCTATCCTGAATCCATTACTGAGGCAGAATTATTAGCAGAAATCGAACAGTTCAATAACGATGATGCCTTTCACGGCATTTTAGTTCAACTTCCTTTGCCAAAACATATCAATGAAGAAAAAGTGCTGTTAGCCATCAAACCGGAAAAAGATGTCGACGGTTTTCATCCAATCAATTTAGGAAAATTATTTGCCGGTGTACCTGACCGAATTCCTTGTACCCCTTATGGCATCATGAAAATGTTTGCTGCGTATGGGATCGAATTGGAAGGGAAAAATGCTTTAGTTATCGGCCGCAGCAACATTGTCGGAAAACCGATGGCGCACTTGCTCTTAGGGGCAAATGCCACCGTGACTATTGCTCATTCAAAAACCAAAAATCTGCCTGAGTTAGCGAAGCAAGCGGACATTTTAGTCGTGGCGATCGGCCGCGGTCATTTTGTCACAAAAGACTTCGTAAAAGAAGGGGCCGTGGTGATCGATGTAGGAATGAATCGGGATGCCAATGGCAAGTTGATCGGCGATGTGAAATTTGATGAAGTCGAACCGATCGCTAGCTATATCACCCCGGTACCTAGAGGTGTAGGACCAATGACAATCACGATGTTGATGGCCCAAACGATCGAGGCAGCAAAGGAGACAATGAAAAACTAAATGGCGCAAGAATATTTAACGGTGACCGCATTAACAAAATATATCAAGCGTAAGTTTGACGTCGATCCGTATTTAGAGCGGGTTTATTTGACGGGGGAGATCTCTAATTTTCGTCGTCGCCCCAATCACCAATACTTTAGTTTAAAGGATGATGGTGCAAAAATTTCGACCGTCATGTTCAAGGGTGCTTTTGACAAGCTGCGCTTTCAACCAGAAGAGGGCATGAAAGTCATGGCGGTTGGACGTATCACCTTGTATGAGGCAAGCGGAAATTACCAGATGGTGATCGATCACATGGAACCAGATGGTGTCGGTGCCCTTTATCAAGCCTATGAACAATTAAAGCAGAAATTGGCAGCGGAAGGATTATTTTCTGCACCGAAGCAGTCTTTGCCGAAATACCCGAAACGCATCGCAGTCTTGACCAGTCCTAGTGGGGCGGTGATCAGAGATATCATCACGACGACCCAGCGGCGTTATCCCATTGCTCAGATCGTTTTGTATCCAACCGTGGTACAAGGCAACAAAGCCGCGGATGATGTGGTGAAAAATATCCAACGAGTCGAAGCCGATGGTACCTTTGATACTATGATTATCGGACGTGGGGGTGGGTCGATTGAGGACCTCTGGCCTTTCAATGAAGAACGAGTGGCAAGAGCCATTTTTGACGCAAAAACCCCAGTTATTTCTTCAGTGGGGCATGAAACTGATACGACAATTGCCGATTTAGTGGCGGATGTGCGGGCGGCAACTCCGACCGCAGCTGCCGAATTAGCAGTGCCCGTCCTATCAGAAGAGATTTTGCGGATCGAAGAAAGACAAGCCCGATTAGAGCAAGCTTTTATGCACCAGATCCAGTACAAACAAGAACGCTATCAGCGAGTGATTGGATCATATGTTTTTCGACAACCAGAGCGCTTGTATGAGGCACAGTCCATCAAACTCGATCAGTTGCAGCAGCGGATGCAGCAAGGTCTGCAAACCTTGCTTTATGACAAGGATCGCCAGGCACAGCAATTGATTTCACGGTTAGCACAACAACAACCAAAAGCGCGATTGCAAGCTAGTAACCAAGAGGTCAGTTATCTTTCCCAACGCTTAATGAAAGCCATGAAAGATATTTATGCAGCAAAAGAAAATCAATTTGCAAATGCAGTCCAATCTCTTGATTTGCTAAGCCCACTGAAAATCATGGGTCGGGGCTACAGCTATACCACGAAAAATGAGCAGGTAATCAAATCGATTGATACGATCGAGCCAGAAGACCAGCTGACGATCCATTACCAAGATGGCCAAGCACTTGTCGAAGTTATTAGTACAGAAGGAGTTAATCATGGCAAATCCAACATTTGAAGAATCATTACAAGAATTAGAACAAATTGTAACCCGTTTGGAACAAGGGGATGTTCCCTTAGAAGAGGCACTAGATGCTTTTCAAAAAGGGATGGTTTTGAGTAAGCAATGCAAGGACACTTTGAGTAAAGCGGAAAAGTCCTTAACAAAAATGATGACAGAATCTAACGAAGAAGTGCCTTTTGAAGAGGAAAACCAATGAGTGCTTTAACAGAATTCACAAAAGAACACGCCCCATTGATTGAAGAAGTCATGGAGCGCTTTGTCAAAGAACACACCTCTGATCAACGATTGTTTAAAAGCATGCAGTATTCGATCCAAGCTGGCGGCAAACGTATTCGCCCGCTTTTATTGGCAGCAACAGTCGCCGCTTTTCACAAACCCGTCAATACCGCGGTGTACCAGTGTGCGGCAGCCCTAGAAATGGTGCATACGTATTCGCTGATCCATGATGATCTGCCAGCAATGGACAACGATGATCTGCGTCGAGGCAAACCTACCAACCATAAGGTTTTTGGTGAAGCTTTAGCGATTTTAGCTGGAGATGGTCTTTTGACGGCTGCATTTCAATTAGTCGCTATGGCGGAGATCGAAGCCAATCAAAAAGTCTTGCTGCTGCAGCAATTGAGTAAAGCGGCGGGAACACAAGGCATGGTCGCCGGCCAAGCAGCTGATATTCAAGGAGAAAACCAAGCCCTTAGTCTTGAGGAACTGATGTCCATTCATGAACGGAAAACTGGAGAATTGATCCGCTTTGCGGTGATTGCTGGAGGTGTCTTAGCCGACCAGACGGAAGAAGTTCTGCATGAATTGGATCGCTTTGCCCAGCATATTGGGTTAGCCTTTCAAATTCGCGACGATCTGCTGGATGCCACTAGTACGACCGAAGAGCTAGGCAAAGTTGTCCGTCGAGATGACGAATTGGCGAAAAGTACCTATCCTGCTTTACTTGGCTTAGCAGGCGCGCAGCAAGCCTTGACAGAAGAATTAGGCAAGGCCAAAGAAATTCTGGCGCAATTAAGTCAATACGGTCAATTTACGCCGGATGTTTTATTGGCATTTGTGGAACGATTTGAGATTCGAGGGAACGCATGAAGAAAGAACGAGTAGATGTTTTAGCTGTCCAGCAAGGCCTGTTTGAGACCCGAGAGCAAGCCAAACGGGGAGTGATGGCTGGATTAGTGTACAAAGAAAAAAATAATGAGCGCCTAGATAAGCCGGGAGAAAAAATTGCCGCAGATACGCTGCTGCAGATCAAAGGCAAAAAGCTGCCTTATGTTTCTCGTGGTGGTCTCAAGTTAGAAAAAGCACTCAAAGTCTTTGATTTTGACGTAACCGATAAAATCATGTTAGACATCGGCGCATCCACCGGTGGTTTTACTGATGCGGCATTGCAAAATGGTGCCAAAAAAAGCTATGCATTGGATGTCGGTTACAATCAGTTAGCCTGGAAGCTGCGGCAAGATGAGCGAGTGATCGTAATGGAGCGGGTCAACTTCCGTTATGCAAAACCAACTGATTTTTTAGACGGTCTTCCAGATGCCGCTACGATCGATGTTTCTTTTATTTCACTTAAACTGATTTTACCCCCGCTATATGATATTTTGGTAGCGGATGGCGAAGTGATGGCGCTGATTAAACCGCAATTTGAAGCGGGCAAAGAAGCAGTCGGGAAAAATGGGATCGTTCGTGATCCCAAAACCCATGAACGAGTTTTGGAGGAAGTACTAGCATTTGCTAAGAAAACAAACTTCGATGTCTTAAACCTAAGTTTTTCACCAATCACTGGTGGCGAAGGGAATATCGAGTTTATCGTACATTTAAAGAAAAGCCTGCAAGAAGGTACCGCAGTAGGGATCGATATCCCGAAAGTTGTTGCATCAGCACATGAGACCTTTCATCAACCAAAATAAAGAATGGAAGAGAGTGGACATTTTACTTGTCGGCTCTCTTTCTTTCTTGCGCAAAATAGGATAAAATTAGTAGGAATTCATTCAGGAGGAACAAGAGATGAGAAAAAAAGAACGGCATCGCTTGATTACACGATTGTTAAGTGAACAAGATATTCAGAAACAAGAAGATTTTGTCGAGTTGTTAAAAGATCGCGGCGTCTCAGTCACACAAGCAACCATATCAAGAGATATCAAGGAATTGAAGTTAGTGAAAGTTCCTTCCCAAAAAGGTGGCTATCGCTACAGTATCCCGCAAGAGACAACGGAAGACGTGAGTGGTAAACTAGATAAAATCCTAAAAACGGCTTTTGTTTCTGTCGATCGAATGGACAAATTTGTGATCCTGCGCACACTGCCCGGCAATGCCTCGGCTTTGGCGAATTTAATCGATAAACGTTATGCCAAGGAATTATTTGGCACGTTAAACGATGATGACAACGTCTTGATGATCACTAGAACAGAAGCAGATACCGAGAACCTATTCAGGGATTTCCAACGTTACGTTTAGAAGAGGAGGCAAGGGATGCTTTTAGAATTGTCGATCCAAAATTTTGCGATTATTTCCAACTTGCACTTATCTTTCCATGAGGGAATGACGGCACTGACAGGTGAGACAGGTGCCGGGAAATCAATTATTATCGATGCGATGGGTTTGCTAGCAGGCGGTAGAGGTTCCAGCGACTATTTGCGTCAAGGAGCAGAGAAATGCCGTTTAGAAGGGATCTTCGAATGGCCGAATCAGCAGGAGTTCAAAGACTTGACCGCAGATTTAGGTATTGATGAAGAAGAAGTTTTGATCGTACAACGAGATATCTCTCAATCGGGGAAAAATATTTGTCGTGTCAATGGTCGAACCGTTACCTTGTCGGTTTTGCGTCAAATCGGTTTATTCTTGGTCGATATCCAAGGACAAAATGAGCATCAAGAGCTGCTGCAGCCAGAAAAACATTTGACCTTGATGGATGGGTTTGGGGATGATAGCTTTAAAGCGGAGCTTGCGGATTACCGTCAAGCCTATCAAAGCTATCGCTCTTTAGAAAAACACGTCAGGACCATTCAAGAAAATGAACAGCTATATGTCCAGCGAATGGACATGTTGCGTTTTCAACAAGAAGAAATCGCCCAAGCAGAATTGATGGGAAATGAAGAAGAACTGCTGATCGATGAACGAGAAAAACTGACCAATTATCAAAAAATCGTGGATGCTCTAGGGCAAAGCTATGGTGCCTTATCTGCCGAAGAAGTCAATAGCCTAGATGGGGTCAGTGTAGCTTTATCCGAGATCCAGTCAATCGCCCATCTTGATCCGGCTTACGAAAAAATCAGTGAAGCGATCCAAAGTGCGTATTACTTGTTGCAAGATGCAGCCACTGATATTTCGCGGCAAGTCGACAATCTTGAATTAGATGAAGGCCGACTGGAAGAAGTCATTTCGCGGCTGGAAACGATTCGTCAATTGAAGCGCAAATACGGGGAGTCGATTCCTGTGATTCTTGCTTACTATGATGAGATCAGTAAAGAAATCAGCGAGTCTGCCTATACAGAAGGTCAGTTGGAGCAATTAGAAGAAGAGCTTGCCCAAAAAGCTGAAGCAGTTTGGCAGCTGGCGGAAGCCTTGCACGTCAAACGACGTGAACTGGCTCATCGTTTAGAAAAAGAAATCGTTCAAGAGTTAAAAGAGCTGTACATGGAGCACGCACAATTTGAAGTACGGTTTGCACCTGGCTCAAAACAATTGAGTAGCAGCGGATTTGACACCGTAGAATTTTATTTGACCACAAATCCTGGTGAAGGCATGAAGCCGTTGGTGCGGGTTGCTTCTGGGGGAGAACTTTCACGGATCTTACTGGCCCTCAAATCAATTTTCTCTCGGAAACAAGGAATCACCAGTATTGTTTTTGACGAAGTTGATACTGGGGTCAGTGGCCGAGTAGCCCAAGCAATTGCTGAAAAAATCGCCAAGATCGCAGCCAATTCGCAAGTTTTGTGTATCACTCACTTGCCGCAAGTAGCTGCTGTAGCGGATAATCAATATTTTATTGAAAAAGCAATTCAAGAAGGACGGACAGAAACCCACGTCCGTAAACTATCTAAAGAAGAACGGGTGGCAGAGATCGCCCGTATGCTCTCAGGTGCAGAAATCACCGATTTAACGATCGAACATGCACGAGAACTATTGGCACTTGCACACCGATAAAAATTGGGAAACATTCGTAGAAAGATTCAGGAGATGATGGACCAGCAAGTTTCGTCTGCCATCCTTTCCTGATCTTCTTTTTTGCAGGAGGATATGATGAGAAAAAGAACAAAAGTTTTGATTGGTGTATTGGTCACCGTTGTTATTTTAACTATTGCCGGTTGGATCGGTTGGCAACAACTACACTACCCAGCAGTTGATGCTGCAGTCACAGCTGCGAAAGAGGCAGAAGATGAGGGGAATGTCCTTTATTTTGCTGGAGATGAAGAAAAGCCATTGGTCATTTTCTATCCCGGCGCCCTTGTCGATGCGGAAAGCTATAGTGTATGGGCAGCAGGTTTAGCGGAAAAAGGCTATCCTGTCGCGATCGTTAAAATGCCCTTTAACATGGCTGTTTTATCAGGCAATCGTGCAGAAGAGGTCTTGAAAGAAATTCCCCATAACTCCTATGTCATTGGTGGTCATTCATTAGGTGGGGTAATGGCGAGCCGTTTTGCAGCGAATCAATTGGCTGCAAACGACAAGGATTTAAAAGGGGTCTTTTTCTTCGCAAGCTATCCCGATGAAAAAGGGTCTTTGGCTGATCAGTCGATTTCTGTGCTATCGTTGACAGGGAGTCAAGATCAGGTGGTCAATCAAGAAAATTGGCAAGCTGCCCGCAGCTTCCTTCCAGAATCTACCACGTTCCAAACGATCGAAGGCGGCAATCATGCTGGCTTTGGTACCTATGGGTTACAAAAAGGAGAAGCCGCTGCTGATTTATCAAATGAAGCACAGCAAAAAGCCATCGTTGAGCAGATGGCTGCGTGGCTAAGTGAATTAGAGTAAAAAAAGACGGCAGAAGATGCATAGAAATGCTTCTTTCTGCCGTTTCGATTCAACAGACATTTTGGGGAAATGTTGATGAAATCGTGAAAACGCTGAACATAACAACATATTGTACTTGATTGGGGAAGCAAGATTAATAATTATGTTCTTTTAAAATACGTTTCCTCTCACAGTATAGCATAGCATACCTTCTGGATGCACGTAATTTAATTAAGAAATTCTGTCATTTTTTTTACGAAACAGTTATTTTGAGAAAGAAAAAAAGCGTTTTAAATAAACGAACGGACGCTGTTCCAGAAAAAAAAGCAAATAATAATTTTCATTAAATTCAACTAATGGTAAAATGAAAATAATTGATTTTTAAGATCAATGACTTACGAAAGTACAAGGAGCGTTATGATGAAAAAATTTAAACTTCTAAGTCCTATTATCGGATTGGTTATTTTACTCTCAGGATGTGCAAGCTGGGCAGATAGAGGAGAATCGATCACCGCAGTCGGTTCCTCTGCTTTGCAGCCGCTAGTAGAAACAGTTGCAGAAGAATTTCAAAACTCAAATCCAGGTCGGTTCATCAATGTCCAAGGAGGCGGAAGCGGAACTGGACTAAGTCAAGTCCAAGCCGGTGCAGTCGATATCGGAAATTCTGATTTGTTTGCGGAAGAAAAGCCAGGAATCGATGCTGATGCCCTTGTTGATCATCGGGTGGCAACGGTGGGAATCACACCAATCGTTAACAAAGGAGTTGGTATCACAGACATTTCCACAGAAGATCTAAAAAATATCTTCTTAGGAAAGATCACCAATTGGAGCGAAGTCGGTGGAAATGATCTGCCAATCGTTTTATTGAACCGGGCGACAGGTAGTGGTACGAGAAGCACATTTGAAAAATGGATCATGGATGGCGAAACCGCTATTCCTTCTCAAGAGCAAGATTCTAGTGGGATGGTACGCTCGATCGTTTCTGATACACCAGGGGCTATTAGCTACGTTGCATTTTCTTATGTGACTGATGAAGTCAATGTCCTTTCAATTGATGGCGTTGAACCTACGATTGAAAATGTGACGACGAATGATTGGAAAGTTTGGGCGTATGAGCATATGTATACAAAAGGAGAACCAACCGGATTAACTGCTGAGTTTTTAGAATATATGCTTTCTGACGAAGTCCAAGAGCATATCGTTGGGGATCTAGGCTATATTCCAATTTCCATCATGCAGGTGGAAAGAGACTGGGAAGGCAACATTGTTGAATAATCTTTACACAAAATTTACACAAGCTTTAACAGAAATTGATGTTGAACCGATAAACTAATGGTTATGAGTTTAGTTTGATTTTTGAGGAGGAACCCTCGTGGAAAATGTAAAAGAAGTGTTAACAAAAAAATCTAAGCGCGCAAGAATGGAACAAAGAGGAAAACTAATCAGTTTTCTTTGTATCGCGTTGATTGTTTTGGTTGTGATCTCCATTTTTTATTTCGTTGCTAGCCGAGGATTAGCGACATTCTTTGTAGACAAAGTCAATGTGTTTGACTTTTTGTTTGGTACCCAATGGAATCCGAGTGCTGTGGGACCTGATGGACAACCGTTAGTTGGTGCCTTGCCGATGATTCTAGGATCGTTCTTCGTAACGTTCTTATCAGCGATCGTGGCAACACCTTTTGCCATCGGTGCAGCCGTCTTTATGGTAGAAATCTCACCTCGTAATGGAGAGAAGATCTTGCAGCCGGTCATCGAACTTTTAGTCGGTATCCCTTCAGTTGTTTATGGTTTCATCGGTTTGTCTGTCGTTGTACCAGCAGTCCGCTCCGTTTTTGGCGGTACTGGTTTTGGGATCTTGGCAGGGACGTTTGTCCTGTTTATCATGATCTTACCGACAGTGACTACGATGACTGTCGACGCTTTGCGGGCAGTTCCACGGCATTATCGTGAAGCTTCGTTAGCTTTAGGTGCGACTCGCTGGCAAACGATTTACAAAGTTGTTTTACGAGCAGCTGTTCCTGGTATTTTAACAGCGGTTGTTTTTGGAATGGCGCGGGCGTTTGGTGAAGCATTGGCGATTCAAATGGTTATTGGTAATGCGGCATTGATGCCAACTAGCTTAGTGACACCAGCTTCAACATTGACTTCTATCCTAACGATGGGTATCGGAAATACGATCATGGGGACAGTCCAAAATAATGTTTTATGGTCATTAGCCTTGATCTTGTTATTGATGTCCTTACTATTTAACATTGTTATTCGCTTTATTGGGAAGAAAGGAGCCTTGAAATAATGAATGCAAAACGTTCAGATAAAATTGCTACCGGCGTCTTGTATGCCGTTGCTGGAATCATTGTTTTGATTTTGGCTTCCTTATTACTGTACATTTTGGTTCGGGGGGTTCCTCACATTAGTTGGGAATTTCTGACCTCTTCTTCAAAAGCGTATCAAGAAGGCGGCGGGATCGGCATCCAATTGTTCAATTCCCTTTATTTGCTTTTAGTAACAATGATCATTAGCTTCCCGATTTCTTTAGGAGCGGGGATCTACTTATCAGAGTATGCAAAGAAAAACTGGTTGACGGATATCATTCGGACATCGATCGAGATCTTGAGCTCACTGCCTTCAGTGGTTGTCGGTCTCTTTGGTTTCTTAGTCTTTGTTATTCAGTTTGGTTATGGCTTTTCAATTATTTCTGGTGCCTTGGCATTGACCTTCTTCAATTTGCCACTATTGACGAGAAATGTAGAAGAATCACTTCAAGCAATTCATTACACGCAACGTGAAGCAGGCTTGTCTCTTGGTTTGTCACGTTGGGAAACGGTCACACGCATCATTGTTCCAGAAGCAACACCAGGGATTTTGACTGGGGTCATTCTAAGTTCTGGTCGGATTTTTGGTGAAGCAGCAGCGCTGATCTATACTGCAGGACAAAGTGCACCGGCCCTTGATTTTACAAACTGGAATCCATTGAGTGTTTCCAGCCCGATCGGTCTTTTCCGACAAGCGGAGACGCTGGCAGTCCATATTTGGAAAATCAATACAGAGGGCACGATGCCTGATGGCGCACAAGTTTCAGCTGGAGCTTCGGCAGTATTGATCATTGCCGTCTTGCTATTTAACTTTGGCGCCCGTGCAGCTGGCAAACGGTTGTACAAGAAAATGACGTCAGCATAAGGAGAATGACAGTATGAACGATTACAATTGGGATGATCGAAATATCATTACCTTCGATAAACCAGAAGATGTGGCGCTTTATACCACTGACTTGCATGTATGGTATGGATCAAATGAAGCCATCAAAGGCATTGATCTACAATTTGAAAAGAATAAAATCACCGCATTGATCGGTCCCTCTGGTTGCGGAAAATCAACGTATCTGCGTTCCTTGAATCGAATGAATGACGGAATCGCAAATACGAGAGTCACAGGAAACATCATGTACAAAGGGGTCGACGTGAACACAAAAGAAGTCGATGTCTTCGAAATGCGTAAGCGGATCGGCATGGTTTTCCAACGACCAAACCCTTTCAGTAAATCGATCTATGACAACATCGCCTTTGCTTTGCGACGTCATGGAGAAAGAAACAAAAAGAAATTGGATGAAGCAGTCGAAACCAGCTTGAAACAAGCCGCACTTTGGGATCAAGTAAAGGACAGCTTAGACAAAAGTGCTTTGGCATTGTCCGGTGGACAGCAGCAACGTCTGTGTATCGCTCGAGCAATTGCGATGAAACCAGATATTTTGCTTCTAGATGAACCAGCTAGTGCCCTTGACCCCATCTCAACCGGGACAGTGGAAGAAACTCTTATCAACTTGAAAAACGACTATTCAATCATCATCGTGACCCACAACATGCAGCAAGCTGCTCGGATCAGCGATTATACCGCCTTTTTCTACTTAGGAAATGCGATCGAGTACGATGAGACCCGTAAGATATTTACTCGTCCAAAAATTAAAGCAACAGAAGATTACGTATCCGGTCATTTTGGCTGAGCCGATTCGATCAGTAAACGGAGGCAAAACAATGGCAGAAGAAATTATTACATCGAAAGATCTGCATTTATACTACGGAAAAAAAGAAGCATTAAAAGGAATCGACCTTTCCATCAAAAAAGGCGAGATCACTGCGATGATCGGTCCTTCAGGTTGTGGGAAATCGACCTACTTGCGTTCTCTTAATCGAATGAATGATTTGATCCCTGGTGTGACAATTACAGGAAGTGTTGTCTATAAAGGGAAAGACATTTATAGTCCGAAGCAAGACATCGTTGATTTGCGTAAAGAAATCGGGATGGTTTTTCAGCAACCGAATCCATTTCCCTTTTCAATTTACGAAAATGTGATTTATGGGTTAAAATTAAAAGGAGTCACGGACAAGGCGATTCTTGATAAGACGGTAGAGGAAAGCTTGAAAGCAGCGTCTGTCTGGGAAGATGTCAAAGATAAGCTTCACCAAAGTGCGCTATCTTTATCCGGTGGACAACAGCAGCGGGTATGCATCGCTCGGGTATTGGCTGTCGATCCAGAAATCATTTTGCTGGATGAACCAACCAGTGCGTTAGACCCAATTTCATCTGGGAAAATCGAGAATACCCTTTTGGCACTGAAAGAACGCTATACCATGATCATCGTGACTCACAACATGTCACAAGCTTCAAGAATCTCAGATAAAACCGCGTTCTTTTTGGACGGCAACTTGATCGAGTTTAATGACACGAAAAAAGTGTTCCTAAGTCCAAGCAAAAAAGAAACAGAAGATTATATCTCAGGAAGATTTGGTTAGGAGGAAAAGGGATGTTGCGTACACAGTTTGAAGAAGAATTATTAAATCTACACAATCAATTTTATGAGATGGGGATGCTAGTCAGCAGCGCGATCCACAAATCCGTACGAGCATATGTCAGACATGATAAAGCAATTGCTCAAGAAGTGATTGAAAATGATTTGGCGATCAACAATATGGAAGTTCGTTTGGAGAAAAAGAGCTTTGAAATGATTGCTTTGCAACAACCAGTAACCACCGATCTACGAATGATCATTACTGTAATGAAAGCCAGCTCTGACTTGGAACGAATGGGAGACCATGCAGTATCGATCGCGAAGTCAACGATTCGGGTCAAAGGTGAAACACGGATCGCTGAAATCGAAAAAGAAATTTCTGATATGTCGGATTATGTGAAGAAAATGGTCGATAATGTTTTAGTTGCCTATGTAAAAACTGACCAAGAAGATGCCCGTATGATCGCCCAAATGGATGATCGGGTCAATGAGTATTACAAAGACATCTATTACAAAACGATCGAGAGTATGAAAGAAAATCCGGAAACCGTTGTTAGTGGAACCGATTATTTATCTGTTGCACAGTACTTAGAACGTATCGGTGACTACGTAACGAATATTTGTGAATGGATCGTGTATCTTGCTACTGGAAAAATCAGTGAATTGAATACAAACCGTACGGAAATGATTTAAGAAACCAGCTTAGGTTCTTGATCACTTATCTCTTTTAAAAGAGATGGGACAGACCGCCGAAAGAAGTTGACCTTTAAGGAGTAACTTCTCTCGGCGGTCTTTTTGATTTGGAAGAATCACTGAAATAGATGACGTGAACAAGATAGACAAATTATAAAATGGCTTCCCTAAAGATGGACAATGGAAATCGATTCTATCGTAACCGAATTTTTCAAGTTGAACCTTCTGCTCTTTTCATCCCCGACCCGCAGTGAAATGAACAATAGATCATTTACTCTAGCAGGCCTATTCCTCAAGGCTGCTATTAGCTGAAACTTTTGTTTCCAATGGTTTTTCGTGGTACTGTTAAGATAAGGAAGATCGTTTTGTGCCTAAAGTAACGAAGAAAAGTGCCGGTTCTGCTTGCCAATCTGCAGATTGAGAAAAACTTGGTACTTAAGACCTATGACACTTTTGCAAAAACAAGGCATAATAGGTTCGTAAGCTAAACTTGCAATCACACATTTGCTGAAGGAGGCAATTTCCATGAACGAAAGAGAACGTATATTGGATCTAGTAAAAAAAGGTGTGCTTTCTACAGAAGAAGCCTTAGATTTACTAGAAGGTATGGCAAAAGCCAAAGACGAAAAACAAATTAACAAAGCTGCTGCTGAGGTAACCGCGGATAAGAATGCGACAAGCCCATTTGATGATACTGAAAATGACGATGAGATGTTCACGTTTGACGGCGAAGAAAAACTTCGTCAAAACGAAGCGCAAGACAAAGAAAATCTTGAAAAGATTCTTGATGGCTTAGCAACGGAAGCCAACCAAGCATCTGCTGAGTTGGACGAAATCAATGCTGAAATTCTTGGCGTCAAAGAAGAATTAAAAGAAGCGCAAGAAACTCTGATGCAATTGAATACCAAAGAAGAATTGGATCAATTGTCAGAAGAGGAATTGGCAACACGTCATGAAACAGAAGCGACCATTACTAGCTTAGAAGAAACGTTAGATGGCTTAACCGAAGAAAAAGCAGAATTGGAAGCAAAACTAAAAAATATTCGCAAAGACCAATGGTCTCAAACGAAAGAGAAAATCTCTCAAAAATTAGATATTCCAGAAGATTGGAAAGAGCAAGCGACCGATACTATCAATCAAGTAAGTGAAAAAATGGTCGATGCCAGCACCCACTTCGGACACTTCTTGAAGAAAACGGTTCGAGCAGTAACGGATTCTGTTAACGACAACATGGAATGGAAAGATATCAACTTGAAAGTTCCCGGTGTTGCAGCGACGAAATTTGAACACACATTCAGCTATGACGAAACGGCAGCGACATTGATCGATGTGAAGTTAGCCAACGGCAATGTTTCCTTCCAATTATGGGATGAACCAGGTGTCAAAGTAGATGCCAAAATCAAACTATATGGTAAAATGGATGCGGCGGAGCCTTTCGATGCTTTTGAAGCAAGAAGCCAAATCAATGTCGATGATGAACGCATCTCCTTCCAAATTCCAAACAAACGCATTCGTGCCGATCTGGTTTTCTATTTACCAAAACGTACCTATGATCATGTGGCAGTAAAACTATTGAACGGAAATGTTACATTCATTGAATTGGATGCAAAAGATGTTTATACAAAATCAACAAATGGCAATATCGATTTCCGCAAAGTAAACGCATCGATGTTAGAGATTGAAGGCGTGAATGGAACGATCACTGTTCAAGAGGGTGAGATTTTAGATGCCATCATCGAAACAGTGAATGGCGACGTGACGTTGACAGCCACACCACAAAACACCGGTATTTCTTTAGTAAACGGCAATATCCGTGTGACCTACAAAGAAGAAACGGTCCAAAAATTAAACGCCAGCTCTGTAAATGGCAATGTTAAAGTAGCATTACCTGCAGGGATCGGTTTTGAAGGGATCGCCAAAACAAGTTTAGGTAGCATTAACAATCGCTTAAGTGAGATGGAAGTTGTACGGGAGAAAAAAGAACGCCTAAACCAACTATTGCAATTCCGTCGGGTTGCCGATAAAGTCGCACAAATCGATCTATCCACAACAACAGGAAATGTCTTTATCAAAGATACAGATAAATAAGAATAGTTGAGTATACACTCATTAAAGAAAAGAAGGAAGGTGTAGATAAATGAACAAAAAATTAACAAAATCAGCCAATAACGTCGTCATTACAGGGACTCTAGGGGGTCTGGCAGAATACTTGCGAATCGATCCAACTATCGTTCGCGTGATCTATGTCTTTCTATCTTTAGTGACTGCTGGGTTCCCTGGAATCACTTTATATATCATCATGGCGGTCTTGATTCCTTCAGGACGCAAGAGCACCTCAGGATATGGTCATGACAATCGATATTACAAACAAAACAAATACAATGAAGCAAATCGTCCCCGTAAAGAAGCGGAAAAGGTAGAGGATGAGGACTGGAGTGACTTCTAGTGTCTTATTTTCAACGGCTTATCATGAATACACTGACGTTTGTCACATTGGCGGTTCTATTACCAAATATGATCCACGTTCAAAGCATTATGACTGCAGTGATCGCCAGTTTTGTACTGTCGATCCTGAATGCTTTGATTAAACCAATTCTGATCGTCATTTCATTTCCATTGACTTTACTGACGCTTGGGTTTTTCACCTTTGTGATCAATGCGCTCATGCTGAATTTGACTTCGTATTTTGTTGGGTCAGCCAACTTCGGCTTTTCCTCGTTTGGGGCTGCTTTATTAGTGGCACTGATCATGTCAGTGATCAATATGATCGTGACCGAACACCATATCGAAAAATATTCACGTTAAAAAGACGTTTCACGTTTTCTCCTACTAGCTAAGAAGCTAGTGGAGAAACGGAAACGTCTTTTTTTAGTTTAACTGTTCTTCTTTGATGGCTGACAGATACGTATCTACTGCCTGTAACGTTTCATCAAGCGCTCCTTTTTCAAAAGGTGAACGTAGATGAGCCAGAGCCAGGATCTCAAGAAATGTTTTCGTGCCGCCGACTTCGCAAATGGCCAAATAATCTTGCCAAGCGGTTTCGTCTTTTGCCACGATGAATCGATACCAAAATTGGAACGCACACACTTGTGCCAATGTGTAATCGATATAGTAGAAAGGTGATTCAAAAATATGCCCCTGTCTGAACCAATACAAGCCACGATCAAGGTCTGGATACTCTGAATAATCCCGTTCTGGACAGTATTGGCGCTCTAATTCCCGCCAACGGGCTTTGCGCTGTGATGGTGTCCATTCAGGATGCTCATAAACGTCTTGTTGGAAGTGATCTACTAAAACGCCATAAGGCAGAAATTGCAGGCTGCTAGCAAGATGCGCAAATTTGTATTTTTCTGTTTCTTCTCCAAAAAAGGCGTCCATCCATGGCCAAGCGATAAACTCCATCGACATTGAATGGATCTCGCAAGATTCATAATTTGGAAACAAAATTTCTGGTTCTTTGATCCAACGAGAGCGAAAGGCTTGAAAGGCGTGGCCAGCTTCGTGGGTCAAAACATCGACATCGCCCGAAGTACCGTTAAAGTTGGCAAAGATAAATGGCGATTGATATTCTTGGATAAAGGTACAGTAGCCGCCAGATTGTTTGCCTTTTTTGCTGAGGAGATCAAGCAAGTCATGTTCGACCATAAAGTCAAAAAATTCGCCAGTTTCAGGGGATAGTTCCTGATACATCACACGGGCTTTTTCCACTAGTTCTTCAGGTGTTCCTTTAGGCTCTGCGTTGCCACTAGGATAAACAAGTGGCAAGTCGGTAAAAGTTGCTTGTGCCAATTGATTACGCTGTGCCTGTCTTTGGTACAGTTTTTGGGTGATTGGGACGACTTTTTCTAAAATTTCACGACGATAGGTCTCAATCATTGAACGATCATAGTCCCAACGATTCATTTGGGTATCCGCAAAGGCGACGTAATTTTCAAAGCCGAGCTTGTGGGCGATCTCGGTACGAACCTTGACCATCTCGTCATAAATTTGATCAAAACGGTCTTCATTTTCCGTGAAGAAAGCCGTTTGCTTTTCAAACGCTTCTTTACGAACGCTGCGATCTTTATTTTCGGTAAATGGTCGCAGTTGTGCGAGGGTATAGGTTTCTCCTTGGAAGTCGATTTGGGCAGAAGCGACCAATTTGCTGTAATCGGAAGCCAATTGGTTTTCTTTTTGAAACAATTCGATCAAGGCATCATCAAAAAGCTTCACGCGGCTTTCGGCAAACAAGAAAAGTGTTTCTGGATATTCGGCTTTTAATTCATCTAAGACCGGTGAAGCCAAGAGTGCTTGATAGAATTGAAAATCCAGAGCTTCAAAATGAGGCTGGTATTCATTCCAGAAAGTGTCTTCTGTTTCATAAAAGGCATCGTTGGTATCGATCGAATAACGGATCGAAGCCAAGTTCATTGCGGTATCGATCGTTCCTCTTAGTTCGTTCAAAGCATCAAGAGCTTGCTTCGCCTCCGAGAAGGTATCGGCTGACTGAAGGTTTGCTAATGCTTTTTTGAATGTTTCTTGATAGACTGGAAAATCAGGGCGTTGATACGTGTATGCTGAAAATTTCATTAAAAATCCCTCCTTAGTAAAATAATAACACAAACGAAAAAGAATGAGGACTTCTATTGGCGAAGGTAGTAACTTTACTGATAGAATGATAAAATAGAACCAGAGTGTCGTTTACAAGAAGCAGCGGCAAGAATCATTGAGAAAAGAGGGAAAAACTATGGCAGAAACCGTCAAAGTCAGCGAGCTGGCGGAGGCTTTAAATTTAGAGATAGTTGAAGGAACTGAAAACAGTTTAGAAAGAGAAATCATTACCGGCGATATTTCCCGACCTGGTTTGGAATTGACGGGTTATTTTAATTACTATTCCCATGATCGTCTGCAATTATTCGGCAGCAAAGAGATCACCTTTGCGGAACGAATGATGCCAGAAGAACGCTTGATGGTGATGCGCAAAATGTGTGCCGATGATACACCGGGATTTATTGTTTCTCGCGGCTTGGAAGTACCAGCAGAAATGATTCAAGCCTGCAAAGAACATGAGATTACGATTCTACGTTCGCCCATCTCAACGTCACGTCTGCAAGGAGAGCTTTCTAGTTTTCTCGATGGGCGTTTAGCAACAAGAACCAGTGTCCATGGGGTATTAGTGGATGTCTATGGCTTGGGCGTTTTGATCCAAGGCGATAGCGGAATTGGTAAAAGCGAAACAGCATTAGAGTTGATCAAACGTGGGCATCGGTTGATCGCTGACGACCGTGTGGATGTGTATAAGCAAGATGAATTGACTTTGGTGGGGGAACCGCCGAAAATCTTGCAACACTTGATCGAGATCCGGGGAATCGGGATCATCGATGTCATGAATCTTTTTGGTGCCAGTGCCGTACGAGGGTATATGCAGGTTCAAGTAGCGGTGTATTTAGAAGCTTGGGCGAAAGACAAAAAGTATGATCGACTAGGAACCGATGATACGACGGTTGAAATTGGTGGCGTTGATGTACCACAAATCAAAATCCCCGTAAAAACTGGTCGAAATGTTGCGATCATTATCGAAGTTGCTGCCATGAATTTCCGGGCGAAAACGATGGGTTATGATGCTACGAAGACCTTTGAAAATCGATTGACGCAATTGATCGAAGAAAATTCTGGAAACTAGAGAGGATAAGATAGATGTTAGGTTTAGTAAATCGAGTCGCATTTGAACTATTTGGTTTGCCGATTTATTGGTATGCGATCATTATCGTATCAGGCGTGATCATTGCTATGTGGTTAAGCACGAGAGAGGCGGTTCGTGTCGGGCTCAAGCCAGATGATGTGACTGATTTTATGTTGATTGGATTGCCAGTATCGATCATTGGTGCACGGCTTTATTATATTCTATTTGACTTGCAATACTATATTGATGACCCAAGTCAAATTTTCAATATTCGGTCTGGTGGGATCGCTATCTATGGTGCATTGATCGCCGGGGGGATTTGGCTGTACTTTTTCTGCCAACGAAATTTTATTTCTCCCTGGACCTTTTTAGATATCGCCGCACCAAGTGTCCTATTGGCACAAGGCATCGGGCGTTGGGGCAACTTTATGAACCATGAAGCATTTGGAGCAGAAGTCAGCCGCTCCTTCTTAGAAAGTTTGTATATACCGAAATTTATTATCGATAATATGTATATCGACGAAGCGTATCGGCAGCCGACGTTTCTTTATGAATCGGTTTGGAATGTGATCGGATTTATCGTTTTGATTTTCTTGCGCAAGAAAACTGGGTTATTAAAAGAAGGCGAAGTTTTCTTGAGCTACTTAATTTGGTATGGGTTCGGACGCTTCTTTATTGAAGGAATGCGCACCGATAGTTTATACTTATTTGGGGATATCCGTGTGTCACAAGCACTTTCCGCTTTATTATTTTTTGGAGCGATTGGGCTATTGATCTGGCGTCGGAAAAACCAAACTTTAAAAGACTACAATCGCAGCTTTGGCAAAAACCAAACGATTATCTAAACAGTTATTTTATCGAAATTATGGTAAAATGATAAAGTGCATGAATTTGCGAAAAGGATAGAGGAGGTTTCCATAGTGAAACAGAAAATCGCCGTTTTAGGTCCCGGATCATGGGGGACTGCTTTGGCACAAGTCTTGTCTGAAAACGGACATGAAGTGACTATTTGGGGCAACAATCCCGCCCAAATCGATGAAATCAATACGTATCATACCAATCGGCATTATTTGCCTGATTTGAAATTACCTGAAAATATTTTAGGCTGCAAAAATCTAGAAGAGGCGATCCAAGGGGCGGATGCTGTCTTGTTTGTAGTACCAACCAAAGCGATTCGTGCCGTGGCACAAGAATTCACTAAGAAGACAACCGGTAAACCAGTCATCATCCATGCCTCAAAAGGATTAGAACAAGGCAGTCATAAACGAATCTCAGAAGTACTTGCCGAAGAGATCCCAGCCGATAAACGGCAAGAAATCGTTGTCCTGTCAGGACCATCACATGCCGAAGAAGTCGCTGTCCATGATATTACCACGATCACGGCAGCTTCAGAAAATGAATCGGCTGCTAAATATGTACAAGAGCTATTTATGAATGATTACTTTAGAATCTACACCAATAACGATGTGATCGGTGTCGAAACTGGCGCCGCGCTGAAAAACATCATCGCTATTGGTGCCGGAGCGATTGCTGGACTGGGCTTTGGGGATGATGCGAAGGCTGCGATCATGACCCGTGGGTTAGCAGAAATCAGTCGTCTCGGTGTGGCAATGGGTGCAAATCCATTAACCTTTATCGGATTGAGTGGTGTTGGCGATTTGATCGTCACGTGTACCAGTGTCCATTCGCGGAATTGGCGTGCCGGAAACCTATTAGGAAAAGGCCATAGCTTAGACGAAGTGTTAGACAATATGGGCATGATCGTTGAAGGAGTTTCAACCACCAAAGCTGCCCGCGAATTAGCAGAAGCTTTGTCAGTGGAAATGCCAATCACAGAAACGATTTATTCGGTCTTGTATGAAGGCAAAGACATCAAGCAAGCAGCTAAAGATATTATGCTGCGAGACGGCAAAGAAGAAAACGAATTTACGGTAGATCAATCATTATGATTAAAGGAGCGAGTCACATGAATGTCAAAAAAGCAGTTATCCCAGCAGCCGGTCTAGGTACCCGATTTTTACCAGCTACAAAAGCAATGGCAAAGGAAATGTTGCCGATCGTTGACAAACCAACGATCCAATTTATCGTGGAAGAAGCTTTACAATCAGGGATCGAAGATATTTTGATCGTAACAGGAAAAGCAAAGCGTCCGATCGAAGACCATTTCGATGCCAATTTAGAATTAGAGATGAATCTAAAAGAAAAAGGCAAGACAGAGCTTTTGAAATTAGTGGAAGAAACAACTGACGTAAATCTGCATTTCATTCGCCAATCTCATCCGAAAGGATTAGGCCATGCCGTATTACAGGCGCGGGCATTTGTCGGAAATGAACCGTTTGTAGTCATGCTAGGTGATGACTTGATGGAAGATCAAGTGCCATTGACGAAACAGCTGATCGATAATTATGAAAAAACGCATGCATCAACGATCGCTGTCATGGATGTTCCTCATGAAGATACATCAAAATACGGAATCATTGATCCTGGTATGGAAGTTGAAAAAGGTTTGTTCAATGTCAAAAACTTTGTTGAAAAACCAGCGCCAGAAAATGCGCCAAGTGATTTAGCAATTATTGGCCGCTACTTGCTGACCCCTGAAATTTTTGATATTTTAGCCAATCAGGAACCTGGTGCTGGCGGCGAGATCCAATTGACGGATGCCATCGACACATTAAACAAAACCCAACGCGTGTTTGCTCATCAATTTACCGGCAAGCGTTACGATGTAGGAGACAAATTTGGTTTCTTAAAAACAAGTATTGAGTATGGTTTAGTACACCCTGAAGTCAAAGACAACTTGAAAGAGTATTTGATCGAGTTAGGAAAAGAACTAGCTCCGGCTCAAAAAGAAGTCAAAGAAGCACCGAAAGAGTCAAAAAAATAACAAAAACTCCTAAACAAGGCAATTTCTGATGAAATTGCTTTGTTTTTTTATTATTTCCTGTTGAAAGCGGATAATTTTCTTAAAAATGCAGTCTTTTATTTGTAGAAAGTGCAGTGAAATGCTATTCTTAATATAAGTAAATGGGGAAAGGAGCCATTCTATGTCAGGAGGAGAACTAGCTGCATTGATTGCTGCGATCGCATTTGTCGTATTGGTCATTTTCGTCGTTCGTTTGTTGATGCAAGTCAGCAAGACAATGACCAAAGTAGACAAAACGGTCGAAGAAGCAAACACAACCATCCGTGTCATTACCAAAGATGTTGATATTCTTTCAAAAGAGGTTGAAGGTCTATTGGTAAAAACGAATGAGCTTTTACAAGATGTGAACGGAAAAGTCGCAACCATCGATCCTTTGTTCACAGCAGTTGCAGATCTAAGTACCAGTGTTTCAGAACTAAATGTTTCTGGAAAAAATTTAATTACGCGCGTGGGTAGTCTTGGCCGGACCACTGCCAAAGCAACGGTAGCTGGAAAAGTCGGTCAAACAGCCATGAAATTTTTCAAAGACAAAAATAACCAAAAATAAAAGGAGGACTTTCAATGAGTAAAAAAGGCGGATTTTTATTAGGAGCAATCATCGGAGGAACAGCGGCAGCAGCAGCAGCACTTTTGTTGGCGCCAGAATCTGGTAAAACATTAAGAAATAAATTAGCAAAACAAGCAGACGATTTATTAGATAAAGCATCTGATTATGGTGATTTAGCCAAAGAAAGAAGTACGGATCTTGTCGATATCGCTAAAGATAAGGCAGCAAAATTAAGCGAGCAAGCATCTGACTTTACCGGTTCTTTAACAGCGAAAGTCGATGACTTAAAAGAAACAGCAGCTGGTTCATCAGAAGAAACCGTTGAAGAGTTAAAGAAACAAGCAGGTGATCTATCAGAACGCTTCAAAAAATCAGCAAGCGATGTGAAAGAAACAGCGAAAGATGCCAAAGAAGATGCAGATGATACAGTCCAAGATATCATCATTGATGCAAAATCTTCTGCAGCGGATATGAAACAAACCGTCAAAGAAGGGGCACAAGAAGCAAAACCTGTAGTTGAAGAAGCCAAAAAAGACGGTCAAGCAGCCGCAGCTGATTTGAAAAAAGAAGCTGGAAAAGCAGCGGATGATGCCAAAAAAACAGCGAAAGCAGAAACAAAAGAAGCTAAAGCTGACTTGGAAGATGCAAAAGAAGAATTAAAAGATACATTAGAAAAAAACAATCCTGAAGCATAAGCAAGGATACAAAATTTGATTACTTTAAAAGATAAAAACGTTCGCCAGTTAAATCGGCGAACGTTTTTTGTGACTTCAGTAGCTATTCGTTTGATGCTTGGGTGATTTCCCAATCGCAAAGTTGATAGATCCAATCCCGCAGTTGACTGAATGGAAACCCAATTCCCTCAGCGAGAGCAACGTTGATCGAATAAACAGGTGTACCATTGTAAGGGCCTTGATCACCTGTTTCTGAAAAGAGAGGGGAAAGACCGGTTTTTTCCGTTACGTATTGCAGCACTTCTTCTAAAGAAATCGTGCCTTTTGACGCACCGTTGATGGGTCCTGTGAAAGAGCTGGTACCTAAAAACGCTAAAAATTGGCCAGCTTCTTCAGCATCGACAAAGCCCATTTGATGCGTTAGATTATCGACAGCCATTGGCTTTTGCTTTATCAGATGGTCGATGTAAAAGGCAAAACGTTTTGTATAATCATCTGCACCGATCACGTAAGGAAAGCGGACAAAAACGGACGGAATCTGACTGTAGTTTTGGGTAAGAATCTCTTCAACGGTTCGTTTGCCTTCAGCATAATTGACTTCCTCAGAGCAGACAATTTTGACCGCTTCTTTGGCAGGGTCAAAATCCGTTTCTTTCAAATCGAAGTGCAGTTCATGATAGGCAGACATCGAACTAGTGACAATGTAGCGTTTGGGTGTGACATGACGCAGTAGAATCTCAATGTCGTTGGAAGTATAAGCAATATTGTCGTAAATAACATCATAGGTTTCTTGTGTCAACGTCGTTTTGATACTTTCTTCATCCGTGCGATCAAAGACAAGTCGGTTGACTTGATCGCCAAAAGAATCAGTCGTCTTCCCTCTGGTAGCGATCGTGACATCACAGCCTTGATCCACTAAAGATTGGACCAAATATTTACCGAAAAAACGCGTGCCGCCTAAAACTAACACTTTTTTACTCATAAGAACACTCCTTTTCATGTAATTCCAACATATTGCGCCGTTTCATTAAAAGAATCAAGATAAAATCAACAATTCTTTTTTTGTTTTGGTAAATGGTACACAGCCATCTGCAGTGACATAGATGCAATCTTCAATACGAACACCGACTTGATCTGGCAAATAAATCCCTGGTTCGATAGAGAAGCACATGCCTTCTTCAATCACTAAATCATTGCCAGTGATCAAAGAGGGGAACTCATGAACCGTGGTCCCGATGCCATGACCTAAACGATGGTTGAAGTAGTCGCCATAGCCATAACCCGTAATCACATCACGAGCGATCTTGTCTAATTCTCCAGCGGTGATCCCAGGTTTGACCGCTGCTTGAGCCGCTAGTTCTGCTTCAAGAACGATGTCATAAATTTTTCTTTGTAATGCAGTCGGTTCTTTATAGGCAACCGTTCTGGTTGCATCGCTGCAATACCCTTTCCAGATGACTCCTAAATCAAATAAGACGAGTTCATTAGCAGTCACTTTGCGATCCCCAGGTACGCCATGAGGACTTGCTGCATTGGCACCAGCTAATACGGTCGTATCGAAGGACATATGGGAAACCCCACGTTTTTTCAACTCGTACTCAATTTCTGCCACGATTTCCATTTCGCTAACGCCTTCTTTGATGGCAGCAAACCCAACCTCAAAAGCAACATCTGCCCAGTTGCCAGCTTCTAGTAAGGTGTCAATCTCAGACGCGGTTTTTGTTAATTGCATTTTTTGAATCACCGGGGTCACATCTAAAGAAAAATCGGTTTTTGGCAAGAACCGTTTCAATGCTTCATAGCGCTCGACGGAAAGGTCATTTTTTTCTAATGCCAAGGAAGAAACCTCGTAACGAGAGGTCAATTCTTGGCAGATTTTCGCCCAAGGGTCTTCACTATCGAGATAACCGATAATGTCAAAGGGCCAGCCGCTATTTTTTGCTTCTTCTACTTCCAGAGCTGGTGTGAAAAGAAAGGGATCTTTTCCAGGTGCGACGAACAAAGCAAGGACCCGTTCATGAGGTTCACTTTTAAAACCAGAAAAATAAGCGATCGTTGCTGGATTAGAAATATAGGTAACATCGGCGCCATTGGTTTTCAACCAGGCATTTAACTCATTGATTTTTTTATCATTCATTTGATAAAACCTTCTTTCAAGTATTCTTTTTCTATTTTATCATGCTTTCGAAGAGAATAGGGGAGGGGAAAGTAGGAAATTGCTAAGTTTTCATGAAAACAAAATTAAAACGGTTGCAAATCCAGAAAAAATTTGCTATCCTAACAAAGAAATGTAAATAAGATTTTCTGAAAATAGAATAAGGGAGATATATCATGGAAAAACAAACAATTACGATTTATGATGTTGCACGGGAAGCGAATGTATCGATGGCAACTGTTTCACGGGTAGTCAACGGAAATCCAAATGTAAAACCAGCAACTCGTAAGAAAGTGCTGGAAGTGATCGACCGCTTGGATTATCGTCCAAACGCAGTTGCTCGAGGGTTGGCAAGTAAAAAGACCACAACTGTTGGTGTTATCATTCCTGATGTCAGCAATATGTTCTTCTCATCACTTGCTCGTGGGATCGATGATGTAGCGACCATGTATAAATACAATATCATCTTAGCCAACTCTGATGGCGATACGATGAAAGAAGTCAACGTATTGAACAACTTGTTAGCAAAACAAGTGGACGGCGTTATCTTCATGGGTCATCGCATCACGGATGAAATTCGCGGGGAATTCTCTCGCTCAAAAACACCAGTCGTTTTAGCTGGTTCGATCGATCCTGATGAACAAGTAGGAAGTGTCAATATCGATTACACAGCAGCTGCCAAAGATGCTGTTTCATTATTGGCGAAAAACAATCAAAAAATCGCTTTTGTCAGCGGTGCTTTGATCGATCCAATCAATGGCCAAAACCGCTTGAAAGGCTATAAAGAAGCCTTGAAAGAAAACAACCTTGACTATTCTGAAGGGTTGATCTTTGAATCACCATACAGCTTTAAAGAAGGCTTAGCATTAGTTGATCGCATCATCAACAGTGGTGCAACAGCAGCTTATGTTACAGACGATGAGTTAGCGATCGGCGTCTTAGATGGTTTGTTAGACAAAGGCGTTAAAGTTCCTGAGGATTTCGAGATCATCACCAGCAACAACTCATTATTGGCTGAAGCAGCTCGTCCACGCTTATCAAGTGTGACGCAACCATTGTATGATATGGGTGCCGTTGCGATGCGTCTATTAACTAAAATGATGAACAAAGAAGATGTAGAACAAAAAACGATCGTCTTGCCTTACGGTATTTCAGAAAAAAGCTCTACGAAATAAGCAGCGATTTAATAAAAAGACTAGTGGAGCAACGCTTTGTTGTTCCACTTTTTGCTTCAACGATCGTTCGTGTGGGTAGAAAATCTATGGATTTTCTACCCACACTTTTTTTGTATAAAAAAACTGATCAGCACAAGGCTGATCAGTCATCATCATCATTTGTATTAGGTTGGTTATTTTCTTGCTCGTCCTCGTCGTCATCATTTGCAGTAGGTGTAACATTGTTGGATGCGTTATTCGATGATGTATTCGACGAACGATTTGTTGAACGGCTAGAAGATGCTTTTTTCCAATAGTCAGCATAGTTTGCATCTGAACCACCGAGTCCAAATTTGAAATCGACCGTATCTGGTCCGCCAGTTGCCCAATAAGAAGTAACGGTACTACTTGGATTCGTATAGGTTCGATTATCGACTCGCACGGTTCCTCCTGGTTGGGTACCAGTAAACTTGGAAACTTGAGCTTTTTTGACATCACTAGAAAGTTCAAACTTCTGATTTACACCAAAGACTTCTTGGTTTGTTTGATAGATACGATTGATCAAGTAAGCCATGTAATTGGCTGTCCGAGTTCCTGCTGCACTATCGGTAGCTTTATTGTCATCCCGCCCTGACCAGCTGCTGATGGTGATCGATGGGGTGGAAACGACTAGCCAAGAGTCAGACCAATTATTGGTAGACCCAGTTTTACCGACCCAATCGGCATTCCCGAGGTTCCAATCTAATCCGCTGATAACCGATTTAAAGGAACTGGTTTTTTGCTCATCGATAACACTACGCATCATGTCGGTCATGATGGAAGCTGTCGCTTCAGAAAAGACTTGGACCGGTTTGGCTTCATGCTGATAAAGCACTTCGCCTTCATTATCCTTGATTGATTCGATGATGTAGCCTTGCTGATAGACACCGTTATTGGCAAATGTTTGGAAGCCATTTGTTTGATTCAACACTGTGACATCGGTAACCCCTAATGGCGCTGATTCATATGCCCAGCTGTTATCTTCAGGATAGCCCATTTTGCTCAAATAATTTGAATAGGCATAAAAATGATCGCCTTCTTTTTCCCACAGATCTTGGAAAATATTTGTCGCTGCGATATTACTGGAAACTTCCAATGATTCGCGAATCGACATAAAAGTATTGGTTCCACGGTTTGTGGCATTGACGATCGGCTCACCGGCGTTTTCTCCTGTCCGCCATTTTGCGGCATAATCAGAAACCATTGATTCAGAGCCCATCAAGCCACTTTCGATCGCCGGTCCGTAAACCAGCATTGGTTTGATACTTGAACCTGCTTGGCGTTTAGCATCAAAGGCATGGTTGAATTGATTGTCAGCATAGTTACGACCACCAATAAAGCCTAATACTTTCCCGGTGGCATTGTCCATCATGACGTTGCCGACTTCGATGGTGGAGTCGCCCCAGTTGTCTAACATATAGCCGTATTTATCGACGGCATCTTGCATTGCATTATAAATATCTTTATCGATCGTTGATGTGACGGTATAGCCACCATTAACCAGTTTTTGCTGCGCCAATTCGAAGTATTTTTGGTAGGTTTCGTCTTTGGCATATTCTTCGTCACTGACATCATCTTCATCTGCCAGCTGTTTGGCAATAATGTCTTTTGCTTCATTTAACACAGTGTAATAAAGGAAGCTTTGATCCGTTTGTTCAATGGCTTCTTGTTTTTTGAAGTCTTGCTTCAAGTCATAATTAAGCGCCTCTTCGTATTCTTCTTTCGTAATATCGTGGTTACGATACATACTGAAGAGCACGAAGTCTTTCCGCTCTAAGCCAGCGGTCAAGTTTTCCTTGATCTCGCCCGTATTTGTATAAGGGCTGTAGACGATCGGGCTTTGTGGCAGACCCGCAATAAAGGCTGCTTGCGGTAAAGACAGGTCAGCTGCGTTAACGCCAAAAATTCCTTGCGCCGCTTCTTGCACACCTGCGATATTTTGCCCTTTATTGTTCCGGCCGAAAGGGGAGATGTTTAGATACATGGTGACGATCTCATCTTTATCGAAAAATTTCTCCACTTCCATGGCTAATAAAATCTCATTGGCTTTGCGTTTGAAGGTCGTTTCACTGGAAAGGATTTGTTGTTTCACCAGCTGCTGGGTCAAAGTGGAACCCCCGCTGCCGCCAAAGCCTGTCGCTTCGGATAATAATGCCCGCACGACTGCTTTTGGTACGACGCCATTATGAATATTAAAATATTCGTCCTCTGTTGCGATGATCGCTTTTTTCAAGTAGTCTGAAATTTGATCGGAATTAACCGACGTTCGCATCAGATCTGAGCGAATCGTTGCGATTTTACTGCCATCAGCGTATGCGAGTTGAGAAGTCTCTGTGATGTCGGTCAGTTCTTTCTGCAACTCATCTTTAGAAGGAGCTGCGGTATCTTCCACAAGAAAAGCAAAGTAGCCGGCACCGATCCCCAAAGCTAAAGAACCGCCTAGCACCAGTAAAGAAATAGCCACTAAGAACAAGGCATGTAAAACCCTAAGACTGATATTGAAATAGAACCAGCCTCTATTTTTGTTTTCTGTATTCTTTTGATTTTTCGTTTTCTGGGACAAAAAGAGTCACCTCAATAAATTAGAATAGATTCCGTGTAATTATAGCAAAAAACAAGGCGCTTGGGTAGCACCCTATCTGTTATCGAAAGAAGTGTGGGAGAAAATGCCAGTTGGTATTTGTATTGAACCAGCGATAATAAGGGAAAACGAACAGATTTGCCTAAAAGTTTCTTTTTTGGTAAAGGACTTTGAGAGAAAGACTTTTCATTGCCCTCTTTTTCAGTTAAGATGAACAATGAAGCAATTATTAGGAGGAGAAAGAATGAGTACAGACTTTTTTGAAGAACTAAAGCAACGCGGATTAGTTCATCAGACCACAGACGAAGCAGCCTTGACCAAACAATTAAATGAAGAGTCTGTGAAACTATATATCGGCTTTGATCCTACCGCAGATAGCCTGCATATTGGTCATTTATTGCCTATTTTGATGTTGCGCCGTTTCCAACAAAACGGACATGTGCCGATCGCATTAGTTGGTGGCGGTACAGGAATGATCGGTGACCCATCCTTTAAAGATCAAGAACGTCAATTAAACACATTAGATACCGTTTTGGAATGGTCACAAAGTATCAAGAGCCAATTATCTCGCTTTATTGATTTTGATGACCAAGAAAATCCTGCCATCATTGCCAATAACTATGAATGGTTAGGGGAATTGAAACTGATCGATTTCTTACGGGACACTGGGAAAAACTTTACTATCAACTACATGATGAGCAAAGAAAGTGTCAAACGTCGGATCGAAACAGGAATTTCCTACACGGAATTTGCATACCAGCTTTTACAAGCCTATGACTTTTTGAACCTTTACGACAACCACGGTTGCTTGTTGCAATTAGGTGGTAGCGATCAATGGGGGAATATCACCTCTGGAATCGAATTATTGCGTCGTGAGCGTGAAGTCCAAGGGTTTGGGTTGACTATGCCATTGATCACAAAAGCAGATGGAACCAAATTTGGGAAAACAGAAGGCAATGCGGTTTGGCTAGATGCCAAGAAAACAACGCCTTACGAGTTCTACCAATTCTGGATCAATACGGATGATCGTGATGCAGTCAAATTCTTGAAATATTTCACCTTCTTATCATTAGAAGAAATCGCTGCGATCGAAGCTGAATTTAACGCTGCACCAGAATCTCGAGCAGCACAAAAAGCTTTGGCAAAAGAAGTCACTACTTTGGTTCATGGGGCAGAGGCTTATGAACAAGCCGTACGCATCTCAGCAAGTTTATTCAGCGGCAATATCAAAGAATTGAACGCTGAAGAGATCGAACAAGGCTTTAAAGGGGTTCCTAGTCATCAGGTAACAGCGGATGATTCTTTGAACATCGTTGAAGTGTTGACGACTGCTAAAATCGAACCATCAAAACGTCAAGCAAGAGAAGACGTACAAAATGGGGCCATCTACATCAATGGGGAACGCGTCCAAGACCTAACGTACGAGATCCAAGCAAGTGATCGGATCGGTGGAAAATACGTCGTGATTCGTCGTGGCAAGAAAAAATATTTCTTATTAACATTTTAATCGCAAAAAGCGAACCGACCTGTTGGTTCGCTTTTTTTCAAATTTTTGTAGAGGAAGGGTCTTTGTTGGAATGGGAAATATAGTGTTGAATGCCGCCGGTTTATTTGCCATGATCTTCTTAGGGTATTTTCTTAAACGGCTAAATGTCCTTTCAAAAGCGGATGGCTCGATCTTATCCAAAATTATTTTGAATGTGACGTTACCGGCAGCAATCATTTTGAATTTAGCTTCAATGCAAGTACAAGTCAGTGCGCTTAGTTTGATTGTGATCGCCTTGATCATTACGATCGTCCAGATCCTCTTCGCATTTTTCTTGACCAAAAAAGAATCGAACACGCTGCAACAGTTTGCTATGTACTGCGGGTCAGGCTTTAATATCGGCAATTTTGCAATTCCTTTTGCCCAAAGTTTTTATCCTTTAGGGATTCCACTGATTTCGCTGTTTGATATGGGGAACAGTATCATGTTGGCAGGGGGAACGACGATTTTCATCGAGTTCTTGATTGGAAAGCGGACGACGTTTGAACCAGGAAAAATCTTTTTGAATCTCCTGCGCTCGCCAACATTTACCATTTATCTAGTGATACTGATTATCCGCAGTGCGGATTGGAGGATTCCCGAGTCAGCCTTGGCGCTCGTTCAGCCAATCGGGATCGCAAATACGTTTCTGTCCATGTTTATGATTGGCTTATTTTTGGATTTCCGCTTACCGAAGCACACTACGCCAACGGTAATCAAAATTTTAAGCTTACGCTACGGACTGGCTTTCGTGCTGTTCGCGGCTTTCTATGTTTTACCGATCCCAGTTTTATTAAAACCAGTACTTTGTTTGTTAGTGTTTGCTCCGATCCCTTTATTTGGGGTCATTAATTCCGTAATTGCTGGGATGGAGGAAGAGGCGGTGGGATTTGTTTCTTCCATTAGCTTTTTGATAAGTATGCCGCTAATGACGGGTGTCCTGATGTTATTTGGACTCGCTTGATAAAAAAATACGGCAATGAGCAAAATAATCGCTTTACAAGGTGCTTTTATCGATAATAGAGAAGACTAGATTTAGGAGGAAAAGAAAAATGTTGATTGGTTCACACGTTTCAATGAGCGGCAAAAAAATGCTTTTAGGAGCAGCAGAAGAGGCGGCTAGCTATCAAGCTACTACGTTTATGATCTATACCGGAGCTCCGCAAAACACGCGGCGCAAACCGATCGAAGAGATGCAGATCGCAGCTGGACAAGATTTTATGACGGAAAAGGGAATTTCGAATATCGTTGTCCATGCCCCTTACATCATTAATTTAGGTAATACCATCAAACCAGAAAACTTTGGCTTTGCCGTTTCGTTCTTACAAGAAGAAATCCAACGAGCCCAAGCTTTAGGTGCAACTCAAATCACGTTGCACCCCGGTGCCCATGTCGGTGCAGGACCCGAAGCTGGGATCAAGCAGATCATTAAAGGCTTGAACGAGGTCCTTGAAAAAAATCAAACCGCCCAGATCGCATTAGAAACAATGGCAGGTAAAGGCACCGAGATTGGTCGCAGCTTTGAAGAATTGGCAGCAATTATCGATGGCGTTACCTTAAATGAAAAATTATCCGTTACACTAGATACTTGTCACACGAATGATGCCGGCTACAATGTCAAAGAAGACTTTGACGGCGTCTTAAACGAGTTTGACAAAATCATCGGATTGGATCGCTTGAAGGTCATCCATGTCAATGATTCAAAAAATCCACAGGGCAGCCACAAAGACCGACATGCGAACATTGGTTTTGGCACGATCGGCTTTGAAGCCTTGAATAAGATCGTTCATCATGAGCAATTATCAGCGTTACCGAAAATTTTGGAAACACCGTATGTCGGCGAAGACAAAAAGAACAAAAAAGCCCCTTATGGCTATGAAATCGCGATGCTGCGGGAAAAGAACTTTGATCCTGAGCTATTAACAAAAATCATGGCGGGTGCTTAAACGGTTCATTTAACTATGAACCAGCTTATTTTGGAGGAAGAAAAATGGACTTTCAGTTGCTGATCGATGCCGCGAAACAAAAACTGGGATTCAGACAGCTCTCTCAATTTGCAGAAGCAGGGAGTGTCGCGGCAGCTCTGGCTACTGCAGATGGACAGATTTATACAGGGATCTGTATCGATACCAGCTGTTCCATGGGTTTTTGCGCCGAACAAGCTGCGGCTGCGCAAATGATCACCGATGGGCAGCAGCGGGTGTTACAGATGGTTGCAATCAATTCGGCAGGTGAGCCGATCCCACCTTGTGGTCGTTGCCGTGAATTCATCAGCCAGCTGGATCCCGCCAACCACAACACGCAGGTCATGATCGCAGCAGGAAAAATCATGACGCTAGAAGAGCTGTTGCCTTTTGATTGGAAAGCATCAAAATAAAAAGAGATTTAGCCCCTTAGACCGCTCTGTTCTAAGGGGCATCTTTGTTTTATCGATCCAATGGACGATCAACATGTTTAGATAAAAAAACTCCTCAACCAGCAATAGTGCTTTGTTGAGGAGTTGATCGATAGCAATGATTAGAATTTTTTCGCAGCTGCTGCTACGCGTTCTAAACCTTCAGCAATGATTTCTGCTGTTTTAGAAGGATCTGCATTGTGACCTTCGATGATTACTTCTTCTGTGATGTTCATGCCGAACATACCACCGAAAACTTTTTCCATAAAGGTTACAGCGTTTTCCATTGCGCTCATTTCGCCTGAGTAAACACCACCACGGGCATTCAGTAGAACGATTTCTTTGTCTTTCAACAATTGGTTCATTGAACCATCTTCGTTATAAGAGAAAGTAAAGCCAGCTTGGAAGATATAGTCGATGAATGTGTGCAAAGCTGCTGGGATCGTTAGGTTCCACATTGGGAAAGCGAAAACGATGGTATCTGCTGCTGCGAATTTGTTCATCACGTCTTGACGGACAGTCATCAATTCTTGTTCTTCTTGGTTTAATTCTTGTTCTTGTGAAAGTTTGCCAAATGCTTCAAATAACGTTTGACCGATATAAGGCATTGGTTGTGCGTACACATCAAAGGTTACAACGTCCACATTGTTCGTATCAAGATTTTCAACGAACGTATCAAACATTTTTGCAGATACTCCATCAGGACGGTTATTGGCTTTAACAACTAAAATATTTTTCATTTTTTTCCACCTTTACTTTAAGTAAGTTTTAATCACAAAACGTAGTATACTATAAAATAATTTTGCTTACAATAAATAAGTGTACTTTTTTTAAAAAAGCTGGAATTTTGCAGTATTTTTCACGTAGTTTTGGTAAACTTTAGAGAAAACAGGAGGGGTTCTATGAAAATATTCGTGGTCGAAGATGACAAATCGTTAGTCAAAATGATGGAAAATCAATTATCCCGCTATGCGTATCAAACCTTTGTTCCGGAAAATTTCGCTGCGGTTTTAGCTGAATTTTTGCTGATCCAACCTGATTTGGTTTTGTTAGATGTCAATCTGCCTTATTATGATGGGTTTTATTGGTGCCAAAAAATCAGGGAACATTCATTGGTTCCAATTCTCTTCATCTCCGCACGTGACGGCAATATGGACCAAGTGATGGCATTAGAATACGGTGCTGATGATTATCTGGTCAAACCTTTTTCTTATGACTTGCTGCTGGCTAAAGTGAAGAGCCATATTCGCAGAGTCTATGGGGATTATGCACAGTCTGATCGGGCGAGAAGCTTGAAGGCTGGCGAATTGACCTATTATCCGGAAGCGTTGAAGATGGTCTATCGTGAAGCCAGTGAATGGCTGACTGTTCGAGAAGGAGAATTATTGACCCTGTTAATGTCGGCACACCCAGAGATGGTCAAACGGGAACGGATTTTAAATCTATTATGGGATGATGAGCGCTTCGTTGATGACAATACGCTTTCTGTCAATGTCGGCCGTTTGCGAAAAAAATTGGCGGCAATGGGCATCAATGATCCGATCCAAACGATTCGCGGCAAGGGTTACGCCTTATCGGTAGTAGGTACAGAAGAATGAGAGCATATGTAAGTGTTCATTTACCTAAACTACTCGTTACCTTCCTAGCCATTTCATTTTTCGTTTTAGTGATTTGGTTGGATGGCTATCGAAATAACCTCGTGATTGGTTATGGTCTGCTTCTATTCGGGCTATTCATTGTTCTTGTTTATTTGGCAGATTACCTTTCCAATACTGCGTTTTATCATTATATCAAGCATGGAAGAGCGACACACCGAAGCAATGGCTACCTTTCCAGGCAATGGCGCAAGCAGTTCGATGCACAAGAGCAGCATGAGCAAGAGCGGCTGACAGAATTAGATCAGCACCATCAAAATCATATTCGTTTCATGAATATCTGGGTTCATCAAATGAAAACACCTGTCTCAGTGTTGGCGCTAATGGCTGAAAGTGAAGAAGTCGATAGCTATGATCTTTTGGCTGAAACAGATCGCTTAAAAAGTGGCTTGGCGACTGCGCTGAATTTTGTGCGCTTGGAAGATTTCACGGAGGACTTCGTTATCGAGTCAGCCTCACTGTTGGAATTGTTAAAACACAGTATCGGTGACCAGAAGCGGAATTTCATTCGCAGTGAAGTCTATCCGAAGCTGATGAGTGAAGCAGATATCACGGTGACAACAGATAAAAAATGGCTAGGTATTTTGCTCTTTCAGCTCATCAGCAACGCCGTCAAGTACTCAAAGCCAGACAGTAAGGTCTATTTTGAGATCGATCCTTTTTCTAGAAAATTGACGATCTCAGATGAAGGGTGCGGAATTGCAGAAGCGGATCTGCCAAGGGTTTTTCGCCCCTTTTATACAGGTCAGAATGGTCGGCAAACAGGCGAGGCAACTGGAATCGGACTTTACTTAGTCGAAACGATCAGCAAGCAATTGGATATCGATATCGCTTTGGTCTCTAAGGAGAATCTAGGCACGACGGTTACATTAACGTTTCGGACGTAAAGACTTTCTTACAATTTTGTAAGCTTTCTATCATGAAATCGATAACTGATTGCGGTGCCGCCTGCTAAACTGGTAGCAAAGGAGTGAAGATGATGGCTTTACTAGAATTGAAAAATGTATCGAAAACCTATACAGGGGAAGTGTCTGTTGAGGTTTTACAGCAAATCGATCTCAAAGTGCCAGAAGGAGAATTTATCAGCATTATGGGTCCATCTGGCAGTGGCAAGACCACCATGCTGAATTTGGTGGCAACATTGGATAAACCGACTTCAGGTTCGGTGATCATCAAGGGCGAGCAGCCCCTAGAATTATCTAAGCAAAAACTCGCGGAGTTTCGTCGTCGGCAACTAGGTTTTGTTTTTCAAAACTACAATTTACTTTCGCCATTGAGCGTGCTTGAGAATGTGATTTTACCACTGACATTGGATCGGGTGCCGGTTCTTGAGATGAAAGAACGTTCGGAACAGCTATTACGTGAGCTTGGGATCTATGAGAAAAAAGACAAACGCATCTATCAGCTTTCCGGTGGAGAGCAGCAGAGAGTTGCGATTGCTAGAGCTTTGATCCATCAACCGGAATTGCTTTTAGCAGATGAACCGACGGGCAATCTTGATTCAAAGGCAGCACGAGATGTCATGGAAATACTAAGTCAGATGAACAAGCAACTTAAGGTCACCACCATGATGGTCACCCATGATCCTTATTCTGCCAGCTTTTCTGATCGGGTCGTTTTCATCAAAGATGGAAAGCTGTATAACGAAGTCTATCGCGGGGCTGATCAACAGCAATTTTATCAAAAAATTCTTGAAGTCCTAGCACATTTAGGAGGTCGCCGTCATGAATTTCAGACAGTTGATCATTCGTAATCTGCGGGGGAATTTTCGAACCTATGCGGCCTACTTCGTCAGTAGCGCCTTTGCGGCGATGGTGTTTTATATCTTTAGTCTTTTGCTCTTTCATCCGCAATTGGAAGAAAATTTGTCCAATAGCGGTACACTTTCAGAATTGGCGAAGGTCGGTCTATCCGTCGCACTTGTGGTGATCGCTTTACTGTCGCTGTTGTTTTTATGGTATACATTTGTGGTCTTTTTAAAACGACGCAAACGTGATCTGGCAATCTACTTGATTTTGGGGATCGAAGAAAAAGATCTGCGAAAGATTTTGTTTGTCGAAAATGCCCTTTTAGGAACCTGTGCCACAGTGACCGGTATTGGGTTAGGGATTTTATTGACGAAATTATTGCTGCTGATTGCGCAAAATGTCATGTATCTAACAGAAGGACTGAAATTTATGGTTCCTATGGAAGGTTTAGGATTGACCTTTGGGATCTATGTCTTTATTTTTCTCTTGATCTCCTTTTTCAGTACCCGCGCCTTGCAAGGAGAACAGATCATCTCATTGATCAAGGAAAATGAAAAGCCACGTCCTGAACCAAAAAGCCATTGGGCATTGGCTTTTTCAGGAATTGTGCTGTTACTAATTGGCTATGGATCGGTCTTTTATTTTAGCTACCAAACGTACTCGATGCTGCCGCTTATGCTAGGAGTCTTGTTGACTGTTGCGGGCACGATTTTGTCATTCCATCAGTTCAGCGTATTTCTATTGAAACGATTAAAGAAACGCCCGACCTTCTTACGAGGGACTCGGATGCTGACTATCAGCGAATGGATTTTTCGCATGCGAGACAATGCGGCGATGTATAGTCTGATTGCTATTAGTACCTCCGTGGCATTCGTTGGGATTTCCGTGATGCTGGCGATTGGCAGTTCTTCTTTTTCTTCGATCCAAGGAATTAGTGTAGCCTATGTATTTCCGTGGTCTGGGCCAGAAGACCTCGATCATACCGAGGGAAAAGTAAACGAAATTAAAACTGCTATAGAAGAAAAAGGGTATGCGCCTGTAACGGATAGTGTTTCCTTACTATGGGCATATGCGAATCTTGATGAATCTGCAGTTACGAATGATTCATTCTATACGACGAATGGCTTTTCAATTATGCGAGAAAGCGACTATCAGAAAATGATGAAACAAATTGGTGAGGAAGCTGATTCTGTTGCAGATAATCAAATAATGACACTTAGTGCTAATTATTCACGTCGAAAACAGCTTCTAGAAGTCCCTGAGAACGAACGTACAAGTATCTATCCAATCGAATTGGGATCAGAGACCGGTATAAAAAAAGATGTTACGATTGTCCACAGTCCCTCAATGCTTTCTCTGGATTACTTTGGACTGTCAGTTGTGACAGATAAAACCTTTGAGGAGTGGCAAGCCCTCTTGCAAAAATCCACCGACGATATGGAATCTGGTTTTATTTGGTTAGACTATCCAGAATGGGCTGAAACACCTGAATTGGTATCTGATTTCAATGGGGATTTAGATAAAGAAAATGCCTTGATCGATCAGCAATACGAAGAGCTCAGTCAGGAGTTTGAAGCCAAAGGTGACTATACGGATGAAGAGTGGGCAGAAGCAGCAAAAGACATTCCGATGCGTACGTCTTATACCTCGAAATACCAAGCTTTCCAAGAAAATCGTCAAGGAAATGGCATCATCTTAATGATCACGGTATTACTGGGTTCGGTTTTCTTTATTTTCTCCGCTTCAATTATCTATTTCCGTTTATTTGCAGATTTAGATAAAGATGGGGCGTACCACCGTTCCTTGCATATCTTAGGTGTGTCGCCGAAGGAGCGTCACAAAGTTCTGCGACGCCAACTGCAAGTGATGTACTTCTTGCCAACAGTCGTGGCAATGATCCATTTTGCGGTGGCAATGACCGCTTTGCGTATTTTAGTAGAATTGCCTGTATGGCAATACTATGGTGTGATTGTTAGTCTCTTTTTGATTTTCCAAATCGTTTTTTACTTTGTTTGTCAGTATCGGTACTTGCAGCAAATTGATAGGATCGCCGATCCTACAGAGTAATTTATTCTTCAAGCCAAATCTCTTTCAGTTTGTACTGATTGGGATTTGGCTTTTTATTAGCTAGTTTGTCTAAATTTCTATCCATGAAGCCTTTTAATTGTGCAAATCATTGAAAAGCAGATAAAATTAAGTAACGCTCATTTTGTCAAACAAACGAAGAGACACTGTTAGAACACGACAACTGTCAGATGCAAAATTCATTTCGAGTACAGTGAAGGCTGCGGTCGATGGATTTAGGGAAGCACTTATTTGAGGGAGGAGACCAATGATCACACGACTTGGAAAAGCATTTGCAGTCTTACTGTTGCTGATTCCTTTATTTGCTGGTATCCGGATTGTTTATGGAGAAACCGATGTGGGCGCCAAGCTGATCACAAATGTGTCGATCGTCAATAGCCACAATGAGGTCATTACAAGTATCGAAAAAGATGACTCGTTTAAAATAGATATGACGTGGAGTTTAGAAAATCTGGGTGACTTAAAAGCCGGTGACAAAGCAACAGTCACCTTGCCAGTTGAGATTGAAGGCGTCAATAATACGTATGCTTTATACGATGAAAATAACAACTTAGTGGTCAATGTTACCCAAGTTGGCAATCAGCTGACCTTTGTTTTCACGGAATTTGTCGAACAAAATACCAATGTACACGGGGACTTTTATTTTTGGACAAAGTTCAGCGATGAAGTGACAGAGAACCAAATCAACAACATCAACTTCGAAACAGTAAATGGAACGCAATCGGTGCCTATTTTTATTCAAGCAGTGGATGATACAGGGGAGGGAGCCTTACTCACCAAACAAGGACTGTATTTAGGTACGCAAGAACCCAAACGGATTATTGATTGGCGTGTGTATATCAACTCGTTTGATACAAATCAAGTGACGATCAAAGATGGAACGTTTATTGATATTTTAGGTCCCCATCAGACACTCATCAGTACGACTGCCCGAGTGGTTTACGGCCCCAGCGTTTCCAACCCAACGTATGTTGAGCAAGTACCGATCGTTTTAAATAGTGATGGCTCCTTTGAAATTCCTTTGCGGGATACGGAGGAACGGATCTACATTACCTATAAAACAGAAACTGATGGATCATTGGAACAATATACCAATCGGGGCATCCTTGATGCCGTGGTCAATGATGTGCCAAGAACAAGCAGTATTACTGGCTATACGCCACGCTATGGTGGCGGTGGTGGCGGAACCGGTGAACCAGGGGAGTCCAGCAGCACGGAACCAAGTAGTGGAAGCAGTACTAGTAGTACTACCGAACCAAGTAGTGAAAGCAGTACAAGTAGTAGCACGGAATCAAGTAGTGAAAGCAGCACCAGCAGTAGCACAGAACCAAGTAGTGGAAGCAGTACTAGTAGTACTACCGAACCAAGTAGTGAAAGCAGTACAAGTAGTAGCACGGAACCAAATAGTGAAAGCAGCACCAGCAGTAGCACAGAACCAAGTAGTGAAAGCAGCACTAGTAGTACTACCGAACCAAGTAGTGAAAGTAGTACTACTAGTAGCACAGAACCAAGTAGTGAAAGCAGTACAAGTAGTAACACGGAACCAAGTAGTGAAAGCAGCACCAGCAGTAGCACAGAACCAAGTAGTGAAAGCATCACTAGTAATAGCACGGAACCAAGTAGCGACAGTAGCACCAGTGAATCCACCGAATCAACTAACAGGAGTAGTTCTAGTAATACTGGGGCGGTGTCACCTGAAAATTCATCCTCTGGGATCAATAAGTCATCCAAAACAAATAATTTGCATAATCAATCAGAAAAACAGCACTTTCCTCAAACGAATGAAGTGTCTAATCATTTATGGATTGCAATAGGAATGGTTTTAACAGGATGCGCATTGAAGTTAGGTTGGAGTAAATTTATCAGGTAGATAGAAACTGAAATTTTGGAGGCAGTTTTATTACTTGGAAGAAAAATTAATAAAGACTTATTTAAAGGAAAGATGCCATTTTATGGCCACTTTCCTTTTTTTTTCGGCGCATGTTTTCTCTGAGATTTTATTATAATTTCTTTATCAAGTTATCTTGAAATATACATTTAGGAAGTGAGGAAATGAGAAAACTGGTTGGTGTATTAATCACAATACTGCTAATAGGGTTATTGATTCTTGTGTTTGGTTTCGATCATACTTCAGCAAAAGAACGTTCCAGAGGAAATCTGTCGTTTTCTGTACAAACGAACCGAGTGATTTATGACGAAGCCTTGAAAATGATCACGGTTCCGGTACGTCCGAACAAAACACTGACTTCACAAAAGGTTCGTGTCTTACTAACTTATGGTTGGGATGGGAACGGACACAGTGAAAAAGTGATCGGCGAAACAGTTTTAACGAAAGTCGATTGGTTTTCAGGTGTTGAAAACTACTTAAGGATCCATGCGGAGATGGCTATTGATGAGATAAAAAGTATGGATAAAGTTGATTTAGTTGTTATATATGATGGTGAAACAACAATAACTGAAAACCTGAAGCCCGGTCATTGGCAAGTAACCGCGCCGCCAAGCAGTAATGAGAGTACGACAGCTGAGACAAGTAAAAGCTCAAACGAAACGGTAGCAACAAGCGCTTCCTCTAGTAGTATCGAGCCGAAATTTAGCGAGTCTCAATCGACGAATCCAACGACTTCTGAGGCTGAAATTACCAGTGAAGACATCCAAAGCACACAAAGCACTATCGATATCAGTGATTCGGAAACCGTCAGCACCCAACCAGTCACTAAAAGCGAGCCAAGTCAGACAGAGAGCTGTCAAGAAAACGCAGCGACAGCCATAACGTCTACCGAGAAGGAATCTGCTTCGACAAAGCATTCAGATTCACAAAAGAAAACCAAAGGATTGCCAGCCAATCAATCCCAGAAAAGTCAGGCGAGCGTTTCATCTAGTGTCCGTACAGAAGAGCACCAAGCGACAACATCTTCTCAAGACAAAAAGGAACAACTTCAACCCACGGAGATAAGCAGTGGCAAGGAGGTCAATGCAGCCGTACTACCGAAAACCGGCAGCAAAACTACCAATCTTCGCTATCTACTCTTTGGTCTAGTAGTGGTTCTGACTGTGTTTCTTTACTGGCTGAAGCGAAAGTTATTTTATGATGAGAAGCTGTAACGAACATACCCAAAAATCATGAGAAAATTGATAACCCACGATTGGAAATTTCTTCCCCAGAATGCACAATCACGTGTTGTTTTGCCGTAATTCATAATTAGTCTGACGATCGTTTTGAGGCGTCAGACTTTTTTTATGAAAATACACAGATAACGAAAGGAAAATTTGTTAAAAGTGATTTGACAGAAAAGAGCGCACGGTGGTACGATCACCAAACATTGACAGCTTACAATTTTGTACGATGACAAATTTAAGGTAAAAACAGCGTTTGCTGATTATACAAGCGAGGGAAATTTCATGTTACAGGCACTTTTGGATACGACAGAAAAACAAATTTATGCGTTTCTAAGTTATTGTTACGAAACGAACAAGAAAGACTATACAATGAAAGAGCTCTCAAGTGTTTTCGATAGGAAAACCAACAAAATGCAGTCGATCGTTCAGCAAGTAGAGGTGTTTCGTGCACGCTATCCTCAGTTTACTTTGACCTATGATCGGCTGGAGAAAGAAGTGTCCATTGCTTTTTCTCCACGATTCCTATTGAGTCAAGCCTATAGTGTATTGTTGCGGGGAACCGTTGGATTTATCTTGCTGGATGCACTCTTTCAGGGGGACTATCATTCCCTTGAACAACTCAGTCAAAAAACCTTTAGCAGTCCCCGCACGATTCAACGAAAATTGCAGGAGTTAAATCATGTTTTGGCGAACTATCATTTGTCCTATAGTTTAAAAAAAGGTGATCCTTTAGCAGGTGCTGAATATGCGATCCGCTATTTTTATCATCTTACCTATTGGCAAATTTTTGATGAGAAGGACTCACGAGTCTTGGCATCGCTCAAGGAGAAAGAGCAGGCTGTAGCGTTGTTTGAAACCCATGCTTCTTATATGAGAAAAATCGATATCGAGAAATTTCTTCATCTATTCGCTATCTCCGTGCAAAGAATCCATCAAAAGCATCCGCTTTCGTTTTTACCAAAAGAAGTACTGACGTTTGAGCACCCATTAATTGAAAAAAATCAGTTTGATCAGGTCTTTTTGAAACCATTGTTTAACAGGAATCATCTGTCGTTTTCTGATATTTCGGAGGATGAACGCAGCTTCTTGTATTATATGTTTGGCGTAATGAACACCTATCTTGAGGAGGATCTCGATGCTGCTAACATCTCGTGGCTGACTCAGCCAACGTACCAGCAAGAAGCGCAGCTCGTTGAAAAACTAGCCGTGTATTTTCGGTTGACGTTTACAGAAGCCGAAAAAAACTATTTACTGGTTAATCTGGTAATGATCCATTCCGCCTCTGGCTGTTTTGGTACGCGACAAAAAAGCGATAGTTTTGGCAAAACAACCGACGAGCAAGACCTGCAAGGCGCTTTTCCGGTGCTCTATCCAACCATGAAACGGTTTTTTTTGGAAGCGACTGTTTCTTTACCAGCGTTGCGTAGATTGCTGCAAAAGAATGACCGATTGATTTTCCAATACTGTATGTTATTGAGAGTTATTTTTATCAAATATGAACAGCCAGTCACTTTCTCGATCCATTCGAAATACGGAAAAACGCAAGAACTTTGGATGAAGAACCGACTATTGAATGCAACGCATCGAGCGATGGCGCATCTTTCACTTACTCAAAAACCAGATTTGGTCATCAGTGATTATCCGATTCATCAAGAATTTTCTGAGGAAGAACAGCCCTATATCTTTTATTGGAACGGTCAACCAAGCGCAAAGGAGTGGAAACAACTTAAACAAACGATCAAACAGATCAGAAGTGCCAAGAACAAGGCAGCTTTTGAAAAGCTCGTTTTTGCCCAATCGATTTGATCGTACCATGTAAATAATCAGCCGCGTGGGTTGGCTGAGCAGACAGAACTTATAATTTCGTAAGTTTCGGCAGTAAGGCGAAAGTGAAAAGCGACTTTGATAAACACAGGTGTCAAGAAGCAAAAACAGGAACATCGTCGTTCCTTTTTCGCTTCTTGACTTTTTTTTACAGAGATGGCATGGTATACATATTATCATAACGTTTTTTATTTAAAATCGTTGCAGAAAAGGTGTTAGGAAGAAGGGGTAACTTTGACAGAAGTATTAGCACTGCAAAATGTTTCCAAATTGATTGGAACCAAACGAATCATTGAGGATGTTTCCTTTGTGGTGGACCAAGGACAAGTCGTTGGTTTATTAGGGCCTAATGGGGCTGGGAAGACGACGATCATTCGGATGATTGTTGGGTTGATGAAGCACAACACAGGATCGATTGCCATTATGGGGAATTTACTGGATTCTTCTTTTAAAACCGCGATTGCCTCAGTCGGTGCGATCGTTGAAAATCCTGAGTTTTATAATTATATGACAGGCTATGAAAATTTGATGCAGTATCAGCGCATGGCGAAGAAAAAAAGTACGACAGCAGAATTAGAAGCTCTTATTCGTCAGGTACATTTAGAAGGACACATCCATCAAAAAGTCAAAACCTATTCATTAGGGATGCGTCAGCGTTTAGGTGTTGCCCAGGCATTGGTCCATCAACCAGACTTATTAGTTTTAGATGAACCGATGAATGGCCTGGATCCTAAAGGCATGCGGGAGTTTCGAGAAATGATTCTTTCTTTGAGAGAAAAAGGCGTTTCTGTCTTAGTTTCCAGTCATCAATTAAGCGATATCGAACAAATTGCCGATCATTTGATCGTGGTGCAAAAAGGAAAAGTCACTCATCAAGTAGCAATGGCAGAGTTGAAAGCAGAGAAAAATGTACTGATTATTAAAACTGATGATAATGCGGAAACAGAAGCACTGTTAAAAGCTTCCTTTGAGGTCGAGGTCTTGCAGGTTGCAGATGAATTGCAAGTCACTCTAGCAACAGATCAGCGTTCGGCAATCGCTGCAGCGATCGTGACGGCTGGGATCGGCTTGAAAGAACTACGGACAAAGCAATCTTCTCTAGAAGATACATTCTTGGCTTGGACCGAAGAAGGAGGTTTGTAAGCATGCTGACATTGATTAAAAATGAATGGATCAAATTAACCAAAAAACGTTCTACTTGGATCATGCTGCTTTTATTGGTTCTAATGACTTTTGGGTTGACCTATGTGGTTCGCTTAGGTAGTCCCGAGATTGGTGCCAATGATTTATTCGCTTCTTTGAGCGACATGACTTCCTTTTTAAACTTATTTGTGGTGATTGTGGCAGCTTCTTCAGTGGCGGAAGAGTTCAGTCGTGGAACAATCAAGTTCTTATTGATTCGGCCTTTTTCCAGAAGCCAAATCTTAGCAGCAAAAGCCATCAACACGTTTTTATTTGCGCTTTTAGGGACTGCTGTTTTACTAATCAGTAGTTTAGCAGCCGCCAATTTATTTTTAGCAGCTGAATCACCTTTTGCTGCTACTGGCTACAACGGGCTAGCGGCGATTCTCGTTGCCTTTGTTTTTGCGGGAACCAACTTGCTATTGATTGTCTTTTATATTGCATTGACCATCTTTATCTCAGCCGTCATTCGCTCTCAAAGCCTGGCGGTTGGCTTAGGCTTGGGTATGTTGTTTGGAAGCAGCATCATCAACTCGATCATGCTTTTTGCTCAAGAAAAATACCCATGGCTGAAGTGGAACCCGTTTAATTTTATGAATATCAAAGAGCAGATACCGAGTTTATTAAATAGTCCTGACATGCAGATGACTGCCTTTGATCCGGGATTGGGCTATTGGGAAATGGCGATCGGGATCCTTGTTTATAGTGTTTTAATCTACCTTTTAACAAATTGGTTATTCAATAAAAGAGATGTCGCATTAAGTTGAGGAAACGAGTGAAAGTTTTTGGATAAATCCAACTTTCACTCTTTCTTTTTGTGTTTTTTTCTAGTAAAATGATTCATTGAGAGTACAAGAGAAAGGAGAGTTTTCAAATGGTTAGTGTAGGAATCGTAATCGTGATCGCTGTTGTTGCAGCATTACTAGGCGCTGTCGGCGGCTTCTTTTTGGCGCGTAAATATATGCAAGATTATCTAAAGAAAAATCCTCCCGTTAATGAGGATATGCTTCGCTCGATGATGATGTCAATGGGTCAAAAACCTTCTGAGAAAAAGATTCGTCAGATGATGCAGCAAATGAAAAACCAAAAGTAGGTTTTTTTCTAAGAAGCGGGCTGATTTTATCAGCTCGCTTTTTATTGCGGCAAAATGCAGAAACTAAAAGAATGTCCCCAGGCTGCTTTTTCTATTTACGTTCTGTGAATAGCGGGGTAGCAATCGAATCTGAATCTAATAAATATTCGGAAAAATCGCAAAATTTAGGCAACAGGTCACAAAGAAATGGAGAGTGTTATGTCAATATTTAGGAAGTTAGGTTGGTTTTTTAAACAAGAAAAGAAACATTATTTGTTAGGCGTAGGCTCTTTAGTCCTAGTCGCCTTGGTACAGTTGGCCCCTCCCAAAGTTATCGGGATCATCATCGATGAAATTGCGGAAAAAGAGATCTCGATGCAGACGATCTTTTTTTGGGTCATGATCTTGATTGCTTCAGCTATCGCTCAATATGTGTTTCGTTTTGTCTGGCGAACGCATATCTGGGGCAGTGCCGCTCGGCTAGAAAAAACGTTACGCAGACAGTTATTTGCACATTTTACAAGGATGGATCAGTTGTTTTATCAAAAGCATCGGACAGGTGATTTGATGGCCCATGCCACCAATGACTTGAATGCCATCCAGAATGTGGCAGGGGCGGGGATCTTGACCTTTGCTGATTCCTTCATCTCTGGTGGAGCTACCATCATTGCGATGGTTCTCTTTATCGATTGGCGGTTAACGATCATTGCTCTATTGCCGCTGCCTTTCTTAGCAGTCATGGCACGGGTTCTTGGTAGCAAATTGCATGATGCGTTTCGTGACTCGCAAGAAGCATTTTCTTCCATCAACGACAAAGCCCAAGAAAGTATTACTGGGATGAAAGTCATCAAAACCTTTGGACAGGAAAAAGAGGACATCGCTGATTTTCAAACCAAAATCGACCATGCCATCATCAAAAACCGCAAAGTCAATTTTCTGGATGCCTTATTTGATCCGTTTATTACGATCATCATTGGAATCTCCTATGTGCTGACGATCATCGTTGGCGGCAATTATGTCATGGACGGTACCATCTCGATCGGTCAATTGGTATCTTTCATCAGTTATATCGGTATGTTAGTTTGGCCAATGTTTGCCATCGGACGCCTGTTCAATGTGCTGGAACGAGGCAATGCAAGTTATGATCGGGTTGCCGAATTATTGGCGGCAAAGACCCATATCATTGAAGCCAAAGATGCGGTCTATACCCCAGCCCAAGGAACGGTGAACGTTCAAATCAATGATTTTCACTATCAAGGAGATGATTTTGCCCTGCAAGACATCCACTTTACTTTGCCTGCCGGGCAAACACTTGGTGTGGTCGGGAAAACTGGTGCAGGAAAAACCTCTTTGATGAAGCTCTTGTTGCGAGAGTATGATTCATTTGATGGGGCGATCACCTTCGGGGGCATCGACAGCAAGCAATACTCTTTGAATGCTCTTTTGGGTTCGATCGGTTATGTTCCGCAAGATCATTTCTTATTTTCCATGACGATTCGAGACAATATCCGCTTCGCGCAACCACGGTCTTCTCAAGCAGAAGTTGAAGCGGCTGCTAGATTAGCAGTGATCCACGAGGATATCAGTCAGTTTCCTGAAGGGTACGAAACGATGGTGGGGGAACGTGGTGTTTCTCTTTCCGGCGGACAAAAACAGCGTTTATCCATTGCCCGTGCCTTGATCACTGACCCAGAATTATTGATTTTAGATGACGCCCTTTCAGCAGTAGATGCCAAAACGGAAGAAGCTATTTTACAACAATTACGGACATTCCGTCAGAATAAAACAACGATCATTGCTGCCCACCGCCTAAGCAGTGTCAAGCATGCAGAAGAAATTCTCGTGATCGACAATGGGAAAATCAGTGAACGTGGGACCCATGAACAATTATTGGCTGCAAATGGCTGGTATAAAAAAATGTGGGACAAGCAGCAACTAGAAGCCAAAATCGAAGGGAGTGAAGCCTAATGCAAGAATCAGAATGGAGCAAATCGATTCCCTTTAAAGAGCAAAAAAACATCATCAAACGAATGTTTCTTTTTGCCAAACCGTTTCGAAAAACCTTCTATGCAGCGATCTTTTTTGCTTTTGTGCTATCGATCGTCAATATCCTGTTGCCTTTGATCATTCAAACCTTTATGGATAATTATTTGACCAATCAGACGGCGACCCAGCAAGTCATTTATTTCTTTGCTGCGTTGTATTTCTTTGGGGTGTTGGTAAAAGCCGTGATTTGGTTTTTCCAATGGTTCCTTTATTCAATGGGTTCTTTAAAAACCTATCAATATATTCGAGCAAAATTATTTGAAAAATTGCATAGTCTTGGGATGCGCTATTTCGATCAGACGCCAGCGGGTTCGATCGTTTCACGGGTCAGCAACGACACAGAAACATTGTATGAATTTTGGTATGTCTTCTTGATGGTATTGACAGGAATTTTTGCGGTGGTTTCTTCTTTTGCCGCCATGTTCCGCATCAACGTCAAAATTGCCTTACTAAACTTGATTTTTCTGCCAATCCTAATGGTAGTCATCTGGTATTATCAAAAATTCAGCTCTCGTATCTATCGTCAAATGCGGGAAAAACTGAGTCAGCTGAATACGAAATTGAATGAATCGATTTCTGGTATGCAGATCATTCAGCAATTCCGTCAAGAGGCGCGGCTGAATGAAGAATTCGAAGCGACCAACGATGATTATTTGAAAACCAGATACGCTATGATCCGCACGAATGCGCTGCTACTATCACCAATCATTAGTTTGTTGTATGCCTTAGCGATCGCCTTGTCATTGACGCTCTTTGGGTTTGATGCTTTAGAATCGCCGATTGAAGTTGGGTTAATTTTCGCCTTTACGACCTATATTCAAGGATTCTTTAATCCAATGACACAGATGATGGATTTTCTCAGCGTCTTTACTGATGGGATGGTAGCCGGCAGCCGGATTTTGAAGATTATGGATAACGAAGAATATACGCCGCAGCAAAACTCCGATGCCAGTCAAACCATCACCAAAGGAAAAATTGAATTTCGCGATGTCAGTTTTTCCTATGATGGAAAAAACAACGTATTGAATCATATTTCTTTCATCGCCTATCCAGGTGAGACCGTAGCTTTAGTCGGTCACACAGGAAGTGGCAAGAGCTCGATCATCAATGTGTTGATGCGTTTTTACGAATTTGGGGAAGGGCAAATTTTGATCGATGATCAAGATATCCGCGACTTCACGATGGAAGAGCTTCGGAAAAAAGTTGGACTCGTATTGCAAGATGCTTTCATGTTTTATGGGGACATCGCTGACAATATCCGCTTATTGAATCAGGATATTCGTGAAGAACAGATCGAAGCAGCAGCAAAATTTGTTCAAGCAGATGCCTTTATTCAAAAACTACCTGGTAAATACCACGCCAAAGTGATTGAACGGGGTGCCAGTTATTCAAGCGGGCAACGGCAATTGATTTCCTTTGCCCGAACGATGGTGACCGATCCGAAAGTGCTGGTCTTGGATGAGGCGACTGCCAATATCGATACTGAAACAGAAGGACTGATCCAAGAAGGCTTGGCAAATATGCGTCAAGGGCGAACCACGATCGCGATCGCCCATCGATTGTCTACCATTCGCGATGCTGAGTTGATTTTGGTGCTTGATAAAGGCTCGATCGTCGAACGAGGCACCCATGATGAACTTTTGGCTCAAAAAGGGTTGTATGCCGATATGTACCGTTTGCAGGCAAGTGAAGTTTAAACGGCCAATAGACCTTAAAATACCACGTAGGTATTTTAAGGTCTATTTTGTATAAATTGAACAAATGAAGCAAAAATTTCTATTTGTGATTGACAGCGTTTTCACCCTTTGCTATCATGTAGACATTAAAACAACTAGCACCTAGTCAAACAAATGATTAATCGGTTAGGATCCTTTTCGGTTTAGACTAGTAATTACGCTCGGTCAGGCGAGTGTCAGAGGAGCCTTATGTGAAATGTTGTGCAAACAAGAGGATCGAATCATAGAGGAGAAACAGGAGGGAAGCGGCTCTAATCAAAAGGCAAGCATCCTGAGCCTATCTTTTACGAAGAGCCCAACCGACGAGAGTGGAATATGGAGGTTGATTTGAATAGTGGCAGCTCCCCATCGAGAAGGGATCGAAGGAGAATCGAGTGGAAGCTTAAAGATAGTGGATAAACACGAGATATTATTCGTTGTTTTATTTTTTTAAAATTTTTGTTAACCGGTTAACTAAAACGGTTAACAAAAAAGAGGAGGGAAGCAAACGTGGGAAATGGTCACAAGTCTAGCCGATTATTTCATGATAAAGGTCGCATTCAGCGAGAATAGGGGAAGTAGCAAACGTAGAAACTTGCAACACGATGTATGAACAAAAAAAGTTCAAATGGAAAGATGAGGGAAAATTTATGGTAGAAATTATAATTGGTATTTTAATGATCGTTTCTTTCTTAGGAATGGTTTGGTACTGCGTCAAAGGGTTCAACCTGATGGTGGGTTTCTTCGTTATGGCAACACTTTGGACCGTTTTAGCTTTTATTGGCAATGCGTTGAGTCCGGATTTAACAGCTTTGAATTTTGTCGATACGATCACAAATATTTATCAAACAGGACCCGCCGGTTTTGCTAGTTCGATTCTGGTCAATATTTTCTTCGGTTCCTTCTTTGGTCGGATTTTGATGGATACAGGGATCGCAGCAACGCTGATTCGCAAGGTTGTTGAGCTTGGTGGGGATAAACCACGGATCACCATGACCCTTTTATGTACTGTTACTGCTTTATGTTTCACATCCATGACGGGCATTGGTCCTGTAATCTCTATCGCAGTGATCGTTATGCCAATTTTGCAAGCGTTGGGTATTCCAACAGCGATCGCTTTATTCGCTTTTATGGGTTCCATCATGGCGGGAATTTTTGCCAATGTAACAAATTTTGTGCAATACCAAGGTATTTTAGCGGCATTACAACCTGACGGAAGTCAATCCATGATGGAATATGGGTTTTCCGATTATTTCACATTCGGCATGATTGCACTAGTCGTTTCCTTACTTGTGACATTGGTTTTTGCCAATATTGCTTTAAGTCGTGCGAAATCATCAAAAGTCAAAGCGTGGGCTTCCACACCTGGCGCAACTTCAGGCGATGCTCCTTGGTATTCTTGGGTAGCTGTGATCGCACCAGTCTTACTCGTTGTGTTTGCTGAATTTCCTATTATTCCAGCATTTATTCTCGCAGCTTTGTACGCCTTACTGACTTGCGGAAAATTAAAAGGTGGTTTCGTGAATATTTGCCGCATGTTAGCTAAACAATTTGCAGATGGTGCTGTCGATGTTGCGCCCCTGGTAGGTTTCTTATTAGTACTGGCTATGTTTAATTCAGCTGCAAGTCTAGCGGTTCCTTTCTTTGAACCAATCGTTGGCGGTCTAGTTCCTCATAGTACCGTGGCTCTTGCGATCTTATTTGCCATCTTAGCGCCCCTTGGTTTCTTCCGCGGTCCTTTGAACTTAGTCGGATCAGGAGGCGCAGTAGCGGCAGTGATCTTAGCTGCCACAAATTGGGATCTGGCATTCATTTTTCCACTTTTCGCTGTGGTCACGATCGCTCCTCAGCATTTGGATATTACTCAGTCATGGGTAGCATGGGGTCTAGGACATCATAAAGTTGGTTCTAAAGATTTCATGAAGTTTTCGATACCAGCTGGGTGGCTTTCTAGTGCGATCCTGTGTATCATTGCGCTCATTTTGTTCGGTTTGAATAACTAGTCGATGAAAGAACGTAGCTAATCAATAAATCATGCAACTATGGATGTAGGAGGAAAGTGGAAATGAGTGAATTAAGAAAAGTTAGAATGGGGATCGATGTAGGCGGTACCCATACAAAAGCTGTCGCTATCGATAATCTGACTCACGAGATCATAGGAAAATCCAGCGTGAAGACCACTCATGATCATGAACGGGGGGTAGCTGCTGGCGTTGTCGAGAGTTTTCAAAATTGTATGAAAGAAAATGATATTGACCCAAAAAGTGTGATTTTTGTTGCTCATTCAACCACCCAAGCCACGAACGCTTTGATTGAAGGGGATGTGGCTGACATTGGTGTTTTCGGTATGGCTCATGGTGGTTTCGAAGGATTTCTGGCAAAGCGTCAATTAAAAATTGCCGATATCGTTCTAGGGAATCAGCGATCCATTAAGATCATCAATGCCTTCTCAAAACTCAAAGGAATGAATAAAGCGAGTGTTGAAGAAATGATCGATGATCTAGTGAGGCAAGGATCAGAAGTGATCGTCGCTAGTATGGCTTTTGGTGTAGATAATAATGATGCTGAGAATCTAGTGATGGAAGTTTGTACAGAAAAAGGAATTCCATGTACTGTTGCTTCAGATATCACGAAACTTTACGGATTGACCAGAAGGACACGAACTGCCACTATCAATGCAAGTATTTTACCTAAAATGTTATCTGTCGCAAATTCCACGGAAGTCTCTGTGAAGGAGTCTGGTGTAGATGTACCCTTAATGATCATGAGAGGCGATGGTGGGGTTATGGAGATTGCTGAGATGAAAAAGCGGCCAGTTCTGACCATGCTCTCGGGTCCGGCAGCTTCAGTAATGGGTTCACTGATGTATTTACGAGCATCAAATGGCGTGTATTTTGAAGTAGGCGGCACAACCACCAATATCGGTGTCATTAAAAACGGACGGCCAGCGATCGACTATTCTGTCGTTGGCGGACATGAAACATACATTTCCAGTTTGGATGTACGAATCACGGGCTGTGCAGGGGGGTCCATGATTCGCGCAACTGCTAATGGAGTGGTAGATGTAGGACCTCGTTCTGCACATATTGCCGGTCTTGACTACGCAGTTTACTCTGATCCAATCAACTGGACAGGAGGAACGGTGGAATTCTTTAGTCCGAAAGAAGGCGATCCTGCAGATTATGTTGCAATCAAATTTGATAATGGTGATCGGGTAACCATCACCAACTCATGTGCAGCAAACGTGTTGGGCTTGATCAAACCGGAACATTTCTCTTATGGGAATATCGAAGCGGCTCGAAAAGCGATGGGCGTATTAGCGGATTATTGTGGCACGACGATCGAAGATATCGCGACTCAAATCATGGAGCGTTCTTACGCAAAATTAGAGCCAGTCATTTTGGCTTTAGCAGAAAAATACAAACTAGAAAAAAGCCAGATTTCATTAGTAGGAGTTGGTGGCGGCGCTTCGTCATTAATTATCTACTTGTCAGAAAAAATGGGCGTAAAATATTCGATTCCGGAGAATGCTGAAGTGATTTCCTCTATTGGCGTCGCCCTAGCGATGGTACGAGATGTCGTTGAACGGATTATTCCTTCGCCTTCGAAAGAAGACTTGCGATCAATCAAAACAGAGGCTATCAATAAAGCCATTGAGAGTGGGGCTACCCCAGAAAGTGTGGAAGTCTTTATCGAAATCGATCCTCAAACGTCTAAAGTCACAGCCATTGCAACTGGTTCCACCGAAGTCAAGACGACGGATCTTTTAGCAGAGGCAACCGTCGAGGAAGCCCAAGAATTAGCAGCGGGCGATTTAGGGCTACCTACTAACGAAATTGATCTTTTAGAGAAAAGCTCGCATTTTTATGTGTTTGGAACCCGTGTTTCTACAGGAGACAATCCGGCAATTCGAATCCTTGATAAAAAAGGCTTTATTAAAGTACAACGAGCTTCAGGGAAGGTCATCAAAACCACCGCGGAGAATTATGTGCAAGCAGTCGAGCAACTATGGGATGATTTGGCGATCTATCAGACAGAAGTGATTTTGCGTCCAGATTTCTATATTTGTGCCGGACCTCGGGTGATGGATTTTTCAGTAAACGATTTGGAGGCATTGATGTTGTTGATCGATATCGAAATGTCGACTTTAGATTCTAATGAAGAAGTGATGATTCTGGCGGCGAACTCCCTATGATCAAGCAGAGGTTTTTCTTAAAACAGCAAAATACGGTTGATCTGGCATTATTAGAAAAGTGGTATGAACAGCTCATGCCCATCAGCGAATTCAGTTGGGGAGTATTTGAGTTTACCCGCGAGATGCTACGTAATAAAGTGAGGGAAGAGGAAAAAAACGAAATCATTGAAGAAGCCATCTTATGTGGTAGAACATGGGCGCAAAAAATGCTCGACCAGTTTGATTTGAAAAAACAGGAAAAGGCAGATCGTGCCTGGTACTTGGCGAATAAGCTTGGTTTATCAATTACGGAAAGATCTGGAAAACCGACGAAGTTTCGCATGGTCTTTGCGCAGTTTGTCATGGAGCGCTCCATTGAATTGATCACTGAACCCATTGCTGCCTACACTGTGCTGACTCAATCTTCGCAAATATTGCCTAAACCAGAAGTTGTCCGAGGGATCTTGATCGCCCATGAAATTTTTCACTATTTAGAAGAGCAACATGGTGCCACGATGTACCATATCACCAAAACGATCCCACTGTGGCGCTTTTTTTCCTACGAGCACCGGTCAACGGTTGGTTGTGCTTCGGAAATTGCTGCGATGGCTTTTGCAAAAGAACTGTGTGAGGCAGACTTTGTGCCTCAAATATTAGATATTTTGCTTTCTTATCCGTTGGAAGTGGACTTTTCAAAAAGTATATATGAAGTCGTGCAGCAAGAAATGCGCCACATTGAAGCAATGGGCTAGTTCTTTGAAAATAGCTCACTTAGCGGCTTCTTTACGATCCGTCACTATTGAGATAGGACAGTCCGTGTCGAACGAAATCGGTCCTTGTTCATTTTTCAAGGGTTCCATGATATAATTGACCAACAGCAAAAAGCAAGGCGTGGATTGAATGGCAAATGAGAAAATCACCATTAAGATGGTGTCAGAAAAAGCAAATGTTTCAAAAACCACCGTTTCTAGATATTTGAATGGCAAATATGAATTTATGTCAGCAGAGACAAAAAAGCGCATCGAAGAAGTGATCGCAGAGCTTGAATACCGTCCAAATGCGCTAGCACAGGGGTTGAAAAACAATAAAACGGGATTGATCGGCATCGTTGTCAGCAATATCATGATCCCGGAAGTAGCAGCTTTAGTTCGAGGCGTCAATGATTATTGTATACGAAAATCTTTTCAGGTGATTCTTGTTGAAACCGATCAAAAAAATATTTCTCAGCAGGATCAAATCCAAGCGTTGATCGACCGTCAAGTGGAAGGGCTTATTCTATCGTCGAATCAGGACGAAGCATTCGTGAAAAGCTTGACTGAGCAAAAGGTCAAAATCGTGCTGGCTGATTGCACGATCGAAGAATTGATGATTGATACAGTCATCGTTGATAATGAAAAAGCGACGGCCGAGATGATTCAACGTATTTATTCAGAAGGCTTTGATCGAGTCGCTTACTTTACACCACCGCTCACAACGCCTAGTCGGAAGAAAAAACTTGCTCTTTTTCTGGAAAGTTCTAAAATCGCAGTCAGAAATCCTGAGCAACTAGCATTTGAGATCGAAGAAACACAAGTGGCATTTGACGCGTGTAAGGAATCACTAAACGAATTGTTGAAAAAAAATCAAGGCTATCGTTTAGCAATATTAGCTGAAAACAGTGAGTTGATGTTTGCATTGATCCATGTGATCTATAGCTTGGGCTTGCGGATTCCAGAAGACGTTGCGATCGGGGGCTATGATGATTTAGGCTGGAACAAACTTTATCATCATGAAATGTCTGTGATTGAAAAACCGTCGTATGAAATTGGTTCGCAAGCTGCTGAACTTTTAGTCAAGCGGATCTCAAAAGGGAAAATGCAGTATAAACCAAAAGTGATCGAAGTACAGCCAAAAATCAAAATGAGTGGTTCGACACAAGTGAGTGACAATAGTTTTGATAAAATCGTTATCCGTATGAACCAAGAAAACCAGCCTTACATCAAAAAAAATTATCGTAAACAAGATGATTAGCTTTTTTTGAAAAAACAAGAAGCAAATGACATAATAGCCGACTCCCCATCATTAGACTGATCAGTCAAGTCTTTGGGGAGCGGTTTTTTATCGTTCGTTAAGGTTTTGTCTTTATCTAAGATAAGAACGAATAAAAATTGATCCCTCGTGTTTTCAACAAACGATCAATAGATTCGTATTAGGTGTCAGTAAAAATAACGAACAACGATTGACAGCGCTTTCTACCTTTGCTATGATAAAGATAATAGAACTGGTTCTAATGGATAGTGATTGTTGATTTTTAACAAGCTAAACCTGATGAAGCTGCGGTATTTGCGCTGCTTTCATGAGGTTTTTTCTGTGTTGACTGTTGGCTAAACAATAAAGACAAGCAATGAACCATATCCGCAATGATAAAGTAAGTGGGGGTAGGACATGAAAATCAGTAAAGTGTTAAACAATAATGTTGTGATCACTACCGATCAAAGTCAAAACGAGATTATTGTTATGGGGCGGGGGATTGCCTTTAAGAAAAAAGTGGGAGATGACATTTCTTCAGAAACGGTCGATAAAGTATATCGCTTAGAAAATCAGACGATCTTATCTCAATTTCAAGAGCTGCTTGCTGACTTACCACTGGAATATCTTGAATTATCCAATGAGATCATTGAGTATGCTCGGCGAGAATTGTCATCCCCCATCAATGATTCCATCTACATCTCGCTGACAGATCATATGCACTGTGCCATTGAACGATCGAAAAAAGGAATGACGGTCAAAAATGTCTTATTGTGGGATATCAAGCGTTTTTTCCCCGATGAGTACCAAATAGGCTGCAAAACAGTAGAAAAAATCAAAGAACATTACGGGATTCAGCTGCCAGATGATGAAGCTGGCTTTATTGCTCTGCATCTGGTCAATGCGCAAACCGAAAATGGTGACCAAGGCAATATTGCTGAGCTAACCCAAACGATGCAAGACATCATTAACATTGTTAAATATTTTTTCAAAACCACCTTTGATGAAGAGTCCGTTTATTTTTATCGCTTCACTACGCATTTGAAATTTTTTGTCTCAAGAATGCAAAACCATACCCCTCATACGGATGAAACCGATGAAGATCTTTTGGCTATGGTCAAAGTGAAGTACCGAAATGCGTATCAATGCGTACAAAAAATCGCTGAACTATTAGAAAATCAATATCAGTATCAAATGTCCAGTGACGAAAGTTTGTATTTAACGATTCATATTGCCAGACTTGTGCAAAAAAATCGTTGATTGAAATAAAGAAGAAAGGAGAAGGAGTTTTACTCAGTGCAAGATATAGAAGAAAGAATAATTTTTTGGCAATGATTTTTATTAAAACGTATTTTTAGGACCGCTAGTTAAGAAGCAGCATATCAAAGACGAAACATTTTGGATAGTGACATTCAGTTGGCTAAACCTTCAATACAAAAAAATTGGAGGAATCAAAAATGGGTAAATATCGTGAATTAGCAGAAAAAATTGTCGCAAATGTCGGTGGGAAAGAGAACATCAATAGCTTGACGCATTGTATCACACGCCTGCGTTTTAAATTAAAGGATGAAGGCGTCGCAAATGATGAAGTCTTAAAGAACATGGAAGGTGTCGTGACGGTCATGAAGAGTGGCGGTCAATACCAGGTGGTTATCGGAAACCATGTGCCAGATGTCTATGCAGAAGTGATCGATGTTGCAGGAATCAGTGGTGATGCTGAAGAAACAGCCTCAGGTGGCAACTTGTTTGATCGTTTGATCGATATTTTGAGCGGCTGCTTCCAACCCTTCTTAGGTGCTTTGTGTGCGGCCGGGATGATCAAAGGTCTAAATGCACTGTTGCTTTTTATTGGTACAACAGGCTTGATCGATTATACAACGACGACTGGGACGTACGTTATGTTCAATGCGATCGGCGATTCGATCTTCATGTTTATGCCGGTGATTTTAGGGTATACGTCAGCAAAAAAATTCCGCTTAAATCCAATGGTGGGAATCGTGATCGGGTCGGCGCTTTGCTATCCGACGATTCAAGGATCAGCCTTGCAAGCGGCATTTGTTGCCGGAGCTGGCGAGGGAGCTGCTGCACCTTATAGCTTATTAGGCTTGCCAGCGTATGAAACCTTCTTAGGGATTCCGTGGGTTGGTGCGACATATACTAGTAGTGTGGTTCCAGTAATCTTTATCATCGCATTCGCTGCACAAGTTCAAAAATTGGCGAAGAAAATCATTCCGTCTGTTGTCCAAACATTTTTAGTGCCTTTCTTGGTTTTATTGATTGCATTGCCAATTGGCTTTTTGGTGATTGGACCTGTGATCAGTATGTTGACGGATCTTTTAAGCTCAGGATTTGAAGCATTGATGGACTTCTCTCCAGCGATTTATGGTTTGTTATTAGGCTTCTTCTGGCAAGTCTTGGTTATTTTCGGCTTGCATTGGTCAGTTGTGCCACTACACATTATGCAAGTGACACAGCTCGGCTACAGTCAAATTTTGGTAGCATCATTTGGTGCCAGCTTTGCCCAAACAGCGGTAGTGATGGCTATGTACTTTAAACTTAAAGACAAAAAACTAAAAGCTCTATGTCCACCAGCCATTATCTCAGGACTTTTTGGTGTAACAGAACCAGCAATTTATGGGATCACGTTACCGAAAAAAATGCCGTTTTTCTTCTCAATGATTGGTGGGGCGGTCGCAGGTGCCTTCTTAATGATCAATGGCACAACGAGCTATACCTCTGGTGGTTTAGGCGTCTTTGGAATCTTTAACTATATCACTCCAGAAGGCGATGCCAGTGGCATGTGGTTCTCGGTCATCGGGATCTTGATCGCTGCAGCGATTGGTTTTGGTTTGACGATGGCTTTCTGGAAAGATGATGCGGTGGAAGAAGAAATCGCAGAAGGACAACCAGCGATGACTGTTCGGAAAGAAGTAATCACTTCCCCTGTTGAAGGAACGATCGCACCACTAAGCAGTGCAAAAGATGAAGCCTTCGCACAAGGGATTCTAGGAAAAGGCATCTTGATCCATCCCTCAAAAGGCGAAGTTGTGGCTCCTTTTGACGGAACAGTAATGACCTTGTTCCCAACCAAACATGCCATTGGGTTGATCTCTGAGAACGGCTTAGAGCTTTTGATCCATATTGGTTTAGATACTGTTCAATTAAACGGTGAATACTTTGAAGCCCATGTGAAGCAAGGAGACACGGTGACTCGCGGACAAAAATTGATCACCTTTGATAAGGATGCATTGATCAAAGCTGGATTTAATATTGAGACCCCAGTGTTAGTCACCAACTCCGCCGATTATTTGGATATCATCGAGTCAGACAAACGTGAGGTAGGCTGTTCCGATGATTTGATCACGGCTTTAGTTTAGCCAAAAACTTTCTAACAAGTTCTACGTAAGGTTAAAAGCGATCGCCCATGTGAAGCGATCGCTTTTTGTCAGTCATTTAATTGGGAAACAGTGAGTCTTTATAATGAAGATTTTTATCGTAGGTTGGCTCAGCGATTATCGTCGATGATGTAGGGCGCTTGTCATAAGCCATGCCAATATCGATCAAATGCTGCAAGTTTTTTTCATAATGCTCCGAAAAGACGACTGCGTACAACAAATCCAGCAAGTAGCAAACGGACGTATTGATCGTAAAGTTGGCGATCTTTGAGTAGAGCCGTTCTCTTGTCGTGATATTCAAAACACAATTACTTAATTTCGCCAAGGAGTTCTCCCCGATACTCGTCATGCCAATGATGGAAACCTGCCGCTCGGCAAGGATCTTACCGATTTCTTTGACCATTTTGTTTTCACCGGTGTAAGAAATCAAGATCGCGGTCGTATCGGAGGTACAGTTAGATGCCTCGTAAGCACTCTCGCCGAAGGTGTCGCAGACGTGAATGTTTTTTCCTAAACGCCGCATCTTCAAAACAAAGTCTTGAGAAATCAAGGTATTGGCATTACTGGCGAAGATCTTGATATGGTTGGCGTTGAGCAACGATTGTTTCGCTTTTTGTAATTCATCATGATGGATCAAGGAAAGCGTATCTTCAATCGTTGTTTGTTCAAGCTTTGCCAACTTTTTGGCGATGGTCATAATGCCGTCATGGGAGGAAAAAGGGAAGTTCGCATCTACATCTGTAAAATGGCTGCTCATATAAGTTTGCTCTTCCACAAAGGCCGTTTTTAAGTCGAGCCAACCATTGAAGCCTAATTTTTTGGCAATCCGAATAAAAGTAGAAGGATGAACGTAGGTCTTTTCTGACAATTCCTTAATGGTTTGATCCGCCATCGCAGTCGGGTTGGCTAATAAATAATCGATCAACGATCGTTCCGCTGGTGCTAGTTTGATTTGGCGCATTTTTTCTTGTAACAACATGGTATATATGCTCCTTTTTACATTTTTTTATGATTATTTGTAAATGGTTTTTACAAAAATTCGTTTTTATTCAGTACCTAGCGAATCGTTTACATCCTAATTATTCCTTATTTGATGCTCTTTGTAAATCTTTTTTACAAAACATCTGCAAGAAGAAGCGAGATTTGCAAACGCTTTTTCTAAATATGCTATTTACATTGAATCAAATGTTTTTATGAATGATAATAAGAATGTAAATAAAATAGCAAAGGAGCAATACAATGACAAAAGGAATTAAAATTGCAACCATTGGTGGCGGCAGCAGCTATACCCCGGAGTTAATGGAAGGCTTTATCAAACGCTATGAAGAATTGCCGATTCGTGAAATTTGGCTAGTAGATATCGAAGCAGGAAAAGAAAAATTAGCAATCGTTGGTGCGATGGCACAACGGATGTGGGATGCGTCACCCTACGATGTAAAAATCCACATGACATTGGATCGAGAAGAAGCGCTAAAAGATGCTGATTTCGTTACGACCCAATTTCGAGTAGGGTTGCTGAATGCCCGCATTAAAGATGAACGAATTCCTGCTTATTATGGCATGATTGGTCAAGAAACCAACGGCCCTGGCGGAATGTTCAAAGCGTTCCGTACGGTTCCAATCATTCTTGAAATTGTTGAAGACATGAAACGTTTATGTCCGGATGCTTGGTTGATCAATTTTGCGAATCCAAGCGGCATGGTGACTGAAGCAATCGTGCGTTACGGAAAATGGGACAAAGTGATCGGGTTGTGTAATGTGCCAGTCATGGCAACCATGATTGAGCCAGCCTTGATCGGTAAAGAACCGGACGAATTGATCTACAAATTTGCAGGATTGAATCACTTCCATTGGCACAAAGTTGCTGATTCACACGGCAACGATGTAACGATGGATATTATTGATAAAATGTATGAAGAAGACAATGGCTTACCGAAGAATATCTTTGATATTCCATTTTACAAAGAACAGCTAGAACAAATGAAGATGATCCCTTGCGGTTATCATCGTTACTACTATCGTCAAGAAGAAATGCTGAATCATGCGATCGAAGAATACAAGACTGTTGGGACCCGTGCACAGCAAGTGAAACAAACCGAAGCCGAATTGTTTGAGTTGTACAAAGACCCTGAATTGGATCATAAACCTGAACAGCTGCAAAAACGTGGTGGTGCGTATTACTCAGATGCAGCGTGTGAAACGATTGCTTCCATTTATGCCAATAAAAATACCCAAATCGTTGTTTCAACAAAAAATGAAGGCGCCGTTCCAGATCTTCCTGCCGATTGCGTAGTTGAAGTAACAGCTTACGTTGGCGGACAAGGTGCTAGAAATGTTGCCTTTGGTGAGTTACCGACAGCTGAAAAAGGTTGGTTACAGGTAATGAAAGCAATGGAATTATTAACGATCGAAGCAGCAGTGACTGGGGATTACAATATCGCATTACAAGCCTTCACCATCAACCCATTGGTTCCATCAGGTGATACGGCAAAACGTGTCATGGACGAACTGTTTATTGCCCACAAAGATCACTTGCCTAAATTTAAGGAAACGATCGCACGTCTTGAAAAAGAAGGCGTAGAAGTACAAGATGAAGTAGCCCGCGAACTTGATCGCGAACTAGTTAAATAAAGAGAAAGTAGGAAAGAAACATGGCATTTAGAAAAGACTTTTTATGGGGCGGCGCAACAGCTGCCAATCAATGTGAAGGAGGCTACCAAGAAGGAGGACGCGGCTTGGCAAACGTTGACGTGGTACCGATCGGCAAAGATCGTTTTCCAGTCATTACTGGTCAAATGAAAATGTTCGATTTTGATGACGAACATTTCTACCCAGCAAAAGAAGCGATCGATATGTATCATCGCTACAAAGAAGACATCGCGCTATTTGGCGAAATGGGCTTTAAAACCTACCGTTTGTCGATCGCTTGGAGTCGGATTTTCCCTAAAGGGGATGAAACAGAACCAAATGAAGACGGCTTGAAGTTCTATGAAGATCTTTTCAAAGAATGCCACAAATATGGGATCGAACCATTAGTAACGATCACTCACTTTGATTGCCCAATGCATTTAGTTGAAAAATACGGAGCATGGCGTTCTCGTGAATTAGTCGGATTCTATGAAAACTTGTGTAACGTGATTTTCAACCGCTACAAAGGATTAGTAAAATACTGGTTGACCTTCAACGAAATCAACATGATTCTACATGCGCCATTTATGGGAGCGGGACTTTATTTTGAAGAAGGCGATAACGTTGAGCAAGTGAAATATCAAGCGGCTCATCACGAGTTGTTGGCATCCGCAATCGCAACGAAAATCGCTCACGAAGTTGATCCTGAAAACAAAGTAGGTTGTATGCTGGCTGCTGGCGCGTACTATCCATATACAAGCAAACCAGAAGATGTCTGGGAATCACGCAAAGCAGATCGCGAAAACTATTTCTTTATTGATGTTCAATCACGTGGGGAATATCCACAATATGCGCTGAAAGAAATGGAACGCAATGGGATCGAAATCAAAATGGAAGAAGGCGACCTTGAGCTGTTGAAAGCTCACACCGTAGACTTTATTTCTTTCTCTTACTATTCTTCACGCGTATCAACAACGGACGCTGAATTGTTAGAACAAACGGCTGGCAATATTTTTGCCTCTGTGAAAAACCCATACTTGGAAGCAAGTGAGTGGGGTTGGCAAATTGATCCACTTGGTTTGCGGATTACAATGAATGACATTTATGACCGTTACCAAAAACCATTGTTTATCGTTGAAAATGGTCTAGGCGCTGTGGATACACCAGATGCAGATGGCTATGTGGAAGATGATTACCGCATCCAATATTTGGCAGAGCATATCCAAGCAATGAAAGATGCGGTTGAACAAGATGGTGTCGACTTATTGGGTTACACGACTTGGGGTTGTATCGATTTAGTTTCAGCTGGAACAGGTGAAATGAAAAAACGCTATGGTTTCATTTATGTGGACCGTGACAATGAAGGAAACGGCACCTTGAAACGAACAAAGAAAAAATCATTTGATTGGTACAAACAAGTGATTGCTTCAAATGGTGAAGATTTATCGAATAACTAATCAAAAGAAGCTGCAGTTGATCCCGTTGAGAAATCAAAGGGGATCAACTGCAGTTTTTTTAAAGTCTTTTTGAAATCTTTGTAACGAATGGTTTCTTTAAGAAGAAATAGACATTCAGATATTTTGACAAGCGCCAATGTGATTGTTGTATAATGTGTATGTTGTAGCAATCACAAAAAGGTGACCTTAAGGATGACATGTTTTGTCCTCAAAATCGCCTTTCTCTGTTTTTTAAAGAACTTTTTCAATTTCTGGAATCATTTTTTGAGGATTTGTCTGGGGAGCGAAACGCTCAACGACTTTACCTTGGCGATCCACCAAGAATTTCGTGAAATTCCATTTAATGGCTTTTCCTAGCGTGCCAGGTGCTTCTTCTTCCAAATAGCGAAACAAGGGATCCGCGTCTTTTCCATTGATCACTGTTAACTTGTGCATCGGAAAGTCGACACCATAGGTGGTTCGGCAAGAGGCTGCGGCTTCTTCGGCTGACCCGACTTCTTGTTTGAACTGATCAGAAGGAAACCCTAAAACGACCAATCCTTGGTCTTTATAAGTTTCATAAAGACCTTGTAATTCTTTGAACTGCGGGCTCAAACCACACTTCGTAGCTGTATTGACGATCACTAGCGGTTGACCTTCGTATTTTGCTAGCGAATAAGTTTCGCCATTTTCCAATGTTGCTTGGTAGTCATAGATTGACATAGCAAACGCTCCTTTTAATGTAAATCGTAGTCGATAGCTTCTGAGACAAGTATAGAGCAAAGTCTTCAAAAAAACCAAGCAAACTTCTTGGCGCATTTTATTTTTTATGGAAAACAAAAAAGTCCAGCAGTCACCGAGACCGCTGGACTTTAATTATGCTTCTGGCAATACTTCGGGTTCTGTTTCTTGTGGATGAACGACAGATTTAGTTTTCCATACACCGGAGTGCCAACGATAAATCATTAAGACGCTGCGCAATGCTTCGTCAATGGCATAAGCGATCCAAACGCCGATCAAGCCGAATTTAAAGACGATCGCCAGTGAATAGGAAAACGGTAAGCTGATGACCCATAGAACAACTAGACTACAGATCAATGGGAACTTCACATCGCCACTTGCATTTAAGGAACCCACAAGGATCATATTGACTGCACGCGCCGTTTCTAAAACGATCTCTACCAAAAAGACACCTTTGGCAATCTCGATCACTTCCGCGTTGGTGGTAAAGATTCCCATGATTGGCTCAATAAACAAGTAAGTCAATAAACAGATCGTTACCGAGGCAATGATCCCGATCACCATCGTGCGCATGCCTCGCTGATGCGCGCGATCGTATTCTCCAGCACCGACATTGCGGCCAATCATGATTTGATTCCCTTGACTCAATGCGGAGGCAATCAAATAAACAAATTGGGTGATAGCTGTTACGTAAGATTTTGCAATCAAGACGCTGGCACCAAGTTGAGCCACGATCATCGTCACTACGACTTGCGCTCCTTGATAGGAAAGAGACTCGCCAGAAGAAGGCAATCCGTAAGTCAAAATGTTTTTCATCACACCCCAAGAGACATTCGAGAAACGGGCAGATAAAACAGAAAAATTCACATGCTTCTTCAGCAACATTGCGGCAATTATTAAACCAATCGAATTACCAAAGACGCTAGAAAATGCCAATCCGGTCACACCAAAATTCGGTAAACCAAAGGGGCTATATAAGACAAAGTAATTCCCAATGACGGCTAGGATACTAGCAAACATCGGCACCAATAACGCAGGTTTTGTGAAACTGTGGCTACGCATGACAGCAATTATGACCGCCGTGATCGATGAAAGGAACAGACTTCCCCCATACACTTGTAAGTACCCATGACCTAAAGCAACTAATTCAGCATCCAATCCCATGAAACGAAGGAGATAGGTTGAGCCGAAAAGGAACATTAAGCTGATCAAAATCCCGATGAACAATGAGCCAAAAAGAGCGGTATTGATGACTTTCGGTATCTGGTCGCGTTTTTTCGCACCAATCAATTGTGCGATAATGATCTGAGTACCCACGGTGATGAAACCGTAAATAAAGACCGTTAAATTCAATAGTTGATTGGCAGCACTGACGGCCGCTACTGCTGGCTCGGAGTAATGAGAAATCATCCAAACGTTGACATTCCCAATAACGACCCGCAAAAATAGCTCAACAAAAATCGGCCAGCTGAGGAAAAGCAGTTCACGGTCTGATTTTCCTAAAAGTTTTTTCTTATTCAATTGTAAGGACTCCTTATTTTCTATATAATAGACGTATCGTGAAAATTTTACAAAAATTGAAAAGAAAGTCAATGTAATTTTCAAAAGTAAAAGCAGGAATATCTTATTATTTTTTGTAAGCAGATGAGTTGAAAGAATTTGCTTTTGAAAGTAAAGTATGGGTAGTCCAAATTGGAGGGAAATATATGTATGATGTAATTATCATCGGCGCAGGCCCTGCGGGGATGACAGCAGCGCTTTATGCGTCAAGATCGAATTTATCAGTACTAATGATTGAACGAGGCGCACCTGGCGGTCAAATGAACAATACGGCTGAAGTTGAAAACTACCCAGGATACGAATCAATCCTAGGCCCTGAATTAGCATTTAAAATGTATGAAGGTGCCATTAAATTTGGTGTTGAAAATGCCTATGGGATTGTTCAGAGCATCACGGATCAAGGTGAATTCAAAGAAGTTGCCACCGAAGACAAAACTTATCAAGGGAAAACAATCATCATTGCCACAGGATGCGTACATAGAAAGTTAGGCGTCAAAGGCGAAGAAGAATTTGCGGGACGCGGTGTTTCATACTGTGCGGTTTGTGACGGTGCCTTTTTCCGTAACAAACGCTTGATTGTTGTTGGCGGAGGCGACTCGGCAGTCGAAGAAGCTATCTACTTAACACAATTTGCTTCCGAAGTAACGATCGTTCACCGTCGTGACGAATTACGAGCACAAAAAATCATTCAAGACCGCGCATTTGCCAACGAGAAAATCTCTTTTATTTGGGATTCTGTTGTTGAAGAAATCAAAGGCAATGAGATGGTCGTGACTGGCGTGCAAATCAGAAACGTAAAAACGGATGAAGTGACAGAAGAAGCTGCTGGCGGTGTCTTTATCTATGTTGGTTTAGATCCGTTGACAGAACCATTCAAAGCCAGCGGTATCACGAATGATGCTGGCTGGATTTTAACCAATGAGCAGATGGAAACTTCAATTCCTGGTGTTTACGCGGTTGGCGATGTTCGTGAAAAAGGCTTGCGTCAAATCACGACGGCAGTCGGCGATGGCAGTATTGCTGGTCAACAAGTGTTTGATTTTATTGAAACACAAAAGGATGCTCAATTAACGAAATAGTTTAATGGAATCAGCTGTTATTTTTAAAGTGTCAATCACTTTTGATAGCAGCTGTTTTTATTTTTCGTTTGGTTATTCTTTGAGAAATCTGTAAGTAGTGTTATACTAATTTTAGAGCATTTTAACGGAAAAAGGAGAGGTTATTTTATGGCATGGGAACAAACATTTAATCAATGGAAAAACAGTGAACACTTAGATCCACAATTAAAAGAACAATTGACCGCATTAGAAGCAGATCCTGCGATGTTAGAAGACGCTTTTTATATGCCTTTGGAATTTGGGACTGCCGGTATGCGAGGAATTTTAGGACCTGGTATCAATCGGATGAACATTTATACGATTCGTCAAGCAACCGAAGGATTGGCTCGCTTTATGGATACACAAGATCCTGAAACAAGACGTCGTGGCGTAGCGATCGCCTATGATTCCCGTCATTTTTCACCTGAGTTCGCGATGGAAGCGGCAAAAACATTGGCAAAACACGATATTCCAGCCTTCGTCTTTGAAAGCTTACGTCCGACGCCAGAATTATCTTTTGCTGTGCGTTACTTAAAAACCTTTACTGGAATCATGATCACAGCTTCTCACAATCCAGCCGAATACAATGGCTACAAAGTATATGGGGAAGATGGTGGACAAATGCCACCAGCAGATGCGGATGCATTGACAAAATTCGTTCGGGAAATTGAAAATCCGTTAGAGATCCCTGTATTAAGTGAAGAAGAAGCCAAAAACAGCGGCTTGATCTCTATTATTGGCGAAGAAATCGATACTGCCTATCTGAAAGAGATCAAAGAAGTCACGATCGATCAAGAATTGATCGATACGGTGGGCAAAGATTTGAAACTTGTCTATACACCACTTCACGGAACAGGGCGGATGCTTGGGGAGAAAGCGTTGAAACAAGCTGGTTTCCAACAATTCATTATTGAACCTTCTCAAGCGGTTGCTGATCCAAATTTCAGTACAGTAAAATCACCGAATCCAGAAGAGCACTCTGCCTTTGAATATGCGATTGCTTTAGGAGAAAAAGAAGGTGCTGACCTGTTGATCGCAACAGATCCAGATGCCGATCGCTTAGGAGCTGCAGTAAGAATGCTAGATGGCAACTACCAAGTGTTGACAGGTAATCAGTTAGGCGCATTGATGATCCGTTACATTTTAGAAGCCCATAAAACAGCTGGGACATTGCCAGAAAATGCAGCAGTCTTAAAATCGATCGTTTCTAGTGAATTGCCAACAGCGATCGCTAAATCCTACGATGTGGATATGATCAACGTATTGACCGGCTTTAAATTTATTGCCGAAAAAATCCAACAATTTGAAAAAGACCATTCTCAAACCTTTATGTTTGGCTTTGAAGAAAGCTATGGCTACTTAGTAAAACCATTCGTACGGGACAAGGACGCGATCCAAGCGCTCGTTTTATTAGCAGAAGTGGCTGCTTTTTACAAACAATCAAACAAAACATTGTATGACGGTCTGCAAGATATTTTTGAAGAGTACGGTTATTATGCAGAAAAAACGATTTCTGTAACGATGAGCGGCATGGAAGGGGCAACTAAGATTGCTGCCTTGATGAAGACTTTCCGTGAAAAAGCACCTTCTGTCTTCGCAGGAACCCCTGTCGTACAAACAGAAGACTTTAAACTGTTGACTCGTGTGGGCTTAGATGGTCACCAACAAAAAATGACCACACCGCCTTCTGATGTTTTGAAATACACCTTGGAAGATGAAAGCTGGATTGCGGTTCGTCCTTCTGGGACCGAACCGAAAATCAAGTTTTATATTGGTGTAAAAGGCGAAACGGCAGAAGCAGCAGAACAAAAAATTGCTGATCTGCAAGCAGCGATTGAAGAAATCACAGGTGATTAAAGTCATCTGCTGCCTTCATAATCAAAAAATTGCAATTTGACTGAATGATCCGAGTGATAGAAAAAGAAGCATTTGTTTCCCCAACGAACAGTTGTTGAGGGACCTAAGCTTCTAAAGGGAATTTTCTGACACTTGGATCTATTCTTGTCTTTTATCTAATTACTTCTCCTTGTTTGGCGGCCGCTGATTGACAAGCCGTCTATCAGGGGCTAAAATGCAAAAGGAAATAAGAGAGGATGTGGCGCGATGACTCCGCCTAAATTAGAGGAAATTCAGCAAGTAACGCAGATTTTTAAGATGCTTAGTGATCCGACCAGATTAAAAATTTTGTTGTCCCTTCAAGAGGGTGAACGCAATGTCACTTCAATCGCGGAACAAGTACATATGGAACAATCAGCAGTCTCTCATCAGTTGAAACTATTGAAAGATAATCGGATCGTAAAGTCGGAAAGACAAGGAAAAACCATCCTTTATAGTCTTGATGACAAACATGTTGTGGATATTTTGCAAAAAACATTCGAACATATCCATCACCGTTAAAACTAGGGCGAGAATTTCTCAAAAGTCCTAGTTTTTTCTTATTGTTTTTGGTATGCTAGTGGAAATATTAAAATTAGATGAACGGTTTTTAATAACGTTTTCAGTTAGGGGGCATTATGGGTAAGCAATTGAACATTGGATTATTAGGAATGGGTGTTGTCGGCAGCGGGGTATGCCAAGTGTTGGCAGAGCAAAAAGAAGCCATTCTGGCACGCATAGGAGTCAGTGTGCAAATCACGAAAGCATTAGCTTCGCCTTATGAGGATAAGTCTGCGTTAGCAGCTAAGTATGGGTTTGCTTTGACGAATGAGGCAAATGAGTTGTTTGAAGATGAGACCATCGACGTAATTGTGGAATTGATCGGGAAGATCGATCCGGCAAAAGCGTTTATTTCAGCTGCTTTAGAAAATAAAAAGCATGTTGTGACGGCAAATAAAGATTTGATTGCCACCCATGGACCTGAACTGCTGGCAATTGCTGAAAAAGCCGGTGTTTCTCTTTATTATGAAGCCAGTGTGGGGGGAGGAATTCCGATTTTGCGCACATTGAGCACCCACTATCTACCTGATACCATCACAGGAATTTTTGGCATCGTCAATGGGACGACCAATTATATGCTGACGAAAATGACGGAAGATGGCATGACCTATGAAGATGCGTTGTCACAAGCTCAAGTAAAAGGTTTTGCCGAATCAGATCCTACCAATGATGTTGACGGTATCGATGCGGCTTATAAAATGGTGATCCTGACCAAATTTGCTTTTGGGAAAACAATCGACGTTGCAGATGTTGCAACAAAAGGTATTCGCGGATTAGCTGTAGAAGATATTAAGCAGGCACAAGCTTTTGGCTATGAAGTGAAATTGATTGGCGCAGCTCAAAAGACTGATGACGGTTCCCTTACTGTATCGGTTGGGCCGGTGTTAGTGCCAAAAAACCACGCCTTGGCGACGATCCAAAATGAGTTCAATGGTATTTTTATCAAAAGCGACGGAATTGATCAGTCGATGGTTTATGGACCAGGGGCTGGATCGCGTCCGACAGCCACTAGTGTGGTTGCCGATTTGACGGTATTGGCTAAAAACAAAACATTCGGGATCGTTGAACCTTTTTTAACCTTTGAAAAAGAAACAGCATTGGCTTCGGTACAAGAACTTCCTGTGCAACACTATGTTTCCTTTTCAAATAAAGACCTTAATGCAGCTTCTTTCCCAGAATGGTTTGAATCAAAGCACACAGCATTTGATGTAGCAAGCCAACGAATAGCTGGAATCACGAAGCCAATCAGTGAAAAGGAACTAACAGTAGCACTCAAGGCATACGCGAATACGCAAAACGTGCAAATAATGAAAGTGATGGAGGAATAAACATGTATCAAGGATTATTGCATCAATACAAGGAATATCTCCCAGTCAACGAAAATACCCCAGCATTGTCGCTGGCTGAAGGAAATACACCTCTGATCCCATTACCAAGTCTTTCAAATGAATTAGGGATCCAATTGTATGGAAAATACGAAGGCCTGAATCCGACAGGCTCATTTAAAGACCGCGGCATGGTGATGGCGGTGGCAAAAGCGGTGGAAGAAGGTGCCAAAGCAATCGTCTGTGCATCGACAGGAAATACCAGTGCGGCAGCAGCAGCTTATGCGACCAGAGCGGGGATCAAAGCTTACGTTGTTATTCCAGATGGCAAGATCGCTATGGGAAAATTGGCGCAAGCAATCGTTTATGGAGCCGACATCATTTCGATCCCAGGAAACTTTGATGAAGCGTTAAAAGCAGTACGAGATATTGCAGAAACCGAAGCCGTGGCACTAGTAAACTCAGTCAATCCTTATCGTTTAGAAGGACAAAAAACAGCTGCCTTTGAAGTATGCGAACAATTAGGGCAAGCGCCGGATGTTCTTGCGATTCCTGTCGGCAATGCAGGGAATATCTCGGCATATTGGAAAGGGTTCAAAGAATGGCATGAGAAAAAAGGCACCGCGTTGCCAAGAATGCATGGGTTTGAAGCTGAAGGTGCGGCTGCCATCGTCCGTGGGGAAGTCATCGAACAGCCAGAAACGATCGCTACAGCGATTCGGATCGGCAATCCAGCCAGCTGGCAGTTGGCAGAAGCCGCTCGTGATGAATCAAATGGACACATCGATGCAGTAACCGATGAGGAAATTTTGAATGCTTACCGTAAAATTGCTGCGCAAGATGGTGTGTTTATTGAACCAGGCTCAGCTGCCTCGCTGGCTGGTGTCATCCAGCACGTGAAAGCAGGGAAAATCAAACCAGGTGAGACTGTCGTTGCCGTCTTTACTGGAAATGGTCTGAAGGATCCTGATACAGCTATCAAAGCGACAGAAGTAACCATCAATAAAATGAGTGATTTAGAAGAAATGCGCCAGCATCTTCGTGAAGGAGTTGCCAAGTTATGAAGATCCGCGTTCCTGCAACCAGTGCGAATTTAGGGCCTGGCTTTGATTCCTGCGGGATTGCCCTGTCAAAGTATTTGTTCATCGAAGTTTTAAAAGAAAACGATACATGGGAAATCATCCATGAGCTAGGCTCAGAGATCCCAAACGATGAAACTAACTTACTTTTGCGTGTGGCACTAAAATTAGCACCAGACATGAAACCCCTGAAGATCCGTATGAGTTCGGATATTCCTTTGGCACGAGGCTTAGGCAGTAGTTCCTCGGTGATCGTCGCTGGTATTGAACTAGCCAACCGAATGGCACACATGAATCTGAGTGCAGCACAAAAGCTTGAGATCGCAACTGCCATTGAAGGGCATCCTGACAATGTTGGACCAGCGATCTATGGAGATTTTGCAGTTGCTGCTTATGACCATCAGCACAAGCATACGTATTTAGTAAAGCATCATTTTCCAGAATGCGAGATCATTGCCTATATTCCTCATGAAGAACTTTTGACTGAAGCAAGTCGTCAAGTCTTGCCGCAAACACTTTCTCACGAGCAAGCAGTTGAGGCCAGTGCGATCGCCAATGTTATGATCGCAGCGGTCATCAATGGCAATCTGCCTCTTGCAGGGAAATTAATGCAGCAGGATCGTTTTCATGAAGCCTATCGGGAAAAGCTTGTGCCACACTTGTCGACCATTCGCCAGATTTGCGAAGAAGAAGGCGGCTATGGCTGTTTCTTAAGCGGCGCTGGACCAACGGTCTTAGCGATCGTCCCAGAGGAACGGGCAGAACGAATCTCAAAACTTCTACATGCCTTGGAGAGCAATGCGTATATCGAACAATTACAAATCGATCGTGAAGGGCTGCAAGTTTTTTAAAACACTTTGAAATGATAGATATCCTAAAAAAGATGAGCAGACGGCAGTCTGTTCATCTTTTTTTATTGCTTTATCGTTGTCAGTCTTTTGTCTCTGAAGTGTAATAGCTATGGTCTTCTAAGTTTAATGCATTTAAAATCATTGAGGCGGTTTCTTCGATGGAAAGGGAAGCGACATTGATCACGACACAACCTAATTTCTCATAAAGATCATTAGCAAACGTCAGCTCTGCTTTGATTTTTTCAATATCGGAATATGCAGAGTCAGGGTTCAGGCCATAAGAACGCATCCGTTCTTTGCGGATACTGTTTAACACATTCGGATCATTTGTTAACCCGACGATTTTTTTCGGATCGATTTCCCAGAGCTGTTTCGGGATGTGGGCTTGTGGAACCAAAGGCAAATTAGCGACTTTTAAGTTTTTGTTCGCTAAAAATAGACTCAACGGTGTTTTTGAGGTTCGAGAAACCCCTAGTAACACGACATCTGCTTCCAAGAAGCCACGAGGGTCTTTTCCGTCATCGTACATGACCGCAAATTCCATGGCTTTGATGCGTTTGAAATAATTTTCGTTCAGGTGGTGCAAAGCCCCTGGCTCTCGCGAAGGTGCTACTCCAGTGCGGCGTGCCACTTCACTGACAGGCGGTGTTAATACGTCGAAATGATAGAGATCCGCTTCTTCACAAAAATGATTCGTCAAATCCACGAGTTCTTCTTTGATCAAAGTGTGAAGAATAATGGCATTGTGTTTCTTAGCATCTGATAATGCTTTGATCAAGTGCTCTTTCGTGTGGATAAACGTGCGTCTAAAAAGGTTAAATTCGACGCTGGGGTACTGTGCCATTGTCGCTTGGGCAAGCTTCGATGCTGTTTCACCGGCAGAGTCCGACAAAACGAACATCGTCACTGCAGCACTGGTTTGCAATTTTTCTTGCAAGTCTAGTTGTTCTGGTTCATTTGGCTTCATAAGAAAAATCCTCTCTTGCTTTTTTATTGATTTCATTATACCATACTTAAGATTGATAGAATCGGAATGATTTTGATTTATCAGGAGGGTCTACGATGAAAAATCAAACGCTCATAGAGCATGCCATGACAACGTTGAAAGAAAATGGCTTTAAAAATACGAAAAAAAGAGAAGCGATCATTACCTATTTAGTGAAACGCAATCGCTATTTACCGGCAAAAGAAATTCACGAATACATGTCGGAAAAGTACCCTGGCTTGAGTTATGATACGATCTACCGGAATTTGCACGATTTTTCTGAGATCGGTATTTTAGAAGAAACAGAACTGAACGGTGAGATGAAGTTTCGCTATAACTGTTGTGCAGAATTAGAAGACCATCATCACCATCACTTTATTTGCACGGTTTGTGGCAAAACAAAAGAACTGCATATTTGCCCAATGGACTTCTTTCAAGAACAGCTTCCCGGTTGTTTGATCGAGGGTCATCGCTTCGAGATTTTGGGTCGTTGTGAAGAATGTCAATGAAAACCCAAACAAACTTGACAGTATCGAAGACTTTTTTAACAGAATGCCTTGACACTTTTTCAGGGGTTAGCTATAATTTTTAAAGGACAGTCGTGTTTTTTGGGATTTTATTTCAATAACAACTACGGTTACTTTTTAAGCTCGGAGGGAGGGAATTTACATGTCAAAAACAGTCGTTCGCAAAAACGAATCACTTGACGATGCTCTTCGTCGCTTCAAACGTTCCGTGTCAAAAGCGGGTACTTTACAGGAATCTCGTAAACGTGAATTTTACGAAAAACCTAGCGTAAAGCGTAAGAAAAAATCTGAAGCAGCTAGAAAACGCAAAAAATTCTAATTTTCTACTGTTTTGAGAATTGGAGCTGGTAGTGTGACACTACTAAGTACACTGAATGATGACATGAAGACAGCGATGAAAGCCAAAGACAAGGAAACCTTGCAGGTGATCCGCATGTTGAAAGCATCAATTCAAAATGAGCAGATCAAAAAAGGTTCTGACTTGAATGAAGAAGAAGAGTTGACCGTTTTATCTCGTGAGATGAAGCAACGTCGGGACTCTTTACATGAGTTTGAGAAAGCTGACCGAAATGATCTAGCTGAGAAAGTCAAAGTTGAAATTGCAGTTGTTGAAAAATATTTGCCAGCACAACTTGATGAAGCGGAAATCCGCCAAATCGTTGCTGGAGCGATTGAAAAGACTGGTGCTTCTTCTTCCAAAGAATTTGGAAAAGTGATGGGTGCTGTAATGCCGCAAGTCAAAGGCAAAGCAGACGGCAATCAAGTCAATGCGATCGTTAAAGAATTATTGGATCAAATGTAAGCTCACGCCGCGAGTATGGATGACATGCTCGCGGCTTTTTTTCTGATTTCAAAAACTTAAAAAAAGCATAAGGACAAAAAGGAAACTACCCTTGGACTTTATAAGTAATTTTTCTTTTTTCCATCTTATGTTATTATTAATAAGAACGCCAAAAAAGGAGCTGTAACATATTTGACAGACAAAACTATGACGATCGAGATAACACTTAGTGAGAACGATGACGTTCGTTTACTCTTAGGTGCTCACGATAAGAACATTAAAATCATTGAAGACTCGACGGGGACGGTCATTCACACTCGTGGGGAGCTGATCCAAATCGTCGGCGAAGCGGAAGCTACAGAAAAAGCACAATCCGTGATCCGAGCGTTGCAAGAGTTGATCAAACGAGGCATCAATATCAGTACTCCTGATGTGATCACAGCTTTGAACATGGTAAACAAAGGCAGTCTTGATTATTTCAAAGATATGTATGAAGAAGAAATCATCAAGGACCGTAATGGGAAACCGATTCGGGCAAAAAATGCCGGTCAAAAGAAATATATCGAAGCTGTCCGTAAACATGATGTGGTCTTTGGGGTCGGACCAGCCGGAACCGGAAAAACCTTTCTGGCCGTCGTAATGGCGATCGCTGCTTTAAAGAAAGGTCAAGTGCAAAAGATTATTTTGACACGGCCCGCGGTTGAAGCAGGAGAGAACCTTGGCTTTCTGCCAGGCGATTTGAAAGAAAAAGTCGATCCTTACTTACGCCCCGTTTATGATGCGTTGTATCAAATTTTTGGGATGGATCATACGAACCGTCTGATGGAACGAGGCGTCATTGAGATCGCACCATTGGCATATATGCGTGGACGTACGCTAGAAGATGCCTTTGTCATTTTAGATGAAGCGCAAAATACGACGATCGCTCAAATGAAAATGTTTCTGACGCGTTTAGGATTCAACTCCAAAATGATCGTCAATGGCGATACGAGTCAGATCGACTTGCCAAAAGGGACTTTAAGCGGTTTGATCCATGCGGAGCGAACGTTGCAGGAGATCCCTAAAATTGCTTTTGCTAATTTTGAAGCAGGAGATGTGGTGCGGCACCCAGTTGTGGCCGATATCATTCGAGCTTATGAAGAAGCAGATCTTAAAGACAAGCGCTGATCGTCTTTCAGGAGGAGAACTATGATCATTCAACCACTACGGAAACTTAGAGAAAGACTCGGGAAGTTTTATTTACCAGTTTTGATGTTTCTCTTCTTTCTTTTTTCGATTGGTATCATGTACACCAGTGTCAAACAGAATAATGTCGATTATAGCGAAGGCCAGGTGGCGGAAGAAAACATTCGTGCCAATAAAACGATCGAAAACACTACTGCAACGGAACAAAAACGCAAATTGGCAGCAGAAGCGGTTCCGCCAGAGTACACCTATCAGGATACTCTAGCGCAGACACAGCACGATCGCATCGACCACCTTTTTGACTTAGTTGATTCAGTCAAAAAATCAACGGATGAGGCACATGCAAAAGAAGTTGCTGAGGCGGATGAGGATGAAAATATCCCTAAACCGAGTACGGATGAATACATCGCAGCCTTGAAAAAAGAGTTTGAAAAAATGAGTGATGATGAACTTGATTTCTATCAGTCATTGACGAATAATTTTTTGTCGACATTGTTTTCATTAAGTACCGATGAATTGAATACGGTACGAACCTATGCGTTGCAGCTAGTAGACGAGCAAATGGCCAAACAGATCCGTCAAACAGAACTCAGTACTTTCCGCTCAGAGGCGGAAGACAAGATCCAATTTCTAGATGTTACTTCGGATATGGCGTCCGTTTTACGCTTCATTGTCAATCAAGGAATCGTCGTCAATGATATTCCCAATGAAAAGCGGACGGAAGAAGCGAGACAAACCGCCATGGATGCTGTTCCACCGGTAATGATCTATCAAGGAGAGATCATTGTTCGTGAAGGATCACAGATCGATGCCAACGCATTGGAAAAGCTGCAGCTTTTAGGAATGACCAATCAGACCTTCTCAGTTTTTCCATTAATCGCTTTAGTTTTAGCGACCTGCTTACAAATGCTTATGCTGTTTTATTATACAAGACAGACAAAAGATGTTGAAAAGCGAATGAACGCCGTCACTTTTTATATTTTGGCGATGGCATTCAGTATCTTGATCATGAAATTTTTCCAACTGTTCCAATCAGAATTAGTGACCTTTATTCCGCTCTTTTTCCCAGCAGCCTTTACACCGCTGATTCTAAGCATTTTCTCCAGCAGACGTTTAGGGATATTAGCCGCGATTTTCCAAGTGGTCAGTGCACTCTTCATTTACTTTGATTCCAGTGGGACCAACTTGTTGACGACTGTTTTAGTGACCTATCTCTTCTCTGGGTTGATGGGGACGATGATCAAACGAGCACGTATCGCCAGTCAAGGGAAAATCGCAGTCATGTGGGTGATCGTTTTCCCATTACTCTTAAGCATCATGTTGGTCATTTTCCAAGGAATGGATTTGGCCCGCGGCAATACGTGGACAACACTCGTCTGTGGATTGGCCGGCTCGCTTCTTAGCTATTTGCTGACGATGGGGCTGCATCCATATATCGAATTATTGGTAACGGATGAAAGTATGATCGTGTTGAATGAATTGAGTAACCCGAACCACCCGTTATTGAAGCAGTTGCTGGAAGAAGCACCAGGGACCTATCATCACAGTATGATGGTTGCTAATCTTAGCGCCAATGCCGTCGCCGAGATCGGTGGGCAAAGCTTACTGACCCGCGTGGCTTGTTATTACCATGATATTGGCAAAGTCAAACATGCCAATTTCTTCGTAGAAAATTTACCTGCTGGTGCCGAAAACCCGCATAATTTTTTGCTGCCGGAAGACAGCAAACAAATCATCTTCGGTCACGTGATCGACGGAGCGGAAATTCTCGAAGAAGCCAAAATGCCGCGGATGGTGATCGATATTTGCCGTCAACACCATGGCACAACTCTGATGCGTTATTTCTATGTAAAAGCTCAAGAGCGTAATCCCGAGGTGACAGAAGAAGATTTCCGTTATCCTGGGCCAAAACCGCAGACACGAGAAGCGGGTGTCGTGAGTATCGCTGACAGTTGTGAAGCAGCTGTTCGAGCGATGGAAAATCCGACCAATCAAAAAATTCAAGAATTTGTTGCGAATCTCATCAATGATCGGATCTTAGACGGTCAATTAGATGAAACGGGACTAACGTTGAAAGAAATCCGGATGATTGAAAAATCACTGGTCAACGGACTATGCAGTACCTTCCATTCACGGATCAAATACCCAAAAATGAAATCGGAAGCAGAGAAAATGAAAGAAGAACAAGAAAGAAGAGAGCGCTAATGGAGATTACCTTTTTAGATGAGACAAATTCAGTGGGGGAAACGAAGATCAAAGAGATCGAAGGACTTCTGCAATTTGCTGCAGGACATTTAGACCTTCCAGAGGATACGGAAATGTCCGTCACGTTTATGGACAATGCAGCCATCCAAGAAATCAATCGGGAGTATCGCGGCAAAGATATGCCGACAGATGTCATCAGTTTTGCCTTCGAAGAAGAAACGGCGGAGGAGATGCCGATTATTTTTGACGAAGCCCTTGAAGAGATGCCTCGTGATCTAGGAGACATTATGATCTCCATAGAACGGGCAAAGGAACAAGCTGCTGAATATGGGCATACCTATGATCGGGAACTTGGTTTCTTGGCGCTGCATGGTTTCTTGCATATCAATGGCTATGATCATATGACACCAGAAGATGAAAAGGAAATGTTTGGATTGCAAAAGGAAATACTGGATGCCTATGGACTCAAAAGATAAGAATATTGGGAAAAATAAACAGTTTATCTCGTCAATCGAATTTGCTTTCACCGGTATAAAAACCGTCTTTAAAGAGGAACGTAATATGCGTAAACATGTTGGGTTAGGCATCGTTGCGATCATTGCAGGTTTTATTTTCCGTTTGAATCAAATGGAATGGCTTTGGCTGCTGTTAGCCGTTTTCTTGGTCTGGATCGTGGAGATCATCAATACAGTCTTTGAGAATGTCGTTGACATGTTTACGGACTTTCATTTCCATCCAATCGGGAAAAAAATCAAAGATATGGCAGCTGGTGCTGTGCTGATGACCGCAGTTTTTGCATTAGTGGTCGCAGCGATCATCTTCTTGCCAAAATTACTGCAGCTCTTCTGATACGCACTAAAACCACAAGATAAAGGGGAACAACAATGACAACACACAAATCAGGCTTCGTTGCGATCGTCGGACGGCCAAATGTTGGGAAATCCACACTACTAAATCGAGTTGTAGGACAAAAAATCGCTATCATGAGTGACAAGGCGCAAACGACTCGTAATAAAATCCAAGGGGTCTATACGACAGATGACGCACAGCTGATCTTTATCGATACACCAGGGATCCATAAACCCAAACACCGTCTAGGCGATTTTATGGTGGAAACCGCCTATAGCGCACTTCGTGAAGTTGACGTGACACTATTTATGATCAGTGCCGATCAAAAGCGCGGCAAGGGTGATGATTTTATCATCGAACGGTTGCGTCAAAGCCAGACGCCGGTTTTCCTAGTGATCAATAAAATTGATAAAGTCCATCCGGATGCTTTATTGGCAATCATTGAAGATTACTCCTCACAAATGGACTTTGCCGAGATCGTACCGATTTCTGCAACGGAAGGCAATAATTTCGAAACGCTAATGAAACTATTGGTCGATGAAATGCCTGAAGGTCCTCAGTATTTCCCAGAAGATCAAATCACTGACCATCCGGAATACTTTATCGTTTCCGAGCTGGTACGGGAAAAAGTCTTGCTGCTGACCAGAGATGAAGTGCCTCACTCGGTAGCGGTCGTCGTTGACTCCATGAAACGAGATCATAATGATAAGGTGCATATTCAAGCGACGATCATTGTCGAACGTGACAGCCAAAAAGGCATTATCATCGGTAAAGGCGGTAAAATGCTGAAGCAGATCGGGACGAAAGCCCGTCTAGATATTGAACACTTACTAGATGACAAAGTCTTCTTGGAATTATGGGTGAAAGTTCAAAAAGATTGGCGCGACAAGCAAACCTTCTTAACGGATTACGGCTATCGTAAAGATGAGTATTAAGGAAAGGCAGATCCATCACGGTCTGCTTTAAAGAGGAAAAACTGATGCAGTTAGCGAACTGGATCAGTTTTTTTCAAGAAATGAGGTGCGACGATGAATCTTGTTGAAACAAAAGGAATTTTGCTTTTTTCAAAGGACCATAAAGAAAAAGACAAGCTAGTCAAAATCTTTACGGAATCTGCCGGGAAGCAAATGTTTTATGTCAAGGGTGCTCATCGGAAAAATAACCCCTTGGCACCAGCGTTGCTCTCCTATACTGAAGCCACCTACATGGGAACCATCAAAACGGAAGGCTTGTCCTTTTTAAACAATGCCAAAGACATCCATCCTTTTCGTACGATCCAAAGTGATATTTTTATTGCTGGTTATGCGACCTACTTGTTGAATTTGGCTGATTCTGCTATCGATGATCGGGTCTATGACCCACATCTATACCAATTTTTACATGAGGCATTGCACTTAATGGATCAAGGGAACGACGCAGAGATCATCACCAATATCTTTGAGATCCAGATTTTGCACCGTTTCGGGATCACTCCGAATTGGACCCATTGTGCCATCTGCGGAAAAACCGACGGTCGGTTTGACTATTCCTCAAAGTATAGCGGTATTTTATGCGAACAACACTGGGGGATGGACGAACGTCGCTATCATGCGGATTCTCGTGCGATCCATTTTATTCGCTTATTTTCGCAAATATCCTACGAGCAGATTGCTTCGATCAAATTAAAGCCAGAAACGAAAGCAGCGATTCGACAAGTGATCGATCTATTGTATGATGAATATGTGGGCATTCATTTAAAAAGTAAGAAGTTTATCGATCAGATGGGGCAATGGCAAGACGTCTTAAAACCGAAAAATCAATGATAGAGTTGGCGAAACTTCAATGGAGTTAAGCCGACTCTTTTTTTGAATAATGCGGTAAAGTGACTCGCATCCTGAAACCCTACAGCAAAAGCGGCTTGCTGAATGGGCAGATCCGGCTGTGCCACCAAAAGCTCTTTGGCACGGGTCATGCGATAGTTTAATAAGTATTGGGCGGTGGATTGTCCTAAAAAACGCTGGAACAACCGAGAGAGATATTGAGGCGAAACATAGACTAAACCAGCCAATTTTTTGATCGTGATCGCCTGATCATAATTGGTTTCGATTTCTTGTATAACAGGGACCAGATATTGTTGAAACAAGGGGTGTTTTTCGGTTGGATTCCCAGAGCGCTCTTGCATGATCGCCAGCAAAAAACGATAACACTCACTAGAAGCCCGTAACGGATCCCAGCTTATTTTTTGGTCTTCTTTAATGCGTTGTTTGATCCAAGTCATATAGGAAAAAGTTTTAGACTCTTCAACTAAAAGATAAGGTTGACTTGTAAATTGTTTTAATATCTCAGCTGCCAAAGGTCCTTGAAAGGTAGCGAAGGAGGTTTTCCAATCTGATAAGGGATAGTAGCGATGAGGAGTGAAAGGGAAAATCAAGATGCCTTCACTGGGACGTAAAATAAAGGATTCTTGACCAAAGGTGACGCGACCTTCTCCTTGTTCTGTCTGCAGCCAATGAAAGTAAGGGTAGCCATCGAGACGAACAACGTCATCTTGTGGCCAATCGTTTCCGATACTTTCAAGCGACAAAGGCAACTGCTGGTTTGTTTGATAAAAATAAATAGGCATGTTCAACCTCCATGTTTCGAAAAGTTATAAAATAGTGTTTCATGTATTATACTACAACAAAATGAAAAGCCTTACAATAAGAGAGTAGAAATCATTTTATTTTAAAGGAGCGTTCACTTATATGACAAAATTTTTTGATCGAATTCTATTCGGCGGCGATTATAATCCAAATCAGTGGCCGAAAGAGATTTGGGAAGAAGACATTCGGATCTTTAAAAAAGCAAGTATCAATAGCGCGACCGTCAATGTTTTTTCATGGGCAAAGATCCAACCCTCTGAAAATTGTTATGATTTTGAGGAATTGGATCAAATCATCGAAAAATTAAGTACGGAGGGCTTCGACATCGTCTTAGCCACTTCCACAGCCGCTTTGCCAGCTTGGATGTTTAAGAAGTATCCGGAAGTCGCTCGCACCGATTATGATGGACGCCATCATAAGTTTGGGCAACGGCATAATGCCTGTCCCAATAGTTTGGTTTATCAAAAATACGCAGAACGTCTGGCAACGAAATTAGCCGAACGTTACGGCGAAAATCCACAAGTGACTTGTTGGCACATCAATAATGAATACGGCGGCGAATGTTATTGCGACAACTGTGAAAAAGCGTTTCGTGTTTGGCTAAAGGATAAATATCAAACGATCGAAGCACTGAATAAAGCCTGGAATATGGAATTTTGGGGTCATACTGTATATGAATGGGATGAAATCGTTCTGCCAAATGCGCTGTCAGAAGGAATCGGCTATGACAAGACGGCATTTGCAGGAATTTCTATTGACTACCGACGCTTCAACTCGGATAGCCTTTTAAAAAACTATATGATGGAGCGGGACGCTATTCGGAAAATCGATCCCACGACACCGATTACAACGAATTTGATGGGAACCTTTAAAGGACTGGATTATTTCAAGTGGGCGAAGGAAATGGACCTTATTTCGTGGGATAATTATCCAGCGTATAATACGCCATGGAGTTTAGTAGCCATGACACATGATCTAATGCGCGGCTTGAAACAACAGCCCTTTATGCTGATGGAACAAACACCCTCTCAACAAAACTGGCAACCCTATAACTCATTAAAAAAACCGGGACAAATGCGGGCGCAAAGCTACCAAACGATCGCTCATGGGGCGGACACGATCCAATATTTCCAATTGCGACGTTCCATCGGTGCTTGTGAGAAATTCCATGGAGCTGTTATCGAACATGTCGGTCATGAAGACACGCGAGTTTTCCGAGAAACGGCAGCTCTTGGTGCTGAATTAGCGCAGCTTTCAGACATTATTGGGACGCAAACTCAATCACAGGTTGCCGTGATTTTCGATTGGGACAATTATTGGGCATTAGAATATACGAGTGGTCCGACCGTTGATCTGAAGTATGTAGAACAGATCCATCGCTACTATCGTTATTTTCATGAACAAAATATTGCCGTCGACTTGGTTCCCGTGGATGCTGACTTATCAAAATACAAATTAGTCGCAGCACCTGTTCTCTACATGATCAAAGAAGGAATGCAAGAGCGGCTCACTGATTTCGTCAAACAAGGTGGTTCTTTACTTACCACGTATATGAGCGGTATCGTTGATCAATCTGACAACGTTCACTTAGGGGGCTATCCTGGGCCATTGCGGGAGTTAGCTGGCATCTGGGTGGAAGAAATCGATGCATTAGCCCCAGAACAATCAAACGGCGTTTCCTTAGTCAATGAAGAACTGACAGGAACCAGTAATTTAGTCAGCGATTTGATCCATTTAGAAACCGCCGAAGCGCTAGCGCATTACACAAGCAATTTCTATGCAGGAATGCCGGCAGTGACGAAAAATATGTTTGGCGATGGCACCGTCTATTACTTTGGTGGACAGTTGGAAGATCAGCTGCAAGATCAGCTTTTCAAAACGATTGTCGAAGAAAACGATATCACCCCAGTGATCGAGGAAGCAACAAAACTAGAAGTTGCCTGTCGTGAAAATGCAGAGGCGAAATTCTTCGTTATCATCAATTTCCACGAAGAAGCACAGCCTTTACCAGAAATTTTCGTCGGAGAAACGGATCTCCTGACGGGTGAGGTTCTTTCTTCAGAAACGAAACTGGCACAGTACACCACCTATATCGTCAAAGAGGAGCGTAACTGATGCGAACTTTTGCTATTGAAGATGACTTTTATTTAGACAACAAGCCGTTTAAAGTGATCTCTGGAGCGATCCACTATTTTCGTGTCGTTCCTGAATATTGGCAAGATCGTTTAGAGAAGCTACGCTTGATGGGCTGTAATACAGTGGAAACCTATGTTCCTTGGAATCTCCATGAAGCACAAGAAGGTGTCTATCAGTTTGAGGGGATCCTTGATTTGCGGCGATTTATCCAAACGGCACAAGAAGTAGGGCTTTATGTGATTTTGCGACCAGCACCTTATATTTGTGCGGAGTGGGAATTTGGTGGGTTGCCTTATTGGCTATTGCAAGATCCTATGATGAAGCTTCGGTTTGATTATCCACCATTTATGGAAAAAATCACTCGTTATTTCGCCCATTTGTTTCCACAAGTGCGGGATCTGCAGATCACCCAAGGCGGTCCGATTTTAATGATGCAAGTAGAAAATGAATACGGCAGCTACGCCAATGATAAAGAGTATTTGCGGAAAATGGTGGCTGCGATGCGGCAACAGGGTGTAGAAACGCCGTTAGTGACCTCTGACGGACCTTGGCACGATATGTTAGAAAACGGCAGTATCAAAGACTTGGCATTGCCAACGATCAACTGCGGCTCCAACATCAAGGAAAACTTTGAAAAACTTCGAAGATTTCACGGAGAAAAACGGCCACTGATGGTCATGGAATTTTGGATCGGCTGGTTTGATGCTTGGGGTGATGACCATCATCATACAACATCAACGGCTGATGCAGTAAAGGAACTTCAGGATTGCTTGGCAGAAGGTTCTGTCAATATTTATATGTTCCATGGCGGGACCAATTTTGGCTTTATGAACGGGTCAAACTATTACGAGCGTTTAGCGCCGGATGTCACTAGCTATGATTATGATGCCTTGTTGACAGAATGGGGAGAACCTACTGCCAAATACCAAGCCTTCAAAAAAGTGATCGCTGACTATGCGGAAATTCCTGAGTTTCCCTTGAGTATGAAACTTGAGCGAAAAGCTTATGGAACATTCTCAGTGAAAGAACGAGTCTCCTTGTTTTCGACGATCGACACGATCAGTCAACCGATCATAAGGAATTACCCTTTATCGATGGAAGCCTGCAATCAAGCGACAGGTTATATCTACTATCGCTCACTGATTGGGCCTGCACGGAAGATTGCCGACTACCGTCTGATCAATACGATGGATCGTGCCCATACGTTTATCAACCAGGAACTTTTGCGCATCGATTACGATCGAGAAATCGGTCAATCCTACAGTTTCGATCTATCAGAATCAGAAAACGAGTTGGGGATCTTGGTGGAGAATATGGGGCGGGTCAATTATTCCGTTAAAATGAACCATCAGCACAAAGGCATTAAAGACGGTGTGATCATTAATGGCGCATTCCAAAGCAACTGGGAAATCTATCCCTTGCCGATGGATAATTTGCATGCCATTGATTTCCAAGGGAAATGGCAAAAAGGCCAACCAAGTTTCTCACGCTTTGAATGTGTTTTTGATGAATGTGCAGATACCTTTATCGAATTGCCGGGCTGGGGCAAAGGGTTTGTCCAAGTCAATGGTCATATGATCGGCCGTTTCTGGGAAAAAGGACCGCAGCAGCGCTTGTACGTCCCGGCGCCGTTTTTAAAAACTGGAATGAATGAGATCATTGTTTTTGAAAGTGATGGGAAAATCGCTGATGAGATCGTCTTTCATGATCAGGCGGATTTAGGTCCAGAAGGATAAAAGTTCAAATTAATCATTGACAAACCCTAGCTTCAACTACTATCATAAGGGTAATCGAATCCGTGCTATGACCGGAAGAAAGAAAGAAGACCATTCCATGAAGCGAACTTGGGAGAGTGAAAGCCAAGTTGGAACCTTATTTCGCAGGCGTCCGTGAGCATGATCAATGAAGCTGCCGACTTGTCGGAAGTAGGGTGGAACCGCGAATGTATCGTCCCTATATCTATACACTTTGTATAGATATAGGGACTTTTTTATGTTTCACACTAAGAATAGCCAAAAATAAAGGAGGTTTATTATGTTATTTGATATGACGATTCCAGCAAGTGCGTTTACCGAAAAAAAGCTCAAAGTATTAGCAAGTATTCCACTGCAGGTTCGCCTTTTAAAGGATGAACAGCTTTTACATGAATTTACAACGAGTCCAGACCAAATGCTTTACGACTTATCTGATATTTTAGAAGCAGATGCCGTGGTCGAAGTGAAATTGATCCCCGGATCAGTTGTCGAGTTTTATCCTGTCGTCAATGCGTTATAAGAAAGGAAGAAAAAGATGAGTAAACTAACTGTGCAAGAGATGATTTTGACTTTGCAAAAATTCTGGTCTGAAAACGGCTGTATGCTGATGCAGGCCTATGATACAGAAAAAGGGGCTGGAACCATGAGCCCATACACATTTTTACGTGCAATCGGTCCAGAACCATGGAACGCCGCTTACGTAGAACCTTCTCGCCGTCCAGCTGATGGCCGCTACGGGGAAAACCCAAATCGTTTGTATCAGCACCACCAGTTCCAAGTCGTGATGAAGCCCTCTCCTGAAAATATCCAAGAGCTTTATTTAGAAAGCTTGCGTCTTTTAGGGATCGATCCATTAGAACATGATATTCGTTTCGTCGAAGATAACTGGGAAAACCCCTCAATGGGTTGTGCAGGTCTTGGTTGGGAAGTTTGGTTAGATGGGATGGAGATCACCCAGTTTACTTACTTCCAACAAGTTGGTGGCTTAGCGTGTAAGCCAGTGACATCAGAGATCACTTACGGCTTAGAACGTCTAGCATCTTATATTCAAGAAGTTGAAAGTGTCTACGATCTTGAATGGTCTGCAGGTGTCAAATATGGTGAGATTTTCCGCCAACCTGAGTATGAACATTCAAAATACTCCTTTGAAGTCAGTGACCAAGACTTGCTTTTAGGGAACTTCGATCGTTTTGAAAAAGAAGCAAAACGCTGTATCGATGAACGCTTAGTTCATCCAGCTTACGACTATATCTTAAAATGCAGCCATACCTTTAACCTGTTGGATGCTCGTGGCGCAGTCTCCGTCACTGAACGTGCTGGGTACCTCGCACGTATCCGTAATATGGCCCGTCAAGTAGCAAAACTATTTGTAGCAGAACGGGAAAACCTCGGTTATCCATTGCTTGATCCAGAAGTGGCGCAAAAACTGATTGAGGAGGGAAAATAAGATGGCACAAAACCTATTATTAGAAATCGGCTTAGAGGAATTACCTGCGCATGTCGTAACCCCAAGTATGAAACAATTACAAGAAAAAACGGCAGCTTTCTTAGATGCTCATGCATTACCTTATACAGCGATTGAAGCTTATTCGACACCTCGTCGTTTGGCAGTCTATGTCACTGGTCTTCCTGAAAAACAAGCGGATACGCAAGAAGAGGTCAAAGGACCAGCGAAAAAAATCGCGTTAGATGAAGCAGGCAATTGGTCGAAAGCAGCTCAAGGATTTGTTCGGGGACAAGGATTGACAACCGATGACATCACCTTCCGTGAATTAAAAGGTGTTGAGTATGTCTATGTAACGAAACATACCCAAGGTCAACCAACCGTTGAGGTATTGAAAGGATTGCAGGAAGTAATCACGAGTTTGACTTTCCCAGTAACGATGCACTGGGCAGACTACGATTTTGAATATATCCGACCAATTCATTGGATCGTCGCACTCTTTGGTGAGCAAGTCATTCCTTTCCAAATCCTTGATATTGTTACCGGACGCGAGTCAAAAGGTCATCGTTTCTTAGGTGAGGCAGTCACGTTTGATCATGCGGATGACTATTTGGAGAAAATGAAGCATCAGTTTGTCATTGCTGATCCAAGCGAACGTCAACAAATGATCACCTCACAAATCAATGCGATCGCTCAAGAAAACAACTGGCGGATCGATTTAGATGAAGACCTACTCGAAGAAGTGACAAATCTGGTTGAATACCCAACAGCTTTTGTAGGGGACTTTGAAGAAAAATATCTTTCTGTACCTGAAGAAGTGTTAGTTACTTCTATGAAAGAACATCAACGCTACTTCGATGTCCGCACCCTTGATGGAGAATTGCTGCCGCATTTCATCTCTGCCCGCAACGGGGATGCCGTGAAAATTGATAATGTCATCAAAGGAAACCAAAAAGTACTGACCGCCCGTCTAGAAGATGCTGAGTTTTTCTATAATGAGGACAAAAAATTGACCATCGACCATTGCGTGGAAAAGCTTAAGCAAGTCACCTTCCACGAAAAAATTGGCAGTTTGTATGAAAAAATGCAGCGTGTTGGATTAGCTGCACAAATCATCGGGAATACTGTTGGTTTAACACAAGAAGAACTGACTGATCTCCAACGGGCAGCTCAAATCTATAAATTTGATTTAGTGACAAATATGGTGGGAGAATTCCCTGAATTGCAAGGAATCATGGGGGAAAAGTATGCCTTGATCCAAGGAGAAAAACCAACAGTTGCCCAAGCGATTCGTGAACACTACATGCCGATCTCAGCAGAAGGTGAACTGCCGCAATCGAAAATCGGGGCTGTTTTAGCCATTGCGGATAAATTGGACAGCTTGCTTGCGTTCTTCGCTGTCGATATGGTTCCAAGTGGTTCAAACGATCCTTACGCACTCCGCCGGCAAACGTACGGAATTATCCGCATCCTAGCTGAAAAACGCTGGTATTTCCCATTTGCTCAGTTACAAGAAGAGATTCGTGAAGCTATTAATGCCCAACCGGAAATTTTTGGTATTCAACTTGCCGCAGGTCAAGAACAAGTGACCGATTTTGTGAAAAGCCGTCTGCGTCAATTCTTACTCAGCAAAAATACGCGTCATGATGTCATTGAAGCTGTTTTAGGCGCACGCCAAGCAGATATCAGTACGCTATTTGAAACGGCTCAGATGTTAAGAGAACATCTGCAAGACACCGACTTCAAACCATCGATGGAAGCCTTGACCCGAGTAATCAATTTAGCGAAAAAAGCCGAATTGGAACAAGCAGCAATTGATCCTGCCTTGTTTGAAAACGACTCTGAAACTGCCTTGTATGAAGCGGTCTTAACAGTAGAGAACAAGTTCCCACATCAAACGATGGAAGAAAACTACCAAAGCTTAGTGGCACTGCGCCCATTGATTGAAGCTTATTTTGATCAAACAATGGTCATGGTGGAAGATGAACAGATTCGCCGCAACCGTTTTGCCTTGTTGGATAAAATCGCGAAGATGAGTCTGGCAGTGGCTAGTTTAGATGCTTTGATTACAAAATAAAAAGCAGCTTGCAGTTGCACATTTCTGAATAAAAAAGCTGGAACTGAAAGAATCAGTTCTGGCTTTTTTTCTATGTTTCTCGATTTTTTTTGTACTTAGAATTGCTTTCTTGCAGTGTTAAATATTATATAATAAAAAACATTTTGACCCATTACTTTTCAAGGGATCGAACGATTCTTCGGCTTTAATGATTGGGGATTTGATGATGATTATAATGATACAAAGATTCTCATCATACAGACCGATTCATTTTTCCATTGAAAATACGCTGAAACGATAGGTGCAATAAAATAGCCTGACAGATCACAAGATGATTTGTCAGGCGAATGTTTATTTGCGGGTCAATTTTACCACCACTTCGCAGCGGGCGGTTTGTGGAAACATATCTACTGATTGCAGATATTCTACGTGAAACACTTTGGCTAATTGGACTAAGTCTCTTGCTAAAGTAGAAACATTACAAGATATATAGACCATCTTCTTCGGTGGTTGTTTCAGCAAAGCTTGCAATAATCGTTCATCCAAGCCTGTCCTTGGCGGATCAACAATGATGCTATCAGGTTTGAAGCCTTCATTGAACCATTTTGGTAAGAGCTCCTCAGCAGTTCCCGTTTCATAATGGGTATTTTGGGCACCAATACGGTGGGCATTTTCTTGGGCATTTTCGATCGCTTGAGGAATAATGTCCATGCCGCGGACTTCTTTGGCATAAGGTGCCACACTCAACCCAATCGTCCCCACACCACAGTAAGCATCAACAACTGTTTCATTTTTGCTTAAGTCAAGGGCTTTTAACCCTTCTTGATACAAGACGCTGGTTTGCTGCGGATTCAGCTGGAAGAATGCGCGGGCGGACAAGTCGAAGGTCAGTTCATTCAACCGTTCTTCGATCGCTTCTTTGCCCCAAAGATGAATCGTTTCCTCTCCCATGACGACGGACGTTTTTTTGTTTTGCACATTTTGCATGATGGAAACGACTTGCGGCAAGCGCTGATTGATCTCGCGAATCAGCGCATTTTTTTGCGGCAGTTTGACAGAATTGGTAATGAAAACAACTTGGACTTCGCCAGTGGCGATCCCGATGCGAACCATCAATGTTCGTAAAATCCCGCTATTTTTTCGTTCATCGTAAATCGGGATCTGGTATTTGTTCAACAATTGGACGATGCCGTTGATCACTTTTTGCGTATCTTGTTCTTGTACGAGGCAATCATCAATGGCGACTAAGCGATGAGACTCCATTTCGTATAAACCCGCTTCGATTCGTTTGGTTTGACTGTTGTAACGCAATTGAAATTGTGCTTTGTTGCGGTAATGCCAAGGAACATCCATGCCTAAAGTATCCCTTAGTTCAAACTGTTGGTAACCTTTTGGCTTAAATTTTTCAAGTGCTTGTTTCAATAGGTCTTTTTTGAAGTCTAATTGTTTGTCGTAGACTAAGTGCTGCAATTGGCAGCCGCCGCACCGGTCGTAAAACTTGCAGGGTGGTTGGATGCGATCGCTGCTTGGCTTGATGATTTTGGTCATCTTAGCTTCAGCAAAGCGGGGAGAGGCTTTGGTGACTTCGGCAATGACCTGTTCCCCCGGTAGAACACGGGGAACAAAGATGATCAGCTTTTTGTAATACCCGATGCCTTCTCCGTTGATCCCCAAGCGTTTGATCGTTAGTTGTAGTTTTTGTCCAAGCTGGACTTGTGTATTTGCCATGTGAACTCCTTAAATAAAATAGTCAGTTCATTTTACCACATTTTTTCAGCTTGATTAGAAGGAATTTCATCGTAGTTGTGGTAAAATAGAATGTACGTTCGCGAGGTGAAGAAGATGAATACAATTATTCGTATCAATAAAGGAAAAGGACCATTTTATGAAGTGGCGACATCAGAAGGTGAAACGCTGCGGGTCTCAGAAGATCTTTTGGTCCGTTTTCGGCTATTAAAAGGCAAGGAACTGAGTGAAGAAGAATTAAAAGAAATCAAAAAAAGTGCGGGGTTTGATTTAGGATTGCAGCAAGCCATGAACTATATCAGCTATCAGCTGCGTTCTGAAATGGAAGTCCGTACCTATTTGAAAGACAAAGAAATCGAAAAACAAGACCGAGACTTAGTCGTTGAACGTCTGAAAGAGTTGAATTTGATCGATGACAAAAACTACGGAGAAAGCTACATTCGCACCCAAGTCCGCATGAGTGATAAAGGACCCGTGGTCATCAGTCAGCAATTGAGAAAAAAAGGCTTGAAAGATCCTGTGATTCAGGAAGTATTGCCTTTGTATACCGAGGAAATGCAGTTTGAAGTCGGGTATCATACGGCTGAAAAAGCGATGCGTCGTTTTCACAACAAAAGCCATAAAGAAATGATCCAAAAGATAAAAATGCATTTGATGCAAAAAGGTTTTCATCAAGGAGTCATTCAGATGATTTTGGATGAATTACCGATGGAAAAAGATGAGGACCAAGAAAATGAAGCGCTCCAAAGAGAAGGGGCCCGACTTATGCGGCGGCATCAGCGGTTACCATTGATGAAACGAAAAATGAAAATCAAGCAAGGCCTTTATCAAAAAGGGTTTGCCATCGATGATATACAACGATTCTTAGATGAGGAAGTAATGGATGAGTAAGCAATGGGAAACTTGGGATGAAGAAAAAATCAAGACGTTCCAAGAAACATTTTTAACTTGGTATCATAAAGAAAAACGCAATCTGCCTTGGCGGGCGACCAACGATCCGTATGCAATCTGGATCTCAGAGATCATGCTTCAACAAACACGAGTGGAAACAGTGATTGGCTATTTCTATCGTTTTATGGAACAATTCCCGACGATCCAAGACTTGGCGGCAGCCGAAGAACAAAAGCTTTTAAAGGTTTGGGAAGGTTTAGGTTATTACTCTCGTGCCCGTAACCTTAAGGCTGCTGCACAGCAAATCGTTGCCGAATTCGACGGAGAAATGCCCCAATCAATTGAAGAGATTCGCTCATTAAAAGGAATTGGTCCCTACACAGCTGGAGCCATTGGCAGTATTGCTTTTGGCTTGCCAGAACCGGCAATCGATGGAAATGTGATGCGGGTCGTCAGTCGGTTATTTTGTATCGAAGCAGATATTGCGAAAGCCAGCAGCCGAAGACCATTTGACGAGGCGATGAGAACAATCATTTCCCCCGATGAACCTGGTGAGTTTAATCAAGCCTTGATGGATCTTGGCTCACGAATCTGTACACCCACTACACCGAAATGTGAAGAGTGTCCCATCGGTCAGTACTGTCTTGCATATGCGGAGAATCGACAAACAGACTTTCCAGTGAAATCGAAAAAAGCAAAGCCGAAAGATGTCTATTACATCGCTGGCGCCATCGAAGATCAAGGTTCGTTTCTACTCGTGCAGCGACCTGAAACAGGCTTATTGGCCTCTATGTGGCATTTTCCGTTGGTAGAAGTAACGAAAGAACAATATGATGCTTTGCAGCGAACATGGGTAAAAGAGGAACAGTTGCAGTTGGATTTGATTGCAGAAGAGGATGCACTCGAGATTTTTCCTGGTCTTCCTGTCGTTTGGCAAAAACGACATTTCGGCGAGATCACTCATATTTTTAGCCATTTGAAATGGCATGTCCTTTTATTTTACGGTAGAAAACGGGGAGAAATCCCGTTACAAGACAGCGAATGGGCTGCCAAAGAATCCTTTGAAAACTATGTTTTTCCAAAACCTCAGCAGAAATTAGTCGAGCAATTAAAGAAATATCAGAAACTCGATAAAGATTTCTAGGCAAAGCTTTCTTTTATTGCTATAATATTAACGATGTCGGTGTAATGAACACCCAAACAAAACGCAAGTTTTCTTGCTGAGGGAAGGGTTGCTATGCGAGTTCCAAAAGAAGGAGAGTTTGTCAGCATTCAAAGCTACAAACATGACGGCAATTTGCATCGAACGTGGCGGGATACGATGGTCTTAAAGACCAGTGAATTCTCAGTGATAGGGGTCAACGATCATACATTAGTGACCGAATCAGATGGAAGACGCTGGGTTACCCGTGAACCAGCAATTGTATATTTTCATAAAAAATACTGGTTTAATGTTATTGCAATGATTCGAGAAAAGGGGGTTTCCTATTATTGTAATCTTGCTTCACCGTATTTACTTGATGAAGAGGCATTGAAATATATCGATTATGACCTTGATATCAAAGTATTTCCTGATGGCGAGAAACGTTTACTAGATGTGGATGAGTATGAATTGCACAGTAAGATTATGCAATATCCGCAAGACATTGATTTTATCTTGAAAGAAAATGTCAAAATTTTAGTAGATTGGATCAATAATGGCAAAGGACCCTTTTCGCAAGGGTATGTGGACATTTGGTATGATCGCTACAAGCAGTTGTCTCAAAAATAAGTAAAATGGGTCGAATCGCTCATTTTCCCTAAGAAACTTCAACCAAGTTGGTTGAAGTTTTTTTTGTTTCTAATGGAATGCTTCAATCAGCAGGTTTTAAGTTCTGTTTAAGCTGACAGTCCCATGATAGAGAGATCAAGAAAATTAGTGGGGGAAGCACATGAAGAAAAAAGGGAAGCTTGTTATCGGGACCACCATGATTCTGCTTTTTGCAGCGGGGTTTGCTGTGTTGAGAAACGACCAATCCGCTCGTGAGGAGAGTCAAGAAAGTACTTCTCAAACTGAGCTTAACGCTCAAACAGAAGAGACCGCTCAGACTGCCAGTATGGTTCAAATTTATGTAGATCCCTCAGAATACGATGCAGCGATTGAAAGTGAGAACGATTATGTACCGATTTATCAGTCAACAAGTCAAGAGACAGTCATTGGAAAAATCCATCGGGGAAGTTGGGCAACCTTCATCAGTCAAACAGAAGACATGGTTGAAATTCAAACAGACGATGGGGTAACTGGTTATATTGAAAAGCAATCATCATCGATTCAAGAAGTCGCGCTTTCGGCAATCCCAAAAGATCTATCGAACTTCAAAGTCGTCCTTGATGCAGGTCACGGCGGCGAAGATTCTGGGGCACTGTCAACGGATCAAACGATCATGGAAAAAGACTTGACGCTAGCAACGGTCCAAACGATCGGCGAAGTGTTGACAGAAGCAGGTATTCAAGTCAGTTATACTCGCACTGAAGATCGTTATCTCTCGCTGTCTGATATCACCGCTGCTTCGCTTTCAGAAGAACCAGATTTATTTATCAGTATTCATTACGATAATTCAGAAATACCAAACAGTAATCAAGGTCTGACAACTTACTATTACTATACTGGGGCAAAAGAGATGGCAGAAACGATCACTGCCAATTTGAGTTCTTCGGTGGCATTGAGTTCCAACGGCACTCGTTTTGGTAACTATTATGTGTTGCGAGAACAATATCTTCCAGCAGTATTATTGGAGTTAGGCTATTTGAACAGTGACAATGATTTGGCAATGATTACAAGTGAAGGGTATGATCAAAGGGTGGCGCAAGCGTTGCTGGCAGCGATTGAAGAGATCATTGAAGCAGAGAAATAAAAAAACGGCGACTACAAAACAGAGGAAGGATCTGTTTTGTGGTCGCTGTTTTAAGGAATCACTTCTCGTTAAAGGTTTTGCTCATTTTGATATGGGGCATATCTGCGTCTAAAAAGACATCGCCTTCAGGCTGATAGCCTAACTTCAAGTAAAACTCTTTTGCGGTTATTTGTGCCCCTAAAGTGACTTTTTTGATTCCTTGTTTTTGAATGAAGGCTTCCGCACCTTCGATCAGTTGTCTGCCATAACCTGAACCTCGATGAGCAGCGGGGACCGCCATTCGCTGCAACTTCACTTCATGATCAGAGATAGGTAAGAAACGCAAGGTTGCGACTGCTTCATTATCGTCGTCATATAAGACAAAGTGGACTGCCAATGCTTCATTTTCATCTACTTCCAATGCTAATGGAACACCTTGCTCTTTCACGAATACTTGATTTCGTATTTTCAATGACGCCAAATAAATGTCACTCAGCGTATCTTTTGTTTGTGCAATATGCATAAAAAATTCACCTCAGCTAAGATTTCTCCGTTATTTTTAATAGTATACCACTTTTTTTACAAATTTTTTTTGTTTGCGGCTAAAGTCGCAAGCTTTTTTTTTCAAAATCATCTATAATGTTATAAAAAAGGGAGGGAATCTTTTGTTCGACAAATTCAAACAATCAAAACTGTTCTTTTGGTCATTGGAAGCATTGGTTTTAGTGACACTCGTGTTTGTGTTAAGTAAAGTCAATTTTCTATTTGCACCGATCGGCACGTTTTTTTCTACTTTATTTGCACCAGTATTGATTGCTGGCTTTCTGTATTACCTGCTAAATCCAATCGTCTTATTTTTGATGAAAACCACAAAAATAAAACGACTGTTTGCTGTCATATTGGTTCTGTTGTTATTAGTAGCAGCAATCATCTTGATTTTCGTCAGCGTTATTCCTAATCTAGTGAGTCAGATTACTTCATTGGCGGAAAATATTCCAACATTTGCCAAAAATATGGAAAGTTGGATCTCAAGAATCGCAGATGATCCATTTTTCAAACAAATCGATATCGCGCAGCAGTTAGAAAACCTAAATCTTTCTTATGGTTCTTTGCTGCAGCAGTTTCTTAGTGGGTTATCCACTAGCTTAGGATCGATCGTCAGTACGATTGCTTCCGCGACGATGATCATCGTTACAGTACCATTCATCCTTTTTTACATGTTGAAGGATGGAGAAAAGCTAGTTCCTAATCTGAAAACTGTCTTTCCAGAAAGAAGACGAGATCAGATTGTTGGGTTGCTAGGTGACTTAAACAAGACATTATCCAATTACATTAGTGGGCAAGCGATCGAATGTATTTTTGTCGCTACCTTCACGTTTATTGGTTACTGGATGATCGGCGTTAACTATGCCTTTCTTTTTGGGGTAATTGCAGGCGTCACAAACTTGATCCCTTATTTAGGCCCATATCTTGGTTTGATTCCGGCGGTGTTAGTGACGGTCTTTGATGAACCATTTCGCGCATTATTATGCTGTATCGTGGTTCTGGTCGTCCAACAATTAGACGGAAATGTTATTTACCCGAATGTAATCGGAAAATCATTGGCGATCCATCCGTTAACGATCATTTTGGTCTTATTAGTTGCTGGAAATCTAGCTGGCTTGCTGGGGATTTTCCTAGGTGTGCCATTTTATGCGATTTGCCGAACGATCGTCGTCTTTATTGTTCGCCTGATCAAAGACGACAAAATTAAGAAAAATCAGGAACGGTTGATCGAATAATCAATGACTGGTGTTTTTTATTGCAAAGAAAAAAACTTTGTGATAGGATTTTATCGTGGGCTAAGCCCACGATTTTTTTTAGAAAATGAAAAAATAAGGAGAGAATGCTATTATGAATGCTGACCCCGAGAGTCAGTCGCTTCTAGCGCAAATTTTATTATTGATCGTTTTGACATTGATCAACGCTTTTCTAGCGGCCTCTGAGATCGCAGTTGTCTCAGTTAACAAAAACCGTGTGGAGCAAAAAGCGGAAGAAGGAAATGTCAAATCACAAAAATTATTGAAAATCATTGATAATCCAACAAATTTCTTGTCAACGATCCAAGTTGGGATTACCTTGGTGAATATTTTATCTGGGGCATCTCTGGCAGATACCTTGTCGACCCGTTTGGCACCTTTATTAGGTGGAGGGACGGCGGCTAAAAGCTTAGCGAACATTATTGTTTTAGCGATCTTGACGTATGTGTCGATCGTTTTCGGTGAGTTGTATCCAAAACGGATCGCCATGAACAAATCAGAAGAAGTTGCCCAGTTCACTTCTGGTGTCATTCGAACGATCGGGATTATTGCAAAACCTTTCGTCTGGTTCTTATCTGCTTCGACAAGTTTATTGGCGCGCATCACTCCAATGGAATTTGACGATGAAGACACGAAGATGACCCGTGATGAAATGCGGTATATGTTGGAAACAGAAGGGGTCTTTGAAGAAGATGAATTAGAGATGCTGCAAGGGATCTTTTCATTAGACACGAAAGTCGCCCGGGAAGTCATGGTTCCTAGAACCTCAGCCTTTATGGTGGACATCAATGACTCAGTAGAAGAAATTTTGACTGAAATTTTAGCAGAAAATTATTCTCGTATTCCTGTATATAATGAAGATAAAGACAAAGTCGTAGGGATTCTACATACCAAAAATCTTTTGAAATGTGCGTACAAATACGGCTTTGATACGATGGACATCAAACAAATCCTGCAGGAACCATTGTTTGTGCCAGAAACGGTCTTTATCGATGATTTGCTTTATGAATTAAAGAAAACCCAAAACCAAATGGCGATTTTGCTTGATGAATATGGCGGCGTCGTTGGATTGGTTACACTAGAAGACTTGCTAGAAGAAATCGTCGGCGAGATCGATGATGAATCAGATGAAGTCGAAGAGCTTTATGAAAAAATCTCAGATAAAGAATATGTCATCCAAGGACGCATGTTGATCGATGATTTTAATGAAGCCTTCAACATGAGCTTGCATATGAGTGATGTGGATACGATGGCAGGATATTTGATCACTGCTTTAGGATTAATCCCCGATGAAGGAGAAAAACTATCCTTCGAAGTGGACAATGTGAAGCTGATCTCTGAAGAAATGGAAGGATCACGCGTCTTGAAGATCCGGGTGATTTTCCACGACCCGGAAGAAGGGGAAGTGGAACCAGAGGAAGAGCGGCGCTATTTCCGTAAAGATTTTGAGGAAGATGAGCCTCGCCGTTAAAGTTCCGTATAAATGAAATGAGAAAGACCAAGGCAGTTGCTTTGGTCTTTTTTGTTCGTTTTTTTACGTATTCCCCTTGATTTGTATGGAAGAAACGGTTACGATAAATTTATTGAATAATACAGTTTAAAAACAGATAAAAAAACACGTGTATCTTATCGTTAAGCAGTTTGATTGCAATTTTCCGTAAGAAAAGCGAGAATATCCATAGAAATATAATGAGAATGAGGGGCTTGAAATGAAATTTTACCGTATGCTTAGTGAAGATATCCGTTACAATTTGGCGACTGAAGAGTATTTGATGAATAACGTAGATGTTTCGGAGCCTTGTCTTCTGTTATACATACAAAAACCATGTGTTATAATCGGCAGAAATCAAAATGCGTATCAAGAGATTGATTTTGACTATCTAAGAAGCCGTAAGATCGTTTTGACTCGCAGAACGTCTGGTGGTGGAGCGGTTTATGACGATCTAGGCAATATGAGTTTTAGTTTTGTCACCAAAAAAGATGCCACGAGCTTTGGTGACTATCAAAGTGCAACACAACCTATCATGAAAGGCTTAGCGGCAATGGGAGCCAAGGATGTTGAAGTACATGGCCGTAATGATCTGTTCATTGATGGGAAAAAGTTTTCTGGCAATGCGATGTATACAAAAAAAGGCCGGACGTATTCCCATGGCACATTGATGTATGATGTGGATCTAGAAGAATTGACGAAAGTTCTACATGTTGCCCAAGAAAAAATTGCTTCTAAAGCCACGAAATCAGTTCGGAAAAGTGTGACGAATATCAAGCCCTTTTTGGCAGAGCAATACCAATCAATGGATACCAAGGAATTTCGAGATACACTGCTTTGCCGAATCTATGAAGTAGAATCGATTGATGAAATCAGTGAGCAAGAGATCGTCTTAACGGAAACCGATCGACAAGCGATCCAAACACTCTTTGAAGAACGATATGCCAATAATGAGTGGATTTTTAATGAAGCGCCTGCTTTCGAATGGCAAAAAAGAAAGCGGTTTGAGCAGGTTGGGATTGTTGAAGTCGATTTTACTGTCAACAAAGGCAAGATTGCAGCGATTCAAATTACCGGTGATTTTTTTGGACAAAAAGAGATCAGTGAACTTGAAGCGATGTTGCAAGGTATTGATTTTGAAAAAAGCACCATTAGCCGCTTGCTAGAGGGAATCGCCATTGATCAGTTTATCCATCAGATGACCGCTTCTGAATTTTTAGCATTGCTGTTTGATTAGGAGGAAAAAGATGTTAGAAGCGATCAATCTCACAAAGCGTTACGATCGAAAAGTTCTCGGTGGTTTGTCTTTTTCTGTTCAGGCAGGAGAAATCGTTGGGGTCGTCGGCAAAAGCGGCTCAGGAAAATCGACGTTGTTGCGGCTTTTAAACTTGATTGAAACCCCAGACAGCGGGGAATTACTTTTTGATGGCAAAAAAATCGATACATCGAATAAAAAGCATCTGCTACGTGCACAACAAGAAATCGGCATGATTTTTCAAAATTACAATCTGTTACACAATCGAACCGTTTTCGAAAATGTCTATTTGCCCTTGAAGTTAATGGGAAAGTCAGCAGATATGGTACTTGAGATGCTTTCGTTTGTTGGCATGGAAGATAAAGCCCACATCTATCCGGCCAAGTTAAGCGGCGGAGAGAAACAACGAGTGGCTATTGCACGGGCTTTGATCCGTGAGCCAAAAATCTTGCTGTGTGACGAGCCCACTAGTGCGCTGGACGAAGATACGAAAGCCGATGTTCTTGCTTTGCTGCAAAATGTTCAACAGACGTTTCAACCAGCTGTCGTCTTTGTCAGTCATGAGCTATCGGCCGTCCGACAAATTTGTCAACGTGTGTTTGTATTGGAGGACGCCGTCTTTGAGGCGGAGTTTGCCAATCAGCCACAACCAATCGTCCGCATTGAAAGCTCTTATGTGAGCAAAGTGGAGAGGAGTCTGCTGCATGACGATCAGTGAGAGTATTTTGTATTATCTGCCTGAATTGCTGCAATCTTTGAAAGAAACAGCGATCATGATGGGCATTTCGATGCTCGCAGCCATTGTCTTAGGTCTACCGTTAGGTGTCTGGCTTTTTCTCAGTCGCAGCCGAGGGAAAAAAGTCTCATTTCTTTATGAGTGTTTGAATCTCATTGTGACGATCATCCGCTCGTTTCCTTTTTTATTATTTGTTGTAGCGTTGATCCCGTTGACGCGGATGCTTTTAGGCAGCTCATTTGGACCGATTCCCGCCAGTTTTCCTTTGAGCATCGTTGCTATGAGTATTTTTGCTCGTTTGACGGAGCAAGTGCTGTTGGATGTTCCAGAAGAAGTTTCTTATTTGGCGAAATCTCTTGGTGTCAGTCAATGGCAGTATGTTTGGTCGTTTTTACTAGTGGAAGCTAGAAGCGGCTTGATTTTATCTTTAACGACGACAGCAGTCAGCATGGTTTCTTATTCGACGGTGATGGGGATCGTTGGTGGCGGCGGTATCGGCGATTTTGCGATCCGTTATGGGTACCAGCGTTATGAGTATGGCGTGATGTATTTTGCAATTATCATCATGATTCTTTTGGTCTTTATCCTGCAAGGGATTGGCAATCAAGCAGCAAGAAAACTTGATAAACGAAAATAGGAGGAATAAAAGTGAAAAAAGGATTTGTTTTAGGATTGAGTGTATTGGCATTAGGTGTATTGGGGGCTTGCGGTACAGGTTCTGATGAAGCGAGCGAAGAGAAAATCATCAAGGTCGCTTCGCAAACGACGCCAATGACCGATGTCGTAAAGGTTGCAGCTGAAGCAGTGGAAGATGGCTGGGAAATCCAATTGGTCCAAGTCAATGACAATATCCAGTACAATGAGTTGCTGAATAATGACGAGGTCGATGCTAACTTTGCGCAACATGAACCATATATGCAAATGTATAATGAAGAAAAAGATGCAAACCTAGTGGCACTAGATAAAATCTACAACGCAAAAGTCGGTTTTTATTCCAAAGAGTATACGAATATCAATGATATTCCAGAAGGAACGAAAGTCGCATTGCCAAATGATGTGTCCAATGAAGGTCGAGCGTTAGCGATTTTAGCAGAAGAAGGATTGATCACCCTTAAAGAAGGCGTTGGTGTCAATGGAACACTTAAAGATGTTACCGAAAATCCGAAAAATTTTGAGTGGTTATCTGTCGATTTACTGAATCTTGCGGAAGCCTATGATGAACCAAACGTATCTTTGGTATACAATTACCCAACCTATATCGCGAAAATCGGTTTGAAACCAGCAGATGCCCTTTTCTTAGAAAAGACCATCGATGATCGCTTTGCTATCTCATTGGTTGCTCGAGAAGACAATCAAGATTCTGAAAAAATCGCTGTATTGCGCCGTGCCATGACTAGCGATAAAGTTCGTGAGTTTTTAGAAAACGAGCATAGCGATACCTTATTGCCAGCATTTTAATTTATTTCTATCAAAATGGAAGGAGCGCCCTTTGCCTAACTCTCTAAAAGAGAGTAGTCAAAGGGGTTTCTTGTCTTTTTTTGCTTTTTTATCACCCTTATCCATGATATACTGATTTGGTCAGAAAACTAGCGACAGTCTAAAATAGACACTGTTCGCATTGTAAATACAAGAAATGGAGCAATAGAATCAATGGATAATCCAAAATTAAAACAACAAGTCGATAGTCGCCGTACCTTTGCGATTATTTCCCATCCGGATGCGGGGAAAACAACCATTACAGAACAATTATTATTATTCGGTGGCGCGATTCGCCAAGCTGGTACGGTCAAAGGGAAAAAGACTGGTAATTTCGCAAAGTCCGACTGGATGGAAATCGAAAAACAACGGGGGATCTCCGTTACCAGTTCCGTTATGCAGTTTGATTACCAAGGCAAACGGGTCAATATTTTAGATACCCCTGGGCATGAGGACTTTTCTGAAGATACCTACCGTACCTTGATGGCGGTGGATAGTGCTGTCATGGTGATCGATAGCGCAAAAGGGATCGAAGCACAAACGAAAAAACTCTTCCAGGTCGTTAAAAAACGTGGTATTCCGATTTTTACTTTTATCAATAAACTCGACCGTGATGGCCGCGAACCATTAGAATTATTAGAAGAACTAGAAGATCTTTTAGAGATCGAATCATTTCCAATGAATTGGCCGATCGGCATGGGGAAAGGCTTGGAAGGACTGTATGATATCCACAACCAACGGGTCGAATTTTACCGTCCTGACAATCACGGTGGGGAACGTTTAGTTGCCCTAGATGAAAATGGTCAATTCCCAGCAGATCATCCATTTGCCGAAGATGGGCTGTTCCAACAAGTTTTAGAAGAAGTGGAATTGCTGCAAGAAGCTGGCGACGCCTTTGATACAGAAAAAATCGCTCGGGGCGATCAAACCCCTGTATTCTTTGGTTCTGCTTTCACAAATTTTGGCGTACAGACCTTTTTAGAAACCTTCTTGACTTTTGCACCAGCACCTTACGGACATAAAACACTAGCTGGTGAGGAAGTCAGTCCTTATGAACCAGAAATGTCTGGGTTTGTATTCAAGATCCAAGCAAACATGAATCCTGCCCATCGTGACCGGATCGCCTTTGTCCGCATTTGTTCAGGAACCTTTGAACGAGGCATGGACGTTACTTTAGAACGTACTGGCAAAAAAATGAAACTCAGCAATGTGACTCAATTTATGGCTGATACCCGTGAAAATATTGAAGAAGCTGTCGCCGGAGATATTATTGGTGTCTATGACACGGGGAATTATCAAATCGGTGACACGATCTATGAAGGAAAACTAAAAGTTGCTTACGAAGAGCTGCCATCGTTTACTCCGGAACTCTTTATGAAAGTTACTGCGAAAAATGTGATGAAGCAAAAATCTTTCCATAAAGGAATCTATCAGTTGGTCCAAGAAGGGGCTATCCAGTTGTACAAGACGTATCTTAGTGATGAGTATATCATCGGTGCTGTCGGGCAACTGCAATTTGAAGTTTTCCAATATCGCATGATGAATGAGTACAATGCGGAAGTCATCATGACCCCAATGGGCCACAAGATCGCCCGTTGGATCGATCCGAAAGACTTGGATGAGCGTATGAGCTCCAGTCGTAACATTTTAGCGAAAGACCGTTTCGACCAGCCATTGTTCTTGTTTGAGAATCAATTTGCGATGCGTTGGTTCGCAGATAAGTACCCAGATGTCGAATTGAAGAGTTTGATGTAAGAGCCGTTTCCCGCGAGCCTGTCTAGGTATGCGCAACTCTGTACGTAAGGCTGATCTTTTTGAATTGAACGATCGTAGAAAGTCCTTTCTTATCAAAATGGATAAGAAGGGGCTTTTTTTTGCTGAAAACGTGCTTTTGATACAGAAAGAAGGCTGTGTGATTGGGGCAATGGTCCAATGATCAGACAATTATCCTAATTTATAAACATTCTTTTAAAAGAAGATAAAAAGAGTTGGAAAAAGAGCGTAGTATTAAAGATGACCGCAAGGAAGTGCACTTGAAATGAATAGAAAAATATCATAGGCACATTTGGTGATTCAGGAAATTTTCACTTGTTTGAAAGTAGAGGGAAAGCAGAGAATAGATTGCCAGTGATAGAGGTCATTTAATCATTTGATCGAGGGACAAGTTCTTTTTGTCAGATGCTACTAGTGAAGACTAAACTTTCTTTATCTGAGCATGATTCGGTTATAGCCCTTAAAACTTCATTTGAAGCACTTCTAACAGATGGCTTAAGTTTTCAGTTGGTGAACCATGGCTTCATAACTTCAAAATGAATTAGTCTCATTGCTAGTCTACTAGTTATCTATAGATCGATTTTGCTAAAGCGAATGATTATTTGTTAAATAAAAGTGATTTCTGAAAGAAGAAAGGGGACCATGTAGTGCTAAAAAGTTTGTTATTTATATTTTCGGCGATATTTTTCTTTCCAACAGTAGAGGCTGCGGCTGATGAGGTTTCCGAAACGTTGATTTTTGATTTGAACACGATTGACTTTAAGGACGAACACTATTATTTGTTGAAAACCACACAAGATCTTCAGCTGACCGTCGATAGCAACGGCAGTGAAGGTGCTTTTGGCGTAGAGATCACAGCTGTCGGGAAGGCATTTTCAGCAGAACTAAACAGCGTGAACGGTTCGGAAGAGAAAATCATTCAGATTGAGGATACTGATGAAGCATCAATGATTCTTAACGTAGCTGCAACATTGAACATAAAGGAATATCTTGATTCCAACTCTGAGTACTACCTATCAGTCACTTTTACAGCAATTGATGATTCAGAGACCTTTACGAAAGATATAAAAATGAATCAGACGGATGAGGAAAAAGAAGAGATATCGGATGAGAATTTAATGACTGAAGACCAAGACGATGAAAAGCAAGAAGACAATGGCATCGAAGATGATTCTGAGAGCCAAAAGGAAGAAGCAGAATCTATTTACGACGAGCAAGCAAACTTGGAAGAAGACTCGCTTGATAAGGATTCTACCAAACTAGAAGATTCAATCAGTGATGTTGAGGATGAGGCTGGTACTGAGTTTTTTTTAGGGAAGAAAAGCCAATGTGAGACAGCAACATTTTTTTCAAAAGAAATGATCATTGAAACAAATATGTTTAGATTTATATTAGGAAAAACCGCTTATTTGATATGAGCAGTTTTTCTTGTCTCACTTCTTCTATTTCTTCCTAAAGAGGAAACCATGGAGAGAAGATACGCAACATTTCTTTAAAAAGGAATCTCTCAATAATTGATGACCAATGGAATAAGTAGAAGCAGAACAAAAGAGAGGAACTAGCCCTCTCTTTTTCTTTTTGATTTTAAAATGTAGATGACTGCAGTTGCTAGCGCTGCAATGAGAACAAAGATGATCCAGATAAGGATTTGATTATTTGTCTGAACGTTGGCAGCGTTCGTTGGACGGTTCTCTTTTTTGAAGTTATCCAAGTCCTCTTTCTCATAAGAAAAAGTAGTGGTGATCGCTTTTCTAGTTGTTTCTATTGTTAAACGGTATTCGCCTTCAATAAGCTCACTATCGTCTATTAAAGGAATCTGCATTCTTGATTTGGTTAACGGCGTTAAAAGAACGGAATCTGCTAACTCTCCAGAGGCAATTGTTTCTCCATTTGGGTTTATTAGTTCGTAGAGCGCATTGTTTAAGTTGCCTAAAATAGGATTATAGTTGAGGGCATAAAATTGTAGGTTTATCGTGTCCTGAAGAGCAACAAATGAGAAATCTTGATAAATAATATCTTGAATATCCTCATATTTGCTAAAAATTAAGTTGATAAAAATGATAGACTCGTAGGCAGACGCAATACTAATAGAATCTTCAGCTGTTTGAACACCTAATATTTGCTTAAAATTAATTCCACCCATTACAGTACCTTCAAGCTCTATGTCGTCTGGAACATTTATGGTAATGCTGACACCAACAGATTCATTAGGAGCAATTTCTATTTGATTCTCTTCGTCTATAGCTTCTGAAGCGATAGTAACATAATTTGAAAAGTCGTATTTATCATCGAGAAGGTTCTCTGTATTCGAAGTGTACAAAATAGAGGATTCTCTTGAAATAGCAGTTGAAGCAAAGGGAGTGACCACTATTGATGAATCACCAGCTCCGATGTTTTCCAATTTAATGTCAAATGTATACTTTTTATCAACATCAGAAGGAAGAGTAATAGTATTTCTTGATGTCTCATATTCGGTATCGCTAAGCGATAGTTTTAAAGTATTCGTTGTCTCATTCGCTGTTGCAATACTTATATTTATATTTGCGATTATTGTCAATATGAGGAAGAACACAGAAACTCTTAGAAAGGAGTCTCTGTGTTTTGATATTTTATCCATATGTTATCCTTTTTAAGAATTAAAGGTCTTGGCCATTGTCTAAGTCAGTAGTATCTGATGCAGTAACTGTGATAGTGGGTGTGCCATCTAGCAAAGCAGTTTGACGATTGAATGTGAAAGTTGTATCTACGCTGGTAGCTACTGATTGGGAAATAGCTTCTGCTTCAACGGCAACATCACCATTTTCGGTGATAACGATTCCTTCAGAATCAGAAGAAACTGTAATTGTAACTTTATTAACTGAACGAGTTAAGTTTGTTAATGTTCCGCCAACGTTTTCAATAGTTCCTGTCATTGTTCCGTTGACAAATAATGCTGGACTTATTTCGAACGTTTCGTTTAAATTCATATCATTAAATGCAAAACTAGATGTTCCTTCTGTTATAGTAACAGCAAATGGAACAGAGGGAACCTCTGGCATAGCAACATCTGCTGACGCAGTGATTCCTCCTACTAGTAGTAAAGATGTTGCCAATGTAGTACCCAAAATAACTTTTTTCATAATAAAACCTCACTTTAATTTTTGCAGATGATTTACTGCTTAAATAAAGTATACAATGATGATGTATTAAGTTATTATCCGTTTTTGCGCTATTTTTAATGAAAAAGTAGAAAGTATTTTATTAATCTGATTTTTTATAAAATAATTTAATCAAATTTTCTAGTAGTCAAGTGATGTTGATTATCAAGTCCACATATTTTTCTGTGTAGCAATTGTCCGTGCGGTAATGATTTATATGAAAACAATTTTGTTGCAATGTTACAATTTGGCTAATATTTTAAGTCAAGATCTTCTCAGAGTTGAAAGAATTGTCGTTCCAACTAGGATTCGACCTAGCAAAGTAATTATATTGTTATTCGTAGTCTCTGAGAATTTGCTCTGAATCAGTCGCTGTCAGGGGAATCAGTTCTGAAGATTCATATCTGTTATTTCTTTCGTGAACATCTGCAATTCAGTAGAATACAATCTTCTATCATTTTTAAGATACTATTTATAGAAGTAGTTATACGAGTATGAACTATTGCATAGGTGGGGATTGAACGTATTGTTCTATTTATGCATTTCTATTGAATAGGCAATCAAAGTCATAGATTTGAAAATTATCAATTAATGTTTTTATTCAATTTGTAATCTGTACCTACAAATCTTCTACCTTAACGGGACAGAGATATTAAAGGTTGCTTCAAGCTTAAAATTATAAATCCGTACTTGTTTCATTTTAAAAATATCTCAAAAAAATTAGCTGTTTAGAATTACTATCTCATTAATACTAGATTTTAGTAGGATTCATAATATTAGGAGAATATACAATAAGACTCTTTGAAGAAACCTTAGAGTTTTTTTGTCTCTTTTATTTTTATGAAGTTGCTACTCGTTTCTAATTAACAGGTCTTTTAGTCAGTAGAAAGAAAAATGAGGAACAATGATTATTTTATTTGTAGTTTTTTTGAAAAAAAGACGATAAAAATCGGCTGGTTCTTACTATATCCTTAATAGCAGAGGATCAAAGTTCTTTTAAGGAGTGAATCAAAATGCTGCAAACCAAAATAAATTTCAGTCGACAAAAGAATGCTACTATGTTGACTGTGCGCTTTTTCAGCAACAAGACGAATACGATTTTAGAGAGAAATTTAATTGTGGATCAAGAAGATGATCGCCAATCGGTTCTTGACTACTTAGCACAATCACTAGGGGAAATCAACATCTTGCAATACTCTTCGAAAAACGTTTTGTGTATCGCTGAACGTTCAAGGTTAGAAAAAGCAGGCGGCACTCATCGATTGGAACATTTTTGGGGAGATGTGATCAGCTATATCGTTGAGTGCGTGGATAAATCTGGTGTTCATTATGATTTGCATGTCATTGGCAATGTTGATTCGGATGATGAAGAAATCATGCGGTCAATCAATCAAATGAGTGATGAATTGTCGATCATCAACATTTATGAATACAAAGATTGCTGGCTAAAAAGAGAAGATATTTTATTACAAGCTCTTTGAAATGAACTTGATTCCTCAAAGAAGTTTGTCCAGCTAGAAAATGATTTTACTCTCCAAGTCACTTACCAATCAATGAAAGAATACGAATTTTTTCTAAGTTTATGGAAACAGCTAATTCACAGGTTCTTTTTCAGGGTTTCCAACACTTTTTGTTACAAAAAATAAGAATCGTTTCACAAGTTTTTCTCACCCGTACTGTTTTAAAGAAGAGGGGATTTTTCTGAAGTTTTTATTAAAATTGTCCGTTTAATGAAAAAAGAGCTTAAATTTAAGTTTATTTTACTATAATTGGATACTGGGATACTTTTTAAATAAGGCGGGTAAAAAATTTTGGAGTATATAGAAAAATTGTATAGGTTTTATTTAACCAAAAAACAGGTAGATAAATTAACTGTTGTTAGAAATATCATTTTGGAGAAGCAGCTGTCTCTCGATAAAATATGTGAAACGACAAACAAATCTTTGTATCAGGTGAAAATATTGATCAATGAAATCGCCGAAGATATGAGAGAGTTTACGACTTTTGACGAGTCAATTTTTTTGCTGAAAAAGAGAACTGTTTATTTGTCACGAGAATTAAATGAAGAACAAAGCCTGCATATTTTTGTGAATCTAAAGAAAAAATATTTCTTAGAATCTCCTTATTATCGTCTATTATCCTATTTGTTAAGAAAAAGAAAGACCCGTATGGTGGACATCTCGGAAGAATTGATTTTTAGTATTTCTTATTGTTATAAATTGATCAGCTATCTTAAGAAAATGCTGGTTATCCAAAATGTTCCGATTACTATCAATAACAATACAGATTCCATTGATTTGACAGGGGCAGAGCCGTGTGTGAGGATGTATCATTATTTAGTTGAGATCATGGCTTGTAATGTATACATCAATCAGCGAACCCGTGCCAGCGTTGAATTAGCAGCTAAAGAATATGAGCCGTTAAAAACCACAAAAGTGAAGCACGACATTATGTTTTCAATCATTGAAAATGCGGTGTTGAGAGGCTATATTGTCAATGAGTTAGACGATGCTTCCATCACTATTTATGAGCAAATCAAGCAAATAGATGGGGAAAAGCAAGTGATCAAGCTGCTGCCGATCAGAAGTCAGCAAGATATTGAGAAAGAACAGATTTTTTATCATTTCTGGGTTTTTCTTTTCATACCTGAAACGATCTCGGATCAAGAAAAACTACTTTTGGGCCAAAAGCTGAGAAATCTTTTAGGAAATCCGCTGGTCGAATTTTCTGCCGATGTTGTAGCTGTCTTGTCGCAAAAGTATAATCTTTCTAAAGAGATCGAAGAATTCATTACCTATGAATTAGTGATGAATACATGGGGCTGTCTTCATCTCTTTTTGGATAGTTTTGTGTCTACTGAAGATTTGTCCTCTACGAACGAACGAGTATTAGAGGTGGAAGAGCTGATTGCAGCTGCCTTGCAGCGCCATTCGTTTGTAATAGAAAAAGAAGCCCTCTTCTTAAGGAAAATCGCTCAGATCACAGCGTCTTATTTACCTATCCAGGAAGAGGAACCGATTCGCATTGGTATTTCTCTTTTGAACCATCCAGAATATATTCCGGTCATTAAAAACAAACTGTTGAAAATTTACAATGAAAATGTGATTCACTTTAGTTCGAATTTAGGAGACTCAGATATATTGGTTTCTGATGGCGTGCTAATCCATAATGAGTCGCAGAAATTCACATTTTTTGGCAATGTTCATAGTACCAAGGATTGGCACAATCTAAATGTGATGATCCAGTCGATGATTTCTAATAAATATACTTGAAAAGAGAGCGTATGGCTCTCTTTTTTTACTTGAACATCAGGTATCGTTGGTCGAAGTACTAACTAATAGAAGGAAGAGAGAAGACAAAAAAAGATATCTATAAAAGAGGGCTGCGACAGTCACCTTTTATAGATATTTTTTAAACCCGTGATCAGGCAAAGCTAACGTGATGAGGATAACGTTTTTTTGATGGAGATTTCCACCACTTCGGGCATTTGGATCACAGAGATCGTTGCAGGATCATAAGAGCCATCAGGTAATTTTTTCAAGAAGTAATTTTTGATTTCTTCAACTTCCGTCGGGCGAATAGTTCTTTTTTTATTGATCAGCAAAATTTCATTGTGGTTCGGCGCTGAGGTAAAGATCACAGTTGTATCTCCGGCTGTGTAAACCTTTACAAGTTCCGCGTCGGTATTTTCAAGTTGATTCAATACTAGTCGAGAATGGCTGTTCGTAACATTGATTAATTTCACCAGACTCACCTCACATTCTATGTATTTATTAATAACATTATAGGGCGTTTTTTTTCAAAAGAAAAGCCAGACAACTCGGAATTACCCAATTTTTTGGCAAAACATGGTTGTCTGGCAAAGGAAACGTTTCGTTACACGTTTTGGCAGCTTGTTACTCGTTTGTTTCCGATGCTTCTTCTTCAGAAGCCGGATTGGCTTCTTCAAGAGGTGCAGGGGACTCAGCGGAGGTCACAATGATTTTATCTGCATCTTCTAATTGTGCTTTTAGTTGATGTACTTGTGGATGCTCAAGATAAAATTCTGCAATGCCGTCTTCGATTTGATCTTGGATGGTTCTACGCAATGGGCGAGCCCCCATCGTTGCACTATAACCAAGATCCACCAATTTTTCTTGCACGTCTTGTGGAACGTCGATATGCAGTTTTTGTTGGCTAAGGGTTTGATTGACTTCATGCAGCATGAGAGACACGATCGATAACAAGTTTTCCTTGCTTAAAGCTTTAAATTCGATGATGCCGTCAAAGCGGTTGAGAAACTCTGGTGTAAAGTAATTATTCAATTGATTCAAAACGGAACGAGTGATACCTTCACGCGCCGCACCGAAGCCAACGTTAGCTTCAACTTTGCCGGTTCCGGCATTACTTGTCATGATGATCAAGGTGTCCTTAAAGCTGACGGTACGTCCTTGAGCATCGGTCAAGCGACCATCATCGAGAATTTGCAAGAACATATGCAATACATCAGGATGGGCTTTTTCTACTTCATCTAATAGAATCAAGCTGTAAGGATTCCGACGAACTTTTTCAGTCAATTGACCTGCTTCTTCATAGCCAACATAGCCTGGAGGAGAACCAATCAATTTGGATACACTGTGTTTCTCCATGTATTCTGACATGTCGAAACGAATCATTGATTCTTCAGAACCAAACATTTCATAAGCTAATTGTTTTGCTAATTCGGTTTTACCGACACCGGTTGGACCGACGAATAGGAAAGAGCCGATCGGACGGTTTTGTTTGCCTAAACCGACCCGATTTCTGCGGATCGCTTTTGCAACTTTGTCGATTGCTTCGTCTTGACCAATAACTTTAGCTTTCAAGTCATCCGCAAGATTCCTCAACTGGGTTTGTTCTTTTTCTTTTAATTCCCCAACAGGGATATTTGTCCGTTCTTCAACGATTTGTTCCATGTCTTTTTCGGTGATGACAGGCGTTTCTTCTTCGCTGATTTGACGTTCTTTCATTTTTTGAAGCTTGTTGATTTGATCGCGATAGTAAGCAGCTTTTTCAAAATCTTCTTCTCGAGAGGCAGCTTGTTTTTGTTCTTCCGCTTCTTGTAATTTCTTTTCGATCGTTTTTGGATCAACGATTTGGATCGTCAAGTTTTTCTTCGAACCTGTTTCATCTAGCAGATCGATCGCTTTATCAGGCAAGAATCGATCTTGAATGTAACGGTTAGAAAGGGTAGCGGCAGCTGCGATCGCTTCATCCGTATATTTCACATGATGGTAATCTTCATAACGCGGTTGTAGGCCTTTTAAAATACGAATGGTTTCTTCCACAGAAGGTTCATCCACACGTACTGGTTGCAAACGCCGTTCTAAAGCGGCGTCTTTTTCGATAATGCGGTATTCATTTAACGTCGTTGCTCCGACCATTTGTAGTTCTCCACGGGCAAGAGCTGGTTTTAAGATGTTTCCAGCATCCATATTTCCGTCGCCGGCTGCACCAGCGCCAACGATTTCATGGACTTCATCGATAAACAAGATCACATTTTCCGCTTGCTTGATTTCTTCGATCAATTTTTGGATGCGTTCTTCAAATTGGCCACGAATACCTGTGCCTTGAACAAGCGACGCAACGTCCAAACGAATAACTTCTTTTTCCATCAATTTTTGTGGCACATCACCATCAACGATTTTTTGGGCTAACCCTTCAACAACGGCAGTTTTCCCAACCCCAGGTTCACCAATCAATACAGGATTATTTTTGGTTCGGCGATTAAGGATCTCGATCACGCGTTTGATTTCTGAATCACGACCGACCACTGGATCGACTTCACCATCACGAGCCATTTGAGTGATATTGATGCCATATTCTCCCAGCAGACCCGCAGGCGCTTGGTTATTGCGTGGTGGTTGCCCGCCAACAAAACCGTTACCGCCAGTTTGTGTCGGTGGGGTTTGTTCATAAGGGGTATTTCCTTGCTGCATTTGACGAGACATTTGACGGAATAAATCATCAAGATTGCCAAATCCAAAAGGATCTTGCGCCATTGCAGCTGCAGCATTCCCAGATTGTGCTTTTAATTTTTGGTAACAACTTTGACAATAATCGAGTTGTTTTCTTTGACCATTGACATTGGCATATAAATGAATTGAAGCTTCATTTTTGCCGCAATTTTGACAAAGCATAGATTCACGACCTTTCATATTTGTTCCAACAACCCTATTTTACGGCGCATTTGATTGCTTGTAAAAGAAAAGGGGCTGTGGGCAAAGTAACGGTCACCTTCAAGGTAATGTGTTATTGACCTTTACTGACCATAATTCTATTATACTAACTTTTTGTCAGACTGCAAGAATTTTACCTTTAAAAATTTTCCCTTCGATTTCACTTATAGAAGCGGTCTTTTAAATAAAAAGTAATTCCTATATAATAGAAAGAAAGAGGTGAGAATAGACGTTGGAGAACAGAGATTTTGCTGCAGAAGTAGTACGTTTACGCAATGGAGAGATCCAAGAATTGATTGTCCAACAGCCGGAATTTCTGGCGTTTAGAGATGTCTGGCTCCAGTTGGAAGACCGGTCTTCTTTTGTCGGAGAAGCGGGGTTAAATGGGAAGATCATCTACCGTTACGTGCAAGAAAATAAATAGGACATTTATTTCAATCGTTTATTTAAGAGAAAACGGTTGTCTATCGAGGAAAAAAATGGTAATCTTAACAGTTGAAAGGGCGATTTTTTTCGGGTATCATTGCATGCATGGAAATTTTGCCTTCACACAAAAAAACGTATCATAAAGGAGATTGATCAATATGGAAAAGAAAGATTTTCACGTAGTTGCTGAGACAGGGATTCACGCACGTCCAGCTACATTATTGGTTCAAACAGCAAGCAAATTCAACTCTGATATCAACTTAGAGTACAAAGGTAAATCAGTAAACCTTAAATCAATCATGGGCGTAATGTCATTAGGTGTTGGCCAAGGTTCTGATGTAACTATCACTGCTGAAGGTGCTGACGAAGCAGATGCAATCGCTGCAATCGTAGAAACAATGAAAAAAGAAGGTTTGTCTGAATAATGGTTGAGATGCTAAAAGGAATTGCTGCTAGTGATGGTGTAGCCGTTGCGAAAGCCTACCTGTTAGTACAACCTGATTTATCTTTTTCAAAAGTATCAGTTGAAGATACTGCAGCAGAGGAAGCACGCTTAGATGATGCGTTAGCGAAGTCAACAGCGGAATTACAACAAATCCGCGACAAAGCAGCGCAAACTTTAGGTGAAGCAGAAGCACAAGTATTTGATGCTCATTTAATGGTTCTTTCAGATCCTGAGATGATCGGTCAAATCAAACAAAACGTGACAGATAACAAAGTCAATGCAGAAGCTGCATTGAAAGAAGTTACTGACATGTATATTGGTATGTTTGAAGCAATGGATGACAATGCTTACATGCAAGAACGGGCAGCTGACATCAAAGATGTTGCTAAACGTATCTTGGCGCATTTGTTGAATGTGACTTTGCCTAATCCTTCAATGATCAACGAAGAAGTAGTCGTTGTTGCGCATGACTTGACACCAAGTGATACCGCACAATTAGACCGCAACTTTGTTAAAGCTTTTGTAACAGATATCGGTGGACGTACTTCTCATTCCGCAATCATGGCACGTTCTCTTGAAATCCCAGCAATCGTTGGAACGATGGAGATCACTGCAAAAGTGAAAGCGGGCGACATCTTAGCTGTTAACGGCATTATCGGTGACGTTATCGTCAACCCGACAGATGACCAAGCGGCTGAATTTGTTGAAGCTGGGAAAGCCTACGCAGATCAAAAAGCAGAGTGGGAAAAATTAAAAGATGCTGAAACAGTTACGGCTGATGGTAAGCACTTTGAATTAGCTGCGAACATTGGTACACCAAAAGATTTAGAAGGTGTCCACAACAATGGTGCAGAAGCAGTCGGTTTATACCGGACTGAATTCTTGTACATGGATTCTCCTGATTTCCCAACAGAAGAAGACCAATATAAAGCGTATAAAGCAGTTTTAGAAGGAATGGCTGGAAAACCAGTGGTTGTCCGCACAATGGATATCGGTGGCGATAAAGAACTTCCTTACTTAAAATTGCCTCATGAAATGAATCCTTTCTTAGGCTATCGTGCATTGCGTATCAGCTTGTCTGAACTTGGGGACGACATGTTCCGTACCCAACTTCGTGCGTTGTTACGTGCTTCTGCTCATGGTAACTTACGTATTATGTTCCCAATGGTGGCAACATTGAAAGAGTTCCGTACAGCGAAGAAAATGTATGAAGAAGAGCGTCAAAAATTGATTGACGAAGGCGTTGAGATTTCTAACGAGATCCAAGTCGGAATCATGATCGAAATTCCAGCAGCAGCTGTCTTAGCAGACAAGTTTGCGAAGGAAGTTGACTTCTTCAGTATTGGTACCAATGACTTGATCCAATACACAATGGCTGCAGACCGCATGAATGAACGCGTGTCTTACTTGTACCAACCATACAACCCATCCATCTTACGCTTGATCAAAAACGTGATCGATTCAGCGCATGCTGAAGGCAAATGGGCTGGTATGTGTGGAGAAATGGCCGGCGATCAAACTGCTGTGCCACTTCTTGTAGGTATGGGCTTAGATGAGTTCTCAATGAGTGCAACATCTGTTCTGAAAACACGTAGCTTAATGAAACGTTTGTCAACCACTGACATGCAAGAATTAGCAAAACGTGCTTTAGAAGATTGCGATACAATGGAAGAAGTTGTAGAGTTAATCGAACAGTATGTAAAATAATCATTTCTAGGCAACAAGCAATTTTTGCTTGTTGCCTTTTTTTGTTTTAAGAAGACATTTTGTTTGATTTGACTTGCAACAACTTACTACTTTTTTCAGAAAACGAACAGTTTTGTCATATCTTGGAATTAAGCTATGATTCCCTGAGCTTTTCCCGTATCATGGTTAAATGGGGAACAAAATCTAGGACCATGGTAGGAGTATCTCTGCGATCGCCTATGGTATACTAATATCAGATATAAGCATTTCCAAGGAGGAATCATCTTTGAAAGTACTTCTTTATTTTGAAGGAGAAAAATTATTAGCTAAATCAGGTATCGGTCGCGCATTGGCCCATCAGCAACGAGCGCTGACATCTGTCGGGATTCCTTTTACTCTTGATAAAAATGATGAGGATTATGACATTCTTCACATCAACACGTATGGAATCAATAGTATGCATATGGTCAATAAAGCCAAAAGACAAGGAAAAAAAGTGATTTACCATGCCCATTCTACAGAAGAGGATTTTCGAAATTCATTTATCGGTTCAAATCAGCTTTCGCCATTATATAAAAAATATTTGATCAATCTTTATTCCAGAGCCGATCAATTGATCACCCCGACCCCTTATTCGAAAGAACTTTTGGAAGGGTATGGTATCCAAGTGCCGATCGAAGCGATCTCAAACGGGATCGATCTTGACAAATATCAGCCGGATCATGAGAAAGAAAAAGCCTTTCGTGAGTATTTTCAGCTTTTACCTGATCAAAAAGTCATTATATCGGTCGGTTTGTTTTTTGAACGAAAAGGCATTCTTGATTTTGTAGAGATAGCTAGACAATTGCCTGAATATACGTTTATCTGGTTTGGTCATACACCAATGATGACGATTCCTAAGCAGATCCGCGACCTTGTCAATGAAGACCATCCAGAAAATGTGCTGTTTCCCGGCTATATCAAAGGAGACATCATCGAAGGGGCATATTCAGCGGCTGATCTGTTCTTCTTTCCTTCCTATGAAGAAACAGAAGGGATCGTGGTCCTTGAGGCGTTAGCCAGCCACCAAAATGTGCTTGTTCGGGATATTCCAGTATATAAAGGGTGGCTAAGCAATGGGCACAATGCATACATGGAGAAAACCAATCAAGGGTTTATCGAGAAAATCAAAGGAATCGTAGATGGCACGTTGCCACAGTTAAGTGAAGCGGGTTATGAAACGGCCAAGCAAAAGAGTATTGATGAAATCGGATATGAGCTAAAAGAAGTTTATACAAAAGTGATGAATACGGAATAAAGAAACTAATGTAAAGTTTGGAGGTACCGTTTTGAAAATCGGATTTTTTACAGACACCTACTTCCCCCAGGTAAGTGGTGTGGCGACATCGATCAAGACATTGAAAGAAGAGCTTGAGAAAAAAGGCCATAAAGTGTATATCTTTACTACGACCGATCCCAATGCTGATCTGGACGAAGAAGATATCATTCGCATGCCAAGTGTCCCGTTTGTGTCCTTCAAAGATCGGCGAATCGTAGTGCGCGGCATGTTGTATGCCTATTTGATCGCCAAAGAGTTAGAGTTGGAATTGATCCATACCCATACCGAGTTTGGCTCTGGGATGTTAGGGAAAATGGTGGGGCGCAAATTGCAAATTCCTGTGATCCATACCTACCATACGATGTATGAAGACTACTTGCACTACATCGCCAATGGGAAGGTCTTACGGCCGTCTCACGTGAAATATCTTTCGCGGCTATTTGCCAACCACTCGACAGGTGTTGTTTGTCCAAGTGAACGAGTCATCGATACGCTGAGGGGGTATGGTGTGGTTTCACCGATGCGGATCATCCCCACAGGGATCGAAGTCGAGAAGTTTCGTCGACCGGACATTACATCTGAAATGAAAAAAGAATTGCGGGAGAAATTAGGCATCACTGAGGATCAACCCATGCTGCTTTCCCTCAGTCGTATTTCTTATGAAAAGAATATCCAAGCGATCATCGATGGGATGCCGGAAATTCTAACCAAGATTCCTGATGCGCAATTAGTGATCGTGGGGAAAGGTCCGCATAAAGAAAAATTAGAAGAAAAAGTGGTGGATATGGCGCTAACTGACCATGTTCAATTTGTCGGCGAAGTGGCGAATGATAAAGTGGCGATCTATTACCACGCTGCCGATTACTTCGTCAGTGCCTCCACTTCAGAAACACAAGGACTGACATACACGGAAGCAATGGCTGCTGGGACCCCATTAGTCGTTGAAGGCAATGATTACTTAAACACCTTGATCGATGATCCATCGTTAGGCGTCACCTATGAGAGTGATCGGGATTTCGCAAAAGCATTTATTGATTATTATGAACAAAAGATTCCTGCTGATCCCGAAGTTCTTTCTAGGAAGATGTACGAGATCTCGGCATTACGCTTTGGTGAGTCGATGCTGTCTTTCTACCATGATATGGTTGCCTATTATGAAACCGAACGCATCGAGAAAGAAACCGAGCAGACGTTAGAAAAATTCAAAGTAAAATTAAAGGCATTTCGCCGAACGATCGATTAAACAGAAAATTTTCGCAAGTTCATGTTTTTAGCGTATACTAAAGACATGAACTTTTTTATATTGGAGGGATCTGCATGAAATTAGGATTTATCGGTACTGGTGTCATGGGTCAAGCGATGGTTGGTCATCTCTTAGCTGCAGGACATACAGTGAATGTTTACAATCGGACGAAAGCAAAAACAGATGAACTCGTTGCGAATGGAGCAATTTGGTGTGACACCCCAACAGAAGTTGCATCAGAAAGTGAAATCATCTTTACAATGGTTGGGTATCCATCCGACGTTGAAGAGGTTTACTATGGGCCTCAAGGGATTTTTCAAACGGCTGTGACGGGCAAAACATTGGTGGATTTTACAACCAGCACACCTGATTTGGCAGAACGAATCTACCAGACAGCGAAGGAAAAAGGAGCAGCGAGTATTGATGCGCCAGTTTCTGGTGGTGATCTTGGTGCGAGAAACGCCACGCTAACGATTATGGTTGGTGGCGATGAAGAAGCTTACCAACAAGTAAAACCACTTTTTGAAGTATTAGGAAAGACGTTTCAACTTCAAGGAGGGGCTGGAAAGGGTCAGCATACGAAAATGGCCAATCAGATCATGATTGCCGGAACCATGACGGGGATGACAGAAATGCTGGTCTATGCGAACCAAGCGGGTCTAGATTTACCACGAGTGATTGACACCCTTTCTGGCGGTGGTGCTGCCAATTGGTCCATGACGAATTACAGTCCACGTATCCTAAAAGAGGATTATTCACCAGGTTTTTTTGTCAAACATTTCATCAAAGATCTGGGGATCGCTCTGGATGAAGCCAAGAAGATGGGATTGGATTTGCCAAGCACCACTTTAGCTAAAAAATTGTATGATCAGTTGGCTGAAAAAGGCTATGAAAATGACGGAACGCAGGCGCTGATTAAACTTTGGTGGCAAGATGGAAAAAAATCTTAAAATGACAAAAAAAATACGAAAAATCAATGCAAGATAGAGGATGTTTTGATACAATATAACGGACAGAAAAAGGAGGCTTACGAATGAAAAGTTCGCAATTAGTCGCTATCATCAAACGTTTAGAAGCGATGGTCGAAGCGCAAGACAATGAAGTTCAAGTACGTCGTTTTGAAAAAGAAGGCGTCGAAAAATGTACCGTTACTTATGACAATTCGACAGAAACGTTTGAATTAACGGAAGCAGAATCAAGTCAATCTTATCAATTTGATAATGTTGATATTGTAGCCATGGAAATCTATGATTTGATCCAATAAGAATGAGTGGGACGTTCGTTGTCGCTTTCTCATTTCTATACAGCAAGCCTACTTGGGCTTGCTGTTTTTTATTTATCTGCTGCTTTTTCTTGGCGGTACAGGTGATTAAGGATGATCCCTAATGGATCGAGATCTTCCGGGGCTAAAGGCAGCGCAGCGCTTGCTGGCGGAAGTGGCTGGAATGTTTCTTCGGGAGAAAGAATGTTTGTTTGGATCAACTTACCAAAGCTGACTTGATAGTATTTGAGTTGAGTCGTCTGTGATACTGGCTCCTCTAAGTCAAGGGGAATAGAAAAAATCACTTCTGGTTCTTGAATAAACTGATTGACCCTCACGATTTCTTGGTAAAAGCTTTGCGCCGAATGGATTTCTCCCTGTAGCAAACTTGCTTGTTCAAATAATAAATGATCAATAAGATAGGTTAAGCGTTCATCCAAAAGTGAGAAGCACTCGGTTTTTTGTCCAGCAAAAAAACAGCCGATTTCTCGCCACTTCTCTTCCAAGGGATACGCATCCATTTGAGGGAGTTGCTTACGTAAGGTCAGTAGCGTCAGTTCGTTGACAGTCGGCAATTGAAAGGTTTCTGACAATAATTGAAACAACATCGGCAATTTTTTTGTTTGCCGAAAGGGGCCATAACTGCCAATTTGTGGTGTTTGAGTGATCGTGAAGGTATGATTCGTCAAGTCAACAAAGCAGTAGTTGGCTGAATGGTTCATTTGTCGGTTGTAGATAGGATGAAAAGCTTGGATCAAACGACATTCAAGTAAAAGTGCATCCAATTCTGTATTTGTTTCGATCGTTTCAAAATCAACAACATTATAAACAAGGCGAAGCACCTTATTGGCATGCTGCTGGTTTTTTCGGAAGTAGGAAACGACACGCTGTTTCAATGATTTGGCTTTTCCTACATACAAGACTTCGTTGTGCTGATCTTTCATTAGATAAACACCAGGCTTTTCAGGCAGTGCATTTGCTTTGTTTTTTAGAAACTCTTTGTTCGGATTCATCGATCGTTCCTCTCCTTCCTCCAAAGAGTAGCAGATGAAGCGTAAGAGAGCAACGTTTGCTGGCCATTGACAAGAAAAAATTAGAAATAGAGTGGAGCCAACGCAATGATAAACTTTGATATTCAAAGGAAATTTCTCTATAACGGAAACGGACTATTTTGTCAACTCGCAGCTTTTAGAATCTTAGAAAATCAATTCTTAAATAAAAATGCGCTTAAAAATCAAAAAAGTTCGAAAAAATTCTTGCATTTCTCAATAACTTCCGATATAGTTTGACTATCAAATGATTTGATTATCAAAGTATTCGGATGGTGAAGGTTATGGAACCCAATTTAGAAACAGTTAATGACTACTTAGTCAGCGTCTTTAATGACATCTTAGTGATTGAAGAATCTGAATTGAAAAAATCTCAATTCAAAGACCTTTCAATTACCGAAATGCATACCATCGAAGCCATCGGGATGTACAAAAAAAAGACCACGACTGAAGTTGCCAAAGAGCTTTCGATCACTGTTGGGACTTTGACCATCGCGATCAATCGTTTGGTGAAAAAAGAATATGTAGAACGGATTCGCAGTGAAGATGATCGGCGAGTCGTCAAACTAGGTTTGACGAAAAAAGGAAAACTCCTTTATCGTGTTCATCAGCATTTTCATCGTGAGATGGTGAAAGGTGTCTTGAGTCAGATGTCTCCTGAAGAGGAACAGGCACTGTTGAAAGCACTGAAAAATCTGCATGACTTTTTACAAGATTATAAGTGAGAATAATGGATGAATATGTTTGGGAAAATTACCGCGACTGCAAGTTATGTTCCAGAAAAAATCGTAACAAATGATGATCTATCAAATTTGATGGATACTTCAGATGAATGGATTCATTCTCGTACGGGAATCAAACGTAGAAGAGTCGCTGTTGGCGAAAACACTTCTGACCTTTGTATTCGCGTCGCTCAAACGCTCTTGCAAGATGCTCAGCTTTCAGCAGAAAGTCTGGATTTTATCTTGGTAGCGACGATCACACCGGATTTCAATACACCGGCGGTTGCTTGCCAAGTCCAAGGAGCGATTGGGGCAGTCAATGCCTTTGCTTTTGATATCAGTGCAGCATGTGCTGGTTTCGTTTATGCATTGTCTATGGCTGAAAAACTGATTCGAACAGGCGCTAAAAAAGGATTGGTCATCGGTGGAGAAGTACTTTCAAAAGTCTTGGATTGGAACGACCGTTCGACGGCTGTTTTATTCGGAGATGGTGCCGGTGGACTATTGCTGGAAGCATCTTCAGAGCAGCATTTACTCAAAGAGTCTTTAAAAGCAGATGGGACGCGAGGCATGTCCTTGACATCTGGTTTTCGCACGAATGAGAATCCTTTTTCACAAAACGCTCCGGCGTATAGTGCTTGTATGCAAATGATTGGACGAGAAATCTTTGATTTTGCGACGCGTGATGTGGTCGCCTCGATCAATGATCTGACACAAGATGAAGCAATCGATTATTTTTTGCTTCACCAAGCAAATTCTCGTATTTTAGACAAAGTTGCTCGCAAGCTGAAGCAGCCCCGTGAGAAATTTTTGCAAAATATGCAAGATTATGGCAATACTTCGGCAGCCTCGATTCCGTTATTGCTAGATGAAGAAATCAAACGAGGTACACTGTCCCTTGGCAGTGGTCAAAAAGTGGTGTTCTCAGGTTTTGGCGGCGGATTGACATGGGGAACTATGTTAGCCACCTTATAACTTGTTCACGAAACAAAATTACTATTGAAAAACACATTGGAGGAATATACACATGGTATTCGAAAAAATTCAAGAAATCGTAGCAGAAGAATTAGGAAAAGAAAAAGAAGAAATCAAATTGAACACGAACATCCAAGAAGATTTAGAAGCAGATAGCTTGGATCTTTTCCAAATCATTAACGAGATCGAAGATGAATTCGATGTGAAGATCGAAACAGAAGATGGTATCACAACCGTTGAAGATCTAGTTAAATATGTAGAAAAACAACAAGCATAAAACAAAGGCTAGGCAGACAGCCTAGCCTTTCCTTTTTAAGAACGTGTTTTTGCTGATTCATAGACGAACTGCAAGAATCCATGTTCTCCAACGATAACCATCAAAGTAATGAAGGAGTGCAAAATGAAGACAGCCTTTTTATTTAGCGGTCAAGGTGCACAGTACCCAAAAATGGGGGAAGAGCTCTATCACCAAGAAGCAATCGTTCGTGAGACGTTTGAACAGGCCAGCACGATTCTAGGATATGATATGGCCGAGTTATGCTTTACTGAAAACGAACGTTTAAACCAGACGGAATATACACAGCCTGCCATTTTAACAGTAAGCACGGCTTTTTGGCGACTTTTGGATGCGCAAGAAATCAAAGCAGATGCTGTTGCTGGCTTGAGTTTAGGTGAATATACAGCCTTAGTCGCTAGTGGTGCGCTTGATTTCCAGACCGCAGTCGCATTGGTGCAAAAGCGCGGTCGGTATATGGCAAGTGCGGCGCCAGCAGGTGTTGGGAAAATGGTCGCTGTGATGAACACACCCGCTGAAACGATTGAAGAAATCTGTAAAGAAGCAAGTCAAGTCGGGATCGTGACACCAGCCAATTACAATACGCCGCAGCAGATCGTCATTGGCGGTGAAGCGCCGGCAGTGGATAAAGCGGTGGAATTGTTAAAAGCTGCTGGAACCAAACGGGTGATTCCTTTAAATGTCAGTGGTCCTTTCCATACTGCGTTGTTGGAACCCGCATCGCAGCAATTAGCACAGGAATTAGCTCAAATCACCTTTGATGAGTTGCAAGTACCTGTCATCAGCAATACAACCGCGCAGCCAATGCAGCAAGACCAAATCAAGGAACTGTTGACGCTGCAAGTGAAATCGCCAGTGCGTTTTTACGAAAGCATTGCGACACTGAAGCAGCTTGGCATCCAACAAGTCATCGAGATCGGACCAGGAAAAGTATTGAGCGGTTTTATGAAGAAAATAGACAAAGAAATCCAGACTGCGCGTGTAGAAGATAGCCAAACGTTGGCAGATACACTAGCCCGATTCAACTAGGAGGAATTTATGGATCTGCAAAATAGAAACGTCTTTGTAACTGGTAGCTCGCGAGGGATCGGTTTTACCATCGCGGAAGCCTTTGCCAAAGAAGGAGCGAATATCGTTTTAAATGGACGAAAAGAAATTCCCCAGTCATTGATCGATCGCATCACCAGCTACGGCGTGAAATGTGTAGCGATCAATGGGGACATTTCTGATTTTGATCAAGCGGCAGCCATGCTTTTGGAAGCAGAAGCGGCAGTCGGACCGATCCACATTTTAGTCAATAATGCCGGAATCACGAATGACAAATTATTGTTGAGAATGAAACCCGAAGATTTTGATTCAGTGATCAAAATCAATTTGACTGGTACCTTCAATATGACGCAGCACGCGTTGAAAAAAATGATGAAGCTGCGAGAAGGCCGCATCATCAATTTGACGAGTGTGGTCGGCTTGACGGGAAATATCGGGCAAGCCAACTATGCGGCAAGTAAAGCTGGCGTGATCGGTTTTACGAAATCTGCCGCTCGTGAAGGTGCCGCTCGGGGGATCACCTGCAATGCGATCGCCCCAGGATTTATCGAAACAGAGATGACTGAAGTGCTGTCGGATAAAGTCAAAGAACAATCATTGGCAAATATTCCATTACAGCGTTTTGGTTCCACACAGGATGTTGCGCAAACAGCAGTCTTTTTAGCAAAAAGCCCCTACATCACTGGTCAGGTGATCAGTGTAGACGGCGGGATGGCAATGCAAGGGTAGGAGGAAGAATAGATGAATCGAGTAGTAGTTACAGGATACGGCGTCACTTCTCCAATCGGAAATGACCCAGAAACATTTTTAGCAAGTTTACAAAACGGGACCAACGGCATCGGCCCGATTACAAAATTTGACGCAGAAGCAACAGGGATCTCAGTTGCCGCTGAAGTCAAAGATTTTCCGTTAGAAAAGTACTTCGTTAAAAAAGATACGAAGCGGATGGATCTTTTTTCCATTTATGGAATTTATGCGGCGTTAGAAGCGATGGAAATGGCGAAGTTAGATACAGAAACCATTGATGTGGATCGTTTTGGCGTGATGGTTGGTTCAGGGATCGGCGGCTTGCCAACGATTCAAGATCAAGTGATTCGGATGCATGACAAAGGAGCAAATCGAGTATCACCAATGTTCGTACCGATGTCGATTGTAAATATGGTTGCCGGCAACATTGCGTTACGGGTAGGTGCGAAAGGCATTTGTACGACGACTGTTTCCGCCTGTGCTTCTGGTACCCATTCAATCGGTGAAGCTTTTCGGAACATCAAGCATGGCTATGCAGATGTTATGATCGCTGGTGGTTCAGAAGCGACGATCTGTGAAATCGGTATTGCTGGTTTTGCGTCTCTGACGGCGTTAACCACTGAATCAGACCCTGACAAAGCTTCCGTTCCGTTTGATAAAAATCGTAGTGGGTTTGTCATGGGTGAAGGCGCTGGTGTCTTCATTTTAGAATCATTGGCGCATGCGCAAAAACGTGGGGCAACGATTTTAGGTGAAGTCGTAGGGTATGGTGCGAACTGTGATGCCTACCATATGACTGCACCAAACCCTGATGGATCAGGTGCTGGAAAAGCAATGAAATTGGCGATGCAAGAAGCGGCGATCACCCCAGCTGAAGTTGGCTACATCAATGCCCACGGTACAAGCACGCCCGCCAATGACAGTGCAGAAGCGACATCGATCCAATACGGATTAGGGGAAGACTATAAAAAACCATATGTCAGCAGTACAAAGTCAATGACTGGTCATTTGCTTGGGGCGGCTGGTGGAATCGAAGCCATTGCTTCACTATTAGCATTACAACATCAATTTATTCCACCAACCATCAACGTGACAGAACAAGATCCTGAGATCGACTTGAACGTTGTTATCAATCAAAGCCAACCAGCAGATTTGACCTATGCCATGAGTAATTCACTTGGGTTTGGCGGTCATAATGCAGTGATCTTGCTGAAACGTTGGGAGGAAGCGTAATTGGAAACACATGAGGTAAAAGAGCTGCTCAGCCAATTCGATCAATCGACGTTAACTGAGCTTCAATTAAAAAAAGAGACCTTTGAACTTTATTTTAATAAAAATACGACAAGTGGGCTACAAAATGCATCCTCTGCACCTGCGCCTGCTCCTGCAGCGAATGCTGCGCCAACTCCTGTTGCACCAACGCCTGCTGTCTCAGCAACACCTGACACAGTAGAAGTGGCAAAACCTGTCTTAGAGGGCAAAGAAGTTGTCTCTCCATTAGTGGGTGTCGTTTATTTGAAGCCAAGTCCTGACAAAGATAACTTTAAGCAAATCGGCGATCACGTGAAAAAAGGCGATATTCTTTGTATCGTTGAAGCGATGAAAGTCATGAATGAAATCGTCAGCGACGTCGATGGCGAATTAGTTGAAGTCTTGGTTGAAAGCGAACAAATCGTTGAATACAATCAACCATTATTCCGTGTGAAAGAAGGGTAAAGCAATGAGCGCATTAACGATTCAAGAAATCAAAGAAATCATCCCTCATCGTTATCCGATGCTTTTAGTGGATCGGGTAGAGGAGTTAGAAGAAGGCAAACGGGTCGTTGCGAAGAAAAACGTTACTATCAATGAGCCATTTTTCCAAGGTCATTTTCCTCATGAACCAGTGATGCCCGGAGTATTGATCGTGGAAGCAATGGCGCAAGCAGGTGCTGTGGCATTGCTATCATTGGAAGATTTTCGTGGGAAAACTGCCTACTTTGGCGGTTTAGACAAAGCGAAATTCAGAAAAAAAGTAACACCGGGCGATACCTTGATCTTAGAAGTAGAAATAATCAAAGTGAAATCTGCAGCCGGCATCGGCAAAGGAATTGCCTATGTTGATGGGAAAAAAGTGGCGGAAGCAGAATTGACTTTCATGATTGGATAGGTGAGACATGTTTTCTAAAGTATTGATCGCAAACCGTGGCGAAATCGCCGTACGTATCATTCGCGCTTGTCGCGAATTAGGTATTCAAACGGTCGCCGTTTATTCAGAAGCAGATAAAGAAGCGTTGCATACAGAGCTTGCCGATGAAGCGATTTGTATCGGACCTGCCAAAGCAGCCGACTCTTATTTGAATGTACAGCAGATCCTAAGCGCTGCGATCGTCACAAAGGCTGAGGCGATCCATCCTGGATTTGGCTTTCTTTCAGAGAATAGCCGCTTTGCTGCGATGTGCGAGGAATGCAATATCGTCTTTATTGGGCCAAAGAGTGAGACTATCGATGCAATGGGAAACAAAATCAATGCAAGACGCTTGATGATCGAAGCAGAAGTACCGGTCATTCCCGGAAGCAAAGGCGCGATTTCTGATGTGGAAGAAGCTTTAACGATCGCTGAAGAGATTGGTTACCCAGTCATGCTCAAAGCAGCAGCTGGCGGTGGCGGTAAAGGGATACGGAAAGTCGCCGATAAAGAAGCATTGCCGCATCATTTTGCTTCGGCGCAGCAAGAAGCGAAAGCGGCATTTGGCAACGATGAAATGTACATTGAAAAAATCATTTATCCTGCTCGACACATAGAAGTGCAAGTGTTAGGTGATTCTTTTGGTAATATTATCCACCTTGGTGAACGCGATTGCTCGCTACAACGCAACAACCAAAAAGTGTTGGAAGAATCCCCTTCTGTGGTGATTTCTGAAAGCAAGCGAGCAGAACTAGGAGAAGCAGCGGTGCGTGCCGCACAAGCGGTAGGGTATCGTAATGCTGGCACGATCGAGTTTTTAATGGCGGACACTGGGGAGTTTTATTTCATGGAAATGAACACTCGAATCCAAGTGGAACACCCCATCACCGAAATGGTGACAAACATTGATTTAGTCAAAAAACAACTTGAAGTCGCTAGTGGCGAACCGCTAGGCTTGACGCAAGCTGACATCAAGATGACGGGCGCGGCGATCGAATGTCGGATCAATGCAGAAAATCCAGCCTTCAATTTTGCACCCTCTCCTGGTAAGATCAACAGTTTGTTTTTACCAAGTGGCGGTCTAGGCGTTCGTGTAGACAGTGCCATGTATTCCGGCTACACGATCCCACCTTATTATGATTCGATGATCGCTAAAGTGATTGTTCACGGCGAGAATCGTTTTGAAGCGTTGATGAAGATGCAGCGGGCGTTAGCCGAATTAGTGACCGATGGTGTCATTACGAATGCAGAATTCCAAATGGACTTGATCAGTCACCCGAAAGTGATTGCGGGAGACTATACTACCGCCTTTTTACAAGAGGAATTTTTGCCGAATTGGACACCTGAACAATAGGAGGGAAGTTGAGTGGCTTTATTTAAGAAAAAAAACTACATTCGCATCAATCCTAATCGAGGTCAGCTGCCAACGAATGAACCAGTCGTCCCAGATAATCTTTGGGCGAAATGTCCTAGTTGCAAACGAACGCTTTATACGAAGGAGATGGGGGCGGAAAAAGTCTGTCCTCACTGCGGGTATAATTTCCGAATCAGTGCCTGGGAACGGATCGCTATCACGATTGATGAGAAAAGCTTTGAAGAATGGGACACAGATGTAACCACAAAAGATCCCCTTGATTTCCCAGGGTACCTGGATAAAGTCGCACAAATGCAAGAAAAAACTGGGTTGCATGAGGCTGTCCTGACAGGAGAGGCCAAAGTGCAAGGATTGCCGTTAGCAATCGGTGTCATGGATGCGAATTTCATCATGGGCAGCATGGGAACGGTCGTGGGGGAGAAAATCACCCGTTTGTTTGAACGTGCGATCGAAAAACAGCTACCAGTTGTTCTTTTTACCGCTTCAGGTGGTGCACGGATGCAAGAAGGAATTTTGTCACTGATGCAAATGGCAAAAATCTCTGCGGCGGTAAAACGCCACAGTAAAGCTGGCTTGTTTTATCTAACGGTTTTAACGGACCCGACCACCGGTGGCGTTACCGCTAGTTTTGCGATGGAAGGGGATATCATTCTAGCAGAACCGCAAGCCTTGATTGGTTTTGCTGGACGACGAGTGATTGAACAAACCATTCGTCAGGAATTACCTGAAGATTTTCAAAAAGCAGAGTTCTTGCTAGATCATGGCTTTGTCGATCAAATCGTTCCACGGACGAACTTGCGGGAGAAAATCCACCATTTGATTTCTTTGCATACGCGGAAAGGATGGGATCGCAATGACTAGAGCAGCCCACGAAATCGTTGAACTCGCTCGCAGCAAAGACCGTTTGACGGCACTGGATTACTTTGAAGGCATTTTTTCTGAGTTTGAAGAGCTTCATGGAGACCGTCTATTTGGCGAAGATGAAGCTGTCGTTGGTGGGATCGCTTGTTTAGATGGCAAGCCAGTGACCGTGATCGGTATTCAAAAAGGCCGTAATCTGCCTGAAAACTTACGCAGAAACTTTGGCTCGCCACATCCTGAAGGCTATCGAAAAGCGTTACGCTTAATGAAGCAAGCCGAAAAATTTCAGCGACCTGTGGTCACATTGATCAATACAGCAGGGGCATTTTGCGGTATTGGCGCGGAAGAGCGCGGAGAAGGCGAAGCGATTGCCCGTAACTTGATGGAAATGTCCGATTTAACGGTGCCGATCTTGGCAATCATCATTGGTGAAGGCGGCAGCGGCGGTGCCTTAGCACTGGCATTAGGCGATGAGGTTTGGATGATGGAACATTCGATCTATGCCATTTTATCTCCCGAAGGCTTTGCTTCGATCCTATGGAAAGATGGCAGCCGTGCCAAAGAAGCTGCTGGCTTGATGAAGATCACTGCCCAAGAACTATATGAATTAGGCGTTATTGAAAAAGTGATTGCTGAAACCAATGAAGAGGCCTTTTTACCGAAAGAGCAATTGATGGAACAGATGAAAGCGGCAATTTCAACGAAACTTGCTGAACTTTCTACCTTACAAACAGAAGAATTGCTTGAGGCAAGGTATCAGCGTTTTCGCCGATTTTAACAACTAGGATATCCACTCTAATTAGAGGAAGGATATCCTAGTATTTTTTTATTGAAAGTGTTATTGAATAAATCGTGCAAATGACAAAGTTTTTAGTTTAAAATTTAATTATTCTGTGCTATTATGTATATATTCTGAATATAAGAAGATTATATTGCATAAATATTTGTTTTGAAGAGGAGCGTTTTAATGAAAAAATTATTTGGAGCACTTGTTGTATTGACGGGGATTTTGGTTTTAGGAGCTTGTGGGAATGGCGGCTCATCGAGTACTGGAAGTTCTAGTGCCAGCGGTTCGGCGGATAATCAATTGGAAGCCATCAAAGCAGCTGGTGTGTTAAATGTGGCAACTTCTGCTGACTTTGCTCCCTTTGAATTCCATGCCTTGATCGATGGCAAAGATACGATCGTGGGCGCAGATATCGATATGGTCAATGAGATCGCTGATCGTCTTGGTGTTGAAGTAAATATTTTGGACCTTGATTTCAATGCTGTTTTGACTGCTTTGCAACAAGGAAAAGCCGATATCGCTGTTTCAGGCATCTCAGCAACTGACGAACGTAAACAGACTTTTGATTTCACCGACAACTATTTTACACCAGAACAAAAATTAGTTGTCAATAAAAATAACGAGTCGGCATTTGATTCAATCGAAAGCTTGTCTGGCAAAAAAGTAGGCGCTCAAAAAGGCTCGATCCAAGAAATGATCGTTCAAGACCAATTAGCTGATTCGCAATTGGTTTCCATTGCCAAAGTCCCGAATCTAGTCAATGAATTGAAACAAGGCTCGATCGACGGTTTGGTCCTTGAAAGTGCGGTTGCTGAATCGTATGTTGCACAAAATGATGACCTCGTGATCACTGATGTAGCATTAGAAGCATCTGAAGGCGATTCTTATGCAATTGCTTTACCTAAAGGGAGTACCGAACTACAAGAAGAGCTAAACAGTATTTTGAAAGAATTGATTGAAGATGGTACAATCGATGAGTATGTACAAAAGAACACAGATCTAGCCAATGAAAATGCGGCGCAATAGATAGAACGGAGTAGACACAATTATGGATTTATCCTTTTTAGCGATATATTACCCTTATTTTCTTTCTGGTGTGGTGATCACCATCGTGATCTCTATCATCACCGTGATCTTTGGAACGATTCTAGGGGTGATTTTTGCCCTAATGAAATTATCAAAAGTGACGCCTTTGCGCTGGTTTGCTAATGCGTATATTGAAGTCATCCGCGGCACACCGATGCTGGTGCAAATTTTGATCGCTTTTGGTCTTTTGCAAGGAATGTTTGCTTTGCCGACGGTCTCAATCGGCGTGCTGAGTCTTGATTTTGGGCGGCTCTTTCCAGGGATCATTGCCTTATCACTAAATTCCGGGGCATACGTTGCTGAAATCGTCCGAGGAGGGATCAATGCCGTTGATTACGGACAAACAGAAGCGGCAGGATCTTTAGGGCTGCGGCCTTTTCAAACGATGCGTTATGTCGTGTTGCCACAAGCACTACGCAACATTTTGCCGCCACTAGGCAATGAATTTATCGTTTTGATCAAGGATTCCTCTTTGCTTTCAACGATCGGCATCTACGAGCTGATGAACAGTGCGCAGATCGTTGTCACCAGTTCTTTCCAACCATTAACGCCTTTCTATGTGGCGGCGGTCATTTACTTCATCTTGACGTTTACGACTTCGCGACTATTGAGTTTATGGGAAAAGAAACTAGGCAAAGGCTATCGTCGTTAAAAGGAGAAGACAAGCTATGATGTTAGATATTCAAGAGTTACACAAAACCTTTGGCAGCAATCAAGTGCTAAAAGGGATCACCACGACGATCGATCAAGGAGAAGTCGTGGTGGTGATTGGGCCATCTGGGTCAGGAAAAAGTACGTTTTTACGCTGTTTAAACCTATTAGAAGTACCGACAAGCGGGAAGATTTTTTTTGAAGGAACCGATATTACCGATCCAAAAAATGATTTATATAAGATGCGGGAAAAAATGGGTATGGTTTTTCAAAATTTTAATCTTTTTCCGAATATGACGGTTTTAGAAAACATTACCTTGTCCCCGACGAAAGTCAAAAAGGTAGCAAAATCGGCAGCGGATCAGTTGGCAAAACAACTTCTGAATGATGTCGGTTTACCAGATAAAGCAAAAGCTTATCCTCAAAGTCTTTCTGGTGGACAAATGCAGCGAATCGCCATCGCACGAGCTTTGGCGATGGAACCGGATGTGATGCTCTTTGATGAACCGACTTCTGCGTTAGACCCTGAAATGGTTGGCGAAGTATTGTCCGTTATGCAGCGTTTGGCTCAGCAAGGAATGACGATGGTCATCGTCACTCATGAAATGGGCTTTGCGAAAGAAGTCGCGGATCGGATTTTATTTATGGATCAGGGAATCATTATGGAGGAAGGAACGCCAGAACAGATCTTTGATCATCCGAAAAATCCACGAACCATTGATTTTTTGAGTAAAGTATTGTAAACTGCGAGAAGTTCGCAGTTGTTAGTGATAAATTTGGACCTTTCCTAAGCATCCTTTCAGTAAAAGGATGCTTTTTTGACGGAAAAATGACTACATTAAAGAAGTGATAGAACAAACGGTTGTCTTGGCAGGTTCCTTTTTCAGTTCTTTTACAAGAAACCTGCAGAAACTGGCGCACTTGCTAGTATTCAAAAAGATTCTATTGTATAATTACAGGTTGAAGAGGTCTGATCCTTTTAGAAACTGCCTGCTTGCTTGTCAACAGCTAGTACGGTTTCTTTTTAAAGATCGACTATGTGGATCGATGACTAGTCGCCGACTTTTAACATGCGAAGAAATCAGATAGTAAAGGAGATTCTATGTTTTCAAATTATAAACCGACTTGGATGGTCGATGCGATTTATAAAATCACCCCTAGCCAACTAAAGGCACAGGGGATCAAAGGGATTTTGACCGATCTTGATAATACCTTGATTGCTTGGAATAATCCTGATGGAACCGAAGAATTAAAAAACTGGTTATTGGAAATGAAAAACGCTGGCATCCCGGTGATTGTCGTTTCTAACAACAATAGTGAACGCGTGGCACGGGCTGTTGCGCCTTTTGGTTTAAAGTACGTACACCGCGCATTAAAACCTTTTTCAAGAGGGATCAAACAAGGGTATCAGCAATTAGGCTTGAAAAAAGAAGAGGTTGTCATGATCGGCGATCAGATTATGACGGATGTACGAGGTGCCAATCGTGCTGGTGTTCGCAGCATTCTAGTGAAACCAGTGATCCCAACGGATTCTTGGAAAACCCAGTTTAATCGAGCAGCAGAAAGAAAAATCATGAACTATTTATTGAAACACAACCCAGAGTTAAAATGGCGTGGAGGAATTTAATATGACAGAAGGAATCGAAGAAATTCACTGTATCGGCTGCGGGGCATTGATTCAAACAACAAATCCTAACGAATTGGGGTACACCCCGCAATCTGCATTAGAAAAAGGACTTGAATCAGGAGAAGTCTATTGTCAACGCTGCTTCCGCTTGCGTCATTACAATGAGATCCAAGATGTCGCGCTGACAGACGATGATTTCCTACGTTTGCTGAATGAAATCGGGGAAAAAGACGCCTTGATCGTTAATGTCGTCGATATTTTTGACTTTAATGGTTCATTGATCCCAGGACTGCACCGCTTTGTTGGTGATAATCCTGTTTTATTAGTGGGCAACAAGGTGGATATTTTACCGAAATCTTTGAAAAAATCGAAAATGACCCAATGGATGAAGGAACGGGCTTACGAAGTCGGTTTAAGACCCGTCGATGTATTGTTGACGAGTGCCAAGAAACCGGGTGAAACCCAAGCGTTGCTACAAGCGATCGAAACGTATCGTGAAGGTCGTGATGTGTATGTGGTTGGTGTGACGAATGTTGGAAAATCAACATTGATCAATCAAATCATCAAACAAACAGCAGGGATCAACGAGCTGATCACCACTTCGCGATTCCCTGGAACTACATTGGATAAAATTGAGATTCCATTGGACGACGGGCACTTTTTGATCGACACACCAGGAATCATTCATCGTCATCAAATGGCACACTATTTAGGTAAAAAAGATCTGAAAATCGTGGCACCAGCCAAAGAAATTAAACCGAAAGTGTATCAATTGAACCCTGAACAAACCTTGTTCTTAGGGGGACTTGCCCGTTTTGATTTCATACAAGGAGAACGAAGTTCGTTTGTTGCCTATGTAGCGAATGATGTAGCGATCCATCGGACCAAATTAAGTAAAGCCGATGAATTTTATGAGAAACATGTTGGTGGGCTGCTGCAGCCGCCACGAGCAGATGAAGTGGCGGATTTTCCTGAACTCGTCCGTTTCGAATTTTCAATCAAAGAAAAAACCGATATCGTTTTTGCTGGACTTGGCTGGATCACGATCACCAAACCATGTGTCATCGCCGGGTGGGCGCCAAAAGGTGTCGATGTGCTTAGACGTAAAGCATTAGTATAAGGAAGAAGGAAGATTATGGACTTACGAGGAAAACAAAAAAGATTTTTACGAAGTGAAGCGCACCATCTAAACCCGATTTTTCAAATCGGCAAAGGCGGCTTGAATGACGCGATGGTGTCGCAAATTGAAGAAGCACTAGAAAAACGGGAATTGATCAAAGTCTCATTACTCCAAAATACCGATGAGGTTGCTGACGAAGCAGCTGAAACGATCCGTGAGAAAGTTGGCTGTGAAGTGGTTCAGATCATCGGACGAGTGATCGTTTTATTCAAACCGTCTAGTAAAGAAAAATACCAAACAATTTCAAGCAAAGTTCGTTCAATTTAGGAGGGAGAAGGCATGCAAGGACAAACATTTGGAAAGGTACAAACGGTTTTAGAGACACAAACACAAGAACTTGTACCGAAAAAGCAAGTGGGCATTCTTGGTGGAAATTTTAATCCAGTACACTACGCACATCTGGTCATGGGTGAGCAAGTAGGGCAAGCATTAGGGCTGGATAAAGTTTATTTCATGCCTGAGTATTTACCGCCTCATGTTGATGAGAAAAAGACAATCCCCGCTGAGCATCGTTTAGCGATGTTGAAGTTGGCGGTCGCCGATAATCCGCGATTTGCTGTAGAGACCATTGAGTTGGAACGAAAAGGTAAGAGTTATACGGTTGATACGATGCGGGAATTGACAGCTAAGAATCCAGATACTAATTATTATTTTATCATTGGCGGGGATATGGTGAACTATTTACCAAAATGGCATCAAATCGATGAGCTGATGGAATTGGTAACTTTTGTGGGGGTTCGCCGCCCGGAAGTGCCGATCGATAGCCCATACCCGATTATTTGGATCGATATTCCTCTAATGGATGTCAGCTCAACAACAATTCGTAAAAAAGTGCAACAAGGTTGTTCGGTTCGCTACTTATTGCCAGATAATGTGTTACACTATATTCAAGAAAAGGGGTTGTACTTGGATGAAGAGTGAACACTACACACAAGCAGAACGGGAACTTTTGATGCAAAAGGTCCAAATGCAGATGAGTCAAAAGCGCTTTGAGCATGTGTTGGGTGTCGAAAAAACGGCCGTTGCCCTTGCGGAAAAATATGGTGCTTCACCGGTCAAAGCCAGCATCGCTGCTTTGACGCATGATTATGCGAAGGAACGCAGCGATGAAGAATTTCAATTAGTCATTCGTAGAGACGGATTTGAATTGGATCTCTTGAACTGGAACAATGCTATCTGGCATGGACTCGTCGGTGCTGATTTCGTTCAACGAGAATTAGAAATCGATGACGAAGAAATCTTACAAGCGATCCGTTTGCACACAACCGGAGCTGCCAAGATGAGCCTACTAGATAAAATCATCTATGTAGCAGATTATATCGAACCCGGGCGTACGTTTCCTGGAGTCGTTGAGGCTAGGGAAATCGCAATGATCGACTTAGATGCCGCTGTTGCTTACGAAACGAAACATACCTTGCTTCATTTGATCGAAACAGAAGCAGTTATCTACCCAAAAACGATCGAAACCTACAATTTTTGGGTAGCCAAATATAGGAGGGAATTACCATAGATAGTCAGAAAATATTAGAAATTGCTGTAAAAGCCGCCGATTCAAAACATGCCGAAGATATTATGGCATTAGATGTGCGGGAAATCTCTTTGCTAGCAGATTACTTTGTGATCTGTTCAGGAAATAGTGAACGTCAAATCAATGCGATCATTGATGAAGTCATCGATAAAGAAGAAGAAAGTCAAGTATCTGTTCGCCGTGTCGAAGGAAAAGATGGTGGAAAATGGGTCTTGATCGACTTAGGTGACGTAATCGTTCACGTATTCAGTGCCTCAGAACGTGCTTTTTACAACCTAGAAAAATTATGGTCTGATGCGCCGCTTGTGGATCTTAATGAATGGGTCGTGGCGTAATGGCTTACGAAACCTTCGCATTTGTCTATGACGAAGTAATGGATTCCAGTCTCTATAAAAAGTGGCTGGATTTTTCTTGTCGTCATTTAGGAAAAAGAAAACAGCTGTTAGAATTGGCTTGTGGAACCGGTGCGTTAGCCGTTGAATTTGCCAAGGCTGGGTTTGATGTGACTGGGTTAGATCTTTCAGAAGAGATGCTGATGATCGCTAGTCAACGGGCTGAAAAAGAAGAGGCGGCTGTGCAATTTGTTGCGGGTGACATGCTGGATCTCGTAGATATTGGCACCTATCAAGCTATTACTTGCTATTCTGACTCCCTTTGCTACATGGAAGACGAGCAGAGTGTGCAGCAAGTTTTTGATGGTGTTTACAGTTGTTTAGAAGAAGATGGCGTCTTTTTATTTGATGTGCATTCCTTATATCAAATCAATGAAGTGTTTCCTGATTATAGCTACCATTACCAGACGGATGAATTTGCCTTTCTTTGGGAAAGCTATCAAGGAGAAAAAGACCATAGCATTGAACATTTCTTGACCTTTTTTGTTGCACAAGAGAATGGGTTGTTTGAACGCTTAGATGAGCTTCATCAAGAAAGAACCTATCCTCTCGAAAGCTATTTAAGAATGTTAGAAAATGCTGGTTTTGCTAATGTTGAATGCTACGCTGATTTTATCGATACAAAACCAAATGAAAAAAGCCGTCGCTGGTTTTTTGTCTGCCATAAGTAACCGTTATGTAAAACAGGAGGGATGTCGATGAAGGCTTGCGGACTAGTCGTAGAATATAACCCTTTTCACCATGGCCACCAATACCATGTGGACAAAGCCAGGCAAGAAACCAACGCTGATGTCATTGTAGCCGTGATGAGTGGGAATTTTTTACAGCGTGGCGAACCAGCAATCATCGATAAATGGCAACGAGCCCAAGCGGCATTGCAAAATGGCGTCGATTTGGTCGTTGAACTGCCATCCGCTTGGGCCGTCCAGTCTGCTGATTTTTTTGCAGCGGGAGCGATTAGGATCTTACAAAATCTGCAATGTGATTCTTTGTGTTTTGGTACAGATGCGAAACAACCCTTTGACTATGCAAAGTTCGCTCAGTTTGAAAAAGAAAATCAGCGGATGATCGATGACGCATTTCAACGCATAGCTAGGCAAAATGCTACCTATAGTCAAAAAATGAGTATGGTCCTCAGTGAGCTTTATCCTGAGTACCATGCAGAAAAAGACCAGCCGAATCATCTGTTGGGTATGGCGTATGCACGGGAAGTGTTGTGTTATGAAAAACCAATGAGGCTTGTTCCCATTCAACGAATTGCGGCCTCTTATCATTCAGAACAATTTAAGCATCCAACGATCGCTAGTGCCACAGCCATTCGTCAAGGACTCAAACAAGGTGAAGCTGTTGTGGATTTTGTTCCTGAAGCAACACAAAAATTTCTTTCGCAAAAAACAGTCGACTGGGAAGCCTTTTGGCCGTATCTTCAATACCAGATCATTTCTGCCCCCCTCGAAAAATTAGCTGCTATTTACCAGATGGAAGAAGGACTAGAATATCGACTAAAACAATATGTGACTGCGGCGGATTCGTTTGCAGATTTTATCAAGTTGTTAAAGACAAAACGCTATACCCAAACGAGACTGCAGCGTCTTGCTTGTTATGTATTGTTCCAAGTGACAAAAGCTGAAATGAAGGAAGCCCAAGCACATCCCTTTATTCGAGTCTTAGGCTATACAAAGCAAGGGCAGCAATATTTAAAAGAAGTCAAAAAAGAGCTGACCCTGCCGCTGATCGCTAAATTCGGTAAGAAAGAAGCACAGCGCTACGGCTTGTCATTGCGGATCGACCAGATTTATCAGCAAGGGAATCCTCAAATCTCAGAACAAAATTTTCGAAGAATTCCGCTTTTTATTGATAAATAAGTGAAAATTGCTTCACAGAACGCCATTTGACAAGTATAATGAATAAGGATTTTTAAAAACAAGAAAGCGAAGTGAAATCATGGGTCGTAAATGGGCAAATATCGTAGCGAAAAAAACTGCTAAAGATGCAAACAATAGCCGAGTTTATGCAAAATTTGGAATCGAAATCTACGCAGCAGCAAAATCGGGTGATCCTGATCCTCACGCGAACCAAAAATTACGCTTTGTTATCGAACGTGCGAAAACCTACAATGTGCCAAAACACATTATTGACCGTGCGATTGAAAAAGCCAAAGGTTCTGGCGATGAACAATACTCAGAACTTCGATATGAAGGATTTGGACCAAATGGATCAATGGTGATCGTCGATACTTTGACAAACAACGTCAACCGTACCGCAGCCGATGTTCGGGCCGCTTTTGGTAAAAACGGCGGGAATATGGGTGTTTCTGGGGCAGTTGCTTATATGTTTGATAACACAGCATTATTTGGCTTTGCTGGTGACGATGCCGATGAGATCTTAGAATACTTGATGGACAAAGAGATCGATGTTCGTGATGTTGTTGAAGAAGATGGACAAATTATCGTTCACGGTGAACCAAGTGACTTCCATGCCATTCAGGAAGCCTTGAAAGAAAAAGGAATCACCGAATTTTCAATTGCTGAAATGCAAATGATTCCTCAAAATGAAGTAACCTTAACTGGCGATGATCTAGAAAAATTCGAAAAAATGATCGATGTATTAGAAGATCTTGAAGATGTTCAAAATGTCTATCACAATGTGGCAGACGCTGAAGAATAAGACATACTGGCAGCCTAGAGGTGATCTGGCTGCCAGTTTTTGGTGTTTTTTTCATCAACCTTCCGTTGTTTAGTCAAGTGAAAAAAACAAGAGAGCGAGAAGCACTTCTCTTGAAAATTCTTCAATATTCATCGTCTTTTCAGTTGGTTTCCAGACATTTTATATGTTATGATTTACTACATAAGCAAACAACTCGTTAGGGGGGCAGACATGGAAGAAAAAATCGTTTTAGAGCCATTTAATCGAATCTTAAGTGGTTTTGAAAAGCTAGCAGAAGTGTCTGTATCGATTTCTGACTGCTCGGCTCTTTGTCGGAAATATCAAAAGTATGGGGTGGAAGGGTATCGTCTAGGCGATTATCGTGGTTCTTCTTATTTGAATCGTTATTTAAATGTCGTCGTTGATCGCGCACCCTTGTTAATTTATAAAGAGCGATTCTTGATTCCTTTGGTCTTTCGCATGTCGGAATACTCTGAACGGCTCTTTATCGATGATTATCGAATGGAAGGGTTCTTCATGCTGTTGGATTGGCTTTTGGAACACCGACCAGAAAAAGCAATTATTGATTATAAGCGAACGCGTGCTTTACCTCACAGAAAAGAATTGGTGATCGATAGTTCTTATGTGCTTTTTCGATTGACGGAAATTCTCGACGGTGCTGGTTTTCCTCTTAGTCGCTTTACAACGATCGAGGAATTTAGTCAATGGAATCGTACCCATCGTTTGATCGATAATGGCAGTATCGGACGTCATACAAAATTATTTGTTCCAGAAGATCCGGAACACGTTTCTGAGCTGCAGATGATTTTAACAATCGTTGGGATGCGTTATCCAGAAACCCGCTTATTTATTGGCGAATTAAAAGGCTAAAAAACATCACAATCGGCTGGTTTCATTTGAGAATCAGTCGAAAGTGATGTTTTTTTGTTAGGTTATTCGTCAATCCGTGATGCTTCTTGAAACTGATAAGTGGCAGGATCAGCTTTCACTAGAAGCGGCAATTCTTCTTGGGTAAGGACGGTCAACTGATGCATCGCCCGTGTCGCCATTGTATAAAAAATCAATTGGTCTTGTTCAGTCGCGAAAGTGGCACCTGGTGTCCAGACAAATACTTGGTCAAACTCTAGCCCTTTTGCTAAAAAGGCCGGGAAGATCATGACATTGCGTTTCATGAAGTCTTCTTCAGAGGTGATCAGCTGCACTTGTTCCTGCATTGTTTCTGTCAGCTGGGCATATAACTGCTGGCAATCCTTTGCGGTTTTACAAATGATCGCGGTGCGCCAACGCTGATTCTCCGCTGCCTTTCGAATACTGGTTTCTAGGAAAGCCAGATTTTCAGATTCAGTTCCTTTAACAATTGTTGGTACCGCACCTTTACGAGCCGTCAATTCCACTTGATCACTGCCAACTAAAAATTGATTGGCGAAATCTGTGATTTCCTTAGTCGAACGATAGCTGGTTTTCAATTGATAACGTTTCACGCTTTCGTGGGGGAATAATTCTGCTAATGCTCCGACGATCGTTTCATTGCCATAAACTTTTTGGTTCAAATCGCCGCACAGGGTGATACCAGCCTTTGGATAAAGCTGACGCAGCAGAGCCACTTGTGCTGGTGGAAAATCCTGCATTTCATCGATAAAGATAAACCGAGCTTTTTCTTCGACGTGAACAGGATAAAGCTGTTTGATCAGTAAGAAAAACAAAACGGCGTCTTCTTGTTTGATTTGTCTTTGGCGCATTCCTTGGCGAATGTTGGCAATACTTTGCTGCCAAGCCGCAGCCTCGATGCCAGTTTCTTTGACTGCAGCAGACTCAACCGATTGTAAAAAGTGTAAGTATTGCTTGGCTTGGTTGATAAACTGAAAGTTTTTCACTCCCCGCGTCAAGGAACGGAACTTCTTACGGACGATCTGCTGTCTGAGTTTCTTCCGCAAACGGCGTTCGTTTTCTTCGCTGTATTCTTGATGAGGATCGTTGGTAAATACTTGTTGCAATTGCTCTTCGGTCGCTTCTTTGACCCAGTCTTTTTTGGCTTCATCTTTTTCCAAGCCGCCGATTTTTTTTAATAATTTTGTTTGAAGCAGTTGGGTTCTTTGGTAAATCGGCAATTCATGATTGGTTTCTTGGTACCAGCGGCGAATCTGTTCTTTTGTCAAATAGGTTTGCCCTTGGATTTTTAGATCACGGAACAAGGGGCCGATCGGTGCAATCGAACGGACATAACGGTTGATTTTTTCCACCAAGAAAAGACTACTTTTGATTTTTTCAATGGCATCATCGTCGCCGCTTAAAAAGTTCTCTTCTTGTTGGGTTTCTTTTGTTACTTCATAGCCAGTCAGAATCAATTGGATAAAGTGGTGGAAGGTTGTTGTGGGCACTTCACTTTCCCCTAATGAAGGCAGGACCATGGATATATAGTCAGAAAACAAATGATTGGGTGAAAACAGCAAGACTTGTTTTTCGTCCAGCCATTTGCGATTACGGTAAAGTAAAAAGGCGACCCGTTGCAATAAAGCAGAGGTTTTCCCACTTCCAGCAATCCCTTCGATCAGTAAAAATTTATTGGTGGTATCACGAATAATTTGGTTCTGTGCTTTTTGGATCGTTGAAACGATGTTACGCATTTGAGAAGAAGAGGCCTCATCCAAGATTTCCAATAAAAATTCGTCATTGATGATCTCCGAAGTATCGACCATCGATAAGATCTCACCATTTTGAATTTTAAACTGGCGTTTTAAGAGCAGCTCTACCGTAAAACGGTCGGTGTCTGTTTCGTAGAATGTTTCACCAAGTTCTCCTTCATAGTAAAGATTAGCGATCGGTGCGCGCCAGTCAATGACGATCGTTTCTTCCTCTTTGTCTCGTAAAGAAGCGATCCCTAAATAGAGGGTCTCGGTTTCTTGCTCTTCTTTGAAATCGATTCGAGCAAAGTAGGGATTGCCTGCCATCGTTGTTAGGGTTTTGACGCGTTTTTCTTGTGATTCTGCGGTTTGATACTTGATCAGCAGTTCTTGTTCATGCTGCTGGTACTCGATCACTGATTCATAAAAGGCTTCACTGTCGCCTCCGCGAATTTTCTTATCGGCGATTTCTTTTAATTGATCATCCATTTTAGCGGCTAATTCTTGTTTTTGCTGCGAAAGGATCGCTTGTTCTCTGTGGATCAGAGCAATGGTTTCATTGACATGTTGTTGTTCTTTTTGACGTTCGTTCACGAAGGATCCTCCTTAAAAAAATTGCGACATAAAATTATAGCATATTTTCCCTGTGAATGTCGTGGAAAAAAAGAAACTATGCTAATATTTATAAAAAGAGCTTAGGTGTTCAAAAACGAAACGAAATAGAGGTGGAAAAGGTGAGAGAAGAAGCAGAATTGCGCCAATTGATCCTGTCTGTTGGGAAACGTGTTGGGGCACGTGCCATCGGTTTATCTGGTTCACGGACCGATCCACAGGCGCCAAAAGATATTTTGCAGGATTTTGACGTGGTCTTCGTGATGGAGGATATTCAGCCTTTGGTCTATGATTCTTCATGGTTAGAAGCCTTTGGATCAATCATGATCAGGCAAACACCGGAAGCTAGCACGATTTATCCGCCGAGTTTGGGCGGGTGTTTTACGTACTTGATGCATTTTTTAGACGGAGTAAGAATCGATCTCATGCTATGTCCACTTGCACTGGTCGATCGTCTTGCTAAAGAACCAGGCTTGCAGCCGCTGCTTGATCCAGACCAATTACTAAGTTTTGCTAATCAAGCAAATCATTCGCATTACTGGATCAAGCGCCCGACCCAAGCCGCTTTTCAAGAACACTGCAACGAATTTTGGTGGGTAAGCACGTATGTCGTGAAAGGGCTGCTTCGAAAGCAACTAATTTATGCTACGGATCATTTATACACCATTTGTTGGCAAGAATTGTTATGGATAGAAGATTTGTTTGTTGCCCATGCTCAGCAATTTCAGGTGAGTACTGGGAAAAATCATAAATACCTGCAGTCGTTTCTAACGGAAAAGGAGTGGCGGGAATTGACCTCATTGCTTGATTTTTCCACGATCACTGCTTGCGGTCAGTCCCTTTTGAAGATGCAAAAACGATTTGATAAGCAAGCAAAGAAAATCAGCGATAAATTAGGGTTGGCCTATGATTGGCAAGAAGCTGAGAATGTCCAAACATATACGAAGTATTGGAGTGAAAAAAATTGGCAGATGAGACCAGAGAACCAAAAATAAAAGACAGTCAGATTCAAGCGTTTTGGCAGCGGTTTTTAAAAGCAAATCCAAGAAATCAATCTTCTCTGACCTATGAAGATGCTTGGTCCTTTGGTGATACTTCAGAAATGGCGGATGAACTGGCAGCACTTGTTTTAGCTGGCAAAAAGACAGCGACGACCTCCGCCGCTGCGCTCTATGAAATCGAGCAAGAAGCATTGCCACAATCAGAAACGTATAGTGTCCTTTTAGATGGTTCGGATGTACCAAGAGCTGTTCTTTATTTAGAGTCAGTGTCGATCGTGCCATTTGATGAAGTGACAGCAGCGTTTGCCTTTTTAGAAGGGGAAGGAGATCGCACTTTGGCTTATTGGCGCCGTGTTCATGAAGCTTTTTTTCGACGAGCTTATGCCTCAGCGGGGTTGTCTTTTCACGATCAAATGCTATGCGTTTGTGAAAAGTTTTCTGTCGTGTATCAGGAGGAATAAAGACACGTTTTTCTTTGGAAATCATGGGAATAGCTTTTGTCTTTTTGAAAAAGGTGTATAATCAAAAGCAAACAAAGGAGGAAATCGTATGCCATTTATTCATGTCGAACTAGTTGAAGGGCGTTCGCAAGAACAACTGACGAATATGATGAAAGAAATCACTGAGGCGGTCCATAAAAATACGGGTGCCCCTAAGGAGCATATCCATGTCATCATCAATGAAATGAAGCAAGGAACCTATGCTGTGAATGGCGATTGGAAATAATTCTCTTGCTTTTTCTTGTAGGTAGTGGTTTAATTGAGCCATAATCGATCAATAAAAAAGACACCTGAGTTTGAGAGTCTTCGATAAGAGAGGGAAATCTTGGCTGAAAATTTCCTGGAAGAAAACCAAAGGATGACCACTTTTTTAGACCTCTGTCGAAACGGAGGCGGTTGAACCGTTATCTCATGAAGAGGAAAACAGACTTTTTCTGTTTTCGAACAATAGGTGGAACCACGAGTGATCGTCCTAGTATCGTAACCGATACTAGGACTTTTTTATTGATTGAAATCATTCAAAGGAGGACATTCATATGTCATTATTTATTACATTTCCTGATGGTGCAAAAAAAGAATTTGCTGTTGGGGTAACAACTAAAGAGATTGCTGAAAGTATCTCGAAAAGTCTTGCAAAAAAAGCCTTAGCTGGAAAAGTCAATGGACAACTGATCGATCTTTCACGTCCGATCGAAGAAGATGCAACGATTGAGATCGTGACACCCGATCATGAAGACGCCTTAGGTTTACTTCGTCATTCGACAGCTCATTTAATGGCTCAAGCCATGCGCAGACTCTATCCATCGATCCATTTTGGAGTAGGACCTGCAATTGATTCTGGTTTTTACTATGACACAGACAATGGGGAAAACCCAGTAACTGCGGAAGATCTACCAGCAATCGAAGCAGAAATGATGAAAATCATTAAAGAAAATCTGCCAATTGAACGACGTGTATTAACAAAAGAGGAAGCTTTGGCTCTTTTTGCTGAAGATCCATACAAAGTTGAGTTGATCACAGAATTACCAGATGACGAAACGATTACTGCCTATCAGCAAGGAGAATTTGTTGACTTATGCCGCGGCCCTCATGTCCCATCGACAGGTCGTATCCAAGTGTACAAATTGTTATCAGTAGCCGGAGCCTATTGGCGTGGAAGTTCTGATAATCAAATGATGCAAAGGGTATATGGAACAGCCTTTTTCGATAAGAAAGACTTGAAGGAATTTATTCGTTTACGAGAAGAAGCAAAAGAACGCGATCATCGTAAATTAGGGAAAGAATTAGAATTGTTTATGTTGTCCCCTGAAGTCGGCGCGGGTTTGCCTTTCTGGTTGCCAAAAGGAGCAACGATCCGTCGTACGATCGAGCGTTATATCGTGGATAAAGAAGTTAGCCTTGGGTACCAACACGTTTACACACCAATCATGGCAAACGTGGATTTATACAAAACATCAGGGCACTGGGATCATTACCACGAGGACATGTTCCCACCAATGGATATGGGGGATGGCGAAATGCTGGTTCTACGACCAATGAATTGCCCGCATCACATGATGGTTTACAAAAATGACATCCATTCGTATCGTGAACTACCAATTCGGATCGCTGAATTAGGAATGATGCACCGCTATGAAAAATCAGGGGCACTATCAGGGTTGCAACGGGTTCGGGAAATGACCTTAAATGATGGTCATACATTTGTTCGTCCTGATCAAATCAAAGAAGAATTCAAACGGACACTGGATCTTATGGTGGGCGTTTACGAAGACTTTAATATTACTGACTATCGTTTCCGTTTAAGTTATCGCGATCCACAAAACAAAGACAAATATTTTGATGACGATGCGATGTGGGAAAATGCGCAAACAATGCTAAAAGCGGCCATGGATGAATTAGAATTGGATTATTTTGAAGCTGACGGTGAAGCAGCTTTCTACGGACCTAAACTAGATGTCCAAGTGAAAACAGCTTTAGGTATGGAAGAAACCTTGTCAACGATCCAATTGGATTTCTTATTGCCTGAACGGTTTGATCTAACATATGTTGGTGAAGATGGCGAAAACAATCACCGTCCAGTGGTGATCCACCGCGGAATCGTTTCAACGATGGAACGTTTTGTGGCTTACCTGACAGAAGTCTATAAAGGGGCATTCCCGACTTGGTTGGCACCAATCCAAGCATCGATCATTCCGGTCTCAGTCGAAGCCCACAGCGACTATGCTTACGAAATCAAAGAACGCCTGCAAGCGCAAGGACTGCGAGTGGAAGTGGATGACCGCAACGAAAAAATGGGGTATAAGATCCGTGCATCACAAACCCAAAAAATTCCTTACCAAATTGTTGTTGGGGATCAAGAAGTCAATGATGCGACAGTCAATATCCGTCGCTACGGCAGCAAGGAGACCCAAGTCGAAGAATTGAATCTGTTTGTTGATGCAATGGCTGCTGAAGTGAAAAATTATAGCCGAGCATAGCTTTTGGTTCAAAGAAAACGAATGATTTTATAGTATAGGCACCTGCTTTCAGTAGGTGCTATTTACCTTTTTTAATCTATATAAAATAAAATGATTAGATTTTTTTTGTTTTTGTGAATAAAATCGTGTATAATTAGTATGTGATAAAAAGGAATAAACTAGAAGGAGTTTGTGATGAATTATAATTACGGAGTTAGAAAGAAATCGGTTGTATCGGTCATTTTATTAACATTTATTACTTGTGGCATTTATACATTCTTTTGGATGTACCAAACAACCAAAGAGCTGGCAGAATACAGCGGGGATAATCGTCTTTCGCCAGAGACGTCGATTTTACTCACGATCCTTACTTGTGGATTGTATCAAATTTATTGGTGGTACCGAATTGCGGATATCTTTATGAGTGCACAACAGCGAGCGAATATGCCTCGTCTGAGTGACAACAAAATTCTTTTTGTCGTCTTGAGCCTGTTTGCTTTTGATTTCATCAACATGGCGATTTTACAAGGTGATATGAACCAAATGTGGGAAGCGGCTGATCAAAATGCCATGACCTCATCTAACAATACAAACGATTCGTCTGATTCAGATGATTGGGTAGATTATTGATTTGTCCGTTTAAATGGTTAACGGGGTTTCCTTGTCCAGGTTGTGGCATGACGCGCGCCTACTTGCACTTATTTCAGGGTGATCTTGAAGGTGCGCTGCATTTTCATCCCTTGTTTTGGTTAGTGCCGATCGTATTCGGAATCGTTTTATTCAAAAAAAATCCGAAAATCAGCAAACTTTACTACAGTCACAACCTGTGGGTGACATTGACACTTTTGGTACTAGTGGTTTATGGTGGTCGGCTCTGGCTTCATTTTCCACATGACGCGCCAATGGACTTTGATCCAGAGAGCATTTTCCCACAACTACTACGTCGGATTGGTCAAGTGATTCACTAACAGCCATTCACCCAAGCATTAAAAATCTTTAAGAAAATGCTTTGTTTTTTTCTGAAAGCGAAGGGAACATGCGACAGTAGTTGAATCTTTATGAAAATTGTGTTATATTTACAATGTAATGATACTTAGAGTGAGTGAGCGGTTTTTTCGCTCACTCTTTTTAATGGAATGAAGTTCGTTTCGTTGAGAAATAAAGGAGGCGATGTTGTGAGTACGGTAGTGGAAACTGTTACAGATATAGTGACCCCTATTCTGGATGCGCAAAAATTTGAATTAGTTGAAGTAGAATTCGTGAAGGAAGGGAAAAATTGGTTTCTTCGTGTGTTCATTGATAAAGAAGGCGGAATCGATATCGAGGAATGTGCCTTTGTCAGTGAACAACTTAGTGAACAATTAGACCAATGCGAACCTGATCCTATTCCACAGGCCTATTTCTTGGAAGTTTCTTCCCCTGGCGCCGAGCGTCCATTGAAGAAAGAAGCAGATTATCAACGGGCAGTCGGCGAGTACATTCATGTTTCTTTATATCAACCGATTGATGGAGAAAAACAGTTCGAAGGCTTTTTACAGTCATTCGATGAAAATCAGCTAGTTATGAAGACCCGAATCAAAACCAGAGAAAAAGAACGAACGATCGACCGGAAAAATATTGCCAAAGCTCGTTTAGCCATTCAATTTTAAACACGGAGGAATGAAAGAATCATGAGTAAAGAAATGTTGAATGCATTGGATGCATTAGAAGCAGAGAAAGGCATTTCAAAAGAGATTGTCATCGATGCCTTGGAAGCGGCATTGGTTTCAGCGTACAAACGTCATTACGGGCAAGCACAAAATGTGGAAGTAGAATTTGATCAGAAAAAAGGCAATATCCACGTCTATGCAGTCAAAGAAGTGACAGAAGAAGTCATGGACTCGCAACTAGAGGTTTCATTAAAAGAAGCGATGACAATCAACCCCGCTTATGAAATCGGCGACAAAATCCGCTTTGAAGTAACGCCTAAAGATTTTGGTCGTATTGCGGCGCAAACGGCAAAACAAGTCATTTTGCAACGGGTCCGTGAAGCGGAAAGAAACATTATCTATAACGAATTTAGTGCGTACGAAAAAGACATTTTGCAAGGAATCGTTGAACGCCAAGACAATCGTTATATCTATGTAAACTTAGGCAAAATTGAAGCCGTGCTTTCAAAACAAGACCAAATGCCAAATGAGTTTTATCAACCCCATGATCGGATCAAAGTATTCGTTTCTCGTGTTGAAAATACTTCAAAAGGACCTCAAGTATTCGTTAGCCGCAGCCATCCAGATTTGCTGCGCCGATTATTTGAACAAGAAGTGCCAGAAGTATATGATGGTACTGTAGAGATCGTAAGTATTGCTCGTGAAGCAGGGGATCGTGCCAAAGTTGCTGTTCGTTCCTTTGATGCCAACGTCGATCCAGTCGGCACTTGTGTTGGCCCTAAAGGTCAACGGGTTCAAGCGATCGTCAATGAACTAAAAGGCGAAAACATGGACATCGTGGAATGGAATGAAGATCCAGCGATCTTCATCGCCAATGCGTTGAATCCAGCAGAAGTCAGCGACGTTATTTTTGATGTTGATAATCCGAAGGCTTGTACTGTTGTCGTGCCTGATTACCAACTATCATTAGCGATCGGTAAACGCGGACAAAATGCTCGCCTAGCAGCCAAATTGACTGGCTTCAAAATCGATATCAAATCAGAAACAGACATGGAAGAATTTTATGCGAAGCTGGATGAAGGCGACTATATCGATGAGTATGATGCCAATGCTTCAGAAGCTGCTGAAGAAATCAGTACAGAAGCAACAGAATCTGCAGAAACAGTTGATGAAGCGATCCTTCCATCAGACATGACTGCGGATGATTATGAAAATGTTGAGTTTGACGAAAAATAGTTGAGGTGAGATCGTGATGAAAAAACGAAAAATTCCTTTACGAAAATCAGTGATTTCAGGCGAAATGCTACCTAAGAAAGAAATGCTTCGTATCACTCGTTCAAAAGAAGGCGTTGTTTCCATCGATCCGACAGGAAAAATGCCAGGTCGGGGAGCTTATATAGCGATCGAACCGGCTGAAGCCCAGAAAGCATGGGATAAGCGTATCTTGGATCGAGTGCTGGAAACGAAATTGACAGATGAATTTTACCAAGAACTATTGGACTATGTAACGCACCAAAAAGCGCGAAAAGAGTTATTTGCAAATGAATAAAACCAAAGCATTAAATATGTTAGGACTAGCCATGCGTGCTGGGAAATTAGTAACTGGTGAAGAAATGACTTTAAAAGAGATTCGCAATGAGAAAGCTGCTTTAGTCATTATCGCCAGTGATGCTGGTAAAAATACACAAAAGAAAATTAAGGACAAAAGTTCTTATTACGAAATTCCGCTCCTAGATGCATTTTCTGCTGATGAAATCAGTGCGGCCATTGGGAAACCAAGAATGGTCATTGGCATCTTAGATCAAGGATTTGCAAGGAAGGTGCAGGAATTAATATTAGGTTAGGAAGGTGATTGCATGGGAAAAAAAAGAATTTATGAACTTGCAAAAGAATGGAATAAGTCGAGCAAAGAGGTTGTTGAAAAAGCACAATCTTTAGGCTTTGATGTCAAAAATCATATGGGCGCGATCTCAGATGGAGAGGCGCAAAAATTGCAGCAGTCATTAGACGGCAATCCAAATGGTAAAACATCTGCAAACTCAAATCCCGCAAATCAGAAACCAGCCAACCAGCCGGAAAAACAAGAACAAAAGAAATTTAAAACGCAAAGAAATAATCCTAACTTCCAAAACCGTCATAACAATCAAAGTCAACAGCGAACTACGCAAAGCAATAACCGTCCTGCTGGTCAAGGACAAGTAGATCGCACGAACAGTCAAGGAAGTAACAGACCAAATAACCAAGGAAGTCATAATCGAGTGAATAACCAAGAGAATCGTAACAATCAAGGGCAACAAAACCGCCCAACAAACCAAGGACAACAAAACCGTCCGAATAATCAAGGGCAACAAAATCGCCCAACAAACCAAGGACAACAAAATCGTCCGAACAATCAAGGACAACAAAATCGTCCGAACAATCAAGGACAACAAAATCGTCCGAATAATCAAGGGCAACAGAATCGCCCAACAAACCAAGGACAACAAAACCGTCCGAATAATCAAGGGCAACAAAATCGCCCAACAAACCAAGGACAGCAAAACCGTCCAAATAACCAAGGGCAACAAAACCGTCCGGCCGCTCAATCTGCAGGAAATACGCAAGGGGCAGACCGTAACAATAACCGTCCGCAAGGATCGAATGATTCTCGTGGAGGAAATCAAAACCGCGGCAAGTCAAACTACGGTGGACGCAACAATAATTTCAACAATAACAATCGCAACAAATTCAATAAAAAAGGCAAAAAAGGCCGTCAGCAGACGGAAAAGAAACCGCCAGTTCCAGCACGTAAATTCCGTGAGCTACCAGAAGTATTGGAATATTCAGAAGGCATGAACGTAGCGGATATCGCGAAAAAAATCTACCGTGAACCAGCAGAGATCATCAAGAAACTCTTTATGATGGGGGTTATGGTCAATCAAAACCAACCTTTAGATAAAGATACGATTGAACTGCTTGCTACCGATTACGGAATCGAACCACAAGAAAAAGTTCAAGTGGATATCGCAGACATCGATAAATTCTTCGAAGCAGAAGAACAAATTGAAGAGAATTTAGTATCACGACCACCTGTTGTGACGATCATGGGTCACGTTGACCACGGGAAAACAACATTGCTTGATACTTTACGTCATTCACGCGTAACAAGTGGTGAAGCTGGGGGAATTACGCAGCATATTGGCGCTTACCAAATCGACATCAATGGCAAACCAATTACTTTCTTAGATACTCCTGGACACGCGGCCTTCACTAGTATGCGTGCACGGGGAGCAAGTATCACCGATATCACGATTCTTGTTGTCGCAGCTGATGATGGAGTGATGCCACAAACAGTAGAAGCGATCAACCATGCGAAAGCAGCAAAAGTGCCGATCATCGTTGCAGTAAACAAAATCGATAAACCAGGTGCTAACCCACAACATGTGATGCAAGAATTAAGTGAACATGAGTTGATCCCAGAAGCTTGGGGTGGCGATACGATCTTCGTTGAAATCTCAGCGAAATTTGGGCAAAACATTGAAGAATTGCTTGAAATGATCCTCTTAGTAGCAGAAGTCGAAGATTTGAAAGCTGATCCTACCCAACGGGCGATCGGTACAGTCATTGAAGCGCGCCTTGATAAAGGAAAAGGTCCTGTAGCAACACTATTGGTTCAACAAGGGACTCTTCATGTAGGTGATCCAATTGTTGTAGGGAATACTTTCGGTCGTGTTCGCGTAATGACGAATGATTTAGGTCGTCGTGATAAAGCAGCTGGACCTGCTACACCAGTCGAAATCACAGGATTGAATGATGTGCCTCAAGCAGGTGATCGTTTCGTTACTTTTGAAGACGAGAAAACAGCTCGAGCAGCGGGTGAAGAACGTGCAAAACGTGCTTTGATGGAGCAACGCGCATCAAGCAGTCGTGTGACATTGGATAACTTGTTTGAAAGTCTAAAAGAAGGCGAACTGAAAGAAGTAAATGTCATCATCAAAGCAGACGTACAAGGTTCAGCTGAAGCATTAGCTGCTTCATTGAAGAAAATCGATGTTGAAGGTGTGCGAGTGAACATCGTCCATTCAGCCGTTGGTGCAATCAATGAAAGTGATGTAACGCTAGCAGCAGCAAGTAATGCCATCATCATCGGATTCAACGTCCGTCCAACACCGCAAGCCAAACAGCAAGCGGAAGCGGAAAAAGTCGATATTCGTTTGCATCGCATCATCTACAAAGCGATCGAAGAAATCGAAACTGCGATGAAAGGGATGCTTGATCCTGAATTCGAAGAAAAAATCACTGGTCAAATGATCGTTCGTGAAACATACAAAGTATCTAAAGTGGGCACGATCGCAGGTTGCTACGTAACGGAAGGCAGTATTCGCCGTGACAGTGGCGTCCGCGTGATCCGTGACGGCATCGTTATCTATGAAGGCAAACTTGCCAGCTTGAAACGCTTCAAAGATGATGTCAAAGAAGTGAAGCTAGGGTTTGAATGTGGCGCGATGATCGAGAAATTCAACGATCTTAAAGTTGATGACGTGATCGAAGGCTATGTCATGGAAGAAGTACCGACAAAATAACGGAATGACAACTATACAAGGAGGCTTTTTGAATGGCTAACTATCGAGATCGCCGAGTGGCACAAGAAATCTTAAAAGAAGTCAATCAAATTCTTCGTAAAAAAGTTCGTGATCCTCGCGTGCAAGATGTGACGATCACAGATGTACGAGTAACTGGAGATTTACAGCAAGCAACGATCTTTTACAGCACCCTAACGGACTTAGCTTCAGATAAGCAAAAAGCCCAAGCAGGACTGGAAAAAGCAACTGGCTTGGTTCGTCGTGAATTAGGTCAAGCGTTAACGCTCTATAAAGTTCCAGAAATCCAATTCGAATTGGATGAATCAGTACAATACGGGAATAAAATTGATGAAATGATTCGCGCATTGCACTCAGAAGAATAAAAAAAAGAGCAGCTTCCAATCGAAGCTGTTCTTTTTTATTTGAAAAGAGCATCAGGTATTCATCAGTAAAGTTACCAGTCCAGCAACACCTGTCCCCAAGAGCCAGCCTCCGATCACATCTGTTAAAAAATGGATCCCTAAGTAGACTCTGCTAAAGCCGATCATAAAGCTTAACAAAACTGCCAGCAGAGTCATCGGAAGGACTGCTGAGGGAACCAATTGTCCAAGATTCAAGGCGATCGTTCCGTACATGGCAGCGGATGTGGCAGCATGGGCACTAGGAAAGCTGTGATCTTTTTCTTCAACTAAACGATGATCGATCGGACGATCTCGTCGGACGATCCGTTTGATCAGGTAAGCAGCTGCTGATACTATGAAGATACTGACTGCTGTTTTTGGTGCAAGATCCGCCCGCGATGATGGAAAGACAAACAATAGTAAAGCGATCGCAACTGTCGGAAAGGCTTTTCCTAAATTGGTAAAAAAGTGCATCATGCGCGTCAAAGAAGGCGTACGGCTTTGGATGATCTGCAAAGCAAACGCTTCTTCCCAACGCTGCATCGTGCCGAGCTGAATCATGATCAAAAAGATGGCAAATCCAATAAATGACCCTATCGTTAAAACAACCATTTTAGGACCTCCTTATATGCTTAGTTTATCATGTAATGAGAAGGAGCGAAAAGGATTTTGTCGTGCAATGAATTTTTTTTATATGTTATAATAAGCAAGTTGAAGTGAAATGGAGGAATACGATGGACGGGATTTTACCATTATGGAAAGAGCGTGGACAAACAAGTCACGACTGCGTGTTTAAATTACGAAAAATATTAAAGACAAAAAAAATCGGACACAGCGGCACACTAGATCCTGACGTGGATGGTGTCTTGCCCATTTGTATCGGAAAAGGAACGAAGATCGTCGAATACTTGGTTGATTCTGGAAAAGTCTACACCGGGGAAATCACCTTGGGCTTCAGTACCACTACAGAAGATCGATCGGGGGATATCGTTGAACAACAAGCACTAACTCGTCCGTTTACGAAGACAGAAATCGATCAGGCAATGAAAGAGTTGACGGGGACGATTACCCAGATCCCGCCGATGTATTCGGCGGTCAAAGTCAATGGCAAACGACTTTACGAATATGCTCGCAACAATGAAACTGTCGAGCGACCACAGCGCAAAGCAGAAATTTATTCCTTCAAACGAATTTCAGAGCCGGTTTTTCATGAGGACAATACGCAAAGCTGGCGTTTTGAAGTTTCTTGTGGAAAAGGGACTTATGTTCGCACGTTAGCGGTCGACACAGGGAAATTGCTGGGTGTACCCGCGCATATGTCTGATTTGACTCGCTTAAAAAGCGGTGGTTTTTCTAAAGAACAATCTTACACGATTGCAGAGGTGCAAAAGGCAGTCGATGAACAACGTGTTTCGGAACTACTGCTACCGGTGGAATATGGGGTATCGGAGTTTGTTCAAGTGACGATCGATGCGGACCTCTGGCAGAAAGTAAAAAATGGCATGCGCTTGCCTTTCAGCGTGTTTGGATTACAAGAGCGCCCAGAGGAATTAGTGGCGATTTTTTATCGAGAACAATTGATCAGTATCTATAAAGCTCATGACAAATACCAAGATATGATGAAACCGGTAAAAGTCATCCGTACAGAAATAGGAGAATGAACATGGAAATCATTGAAATGAGACACCCTTATGATCACGAAACGATTCCTGATGAGGAGATCGTCTTAGTGTTAGGCTTTTTCGATGGCGTACATCTAGGTCATCAGAAAGTCATTGAAACAGGACGAAAGATCGCAGAAGAAAAAGGGTTAAAATTGGCATTAATGACCTTTAATCAACATCCCTCGATCGTTTTTCAAAAAGTCGATCCTGAAAAAATGCAATACCTGACCAGCTTGGCTCAAAAGGAAGCGCATATGGAAAAGCTTGGAGTAGATATTCTTTATATCATTGAGTTTACTTCTGCTTTTGCAAATCTGGCACCACAGGTGTTTGTGGATGAATACATGATCGGTCTGCATGCAAAAGTTGTTGTTGCTGGATTCGACTATACCTACGGCAAGAAAGAGATAGCCAACATGGCGCTGTTACCAACATATGCAGAAAATCGTTTTGAAGTTGTGACTGTCGCGCAAGAATCGTTTGATGAAGAAAAGGTTAGCTCCACACGCATTCGCTCTGCCCTACAAAATGGCGATATGGCACAAGTCAATCGCTTGTTAGGGTATATTTATGAATTTGAAGGAACCGTCGTTCACGGTGATGCTAGAGGACGAGAACTTGGGTTTCCAACCGCGAATATCAAAGTAAAGAGCACCGTTCGGTTGCCAAAAGAAGGCGTCTATGTGACGGAAATCAAAGTCGGTGACAAGTGGTATCCATCGATGGGATCGATTGGTCACAATGATACGTTTGGTCAGGGGCGCCAGTTAACAGTTGAAATCTATATTCTCGATTTTCACCAAGATATCTATGGTGAAACCGTGGCGATCCGCTGGCATCATTTCTTACGTGATCAAGTCGCTTTCAATGGCGCACAAGCGTTGATCGAACAATTAAAGCAAGATGAACGAGACACTGAAACTTATTTTGATGGGCTTTCTGAAGAAAACTAAGCATTCGTAGTGAAAAGAAGCGTTTCTGGCTTCTTTTCACTTTTTCTTTTTCTTTCTTTTTATAACGTAGTTTATTTGAATTCTAATGCTTTCCCCATGAGGAAAAAACGTTTTTTCGATATACTAAAAAATAGGCAAAAATGATAATTTATGCAGAACGCTGCAAAGGGAAAGGGAGAGAAAAAGTGACAATTGGAAAAAAAGCGAAAAAGGGGAAAGAAAAGAAAGATTTAACTAAAATGAAAACGCCTCATACGTATGTCATCATCTTTGGGGTCGTATTGTTGGCGTGGTTGCTGACTTTCTTAGTTCCCGCCGGGAAATTCAGTACACAAGAAATCGAGTATACCGATGCAAATGGGGAAATAAGTACCAGAACGGTCTTGATGCAAGATTCGTTTCGTTATGCCTACCCGTTAGATAACGAATACGTCTATCAACAGTTGAATCAATTGGAAGAGGATCCACAAGAGTTGGAAGAATTAGATGTCGATCCTGAGGCTTTAGCAGCTGTTTTAGCTGAAGGGCCTAAAGAGTTGTCCCAGAGTCAATTAGACGAGGTGGGACTAACCGATGACACCCTTTACAGTCTTTACGGCGAAAAAATTTATGATACTTCTGAAAAACTGCACAAAACAGCCAAGGTTTGGGGAACTGATGACTTTAACGGTTTCGGCTTCTTAAATTTTGTTTTTGAAGGATTGGTTTCTGGTGATAAATACGGCTCAGCAGTTGGGATCGCAGCACTGATCCTAGTGGTCGGTGGTGCGTTTGGTATTATCATGCAGACCGGAGCGATTGATGCGGGGATCTTTGCATTTATCAGCAAAACTCGTGGATTAGAACGCTTGGCATTGCCGCTGTTGTTCTTTGCTTTTTCATTTGGGGGCGCTACCTTTGGGATGGCAGAAGAAGTCATTCCGTTTTCGATGGTCATGGTGCCTTTCGTGATCGCATTGGGGTATGATTCGATCGTGGCGGTCACCGTCACCTATGTCGCCTCCCAGATTGGAAATGCCACCTCGTGGATGAGTCCATTTAGTGTGGCAGTAGCTCAAGGGATCGCAGGTATTCCCGTTCTTTCAGGCGCAACGTTCCGAATCATCATGTGGGTCGTGGTTACCGCACTATCCGCAGGGTACCTCATGATCTATGCCGAAAGAATTCGCAAGAATCCTGAGAAATCGCTAACGTATCAATCGGATGCGTATTTTAGAAATCATCTTGAAAAAACCTCCAGTGAGCAAAAACCATTTTTATTAGGTCATAAATTGATCTTGGTTGAAATGCTGGCGGTTTTGATCTGGATCGTATGGGGTGTGACGCAGAAAGGCTACTATATTCCCGAGATTGCTTCTCAATTCTTTGTTATGGGCTTAGGGGCAGGAATCATAGCGGTTCTTTTCAAATTAGAAAATATGGGCTTGAATGATGTGGCGAGTGCCTTTCAATCTGGTGCCTCAGAATTGGCAGGAACTGCAATCGTTGTAGGGATGGCCAAAGGGATTCTTCTGGTTCTCGGCGGTTCTGATGCCAATGTGCCGTCAGCGTTGAATACGATTTTGCACAGCATCGGCGGATTGTTAAGCAATTTTCCAGCTTTTATTGGTGCCTGGTTCATGTACATTTTCCAAAGCTTCTTCAATTTGATCGTGACTTCAAATTCAGGTCAAGCTGCATTAACCATGCCGATCATGGCGCCATTAGCCGATCTTTTAGGTGTCTCTAGACAGATCGCTGTCTTGGCTTATCAATTAGGCTCGGGCTTTATGGATGCCTTCACTCCAGTATCGGCAAGTCTGATCGGTGTCTTAGGTGTCGCAAGAATCGAATGGGTGAAATGGGCGAAATTCCAGATCAAAATGCAAGGTTTCTTATTTGTATTAGGAACGATTTTTATCTTTATTGCGGTCGCAATCGGCTTGCAATAAGAAGCAATCAGGCACAAGGAGGAAGCACTTATGAAGGTGATACGACAAGCAGAGGTTTACGCTCCTGACTATTTAGGAAAAAAAGATATTTTATTAAATGAAGACAAGATCATTGCTATTCAAGATTCGATTGAAGGAGGATTCTCAGGTGTTCCTCTTGAAGAAATCGATGGCACAGGGTTACTCGCTGTGCCCGGCTTTATTGACTGCCACTTTCATATCTTAGGAGGTGGCGGGGAAGGCGGCTTTCAAAACCGGACACCAGAAGTGAAATTGAGTCAATTGACCTCTGCAGGAGTAACGACAGTGGTTGGCTGTTTAGGTACTGACGGAGTAGGCAGAGATATGACTGCCTTGATCAGTAAGGCGCGTGGACTAGAGGCGGAAGGCATCACGACTTATCTTTATGACGGTTCGTATCGATTGCCTTTGACGCCCATCACGGATTCCATCATCCAAGATTTTTTGACTATCGATAAAATTATTGGTATCGGTGAAATTGCCGTTTCTGACCATCGTTCTTCACAACCAAGTTTCGAAGAATTTACCCGCGCGGTGGCGGATGCTCGTGTCGGTGGGATGCTTTCTGGAAAAGCAGGCATCGTAAACGTCCACTTAGGTGGAGGAAAGAAAAAATATGAGCTGCTTTTACGAACCATCGAAGAGACAGAGATTCCAATCAGCCAATTTTTACCGACACATGCCAATCGGACCAGCGAGCTTTTCGAAGCAAGTATTGCTTTTGCAAAAATGGGTGGAACGATCGATTTTACGGCGAGTGAAGATCCTGATTTCTGGGAAAAAGAAGACGATGAGGTTCGCTTCAGTAAAGGATTGAAACGTTTGTTAGCAGAAGGGATCGGGCTGGATCAATTTACCATGACCTCTGATGGGCAAGGCAGCCTCCCGTACTTTGATGAAAACAATCAATTCATAGGTCTGGGTGTCGGCAGTTCGCGAGCGCTGATGGTAGGCATTAAAGAAGCAGTCCAAAAAGAGCAGATTCCATTGGAGATCGCCATTCGAGCAATCACTTCCAATCCAGCGAAAGTATTGAAGCTTGATCAAAAGGGACGTCTTGCAGCAGGGATGGATGCTGATATTTGCTTGCTGAACAAAGACTCATTAGCAGTAGAAACGGTTCTAGCAAAAGGCAGAACAATGGTAGAAGAACAAGAAGTAAAAGTGTGGGGTACCTTTGAACAACTAACATAAGAAGAATTCAGTTTTAACAGACTAAGAAACGGTTGTTTTTCTAAACAGAGTTGTAGAAGAAAATAAGCAGCCCGATCCATGACCAGCATTTACTGGACTTGATCGGACTGCTTTTTTCAATTAAACGCAAGTATTCTTAAGCTTGCAACTCATCCAATTTCTTCATGTCTTCTTCAGAAATTTCAAAGTCAACTTTGGCATTGTCAGCAATGTATTCTTCATGAACGGATTTTGGCAATGGCAGAATGTCTTTTTGTAGCAAGTAACGAATTGAAAGTTGTGGAATAGATTTTCCATAGGCTTCAGCAATCGTCTTCACTGCATCGTTATCGAGTAAACGACCAGTAGCGATTGGTGAATAGCCTTCCACTAAAATTTCGTGCGCTTTGCAAAATGTCAATAGTTCTTCATTTGTGCGGCCAATATGGTAAATAAACTGGTTGACCATCGGTTTCACATCGCAATGATCAAAAATATTTTGCAAATCTTTTTGATCGAAGTTGGAAACACCAATCGATTTTACTTTTCCACTTAAGTAGGCTTCTTCTAATGCTTTCCAAACATCGATGTTTTCAAGATAAAAATCTTTGTTTTCTGGATTGTTTCCCATGATTTTCCAAGGACGAGGGGCATGGATCAAAATCAAATCGATATACCCTAAGTCAAGTTTTTTTAGAGAAGCATCAATGCTATCAACCGCTTCTTGGTAGGTCTTTAACTCAGCAGGTACTTTCGTGGTAACAAAAATTTCATCGCGGGCAACGCCTGAATCGCGCACAGCTTTCCCAACCGCTTCTTCGTTTTTGTAAGCTGCCGCTGTATCGACATGTCGATAACCATTTTGAATGGCAAATTTTGTTGCGTTGTAAGCATCTTCTGGAGAAGATTGCCAGGTTCCAAGGCCAATCTTAGGAATTGCCAGTTTGTTCTGCAAGGTAAATGTTTCTTGTAATATCACGTATCTCAACCTACTTTCATCGCTTTTTTTTGTTACATCTTCCATTATAAAACGTTTTCTTGTTTGAAACAAATCAGACGCTGAAACTTTTGAGGGAAATTGACTTTCAAAAGGATCTTTGATACATTATCAGCAACCTAAACACAGAAAGATGTGGAAAAAATGGATTTTGTTAAAGAAGATTTTGCCTATTATCGGCGCTCTTTTGAATTGATGTATCGCAGTTATTTCCGTAGAAGAATGATTGCCCTTGGTGTGGCGATTTTGATTATCTTAGGTTATTTACTTTTGTTACAAGAAAGTTTGCTTTTAAATATCATTTTGCTAGTTATATTGCTAGGCATAATGGCGTGGTTGGTTTCACTTTATCAGCGAGCGAGTGAGGTCGTACTTGCTTTCGAAGAAGAAAATCAGGTGCCGCAAATTCATCAACTGACAGAATTTGAGGATCATTATGCGTTCCAAATGAATGATGGAACAACGATGCGCGTGAAGAAAAACGGCAATCGCAACTTTCCTTCCAATAATAAGCAGTACACGTTGATGGCAGGCTATAAAAAAGTTTTCTTTGTGCAACAACCCTTGATGATTTTTTATTATGACCTCTTGGAGATGAAGTATGATGAAGCGTATCGTTTGAAACGAAACCGCCAAAACGGGTTCAATCGTTGGTCGCGTTATTTCAGTTTTCGCTCCTTTAAGGGATCGATTGGCAATGTCTTTCAATTCTTGCTGGGAAATATTTTCTTCTTATTTATTGCGTATCGGTTGATCCGCTATCTGATCGATATTTTGCTGCACATTTTATAACTGTTACCAAGGTGAAGATTCTCATCGTTTTCATAGACTGGTGAAAAAGATGATAGGACTTAATTTTTTTAAAAAGGTATACTTAAGTCAGATAAGACAAGCAATTGTCTTTCATGAATAAGAGTCCTGCTCTTGTTAAGTAAGCCGTCAACAACAGCTTATCTATTGTGGCGCTAACAGTTTGGGGGAAGTGTTAGTTCTTGTAACAAACAGATTTTTTTCTGGGCGGGATAAGAACAAAAGCGGTATTTTACCGTACTTAATAAGAGTAGTGCTCTTTATTTTTTCTATGAATATTTAAAGACATCACTTCTTGGAAGTGGTGTTTTTTCTTGCTTAAAAATAGTCCAAGTGATAGGAGAATTCTAAGAACTATGCTACAATGAGTGCCGGTGCTCTCAGCGGTGGGAGCAAAAAAGAAGGTAGAGGAGAATTACTTAGGAATGCCTGAAGGTCAAACAATAAACGATCCATCTACAAAAAGCGCGCAAAATATTTCTGCGTATATACATATACCTTTCTGTGAACATATCTGCTACTACTGTGACTTCAACAAAGTGTTTTTAGAAGGGCAGCCAGTGGATGAGTACATCGAAGCGTTACTAAAAGAAATTGAGCTGACCCTCTTGCGTCAGCCTCTCAATGAGGCGAAAACGATTTATATCGGCGGCGGGACGCCAACGTCGCTTTCGGCGAACCAACTGGATCGATTGCTTTCAGGTGTGCATGAATTGCTGCCAACACACACAACCAAAGAGTTTACAGTGGAAGCAAATCCTGGTGATTTGAGTGAAGAAAAAATGCTGGTTTTGAAAAATCATCAAGTCAATCGCTTGTCGATGGGGGTCCAGACCTTTGATAATCGCTTGCTTAAAAAAATTGGCCGCAAGCATACCGCTGAAGATGTTTATTCAACTATTCAGCTGCTGGAAAAACATGATTTTCAGAATGTGACGATCGATTTGATTTATGCACTTCCGGGACAAAGCATAGAAAGCTTCCGTGATACACTGACGCGAGCGATTGATCTCGGGTTGCCTCACTATGCGATGTATTCTTTGATTTTAGAAAACAAAACCATGTTTATGAACTGGGTTCGCCAAGGGAGAATGGCACTGCCTTCTCAAGAAGCTGAAACGCAGATGTTTGATGAGGCGATCGCCGCGATGACAAAAGCTGGATTGAACCAATATGAAATCAGTAATTTTGCACGACCAGGGTATGAGTCCTTACATAATCTAGTGTATTGGAACAATGAACATTATTTTGGCTTTGGGGCAGGCGCCAGCGGGTATCTTGGACAGACTCGCTACAAGAACAAAGGTCCAATCCAGCATTATTTGAAACCATTACAGGAAAATCAGTTGCCAATCCACGAAATCGAAGAATTGACAACCAGCAATCAAATGGAAGAGGAACTGTTTTTAGGCCTTCGTAAAAAGGTCGGCATTTCAAAAATACAGTTTGCAGAAAAATTCGGGAAGTCTTTTCAGGAAATCTATGGTTCAACGAGCGAACAGTTGATTCAAAAAGGCTGGTTGGCTAGTCAAGGTGACCGTGTCTTTTTAACGAAAGCTGGGATGTTTATTGGCAACGAAGTGTTTGAAGCATTTCTCTTGGATGGAGAAAAATAAGAAAGAACGAGTAAGAGAAGTAGCCATTTCGTGCTGCTTCTTTTTTTGATTTCTTTTTTAGCACTCTCTTAGAAAGAGTGCTAAAAAAGTGATGCAAATACTTGACATTCCTAGCAAATATGGTATATTTATAATCGTGTTAGCACTTAATAGGAATGAGTGCTAACGGAGGAGTGGATAAAATGTTGACACCTAGACAACAAATGATTTTACACCTCATCATCCAAAATTATACGAATACTGGTCAGCCCACGGGCTCGAAGCGATTGATGGAAGATGGGGTTGAAGCTAGCTCTGCCACCATTCGTAATGAGATGAAGGCGCTGGAAGAAGCTGGACTTCTGTTAAAGACACATTCATCTTCAGGGCGTGTGCCGTCAATAAAAGGGTATCGCTATTACGTTGATCACTTATTGAAGCCATCGGAAGTTGACCAAAACGAAATTCAAACCATTCGTCATTCTTTTGGAAAAGATTTTCATGAAATCAATGAAATCATCCAGCAGTCTGCCACGATCTTGTCCAACTTGACTAGCTATACAGCGTTGTCTCTCGGGCCAGATATGAAGGAAAGGAAATTGACCGGTTTTCGAATCGTCCCATTGAATGCACGACAGATCATCGCGATCATCGTGACGGATAAAGGGAATGTCGAAAATCAAGTCTTTACTCTTCCTGAATCGATGAGCAGCGAAGATTTGGAAAAAATGGTAAGGATCATCAACGACAAATTGATCGGTGAGCCTCTAATGACGGTCTACCATCGTTTAAGAACAGAGATTCCTATGATTCTGCATAAGTATTTTCAAACGACTGACGGAATCGTTGATCTCTTTGATACGATGCTGAGCCACATTTTTCAAGAAAAAATCTTCGTCGGCGGGCGAATGAATCTTCTGGATTTTGAACCGACGCAAGATGTTAGTCAGTTCAAATCGATGTATTCATTTATGAAAAATGCAGATCAGCTGACACAGCTGCTGGCGCCAAGAGATTCTGCGATTCAAATCAGAATCGGCTCTGAGCTTGGCAATGACTTGTTACAAAATATGAGTCTGATCCAAGCTAGCTATGAAATCGAAGGTCATGGACAAGGAACGATCGCTTTATTAGGTCCATCAAGTATGCCGTATTCACGGATGTTTGGTTTGATGGAAGTTTTTCGAGGCGAGTTAGCAAAAAAATTGGCCGATTATTATCGCGCATTAGACGCTGCCAATGAATAAGCGGCAATGAAACAAATCGTAGAAGGGATGGTTGAAACGTGACGGAAAAAGAAGAGCGTTTAGATGAAGAATTAGATAAAACTGCTGAAGAAACCGCAGAAACAACTGAATCTTCAAATGAATCAACTGAAACTGAAGCACAGACTCCTCAACCAGAGGAAGAAACAGTGGAAAAAAGCGAATTGGAACTTTTGCAAGAAAAGAATAATGAATTGGAAGATCAATTCCTGCGTGCTCGTGCAGAGATCGCAAATATCACTTCACGTAACCGCAACGAGCGGGAACTTTTACAAAAATACCGCTCGCAAGATCTTGGCAAAAAACTGTTGCCAGCAATCGACAATTTGGAACGAGCGATGGCAGCAGATGTCGATCAAGACCAAGCGGCGAATTTGAAAAAAGGCGTTGAAATGGTTCTTGAAAGTCTGCGTCAAGCCTTAAAAGAAGAGGGAATCGAAGAGATTCCTGCTGAAGGTGCAATGTTCGATCCGAACTTGCATCAAGCGGTGCAGACTGTACCTGCCTCTGATGAAACACCGGCAGACACAATCGTTACTGTCTTGCAAAAAGGGTATAAATTGCATGATCGTGTCTTGCGTGCAAGCATGGTCATCGTTGCACAATAGTTCTTTCTATCTATAAGTAGATGTTTAAATTAAAAAAGGGAGTGTATTACTTATGAGTAAAATTATCGGTATCGACTTAGGAACAACAAACTCAGCTGTTGCTGTCCTTGAAGGCGGCGAAGCAAAAATCATTACGAATCCAGAAGGAAACCGTACCACACCTTCTGTTGTCTCATTCAAAAATGGTGAGATCCAAGTAGGGGAAGTTGCAAAACGCCAAGCAGTGACAAATCCTAATACGATTTCTTCTATTAAACGCCATATGGGTGAAGCTGGATACAAAGTAGAAGTTGAAGGCAAATCGTATACACCACAAGAAGTTTCCGCAATGGTTCTTCAATACATCAAAGGATTTGCTGAAGACTATTTAGGGGAAAAAGTTGAAAAAGCAGTCATCACTGTTCCTGCATACTTCAACGATGCACAACGTCAAGCAACCAAAGATGCTGGTAAAATTGCCGGTCTTGAAGTAGAACGGATCGTCAATGAACCAACTGCCGCAGCTTTAGCTTATGGGTTAGATAAAACAGATAAAGATGAAAAAATCTTGGTCTTTGACTTAGGTGGCGGTACTTTCGACGTATCGATCCTTGAATTAGGTGATGGCGTCTTTGACGTATTATCAACTGCTGGGGACAACAACCTAGGTGGGGATGACTTTGATAACAAAATCATCGATCACATGGTAGCAGAATTCAAAAAAGAAAACGGCATTGATCTTGGAAAAGATAAAATGGCTTTGCAACGTTTGAAAGATGCTGCTGAAAAAGCGAAAAAAGACTTGTCAGGTGTAACAAGTACACAAATCAGCTTACCGTTTATCACAGCTGGCGATGCTGGTCCATTGCACTTGGAAATGACCTTGACTCGTGCGAAATTTGATGAATTAACAGCAGACTTAGTAGAACGTACAAAAATTCCAGTACGTCAAGCTTTGAAAGATGCTGGGCTATCACAATCAGAAATCGACGAAGTGATCTTAGTTGGTGGTTCAACTCGTATTCCGGCAGTAGTTGATGCTGTACGTAAAGAAACCAATAAAGAACCAAACAAATCAGTAAACCCAGATGAAGTGGTAGCGATGGGGGCTGCGATCCAAGGTGGCGTGATCACTGGGGATGTGAAAGATGTTGTCTTACTAGACGTTACACCATTATCATTAGGTATCGAAACGATGGGTGCTGTCTTCACAAAACTGATCGATCGTAACACAACGATCCCTACAAGTAAATCACAAGTCTTCTCAACTGCAGCAGACAATCAACCAGCCGTTGATATCCATGTCTTGCAAGGGGAACGTCCAATGGCTGCTGATAACAAAACATTAGGAAGATTCCAATTGACGGATATTCCACCAGCACCTCGTGGCATCCCTCAAATCGAAGTAACATTTGATATCGATAAAAATGGGATCGTTAATGTTTCTGCAAAAGATTTAGGTACACAAAAAGAACAAAAAATCACGATCAAATCATCTTCAGGTTTATCAGATGAAGAAATCGAACGCATGGTAAAAGATGCTGAAGCAAACGCTGAAGCTGACAAACAACGCAAAGAAGAAGTTGATCTACGCAATGACGTCGATGCATTGTTGTTCACTGTTGATAAAACATTGAAAGAGCTTGAAGGCAAAGTGGATGCAGACGAAGTCAAAAAAGCGGAAGAAGCTCGTGATGAGTTGAAAGCTGCGGTTGAAGCAAACAACTTAGAAGAAATGAAAACGAAACGTGATGCTTTGAATGAAATCGTACAAAACTTAACCGTTAAATTATACGAACAAGCAGCACAACAACAAGCACAAGAAAATCCAGAAGCTGCACAAGGCGGCGCAGACGATGTGGTTGACGCCGACTTTGAAGAAGTAGACGGTGACGATAAATAATCGCTGTTTGTGAAAAAGCCAAAGTCACCGCTTTGGCTTTTTCTTATGAATTTGCGAAACGTATTTTTCTAGAGCGAATTATATGCTAAAATACGAGAGACGCAAGAATAGAGTGGAGGGAAGCCAATGGCAGACAAAAGAGATTATTATGAGGTCTTAGGTCTACAAAAAGGGGCTTCGGATGACGAAATCAAAAAAGCTTATCGTAAGCTTTCAAAACAATATCATCCAGACATCAATAAAGAACCTGATGCAGAAGCAAAGTTTAAAGAGATTTCTGAGGCCTATGAAATATTAAGTGATTCCCAAAAAAGAGCTGCTTATGACCAGTATGGTCATGCTGGTACCGATCCGAACTACGGAGGCGGTTATGGCGGTGGATTCGGCGGCTTTAACAGTGGCGGATTCTCCGGTGGCGGTTTTGGTGGATTTGAAGACATTTTCGAATCGTTTTTTGGTGGTGGAGGCGGCAGAGCAGCCAATCCTAATGCACCTCGACAAGGAGCAGACTTGCAATATGCGGTTGATCTTTCCTTTGAAGAAGCGATTTTCGGAGTGGAAAAAACTGTTCAATACAATCGTGAAGAAACCTGTCATACCTGCGGCGGGAACGGGGCAAAACCAGGTACTTCACCAGAAACCTGTCATAAATGTCATGGTGCAGGTACTATCAATGTTGAACGTCAAACACCGCTTGGTCGTGTAATGAGCCGTCAAACCTGTGATGTTTGTCATGGAACTGGGAAAGAAATCAAAGAACCATGTACAACCTGTCATGGTACTGGCCATGAAAAGAAAAAACATAATGTAAAAGTCAACGTGCCTGCAGGTGTCGAAGATGGACAACAAATGCGTTTATCTGGCCAAGGGGAAGCTGGAACCAATGGTGGTCCTTATGGGGACCTATACGTTGTTTTCCGTGTGGAAGAAAGTGATATTTTTGATCGTGACGGTTCAGAGATTTATTACGAGTTGCCGTTGAACTTTGTCCAAGCAGCTTTAGGAGATGAGGTCAATGTGCCAACCGTTCACGGGAATGTGAAGTTAAAAATCCCAGCTGGGACCCAAACAGGTACGAACTTCCGCTTACGCGGTAAAGGAGCACCTCGCTTACGGGGAGGCGGCAATGGCGATCAACAAGTCAAAGTGAAGCTGATCACACCTAAGAACTTAAATGAGGAACAAAAAGAAGCATTGCGGGCTTATGCAAAAGCTAGTGGTCATGAAACCACCGAACAACAACCAGAAGGGTTTTTTGATAAAATGAAAGATGCTTTTGGTGGGAAAAAGAAATAACAAGTAAATAATCCAATTCATGCCCTTATAAAACCATCAGTTTTATAAGGGCATGAGTGTTTGTATGGCTATAAATGGGCTCTTTGTCAATAAGGACTGATGAGTTGCGTAAAATCAAATCTGGGTCAGAATGAACCACATTCTGGCTCAGATTTTTTGTTATCTTACTTTGATTAATTGATTGATCAAAAAGACTCTAATTCTCATGTTCTCGAATGATTTAAATCCGTAGGATACTCGTTTCATTGTCTTTATGTGGGTATTCTTCGCTTCTATTTTTCCATTGGAATAAGGATAGATCATTGCGTTGGTGATGCCTTCTTCATAGGTCAGAAGGTTTTGAAGCTTCTCCCGAAAGCTGTCATCTAACGTTTCGGGAAGTTCTGTCAATAAGGAGAAAAATAAGTCAGGGTCTTTGTCTCGAAAGGCTTCAACTAATTCATGAAAAAAGGGATACGCCTCCTTCAGGGGCGTAGAAAACTCAAGCAATCGATTAATCATCATTGCTTCAGTAAGAAATGGGTATTTTGGTGCTCGGAAACTTTTCCATGTTTTGTATTCATAATGGTTGATGTTTGCACGATTTTTTAGCAAAAAGCGCCAGTTCTTTTTCAGTTTTTCTGCCTGGCTTTTCTGTCCGGCATTACGAAGTTCATTCATTTCACGGATACGCAACTCATTGAACGCTTGATTCATGTGTTTGACAATATGAAACCGATCAATCACTACTTTCGCATTTGGCAGAACACGTTTGGTGAGCTGGAAGTAGGCGGCGTTCATGTCTGTCACCAAGAATTCTACTTCTTCTGGATTGGTACAACCTAAGAAATAGCTTGTTAATCGAGGTAATTTACGCGTAGGCAAAACATCTATTAATTTTCCTGTTTCGCCATCTGCGCAAATAAAGCTCATTTTATCTTCTATGGAAGCATGCGAACGAAATTCATCAACCATCAATACTCTGGGGAGAATCTTCTTAGATTGCTTTGGCAAATAGCTTTTAAACTCTTTCAATGTACGAATAACGGTGGTCAAAGATACCTGACAGCTTTTCGCAATAAAAGATAAAGATACTTTTTCAGTCAGTAAAGAAGCAATTTTATATCTAACATGATTTGCGATTGAATGTCTGGGTTGGACAAAATAACTTTGAGCAGTCCAATGGGTTCGGCAGTTTTTACAGGTATAGCGCTGCTTTTTTAGGCGCATAACCAAAGGCATATGATTGTATTGTTCAAAACGGACAATCGTTTCCTTCTTCCCATTTTTCACTATAATTGCTTTCCCGTTTCCATCTACCACAGTAGAACCACAACTTCTACAAGCACGAGGAGTAGGCGAGAGAACAGCATCGACGACCAACGTCTTTTTCTTCTGAAGGTTCTCGTAAGAGACCTCTGTAATCATCAAATCTTTCTCTATTATTCTCAGCATTTTTTTGATAGAATCATTCATATAGCATATCGTCCTCTCAGTTGTTTATTTTGTGGTGATTTAATCATACTAGAGAACGATATGTTTTTTAATACCTAAAATGAAAATGGGACTGAAGAATCAATTCTGATTCATCAGTCCCATAAATTATAGAGCCTATAAATGTGCAGTATGTGCGAGAATCGAATCTTCTTGGCCATCTTTTTTTCTTTTCCTTTGAAATCGCTTGCTTAGTGTGTCACAATAAAAGTAGACCAATTGAAGGAGGAGATACAATGGAAAGAATATTTGCGAGTCCGTCACGATACGTTCAAGGAAAAGGAGTATTGAAGGATGGTTTATCTCACATTAAAGATCTAGGAAAGAAAGTGCTGCTTTTGACCGATGAAACAGTTTGGAAAATTGCCGGGGAAGATTTATTTGAAAATCTCAAAGCGGCTGATTTAGGTCCGGTAAAGGAAATTTTTGGTGGAGAAGCTTCTGCAAATGAAATCGATCGTATCGTCTCTAAAGCCAAAAGCGAATCCATTGAAGTAATTGCTGCATTAGGTGGCGGGAAAGCCATCGATACTGGGAAAGCTGTTGCGGATGAATTAAACATACCGATTGCTGTTTTGCCAACGATCGCTTCTACTGATGCACCAACTTCGGCACTTTCTGTTATTTATACAGATGAAGGTCGCTTTGAAAAATATCGTTTTTACAACAAAAACCCTGAACTTGTCTTAGTGGATACAGCCGTTATTGCGAAAGCGCCTGCCAAATTACTTGCAGCGGGTATTGCGGATGCACTAGCAACCTATGTCGAAGCACGCGCCGTTGCCCGAAGCCATAGTAAGAATATGGTGGGTGGTATTCAACCAATTGCCGGCATGGCAATCGCTGAAAAATGCGAAGAGATTCTTTTTGAGAATGCACTGAAAGCCTATCAAGCAAATAAAAAACAAGTCGTTACCGAAGCTTTTGAACAAATCGTGGAAGCCAACACTCTGTTAAGTGGTTTAGGCTTTGAAAGTGCTGGTTTGGCAGCAGCTCATGCGATCCATAATGGCTTGACAGCCCTTGAAGGAGACGTCCATGATTTGACTCATGGGGAGAAAGTTGCTTACGGGACACTTACACAATTGATGCTGGAAAACGCGGATCCTGATGAAATTGACCAATATATTGAGTTGTATCAGGCGTTGGAATTACCAACGACATTAGCTGAAATGCATCTTTCTGATGTTAGCGATGCAGAGCTCATGAAAGTCGGTAAACAAGCAACCATCGAAGGGGAGACGATTCACAATATGCCGTTCACGGTATCCGCAGAAGATGTTGTAGCCGCGATCAAAGCCGTGGATGCCTATGTGACAGCTTATTATCCTCTTTAATGTTATTTTATAAACGTTCATTGATCGATACTTGTTGATTAAAAAAAATATTTGACAAAAAAAAAGAGTCGTGCTATTTTGATAACAAGCAAATTAAAGGAGGGAACAAGACATGACGAACTTCAACACACAAACTACCTGTTGTTGTTGTATGGTGCAAAAAGCAGCATACCCATTTGTCATGCCTATTATTAGTTCCTTTGTCGCAGTAGATCGCTGATTTTTTTAGTGATTCGCTTCTATCCGGATAAGACGACATTTTTTTGGGGTACTGATGTAATAGTCAGTACCCCTTTTTGTTTGCTTTTTTTTACCGCTTTCATTGGCGACGGCTGATGATTGTAAACCAAAATAGGTATATGAAGCTTACAAGTTTTGCCTAAAAATCTGAATAAGGAGTCAAACGATGATCGTTAAAAATGTAAAAGAATTGATAGGGCATACCCCGCTCTTTGAATTTGATGCCGCAGCTTTAGGCGGAAAAAAGGGAAGTAAAATCTATGCGAAACTTGAATATTTAAATCCTGGTGGCAGCATTAAGGACCGCTTAGGAAAGTACTTGATCGATGAGGCATTTCGTGAGCGTACAATCAATCATGAGACAACAGTAATTGAACCGACAGCCGGAAATACCGGGATTGGCTTAGCTATTGCCGGGATCGAGCATGGACTAAAAATGATTTTTGTTATTCCAGAGAAATTCAGCATTGAAAAGCAGCAATTGATTGAGGCATTAGGCGCAACTATCGTTCATACACCAACGGAAGCTGGCATTCAAGGGGCAATCGAAAAAGCAAAGGAATTAGCAAAAGGACAGCCGAATAGTTTTATGCCATTGCAGTTTCATAATCAGAACAATCCTGCAGCCTATCAAGCAACATTGGGGCCTGAGATCTATCAGGAATTACATGGAAAAATTGACAGCTTTGTTGCAGGCGCTGGCAGTGGTGGTACTTTTGCGGGTGTCGCGACGTACTTAAAGAAGCAAAAATCAAGCACTCGTCTTGCTGTTGTTGAACCGGAAGGATCAATCTTGAACGGCGGTCCTGCCCATGGCCACGAGATTGAAGGGATCGGTGTTGAGTTCATTCCACAATTTTTTGACGATTTGCTTATTGATAACATTTATACGATAAGTGATGCCGAAGGCTTTGCCTTTACTCGTTACTTGGCAAGAAACTATGGTCTGCTTGTTGGAAGTTCAAGTGGAGCCGTGATGGCAGCAGCAGTAAAAGAAAGCCTCGAATTACCAACCGGAAGCTCGATCGCCACAGTCTTTCCCGATGGTGGCGACCGCTATCTATCAAAAAAGATTTATGCTGGCCAATCAGCAATCACACCATTCATAGGAGGAACAAACAATGCATTTTAATACAAAAGTAATTCACGGCGGTATCAGCGAAGACGAATTCACCGGTGCAGTCAGTGTGCCAATCTACCAAACATCTACCTATCGGCAAAATGCTCTTGGTCAGCCAAAGCAATATGAATACAGTCGTTCAGGCAACCCAACTCGTTTTGCCTTAGAAGAATTGATTGCGGATCTTGAAGAAGGCGCTCAAGGGTTTGCTTTTGCCTCTGGATTAGCAGCCACCCATGCGATCTTCACGCTTTTTCAGACAGGAGATCATGTCATTTTAGGAGATGACGTTTATGGCGGGACATTTCGTTTGCTTCATCAAGTATTAGAAAAAAGCGGGTTGACTTATTCACTTGTCAAAACCGATGATTTAGCTGCTATTGAAACAGCAATTCTTCCGGAGACCAAAGCGATTTTTCTGGAAACACCGACGAACCCGCTGTTAAAAATCACGGATATCAAATCGGTTGCGAGACTAGCTGCCCAGCACGATCTCTTGACGATCGTGGATAATACCTTTGCGACGCCATATTTTCAAAAGCCGCTACAATTAGGCGCAGATATTGTGATTCACAGTGCTACCAAGTATCTCGGTGGACACAGTGATGTAGTAGCTGGATTAGCGGTTGCCAAAGAGCCGCTAATCGCCGAAAGAATTGCCTTTTTACAAAACGCTATTGGCGGTGTATTGGGGCCTCATGATAGCTGGTTGATCCAACGAAGCATCAAAACACTTGCTTTGCGGATGAAAGCACATCAAAACAATGCGATGAAAATTGCCCACTACTTACAAGCACATCAAGCTGTCGCAAAGGTCTATTATCCAGGATTGATTGACCATGAAGGTCATGAGATCGCCAAATCACAGATGTCTGGGTATAGCGGTATGATATCTTTTGAACTAAACGATGAATCGAAAACAGCAGAATTTGTTGAATCATTAAAGATTTTTACTTTAGCAGAAAGCTTAGGTGGCGTGGAAAGCTTGGTAGAAGTGCCAGCCGTGATGACCCATGCCTCGATCCCTAAAGAAATTCGTGAGCAATCTGGGATCAAAGATGGCTTGATTCGGTTGTCGGTGGGCATCGAAGACGGTGAGGATCTGCAGGCAGATTTAGAGCAAGCGTTTGAAAAGGCAGGTAGCTAGTGATGGGGAGAGAGTTTATTCCAATTTTTTCTGACTGGGCAGCTGAGTACGATGAAACAGTTGCAGGTAAGGATGAAGAATATCGAGCGGTTTTTTTCAAATATGAACGGTTACTCGCTGAAATAGCTGAAAAAGCAGGGCAGTCTGTGGTAGAATTTGGTAGTGGCACTGGAAATCTAACACAAGCTCTGCTTGATCAAGGAAAAAACGTGCTGGCAATCGAGCCATCGCCAGAGATGCGGCGGATCGCCAAGTCAAAACCCAGTCTTTCTAAAGTGACTTTTGTAGATGGTGATATGGAGATTTTTCCTGAAATCACGGATGTAATCGATACGATCGTTTCTACCTATGTTTTTCATCATCTTACGGAGGACGAAAAACAACGGGCAATCGGCAAATATGCGGCGATGCTGCCAAAAGGCGGGAAAGTGCTTTTCGGGGATACGATGTTTCTTTCCCTAGCCCGAAAAATGGAGCTAATCGATGAAGCGCGGCAAGCTGGACACCAGCGACTAGCCGCTGATCTGCAACGGGAGTACTATCCAGTTACTGCGGATATCGAACGATATTTTCGCCAACATGGGTTTACCAGTCGTTTTAAGCAAATCAATGAGTATGTTTGGCTTGTGGAAGCACAAAAAGAGTAGGAGAGAAGTACAATGAAAATGAATGTTGAAAGCTTTAATTTGGATCATACGAAAGTCAAAGCACCTTATGTACGGGTTGCCGATAAAAAACAAGGAACAAATGATACCATCATCAAATATGATGTTCGTTTGAAGCAGCCGAACCAAGCACATATGGATATGGCAAGTCTGCATTCTTTAGAACATTTGACGGCAGAGTTGATTCGTAATCATGCAGATTATATCGTGGATTGGTCACCCATGGGATGCCAAACCGGCTTCTATCTGACTGTCTTGAATCATGACGATTATGAAGAGATTTTGACAGTCCTAGAAAAAACCATGAAGGATGTTTTGCAAGCAACTGAAGTACCTGCCAGCAATGAAGTGCAATGCGGTTGGGCGGCGAACCATACCTTAGAAGGTGCGCAAAAATTAGCGCAAGAATTTCTTGATGAACGTGACAATTGGTCGACCGTTTTTGCCTAAACAAAATAGAAGTAGAAAAAAGGTGCCTGCGTTTGTATTCGCGGACGCTTTTTTTGTTAATCCCGCAAAGAGAGGGGGGATTCACTATTTTTCGTTTATGGTTCTACCGCTTGGACGGTGATGCCGACTCCATTCGGATTGTAGGTATGACTAATGTAAAACTCAAATCCTTCATGAACAAAGAAAAGTCTCCGAATGGCGCTAACGTCCCTGATGTGAGCATCTAAACCATACTGTACGATCAATGTCTCTTTGATCTCCTCAACATCAGCCTCTTTCTCGAATCGTGAGAAATCAATACCGAAAAATTCTGGGACATCAACCAATGTGATTTTCGCTAATCTTTCATTACCAGAATCATCAAAGTCAAAATCAAAGCTGATTTTGGACAGTTTGTCCCGTGAACCTAAAGGCACTCTTTTTGTCTCGAGAGCGCTGCTATCAACCATTATTGATAACAAATCAATGGCTGAATCAGGTAAGCGAGTGGTTACTTTTCTTACTTCATCAACCATTGCTCCTTGATCGGGAGAAAAAACTTTTCTAGTCTCTTCTGTGACGATCACATTTTCGCGGCGCCGCTTTCGGTTGATGGCACTGCGCTCTTGGTTTACCCGATCACTACGTTTGATGAGATCGAGGCCAAGATCGCTGATGGACTCAGGGGAAGGTCTTTCTTCCAGTAAAGCAGTTAAGTAATCGATCTCTAAAAACTGCTCGTAGGCAGCTGCCGGCTGGTTTTCGCTGTAGAAGAGGGCAGCGCCAAGCAAAAAACAACTGATACCCAAAGAAAGCAAAAGGCTTCTTCTGCTATGCTCCCGGATTTTTTTTCTAAGTCGACTCAGTGTCATTTGATCCTTCAACTCCCAAGTTTTTTAGATGACTTCTGATAAAAGTGGTGATTGAATTTCATCATGCGTTTTACCAATATCAGTCACGTGAGATCGCTTAATGGATTACTCAATTTCTGATTCAGAAAACTGATCATGCCAGGCCACATCAGAAACGGTTCGGTTAATAAGAGTGACAATGATTGCTTCACCATCGGAATTGATCCAGGCATTGGATTCCACACCTACGACTGCTAGTCGCCAAGAAGGAAGGCCATCCATGGTTTCAAGAACTTGATCGCAAGACATTCCTATTTGCAGTTGATGGAGCAAGTCTTTGTTGACTGTTCGATTCCACCGTCGCGGCAGCCCGATCTGCAATTGTTCACAATACGAAAATTGAGGGGCAGCTGTTTCGGTACTGCTCTGAGCTTGTGCAACGTCATCAGAAGAAGGAGTTGTTTCTGATGCGGGTTCTGATGCATGGTTCTCAGTTCTGGAAGAAGAAGCTCTGGTTTCTGAATAAGCTGACAAAGATTGAGAAGACGACGTTGCTTCTGGTGAAAAACTGCTTTTGGTGTTGTCATCCATGATTTCGTCAATCAAGGTACAGCCAGTGAGAAAGAGGGAGAGTATCATTAGTGGGAAAAATAAAATGATGGTTTTCATAAGATAGGTTCCTCCAAAATGATTTTCTTGGCCTTCCTTTGTTATTTTAATGTTGGTTTTTTATTAGGAAAATCCCGTCATTTGCTATAAAATAAAAAAAGAAAAATGTTTGTATACCTATTTTGGTTTGGAGGGAGTGTTGTTTAATAAGTGTAACATGTTGCTTCTGATCTGGCTACTTGATTTCAAATGTCCTTTCATGGTTTTAGTAAAATTAGTATCTGCAGCTTACGATGGTGAAAAGGAAATGTTATAATAGATTTAACTACTCAATAAAAATTTGCTATTTTAAAGGTGAACCCTGTATACTCTTACCAGATCAACAGGAACCAGCATACCGGTTGCTAAGAATTTATGTAAGGATTCATAACAAGGAGAGGAGGGAATGAAGATGAGCATCTTAAAGCAGTGGCAAGCAAAACATCAAGCGAAAAAAGAAGCGAAAAAACAAGCGTTACGTTTAAAAAATGCGCAACTTCGTGCAGCAGGGAAAGAGCCATTGAAGGGTTGGGGAAAGATGGTTGATACTGGCGTCGGAGGGGCGAACAAAGCCAACCCTATCGATACAAAAGTATTTTTAGGTGAAAATCAAAAGCGGATTTCAGAAGAAACCAAACGAAAAAATCAATAAAAAAAAAAGACCTCTGCAACAGTCCGAGAAAAGAGCTGTTGCAGAGGATTTTTTTAGATATTCAATACTTTGTCTAAGAAATCTTTCGTACGATCGTGCTTAGGGTTGGAAAAGATTTGCTCAGGTGTACCGTCTTCCAAGAAATTACCGCCATCAATAAACATCACACGGTTTGCTACTTCTTTGGCAAAGCCCATCTCATGAGTAACGATTACCATGGTCATTCCTTGTTTTGCCAAATCCTTCATAACATTGAGTACATCTCCAACCATTTCTGGATCGAGGGCGGAGGTTGGTTCATCGAACAACATCACATCGGGATTCATTGCTAAGGCTCTAGCGATTGCCACCCGTTGTTTTTGTCCTCCAGACAGATTGTCCGGGTACATGTCTTTTTTATCTGCCAAACCCACCGTCTCTAATAAACGAATCGCGTTTTGTTCCGCTTCTTGCCGAGAAGCATTTTTTAGATCCATTGGAGCTAAAATAATATTTTCTAAAACCGACAAGTGAGGGAAGAGATTGAAATGCTGAAACACCATGCCGATATGTTGACGAACAGCATTGATATTGGTGTTTTTATCCATCAGATGTGCGCCGTCAACGATAATATCGCCGCTGGTTGGTTCTTCTAAGCGGTTCAAACAGCGTAAGAACGTCGATTTCCCAGATCCTGAAGGGCCGATCACACAAACGACTTCTCCTTCAGCGATTGAAACATTGATATTGTTCAATACGGTATTGTCGCCGTATTTTTTTACAAGATTTTCAACTAAGATTTTTTCTTTCATGCTATTTCACCTTCTTTTCTAAAACTTTTGCAAGTTTCGTTAAAGCTGTGATCACGACTAAGTAAATAATCGCGATGATCAAGTAGACATAGGTACTTTGTGTGGTTCGTGCAACGATGATTTTCCCAGTTTGCAATAATTCTACGACTCCAATAACCGAGATGATCGTTGTATCTTTCAACGAGATAACGAATTGGTTAACGAAAGATGGAATCATGATTTTGATCGCTTGCGGTAAAATGATTTTCTGCATTGTCCGAGTGTAGGTCATCCCCAAACTACGAGAGGCTTCCATCTGACCTTTTGGCACCGCGTTGATCCCACCACGGACGATCTCAGCGATATAGGCACTGGCATTTAAGGTCAATGTAATGACCCCAGCAGCAAAGTCCGGAATCGTGATACCAATCGCATCGGAGAGGCCGAAGAAGATGAAGAAAGCCAATACCATCATAGGAATACCACGAATGATGTCAACATAGATCCCTGCAAAAACCCGCAATGCTTTGATTGGAGCAACACTAAATAGTCCAAAAATGATTCCGATCACTAATGCTAAGGCAAAAGAAATCAATGCTAGTAAAAGGGTATTCCATAATCCTTTTAATAAGACGTTATAGTTGTTGCTGATCAAACCAGTGATCGTTGATTCATCCACTCGTTTTTCTGTGGCAGATCCATCTTCAATGTATTTATTGATGATTTGATCGTACTCCCCAGTCCGTTTCATTTCTTTCAATGCTTCATTGAACATTTGGATCAGTTCAGGATTTTGGCCTTTTTTCACCGCAAAACCGTACTGACCACCAGATTCTTTTTCAATCGGTGTCACTAGTTTTTGACCTTGGCTGATGGCATAACCAATCACTGGATAATCATCCATCATGGCATCGATTTGTCCGCCGTTAACAGCCGCATATAATTGATCGGCAGCATCATAATATTTGATGGAATAGCCATATTTCTCTTCGTTGGCGATCAAGAAGTCTGCACTTTCTGTCCCAACTTTTGCACCGACGGTTTTTCCATCTAGATCTTCATAGGATTTGATGGAATCATTGCCTTCTTTTACAGCGATCTGAATGCCGCTTTCAAAGTAAGAGTCAGAGAAGTCGTAGGATTGACGACGCTCATCAGTGATCGTCATCCCAGCGATCATCCCATCTGCTTGGTTACCATCTAACGCTTGTAAAGCTCCGGAAAAGCCGATGAAATTGAATTCGATATTGAACCCTTGCAATTCTGCCGCCCGGTTCATTAAATCAACATCGATCCCTACATACTCATTGTCTTCATTTTGGAATTCAAATGGAGCGAAGGCTGAGTCACTGGCAATTCGGTAAACATCTTTCTTTGGTTCGACTTTCACCATTTCACTAGTGCCTGCATCTGTATCAGACGTTGTGATGTAAGTATTGACGATTTCGTCGTATTTGCCGGAAGCTTTCATATTGGCTAAACCAGCGTTGAATTTTTCCAGGAGTTCTTGATTTTGGCCTTTTCTGACGGCAAATCCGTAAGAAGCGCCTTTTTCAGGTTCGCCGACAAGCTTCATTGGTTCGCCATTGTTGATAGCATAGCCAAGCACTGGATAATCATCAAAAGCGGCTGCCACAGTACCATTGCGTACAGCGCCATATAGTCCAGTAGCGTCATCATATAATTTGATGTCGTAGCCATATTGGTCTTTATTGCTTTCTAGAAAGCGGGCACTTTCGGTACCAACCTTTGCACCGACCGTTTCGCCTTCAAGATCCTCGTAGCTAGTAATACTGTCATTGTCAGCAGCTACTGCCATTTGAATCCCACTATCGAAATAAGGATCAGAGAAATCAAAGGTTTCTTTACGTTCATCTGTGATACTCATCCCAGCGATCATGCCATCTAACTGATTTGATTGCACGCCTTGAATGGAGGCGTCAAAACCTAAAGGACGTAAATCAACTGCAAAACCTTGATCTTCTGCGATCGCATTTAATAAATCTATATCGATCCCAACGTATTCATTATTTTCATTTTGGAATTCGAAAGGAGCAAATGTTAAATCTGTTCCTATCTTATACGTAGTTTCCTCCGCACTTGCTGACTTTACTGAGAGCGTAAAAATGCTGATAATCAGCGCGATTAAAGCGAAGGACATGTGTTTTCTTTTCAAGAAAATTCCCCCTTTAGATATAACGTATTTATAGATTATATGGATTTTTTCTTCAACACACAAGTCTTTCTCTTTAAAAATATGACAAAATCGTTTAAACCTCACATCAGATGTTAGAAAATCAAACATGTTAAGTTATGCTTAATCGCATGAAACTTTCATAGCAAATGATGGCGAAAGTATGTTCGCTATGATATACTTATTTATGGAAAAGCGGCAGCGAGTTTTTCTTTTTTTGTTGTCGTTTAGAATAATCGAGGGGGAATGAAGATGATCGAAAGAACAACTTCCCATGAATTTGACTTAGTATCAAAATATCAACCAGCTGGGGATCAACCAGAAGCGATCCATCAATTGGTTGACGGGGTGGTCGGTGGAAAAAAAGCACAGATTTTGTTAGGAGCCACTGGGACCGGTAAGACTTATACGATTTCTAATCTAATCAAGGAAGTCAATAAACCGACATTGATCATTGCCCATAATAAAACACTGGCTGGACAATTATATGGCGAGTTCAAGGACTTCTTCCCAAATAATGCAGTCGAGTACTTTGTCAGTTACTATGATTACTATCAACCAGAAGCGTATGTTCCTTCCAGTGATACATACATCGAAAAAGACTCCAGTGTCAACGATGAAATCGATAAGCTCCGTCACTCGGCGACAAGTTCTTTATTAGAGAGAAACGATGTGATTGTTGTAGCTTCTGTCTCTTGTATTTTCGGTTTAGGTTCGCCGATCGAGTATGCAAGACAAGTTGTTTCTTTACGAGTAGGGATGGAAAAGTCTCGGGATCAACTATTAAAAGAATTGATCGAGATCCAATTTGAACGAAACGACATCGATTTTCAACGGGGGCGTTTTCGCGTGCGCGGCGATGTTGTGGAGATTTTCCCAGCTTCTCGTGATGAGCGAGCGTTACGCATTGAGTTTTTTGGCGATGAAATCGATCGGATTCGTGAAGTCGATGCCTTGACGGGCGAGATCATGAGTGACACCGAACATGTGTCGATCTTTCCGGCAACCCACTTTGTGACCAATGAAGACCATATGGAACATGCGATCGCTTCAATCCAAAGTGAACTCGATGAACGACTGAAAGTTTTGCGAGCAGAAAATAAGCTGCTGGAAGCACAGCGTTTAGAGCAGCGAACCAACTATGATATTGAAATGATGCGAGAAATGGGGTATACCTCAGGAATCGAAAACTACTCTCGCCACATGGATGGACGAAAAGAAGGCGAACCGCCTTATACGTTATTGGATTTCTTCCCAGATGATTTTCTATTAGTAATCGACGAATCACACGTAACGATGCCACAAGTTCGTGGGATGTATAATGGTGACCGTGCTAGAAAACAAATGTTAGTGGATTATGGCTTCCGTTTGCCTTCTGCACTGGACAACCGTCCGTTACGCTTGGAAGAATTTGAGAAGCATGTCAATCAAATCGTCTATGTGTCAGCAACACCTGGACCCTATGAATACGATCAAACCGATACCGTCGTTCAACAAATCATTCGACCAACTGGTCTGTTAGATCCGGTGATCGAAGTGCGACCGATCATGGGTCAAATTGACGACCTCGTGGGAGAAATCAATGAGCGCGTCGAGCGAAATGAACGGGTCTTTGTGACGACCTTGACGAAAAAAATGTCTGAAGATTTGACGGATTACTTCAAAGAATTAGGGATCAAAGTCAAATACTTGCACAGTGACATCAAAACATTGGAACGAACAGAGATCATTCGAGACCTGCGCCTCGGTGAATTTGATGTACTGGTCGGAATCAACTTACTGCGAGAAGGGTTAGACGTGCCGGAAGTTTCTCTGGTTGCGATTCTTGATGCCGATAAGGAAGGCTTCCTGCGCAGCGAACGCTCATTAGTCCAAACCATTGGACGGGCAGCCCGAAACTCTGAAGGAAAAGTAATCATGTACGCTGATAAAATGACTGATTCGATGCAGCGAGCGATCGATGAAACGGCGCGACGCCGAAGTATCCAAGAAGCCTACAACGAAGAACATGGGATCGTACCGAAAACCATTATTAAAGAAATTCGCGATCTGATCGCGATCACAAAAGTAGCAGAAGAGACCGGTGAATACACCACGACTTCTTATGAAGAACTGAGTCGTGAGGAAAAAGCAACCTTGTTGCTGAAGCTAGAAAAAGAGATGAAAGATGCTGCGAAAGCATTGGATTTTGAAACGGCTGCTACCTTAAGAGATACTATTCTTGAGCTAAAAGCTGCTGATTAGAAGGAGAAACACTATGGCAAATGATAAAATCGTGATCCATGGGGCACGGGCCCATAATTTAAAAAATATCGATGTGACGATTCCCAGAGACCAACTCGTTGTTGTTACTGGTCTTTCGGGTTCAGGGAAAAGTTCCTTAGCTTTTGATACGTTGTATGCCGAAGGACAACGCCGATATGTAGAAAGTCTATCGGCGTATGCCCGTCAGTTTTTAGGTCAAATGGATAAACCAGACGTAGATAGCATTGATGGACTTAGTCCAGCGATTTCTATCGATCAAAAAACCACCAGCAAGAACCCGCGATCAACAGTAGGGACGGTTACTGAAATCAATGATTATCTGCGGCTTCTTTACGCTAGAATCGGTCACCCGATTTGTCCAAATGATCACATCGAGATCACTAGTCAGTCGGTTGAGCAGATGGTGGATGAAGTTTTGGCATTACCAGAACGCACCAAGATCCAATTGTTGGCACCGATCGTTTACCAAAAGAAAGGGCAGCACAAAAAAGTCTTCGAACGTATCCAAAGAGAAGGCTATGTAAGGATGCGCGTAGACGGTGAAGTCTATGATGTTTCTGAAGCGCCTGAATTAGAAAAAAATAAAAAGCACGATATTGCCATCATCATCGACCGGATTGTTGTGAAGGAAGGCATACGTTCACGCCTGTTTGATTCTTTTGAAGCGGCATTACGGTTAGCGGACGGCTACGCGGTAGTCGATGTGATCGGCCAAAAAGAAATGCTCTTCAGTGAACATTATTCTTGTCCTTATTGCGGTTTTACGGTTGGAGAATTAGAACCACGACTCTTTTCATTCAACGCGCCTTTTGGTGCTTGTCCAGACTGTGATGGTCTTGGCGTGAAGCTAGAAGTCGATGTCGACTTAGTGATTCCCGATCAAAGCAAAACGTTGCGTGAAGGCGCACTATTGCCATGGAATCCAATCAGTTCACAATATTATCCGCAAATGCTGGAACAAGCCTGTCAAGAATTCAATATCGATATGGACACACCATTTGAAGAATTGCCAGAAGAACACAGAGATATTATCTTGAATGGTTCGAATGGGGAGATGTTCCATTTCCATTATGAGAATGATTTTGGTGGGGTGCGTGATGTTGAGGTCGCTTTTGAAGGGATCTTACCAAATATCAAACGCCGTTATCATGAAACCAACTCTGATTTTACCCGTGATCAAATGCGTTTGTATATGACAGAGTTGACTTGTAAAACCTGTCATGGCTATCGCTTGAACCCTCAAGCGCTGTGCGTGCAAGTCAATGGGAAGCATATTGGTGAAATGAGTGAGTTGGCGATCAACAATGCCTTGAACTTTGTCGAAGAATTGAAACTAACGGAACAAGAGCAAATGATTGCACGTCCGATCGTGAAAGAAGTCGATGATCGTTTAAGCTTCTTAAAAAATGTCGGATTGGACTATTTGACCTTGAGTCGTGCGTCAGGCACACTCTCTGGTGGGGAAGCGCAACGAATTCGCTTGGCAACACAAATCGGCTCCAATTTGTCTGGGGTGCTTTACATTCTTGATGAGCCATCGATCGGTCTTCACCAACGAGACAATGATCGCTTGCTAGATTCATTGCGGAAAATGCGTGATCTCGGGAATACCCTGATTGTCGTCGAGCATGACGAAGACACGATGCGGGCAGCAGACTACTTGATCGATGTCGGTCCGGGTGCAGGACATGCAGGTGGCGAGATCGTCGCTGCAGGCACTCCCGATGAAGTCGCTGCCAATGAGTCTTCTTTAACAGGTCAATACTTATCTGGAAAACGAGAAATCCCAACACCGACGGAACGCCGCAAAGGCAATGGTGAAAAGATTCGTGTGTCCGGTGCCTCTGAGAATAACTTGAAAAACATTTCGGTCGATTTTCCATTAGGAAAGTTCGTCGCAGTTACAGGGGTCTCTGGCTCTGGTAAATCAACATTAGTCAATGAAATTTTGAAAAAAGCCTTGGCGCAAAAAATCAATCGGAATTCGAACAAACCTGGCCGCTTTAAAACCATTACTGGTTATGAAGCTATTGAGAAATTGATCGATATCGATCAGAGCCCGATTGGTCGGACACCTCGAAGCAATCCGGCAACGTATACCAGTGTCTTTGATGACATTCGTGATTTATTTGCTAAAACCAATGAGGCGAAAGTCCGTGGTTATAAAAAAGGCCGCTTTAGTTTTAATGTAAAAGGTGGACGCTGTGAAGCATGTAAAGGGGACGGAATCATCAAGATCGAGATGCACTTCTTACCTGATGTCTACGTACCTTGTGAGGTTTGTCATGGCAAACGTTATAACTCAGAAACGTTAGAAGTTCATTACAAAGGAAAAAATATTTCGGAAATCTTAGATATGACCGTGGAAGATGCAGTGGAATTTTTCCAACATATTCCCAAAATCCATCGAAAATTGCAAACGATCGTCGATGTCGGTTTAGGTTATGTCACTATGGGACAACCAGCGACTACTTTGTCTGGTGGGGAAGCGCAACGGATGAAGCTTGCCAGTGAACTGCACAAAAATTCCAATGGCAAGAGTTTTTATATCTTAGATGAACCGACGACTGGTCTGCATACGGATGATATTGCCCGTTTGTTGAAAGTTTTGGAACGATTTGTCGACGCTGGCAACACCGTTTTAGTGATCGAACACAACTTGGATGTCATCAAATCAGCGGACCATGTGATTGACCTAGGTCCAGAAGGTGGCGAAGGCGGTGGGATGATCATTGCAACTGGTACACCAGAAGAAATTGCTGCGGTTTCAGACAGCTACACCGGTCATTATTTGAAAAAAGTCCTTTAAGCAGATGAAAAAGCACTCACTTTTTCACTTGTCTGTCAATAGGTTTCGCTAAAGTTTAAGGAAGCGTGAAATATCTGCAAATTTCATGATAAGGGCTTGAAATCAAAATTTTATTTGTTAGAATAGCAATAGGTATACGTATATTCGCATTGAATAAACTGCCTATAAGTTCTATCCGTTCAAAGTGGGAGAAAGCAATCAAAGATAGATACTTTGATTGCTTTTTTCTTTGTGGTATTATAATGCTATTGTAATTAAACGAAACGAGAGAGGTCGTTTTTCGTATTCAAAAGAGAGAGTGATTTTTGATGAGTCAGGAAAATTTTCTTCCCATATTATTAGGAAGCGATATGAATGTTTATGGTATGGCCAGAGCGTTCCACGAAGCATATGGTATTCAATCAGTTGCCTATGCAGGCGCCGAACTTGCGCCAACCCGCTTTAGTAAAATTGTAAAAATCAATCAAGTGGAAGGTTTTGACCATGATCCCGGATTCACTGAAACGTTGATCAAGTTAGGAAAAAATACTTACAACGATCCTGCGATGAAATATTTGTTGATTCCTTGCGGCGATGGTTATGCGGAACTGTTAGCGAAGCATAAAGAAGAATTGAAGCCCTATTATACCTTTATCGCTAACGATTATTCTTTACTAAAACGGTTGATCAACAAAGTAAGCTTTTACGAAGTCTGCGAGGAATATGGCTTGCCTTATCCTAAGACCTTCATTTTAACGCCTGAACTGTTGACGGAAGGAACGTTCAAAGGAGAGCTGCCTTTTGATTTTCCTGTGGCTTTGAAACCAGCAAATAGTGTCGCGTGGCTGTCAGTTGATTTTGAAGGACGCAAAAAAGCCTTTATTATTGATAATCGAACAGAATTTGAAGAAATCGTTTCTCGCATTTACCAAGCGGGTTATCAATATGAAATGATCGTCCAAGATTTTATTCCTGGCGACGACAGCAACATGCGGGTTTTAAATGCCTATGTTGATGAGAATCACGAAGTTCGTGTGATGGGCTTAGGTCATCCTTTACTAGAAGACCCAACCCCTGGCGCTGTTGGGAATTATGTCGTGATCATTCCAGATGAAAATGATCAAATCTATCAAATGATTCGTAAGTTTTTAAAAGAGATCGAGTATGTTGGATTTGCCAATTTTGACTTGAAATATGATGCGCGCGACGGGCAATATAAATTATTTGAAATCAACTTGCGTCAAGGAAGAAGCAGTTTCTTTATTACCTTAAGCGGATTGAATTTGGCAAAGTTTATCACTGAAGATTTAGTCTTCGAAAAACCTTACACAGAAACGGTTTATGGCAAAGCTGACGCGCCGGAGGCGAAATTATGGCTAGGTGTACCAAAAAACATCTTCTTGACTTACGCAAAAGAAAATCCTGCGAAAGAACGAGCAAAAAAATTATTAGCAGACAATCGCTGGGGAACGACCGTCTTTTATAAAGAAGACTTATCGCTGAAGCGTTGGATTCTATTAAAGAGAATGTTCCATCTATACAACAAACGATTCAAAACGTATTTCCATACGAAAGAAGGCTAGAAGATGGAGAATTTTTTTAGTATTTTAGGTGGCATGGGAACGTTAGCGACGGAAAGTTTTGTCCGTATTTTAAACCGACGGACACAGACCCATAAAGACCAAGATTACTTGAACTATGTTTTATTCAATCATGCCACAGTCCCAGATCGGACGGCATATATTTTAGACAACACGTTAGAAAACCCTGTTCCATATTTAATGGACGACATCGAAAAACAAAATTTGTTAAAGCCTAATTTTATTGTGTTGACTTGTAACACAGCGCATTATTTTTTTGATGAGTTGCAAGCTGCTACTGAGATCGAGATTTTGCATATGCCTCGTGAGGCAGCGAAAGTCGTTTTAGAAAAAGGCGTCACTGGGAAAGTGGCCTTTCTAGGGACAGAAGGCAGTGTCAAAGCCGGCATCTATGAGAAAGAATTGCGCCAGTTGGGACTTGACGTCTATCTTCCAGAGCCGACGATCCAAAAAAAGGTCAATACATTGATCTATGATCGAATCAAAGAAAATGATCACTTGGATCAAGAACTTTACTTTGAGATACTGGAAGAAGTCACCGAACGTATCGGCTGTGAAAGCGTAGTGCTTGGATGTACCGAGTTGTCCTTGATGGATGAATTTGTGACTGATAATCCGTATCCAGTCGTCGATGCCCAATCGATTTTAGTTGATCGGACGATCGAAAAAGCATTGGCAAATCGCCAAGCAATCTAAAGCTGATAGCGACGTTAGCGGCATTTTTTGAGCTAACGTCTTTTTTTATGCCGGTGTTCCAATGATACGCCCGGCATGATATAATAGAGTTGTTTCAGAAAGGAGTTTTACCTATGACTGAAGTGGATCATTTAGAATTGGTCATTATTACTGGGATGAGCGGAGCCGGCAAAACGGTCGCTATCCAGAGTTTTGAAGATATGGGGTACTTTTGTATCGACAATATGCCCCCAAGCTTGATCCCTAAATTTTGGGAACTGATCAAAGAATCAGGAAAAGTGACAAAAATTGCCTTAGTTGTCGATCTGCGTTCAAGATCGTTTTTTGAAGAAATCCAAAGTATGTTGATCGATATTGAAAACACGAATTTTATCGACACACGGATGCTCTTTTTAGATGCATCGGACAATGAATTGGTGTCAAGATACAAGGAAACGAGAAGAGCACATCCATTAGCGATGGATGGCTTAGTTACGGAAGGCATTCGCAAAGAGCGAGCGATCTTAAACGATTTGAAGACGCGTGCCAGTATTGTTATCGACACAACGACGTTGACCCCACGGCAACTGAGAGAAAAAATCAATCAAGAATTTCGTGCTTCTCATGAGACAGGGTTTCGTATTGAAATACTTTCGTTTGGCTTCAAGTATGGCTTGCCGATCGATGCTGATATCGTGATGGATGTTCGTTTCTTACCGAATCCCCATTACATTCCAGAGTTGCGTCCTTTAACGGGTAAAGATGAACCCGTGTATGATTACGTCATGTCTTTTCCAGAAACGGAAGAATTCTATCAGCAATTTAGTACACTGTTGCAAACGATCATGCCAGGCTATGTCAAGGAAGGTAAAAGCAGCTTGACGGTGGCTATCGGCTGTACTGGGGGTCAACACCGTTCGGTTGCATTATCGGAGCGCATCGGTGCGGTTTTGGCAGAAGACTATCGCGTCAATATTACTCATCGCGACAAAGATAAGCGCAAAGAGACGGTGAATCGTTCATGAAAATGAAAACGTACCGGATCAGAAAGCCGAAGATCGTTGTGGTAGGTGGCGGAACTGGGTTACCAGTCATCCTGAAGAGCTTGCGGAATCAAGGTGTCGACATCACAGCGATCGTTACGGTCGCTGATGATGGCGGTAGCAGCGGCGAGATCCGCAATTTGGTTTCCTCTATTTCACCACCGGGGGATCTGCGCAATGTTCTGGCGGCTCTATCTGATATGCCGCAATTGTATAATGATATTTTTCAATACCGTTTTAAAGCGGAAGACAAATTTTTAGCCAATCATGCCCTTGGGAACTTGATTATTGCGGCGATTGCTGAAATGCGTAGCAGTACGTATGAAGCCATTCAAATTTTGTCGAAAATCATGCATATCGATGGACGAGTATATCCTTCCTCAGATCTGCCATTGGTGTTGCACGCTGTTTTTAAAGACGGCACCGAAGCGGTAGGAGAGTCCAAAATCGCGGTTGATCGCAAAACGATTGAACGGGTCTTTGTTCGTAATCAAGAAAATAATGATGAGCCGAAAGCAGCTCGTAAAGTTGTTTCATCAATTATGGAGGCAGATATGATCGTCTTGGGTCCTGGTAGTCTCTTTACTAGTATTTTGCCCAATCTCATGATCAGCGAGATCGGCCAAGCAATGTTGGAAACACAAGCTGAAACGGTTTATATTTGTAATATCATGACCCAAAAAGGTGAAACCGAACACTTTAGTGATGCCGACCATGTGAGAGTCTTGCATAAGCATTTAGGCAAACCCTTTATTGATACGGTGTTAGTCAACACCGAGAAAGTTCCAGAAGGATATATGGACCCAGAGATTTATGATGAATATCTTGTACAAGTGAAACACGATTTCCAAGGACTGCGAGAAGAAGCCAGCCGTGTCATTTCAGCTGACTTTCTGGAGCTTAGAGATGGCGGAGTTTTTCATGACGGAGATAAAGTGATTGAAGAACTTCTACGTATCGTTTACGGGGCCAAAATCTAAGAAAGGAGGGATTTTTTTATGTCCTTTGCAGCAGAAGTAAAAAAAGAATTGACTGCATTAGAAGTTCATCGCGAACATGCCAAAGCAGAACTGGCAGCTTTGATTCGGATGAATGGGTCATTAAGTATCAACAACCAGCAATTTGTTTTAAACGTTCAAACAGAAAACGCGGCGATTGCCAGACGCATCTACTCTTTACTAAAAGATCATTACGACGTGCGCAGCGAGTTGCTGGTCCGTCGCAAAATGAAATTAAAAAAGAACAACGTCTACATCGTTCGTTTGAAGCAAGAGACAAAGCGCGTGCTTTTGGACTTAGATATCATGGACGGGCTGATGTTTCAAAGCCATGTTTCTGATGAGATCATGGGCAATACTCAAAAAATGCGTTCCTATTTACGAGGGGCTTTCATGGCATCAGGATCGATCAACAATCCAGAAACTAGCCGCTATCACTTAGAGATTTATTCCATCTACGAGGAGCATAACCAAGATATTTGCGATATGCTAAACGCATATGGTTTGAATGCCCGTGCATTAGAACGTAGAAATGGGTATATTTCTTACTTGAAAGGCGCTGAGAAAATCGCTGATTTTTTGACACTGATCGGTGCCACCAATTCCATGTTGAAATTCGAGGACGTGCGGATCGTGCGAGACATGCGTAACTCAGTCAACCGTTTGGTGAATTGTGAAACCGCCAATATGAACAAAACGATCGATGCTGCTTCGAAGCAGATCGACAATATCGAGTTTATTCAAGATCGAGTTGGCTTGCAAGCTCTACCTGAAAAGCTGCAAGAAATCGCCGAATTACGTTTGGAACATCCCGAGGTCAGCTTGAAAGAGCTAGGAGAAATGATTCCATCAGGAGCGATCTCGAAATCAGGGATCAATCATCGCATTCGAAAAATCAACGAATTTGCCGATCATCTTCGTGAACAAGTCAGCTAGTCGAATGGAATAAAAATGAATCAAAAGAGCAGGAGCAGATTTGACGTGGATGTTCGCGTCAAATCTGCTCCTGCTCTTTTATTTGTGGTTACTCATTGATCAATGCAGTTAATTCCTCAGCAGTGATCGATTCATCAAAAATGTGCCCATCTAAGATAATCGTTGGCACAAATTGAATGTTGGCGTTTTTCGCTTCTTCCACAATTTCTCCGGCGATCGCAGGATGATTTTGTTCAGATAGCCCTAAGGTATTTTTCGCATATTCTGCCACTTCATTTAAAGATAAATGACCCCATTCGTCTTGTGTTTGATAAATTTTTGTAATCTCAGCGATCGTTGCCTGAGGATCTGTACTGGAAACAAACCGATGCATCACATTGCCTCGTTGCAATGATTCTTTTTCTTTGTCGAATAATTTGATGACACGGCGTAGTTTCCCAGCTGTGACAGCTTCACTTAAGGTCGGTAACGATTCCTCAAACCATTGCCGACAATAAGGACAACGCAAATTCATAAATTCGACGATCGGTTTAGCGGAAGGGTCTCCGATATGTATCCCTGTTACCGCATTTGTTTCTTGTGCTTTGATGATTGAAATATCCATTAAGATTCCTCCTTTTTCTTTTAGTTTACCGAAGTTTCTACTGAAAGAAAAGCCTCAGGTCTTTTGATCCGAGTCTGTGAAATGAGGAGGGAAATTAGCTAAATACTATGTATTTCGTTTCACGAAATAAAGAAAATTACCCAGCCGGTGCTTTTATATTCCTTAATTTTCAGCTATAATGAATTGTGTTTTATTGTGCAAAATGATGATTAAAGGAAGTTATATAGATGAGAAAAAGAAAAACAATGGATGGCAATACGGCAGCTGCCTATATTTCCTATGCCTTTACGGAACTTGCGGCGATCTATCCGATAACCCCTAGTTCAACCATGGCTGAATTAGTGGATCAGTGGTCTGCTCAGGGAAAGCATAATCTTTTTGGGCAGCCGGTGAAAGTGGTTGAAATGCAATCTGAAGCAGGGGCGGCGGGTGTGGTTCACGGCTCATTAAAAACCGGCGCCTTAACGACGACCTATACGGCATCTCAGGGACTTTTGTTAATGGTACCAAATATGTACAAGATTGCTGGGGAAATGCTGCCAGGCGTCTTTCATGTCGCCAGCCGAGCAGTAACAACCAATGCCTTGAATATTTTCGGAGATCATACCGACGTAATGGCCACTCGACAAACAGGCTTTGCTATGCTAGCGGAAAGCAGTGTTCAAGAAGTAATGGATTTAGCGCCAGTCGCTCATTTAGCAGCAATTGAAGCCAACATTCCATTTTTAAACTTTTTTGATGGTTTCCGAACCAGTCACGAGATTCAAAAAATCGAGGTGCTGGACTATGAAGAACTCGCACAACTGGTTAATCATGAAAAGTTGGCTGCTTTTCGTCAAAAAGCGATGAATCCGAATCACCCAACAACGAGTGGGACGAATCAAAATCCTGATATCCATTTTCAACAGCGGGAAACGATCAATCAGCACTATCAAACATTGCCTGAGATCGTTCGTTTTTACATGAAGAAAATCAATGCTTTAAGAGGAACCAACTATGATTTAGTGGATTATTATGGTGCTGCGGACGCCGAAGAAGTTATCGTTTCGATGGGGTCCTCGACGCAAACGATCCAGCAAACGGTGGATCATTTGTGCGCTTCTGGACGCAAGGTGGGAGTCTTGTCGATCCATCTGTATCGACCATTCCCATTAGAAGTTTTCTTAGAAAAACTGCCTGCTACCGTCAAAAGTATCGCTGTATTGGATCGCAGCAAAGAACCTGGTGCCAACGGAGAGTCTTTGCTTTTGGATGTGCAAAGTGCCATGTATGATGCAGCGATTCGGCCGACGATCATTGGTGGACGCTATGGTCTTGGGTCAAAAGATGTGACGCCTGATCAAATCGTTGCCGTTTATGACGAATTGATTAAGCCAAAAGCGAGCCAAAAGAAACGCTTCACCATTGGGATCACGGATGATGTGACACAATTGTCGTTGCCATCAAAAGGCACGCTAGATCTAACTGATCCATCCACCTTCCAAGCGAAATTCTGGGGATTCGGCTCTGATGGGACCGTTGGGGCGAATAAGTCAGCAATCAAAATCATCGGTGACCATACCGAAAAATATGTGCAAGGCTATTTTCACTATGATTCGAAAAAATCTGGTGGTCTAACGGTTTCCCATCTGCGATTTGGGGATACCCCCATTCGTTCTACCTATCTGATCGAACACGCGGATTTCGTTGCATGTCATACGCCTGCGTATTTGCATACGTATGATTTGCTGAAAGGACTCAAAAAAGGCGGAACCTTTTTATTAAATACGACCTGGTCACAAGAGCAAATTTTAAATAATCTACCGAAGAAGATGAAACGTTATCTTGCTGAAAACGAGATCCGTTTTTATACCATCAACGCCATGCAGTTGGCAATGGAAGTTGGCTTAGGTGGGCGGATCAATACCGCGATGGAAACAGCCTTCTTTTACTTGGCAAACATCATTCCGACCGAGGAAATCTTGCCGATTTTAAAAGAAGAGGCGCTGAAAAGTTATCGGCACAAATCGATGGCGATCGTTGAAAAGAACCAAGCAGCCATTGATCGCACCATCGAATTATTACAAGAAATCCCTGTTCCAAGCGAGTGGGCAACAATCGAAGTGCCGGAAAGGACATCCACTGCTATGACACAATTTGTGCGGGAAATTGTGGAACCCATCAACCGTCAAGAAGGCAATCAACTATCCGTCGGCACCCTCGTAAGGAACCAAATGACTGAAGGGGTGATCCCTGTCGGGACAACAGCGGTTGAGAAGCGGGGCATCGCTGTTGAAGTGCCTGAGTGGCTATCAGATCGCTGTACCATGTGCAATGAGTGTGCCTTCGTCTGTCCTCATGCGGCGATCCGCCCGTTTTTGGCAGATGAAGATGAATTAACCGAAGCACCGGAAGGCTTTATCGTCAGAGAGATGCGAGGAGCGAACGGCCAAAAATATCGAATTCAAGTTTCCGTTGAAGATTGTACAGGTTGCGGCCTTTGTGTGGAGGCATGTCCCGCCAAAGGGAAAGCTTTGACGATGCGTCCTTACGAAGAACAAAAAGAGCAAGCTTTAAATTGGGCTTTTGCGATGACTTTACGCCAAAAGGAAAATCCAGCAAAACCAGGAACTGTTTTGGGCTCCCAATTCAATAAGCCCTTATTGGAGTTCTCTGGTGCTTGTGCGGGCTGTGGGGAAACCCCTTATGTCAAACTTCTGACCCAAATGTTTGGTGATCGCATGATGATCGCCAATGCGACCGGCTGCTCTTCGATTTGGGGTGGAACCTCACCAGTATCCCCTTATACAACCAATCACTTAGGACAGGGTCCAGCTTGGTCAAACTCGCTGTTTGAAGACAATGCCGAATATGGCTATGGCATGTTCTTAGCCAACCAAACCCGACGGGAGAAATTAGCAGCCCAGTTGCAGTCATTGAAAGCCGCTGTATCAGAAGAATTGCAGGCTTTGATTGATGATTGGGACCTTCATCGAGAAGAAAGTGCTGGGACACAGCAGCGAGCAGCAAAATTGATCGCCGCCTTAGAAGCTGAGGCTTCCACGACACCTCAGCTGAACAAAATCCTGCAGGAAAAAGATTTGTTTGTTAAGCCAAGCCAATGGATGATAGGTGGCGATGGCTGGGCATATGATATTGGGTTTGGCGGTATCGATCATGTTCTCGCTTCTGGTGCAGATGTCAATATTCTTGTGTTAGATAATGAAGTTTATTCCAATACGGGGGGGCAAGTCTCCAAAGCGACACCAACTTCGGCTATTGCTAAATTCGCTGCTAGTGGCAAGTTTGTTTCCAAAAAAGATTTAGGAATGATGGCGATGACCTACGGACATGTCTACGTCGCACAAATCGCATCTGGTGCTAATCAAATGCAAACGATCAAAGCCTTTGAAGAAGCCGAGCGGTTCCCGGGACCGTCAATCATCATTGCCTATACGCCATGTATCACTCACGGTCTTGCTGGCGGAATGCGTCAATCCTTGAAAGAAGCGCAAGAAGCAGTTGCATCAGGGTATTGGAGTCTCTACCGCTATAACCCGCTGTTGGCAGAAAATGGGAAACAGCCAATGACGCTCGATTTCAAAAAGCCAGCATTTGATCAAATGCCTGCCTTTATGCAGACCCAAGTCCGATTTGCTTCCTTGCAGTCTGCCAATCCCAATGCGGCGCAAGCCTTGTTTGAAAAAACCGTTTCAGATGCGAAAACTCGTTTCTATAACTATGCCCGCTTAGCAGGTCAAGAAGAAAAAATTCGAGCAAAGCTTGAAAAAAATGTAAGTACTGATACAGAACAACCAATGGCAGTAAAAACGGAGCGTGTGCGAAGAGAAAAACAGCCGTTAAGCGAAGAACAGCTCGCTGAAAGAGCAGCACGGCGTGCAGCGCGCGCGAAACGTCGTCAGCAAGAATAATCACTAGCTGAGGAACGACCCTGGAAAAACGGTTTATCACGTTTTTTCAGGGTCGTTTGTTGTTTTTCCTATGAAATGCGTGCAAGAAGCTCTTTTAGATGAAATCTTCTAAGACCTTTGACAAACAATGATTTCATGATAATGGTAAACTAAATAAAAGAGCTGTTTATTTTTTCAAAACTTTTTCATAAATTTGTTTTTTTTCAAATCTTTGAAGAGGTCCTATGTTATACTATTATCTGAAGTCTTAAGAATAAAGGAAGGCTGTTTATGTTGATAAATTTCAGGGATTTTTTTAATTTAGATTATTGGAGAGAATTGCTCTCATTTGATATATTTTCTTGGTCTTTTTTAGTAAATGTTTTAGATGTGATCGTTGTTTGGTACTTGGTTTATAAGCTTATCCAGCTTGTGCGAGGGACAAAAGCGATCCAGTTGTTCAAAGGAGTCGGACTGTTCATTGTTCTAAGGTTTTTGGCTGGTATCGTAGGATTAAAGACGCTATCTTGGTTGATGGATCAAGTCATTACTTATGGGGTGATCGCCGCAATTGTTATTTTCCAACCAGAAATTCGACGGGGGCTAGAGCATCTTGGACGCAGCTCCTTCTTCAAGACTTCTAAAAACGAAAAACGGCGGGATGAAGTTTTGGTCCAAGCATTGGACAAAGCTGTTCAATATATGGCAAAACGAAAGATCGGTGCATTGATCACGATCGAGCGGACGACTGGTTTAGAAGAATACATCGAAACTGGGATTCCCTTAGATGCGGATGTGACGGGCGAACTACTGATCAATATTTTTATTCCTAATACACCGCTGCATGATGGTGCAGTCATTTTAAGAGATGATAAGATCGCTGTTGCTAGTGCCTACTTGCCATTGTCAGAAAGTCCACTGATTCCGAAAGAATTCGGGACACGTCATAGAGCAGCTGTTGGGATATCAGAAGTCAGTGACGCATTGACCATTATCGTCTCAGAAGAAACCGGCGACGTTAGTATTACGCTAAATAATCGCATGCTGACTGAACTTTCTCGCCAAGAGTATCTCGACGTGTTGAATCGCGAATTAGTTCCGGAAGAAAAACCTGGCAAACGCAACTTGCTGCAATCTTTCTTTGAAGGGGTCAACAAAGGAGGAAGAAAATGATCAAGAAAGAGCGTCGTCAAAACGTATTTTATGGTATACTAGCGCTGTTCTTTAGTCTGGTTTTGTTTTTCATCGCCAGCGGATCAAGCCTGCAAGTCAATCTTGCGGGAACATCAAATCCTTATGAGGAAGAGATCGAAAATGTACCGATTCAGACCACCTACGACACGGATGAATATTTCATCCAAGGATTTGAAACAACAGTGGATGTGACTTTATCTAGTCGAAATCGTGTACAATTGAATGCAGAACGTAGTGAGGAAACACGGAGCTTTCGAGTCGTAGCTGATTTGACTGGGCTCGATGAAGGAACCCATGAGGTCCCTTTAGAAGTAAAAAATCTTAGTTCAAGCGTCACAGCTGAAATCGAACCAAAAACAGTCACTGTGACGATCGAGAAAAAAGTGACCCAAACGTTTACCGTTGAACCCGTCATCTCCACTGACGGAGCAACGAGTGGTTACGGCGTCGATTCAATGAGTGTCGATCCGCAGAAAGTAGAAATCACAACTGGCGATCAAACATTAGCTGAAATCGACCGAGTGGTAGCGATCGTAAATCCAGATGATATCACTGGGGATTCGATCACTGTCAATGGAACCATCGAAGCCTGGGATAGCGACAACAATCCATTAGCGATCATCGCGGATCCTGATTCGGTAGATGTTGCATTGGTGATGGAGGCTCCAAGCAAAGAAATTGAATTGTTTGTTACACAACAAGGGACAACTCCAGACGGGATCTCCCATTACATTTATCGCATGAGCAGTATCAGTGCCGTTCTGACAGGACCACAAAGTATCTTGGATGAAACCCAACAGATCGGTGTGCCGGTGGACGTTAGTGAGATCACGACAACGACGGAACGGACAGTAACCATTCCAATGCCTGAAGGGACAACAATCAATCCAACGGTCGTGACGATCCAAATCACACCGGTTGCAGAAGCTACTACGGAGAATCAATCAAACAATGATAGCAATGAAGCAGTGAATAGTGAGAATTCTCAAGACAACTCTTCAACAGTCGACACGACGAACGAACAAACAGAGAATTCCGCAAGCAGCACGACGACAAGTAGTTCTTAGTCGTTTGACTGTAGAGAATGAATAAGAGAGGTTATTAAAATGGGAAAATATTTTGGTACTGATGGTGTTAGAGGAGAAGCTAACAAGGAATTGACACCTGAGTTAGCATTTAAATTGGGGCGTTACGGCGGCTATGTACTAAGTCAACATGAAACCGGGGACCGTCGTCCTCGCGTATTGGTTGGGCGAGACACACGAATTTCTGGACAAATGCTAGAAAGCGCATTGATTGCTGGTTTGTTATCCGTTGGGATCGAGGTATTTCAATTAGGCGTTATTTCCACACCAGGAGTGGCATACTTGACGAAAGTACAAAAAGCAAGCGCAGGTGTGATGATCTCTGCCTCTCACAATCCTGCACAAGACAATGGGATCAAGTTCTTCGGAAATGATGGCTTTAAATTAGTCGATGAACAAGAAGCTGAAATTGAAGCATTGCTTGATGCGCCGGAAGATACACTTCCTCGACCTTCTGCCGATGGCTTAGGAACGGTGGATGAGTTCCCAGAAGGGTTATTGAAATACTCTCAATTTCTACGTCAAACGATTCCTGACGATTTAGAAGGGATCACGGTTTGTGTCGATGCAGCAAATGGCGCAACAGCTACAAGCGTCAATCGTTTGTTTGCCGATCTAGAAACAGAATTCTTCACAATGGGAACTTCCCCAGATGGGTTGAACATCAATGATGGTGTTGGTTCGACTCACCCCGAAACATTAGCCGAATTCGTCGTTGAAAAAGGGGCCGATGCTGGTCTTGCATTTGATGGAGATGGCGATCGGGTCATCGCAGTTGATGAACTAGGAAATATCGTTGATGGCGATAAGATCATGTATATCTGTGCAAAATATTTAGCAGAACAAAAACGCTTGAACCAAGGAACGATCGTTACAACAGTCATGAGCAATTTAGGGTTCCACAAAGCAGTGGAAGCAATTGGTCTGAAAGATGTGATCACACAAGTCGGTGACCGTTATGTCGTAGAAGAAATGCGTAAAAACGATTATAATTTCGGTGGCGAGCAATCAGGGCATATGATTTTCTTGGATTTCAATACGACAGGTGACGGTTTACTATCAGGAATTCAACTATTGAATATCATGAAACAAACGGGCAAGAAACTGTCGGAATTAGCAGGAGAGGTAACGATCTATCCACAAAAACTTGTCAACATTCGAGTGACAGATAAAAATGGTGCGATGGATGTTCCAGCTATCCGTAAAATCGTGGAAGAGACAGAAGCAGAAATGAACGGTGAAGGCCGGATCTTGGTTCGTCCTTCAGGAACAGAACCATTGCTTCGGGTGATGGCAGAAGCACCAACCATTGAAAAAGTCGATTACTATGTTGAAAAAATCGCAGCGGTCGTTCGAGAAGAAATCGGTGCGGAATAAATGAAGAAGTAAGACGATCAAAGATATTCTTTGGTCGTCTTTTTTGTCTACTTACCAGCAAGAAGCCAACTTGCGAACTAGAGAAACTTGTCAACGAATTTGTCGACAACGCTTAAAAGGGAACACGCCGTGGGCAAGCCTTGCGAAGTATAGTTGCTTTTAAAAGTCTTTTCGGATTTGTTGTGCATAAAACAAGAAAAAAGAACCCCTATGAACGATCGAGTCATCGAACGAGGAGTTCTTTTTATTAAACAGAAGATAACCAATTCGGTTTCAGTTTTTTTAAAAACTATTCAACGGTAACGGATTTTGCTAAGTTTCTTGGTTTATCAACATCGAATCCGCGTTGTAAAGTGGCGAAGTAAGCCAGCAGCTGTGTTGGAACGACTGCCACTAAGCTGGTTACCAATGGATGAACATTTGGCAAAATGATTTGATCAGTCGCTTTTGCTAACTCTTGACTAACGATCACAAGGGTGTGAGCCCCACGAGATTCGACTTCTTTCAAATTGCCTCGCGTATGAGAGCCAGTCACTTCTTCCGTGATCACACCGATCACTGGTGTACCTTCTTCGATCAACGCGATGGTGCCGTGTTTTAATTCACCAGCCGCAAAGCCTTCCGCTTGGATATAAGAAATTTCTTTTAATTTCAATGCCGCTTCCATTGATACATAGTAATCATTCCCACGACCAATGTAAAATGCATTACGGGTTTCGGAAAGAAAATCTTCAGCAAATTGACTGATAACAGCTTTTTCATCCACTAAAGCCTCCATTGCAGAAGCAACGATGCTTAGTTCATGGAACACGTCAAAATCCAATGCTTCAGGGACAGCTTTTTCATCACCAATGGCTTTTGCTAATAAGGTCATGACAGCGATCTGTCCGGTATATGCTTTTGTAGAGGCAACGGCGATTTCTGGACCAGCATGAAGCAATAAGGTATGGTTCGCTTCTCGAGAAAGAGTAGAACCAGCAACATTGGTAATCGTCAGACTAGGAAGACCTAACTGGTTGATCGTCACTAATACTTGACGGCTATCTGCCGTTTCACCACTTTGTGATAAGAACAAGAAGAAGGGTTTTGCTGACAACAATGGCATGTTGTAGCCAAACTCACTAGATAAGTGAACCTCAACAGGGATCTGTGTTAGCTTTTCTAAAATGGATTTTGCTGCCCAACCAGCATGATTACTGGTACCACATGCGATGATGTAGATTCGATCGCTCGCTAAAAGTTCGTTTTTTAACGCTGGATCGATTACTACTTCACCGGATTCTCCTTGATATTCTTGGATCAAGCGGCGCATCACGGTTGGTTGATCATCGATTTCTTTTAACATGTAGTAAGGGTACGTTCCTTTTTCGATGTCAGTCAGATCTAGTTGTGCTTCATAAGATTCACGGTACACAAGGTTTCCTTTTGGATCTTCGATTTCGATCGCATCGGCTGTTACGGTCACCATTTCGCCATCTTCGATCTCAACAAAATGAGTCGTTTGATCGAGCATTGCTAAGGCATCGCTGCAAATGACATTAAATCCATCTCCCAAACCGATCAATAAGGGACTTTTATTTTTAGCAACATAAATGGTTTCTGGATCTTTTTTTTCTACTAAAGCAAAGGCATAAGAGCCGCGAATCAAGGACAAAGCTTTTTTAAAGGCCGCTTTGGTCGTGCTGTTGTCTTGCTCTTTCAACACTTCAATCAAATGAACAACGATTTCGGTATCTGTTTGACCTTCAAACTGGTGGTTGCTTAAATATTCTTGATGAAGCTCTTCAAAGTTTTCGATCACACCATTATGAACCAAAACGAGTGCTTGGTTTGCCGAAGTGTGAGGATGAGCATTCATTTCTGATGGCTTGCCATGGGTCGCCCAACGGGTATGTCCGATACCGATCGTTCCTGTTACTTCAGAAGTCACTTTTTCTTCCAAGTTTTTGATTCTTCCTTGGGCTTTCACTAAATGATCCGAAGTCCGATCAGCGACATAAAGGCCTGCTGAGTCATAGCCCCGATACTCTAAGCGTTCCAATCCGTTTAAAATAATTCGTTCTGCATTTGATTTTCCTACGATTCCTACAATTCCACACATAATGATAATCCTACTTTCAAAAAATTTAGTTTGGCATTATGTATTTCTATCTGCGCAGCAAGTCTTTGTCATCATCTTACGATGAGATTTGTTCTTGCCTGTAGAGTGCAGTCCCTAGAGTCATCCGCCGAATGTTTCGATAAACTCTTTCCTCGTCATCTGTTTCCAGATCAGGCGCTATCCATATTGGTCTATCTATCCTCCTTGTGAAATATTTTATAGAAATACAAGCAATATCATAATATTTATTCCTGTTTCTGTCAACTGTAAGTTATATGAAAATAATTGGTATAGTTATTGGTAAGGTTGATTTGAACCAGTCTATAGGGAATCAAAATAGCTGACATAGCTTTGTCGAATAAGATTCCCAAGAAATTTCCTCATAAAGCTATGCTTTTTTTTTTAAGTTCGCTACAATAAAAAAGTAAGAAAGTGAGGGAATGAAATGCCAGAATTTGTAAATTGTATGACTTTTTCAGAGCTAAAGAAAATAGTAGCTGCGATAGAAAAAGATCCTAATGTCACAGATGAAACAAAGGTCATGTTGGATACGGGCTGGGACAGCTTGCAAGAAATTTTACCCGGATCAGTCACCGTGGAAACCGCGCAAACATTCAAAGTCCAGGATGAACTAACAAAGGAATTTTTTGGCGGCTACGTCTTAGCTGAAAAAAGCGAGAAATTTGATGCGGTTGGAGACGAAGAAGCAGTGATCGTCATCAAAAATCTATACTAAATTATGGGAAAGGTGAAAAGTTAGGTGGGAAAATGAATAAAAGAAGATGGATCGCAGCGGCGATCGCAGCAGGGTTATTTATCTGCTCGGGGGTTTTTTCAGTAATCACAAATCGTCCAGAGCAAGAGGAAACTCAAACGCTGCAAGGTTTAAATGCTTTGTTCTACGGAAGTAATGCGATCGAAGAGACAACGTTAGTTGCCGGAGATCAAGACAATCGCATTGTTCGCTTATCTTTAGAAGGAACGATCGCCAGCAGCTCCAGTGGCGGCTTATTCACAACAGAATCTTATGATCATCAGCGATTTTTAGAAAAACTACGGATGATCCAAGAAGATCCAACTATTGGGGGCATCTTGATGGAAGTCAATACCCCAGGAGGCGGCGTCTATGAAAGTGCCGAGATTGCTCGTGAATTAGCAAAAATCAAAGAGTTAGGGATTCCGATGTATGTCAGTATGAAAAACATGGCAGCCAGTGGCGGTTATTATATTTCGGCAGGTGCTGATAAAATTTTCGCAACGGATGAAACGATTACCGGTTCGATCGGAGTGATCATGTCGGGGCTCAACTATGCCGGCTTATTCGAAAAGCTAGGGATCGAAGACAATACGTATAAAAGTGGTGCACTAAAAGATGTAGGTTCAGCAACGAGAGAGCCAACAGAAGCCGATAAAGAAGTCTTGCAGACCTATGTCGACAATGCTTATGGTCGGTTCGTTAAAATTGTGGCTGAAGGACGCGGCATGACAGAAGAAGCCGTTAGAAAGATCGCTGATGGCCGCATCTATGATGGTCAGCAAGCAGTGTCTGTTGGCTTAGTGGATGAAATCGGTTTTCCTGAAGATACATTAGCAGCAATGCAAGCAGATCTAGGCTTGGAAGATGCAGAGATTTTCAGCTATGACGTTTCATCTACTGGATTTGCTTCTACTTGGTTAGGTTCAAGTTTAGCCGAACTGCAAGGACTAAAAGAATCAAATACAGAACGAGTGATCCAATTGATGGAAAGCTTAGGAACAAGCGATGCCCCTAAACCTCTTTATTATTATGGAGGTGAATAACTATGACAGATAAAAACAAGTATTCCACTGGCACATCGTCAACGGATGACAGTCACACAAGTACAACAATCGATCAAAGGGAACAGCGCGAAACCTCCACACCGTCAACCGGTCATACGGATGTGCGAACTGAAGCGCAGGTTTCAGAAACAGCCGAACCAGTAAACGCCAGCAAAGCGATGAAGAACGCACAAGTAAACCATCCCGATGATTTTTATCAACAAGTCTTGACGTCTTTTCAAGAAGAAGAGTATAACCAAAGTGAGATCGAAGAAAGACAAAAAGCGTGGCAGCATTTTGAAGAACCTGAAAAACAGACCGAAGACAAACGGTTCTTTAATGACTTTCCTAGCTACTTTTTTGCCGGTTTTTGGATTCGTTTGTTTGCTTTTTTAGTGGATCTTCTAGTGATCCGGGCAATCACGCAAATGACGATCGGCAGTATCTATAATCTAGCGAATCTAACGGCAACCAATCAGCGGTTTGGTCTTTACAACATCTGTGCCTTAGCGATCTATCTGGGCTATTTTGTTCTGATGACGAAGCTGAATCATGGCCAAACAATTGGGAAAATGCTCTTTGGCATCCGAGTTATTTCTTTTGTAGAAGAAGAACTCAGTTGGCAAACGGTCTTGATTCGCGAACTTTGCGGGCGCTATGTTCTGCAATTCAATGTTTTCTTTTATCTCGGTTATTTACCAATCGTCTTTAATAAAAATAAGCAGCAGGCTGCGGATTATTTTGCAGAAACAAGTGTGGTAACCATCAATTTGATCAAGGCCTTTAATAAACAGGTGGATGCCAATCACGTAATGATTGGTGCACAAAACTAACTAGCAGATCAAGCAATTAGTAAAGGAGGGGTCGTGAATGGGTGAGACGATTGATTTCCCAGGACCAAATGAGCGGCTTCGTCTGGCGGCAGAAAAAGCCTACCAGTCAAAAGAGTTTTTGCAGGCTTATCGTTTGTACAATGAACTTTATCAAAAAAACGCCAGTTTTGAGATCAATCAATGGCTCGTGGAATGCTTGCAACAGCTGAATGATTTTGCCAAAGCGTTAGATCTTGCGGAAGACTATCTAGATGATTATTTGAAACAAACTGATGGTTTTTTACAAATTGGTCATCTGCTGATCTTGGATGGTCAATACTTAAAAACTCGGCGCTGGCTTACATTAGGTCAGAAAACAAAAATTCCAAAACGCTATCAGGAACAGTTGGCTAGTGAACTAGCTAAAGTAGAAGAAGTACAACAAATTTTAGGATTGGAAGATTTTCATGGGAAACGCAAGCATTTACGCGCATTAGATGAAGCCAATCAACCGGTGAGTGCAACAGAGTGGCACGTTTTTACCCAAGCAATTACCAAATCACAATTTATCTCGCTGATGCATGACACGTTGGCTTCCATCAAAAATCCGTATTTGCTACCTAAATTAGTGGATGAGCTCGTGCGTCTTGAAGTGGACGAACCTTTTGACCTAATCGATTACCTTGGGAATATGCAGCAAATCGTTCCGAAAGAATTGAAACTTTTACAGGAGGATGACGCTGTTAAAGCGATCCATAAAGCGATCGAAGAAACGATCGCCCAAGAGGACCCGATTTTAGCGGAAAGTGTCTCAGCAGAAATCGATGATCATTTAGCGATAAGTTACCCGTTTTTACCGGCAAAAGAAGAGGCAAACGCATGGGTGGCAAGCTACATTGAAGATTATCGCGGGTTATTTGAAGAAAAAGAACAGCCAAAAGCAGACAATGAAATGGAAGAACGCAAACGACACTTGCGCAATATCCTACGTTTGAGCATTCGCTGAAAGAAAAATTCGCAACTTTCATGGTAAAATGTTTACAATTAAACAACGTTAGTGTACTATTTAAAGGTATGCATGAAGCTATTTCATATGTAAATCAATTAATATTCGGAGGGAAATAAATGACTGCAAAATGGGAAAAAACAGGCACCAATGATGGTGTTTTGACATTTACGATCGCTCAAGCGGAAATCCAAAAAGGCTTGACGACTGCATTCAATAAAGTGAAAGGCAATCTTAACGTACCTGGCTTCCGTAAAGGGAAAGTTTCACGCCAAGTATTTAACCGTATGTACGGCGAAGAAGCGTTGTATGAAGATGCATTGAACGCTGTTCTTCCAGAAGCTTATGAAGCTGCTGTAAAAGAAGCAGGGATCGATCCTGTTTCGCAACCAAAAATCGACGTTGACAGCATGGAAAAAGGTCAAGACTGGGTAATCAAAGCAGAAGTTACTGTAAAACCTGAAGTAAAACTTGGTGATTACAAAGATTTAACTGTTGAAAAACAAGACCGTGAAGTAACAGAAGAAGACGTTGATGCACGCATCAAACGCGAACAAGAAGCACAAGCTGAATTAGTTATCAAAGAAGACGAAGCAGCTGAAAATGGCGACACAGTCGTTATCGACTTTGAAGGCTTCTTAGGAGAAGAAACATTTGAAGGCGGCAAAGGTGAAAACTACTCACTTGAACTTGGCTCAAACTCATTCATCCCTGGTTTTGAAGAACAATTAGTAGGAACAAAAGCTGGCGATAGCAAAGACGTTACCGTGACTTTCCCAGAAGATTATCAAGCAGAAGATTTAGCTGGTAAAGAAGCAGTCTTCAAAGTAACGGTTCACGAAGTAAAAGCAAAAGAACTTCCTGAATTAGATGATGAATTCGCAAAAGACGTTGATGACAGCGTTGAATCATTAGCTGAATTAAAAGAAAAATATCGTGCTGAATTGACTGAAACAAAAGAAAAAGCAGCAGAAGATGCAAAAGATGAAGCTGCGATCCGTCAAGCAGTTGAAAACGCAGAAATCGTTGAATTACCACATTCAATGGTACATGATGAAGTACACCGTTCAATGGATGAGTTCTTGAACAATATGCAACGTCAAGGAATCTCACCAGAAATGTATTATCAATTAACTGGTTCAACTGAAGCAGATCTTCACACACAATTTGAAGGCGAAGCAGAAACACGCGTGAAAACAAACCTTGTCATTGAAGCAATCGCTAAAGAAGAAGGTTTGGAAGCAACAGAAGAAGATATCGAAAAAGAAATCAAAGAACTTTCTGAAGCTTACAATATGCCAGTAGATCAAATCAAACGCGTCTTAACAGAAGACATGTTGAAACATGATATTACAATGAAAAAAGCAGTTGAACTTGTAACAGGCACTGCAAAAGAAGCGTAGGCAAAACTCTTAAAAACGGCGAACATCTAGTGGTGTTGGCCGTTTTTTCATGGGAGTAAATAGGGGATATTTTGGAATTACTAACAAATGATAAGAAAACGTTAGGCAAAGTAAAAATGACTTTTTCTTTCAAAAAAGTTATGATATGATTGTTTAAGACTGCAAAGTTAGTAAACCAAATTCCACTCCTTTAAATAGGTTGGAAAATTTTCAAGGGGTGAACAGTATGTACGATAATACAAACGGTAATGAAGCTGTTCGTTGTTCTTTTTGCGGAAAAACGCAAGAAGAGGTGAAAAAGATCGTTGCAGGGCCTGGGGTCTATATCTGTAATGAGTGCATTGATTTGTGCAAAGAAATCATTGATGAAGAGTTTTACGAAGAAGCAGTTCGGGAGTTTACCGAAGTGCCGAAACCGCAAGAACTATTGAATGTCCTCAATGAATATGTGATTGGACAAGATCGTGCCAAACGAACATTGGCTGTAGCGGTTTATAATCACTACAAACGCGTCAATGTAGAAACGACAGCTGAAGATGTGGAGTTACAGAAAAGCAATATTTGCTTGATCGGACCAACAGGTTCAGGTAAAACATTTTTGGCACAAACGCTAGCACGTTCACTGAATGTGCCTTTTGCAATCGCTGATGCAACCAGTTTAACAGAAGCCGGCTATGTCGGTGAAGATGTGGAAAATATTCTTTTGAAGCTTTTACAAGCTGCTGATTATAATGTAGAAATGGCTGAAAAAGGGATTATCTATATTGATGAGATCGATAAAATCGCCCGTAAGAGTGAAAATGTATCGATTACTCGTGATGTCTCCGGTGAAGGTGTTCAGCAAGCTTTGCTGAAAATCCTAGAAGGAACCACTGCTAGTGTGCCGCCTCAAGGGGGACGGAAACATCCGCATCAAGAGATGATCCAAATCGATACGACCAATATTCTCTTTATCGTTGGTGGGGCGTTTGACGGGATCGAAACAATTGTTAAAAACCGTTTAGGTGAAAAAACCATTGGGTTTGGTACAAACAACAAACGTCTTGAAGAAGGCGAGAGCGTGATGCAACAGATCATTCCTGAAGATTTGCTTAAATTCGGTTTGATCCCTGAATTTATCGGCCGTTTGCCAGTGATGGCTGCTTTAGAGAAATTGACGGTAGATGATTTAGTGCATATTTTGACTGAACCAAAAAATGCCCTTGTCAAACAATATCAAAAATTGATGGCATTAGATGACACAGAACTCGAATTTGAGCCAGAGGCTTTACGTGCGATTGCTGCGCAAGCAATTGAGCGAAACACCGGTGCTCGTGGATTACGTTCGATCATCGAAAATATCATGATGGAAGTCATGTTCAATGTTCCTTCTGATGAGTCGATTCAAAAAGTCACTATTACGGAAGAAGCTGCGAAAGGACTTGGCGAACCAAAAATCATTTACAATGAAGAGACAAAAAAAGCAGTCTAATCGAGACCAAGTCGGATAGTTTCATTGCTATCCGGCTTTCTTTTTGAAAAAAATGAAAAGGAGCGATCCAATGAAAGTACATGAAGCTGAGATCGTCATTAGTGCTGTTTCACCAGCACAATACCCAGATACACCCTTACCGGAGATTGCCTTAGCAGGGCGCTCCAATGTCGGTAAATCTTCCTTTATCAATACATTGATTAACCGTAAAAACTTAGCCCGAACCTCGTCAAAACCGGGGAAAACCCAAACATTGAATTTTTATTTGATTGAAAATACGCTGCATTTTGTCGATGTCCCTGGCTATGGCTATGCAAAAGTATCAAAAACCGAGCGAGCAAAATGGGGAAAAATGATTGAAACGTACCTCGAACAAAGAGAGCAGCTGCGAGCAGTAGTATCTTTGGTAGATTTGCGCCATGCACCTTCCCAAGAAGATGTTCAAATGTATGAATTTTTAAAGTATTATGAGATCCCTGTGATCGTTGTTGCCACCAAAGCAGACAAAATCCCTCGTGGGAAATGGAATAAGCATGAAAGTATGATCAAAAAAGCGTTGTCCTTTGATCCAGCTGATACGTTCATTCTTTTTTCTTCCATTACCAAACAAGGAAAAGAAGAAGCATGGAAAGCCATCGAAGCAGCAATCAAATAATTTTGAGTAAATATCCACCCGTGAAACGGGTGGCTTTTTAACAGCCCTAGAAGGGCTCACCACTCGCTAGCCCCTTAAAAGGGGCTTTTTAAATGACCACCAACCGCTCACAGCCCTATCTCTCTTTAACTATTTAAATGGATCTACATACTCTTGTTTACTTATACTATCTCTTATTCGATCATCTGCTTCTTGTTCTCGAATATATTTTTCGATTGTTTTTTGATTTAACCCAACCGTACTCACGTAGTATCCTTTGGACCAAAAGCTTTTATTCCCATACTTATATTTCAAATTCGCATGTTTTTCATGGATTAAGGTTGCACTTCGTCCTTTTAAGTAGCCCATAAAACTAGAAATACTAATCTTTGGTGGTATTCTTACTAACATATGAATATGGTCAGGCATGGCAAGAGCTTCAATGATTTCAACATCCTTCATCTCACACAATTTTCTTAATATCTGACCAATACTTACTCTTAACTTTCCATAAATCACTTTTCGTCGATACTTCGGGGTGAAGACTATGTGATACTTACAATTCCATCTGGTATGTGCTAAACTTTTATCGTCGTTAGACATAAAAAAACTCCTTTCGATCTGATATGCGGTTGGTAGCCACTATTAGTATATCGAAAGGAGTTTTTTATCGCTAAAGCTATTTCGTCCACGCGTAGAAACGCGCGGTTTTTTTGTTTCGTACGCTACGCGAACGAAACTGACTAAAGTCATTAATAAAGAAACGAAGCGAGCAAGTCGCTCCCTTCGTTTTTTTGCTTTTTAAAAGTAAAAATTGGGGATTTAGGCTATTCTACGGAGCGTAGAGTGCCAAATTTGCCCAATTTTAGCGAAAATCTCCTTAATATTTGTTAAACTTGTAACAAGGAGGTGTGGTCAAATGCATGAAACATTAAGTAAAAAATTAAAAGAGTATCGATCAAGACATAACTTAACCCAGAAGGAATTAGCTGCGAGGTTATTTGTTTCTGATAAGGCCATTTCAAAATGGGAACGAGGAAATGGGTTGCCAGACATCGAGACATTGGTTCGTCTCGCCGATTTATTAGGCACTCCAGTGGAAGAGCTATTAAAAGAAAAGAAAGAAACCTACTATTATGAATACAAAAGTGAACGGAGGGTTCTACGGCTTCCGTTAATGCACATTTTGATTCCCAATTTATTCTTATTACTGAATCAAGTGACGAGCGTTCGAGAGTTTTTTGTTCTGATGAAAGAGGTACCCACTGCGTCTGGCTGGTTCTGTCTTGGCGTTAAAGCCAAAGGGGTCATTGCTATGGGGCTTATCAGTTTGGGACTGCTATCGATCGGTGTTATGTCCTTTGGCGCGTTGGCAATCGGGACCATCAGCATCGGCGCGTTCGCTTTTGGTCATTTCTGTTTTGCCTTGCTCGTTGGTATAGGAAATATCGCCGTTGGATCGGTTGTTGTTGGAAATGTTGGTATCGGATTACTTGCATTAGGAAATGTTGCTGTTGCATGGATTGGAGTTGCAAATTATGGTGTAGGGAGTTTTATGGCTGTTTTGCCATCGAGTGCAACGGCAAAGGATTTCAATCATGCGATTCAGCAACTGCTAGCGACAGACATCCCGGATTTGATCAAAACCACTTTTTTTGAACCAATGATTCGCTTTACTCAATCCCCAATCGTGGTAGCTGGCTTTGTGGTCACGATCCTAGCAGGCGTCGTTTTCATTCTTTGTCTGGTGATTATCGGCTTGATTCGCTTACGGCAAAGTGTTTTATATGAAGAGTTGTAATGTGAGAAGGAGGATCAGATTCTAATTCTCCCAGATAAGTTGATTTGGTCGCTCATTTCTTAGCTAAAAAGGTAAAAAAGGCAAGGACCTCACAGTCCTGTGCCTTTTTTGTTAGTCTGCTTTTTTTATATTATTTGCTTTTTTTTGCTCTTTTTCATCATCAGGTTCGTTTTTTAAGAAACGCTCAATGTCCTTTTCCTGCTTTTTATTGTCTTTGTCGTTATCGGGAAGAAAGGCAAAATCATCAAACATTTTATCTAGCGAGTCTTCTCGTTGGAATTTTAAGCCCATAAGGTTCACCTCCAAGCGCCTTTAGTTTACCACGAACGGTCGTAGATTTCACCAAAAAAAAGCGAAATAGTGTTCAATCGTTTCTCCCTTTACTATAATTAAAGAAAGGGGATAGAAAAGAGGGATAGCGATGATCAAAACTGAAAAAATTTACGGCTTTCTACAATCGACACAAATGGAAGCATCACAGTTGCGTTTGTTGATTGAAAATTGGTTCGCTTTGGTTCGTCTTAGCTATCAGCCGACGGAATACTATTACAATCAGCAAGAAAAGAAACCTTATGATTTTGATGAGGTCAGTCAACTGCTGCATAGCGCCCCTGAAGAAATCAATACTGAATTGATTGTGACGGACGGCCAAAATGAGTCCAGTATCCATATCATTCAAGAGGCTGTTTTACAACGGCACCTGTTTACGAAAGACGTATTCTCCACACAGAAAACAGTGATTTTAAGTTACTTCGATGAAACGATGCAAAGAGATGGAATGTTTGGCTATTTGCGTTCATATGATGAGTACCTGATGCATAACGTCGAGCGAATCGAGAAAAGACAAAATTTTCAATCGATTGCTGAAATCAACGCGTTACCGAAGCGGAAAAATTTTGAACAAGAGATCGGTATTGATTGCAATCAATTTGCTGGGTACGATGTTTTTTACAATGGCTACACACTGACCTCTTGTTGGCGAATGTACTTTTCGGTATTCTATGCTCGTATTATTCCTCAGGTGATCATTACGGATGCGCAACAAGTCGAGCAGGTCCAAGTTAGAGATCAGGGAATCGTGATGGTGGAATTGTATCGCGATCCGTTTCAGTGGGATCACGAGTTGAATCTTTCATACCAGCGTTTGTTTCGCGATCAAACTGGGATCGATCAATTGACATGGGATAATGGCGTCGGTATTTTGAGGGAACCATATATTGAGTACGCCTTTGGCGACCAATTGATCCAAACCATCCAGTACCAAAATGATCGGCTGCAGCCGACGACTAAGCGTAACGCGACACATTTCGTCACTCGAAGCTTCGATTTGGTGAACGAAGAGTACCAGGAGCGACGGGTGAAAGGTTACTTGAATGCACAAGCGTATTTTCCTTGGATCGACCAAGATCGGTTGCGCATGATGGATTATATTGTATTAAAACCGGAATTGACTGTAGATGATGGGGTCGAGGCATATGCCTTTTATATTCGGAATCACCTCGAAATTGATTACTCAGAGGATCGCTTTAAAGACTACACAGCTTGCTTACAATTTTATTTACCAGAAACAGCCTTGAAGGAGCTGCCGATAGACGGATTGAAAGCAGCGATGCCGGATGTTCATTTTGGGTATTTGCACCGCACGCGCAAATATACGTGGGTCAATCTAAAAAAGAATGGCAAGAAACTTCGAGTGTATTTTATGAATACCCAAAAGCTAGTCGAACAGCAGCTCTTTACCAATCAAGAATGAAAAAGACCCGCAAGATCACGAGGATCTTGCGGGTCTTTTCAATTAGGCAGCTTGTTCAGGCGCTTTTTTCAACAAACCGAATACAACGCCAGAAACGATCGCACCGATTAAGATGAATAGCAAGAACAAAATTGGTTTAGATAATAATAGAACAACGAAGATCCCACCATGTGGTGCCATTAATTGGATATCAAAGGCACCGACAAGCGCACCAGTCAGTGCAGAACCAACGATAAAGCTTGGGATCGCCCGCAATGGATCTGCTGCTGCAAATGGGATCGCACCTTCTGTGACGAAGGATAGCCCCATGACGATGTTTGTTAAACCAGCTTCTTTTTGGTCTTTGGTGAATTTATTTTTAAACAATAACGTTGCGACAAAGATTGCCAATGGAGGAACCATTCCGCCCGCCATTACAGATGCCATCACGACGCTACCACCTTCAGCAACGGTCGTTGCCAATGTTGCAGTACCGAAAACATAAGCGGCTTTGTTGATTGGGCCACCTAGATCGGCTGCCATCATTGCTGCTAACAAAGCACCAAGTAAAGCGGCGTTGGTACCACTTAAGCCAGTCAAGAAGCTATTCAAACCGTCATTGATGGCTTTCATTGGCACGTTGATCAGTAACATCAAGAAGCCAGTGATCAATAGGCCGAAAACAGGGTAGAAGAGGATCGTTTTGATTCCTTCTAATGATTTTGGTAAACCTTTGAATAATGAACGCAAGAACTTGATGACATAACCAGCTAAGAAACCGCCAATCAATGCTCCTAAGAATCCAGCACCACCCGTATTTGCTAGGGCACCTGCTGCGAAACCGACGATCAATCCAGGTCGGTCACTGATACTTGAAGCGATGAAACCAGCTAAGACAGGTAGCATAAAACCAAATGCCGCGCTACCGATTTGATTGAACCAAGAAGCTGCTTGGTTGTAGTTTCCTAATTGACTCAAGGCATCTTGAGGGACACCCATGAACTGGTCCACCATGAAGGAAATAGCGATCATGATTCCACCGGCAATAACAAATGGTAACATGTGAGAAACACCATTCATCAAATCTTTATAGATTCGTTGACCGACTGAACCATCAGCTGAAGCGTCCTCTTTATCAGAAGCTTGGCCGCTACCGTGAAAAACAGGAGCAGTTCCGCTCATTGCTTCATTGATTAATTGCTCGGTCTTACGGATACCATCGCTCACAGGACGGTTTACTAAATGTTTACCGTCAAAGCGATCCATTTCAACTTTTTTATCTGCAGCTACGATCACACCAGCAGCTCGGGCGATATCAGCTTCTGTTAAACGATTTTTGATTCCTTCCGAACCATTTGTTTCGACTTTGATGTCAACACCAAGTTCTTTGGCTTTCTTTTTCAAAGCATCTTCTGCCATGTAGGTGTGGGCGATCCCTGTCGGGCAAGCTGTAACTGCGACGATATAGGGACGTTCGCTAGCAGGTGCTGCTTCTTGGTTTGCCGCTTCTTCTGCTAAAGCATCGGCTTCTTGCTGTGCCTCAGCTTCTGAGAAAAGTTGTTGTACTTGATCAGCAGTTGTCGCTGTTTTTAGTTTAGCAACGAAATCTGGATCGATCAATAAGCGAGATAGAGCTGCTAACGCTTGTAAATGAGTATCATTTGCTCCTTCTGGTGCTGCGATCATAAAGAAGAGGTACGTTGGTTGTCCATCTAACGCCTCATAGTCGACACCCGCATTACTCTTTGCGAATAAAACCGTCGCTTCTTTGACTGCACTGTTTTTGGCATGGGGCATTGCGATGCCGTCACCTAACCCTGTTGAGGTTTGGGCTTCTCGGGCAAGAATTCCTTCTTTGTAGATTTCGACATCTGAAATCCGTCCGACAGCATATAATTTTGCTACCATTTCATCAATGGCACCTTTTTTGTCTGTTGCTTGCAAGTCCATGATCATGGACTCTTTCAGCATCAACTCATTGATTTTCATTTTTTCCATCCTCCTATAGATTCACTTGTTCAATAATGACTTCCGGTAGTAATTCTTCGATAAATGACGCCTCAGCTAAATCATCTGAGAACGCAGTGGCACTGCCACAAGCGACCCCCCATTTGAATGCTTCAACCACATCTTTGGTCTTTGCGTAACGCCCAATGAATCCAGCAATCATGGAATCTCCAGCGCCAACTGAATTTTTCAAAGGTCGTTTCAACACATTGGAGCGATAGATCTCATTGCCAGTAAAGAGCAGGGCACCATCACCACCTAGAGAGACGATGACATTTTTAGCGCCATCCTTTAGCATTCTTTGGCCATAAGGCAAAATATCTTCGATTGTTGAAAAAGAAGTTTCATAAAGTTCCGCTAATTCATGATTATTTGGTTTGATCAGCAAAGGCTGATCGGATAAGGCATCAAATAGTTCCGCACCAGTCGTATCAATGACAAATTCTGCACCAGCTTCTTTAACGATTTTGATCAATTCTTTATAAAAGTCGGCTGGAAGACCAGCTGGTTTACTTCCTGATAGGATGACGATGTCTTCGGCAGAAAGAGCGGCTAATTGGTGTTTCAATTCAGCGATTTCTTGCTCTTGAATGACTGGACCAAGGCCGTTGATTTCTGTTTCTTCGCCGGATTTTAATTTGATATTGATCCGGGTATCGGCAGCGACTTGCGTAAAATTGCTGTTGATTTCCTCTTTGGTCAGCCACTCTTCAATAAAACGACCAGTAAATCCGCCAACAAAACCAAGGGCAGTCGAGGAGATGCCAATTCGCTTCAAAATCCGTGAGACATTGATTCCTTTGCCACCAGGTAGTTTAAAGTCTTGTTTCATTCGATTAAGGGCACCGATCTCCAAATGATCGACGTGGACGATAAAGTCGATCGATGGATTGAGTGTTACTGTGTAAATCATTGTATTACCTCCATAATGGTTGTTTTTGCTCTGAATTTCGCTAAATAGTTTTTTGGGCAATAATCGGTGATGATCGTTGCACCTTCAATAAAAGCAACTTGAGCAAAAGTTGTTTGCTGAAACTTGGAATGGTCTAGCAAGACATAGCCTTGTTGGCTATGTTCCAGAGCGATCTGCTTGATCAGCGCTTCTTCTGGATCGGGTGTGGTGAAACCAGCTTCCGAATGAGCACCGTTCATGCCCATAAAACAGCGGTTAAAGCGCAATTTACGCAACTGTTCACCGGCATTGATCCCTAACACAGCGTTCGTAGCTATCTTAATGGTTCCCCCTAAAATCATGGTGTCGATCCCGTGATCAATCAGTAGGGAAGCGTGCTTGACGGAGTTCGTGACAACTTTCAGCGCTGTGATGGTCGATAAGAAAGGGATCATTTCAAGGGTCGTTGTTCCTGCGTCTAGATAAATGACTTCACCATTTTTGATCGTTTGTGCGGCTGCGCGAGCAATTTTTTGTTTTTCTGTTTGAAACTTCGCTTTTTTTTCAGACATGTTGGGTTCAAAACCTAATTGCTGGCTTTTTTTGGCCCCGCCGTGAATTCTAACTAGAAACCCTTTATCTTCCAGTTCTTGGAGATCTCTGCGGATTGTTGACTCTGAAGCATCCAGCAGTTGGATCAGTTCACTGACTTTGACGATCTCCTCTTGCTCTAATCGTGCCAAAATCGCTTGATGCCGCTCCTCTGTAAGCATTTACATCACCTCTTCACCTGCCATAGTAACATATGATTCATTCAAAATCAATCATAAACAGTAAAAAACATTCAAAATGAAAGCGTGAATAATAGAAATCGGTCACAAACGGTCATGCTAACCTTCATTTTACTGAGATTGCTGTCCTTATATTTGACAATTTTTACTATTATTTGGCTTAATTGAATTAAGGGGGGATAAATAAATGAATAACAAAGTCATTTTACAAGGGTTCGAATGGGACCTGCCGGCAGATAGCCAACACTGGAACAAATTGAAAGAAATGAGTAAAGAAATCAAAGAGTATGGATTTACCGCAATTTGGCTGCCGCCTGCCTATAAAGGGACAGCTGGGTCCGAAGACGTTGGGTATGGTGTCTATGATTATTATGATCTAGGCGAATTCGATCAAAAGGGGTCGGTGCCAACAAAATATGGGACAAAGGATGAATACTTAGAAGCCATCAAAGCACTGCAAGAACAAGGAATAGAGGTTTATGCCGACATCGTTTTCAATCACTTGATTGGTGCCGATGAAAAAGAAGTCGTTCCAGCGGTTAAATACAATACCGAAAACCGTAATGAACCGATCAGTGATGAGGAAGAAATCGAAGCCTGGACCAAGTTCACATTCCCAGGACGTCAAGGGACGTACAATGATTACGTTTGGACGTGGCATAATTTTTCTGGTGTTGATTATGATGACCGTAACAAAGACCACGGGATTTTTAACTTCGCTGATAAGGGCTGGGAAAGCCAAGTGGATGATGAGATGGGCAATTATGACTACTTAATGGGTTGTGATCTGGACATGGAAAATCCTGAGACGGTGGAACAGCTCAATAAATGGGGGCAATGGTACCAAGAGCTGACTGGTGTTGATGGCTATCGCTTAGATGCGGTCAAACACATTGAGTTCAATTATTATGCGGACTGGATCTTGAACCGTCGGGAAGAAAAAGGCAAACCGCTATTCGTTGTGGGAGAATATTGGTCAGGGGATCTGCCAAAATTAGAAGAGTATTTAGATTCTTCAGGAAATCTGATTTATTTATTCGATGTGCCTTTGCACTATAATTTATATGAAGCATCTCACTCAAATGGCGAATATGATATGAGTCAAATTTTTGCCGGCACACTGACTGCCGCGCGCGAAGATTATGCCGTGACTTTTGTGGACAATCATGATACACAGGTTGGTCAAAGTTTACAATCTTGGATAGACGGTTGGTTTAAAGTCCATGCTTATTCATTGATCCTTTTACGAAAAGCGGGTGTACCGGTTGTTTTCTGGGGTGACTTATTCGGAATCCCAGCGCAAGAAATCGCTCCTGTTGGTGATGCTTTGATCCATATGTTAAAACTTCGAGAGAAGCTTGCATTTGGGAATCAAGTGGACTATTTTGATGATTCTAATTGTATTGGTTGGGTATTAACGGGGGATTATGAACACGAACTTTCTGGATTGGCGGTCGTGATGACCAATGCTCAAGGTGCGGAAAAAGAAATGACCATCAGCGCGATCCATGGTGGAGAGACATTCGTAGATATATTGAGAAATAATGAAGCGAAAGTTGTCTTAGATGATACCGGAAAAGGGCTTTTCCCGGTAAATGATGGACAAGTGTCAATCTATGTGAATGAAAAGCTAGTAGAGAAATACTTTAGCTGATCTCTTGCAATAGACATAATAAAAAGGCTGTAAGTTTACAGCCTTTTTATTATGTAAACAAACAATAGACTGACTTTTTTCTTTCAAAACTGATGGCATCGTGAGTACTAAAATCAAAGCGCTTTTAATTAAAAGTTTTCAAAGCGTTCGGTTTTCCCCATTCACGGATAATGCTATAATTGAGAAGATTGAGAAAGAAAGGATGTTTAAAAGCATGTCATCCAAAAGTGAATTACTTAAACGCATGAATCCACGGCAAAAAGAAGCCGTTATGCATACGGAAGGGCCGTTGCTGCTGATGGCAGGGGCAGGAAGCGGGAAGACCCGTGTCCTAACCCACCGAATCGCCTATTTAATAGAAGAAAAAAATGTAAATCCATGGAATATTTTAGCCATCACATTTACGAATAAAGCGGCACGTGAAATGAAAGAACGGGTCAGTCAACTATTAGGATCGGGTGGTGAAGACGTTTGGGTTTCAACCTTCCACTCGATGTGTGTCAGAATTTTGCGCAGGGATGTTGATCGAATCGGGTATTCGAAGAATTTTACTATCATTGATTCTTCTGAGCAAAATACGCTGATGAAACGAGTATTAAAAGAATTGAATATCGATCCCAAAAAATATGATCCTCGTTCTATTTTGGGAACGATCTCTCATGCAAAGAATGAGCTGTTGACACCTGAAGCTTACCAAGCCATGGAAGGTAGTCTCTTTGAGCAAATCGTAGGTCGTTGTTATGAAAAATATCAAAAAGAGCTGCGTAATAATCAATGCATGGACTTCGATGATTTAATCATGAATACGATCCGCCTCTTCCAAGACAATGAAGATGCGCTGCAATTTTATCAACGGAAATTCCACTATATCCATGTCGATGAATACCAAGATACCAACCATGCCCAATACACGCTAGTCAATTTATTGGCCGCTCGTTTTCGAAATCTTTGTGTCGTTGGGGATGCGGACCAAAGTATTTACGGTTGGCGTGGCGCCAACATGCAAAATATTTTAGACTTTGAAAAAGACTATCCGGATGCCGCAACGATATTGTTAGAGCAAAACTATCGTTCAACGCAAACGATTTTAAATGCGGCAAACCAAGTAATCAAAAATAACCGCAACCGTCCAGATAAAAATCTGTGGACAGAAAATCGTGATGGGGAAAAGATCACTTATTATCGCGGGGATAGTGAACGAGATGAAGCGCGATTTATCGTCAGTGAAATGCAGAAACAAATTGCAGAAAAGAACCGTAAATTCGGTGATTTTGCGATTTTGTATCGGACCAACGCGCAGTCACGGATCATTGAAGAAATGCTTTTAAAAGCCAACGTTCCTTATACGATGGTCGGCGGCAGAAAGTTCTATGACCGCAAAGAAATCCGTGATATTTTGGCTTATTTATCGGCGATCGCCAATCCTCGTGATTCCATCAGCTTGGAACGAATCATCAATGTACCAAAACGTGGGATCGGTGCGACATCCGTCGAGAAACTACGAGAGTTTGCGAATCTTCATGAATGGTCATTGTTAGAAGCAGCCATGAACGTCGAGTTAGCAAATATTTCGGGGAAGGCCGGCAAAGAATTAGGAAGCTTTGGGATGATGATGGATGGCTTCGCCCAAATGGTTCCTTACCTCTCAGTAACCGAACTGACGAAAGAAATATTAGAAAAAACGGGTTATCGTCAAGAGTTAGTCAACCAGAATAATTTAGAAGCACAAGCTAGACTTGAAAACCTGGAAGAATTTTTATCGGTTACCCAAGAATTCGACAAACGGTTTGAGGCGCAAAACGAAGACGATGCAGATGCACCAGATGAGAAGTTGAGTGTTTTCTTAAATGACTTAGCTTTATTGTCAGACGTCGATAGTTATGAAGAAGAAAGTAGTCAAGTGACTTTGATGACCTTGCATGCGGCAAAAGGACTAGAGTTTCCAGTGGTATTCTTAATTGGGTTGGAAGAAAATATCTTCCCGCTTTCTCGAGCTTTAATGGAAGAAAGCGAACTCGAAGAAGAACGGCGCCTTGCTTATGTGGGAATCACTCGTGCCGAGGAAGAGCTCTTTATGACCAACGCTTTTTCCAGAACATTATACGGCCGTACCCAATACAATCGCCCGTCACGGTTTATCGAAGAAATCGAACAAGATCTGCTGCAATCATTAGGCGAGCGTTCACAGCCGAAAGCTGCTGCACCGTTTCAACCAAAAGTCTTTAAACCGAGCTATACACAGCCGCGTCAAACGACCGTCACTTCTAAGCAACAGACCTCTGCAGCGGGGAATACATGGCAAGTTGGCGAGAAAGTTCAACATAAAAAATGGGGAATCGGTACGGTCGTTCGGACGACTGGCAGCGCGCAAGACATCGAATTAGATGTGGCATTCCCACAACAAGGCGTCAAACGACTGTTGGCGGCCTTTGCGCCGATTGAAAAAGTTGAAAAATAAGGAGGATATTAGGATGGATGTCCCTTCAAAAGAAATCCAATCACGAGCAGAAGAGCTACGTACGCAATTAAATCAGTACGCCTACGAATACTATGTAAAAGATCAACCTTCTGTTGAAGATTATCTCTATGATCAGCTGTATGCAGAACTGGTTGAAATTGAAACCAACTACCCGCAGCTAGTAACCGAAGACTCGCCCACCCAACGAGTAGGTGGCATCATTTTACCTGGCTTTGAAAAAGTCACCCATGATATCCCACTTTATAGTTTGAACGATGTGTTTGATAAAGAAGGAATCGTGGCTTTTGATGCCCGTGTTCAAAAAGCATTGGGGAAAGCGGTAGATTATGTCTGCGAGTTAAAAATCGATGGATTGTCTATCTCATTAAAATATGAAGAAGGGCGCTTTGTTCGGGGAGCAACTCGAGGGGATGGTACGGTAGGTGAAAACATTACAGAAAACCTAAAGACCGTCAAATCGATCCCACTAAAATTAAAAGAACCAATCTCGTTGGAAGTTCGTGGCGAATGCTATATGCCAAAGGCTTCGTTTTTGAAGTTGAATCAACAGCGAGAAGAAGAAGGGGTGGAAGTTTTCGCCAATCCGAGAAACGCAGCTGCTGGAAGCTTGCGACAACTAGACACACGGATCGCAGCCCAAAGAAACTTAAGCACCTTCTTGTACACACTGGCTGATTTTGGTCCGATTGAAGCCAATGATCAATTTTCGGCATTGAATGAATTAGATCAATTAGGCTTTCGTACAAATCACGAACGCAGAGTGTGCCACACCATCGATGAGGTGTGGGCATATATCGAAGAGTTTCATGACAAGCGCAGTGAGCTTCCTTACGAGATTGATGGTGTTGTCATCAAAGTCAATAATTTTAAAGATCAAGATGCGCTAGGCTTTACCGTAAAAGCACCCCGATGGGCGGCGGCATATAAATTTCCACCGGAAGAAGCGGAAACAGTGATCGAAACGATCGAATGGACCGTGGGACGAACGGGTGTTGTGACACCGACCGCTGTTATGACCCCTGTCCGGGTTGCCGGAACGACGGTCAGCCGCGCCAGTTTGCATAATGTAGATTTCATTAAAATGAAGGACATTCGCATTGGTGATTCGGTCATCATCTATAAGGCGGGGGACATTATTCCAGAGGTTGCGAAAGTCTTGGAAGAAAAACGCACGGAAACAAGTGAACCCTTTGAATCGCCTACACATTGTCCCGAATGCGGGAGTGAGCTGATCCATTTAGATGAAGAAGTTGCCTTGCGTTGTATCAATCCGAAGTGTCCGGCGCAGATCAAAGAGGGGTTAAGCCACTTTGTTTCCCGAAATGCTATGAATATTGATGGTTTAGGGCCACGTGTTTTAGAGCAAATGTTCGATAAATCCTTAGTTAAAGATGTGGCCGACTTGTACTTTTTAACAGAAGAACAATTGCTGACCCTCGATAAAATCAAAGAGAAATCAGCTAATAACCTTTTGCGTGCCATCCATCAAAGCAAAGAAAATTCAGTTGAGCGCTTGATTTTCGGGCTAGGCATCCGTCATGTTGGTGCCAAAGCGGCTCGGATTTTAGCGGAACATTTTGGTGACCTTCGAACCCTTAGCAAAGCCAAAGAAGAAGAGATCATTTCGTTGGAAACCATTGGTGCTACAATTGCGGAAAGTGTCGTTACGTATTTTGACAATCAAGAAGTTCACGACCTTTTAGATGAACTTGAAAAAGCGGGTGTTAACTTTGCTTATTTAGGGCTGAGAACGGATCAATTGGAAGAAGTGGAGTCGCCATTTAAAGAGAAAACAGTTGTTTTGACAGGAAAATTGAGTCATTTCACCCGCGAAGAAGCCAAGGAACGAATTGAAAATCTCGGTGGGAAGGTAACAGGCAGTGTGTCGAAAAAGACTGATATCGTTGTTGCCGGGGAAGAGGCTGGCAGTAAACTGACCAAAGCACAGTCCCTAGGCGTTACCGTTTGGGATGAAGCTCAAATGGTGGCTGCGATCGAAGGCAGTCATTCGGCAGATCAATAACTGTTAAGTATTGTCACAGACGAGAAGCAGTTGTTTCTTCTTGTCTAATTGAAATCATTTCTTCCCTGCAATCCGAGGAAAGAAATGATTTCTGCTTTTATTTGCAATTATATTTGATAATTTTCAAATTCTATTTCATGATTTGTTAAAAAAATGATACAATACATTGGAAAAACGTAAACGTAGATTACGGATGCGAGAAAGAGGAGGATTTTATGGCGATCAGCGAAGAACAAGTCAAACACGTTGCCAAACTAGCAAAACTTTCATTCTCAGATGATGAATTACATGAGTTTACCTCTCAGCTAGGAAAAATTATTGATATGGTAGAAACACTTGAAGAAGTGGATACTACAGGAGTACCCTTTACATCGAATGTCGCAGAAACGATCAATGTGATGCGTGAAGATGTAACGACAGGTGGCTGGGACCGTGATGAATTAATGAAAAATGTTCCAGAATCCGAAGAAGGCTTTATTAAAGTGCCTGCAATCATTGACAATGGGGAGGCGGGTGCATAATGACTGAACTATATAATAAAAGCTTAGAAGAATTGCATAGCTTATTAGTGTCAAAGGAAATTACTGCGACAGATCTAACGAGGGAAACCTTTGCTCGCATTAAAGAAACAGAGCCAAAAGTCGATGCGTTTCTTGCATTGAACGAAGAAAAAGCCCATGCGTTAGCGCAAGCTATCGATCAAAAAGGTATCACTGAAAGCAATGTGTTGGCAGGGATTCCCATTGGGATCAAAGATAACATTGTTACCAAAGATCTACGCACAACAGCTGCTTCTAAAATTTTAGGCAACTTTGACCCAATCTACGATGCAACCGTCATGGACAAAGTTTACCAAGCAGACATGATTCCAGTAGGTAAGTTAAACATGGATGAATTTGCGATGGGGGCGAGTACGGAAACGTCGTTCTTTAAGAAAACAAAAAACGCTTGGGACGAGACAAAAGTACCTGGTGGTTCATCAGGTGGCTCGGCGGCTGCCGTTGCAGCGGGACAAATCCCCTTATCATTAGGTAGCGATACGGGTGGTTCGATTCGCCAACCAGCAGCTTTCAATGGAATCGTCGGGTTGAAGCCAACATACGGACGGGTTTCTCGTTTTGGTTTGATCGCGTTTGCATCTTCGTTAGATCAAATTGGTCCAATGACCCGTGGTGTGAAAGACAATGCCATCGCATTAAATGCCATCAGTGGGTTTGATGCAAAAGATAGTACGTCAGCCGGGGCAGCTGTTCCTGATTTTACAGCAGGTCTGACTGGTGATATCAAAGGCATGAAAGTTGCTTTGCCAAAAGAATACTTAGGCGAAGGAATTCAAGCGGGCGTCCGAGAAGCGATCTTAAAAGCTGCAGACACTTTCCGTGCGTTAGGAGCGACCGTGGAAGAAGTCAGCTTGCCACATTCAAAGTATGGGGTAGCTGTTTACTATATCATCGCTTCTTCAGAAGCAAGTTCTAATTTGCAACGTTTTGACGGCATCCGTTACGGTTTCCGTTCAGAAAATGTCAGCAATTTAGAAGATGTCTATGTTAATTCGCGCAGTGAAGGATTCGGGGAAGAAGTAAAACGTCGGATCATGTTAGGTACGTTTTCACTAAGTGCTGGCTACTACGATGCCTACTTCAAAAAAGCCGGTCAAGTACGAACGTTGATCAAACAAGATTTCGATAAGGTCTTCAGCCAATACGACTTGATCATTGGCCCAGCTTCCCCAACGGTAGCATTTGGTATTGGAGAAAATATCAATGATCCGATCACTATGTACTTGAATGATATTTTAACCATTCCTGTGAACTTAGCAGGACTGCCAGGGATGTCGATTCCAGCAGGTTTTTCTGAAGGACTGCCTGTCGGCTTGCAGATCATTGGGAAACATTTTGATGAAGCAACCATGTATAAAGCGGCTTATGCCTTTGAACAAGCAACTGATTTCCACACGAAAAAACCAGTGATTTTAGGAGGGGATAAGGCATGAACTTCGAAACAGTCATTGGGCTTGAAGTCCACGTAGAATTAAAAACAGAATCAAAGATTTTTTCTCCAGCACCTGCTCACTTTGGCGCTGAACCAAATAGCAACACGAATGTGATCGACTGGGGCTATCCAGGTGTTTTACCAGTAATGAACAAAGCGGCTATCGAATTTGGGATGAAAGCTGCGCTTGCGTTGAATTGTGAAATCTCAAAAGAAACACATTTCGACCGCAAAAACTATTTCTATCCTGATAATCCAAAAGCCTATCAAATTTCACAATTCGATCAACCGATAGGTCATGATGGGTGGATTGAAATCGAAGTGGAAGGTAAAAAGAAAAAAATCCGCATTGAGCGAGTTCATTTGGAAGAAGATGCCGGGAAAAACATGCACGGCAAAGGCGGTTATTCTTATGTTGATCTAAATCGTCAAGGAACCCCTTTGATCGAGATCGTTTCCGAAGCGGATATGCGTTCACCAGAAGAAGCATATGCGTATCTAGAAGCATTGCGTTCAATCATCTTGTTTACAGAAGTATCCGATGTGAAGATGGAAGAAGGATCTATGCGTTGCGATGCGAATATTTCGTTGCGACCTTACGGCCAAGAACAATTCGGAACAAAAACAGAACTGAAAAACTTAAACTCTATGTCCTTCGTGAAAAAAGGTTTAGCATTTGAAGAAAAACGCCAAGCCAAAGTATTGCTTTCTGGAGGTGAGATCCAACAAGAAACTCGTCGTTTTGATGAAGCAACCAGCAAAACATTATTGATGCGTGTCAAAGAAGGTTCTTCTGATTATCGTTACTTCCCAGAACCAGATATCCCACGATTTGTGATCGATGATGAATGGATCGAACGTGTACGTCAAAGCTTGCCAGAAATGCCGCAAAAACGTCGTGCCCGTTACATCTCTGAATTGGGCTTACCAGAATACGATGCAATGGTCTTGACTTTATCAAAAGAAATGTCCGATTTCTTTGAAAAAACCATTGATGCCGGTGCGGATCCCAAGCAAGCTTCTAACTGGTTGATGGGTGAAGTTTCAGCGTATCTGAACAGTGAAAAATTGGAACTGCCAGAAACGAAATTGACACCAGATAATTTAGCGGGAATGATTCGTTTGATTGCCGATGGCACGATCAGTTCGAAGATTGCGAAAAAAGTCTTCAAAGAATTGATCACAAACGGCGGCGACGCTGAAGAAGTCGTAAAAGCCAAAGGATTGATCCAATTATCAGATCCTGCGCAATTATTACCAATGATCAATGAAGTACTAGATAACAACCAACAATCCGTCGATGACTTTAAAAACGGAAAAGACCGCGCAGTTGGTTTCTTAGTTGGTCAAATCATGAAAGCAACCAAAGGACAAGCGAATCCAGGCGTTGTGAACAAGCTGTTGCAAGAAGAACTAGCAAAGCGATAAGAGGCAAGCGATGAAAAGAGCAAGAGTAATCTATAACCCGACATCTGGGAAAGAATTGATTCGAAAAAATTTAGCAGATATTTTAGATGTTTTGGAAAGAGGCGGTTATGAGGCGAGTGCGTTTGCCACGACCGCTGCACCATTTTCCGCCCGTGATGAAGCAAGAAGAGCCGGTGAAGCTGGTTTTGATTTGGTGGTAGCGGCCGGTGGCGATGGTACGATCAATGAAGTCGTCAACGGAATCGCTCCATTAGAAAAACGCCCGAAGATGGCGATTATTCCTGGAGGAACCACCAATGACTACGCACGTGCACTAAAGATTCCTCGGACCGATATCAAAGCAGCTGCGGAAGTGATTTTAAAACAGCAGACGGTGAAGATGGATGTCGGAAAAACACCCAATACGTATTTTATCAATATCGCTGCTGGCGGACACTTAACAGAACTGACCTATGATGTTCCTTCTGAGTTGAAAAGTGTTTTTGGCTACTTAGCTTATCTAGCAAAAGGAGCCGAATTACTGCCCCGCGTCAAACCGATCAAAATGCATCTAAAGTATGAAGACGGAGAATACATTGGCGGAGCCTCAATGTTCTTTTTAGGGCTGACGAATTCAGTGGGGGGCTTTGAACAGATTGCGCCTGATGCAAAGCTTGACGATGGGAAATTTTCGTTGATCATTGTCAAAACGGCCAATATTTTTGAGATCGTCCACTTAGTTGCTTTAATGATGAATGGTGGGAAACACATCAACGATCGTCGTCTGATTTATACGAAAACATCTTTTCTTGAAGTAGACGCGCCAGAGCAGGTCAATCGATTAATGATCAACCTTGATGGTGAATACGGCGGAGATGCTCCTATGCGCTTTGAAAATCTACACAATCATATTGAGTTTTTTGCGAATGTCGATCAAATTCCTGATGATGCGGTCGTTGGTGAGCAGAACTATCAAGAGATGAGCGAAGGTTTTATTAAAGAAGTCGAACGTCTTTCCGATGAGGACATCAATGGAGATGGCAAGATCGGCGACGAAACAAGGTAAACGATTTTTCTTTTCATGCAAAGTGAAAGAACAGGGACTTTTGGACCTGTTCTTTTTTTAAAAAATAAATTGTGGAAAAAGTAACAGGAATATTTTTAAGAAAAGTTGATAGAACAGCTTTTCTTAAATTTTAGTAAAGGACGTTTTTTGCGTTATGTTCCACATCGGGTGCTTGTTTCACGGTTATTAGCGCGATTCATGAAGATAAAGCGAATGAAAAATTGAAAAAACGAACGATCTTCGCTAAAAAACGAACTTTTTGAAAATATACTCGTTAAAGTTCGTCATTTACGTATTTCTATGCAATCTAATGATGCAAAAGCCAGAGAGAATATGCTATAATGGTGAAACGAAGAAATGGGGGGACCGGAATGGAGCACATCGATTCTACAAAAGCGCTAGATCTGCTTAGAGATGACGCAGAACGAATCAAAAAGCTGATCCGAAACCAAGAAAATAGTTTATGTATCGCACAATGCAAAGCATTTGAAGAAGTGGTTGATACCCAGATGTATGGTCTATCACGGCAAGTGGCATTTGCGATCCGCTTGGGGATCGTCGATAATCAAACAGGACAACAATTGATGGCGGATCTCGAAAAAGATCTGAACCAATTGTACAGCGAGGTCTATGAAGACCAGCGGACACCTGAAATCGGCAAGGAGGCATAAACTTGCCAGAAAAAGTAAAGAAAAGACATTTATTAGATTATAGTATTTTGTTACCATATATTGTTATGTGTGTCACGGGCTTGATGATGGTTTATAGTTCCACATCTTATGTGGCGATGACCGCCACACAACCGACCACAGCTGCTTCTTACGTCATCAATCAAACATTATTTTGGTTGGTGAGCCTAGTAGCGATCACTGTCATGTATAAAATGAAAACGGATGTTTTTCGGAATAAAAAATTTGTCCAGATCGCCATGATCGTCATCTTGTTTTTATTGATCGCTGCTTTCTTTTTCCCAAGAAGAAACGGGGCCCATGGTTGGTTAACGATTGCGAGCTTTTCTATTCAACCAGCTGAGTACTTGAAATTTATTGTCATCTGGTTTTTATCGGTGACGCTATCTTATCGTCAAAAAGGCATCCAACAAGAGTTTTGGAAAACGGTTTGGCGTCCAATCGGAATCGTTTTCGTCTACACCGGGATCATGGCCTTTTATCCCGACTTAGGGAATGCTGTGATCGTCATGCTACTGGCTTTTGTCGTTTTATTATCTAGTGGATTGAATTACTTGTACACTTTGATATTGGGGTTGGCAGGTATCGTTGGGAGTATGTTGATTGTCCTATTTGTGAATCTAACTGGCGGTAAGCTTTTACCAGCTTATGTTTATAGTCGCTTTTCATCCTTTTTGAACCCGTTTGCTGATGAATACAATACAGGTCATCAAATGGTCAATGGGTATTACGCAATGTTCAACGGTGGACTTTTCGGGCGCGGGCTTGGAAATAGTATCCAAAAACGTGGCTTCTTAAACGAAGCGCACACCGATTATATATTTTCGATCGTTATGGAAGAATTAGGCTTGATCCCATCGATCATCATTTTAGGCGTTTTGTTCTATATGGTGGGACGGATCTTTCTTGTCGGTATCCGTTCAAGAGATCCCTTTAATTCCATGATGTGTATCGGCATAGGGACATTATTTATGTCTCAGATTTTCATCAACTTAGGGGGGATCACTGGTTTGATCCCATTGACGGGAATCACTTTTCCGTTTTTAAGTCAGGGTGGGTCAAGTTTGCTGATGCTGTCGATTTGTATTGGTTTTGTATTAAATATCAGTGCCGAAGAAAAGAGGAAACAATATTATTTGAATTATTGATCAATTGAATGGAGTGGATTAGATGAAGAAAATTCTTGTTGCCAATCGTGGAGAAATCGCGATTCGTGTCTTCCGCGCATGTGCGGAGTTAGGAATCAAAACAGTCGGTATTTATGCTGCGGAGGATGAATACTCCGTCCATCGTTTTAAAGCAGACGAAGCGTATTTAGTGGGGAAAGGCAAACGGCCGATTGATGCGTATTTAGACATTGAAGATATTATTCGCACAGCGAAAAAAGCCGGGGCTGAAGGGATTCATCCAGGGTATGGTTTTTTATCAGAAAACCTGGGCTTTGCTCAGCGCTGTGAAGAAGAAGGTTTGATTTTCATCGGACCATCCACTCACCACTTAGATATTTTTGGCGACAAGATCAAAGCAAAAGCAGCAGCGATCGAGGCGGGGATTCAATCCATTCCCGGATCTGACGGTCCAGTGGCATCGATTGACGACGTTTTAGCATTCGCTGACGAACATGACTATCCAATCATGATCAAAGCAGCTCTTGGCGGCGGTGGTCGAGGCATGCGTGTCGCTCATGATGAAAAAGAAGCACGTGATGGCTACGAACGTGCCAAAAGTGAAGCGAAAGCGGCATTTGGTAGTGACGAAGTTTACGTTGAAAAATATATTAGTAGTCCAAAACATATTGAAGTCCAAATTCTAGGGGATACGCACGGAAATGTCGTCCATCTATTTGAACGTGACTGCTCTGTTCAGCGCCGTCACCAAAAAGTAGTCGAAGTGGCACCTTGTGTGTCAATGACGACTGAACAACGGGAAAAAATTTGTCAAGCTGCCGTTCAATTGATGAAGCATGTTGGCTATATCAATGCCGGAACAGTGGAATTTTTAGTTGAAGGCGATAAATTTTACTTCATCGAAGTAAACCCTCGGGTCCAAGTGGAACATACAATCACTGAAATGATCACCAATTTAGATATCGTGACGACACAAATACTAATTGCACAAGGCAAGGATCTGCATAAAGAAATTGGGATTCCTGAACAAAAAGATATTCGCTTCGAAGGGGTTGCGATTCAATGTCGCGTGACAACGGAAGATCCAGCGAATAATTTTATGCCAGATACTGGTAAGATCGATACCTACCGCTCTCCGGGTGGGTTTGGGGTTCGTTTAGATGTCGGAAATGCTTACGCCGGTGCGGTGGTAACCCCTTATTTCGACTCGCTACTTGTAAAAGTCTGTACGCATGCTGCTTCGTTCGACCAAGCAATTCAAAAAATGATGCGCTGCTTGAAAGAATTCCGTGTACGTGGGGTAAAAACAAACATTCTCTTCATGCGAAATGTCGTTTCTCATCCAGCGTTTCGTTCTGGTCAAGCCAAAACGACTTTTATAGACAATACACCAGAACTATTCAACTTCCCTAGGATCCGTGACCGTGGGAACAAAACCATGAAATATATCGGGGAAATTACCATCAATGGATTTCCGGGGATCGAAAAACAAAAGAAACCATTTTATAATGAGCCACGGATGCCACAACACATCCAAGCAACGCCTGATTTTGTCAGCGCCAAAAATATTTTAGATACGAAAGGTGCCGAGGGTGTCGTTGAATGGATCGGTCAACAAAACAATGTCTTACTGACGGATACAACCTTCCGAGATGCCCATCAAAGTTTGTTGGCAACTCGTGTAAGAACCCATGACTTTAAGAAAATTGCCGCGATGACGGAAGCTGGCCTGCCACAATTGTTCTCAAGTGAAATGTGGGGTGGAGCAACGTTCGACGTTGCCTACCGTTTCTTAACAGAAGATCCATGGGAAAGATTGCGGATGTTCCGGAAAAAAATGCCGAATACCTTGTTGCAAATGTTGTTTAGAGGCTCCAATGCTGTGGGATATTCCAATTATCCAGACAATGTATTGGAAGAATTCATCAAAGAATCTGCAGCGCAAGGAATTGATGTGTTCCGAATCTTTGATAGTTTAAACTGGGTTCCACAAATGGAGAAAAGTATTCAAGCCGTTCGCGATACAGGAAAAATTGCAGAAGCAACGATTTGCTATACCGGGGATATCAATGATCCGACCCGTCAAAAATATTCAGTACAATACTACAAAGATATGGCGAAAGAATTGCAAAACCTTGGTGCCCATATCATTGCTATCAAGGATATGGCTGGATTATTAAAACCGCAAGCGGCTTATCGTTTGATCAGTGAGCTAAAGGATACGATCGATGTGCCGATTCATCTGCATACCCATGATACGAGTGGAAATGGGATCATTACTTACTCAGCAGCTACTAAAGCCGGTGTTGACATCGTGGATGTCGCTATGTCAGCGGTCAGTGGCGCAACGAGTCAACCAAGTATGAGTAGTTTGTATTATGCACTATTGAACGGCGAACGCTGCCCAGAAATCAATGTAGACAATATCCAACAGTTGAACCACTACTGGGAAGATGTCCGCATGTACTACCATTCCTTTGAAAATGGCTTGAACGCACCTCAAACGGAAGTGTACAAGCATGAAATGCCGGGGGGACAATATACCAATCTCCAGCAGCAAGCCAAAGCCGTTGGTTTAGGCGAAAAATGGGATGAAATCAAAGAAATGTATCATGAAGTCAATATGATGTTTGGAGACATCGTGAAAGTGACGCCTTCTTCGAAAGTCGTTGGGGACATGGCACTCTTTATGGTTCAAAATGGCTTGTCTGAGAAAGATGTTTTTGAAAAAGGCGATACATTAAGCTTCCCTGAGTCAGTAATCACATTCTTCCAAGGTGAGTTAGGTCAACCAGTTGGTGGCTTCCCGAAAGAATTACAGCGCATTATCTTGAAAGGACGCCCAGCTTTTACCGAACGTCCTGGAACATTCGCGAAGCCAGTTGATTTTGCTGATGTGAAGCAAGAACTAGCGGAGAAAATCGGCTATGAACCAAAACATGAAGAAGTCTTGAGCTACTTGATGTATCCGCAAGTCTTCCTTGATTATCGAAAAGCTTATGAACAGTTTGCCGATGTAAAAGTCCTTGATACTCCAACTTTCTTTAACGGCATGCGCTTAGGTGAAACGATCAATGTTGAATTAGAAAAAGGCAAAATCTTGATCATTCGTCTAGATGAGATCGGTGAGCCAGATATTGAAGGCAACCGAACACTCTTCTTTAACTTGAACGGACAACGCCGAGAAATCGTCGTTAAGGACAACTCAATCATCAGCTCTGTTCAAACGAAACGTAAAGCAGAGCCAACGAACAAAGAACAGATCGGTGCTTCGATGAGTGGCTCAGTTTTAGAAGTATTAGTCAAAAAAGGCGACCGGGTGGCACGTGGACAAACCTTGATGGTCACGGAAGCGATGAAAATGGAAACTTCGGTTGAAGCCCGCTTCTCAGGCGTAGTTGAACATGTGTATGTAACCGATGGGGAACCAATTCAGTCAGGAGATCTTTTGATTGAAGTCAAAGAGAAGTAAGGAGTCGATCCACAGATGAAGCGAAGAGGATTATTGTTTTGCGGATTATTTGTCCTAGCCCTAATAATCGTGTATTTGCAGCCAGTTTTCATGCAAAACGCTTCAGATTCAAGAGTGACGATCGAAAACCCAATCAAAGCACCAACAAACATGAATTACGAACCAATCGCAGCTCAAGGATTAGCTGAATTGATCGGGGAACCTGTTTCGGATTTCGAAGAAGTCTATGGTCTTCCAGTTCAAACATATCGATCAGGTTACGAGTTTGAAATTCGGGTCTACAATCAATTAGACGATCAACAGTATGTTGAGATCAATACCGATGGTGAAAGTGTGCAAGCAATCAAAGTAATCGGCGCCGGGGGCTCTTCCCTGGCACCTTTTACGATGGGCATGACCTTGACTGACTTGACGGAGTTGACCATGATCTATCCTAACTTTACCTTGACACAAAATGATCGTGCGATCAGTTTCGAATTGATGGAAGAAGATATGAACTACCGTCCATTAGTGGCTTTTGACAACGGGACATTTGCTGTTTTGTTCTTTGATCAGGAAACTGCCCAACTGCAAGCCGTCACTTACTTGGATCAGACCACATTACTTAAACTGGCACCTTATCCTTTGACGGAAGGGCAGCGACCGCTGTTTCAAGTTTCGCAAACAATTGACCAAGCCCAAGCCAACCTTGAAAAAGAGACCCTGGCGTTTGTTATTATCGATAAAATTCGCCAGCAAATCGGCTTAGACAGCTTCTCACAGGATACCCAAACACATCAAGAAGCAGCTGGACTTTTATTTAATTTGACGAATAACCTATCAGACTATTTGACTTCTCAACGAATCCATTCTTATCAACGAGCACTTTCTTCGGAAAAGACAAGTAATTTTGTCTTATCGAATGACGAATGGCGAGAGTTGTTAGCGGAAAAGGAATTAGAAGCATCTGCTTCAATCTTCGAAGCGCCTGTTTATGATCCAACTTTTACGATTTTATCTTGGTTCAGTAATCCAAGATTTACTGAGCGCCTGACCCATGAACAATCAGAAAAGATAGGAATTGCTTTTTCTGAAGCAAATATGGTAGTCTTAGTGCAAGAAGATGTGGAAGGGACCGAGGATAGTACGTCAGATGATTTACGATGAAGCCTTTTTTGAGATTGAAGATCAAATCGAAGCACTTGTGAAGGCAATCAAAGCAAGTGAAACGTGTAAAACCTATCAAAAAGCGAAACAGGTCATGCATCAAGACCCTGATGTTCAGACATTGATGCGATCGTTTTTAGAAAAAAAACTAGATTTTGAAAGAATTGAAGCTTACGGTGAGTATGCGCCTGATTTCAAAGAAAAAAAACGGGCGTTGCGCACAGCCAAGCGGCAGTTGGATCTTAATGAACAAGTAAGTGGGTATCGCTGGAGTGAAACACAACTGCAGCGTTTGCTGGATGAACTGACTGTGGCGATCTCTACTTGTTTTTCTCCCTCTGTCAAAGTGGACGCTGGGAGTCCCTTTTTTCAATCAAAATCAAGTTGTGGAGGAAATTGTCATGCACGAGGATAAAGAGCCTTTTACGATGCAAAAGCGTCGAGGATTGATCGTATGGGTTTACAGCCTACGTCAACTAAAGAATTTGCGTCGTTTTGGTTTTGTTCATTATGTGTCACGCAAGATGAAATACGTGGTCATGTATTTGAACGAAGAAGAATACGAAAGCAAAAAAACAAAAATCGAGCAGTTTCACTTTGTTCGACAAGTTGAAGCTTCCTATCGACCAGATGTCGAAATGGATTTTGCTGAAAAAATTGGTACGTCAGCAGCCTATCCAGTGAAAGACGAAGGGTTTGATATCGAAGAAAAAAATACGATGATTCGATTGGCAGAAAACGTGTAATAAAAAAGTGGGGGTGCCTTGAGTCACCGCCATTTTTTTATTGCTATTTATAGAAACAGTGCTATATTTGTATTTACGAAGATCTTGGAGGGAAAAACGTATGCGTGTAGTAGCCGGAGAATATGGTGGCCGCAGATTAAAAAGTCTCGCTGGAGACAACACTCGCCCCACGACAGACAAAGTAAAAGGGGCGATTTTTAACATGTTAGGGCAATATTTAGATGGAGGAGTTGTACTGGATTTATTCAGCGGAAGCGGGGGCTTGGCTATCGAAGCGGTCTCTCGTGGTGCCAATCATGCGGTTTGTGTCGACCGTAGTTTTCCAGCAACCAAAGTGATCCGCGAAAATATTGCTATAACCAAAGAACCCGAAAAGTTCACGGTGTTAAAAATGGATGCGAATCAAGCTTTACGGCAGTTTGCAGCTGAGGGACAAAGTTTTGACTATTTGTTTTTAGACCCGCCATACGCAAAGCAAGAAATTCTGCATCAGTTAGAAGCTATGCTGAAGGATGAATTGATTCGCCCGTCTGCATACGTAGTTTGCGAAACAGACAAGTCCATCGACTTACCAGAACAAATCGGCTCGTTGCATTCGGTCCGTGCCCAAACCTATGGCATATCGGCAGTGACGATCTATAGAAATGAGGGATAACGTGAAAAAGATTGCTTTATTTCCAGGGAGTTTTGACCCATTGACGTCCGGTCATGTTGACCTGATTGAGCGAGGAGCCACGCTTTTCGATGAATTGATCGTCGGCGTTTTTACAAACACCAATAAAAAAAGTTTTTTTACGAGTGAAGAAAAAGTTCATTTGATCGAAGAAGCCCTCGCCCATATTCCTAACGTCAAGATTTTGGCACAAGAAACGGAGCTGACGGTTACGATCGCAAAAAAACTAGGTGCTCAGTTTCTGCTTAGAGGCATTCGCAGTGTGAAAGACTATGAATATGAGCGGGACATCATGGAGATGAACCATCACCTAGAACCCTCATTAGAGACCGTTTTTCTTTTAGCAGACGCAAAGCACAGTTTCATCAGTTCCAGTTTGTTGAAAGAAATCTTGACCTTTAACGGCGATGTTGCCGAATATTTACCTCAAAATATCTACGATGCTATAGTAAAGAAGCGTGATACCAATGAATCTTAAATCAACGATCAAATATTTCCTCCTGTTTGTTTTAGCGCTAATCATCGCCGCTTGTGCCTTTTTGCCGATTCCCTATTATATCGAGCAACCAGGAGCAACGATCGATTTAAAAGAGCTGATTACCGTCAATCAAAAAGAAGACACATCAGCCGGCTCCTTTTCTTTGACCAGTGTTGGGATTCGACAAGCTACCGTGTTCACAGCGATTGGAACGAAATTCAATGAATTCCAAGACTTGATCAGTGAGGAAGAACTTTTAGGCGGTGCGACAGATGAGGAGTACAACCGCATTCAACGCTACTATATGGAATCCTCGCAAAATAGTGCGATTGAGCAAGCATTAAAGCTGGCAGACTTACCTTATGAAATGACCTATAAAGGGGTCTATGTCATGGGGATCGATCCAAATTCCAGCTTTGCTGGGAAAATATCCGTTGGAGATACCGTCACCGCAGTCAATGGTAAAGAATTTAAAAGCAGTCAAGATTTTATCGACTACGTCCAAAGTCAAACCATTGGTGATGAAATCACCGTGACTTACTTGCAAGATGGCGAAGAAAAAGAAGCAACGGGCAAACTAATTGAACTGGAGAGCAATCAAAAAGCCGGTATCGGCATCTCCCTCGTCGATCATACAGAGATCACTTCTGATGAAGAGATCGTGATCGATTCTGGCAATATCGGAGGACCTTCCGCTGGTTTGATGTTCACCCTTGAAATCTATGAACAGTTGACCGGAGATAACCTACGTAAAGGTCACAACATAGCTGGGACAGGAACGATCTCAGCTGACGGAACCGTTGGTCGAATCGGTGGGATCGATAAAAAAGTAGCGAGTGCCAGTGAAAGTGGTGCAGAAATCTTCTTTGCCCCAGATGATGAAATCACTGACGAAGAGCGTGAAATAGATCCTTCCATCAAAACAAATTATGAAGAGGCAGTGGCAGCAGCGAAGAAGTTAGACACGGATATGAAAATCGTTCCGATCGCCAATGTCCAAGATGCCTTGGATTATCTAGCAACACTAAAAGAAGCAAATTAAAACGGCGCTCGCCGTTTTTTTTATTGTCTAAAGAATACAGTAGGCTCAAAGAAAAGGTTATGCTATACTTTTAGATAAGGAGTGTGAATCTAGTGGAATTAAAAAGACAACAACCGATCGTTGAAGCATATCATTTCGATATGAAACCGAAAGACAAAGAAATGGAAACCAAATTGAATGTCGGCTTTGCGCCGTTAAAAGTCAAAGATGAAGAATATATGGAAAAAAACAGTATTATTGGCGCCCGGCTAGAATTTCAATTAGTGTTCCCTGATTATGTTTTGTCAGGACGTGTCGGACAGGTCAATCATATTTTGAATCGTAAAGTCAATTCTGGAGAAGATCTAACAAAAGCTGAAACTGATCGTTTGGTTGAGCCATTGTTTGATATCGTCAAACGCCTGACGTATGAGGTGACAGAAATCGTGACCGACAAACCAGGACTCCAACTGAACTTCAATACCAACTCGAACCCCACACAAGAATCGACCGAAGAAGAAAAATAAGTTGAAATAGGAGGGATTTCCATTGTTTTCCAACCAAATGCAAGTGATGCTCTACGTTGATGATGTGACGAAAGCTGTCGAATTTTGGCAAGAATTAGGCTTTGTGATCATTGAACAGCAAACGATCGATGGAACATCCGTTGTCGAAATCGCGCCATCAAAAGAGGCAGAGGCTCATTTTGTCTTATATGACCGTGAGTTCATCGAAACGCACTCACCTGAAGTCGCATTAAATTCCCCATCGATCATGTTTTTTGCTGAGGATATTACAGCTCTCTATAAAAAACTTTTAGAGATGGAAGCAGAAGTCGGCGAATTGATTCAGATGGAAGAACAGCTGGTTTTCAATTTTGCCGATCCGGATGGCAATTATTTTGCTGTTTCAGGAAAATAGGTTTTACCGATCGTAATCAATCATTCGTCTTTATGAACCCGACTCTATGCTGTCGAACCGTTCAAGACGAATGATTGTTTTTTGATTTTAATGCAAGACATTTTGCAGCCAAAGGGCTAAAATTGATAATAAGAGACTCAATTGCCTTTAAGGAGGGAATGACTATGCAAAACTATCTTTATGCAATCAGTGATATTCATGGAATGGCCGATCTTTTTAAAAGTCTTCTTGCGGAATATGATCCGAAAATCCATCAGTTGCTTTTGATTGGTGATTTAAATGACCGAGGGCCAATGTCCAAAGAGTGTTTATTGCTTGGAAAGAAATTAGTCGAAGAACATCAAGCGATTTATTTACGTGGCAATCACGAAGAGTATTTTCTGCAATTTCTAAATGCCCCAGAGGATTGGTTCGCCGCCTACGTACGCAATGGCGGCAAAGAAACGATTGAAAGTCTTTTACATTCAGGAGCTACTGAAGAGTATTCGCCAACGGAAATTGCCTTGATGATCCGAAGTAGATATGGAGACTTAATAGAGTTTTTGATGGAGCGGCCGCTTTATTACGAATGGGGGAAGTATCTTTTTGTCCATGCGGGCGTGGATTTAAGTAAAAAAGATTGGCGGAAGACCGCCGACCACGATTTTATCTGGATTCGCGAGCCATTTCATAAAGGAAAAAACCGTACAGGAAAAACGATCGTTTTTGGTCATACCATCACGCCAATGCTGCATGGAGATATGCAGACGACGGATCTTTGGCAACAAGACGACAAAATCGGCATCGATGGCGGGGCAGTATTTGGTGGATCGGTGCATGGCGTGATTTTTGATGACAAAGGGGTCCTTCAGGATATCGAATATCAAAATTTAGCAGGACCTTGGCAACCAGACTTTTAAAAGTCTTTTCTAAAAAGAGAAAAGCAGCCATTACAAGAGCCCCGAAGCAATGTTCCTTTCGTGCCTTCTTGTTTCCTCAATGGCTGACTTTTTTATGTTAAAATAGCAAAAGCAACAAAGGAAAGGTGAGAACGAATGGCAGAAATGAATCAAGAGGTACTTGATTTAGTGAAACAAGAACTAACCGCTTTTACCCAAAAACAAATCAGTACGGTGTTACAATTATTGCAAGAAGGAAATACCGTTCCGTTTATTGCCCGCTACCGTAAAGAAATGACGAATGGACTTGACGAAGTTCAGATTCGAGAAATCGAAGAGCGGTATCAGTACTTAGAAAACCTAGAGAAACGCAAGCAAGAAGTTTTGCGCTTGATAGAAGAACAAGAAAAGCTAACGCCTGAACTATCACAGGCGATTTTAGCTGCGACAAAAATGCAGGCCGTCGAAGACCTGTATCGTCCTTACAAACAAAAACGACGCACCAAAGCGACGATCGCCAAAGAAAATGGCTTGGAACCATTTGCTCAGTGGCTGTTAAGCTTCTCAAAAACAGGTGATGTACAAGAAAAAGCGGCCGAATTTATGAGTGATGCTGTTCCTACTGTAGAAGATGTCTTGGCTGGCGCCCATGAGATCATTGCAGAAGGCGTTGGTGATACTGCTGAATTTCGAAGTTGGATTCGGAGCTATTATTCTAACAAAGGACTGTATAAGAGCACGGTCAAAAATGCTGAAAAAGATGAAAAAGGCGTTTATGAAATGTATTACGATTTCCAACATCCTATCAATAAGATGGTTTCCCACCGGGTTTTAGCCACCAATCGTGGAGAAAAAGAAGACATTTTGAAGGTAACGCTTGTGGCAGATGAAGAAAAAATCACGGAGTACCTACGTCGGAAATTGATCACGAATAGTGATTCACCCGCAGCCAGTTTTGTCCAAACTGCTGCTGCTGACGCCTTGAAACGGTTTATCTTACCAGCGATCGAACGAGAGATCCGCAATGAATTGACAGAAAAAGCCGACGAACAAGCAATTGCGATTTTTGGAGAAAATCTTCGCAATCTGTTGCTGCAGCCGCCATTGAAGGGCAAAATCGTTTTAGGTTTTGATCCAGCGTATCGAACGGGCTGTAAATTGGCCGTCGTTGATGAGACAGGAAAAGTACTAGCGATCGAAGTGATCTATCCCCATAAACCGGCGCCGATGAACAAACGAGAAGCGGCTGAACCAGCGTTTCGTCGCTTATTGCAAACCTATAAAGTTGAAATGGTCGCAATCGGTAATGGAACGGCGAGTCGAGAGTCAGAGCAATTCGTCGCTGAACAATTAAAATTGATCGATCAAGAAGTATATTATGTGATCGTGAATGAGGCAGGCGCTTCTGTTTATTCGGCCAGTCCGATCGCCCGGCAAGAATTCCCTGATCTGCAAGTGGAAGAACGCAGTGCCATCAGTATTGGTCGCCGTCTGCAAGATCCCTTGGCAGAATTAGTTAAAATCGATCCACAATCGGTGGGCGTCGGGCAATACCAACATGACGTTTCGCAAAAGCGCTTAGCCGAACAATTGGATTTTGTCGTGGAAACGGTCGTCAACCAAGTAGGCGTTGATGTCAATACCGCAAGTGCGGCACTTTTACAGCACGTGGCGGGCTTAAATAAAACGACTGCCCAAAATATCGTGACCTATCGAGAAGAAAACGGGGTATTTACGCAGCGCAATCAACTGAAAAAAGTCCCTCGCTTAGGGCCAAAGGCCTATGAACAGGCGATCGGTTTTATGCGGATTCCTGGCGGAAAAGTCATTTTGGACAATACCGGGATTCATCCAGAAAGTTATGACACTGCCAAAGAAATTTTGGCGCTCGCGGATATTTCTCTAGCGGAGCTTGGGAAAGAACAATCGGAAGAAAATAAAGTGAAGTTGGCGCAAATGCGTCCAGCAGAACTTTCTGCTAAATTGTCTGTCGGGAAAGAAACCATCACAGATATCTTAAAAGCGTTAATGCAGCCAGGACGTGATATGCGGGATGAAATGCCAGCCCCATTATTGCGCAAAGATGTGTTGAGTATGGAGGATCTAAAACCGGGAATGGAATTGAAAGGAACTGTTCGAAATGTGATCGACTTTGGTGCTTTCGTCGATATCGGTGTCAAACAAGATGGACTGGTTCATTTGTCGAAGCTGAGCCGTTCGTTTGTAAAACATCCGAAAGACGTTGTTTCCGTTGGTGATGTCGTAACCGTTTGGATCGAGCAAGTAGATGTCAAAAAAGGCCGTATCAGTTTAACCATGATCGATCCAGGAAATGCTAAATGACCCAACAAGAATTGCAGCGTTTGGTGGAAGAGCTTTCGCTGTCTGTTTTCAATAAACCATTTACGCATCGAGCGGTATTTAATTCTCGCTTAAAAACAACCGGTGGCCGTTACCATCTAAGTGATCACCACTTGGATTTCAATCCAGTGATGCTCACAGAACACGGGATGGAGGTTTTTATCGGCATTATCAAGCATGAATTATGTCACTATCATTTGCATTTAGCAGGTCTTGGTCATCGTCACCAAGATCCTGCTTTTAAAGCATTGCTGGCAAAAACGGGAGGCCTGCGGTATGCACCTCCTGCCAAAAGGACAGCGAAACATCGCTATCGATGTCAAAATTGCGGCTGCGAGATTCGGCGGCAGCGGCGTGTGGATATCAAAAAATATGTTTGTGGAAAATGTCGTGGACGTTTGCTAGAAATAGGAAATGATGAGAAAAGTCAAGTCGAAAAATAAAACTCGTTGCTATTTTTTTCATTTTGTATGATAATGTAGGTCGTGTGACAACCTGATATTTGTCAATACACGCGTTTTTTTACGACGCGGATTTGAGAAAAGAGGATTATAATAATGGAAAATCAAAACAAAATACATCATTTTGTTGGAATCAAAGGTTCCGGTATGAGTTCATTGGCTTTGATTCTGCACGAAAAAGGCTACCAAGTACAAGGCTCTGATGTGGAAGAATATTTCTTCACTCAACGTGATCTAGAAAAAGCAGCAATCAAATTGTTGCCTTTCGATAAAGCAAACATTCAACCAGAAATGGTCATTATCCAAGGGAATGCTTTCCCTGACACCCACGAAGAAATCATACGGGCCAAAGAACTTGGTTTAGAAGTCACTCGTTATCATGACTTTATTGGCCAATTCATTCAGCCCTATACGAGTATTGCTGTGACTGGTTCTCACGGAAAAACCAGTACGACAGGATTGCTTTCTCATGTTTTAAGCGGCATCCGGCCAACAAGTTTCTTGATTGGCGATGGTACCGGTCATGGAGAGCCCGATGCGGAATTCTTCTCGTTTGAAGCTTGTGAATACCGCCGTCATTTCTTAGCTTATTCACCGGACTATGCAATTATGACCAACATCGATTTTGATCATCCGGACTATTTCCACTCGATTGACGATGTCTTCTCAGCCTTTCAATCGATGGCAAGTCAAGTAAAAAAAGGCATTTTTGCTTTTGGTGATGACGAGTACCTGCGTAAACTTGAAGCAGATGTCCCGATCTACTATTACGGCGTCAACGATAACGACGATGTTCAAGCAAAAAACATTGAACGCACCACCCAAGGTTCAGAGTTCGACGTCTTTATCCATGGTGAAAACATTGGCCATTTTGTCTTGCCAGCGTTTGGTCAACACAACATCAACAACGCACTCAGTGTGATCGCTGTGGCTTACAAAGAAGGATTGGACATGAAAGAAGTTGCCGCTGAGATGCTCTCATTCCCTGGAGTGAAACGTCGCTTCAGCGAAAAAATCGTAGCGGATATGACGATCGTAGACGATTACGCCCATCATCCTGCAGAAATCAAAGCAACGATTGATGGCGCTCGTCAAAAATATCCGGATAAAGAGATTATTGCTGTCTTCCAACCTCATACCTTTACCCGTACGATCGCTTTAATGGATGAATTTGCGGAAGCGTTAGATCTTGCAGACCATGTGTATCTATGTGATATTTTTGGATCTGCTCGTGAATCCCGAGGGGATGTTAAAATTGAAGATCTGGGCAATAAAATTCAAAGAGGCGGAACTGTGATCAAAGAAGAGAACGTTTCTCCGCTACTAGATCATCAAAATGCTGTCGTGATTTTTATGGGAGCAGGCGATGTGCAAAAATTTGAAACAGCCTATGAAAAACTACTAAGCAATACAACTCGTAACGTATTGTAATCAAAGACTCTTGTGGCGTGTTTGCTGCAAGAGTTTTTTACATCTGAAGTTTTTGCAAAAGCAGCACCGCGAACTTGCACTTTTGTCGGCATCTGATAGAATATACTCAGATGAAACTATTCTTTTTGGAGGAATTAAATTTTGAATATAGGAAAACCGCGAAAAATAGGGAAAAGTATTGAAGATATCGAGGAAAGCGATTCGTTATCCTTAACAGAATCGATCGAAGACAATCAACTGTTGTTATATTTAGGAATTACTAATGATGCAAACCCTTTGTATATTCAACATGACTACACGCAAAATACTGAGTATCAGCGTCCAATCGTCCCATCCATCATGTTGATGGGGATCATCACCAGTGCCGTATCGAAACATTTGCCTGGTCCTGGCTCTCATGTAGTCAATTTTTCGGTGAACTTTATTGAACCTGTATATCATTATGAAACATTGACCTTTGAATTCGAAGTGATCAAAGTGGATAAAATGAAAGACGTGGTAACTATTTCGGTTGAAGCGATCAACACAGAAGATCATCGTATTTTAGATGCTGTGGTCATGGTCCAGCCGCCAAAAGCAGTAGCAGTAAATGAGGAGGAACAACAAGATGAATAATTTAAACAATGAAACCGTCCAAGCCCAAGGCTTAAATCGCTTTTATTCAAAAGTGTATTTATTCTTCGGCGTTGGGCTTGCGATCAGTGCGATTTCAGCCTATATTTTTGGGGAAGTCTTCAAAGCGCAAACCCTGCAATTTATCGACAATTTTCCGCTAGGATTTACCGGTCTTTGGATCTTACAGATCATTCTAGTTATTGTATTAGGGGTGAAGGCGCAGAAAAATCCGTCCTTGACCGTTGCTGGCTTTTTAGTCTATTCGCTCTTGAATGGATTGACCTTGTCTGTGACATTGATGATCTATGACTTTGGATCGATCGTGGGAGCATTTGTTTCAGCAGCCGTCACTTTTGGTGTCATGTCAGCATTTGGGATCATGACCAAACGTGATCTAAGTGTGGTTGGTCGTATCGGCTATGGTCTGTTGATCGGGATCATCATCTCAACGCTCTTGAATGTATTTATTTTACGCAGTCAACCGGTTGACTTTTTCTTATCGATCGTGACCGTCTTTGTCTTTATGGGAATCACCGCTTATGACAATCAGCAAATCCGCAATGTATACTTCGCAACGAATGGTGGCGCAAATACAGGAGTGGCCGTTTTCATGGCATTACAACTGTATTTAGACTTCATCAACTTATTCCTTGCGTTATTGCGTATCTTTGGAAAAAACAACTAAAAAAAGTGCGAGGAAACTCGCCTTTTTTTTTGTATAAAATGAGAGAGAAAACAAAGCAATTCATCGCTTTTGTGCCCGTTCTTTGATAGAATAAAGAGGAACTTTTTGAGAAAAGGAGTAATCAAATGCCAAAAAATAAATTACTACTCGTTGATGGGAATAGTGTGGCTTTTCGCGCGTTTTTTGCGTTGCATAATTCATTAGAACGGTTTAAAAATGCCAATGGGCTGCACACAAATGCCATCTATGCGTTTCATACTATGTTTGAAAATGTGATGGCAAAAGAACAGCCAACACATGTTTTAGTGGCTTTTGATGCTGGAAAAACCACCTTCAGGACAGCGATGTATGAAGATTATAAAGGTGGACGTTCAAAAACCCCTGGGGAATTTAAAGAACAAATGCCTTACATTCGCGAATTGATCAACGCGTTAGGTGTTCAATACTACGAATTAGATAACTATGAAGCCGATGATATCATTGGTACATTGGCAAATAAAGTCGATAAAGAGCTGTTTGATGTCGTCGTTTTATCTGGCGATCGCGATTTGACCCAGCTGGCAACGGAGCACGTGAAAGTTGACATTACGGTCAAAGGAGTTAGCGAAATTGAAAGTTATACGCCCGCTCATGTGGCTGAAAAATATGACGGCCTAACGCCCTTACAAATCATCGACATGAAAGGACTTGCTGGCGATGCTTCCGATAATATTCCCGGCGTCACCAAAATTGGTGAGAAGACAGCCATCAAGCTATTGAAAGAATATGGCTCTGTTGAGGGGATCTATGAACACATCGATGAAATGAAAAAAAGCAAGATGAAAGAAAACTTGATCAATGATCGTGAGATCGCCTTTCTTTCAAAACAATTAGCAACCATTGATGTGGATGCGCCCATTGAGGTCGATGTTGACAAACTGAAATATGAAGGCAAAGATTTAGAGAAGTTAGTGCCATTCTACCAAGAAATGAACTTTAATAGCTTCTTAGATAAGCTGCAAATTACAGCTGAACCAGTTGAGATGGAAGACATTTTGTTTTCGGTCGTTGAAGAAGTAACGGAAGATATGTTCCAGGGAGACACAGCATTGTATGTCGAGATGATGGGGGATAACTATCATTTGGAAGACATTGTCGGTGTTGCTTGGGGCAATCAAGAAAAAATTTATGTCAGCAATCGTGAAGAATTGTTTGAAAGTCCAGCCTTTACCGATTGGTTAAAAGACGAGAAACGTAAAAAATTCGTTTATGATGCCAAACGCACGTACGTGGCGTTAAACCGGTACACGACAGCACCAAAAGGAATCGCTTTTGATGTTTTATTGGCAGCTTATCTTTTAGACACGAATGATACGAATAATGACATCGCAGGTGTTGCCGCTCACTATGGCTATGATGCGATCCAATCGGATGAAGCGATTTATGGAAAAGGAGCGAAAAAAGGGCTGCCGGCGGATGAGGAAGACTTCTTTGCTCATTTAGCCCGTAAAGTAGCGGCGATTACAAACCTAACCCCAAAACTTACGGAAGAATTGGCAGCGAAGAATCAAACAGCGCTCTTTGAAGAAATGGAATTGCCTTTATCAATGATTTTAGCTGAGATGGAGATTACCGGCATCAAAGTTGATGCGTCTCGCTTGCATCAGATGAAGGGCGAATTTGCACAACGGTTGCATGAAATTGAAGAAAAAATCTACGCCGAAGCTGGAGAAACCTTCAACTTAAACTCGCCGAAACAATTAGGTGTGATTTTATTTGAAAAAATGGGCTTACCAGTTATCAAAAAAACCAAAACTGGCTATTCGACAGCAGTCGATGTGTTAGAACAACTAAAAGAGCAAGCACCAATCGTTGAAGACATTTTGACTTATCGTCAAATCGCTAAGATCCAATCAACCTATGTAGAAGGCTTATTAAAAGTGATCCAAGGAGATGGCAAAGTCCATACGCGATATGTACAAACCTTGACCCAAACTGGTCGTTTAAGTTCTGTCGATCCAAACTTACAAAACATTCCGATTCGTTTAGAAGAAGGTCGAAAGATCCGCGAAGCCTTTGTGCCACGAGAAACTGATTGGGTGATCTATTCCTCTGACTACTCTCAAATCGAACTACGGGTGTTGGCACATATTTCAGATGATACCCATTTGAAAGAAGCCTTTATCGAAGGTCAGGATATCCACTCAAGTACAGCGATGCGAGTCTTTGGTATCGAAAAAGCAGAAGATGTGACACCAAATATGCGTCGTCAAGCCAAAGCGGTCAACTTCGGTATCGTTTATGGTATTTCTGATTATGGATTATCACAGAATCTAGGAATCACCAGAAAAGCCGCCCAACAATACATCGATACGTATTTTGAAAAATATCCTGGTGTGAAAACGTATATGGAGGATGTGGTTCGTGAGGCGAAGGACAAAGGGTACGTTGAAACCTTGTATCATCGCCGTCGTTACCTACCTGATATCAATTCGCGCAATTTCAATATTCGGACTTTTGCTGAAAGAACCGCCATCAATACACCGATTCAAGGCAGTGCGGCGGATATCTTAAAGATTGCTATGATCGATTTGGCGAAACGTTTGAAAGAAGAAAAATTAGCAGCAACGATGCTGCTGCAAGTACACGATGAACTAGTCTTTGAAGTACCTGAATCTGAATTGCCTCGTCTTGATGCTTTGGTGAAAGAAGTGATGGAGCAAGCCGTTGCATTGCATGTCCCTTTACTGACAGACAGCAATTGGGGCAAAACATGGTACGATGCAAAATAAATGAGGTGAACAGAGGTGCCGGAATTACCAGAAGTTGAAACGGTCCGCAAAGGACTTGAAAAACTTGTTTTAAATAAAACGATCGAATCGGTTGAGATCCTTTGGCCGCGAATCATCGAGAGTCCTGAAGTACCGATCTTTTCGACACTTTTGAAAGGGCAACGTTTTGAAAAATTTGAACGACGTGGAAAATTTTTGATTTTTAAATTGACAGATTATGATCTGATCTCTCATCTACGAATGGAAGGCAAGTACGAGTATTTTGAGTCAGACCCGATTGTCGATAAACATACACATGTCATTTTCCATTTTACAGATGGCAGTCAGTTAAATTACCATGATGTAAGAAAATTTGGTCGTATGACCTTAGTGGATAAAGACCAAAGCGCAGCCTATAAAGGGATCATGCAATTAGGTCCTGAACCTAAGCCTGAATTGTTTTTATTAGAAGCATTTGAACAAGGATTGAAGCGTTCGAAAAAAGCCATCAAACCGTTATTGCTTGACCAAAAGCTCGTTACTGGTTTGGGCAATATTTATGTAGATGAGGCGCTGTGGCAAGCAAAAATCCATCCAGAGCAACCAGCGGATTCATTAATGCCAACTGAAGTAGATGTGCTGCATGAAGCAATCATCGATGTCTTAGAGCGAGCTGTTGAAGCAGGCGGAACTACCATTCGGACCTATCTCAATGCACTAGGAGAAGCCGGGAAATTCCAAATGTCATTAAATGTCTATGGCCAGACAGGCAATCCTTGTGGCCGATGTGGCACACCAATCGTCAAGATCAAAGTTGCCCAACGGGGGACGCATTTTTGTCCTCAGTGTCAAAAACTGCATGTGAGGTCCAACAAATGAGTTTTGTTTTAGGCGTCACTGGGGGAATCGCCACTGGAAAAAGTACTGCAGTCGCGCATTTTCGATCACTGGGTTTACCGATTATTGATGCCGATATCATCGCAAGAGAAGTCGTTGAACCGAATACGGAGGGCTTGCAGGCGGTGACGCAAGCCTTTGGTCCGCAGATTTTGACCGATGATGGGCAGCTAGATCGACAAACCCTCGGTGCTTTGATTTTTAACGATCCAGAAAAACGCCGCATGCTGAATCAGACGTTATCTCCTTTTATTCGACAAGAGATTTTGTCTCAGATCGAAGAAAAAAAACAGGAAGTGCCCTTGTTGATCGTTGACATTCCTTTGCTTTATGAAGCCGACTACGACCAATACATGGATCAAACCGCAGTCGTTTATGTGCCAGAAGCAATTCAAAAAGAGCGGTTGATGGCACGTAATCAATTGAATGAGCAAGACGCGCAACAACGAATCGACAGTCAGCTTTCAATTGAGAAAAAGAAACAACGGGCCGATATTGTCTTTGATAATCAAGGAACGATCGCCCAACTCAATCAGCAGATCGATGATTGGCTCGCATCTATAAATAAATAGGTAAAGCAGCAGGTTCCCTTTCACTAAAGGGAACCTGCTATTTTATCTTTCAATAGCAAACCTAGCCCTATCATTTCCAAAAACAACTGGCGCTGAAACATGTCGGAAACTGTTTGGTTTGGAAAGTAAGACGATCGTTTATGAATGGTTAAATATCAAAGTACCAGCCCTGATTTATTTTGGGGTCACGATCACGCGATTGCTGGAAAAGGGGTGAAGAACGATCGGCTGATCATAAAAAGAGGTGAGAACCTCCTCAGTAAAAATCGTCTCTCGTTGACCAGCGGCGTGGACTTTGCCGTTTTTTAACATCAGCAAATGAGTGAAAATCGGTAGTAGCTCTTCTGTATGATGGGTAACGTAAAGAAGAGTCGGCGTATTCGGCAGTTGTGAAAAAGCCTCCAGACGGGTTAGCAGTTCTTCTCGCGCAAATAGATCAAGGCCCGTACAAGGTTCGTCCAAAATCAGGATCTCTGGTTGTGCCATCATGGCCCGTGCGATCATGACAAATTGTTTTTCCCCTTGAGAAAGGACGTGATAGGAACGATGGATCAAATGCGACAAACCTAAGTCAGTCAAAAGCGCTTTTGCTTGGATCAGCTGCTCTTCTTCATAGGACTCATAAAGACCAATACTGGAATAAAGCACCGAAAGAACGATCTCTTCGGCAAGATCGCGACCATAAAACTTGCTTTGCAACGCTGAACTGACCCAACCAATGCGCCGTTGAAGATCGGGCACAGACGTTTTTCCGTAACGCTCACCTAAGACCGTTCGTTGACCAGAAGAAGGCCATAAGCTTCCCGTGATCATTTGGAGTAATAAACTTTTGCCAGCACCATTCAGCCCTAAAATCGCCCAATGCTCATTTTTTTTCACTTGCCAATTGATCGCTTTTAATAAATAGTTCTTGTCGCGAACGAATGAAACCTGTTGGAAATCGAGGATTGTCATCTATTATCGAACCTTAACAGGTTCTTCACCTCCATTTATAAGAATATTCAGAAAATAATACCTACTATTATAACACATCAGTCCAAATTTCGCTGGTTGGTTGGTATCGCATTCATATCTTTTGTCAGAATTCAGAATGCTTGTTATGATGAAACTATACAGGAGGGATGATAACTATGGGTACTTTTAAAGACGAAAAAGATGTGATCGTTGGCAAGGCTAAAGAAAAAATCGGTGAGTGGACCAATAATGAAGAACTTGCCCATTCTGGGAAAGAACAAGCACACGAAGGTCAGATCAAGAAAGAGCACGATCAAAAAAGAGTCAATGAATTAGAAGATCAAAATGACGAGCGCGATGCCCGCAATGATCGAACTACCCCAGAAAATGTCAGCAGTGAAGAATTGTTGCGAGCTGAAAATCCTGATGCCAATAAAATTTCTTCTGCCGATCGTCGAGATGCAGACCAGCTGAAGCATTATACTGGAATTGAAGATAAATTATAACTGAACACGGATGCCTTCGTCTTCTAGACGAGGCATTTTTTTGTTAACCAGAGTGGATGAAGAGTCAAGAGACTACTGCTCAGTTGACAATTGCTCAACATCTCATTATAATCCATTAAGATCGCATAGAGAGAAGCAAAGAAATTGGGAGGTGGTCATCAAATGCTTATTTATGCATTGTGTACGACTGTCAAGAAAGTAGAACAGCCGCAATAGGAAACGGAAAATTAGAAAGAAGGCTTTTTATGATCGAACCTTACCAATTTCATTCAATTAAACATCAAGTATACCAATTAGTTCGAACCTATCAATCAGTGAATGATCCTCGAACGATCAAAACGGTTGAAACGATGACCAAAGACGCCATAGAACATTTTTTTCCTGAAGAAGAAACAGCACCACGTGAAATTTTAGCTGCTTTCTTTCAACACGGGATGACGATCAGTCGCAGCAATGAGCTGTTAACAGAACTCAAAGAGTACGTCCGACCCTTTCAGGTGCCGACAACAAAACAAATTGAAAAAATGTTTCGGAAAGTAAAAAAACTGAAAATACCTGATTTTGCTTCCGTTGATTTAAAAGAGACCACTTATCTTGCTTGGGATGATATTGGTAGTCAAAGCAAGTTTATGATCATAGCCACTGAGCAGGGATTTACAGGACTTCACGGTCATGTGTCAACCGAGGTCAAAAAAGGGATCTGTCCCTTGTGCCAGCATGAAGGAAATGTGTCAATGTTTCTTTCTTTGACTAAGAGCAACGGCGATGGGACGTATACGAAACGCGGAAATTATATTTGCCGTGATAGCCAACGGTGTAATCAGCAGTTGGAACAGCCAGCAAATTTGCATGATTTTGTTTCTTTGCTGCAAATGAAAGATAAATAACGAATTGAAACGGCAGAAAGATTTCTGTCGTTTTTTTTAATTGAAAAAAACAACAGTTATAACATTATTTAAATTTTGTATTAAATGAACAGAATAAACCACTTTGGCTATTGTACCAATGGATTTCATGTTATAATTAATCATAGAAACCGATGACTTTACGTGAAAACGTAAGCGCATAAGAGAGAAAATGAGGTGGAACTATGCAATGTCCAAAATGTCATCATAACAATTCGAGGGTAGTTGATAGTCGACAAGCCGATGATGGACGTGTGATTCGCCGTCGTCGTGAGTGCGAAAATTGCGGCTATCGCTTTACAACATTTGAACGTATTGAAGAGGCACCCTTGCTTGTGATCAAGAAAAATGGTGCCCGTGAAGAATTCAACCGAGAAAAAATTTTACGGGGCTTGATTCGTTCTGCTGAAAAACGACCAGTGACAATGGATCAGATGGAAACAATCGTCGATCATGTGGAAAGTCGTGTCCGTGCTCTTGGTGAAAATGAAATATCTACGACACAAATTGGTGAGTATGTGATGGAAGATCTAGTTGATTTAGACGAGATCGCTTATATCCGTTTTGCCAGTGTATACCGCCAGTTTAAAGACATGTCAGTTTTCTTAAAAGAACTACAAGACATCGTCGAAAAAGCGAAAGAACCACAAGAATAGAGGGGGACAACAAGTGGGCAATAGTTTACCGAATCAATCGTACAAAGTGTTCAAAAGCCGTCCACTTACAACGGAAGGGAAAGACGCCCTCATTTATTTGTATCAACCAATTATTGAAAGTGATGCTTTAGCGTTGTATTTGACACTAGCAAGCGATGTCCAAGCCCAAAGCATTTCTGGCGAGGAGTCGATGACGACCGTGCATCTAGATATCTTGAATGCCATGAATGTCGGAATGCCTCGCTTCATAAAAGCCAAGCAAAACCTAGAAGGTATCGGCTTGCTGAAATCATATGAAAAAGCAGATTTGCAAAACGGATCCTCCTATCTGTATTGGTTGCAAGAACCGGTCCATCCAGCAGCGTTTTTTCAAGATGAATTGTATGCCTATCTGTTGTTGGAAAGAGTCGGAGAGCGTAAATTTAATCAGCTGGTCAAGCTGTATCAGCCAAAGCAGTGTTCCTTGACCGATTATCAGGAAGTGACTCAATCCTTCTCAGCCGCCTATGGGTTAAATACCGCACGTTTTGCTTCCCATGAAGAAACGTTACAGGCAGTAAGTGATTCTTTTCAAGAAACCAATGCGAACTTGGTGCTTGACGAAAAGCAGTTGGATTGGGACTTTCTTTTATATGAAGCGCAGCGTCGGTATATCCGTGCCGCTAATTTCACGCCAAGTTTTCGACAAAAGTTAGTTCTATACCATTCTTTATATGGCTATGATGTGTTGGAATTGTTGGATTTGATGGCGGACAATGTTTCTTTGACAACAGGCGAGGTCGACCAGAAAAAGCTGGAACAAGCCATCATGAAGAAATCACGACAAACATTCACGAAAACATCAAAAAGAGAAGATCCCCAAGCGGAAAGTCAGTTGCGCCGCTTCAATACCTTAAAACAGAATGGTTTTTCAGAAAATGATGTATTATTGATTCAAGAAAGTGAGAACAATGCACCGATCGCTTTTCTAAAGGCGATCAAAGCGGAGAAAAACAGTTTCATGACGGATTCAGAACAATGGCTGATCAAGAGCCTTGTCGAACGGTCACCATTGCCTAATAGTGTGATCAATGTTCTGGTTCATTATGTCTTGGTGGTCCAAAACAATGCCGCTTTGTCAGGGAATTATGTGAACAATATCGCCGCCCAATGGTCAGAATTAAAAATCGGCACGGCAGAAGATGCCATCAAACATGTTCGGAGCCTTGTTCGAAGTGCCAAGGAAAAACGCAGCCGACCACAAACTAGCGGCAAAAAAATCATTCGCGAAGAAAAGCTGCCTTCTTGGGCTGAAAAACCAGTGGAAGAGACAGCCTTAACACCAGAGCGACAAGCAGAATTAGATAAAAAACTGCAAAACTACTTGCATAAGAAAGCTGGTGACAAGTAATGGAAGATGTAGGGAAAAACTTAGGAAAACTATTGGATAAACGCAATTACCGTGATCAGTTTTCAGCAATGATGGCAGAGGTTTTACAAGATCCTGATGTCAAAGCGTTTATTGCCGAAAATGAAGAGGTATTGACCGAAGCAGATATTCAAAAAAGCTATGCGAAACTGTATGAGTTCGTCCAAGAAAAGCGGAAATTCCGCATCAATGATCCATCCATGATCGCACCGGGCTATGAGCCGCGCTTAGCATTAAATTTTCATTTTATTGACGTCACCTATGTACCAACGAAAGAACTACTGGCATATCAAAAACAAGAAGAAATTCGCAGTCGCATCAAAGCGATGGATATGCCTAAAGATATACAAGAAGCAAGTTTTGCAGATTATCAGCAAACGCCTGGCCGAATGGAGGCCATCGCAGCTGCCGTTGATTTTATTAGTGAGTTGACAGCCAATCCACAGGAGTTTCATAAAGGCCTTTACTTTGTGGGAAGTTTTGGGATCGGAAAAACCTATCTGCTTGGCGCGATCGCCAGAGATTTAGCGGAGGCAGGCTACACGACGACATTGGTTCACTTCCCGACATTTGCAGTAGAGATGAAGCAAGCAATCGGCAAAGATCAGGTGGGGGATAAGCTGAACGCAGTGAAAAAAGCCCCAATCTTAATGATGGACGATATCGGTGCTGATGCGATGAGCAGCTGGATTCGCGACGAAGTCTTCGGTGTCATATTGCAATACCGCATGCAAGAACAACTGCCGACCTTCTTTACTTCGAATTTTACTATGCATGAGTTGGAACAGCATCTTTCGGTGACGCAACGAGGTGAATCCGAACCATTAAAAGCCAAGCGCATTATGGAACGTATCCGTTATTTGACACAAGAAATTCAAATGACTGGTAAAAACCGACGAAATGATGGCCAATAACTGACTATTACTGGAGGAAGAAGATGATGACAAAACAGGTAATAATAGGATTATCCTTTGCAGCAATGCTGCTTTTAACAGCTTGCGGCAATCAGGGAAACAGCGCTGCAAATGGGGAGACTGGAACTTCTGAAACTAGCGAGCAGACCAGTTCCGTATCAAATAGTACATCAGAAACGGAAACAGCCGCAATTTTTACTGGTGTTATCCAAGAAGATGCGATAGCAGGATCGGATGATACCTTTTCACTCTTTTTGAAAGAGGTGGCGGCAGTGGAAGATGACGATCAAGTCGTCCAAAGTTTTCAAAATGATGGGGTCATCCTACATGTCCCAGTCGAGGCTTATTCAGGAGATCTGGAGGAATTGACGGAAGGTGCTACCGTCCAGGTGACGTTGCAAGGCATACCGATCATGACGATGTCGATCCCACCGCAAATTCCCGGTAACTCGATTCAAAAGGTTGAATTAGTGAACGATTAATGCAATGTGCGCCTTGGCAATGGCACCACAGTCAAGACGCACATTTTTTTCTATTTATGGAAAGCGTGTTATACTACAAAAGAAGGAGTGACAATATGAACGAACATGCATTATCGGATCGTTTGGCTTGCGTGGGCGAACAAATTCCCGACCAAGCACGTTTCGCCGACATCGGTTCCGACCATGCTTACTTGCCTGTTGCATTGATGCTGCAGAACAAAATCTCTTATGCTGTAGCTGGAGAAGTTGTTCAAGGACCTTATGATTCTGCCAGCAAACAAGTGCGTAAGAACGGGTTAGCTGATAAAATCGTGGTTCGCTTGGCAGATGGACTGGACGCGATTCAACCTGAAGACAACATCGACACCGTTGTCATTGCTGGAATGGGCGGCACACTGATACGTTCGATTTTAGAAGAAGGTAGCCGGAAAAATCGCTTAGCGGGAGTCAAACGCTTGGTCTTACAACCGAATGTTGGGGAACGGACTTTGCGAGAATGGCTCGTTAGCAACAACTTTATAATCATTCATGAAGTACTTTTAGAAGAAAACGACAAAAACTATGAAATTATCGTTGCGGAAACTGGAAAAACGACGTATACGTCCCAGCAATTATTTTTTGGTCCTTTTTTATTAAAAGAAAAAAATCCAGTTTTCCTTAAAAAATGGCAACATGAATTAAAGCAACGACAACGCGTCATTAAAGAGTTAGAGAAAGCCAAAGAACCACCTGCTGAAAAAATCAATGAATTAAAGGATCAGATCGAATGGATCAAGGAGGTGTTGGCATGATTTCTGGTCAAGAATTTATCAAACGCTTTGAAGCATACTGCCCTTTGTGGTTGGCAGAAGAAGGCGATCCTGTTGGTCTACATGTTGGCACATTAAACAAACCGCTCGAGCGAGTCATGATGACTCTTGATGTACGTCCAGAAGTGGTTGCAGAAGCCATCGAGAAAAAGATCGACTTGATCATTGCCAAACACCCACCGATCTTTCGGCCTTTGAACCGCTTGCTGACAGATGATCCACAACAAAAGATGCTAATGGATCTCGTCAAGCATGATATTGCCGTTTACGCCGCCCACACCAATATGGATATTATTGAAGATGGTTTGAACGATTGGTTTTGTGAACTATTAGAAGTTGAACCCGACACGTATTTGAAGCAAACCCATCAAGTAAAAATGAAGAAGCTAGCTGTTTTTACCCCTGTTGAATCGGCACCAGCGTTACGAAAGGCATTAGGTAAAGCAGGTGCTGGTCAGCAAGGTAATTACCAAAATACCAGCTATTCCTTGATTGGTACCGGTCGCTATACGCCACAGCAAGCGGCACATCCTGCCATTGGTGAGATCGGAAAAGAAGAACAGGTGCAAGAAGCGAAGATCGAAGTCATTTTTCCAGAAACGATCGAGAATAAAGTGCTTTCGGCAATGATCGCTGCTCATCCTTACGAAGAGCCAGCTTATGATCTGTATGCCTTAGACAATTTGCCGAAAACCTATGGAATCGGACGGGTTGGCGACCTCGCTGAGCCTCTTTCCCTTGATCAGTTTGTCGAACGTGTCAAAGAGCGCTTTGGTTTGACTGCTTTACGCCTCGTCAGCTTTCCTGGTGCACCTGAAAAAATTCAGCGAATCGCCATTTGCGGCGGCAGTGGCCAATCGTTTTATTCGGATGCCTTACGCCATCAAGCGGATGTGTACATCACTGGCGATATCAGTTACCATTTCGCCCATGACATGCAAGCCAATGGGTTGATTGGGATCGATCCAGGGCACAACATCGAAAAGGAATGTATTCCTCGGTTTATTGAGAAATTCAACCAGTGGAAAGCAGAAGAGAACTGGGCTGTGACCTTTGTTCCTTCCACCACTTCAACAAATCCATTTGACTATAGATAGGAGAATCTTTTATGTACGAAAATTTATTGCCTCGCTTTTTGAATTATGTAAAAATAGAAACTCGCTCTGATGCGACAAGCACGACAACACCTTCTACCCAAACACAGGTCGCGTTTGCCAAAGAACTGCAAAAAGAACTTGAAGAATTAGGATTAAGCGATGTTCATTACAATGAATCAAATGGTTTTGTGATCGCAACATTACCAAGTAACGTGGATCATGACGTACGCTCCATCGGTTTTATCGCCCATATGGATACCGCCGATTTTAATGCAGAGAATGTTGATCCGCAGATCATCGAAAATTACGATGGCGAATCAACCATTAAATTAGATAAAGAAGGAAAATACACATTAAACACAAAAGATTTTCCGAATTTAAAAAATTATGCTGGGGAAACCTTGATCACTACTGATGGTACTACTTTATTAGGTTCTGATGATAAGTCAGGTATTGCAGAAATCATGACAGCCATGGAAATTTTACTTAAAAACCCAACGATCAAACATGGGGAAATCAAAGTCGCATTTGGCCCTGATGAAGAAATTGGGGTTGGTGCAGATAAATTCGATGTTGAAGATTTCAATGTTGATTTTGCGTATACAATGGATGGCGGTCCAGTAGGAGAATTGCAATACGAGACCTTTAATGCGGCGCAAGCTGAAATTACGATCCAAGGAAAAAATGTCCACCCAGGAACTGCTAAAGACACCATGATCAACGCTTTGCAACTAGCAGTCGATTTTCAAAATGCGCTACCGGCTGATGAAGTTCCTGAGAAAACCGAAGGGACAGAAGGATTCTTCCATTTGATGAGTCTCAGCGGCTCAGTAGAAGAAGCGAAAATGGCATACATTATTCGAGACCATGACCGGACCCGTTTTGAAGAAAGAAAAGCACAATTACTAGCGGTTCAAGAAAGCTTGAATGCCCGCTTTGATGAACCGAGAGTACACGTTCATCTATATGATCAATACTACAACATGAAAGAAATCATCGAAAAAGATATGAGTATCATTGATCTAGCAAAAGATGCGATGGAAGCAGTGGGAATCACTCCGATCACAGAACCTGTTCGTGGTGGAACCGATGGCTCGAAAATCTCCTATTTAGGGATTCCAACACCGAATATCTTTGCTGGTGGAGAAAATATGCACGGACGTTATGAGTTCGTCTCACTACAATCAATGATGAAAGCGACCGATGTGATTGTGAAAATCGCCGAACTGAATGCTCAAGCATAAACGTTGATTTTTGATTTGTTGGAATAAATGAAAAACTCTTGGGCTGGGAACTCTTCACGCAGGTCTTGCGTAAGACCCGGCCTTTTTAGGATGTGAATAGGATGAAAATTCTCGTTTTATACAATGATACAGCGGGGAAAAGTGAAGCAAAAGAAACAGCAGAAAAATTCCAAGCCTATGTGAAAGAACAAGGCGAAGAGCATCAAGCGTTCTTGCAGGCCTCAAATCCAGACGTGGATCCCAAAGACGTTCGAGAGGCTGCCGAAAAACACGCAGTCGATACGATTGTGATCATTGGTGGAGATGGGACGATCCATCATGGATTGCAAACCTTTAAAGAAAAGTTAGATGAGTTGAAGGTCGGCATCATTCCTGGTGGAACCGTAAATAATTTTGCCAGAATGTTGGGGATACCGGTGAAGCCCGAAGAGGCCTTCGAGACGATCTTAACGGGGGTTGAGCGATCGATCGACTACGGGACGGTCAATGATCAAGTCATGATCTCGACCATGACCATTGGTCTTCTGGCAGATACCGCCGCAGCCACTTCCCAAGAAGAAAAACAGCAATATGGGCCGTTAGCGTTTATGAAACGGTTCATTCATCTGTTGATCAAAAAGAAACAATACAAATTAGAAGTCATTGCTGACGAACGGAAATGGCAGGGGAAAACTCAATTACTGACGATCGTCATGTCGAATTCAGCAGGTGGGTTTAAGAACTTCGATGAAGAAGCAAAGCCTGATGACGGATTGTTTCATATCATTCTTTTGCCAAAACTGAATATTTTACGATTTATTTTGTATTTACCAAGAATTATTCGTGGTAGAATTGCCAAAGTGCCAAGTGTTGAATATTTCACTGCCGCAAAGGTCTCAATAAAGGCCAAAGAAAAAACGGTTCATACTCGAACCGATGGCGACCCAACGGATGATCTACCGATTGAGATGAAAGTTATCAAACATGGTTTGACGATGCTGGTACCTGAAGAAGCACAAGAATCAAAATAATGATCCCTACGATCAATCATATGGAGGAAATGGATGAATGCACTGATTTACAATCCATTGTGGTTTTATTTAATTGCAGTCAATCTTTATCTTTTCTGTCTGATGGGGTATGATAAATATCAGGCAGTGAAACAAGGTTGGCGGGTTCCCGAAGCAAATCTCCTTTTTATGGGGGCGATTGGCGGAGGATTAGGCGGTTTAATTGCGCAACGCGTATTTCGCCACAAAACAAGAAAGAAGAAGTTTCACCTCTTTTTTGCTTTTGGCACCGTTTTTGCTATCCTGCTGATGGTCTTTTTTGCATAAATTCGGTATAACAAGCAAGGAGTTAATATGAAAATTAAAGTGAAGTTCGCCCTTAATTTACTTTTACTAGTAGGGATTCTGGGTGTGATGTATTTTTTTGTCCGTAACTCGATGATGGATATTTTGGCGGGGCTAAGAGAGACCAGCTTTCTCGTCGTCTTATTAGTTATGGGACTTGGCACATTGTACCTGGTGATCGAAGGACGGACAGTGAAAGAGATCGCTGTGACGTTTCAACCGGAATTTACTACTAAGGCAGGCTTTTTAACGGTTTGTTACAGTGGTTTTTACCGGATCGTGACGTTTGGGGCGGGCACCTTGATCTCAGAGGTGAATTTTTATCGTAAAAATGGTTTGCAATTGTCACAAGGGGTTGGTGTCACCACCTTACACATGGTGATGTATAAGTTTGCCATATTGACATATGCAATCGCTGGGTTGATTATTCAATTCTCGCTATTCTATGACAATGCACCGAATATGATTTGGGTAATTTTGGTGGGGATCGTACTCGTTTTTTTGATCATTGCCGCTTTGTTAGCACTTTCGGTCAGCATCAACATTCAAGTCTTTTTCGTAATCGTCAGCAATAAGCTGTTCAAAAGTGCGACATTAAGAGGAATCGTTGACAAATGCAACACCCAAATTTATTCTTTACGAGAAACAGTCAATGCGATCATTACCGACCGCACCGCTTTCTTGCGCATCTATTTGTGGAATCTTTTGAAGATGCTGCCTTGGTATGTGATTCCTTATGTGATTCTTGTTGTGCAGCATCCAGAGATCGATTTCTTGTTGACGTTATCCTTCATCAGTTTTGCCGTCGTCTTGTCCGGGGTGATTCCAACACCGGCAGGGATCGGATCATTTGAATTTATTTATATGCTGCTTTTTGGTCCATTAGTTGGCACGGTCGATGCTGCGTCTTCCATGCTACTGTACCGTTTAGCAACATTCATTTGGCCCTTCATAATTGGTTTTGCTTATGTAATGAAAGAAAAACGCAAAGATATTAGCCAAGAGTTGACTGAATTAAGAAAAGAAAAAGTGGAAAGTTAAAAACACGCTTATCTTCGAATAGAGGATAAGCGTGATTTTTTAGTCTTTCAAATCAATGATCCGATCAACAAAGGATTCATAAAACTCGCCTTCATGGGAAACGATCAAAACTGTTCCAGGAAAGGCCGCTAGGGTTTCTTCCAAATTGTTTTTCGTATCTTGATCGATATGGTTGGTCGGTTCATCAAGAATCAAGAAGTTACTTTTGATCAACATCATTTCGGCTAGTTTGACTTTTGTCTGTTCACCACCACTTAATAGCTTCAATTCTTCTTGGGCTAATTGGCTAGGTAAACCTGCCCGAGAAAGTTGCCGTCGCAATTCTTTGTTGGTGGCCTTCGGAAAAAGATCCTCAAGGTATTGAAGAGGGGTCTGCAATGGATATTCCCAGTCAAGGTCTTGAGAAAAGTAATTGAATTTTGTATGCTGTGGGTAAGAAACGGCCCCTTCAATTGCTGGGATCACACCAAGAATTGTTTTGATCAATGTTGATTTACCGATCCCATTAAATCCCCGTATAGCAATTTTTTCGCCATAGCGGATCGTTAGGTTGATCGGGGAGAGTAAGGGCTTTTGGTCGTATCCAATGACTAGATTGGTGGTTTCCAAGGCCAAGGTGGTAACGATTGGTGCCAAATCAAATCCTAAATGGGGTTTAGGGACATCTTGCGGTGGGGTCAAACGATCAATTTTTGCCAACTGCTTTTCACGACTCTTTGCCATCGTTGAACGAGAACCAGCTTTGTATTTACGAATATAGCTTTCGGTTTTCTTGATATGCTCTTGTTGTGCTTCGTATTGCTTCATATAGCTTTCATTTTGCAGCGTTTTTAGTTTTAATGCTTTGTCTAAATTCCCCGTATACTTAGAAAGCTTGCCAAATTCGATATCAATGATATGGGTCGTGATTTCGTTAAGGAATTGACGATCATGAGAAACGACTAAATAGGTACCGGTAAAGTCCTGTAAAAACTCAACCAGCCATTTGATATGCTCATCATCTAAGTGGTTGGTCGGTTCATCTAAAATCAGCATGTCGGGTTTTTCTAGCAGCATTTTTGCTAAGATTAGTTTTGAGCGTTGACCACCACTTAAGGAAGCGAGGGGGGTATCCATTCCGAGAACCGAAATACCTAATCCTTCTGCTAAATCATCGATCAATGTATCCATTTGGTAGAAATTTCCTTGATCCAATTGATTTTGCAATTCGCCCGCTTTTTCTAAAAGCTTATCGTCGAGGCTTTCGCCATATGCAGTATAAAGATCGGCAATCTGTTGTTCTTTTTCGAAGTCTTCTGCAAAGGCAGAGCGCAAAAAATCACGGATCGATTGCGTTTCATCAACATTGACGTATTGATCCAAATAGCCCATTTTCAAATTTTTCGGAAATTGGACGAAGCCATCATCGGGGAGAATTTCTCCTGTAATGATTTTGATTAAAGTACTTTTGCCAGCGCCGTTCCGTCCAATCAAACCGACTTTTTCACCACGGTTGATTTGAACGGAAACGTCTTCGTAAAGCAATTTGTCGCCAAATTGTTGGCTAATATTCGTTAATGTTAACATCATTTCCTCCATATAAAAAAGCTGTAAACAGTAGACGTTACAGCTAAGTAGATAATCTTACTGAATAAAAATCGCCAAAGAGCGATCAAAACGATCAGGAAAATCGATTGTTCCTGACCAATCAGGACCTAGCATACCATTGCTGCTTCCCATCTGTCAATTTTCATGAAAGAATACTGAAAAAAATCTTGATGTTCGAGGGAAAACTTTTGACCATTACTGACCAACGTTGTATAATAGAAGAGTAGAAAAAAGGATACTGCTTGCAGCGTACTTTTTTCTGACTACCATTTTGGGAGGGAAAAGTATGAACCCAGAAAAAATGACGACTACATTACAAAGTGCTATCGCTGAAGCCCAGCAGATTGCCATGACCCGTCACCATCAAGAAATTGATATTCCGCATTTATGGAAGATTTTATTGCAAGCCAATCAATTCGGCCGCAATTTTTACACGGACACAGGTCTCGATGTCGATGCTTTTGAAAAAGAAGTCGACCGACTATTAGATGAACTGCCTTCGGTTGAAGGAGGAAATGTTCGTTATGGTCAATCTATGAGTCAAAATCTGTTTCATCTTTTGTCTGAGGCAGATCAATTAAAAAATGAATTTCAAGACGAGTATCTTTCCACAGAAATCGTCCTTTATGCGTTGATGAAATTGAAAAATCATCCATTGACGGTGTATTTAAAGAAACAAGGAATCACTGCGAAAGAAATCAAGCAAACGATCGAAACATTAAGAGGAGGGGATCGTGTGACCTCACAAAATCAAGAAGAACAATACAAAGCATTAGAAAAATACGGCGTTGACCTGGTGCAACAAGTCCGCAGCGGAAAAATGGACCCAATTATCGGACGAGACGAAGAAATTCGCGATGTGATTCGCATCCTTTCTCGGAAGACAAAAAACAATCCCGTTTTGATTGGTGAACCAGGGGTTGGTAAAACAGCCATCGTTGAAGGATTGGCACAACGGATCGTGCGAAAAGACGTCCCAGAAAACCTAAAAGACAAAACGATCTTTTCTCTGGATATGGGTGCCTTGATCGCAGGTGCTAAATTCAGAGGTGAATTTGAAGAGCGTTTGAAAGCTGTCTTACAAGAAGTGAAAAAAGCCGATGGACGGATCATTCTCTTTATTGATGAGATCCACAATATTGTAGGTGCTGGTAAGACGGAAGGCAGCATGGATGCTGGAAACTTACTAAAACCAATGCTGGCACGGGGAGAATTGCATACGATTGGCGCAACCACCCTTGATGAATACCGTCAATACATGGAAAAGGATAAAGCTTTGGAACGTCGTTTCCAAAAAGTGCTGGTACAGGAACCAACCGTTCAAGACACGATTTCGATTTTACGTGGCTTGAAAGAACGGTTCGAGATCCATCATGGCGTCAACATCCATGACAACGCGCTTGTTGCTGCGGCGACCTTATCTGATCGGTATATCACGGACCGCTTTTTACCAGATAAAGCCATTGACTTGATCGATGAGGCGAGTGCCACAATTCGGGTGGAAATGAATTCGATGCCTACTGAGCTCGACCAAGTTACCCGTCGTTTGATGCAACTTGAGATCGAAGAAGCCGCATTGAAAAAGGAATCCGATGATGCATCGAAAAAACGCTTAGGCATTTTACAAGAAGAATTGGCGGAATTGCGTGAAGAAGTCAATACCATGAAAATGCAGTGGGAAACGGAAAAAGAAGAAGTCAATGCAGTTTCCAACAAACGGGCAGAGATCGATAAAGCCAAGCATGAGTTGGAAGATGCTGAAAATAACTATGATTTGGAACGGGCAGCTGTTCTTCGTCATGGGACGATTCCACAACTGGAAAAAGAACTAGCTGAACTGGAAGAAAAAAATCAAGATGAAGGCATTCGGATGGTCCAAGAATCAGTGACCGAAAATGAGATTGCCCTAGTCGTTGGACGTTTGACAGGGATTCCTGTTGCGAAATTAGTGGAAGGCGAACGGGAAAAACTGTTGAAATTAAATGAGACCTTGCATCAACGAGTGATCGGACAAGACGAAGCCGTCGATGCCGTCAGTGATGCCGTCATTCGTTCACGAGCTGGCCTGCAAGATCCAAATCGACCATTAGGTTCCTTCTTGTTCTTAGGTCCGACCGGCGTCGGTAAGACCGAATTAGCGAAAGCGTTGGCGGTCAACCTCTTTGATTCAGAAGAGCATATGGTTCGGATCGATATGAGCGAATACATGGAAAAACATTCGGTGTCTCGCTTAGTCGGTGCCCCTCCAGGCTATGTAGGATTTGAAGAAGGTGGACAATTGACTGAAGCTGTTCGACGCAATCCATACACGATCGTCTTATTGGATGAGATCGAAAAAGCCCATCCTGATGTTTTCAATATCTTATTACAAGTGCTTGATGATGGCCGTTTGACAGATTCAAAAGGGCGAGTCGTTGATTTCAAAAATACAGTCTTGATCATGACTAGCAATATCGGCTCTCAAGTCTTGCTAGATGGCGTGACCGCAGAAGGGACGATCCCAGAAAACGTTGCTGAAAATGTCCGTAATCTCTTGAGAGGGCATTTTAAACCAGAATTCTTAAATCGGATCGATGACACGATTTTGTTCACACCGCTTAGTCTAAACGATGTGACAGGCATCGTCGACAAGATCATCGCACAGCTGTCACAACGACTGGAAGTCCAAGATATACTGTTGACGATCACTGAAGAAGCCAAACGCTGGATCGCTGAAAATGCTTATGAGCCAGCGTATGGTGCGCGACCTCTCCGTCGGTTTATCACGAGAGAAGTCGAAACCCCGTTGGCAAAAGAAATCGTTGCTGGCAGAGTCTTACCAAAGACCCAAGTCACGATCGAATTATTGAACGAACAGCTGGTTTTTGAAAATACGCCAATTACCGAGGAATAAAAAGATAAAAAATGGATAAATGCAAAACGATGGTTGCCGTTTCATTGGTAGCCATCGTTTTTTTTGTCGCTCAAAATAAGACAAAAAAGTTCCCCTTGCTTGTTGTTTGGAGGAAATTCGCACTTCGATTATACTGTTCTTATGGAGTAGGAGAGGAATGAAAAGATGAATACTTTTTTTGAAACGTTGAATGAGCGAAAAGGGGAATTGCTGACAGCTGTCTTTGAGCATTTGTCATTGTCGATCATTGCGCTGCTGGTGGCGATCGTTATTGCTGTCCCGTTAGCCATTTGGCTGGTTAATCATAAACGGGCAGCGGAAGTCGGCCTACAAATAACGAGTGTGCTACAAACGATTCCATCACTGGCACTGTTAGGTTTATTGATTCCATTTGTGGGGATCGGAACGCCGCCTGCGTTGATCGCACTAGTTATTTATGCGTTATTGCCGATCTTTCAAAATACCTATATTGGCCTTTCGGAGATCGATCCATCAATCGAAGAAGCTGCGGCGGCATTTGGTATGTCTCGGATGCGCCGATTGATCAAAGTCGAATTGCCGATTGCCTTGCCTGTCATTATTTCGGGGATTCGCACGGCGTTGGTCTTGATCATCGGAACAGCGACTTTAGCCGCTCTGATTGGCGCTGGTGGGCTAGGTTCCTTTATTTTGTTGGGGATCGATCGGAATGCCCCTGAATTAACGTTGATCGGCGCGATCGGGTCTGCTTTACTGGCTATTATTTTCAGTACGTTGATCCGTTATCTACAACACCTGAAACCGCGCTATACCTTGATTACGCTGGCAGCGATCATCTTGCTGATTGGCGGCGTTTCTTTTTCACAGAGCGGATTTTTCGCGCCGAAAACCATTACCATAGCTGGGAAGTTAGGGTCTGAACCTGATATCTTGATCAACATGTACAAAGAATTAATTGAACAAGAAGATCCTGATGCACAGGTTGAATTGGAACCTAACTTTGGGAAAACTTCTTTCTTATTCAGTGCTTTAGACAATGACCAAGTCGACATTTATCCAGAGTTTACTGGAACTGTGTTGGAGAGTTTAGTGGATGTACCGGAAAAAACCGCTAGTCAAAAACTTGACTCAGACGAAACCTATACCGAAGCAGTCAATCTGTTACAGGATCAGTTTGAGATGACCTTGCTTCACCCGATGGCGTATCAAAATACCTATGCGTTGGCTGTGAAAAAAGAATTTGCTGAGGAAAATGGACTAACCACGATCTCTGATTTGAAGAAAATCGAAAATCAAATCAAAGCCGGCTTTACCCTCGAATTCATTGATCGGACGGACGGTTATGCGGGCATCCAAGAACTCTATGGGCTAGATTTTCCAAGTGTCCAAAGTATGGAACCAGCATTGCGTTATCAAGCCATCAATAATGGCGACATCAATCTACTGGATGCCTATTCCACGGACAGTGAATTGCGTCAATATGGCTTAGTTATTCTAGAAGACGATCAAGAACTATTTCCACCTTATCAAGGAGCGCCTTTGATGAAAGAAGCCTTTGCCAAGGAACATCCAGAAGTCGTCCGTGCATTGGAAAAGCTGGCAGGTAAAATCACCGAAGAACAAATGAGTGAAATGAATTATCAGGTCAATGTCGAAGGAAAAAATCCAGCAGAAGTCGCGCGTACCTTCCTGATAGATGAAGGATTAATTAAGGAGGGACAAGAATGACACCAATTATTGAATTTAAAAACGTCAGTAAAAAGTTTGATCAAAAAATAGTGATCGATCAATTAGATCTGAGCATCAATAAAGGGGAAATCTTTGTTTTGGTCGGTCCTTCTGGGAGTGGGAAAACGACGACTTTGAAGATGATCAACGCGTTGTCAGAACCAACGGATGGCGATATTTACTTCAAAGAAAAACGAATCAAAGAATACAATATCCAAAAAATGCGTTGGCAAATGGGGTATGTTCTCCAACAAATCGCCCTGTTTCCGACAATGGATGTGAAGCAAAATATTGAAGTGATCCCAGAGATGTTAGGGTGGTCGAAAAAAGATCGCTCAGAAGCCGTGGATCGTTTGCTGACACAGGTCAAACTTGACCCAGAGCAATACCGCCATCGAATGCCTAAAGAGTTGTCAGGAGGAGAACAGCAGCGGATAGGAATTTTAAGAGCGTTAGCTGCTAACCCAGAAATTATTCTGATGGACGAGCCCTTTAGTGCTCTTGATCCAATTTCTCGAAATTCCTTACAGGAGTTAGTCCTCGATTTGCACCAAGAGCTTGGGACGACGATTATTTTTGTCACGCATAACATGAAAGAAGCGGTAAAACTAGGTACGCGCATTGCTGTCATGAATCAAGGGAAGATCGTCCAATGTGATACACCGGAAGTGATTGTCTCGCAACCAAAAACTGCTTTTGTGAAAAGCTTTTTTGAAGAGACCGGTGAAGACGAAGCAAAACTGGTCACAGCAGGGGATTTGATGCGGATGAACTTTTTCAGCGATGAAGTCAACCCAGTGGCTCCTCAAATCGCTGCATCTACTACTTTAAATGAGTTGTATACCTTATTTGCAACTCATGACACGGTAGTGATTGAAGAAGAGCAGAAACTGGTAGGGAGTCTAAGTCGAAAAGATGTGTTTGCTTTCTTGAGTCGTGATCGAACGTAAAAGGTTCTATATGGCCACTAGAAATGTCATATTTTTTTAAAAATCGATGATTTCTCTTGCTCAATGTAAAAATTCCACGTAAGATTGAGGAAGATATCTTTTGTCAGAATGCCAGAAACGAGCTTTGATAATGACAAAAGATGCAGTAAAGGAGCGAAAGAGCAGCTATGGTAAAAATCCTAAAAGAGAATTGGTTACTGCTTTTCTTTATCGTCGCCGTGGTTCTCATCCGTTTGTTTGTCCTGACGCCAGTTCAAGTCAGTGGCCATTCTATGGATCCAACTTTGGCCGATAAGCAGCGTTTGATTGCATCAAAAATTTCTTCATATGACCGCCAAGACATCGTGATATGTGTTGAACCAGATGATCCAAGCAAAATCGCTGTCAAGCGGCTGATTGGTTTACCCGGTGATACCATTGAAATGAAAGATGATGTCCTAACAATCAATGGAGAAGTATACGAAGAACCCTATTTAGATGATTTTAAAGAGAAATTTGCGGACGATCAATTACAAGACGAATATTCTTATCGCGAAATGTTTCAGCAAATCGCCGCTGGTGCCGAACACTTTACCGATGATTTCACGGTAACGGTTCCTGAAGGCAGCTATTTTGTGATGGGAGACAATCGTTTGATCTCTCGGGACAGTCGCAGTTTCGGGGTTGTAACAGAAGATCAAATGGAAGGGAAAGTGCTGCTGCGTTTTTGGCCTTTGAATCAAATCAAACTTTTCTAATCACAAAAAAACATTCTTGCCTATGCAGCGAAAACGCCGCAACTGGCAAGAATGTTTTTTTAGATGACCCAAGCGACAAATGCAACCATTGAAAAGAACATCGTCCAAACCGCAATAATAGCTGATGCGATAAAAATAATTTTGATTGATAAAGGTTGGACAAATTTTCGGGCATCTTTAGAGAACGCATAGGTGATCGATGAAAAAATCAAGCAGCATAAAATAAAAAACACTGTTAGAACCATAAGCCTCTCCTTTACTGACGCAATGTCAAATGAATAATGTAATTATAACAGACCATGGTTTTTTGGGGAAATAAAAATGATTAAACGAGGGAATTTTCTTGTAGTTGTAACCGTTTTATAGGGAAGTGTAAGGAAGGTCGAACCTTGTTAGACAGCGAATCCATAAAAATAAGATGTGTTATTTAAGTATTTTTATAAATTTTTCTTTATCAATAAAAGAACAAAAGAAAAAAGCTTGTTGAAAAACGATGGTTTCAACAAGCTTTTAAAGGTTGGTTATGATAATTTTTTAATCCGATAACTTTCAAAGTAATCAGGTTTGCCTCGTCCTTGAACATACGCGATCACGCCCATCAAAGCAGCACCAATCGTGTTGGTTAGTAAATCGCCCATCGTATCCATCAATGCTTCACGACCAATAAACGGGGTGCCATCTAAGGTTGCATAACGTTGGAGATTCATTCCACCAACAGAGTCGCAGATGAATTCCCAAAACTCCCAGAAAACACCACACAAGCCAGCAAAAGCAAAGCCCATCAGTAAAAATAACCAAGGCGAAACTTTTGAAACGGGCACTTCTTTTAGTAAGAGACAGATCAATCCATAGCCAACAGCCGTCAAGACCATAGGACTCACCGCATGTAGAATTTTATCCCAGAAAGCAATGGTTTCGATCAAATGTAAGATCGTCCCCATGAATACGGAGATCAGCAAGAAAAACCAATAAAAGTAAACGGTGGCATTTGGTAGCTGGATTTTTAAGAACTTTTTACTCATTTCTGGGACAAAGATCAATAAAATCCCAAGTAAGGCTTGACCCAAGAAAATCAGTCCTTGTGTTTGCGGATAGACGCCACGAAAAAATTCCCATAAAGAAAAACAAAACACGAGAATACCAAAAATAGTGAATACCTTTTGCAGTCGCTGATAATTTTGGCCCATATTAGTTGCCCTCCAAAAGATAGTCGGCTAAGCCAGCTACAAGCGCTACTTCAGAGGAGTAAATCTCGCCGTTTAGCTTGATCAAACCCACCGTATAAAGATTGACATAGTGGAACTGATTTTCCGCAACGGTTTGTAATGCTGCCAGCTTTTGCTGATTATCGGCACCTTGTTGGCGACTATCCGTATAAAGCCCTAAAACAGGAATGCCTTTTGCATAGGCGACGCCGATCTCAGAGGCAACCCCAGCATCGATGGTCAAACCATCCAGCAAAGCGATCATCAAATCGCTTTCCAGTACTTTTTCGGTATCTGCCAACGCAATCATTTTGCTATCCGCGTAGGCGGACTTATCATTGATCGCGGCATTTTCTTGAGGTAAATAAATCTCCAGCTGCGGATACTGCTGACGAATCGACGCAACAAGTTCGGTGTTGTAGCGGAGGTCACTAGCAGCAAACAGGGGAGCAGCAAAATATAGTTTCATTCAAAAACACTCCTTAATCATTCATAGTTGTACGTTTTGTTGATTCGTTGTTTAGAAATAATCACTGAAATAGGCTTCCATATCAGGGATGATCGATTCTAGTAATGCCAGTGTTTCTGAATCGGTATTTAGCCGTTCCACACGCTCTAAGTAAGCTGGACGGCGGTAATTCATCAACAGACACGACAATGTCTGAATATCCAATTGGACAGCTTTTCCGATGGCTTCTCTTGAAACCACGATCTCCCCGTGATTGTATTGGACACCGAAGATTCCGTTGTTCCAATCGGCAACTGGGTCAGAAACAACAAAGTGAAAGGGTGTTTGAAAGGCTTCAAATGGGAAGTTTTTCAAAAACTGTTCAACATCGACGATCCGCGCCATGTAATAAGGCTCAATGGTTTCTTTGATTTGGCTATCATCCAGGTAGAAGGACAGGGGTTCATTTGAATAAATGTCTCCTTTGACCCAATAGACCATTGAGAAATGAGCAGAGATAAAATTCCAAAGACCATTGCGGGCTTCTTGATTTAAGTAGAACATTTCCTTTACATGGAAGACTTCTTCGGCTACCCAATAAAAAAGTACACCAGTCGGATGACCACTGGCATTGTAATAGACAGCCGCGGTGCGCTCTTCTTCATTTTCATAGCGCCAATACTCTTCCCAGTGAAAAGAGGTCCGCTGCAAGGCACCATGGTTGTCGCGGGAGAATTGGTTGTAGACAGTAAAAACATCAGGGTCATCCACTTCTTTGCGCTCTACGATCCCAGGGACTTCTTTGGTTTTCGGAAGCTGGGTATCACGAATTTTGAAGGTCAGCTTGTCGGACATGATCTCCCAGCCTTTGCGACGATAGTAAGGCACATTGTATGGATAAAGGTAGGAGATCCATTGCTGATCTTCCCGCATGGTTTCTAAGGCAAGCTTGATCAAGTCTTTCATCAGGCCATGTCCGGCATATTCAGGGTAGGTCCCAACACCGGTCACTCCGCCCATTTTGATCAATTTGCCGTGTATATTGACTTCACAAGGATAAACGGCGATTTGCGAGATCAACTTGTCTTCATTGAACCAGCCAAAGACCTTGGAAAGCTCTAAGATCGGGCGCTTAGATTTAATCATTTCCCGTTTGCTCTCATAGCCGCTTTCTTCAATATCCGATTCAGTGATCTGAAAAACGTAGCTTAACAGTTCGTTGAACTGATCAACGTCTTTTTCATCCACCGCTCGAATATGTAGATTTTGATGAAAATTATTGTCCATTCTTTCAACTCCAATTTATTTGCTAGCTCTAGTATAGCAAAACCTGAATGAATATGTCTAAATAACGGTTAAGAAAAATACTTTAACTATTGGCGTTTCGTTGGTATAATAGAAAAGCTGACTAAAAGAAATGAGGAACGTATCCATGAACATAGAAGAAATGAAAAAACGACAGGAGAAGATTCGTAATTTCTCCATTATCGCCCATATCGACCATGGGAAATCAACACTGGCGGACCGTATTTTGGAACAAACCCATACGGTGACGTCTCGGGAAATGCAAAACCAATTATTAGACTCCATGGATCTTGAACGTGAACGAGGAATCACGATCAAATTAAATGCTGTGGAACTTAACTATACCGCCAAAGATGGAGAAACCTACATCTTCCATTTGATCGACACCCCAGGGCACGTCGATTTCACCTATGAAGTTTCCCGCAGTTTGGCCGCTTGTGAAGGCGCCGTACTCGTCGTTGATGCGGCTCAAGGGATCGAAGCACAGACATTGGCAAACGTCTACTTGGCGTTAGACAATGATTTAGAGATCCTACCAGTCATTAATAAAATAGACTTGCCAGCTGCCGATCCTGAGCGAGTACGAACAGAGATCGAAGATGTTATCGGTATCGATGCCAGTGAAGCTGTTTTAGCGAGTGCCAAAGCAGGTATTGGGATCGAAGACATTTTGGAACAAATCGTTGAGTATGTCCCAGCTCCAGCAGGTGATATTGAAGCACCGTTAAAAGCGTTGATCTTTGACTCCGTGTACGATTCCTATCGTGGGGTGGTCTTAAACGTCCGCATTATGGACGGGATGGTCAAACCTGGAGATAAAATCAAAATGATGAGCAATGGCAAGACCTTTGATGTCACGGAAGTCGGCGTCTTTTCACCCAAAGCCATTCAACGAGATGCGTTGATGGTGGGCGATGTTGGGTATATCACTGCTGCCATCAAGACTGTTAAAGATACGCAAGTCGGAGATACGGTGACTTTAGCCAACAATCCAGCAGCCGAAGCATTGGAAGGCTACCGCCAAATGAATCCGATGGTTTATTGCGGATTGTACCCAATCGATACCTCACGCTACAACGACCTTCGAGAAGCATTGGAAAAATTACAACTGAATGATGCAGCATTGCAATTTGAGCCAGAAACCTCTCAAGCGTTAGGATTTGGGTTCCGCTGCGGCTTCTTAGGCCTATTACACATGGATGTCGTGCAAGAACGGCTAGAACGTGAATTTAACCTTGAGCTGATTACGACTGCACCATCCGTAATCTATCATGTCAACAAGACAGATGGCTCAATGGTCGTCGTTGATAACCCAGCAGAATTTCCTGAACCAGTCACGATCGACAACGTGCAAGAGCCTTACGTCAAAGCACAAATCATGGTCCCTAACGATTACGTCGGTGCTGTAATGGAATTGTCCCAACGCAAACGGGGAGACTTTGTCACGATGGATTACTTGGATGATTATCGAGTAAACGTCGTTTATGAGATCCCACTATCGGAAATCGTCTTTGATTTCTTTGATAAATTGAAATCCAGCACCAAAGGGTACGCATCACTCGATTACGAAATGTCTGGTTACCGAACTAGCAAGCTAGTGAAGATGGACATCTTGCTGAATACTGAAAAAGTCGATGCGTTAAGCTTTATCGTTCACCGTGACTTTGCTTATGAACGCGGTAAAGCCATCGTTGAAAAACTGAAGAAACTGATTCCACGACAACAATTCGAAGTGCCAATCCAAGCAGCCATCGGACAAAAAATCGTTGCGCGTTCAGACATCAAAGCCTTGCGTAAGAACGTATTGGCGAAGTGTTACGGCGGTGACGTTTCTCGAAAACGCAAACTTCTGGAGAAACAAAAAGAAGGGAAGAAGCGGATGAAACAAATCGGCTCTGTCGAAGTACCGCAAGAAGCCTTCATGGCAGTTCTTAAGATGGATGAGGATGAACCGAAGAAATAGATTGTTTTAAATTGAAAAATCGATTAAAGGAATCTTTTCGTGTGGCAGAAAAAGTGTGACTAGTTGTTTATAACATTTGGCTCTTCGACATTTAGTGTTGGTAGAGAAAGATACAACTGAAAATTTAGTCATGACCAGTTAGGCAGAGTGCTTAACTGGTTTTTTTGGCTCTTTGTCAACAATGAAAATGGGACTGAAGAATCAATTGTGATTCATTAGTCCCAAAAATTATAGAGCCATGATTTCTTGCGAACAAATTGGAAATAAGCAAAAGGAAACAGGATGTAGAGACTATTTAGAAACGGTCTCATTCATTCTGTTTTTGTGTGTAGTTAGAACAGGTAGGTTAGCAGCATGATATCTTCATCCGTAAAATCAATGAATGAGAGATCAACTGCTTGATCAAGTTGCTTTTTGATTCGTTGAAATTTTTGATTTGCTAGTCTTTTATATGTGGATCGATCAATGGTAACTGACGAGTCGTGATCGTTCGCCATATGCTTTTCTAAAAGACAGTTTCCTTGAAAAAGAAAGTCAAGAATGAGTTTATTTGAAAGCGTGATAGCTAAATCGCTGGCGATATGTTTTAAAAGCTTATATAAAACTTCATTGGTTTTAGCTGTATTTAGTCGTGAAAAAAGCTGATTAAAAAGTTCATAGTATTCGCTGTTTGTTCGTTCTGCACGATCATTCAAGGTATCGTCTGCCAAAAATTTCTTGTGCTCATTTTTTTTATTGATAATCGTTGAAGAAACGGAGACAACACTCATGATGTTTCCATTCAGAATACACAGAATATCATAGATATGGGCCATTGTCGGTGGGTAGGTAGTGAAGGTTAAGAGCCGGATTTCCAGGAGAATCTTATTGTCTATATCATTAGATGGGTCATAATCAGTGACTAGGACTGTTCCGCCACCGCGATCGATCGTTTTTAGATTTCTAGACATCTTTCTGACAAATGAATGAACCTCTCCCTTATCCATCGCCTCTGTTCGTCTGGAACTCATGGAAAAGATTGCTCTCTTTCCAATCAATTCGTTAAACCGCTGAGCCAAATGTTCCGCAATTCCATTGTCTCTGGCTGAAATCAGCATTGGGACTCTGACATCAGTTACTTTTTTGATCCCTAAAATAATCAGCTTCCGAATAAAAGTGGTTTTTGGCTCTGATATCCCTTTATGATACTTACGCAAGAAACGCTCGATTTTCTTGAGAATGCCAGTAATTCCTTTAAAATTATCGTCCTGTTTTGGAAAAATATAGTTCTCAATAGGGAAGCTTCCTCTAATAATTTCCGCGATCGTTTTGATAATGTAATTCTGTAAAATCGGATCTTTGATTAGCGGCGTCTCTGATAAAAAGTTGAATAAGCGTTTTTCCAAGGTATGCTGGTAGTCTTGCTCGCTATAAAAAACTAAATTTGTTGGCAAGGTATTAATCAAATGTTCGATCGTCTGCTTTTCAAAGATATGTGAGTCGATTAACCAATTCTCGGCTGGTGTACTGTTTAAGATTTCTAGTGTGGACAAGTTGGATTGAGTGGAAAAGGTAAGCCTTTCTGGAAATTTATCCCAAAAATGTTTCTCATCTCGTGGGCCTTCAACGTTTTGGTCAATTTTCTCAGATAAATGCCTGGTTGATACAAGAATTGTTGTACTGGCAGCACTCTCTATATTTCGATTGAAAAAAGCTTGAGAGATCGAATATAAGATCTCTTTTTTTATATAGGCAATGTTTGAACTGGCTGAAATAGCGGCAAGCGCTTGAATCACTTTTTTGGTAACCATAATTTCTCGTGAAATTTGTCTGCATTCTGTTAAATAAATGCTTGAAATAATTTCAACTTTTTCCTTTAAAAGACGTTCGCTAAATTTAGGGAAATATCCCACATAAGGACTGATTTCATAAAACTGTTCGATATTTTGCATATGAGGTGGTATCAGTAAAGCCACCAATGGTTGAGTGCCGCCTTCATTTTTATAATAAAAAGAGAGCTCATCGAGTTTTCTTGAAACATCTGATGCTGAAATGGAAGAATCTAGCTCGATGACCAAAAAAGAAGACAGACCTTCTTTTTTCCTTTTTAACTCTGGGAGAATATCAAGCTTGTTTTGTTCGGACCAAAGAGCATAGAAGATTTTTCTTGCAGATTTGGAAGTTTCTTTCCTTTTATTTTGCTCGATCAATTTTTCTAAAAAGAATTTTCTCCCGACGCCTTTTTCGCCTCTTAAAATAATTATTTTCAGCTCATTGCTTGGATAATAAAAGATCGGTAAAACATTTTGTACTACATTGTATAACGAACTCGTTTCACCAATGTCTAAAGCATCCAACTGAAATTCAGTCGCACTAAGAATTGATGTTTCATTTAGAAAAAGGTAGTTATTCAAGTGGTCATCTTTTTGAATTGTATGAGGCAAAGATAGATAGGGAAAATTCTTTGTCAAAACTTGAGTAGAAATGAATAAAGTTGGTCGTCCTTTTAGCTTGATCAGTTGTTTTTCTTGATGCAGCTTATTCAACATACGCGAAACATTGGAGCGATCAATTACTAAATCAACTGATAGAACCAATGCGCAACAGTCTGAAAAATCATAAGTACCCTGCATGATTTGCTCTTGAGTCATCTCTTCGATGCGATGGAGTAGTTTTTCCTGCTGAGTTGCCATAATTTCCTCCTAAATTTGTTGTATTTATCCAAGAATGCGCTTACACTGTTTTTCATAGAATTATACCACAAAATAATAGTTGGTGTTTCTATAGTGTAATATATTACTTTTAATGCTTTTATAAAGGTATTTTATTGTGGTACACAAAAGGTTTTTGGGAGATTTTGACTTGTGGTTTTGGATATGTGATAGTGAGGATGTTCTTAAAGGATGTAGTCTTAAATTTACCAGAGAGGAGCCGTTATTCAAGTAAGAGATTACAAACAATGCATAGGAGGAAACAGAAATGGAAAATTTAAAATTGACACGGATCGATTTTCGTTTGATCCATGGGCAGGTAATGACCAGATGGGTTAAGGAATACAACATTAAAGATATCGTGGTGATTGACGACAAATCAGCGAAGAGTCCCATCTTGAAAAAAATACTATTAAATGCGGCACCCTCATCGGTAAATGTTTTTGTAGAATCGATTGCAAGCGCTACCGAAAAATGGAAGCAGAATGATTTCCCTAAGAATAATTTACTTATTCTCTTCAAAGATACAAAAACAGCGGCCAAAGCATGGAAAGATGGAATTAAGTATACCTCGCTACAAATTGGCGGCATTGAAGGTTCCGGAAACAAAAAAAATATCAATAAAAATATTGTCATGTCAGAAGAGGATGTTCAGGACCTGGTTCCGCTACACGAAAGTGGGGTGCGAGTTTACGGACAACCTATTCCCGAAGATACGGAGTATGCATTTAAAAATATTTTAAGTAAGTTTTAAAAAAGGATTGTCTTTTCATTCAAGAAATTTCTTGAATGAACACTTTAATGAAATGATAGTAGGCATTTGAACAAGATTCATTAGTGCGAAGGAGGAAAAGAAATGGTTCAAGCATTATTTATGGGATTGTTAGCTCTGCTAAACGGGATTCAGTGGCCGCTAAGTTGGTGGCTGATCCGCGAACCGATTATGGCCGGGTTCTGGGTTGGGTTAATCTATGGCGATCCAGTTCAGGGAGTAATAATTGGAGCAACAATCAACGTGGCCTATCTAGGGTGGATTAGTGCAGGTGGGGCGAATGCTTCAGACCTATATTGGGCGGGATTACTTGGAACATTTGTTGCGATCCAAGGGGGGATGAGTATTGAGCAATCGGCTGCTTTCGCCATTCCGATTGGATTATTAGGAAATTATGTTCATGTAGCATACATGACTCTAGCGTCATTTTGGCCGACGCGAATGGATAAATTAGCCGACAAGGGTGATTGGAAAGGCATTCGCAAAATTCAAATGTTTGGTGGTCCGTTTATTGTGCTCTTCTTAAGAGCGTTACCGGTCTTCTTTATCGCCCTTTTTGGAAGCGAGTACATTCAGATTATTATTAATAGTTTGCCTGATTGGGCAATGAACGGTCTTGGAGCCGTCGGGAAAATTTTACCAGCTTTAGGGATGTCGATGTTGTTGAAATTTATGCTAAAAAAGGAACTTATCCCATTCTTTATCATTGGCTTCGCGATTGCGGCTTATACCGGCATGACAGACTTAATGATGTATGTCATCATCGCTGTGGCGATTGGTCTATTAATGTTAAAACTTGGCTTTGCGAAAGAAGAGGGGGAAACAGAGAATGGCTAAAGCATTAGAAAAAAAGGATATCAAAAAAGCAGCTGTCACTTGGTGGTTAACATCACATTTAACTTACAACTATCAACGATTACAGGCAGGCGCGATGACAACCGTTATGGGACCGCTTTTGAACAAGATGTACGAAGGAGACAAGGAAGAAATTACCGATGGATTGCAACGGCATATGCTGTATTTCAATACAGAACCTCGCTTGGGAGCCTTTCTACCAGGAATGGTGATCGCTTTGGAAGAAGGAATCGCTAATAATCCAACCGAAGAAATCGATAAATCGATGGTCACGGAAATTAAAACCGCGTTAATGGGCCCGTTAGCGGGAATCGGCGACACTGTTGTAGCCGGATTGTTGAAGCCAATCGTTCTAAGTGTGACATTAGGCTGGGCTTCACAGGGGCAGATTTGGGGAGCTTTTGCCTTTGGGATCATCTTTACGTTGATGGATTTTGCGATGACATACGGTATGTTTACACAAGGCTATAAATTAGGGATGGACTCGATTGATCGTTTCTTAGAAGGACCATTCATCAAAAAAATGACTTCCTTTTTAGGAATCGTCGGCCTGTTCTGTCTAGGTGTAATGATCGTCAAATATGTCAGTGTTCAAGCAGTGTTAGAAGTGAAACTAGAGACGACAACTTTGTCAGTTGGTGAAACCTTGAATAAGATCATTCCAAGTTTCTTACCACTTGCCTTTACTTTTTTAGCTTATTGGTTGCAGGTCAAAGGACAAAGCGTCACTCGTGTGTTGTTGGTACTCTTCGCGATCGGTTTCCTAGGCGGTGCAATCGGGGGATTAGGATAAGGAGATAAACGTATGATTAAGTTGATTATTGTTACTCACGGACCTTTAGCTGATGCCTTCAAAGAAAGCGGTGCGATGTTTTTTGGAGATCAGGTAGATCAGGTAACTACGATCGGATTGCTTCCAACAAAAAGCCCAGAGGTGTTAGAAAAAGAAATCAAAGCAGCTGTCGTCCAATCTGGAACGAAGGAATGTCTCATATTCGTTGACATTTTAGCTGGCACGCCATTTAACGTCGTAGCTCTCATGATTGAAGAGTTAAAAGAATATCATATTGAATGTTTTGCCGGGGTAAATATGCCAATAGTGATGGAAGCATTAGCTTCAAAGGAATCAATGAATGTAGCAGAACTAACAGAGCACATTGGAGAAATATCCGCTGCTACTATTGTTAATCTTCGACAGACATTAGAAATTTAAAAGGAGCGAATCGGAAAATGATAAAAGCAGAAAACACAATGCGAATTTTTAATACTGGTATAATGGCCGTTGTCCGCGTAGAAACGATTGAACGAGGGATCGAAGTTGCAAAAGGTTGTTTAGACGGTGGGGTTGATGTTATGGAAATCAGCTATACCAACAATAACGCTGGAGAAGTCATCCGAGCAATCAAAGCAACATTCGGTGATCAAATCTTGATCGGTGCCGGAACTGTTTTAGAAAGTACCACTGCACGCTTGGCAATCATGGATGGCGCGGAATTTGTTATTGCTCCAACTTATGATCAGGGCGTTCAAGAGCTGTGTAATTTGTATCAAATTCCTTACGCACCAGGGTGTACCTCTTATACAGAAATGATGGAGGCCTTGAAAAATGGTGCTTCATTTATTAAAGCCTTCCCAATTTCCAATTATTATGGCCCTAGTTTAGCGAAGGTAATAAAGGTTCCTGTGCCGCATACACCAATTTTAGCATCTGGCGGTGCAACTCTGGAAAACCTTCATGAATGGTTTGAAAATGGTGTGGATTGTATTGGTATTGGGGGACTCCTAACTAAAGGTACATCAGAAGAGATTGCACAAAATGCCCAGAAATTGACAGCTATAGTCAGTGAAGTTCGAGGAAAGTAAGAGGGGAATCAAATGAAAAAAACGGCGATCGTAAACGCGAATAGTTTTGGGAAATACTTTCCAGAATACATGGATCAGTTAAATAAACAAGTCGGGGAAACAAAACGTTTCAAATTTCCTTCAGATATCTCTCCTGAGGATTTAGCAGCTGAATTGAAGGATTTTTCCTTCATCATTATCGGGACCGAACCTAGATTGCCTAAAAGTTTTTTTGAAAAAATGCCTAAACTTCAATTGGTCGTACGCTTTGGGATCGGCTATGATAACGTGGATGTTATCGCGGCTAAAGAAAACAAGGTAATGGTCTCCAATATTCCGGCGTATATGGAAAGAGACGATGTTGCCGAATATGCCGTATCTTTGATTTTGACTGCAGCGAAATTAGTTACCTACACTGCTGAAAAAGTGAAAGAAGGTGAGTGGTCCAAAGATCGTGGACGATACTTAGGTCATCGCTTGAACAAGAAAACGATCGGCATTTGTGGTTTTGGAAACATTGGTACACGAGTTGCGGAGATTATGCAGGCATTTAACTGTAAGATAATTTGTTACGATCCGTATCTTTCTGTCGAAGAAGTGGAAAAATGCGGTGGAGAAAAGGTGGACTTTGACGAATTGTTGGCACAAGCAGATATCATCTCTCTGCACATGAACTGTACGGCTGAGAACAAAGGATTATTCAATAAGTCAGCCTTCAAGAAAATGAAAGCCAGCGCGGTTCTGGTTAATACTGCTCGAGGTGCTTTAGTAAATGAAGAAGATTTAGTGTTGGCACTAACGGCTGGCAAATTTGGTAGTTATGCCACTGATGTTTTAGAAAATGAACCTCCAACAGCTGATCATCCATTTATGAACCAAGAGAAAATTGTTTTGACACCTCATATTGGGGCTTATAATCATGAATGTAATGAAATGATGTGCGAAAGTGTCGTTGATGACATTGCTAGAGTTAATGCTGGTGGAGAGCCGAAACATTTGTTGGAAGGATAAAACTTAATTATTGAGCACGGAGATCTTAACTTATCAGTAATGATGGGAATAGAATAGATTCATTTGATTAGACATACATTATGGGATTAAAACTTGACCTAGAAATAGCAAGAGAAGAAATCGGTTTTAATCGTTCTGTATTTTCGGGCATAATAATCAAAGAATAAGGCCAACGATTGAGAAATAAATAAAAATAATCACTATCAGGAATGAATTGAATGGCAGACAAAAATTGATCTGCTCAGCCTATGAGATACATCCGGTTATCTAAGAGAAATAGTCAGAGCTGCAGAAAAAGCAAGTGAATGACAACGCTCTTTCTTATGAGTGGTGTCGAAAGATGTGAAGACGTAAATCAATTTCATTTGTAACGAAAAAGCCCACTGAGATGTCAGTATCTCAATGGGTTTTTTGGTTTTATAAAAATGGCTCAAGAAAAGATTTGTTTTCCGGTCGTTTGCTTTCCTCTAAACTTGCAATACTTGTTAATAGAGAGAACAGATTGATTTTCGCCATTTTTTCTTCGACAGTTACTTGCAATTCATTATACGCACCATCCAGTACTTCTTGTATATTTGCACCAACAATGCAGTCTGGATTCGTTTTAGGATCGACTTGAATGAGATTTGTGTTTCCATGAATACTTTTATATATATCAAGTAGACTAATATCTTTGGGGTCCTTTGCTAAATAGGGCTTTGGTTTCCCAGTAGTTGTTCGAATCAGTCCAGATTTTTTTAAGTTTGCCATTATTTTTCTGACATTTGCAGCATTAGTTTCTACACTTTGAGCAATCATCTCACTTGAGAGCATATTAGTATCTTTATAGATGACGATATAACACATAATATGAATTGCATCACTGAGTTGAATAGAATATTTCAAGTGAATTCAGTCCTTTTTAGATTTTCTTCTTGACTTATCTTAACATACTATTTATTATATAGGTGTATCTTATAATTGTACAGCAGAATGTACGAACTAAAAAGGAGTGTTTTATATGACATATTTAGTAACAGGAGCTACTGGTGGTTTTGGAGGATATGCACTTGAATTCTTGAAAGATTTAGTTTCTAAAGATCAGATCTATGCTTTGGTACGATCTGAAGAAAAAGCAGCTACACTAAAAGATAAAGGCTACAATGTAAGAGTAGGGGATTATTCTGACATCAATTCGTTGAGTAACGCTTTTGACGGCATTGACCGCTTGCTTTTTGTGTCTGGCGCACCAGGCAATCGTCAAGAAGAACATGCTAATGTGGTTAAGGCAGCCAAAGACGCTGGTGTTCAGTATATTGCTTATACAAGTTTTGCTGATGCAGATCACTCAACAAGTGCATTAGCTGCTGATCACATCTTTACTGAAAAACAAATCAAAGAAGCGGGAATTGCGCATACATTTTTACGTAATAACTGGTATTTAGAAAATGAAATGCCGATTATTGGCGGTGCGTTAGCTAGTGGGAAATTCGTTTACGCAGCTAAAGAAGGCAAAACCGGCTGGGCTTTGAAGCGCGAATATGCTGAGGTTGCTGCAAAAGCACTAGCAGGAACAGAATACCCTGAAATCCTTGAATTATCGGGCAGCCCTATTACTTATGCTGAATTAGCAGCAGCTTTAAAAGAAGCAACAAGGAAGGAAATCGAAGTAGTTTCATCTGATGATCAAACCTTTGTAGATAGTTTGACAGCAGGCGGTTTACCACAACATGTTGCAGAAATGTTCTTGTCTTTCCAACATGATATTAAAAATAATCAATTAGATGTGACATCTAGTGACTTTGAACAAGCTTTGGGTAAGCCTTTGACGAGTCGCGTAGAAGCAATCAAAGAGTTGTTAAATTAGTCTTGCTATTTCCCGATTATCGAAAATAATCGGGAAATTTTTATAAAGAAGGTGTTGACGATGAACCATAGCGAAAAGAGGAAATGGCTGATTAACTATTTATTAGAGGAAAACAGTCACTTAAGTAAAATAGTAGATGCTAGCTCGGATGATCCGAAAGAACAAAATGATTTATTGCGATGCTTATTAAATATAAGAGAAGCGCGACCTATTCATAAGGACTTTATTGACATTCAAAATCAATTTCTTTTAGAAGAAAGAGCTGAAAATCAGATTTTTTCACTAAACGATGCGCAACAGTATACAAAAAACCTTTATCTCTGGCAAGGAGATATCACGAGGTTGGAAGTGGACGCCATCGTAAACGCTGCAAACGCACAGCTACTAGGATGTTTTGTTCCATTACACAGGTGCATCGACAATGCGATCCACTCTGCAGCAGGTATTCAATTAAGACTAGCATGCAAAGAAATCATGGACGCACAAGGGCATTTGGAAGAAACCGGCTATGCAAAAATCACCGACGGCTATAACTTGCCTGCAAAAAAAGTGATACATACTGTTGGGCCAATCATAAAAGATACCGTAACTAAAGAACACGTATCCTTATTGGCTGACTGTTATCGTCGCGTCTTGTTGCTTTGCGAAGAGTATCAATTGAAGAGCGTCGCTTTTTGTTGTATCTCAACAGGAGAATTTCGTTTTCCCAATGAGTTAGCTGCAGAGATCGCTATCAAAACAACGCAAGAATATGTAACGCGTGTTCATTCACCTATAAAAATTATTTTCAATGTGTTTAAAGACATTGATAAGGAGTTGTACCATGAAAAACTACAACAATTATCAGAAAGTTTATCAAAAGATAACTGAAGCAGAGGCAATCGTTATCGGTGCTGGATTAGGCCTTTCTGCTGCTGCCGGGTTAACCTATTCTGGTGAACGGTTCAAAAAATATTTCAGAGACTATATTGATCATTATTATTTAACCGATATGTATTCTGCCGGATTTTATCCCTTCGATTCATTAGAGACGTATTGGGGTTATTGGAGTAAACATGTTTTTCATAATCGATATCAGCCTGAGGCTTTGCCGCTATATAAAGAGCTTCTATCTTTGGTAGAAGAAAAAAATTACTTTGTCATTACTACTAATGTAGATCATCAGTTCCAAAAGACGGGCTTTGATAAGAGACGATTATTTTATACACAAGGTGATTATGGGTTATTTCAATGTTCACGTGCTTGCCATAACAAGACGTACGAGAATGAATCATTGATTATGCAAATGGTCCATCAGCAGAGTCAGTTCAAAATTCCCAAGCACCTCATACCATATTGCCCCAAATGTGGACAACCGATGCGGGTCAATTTACGGATAGATCAATTTTTTGTACAAGATGATGGTTGGGAAAGCGCAGCTAACCGATACAAAGAATTTCTAGAAAATTATTTAGGTACTAAAATCGTTTTTTGGGAGATCGGCATTGGTAACAACACGCCTTCCATTATAAAATATCCATTCCAAGAAATGACGAGGGCAACGAATCAGTCGACCTATATCGTCTGTAACCAACAAGCACAACGCATACCAGATGAACTCATGGATAAAACGATTATTCTGCAAGGAAATATAGTTGAAACGATCAGAGAAATCGATCATTTTAGATAGGAGCGCATTCATGGACCATTCAAAAATGAAGACAGAAGATTATTTGAATTATTTAAAAAATGAGATTCATTCTACTGTGTTCGCCACAGTAGACGAAAACGGAAATCCGGTCACCAGGGTAATCGATATTATGTTGGTGAAAGAAACGAAGCTGTATTTTTTGACTGCAATATCCAAGCCGTTTTATAAACAGCTCAAAATGAACCCGGTCGTTTCCATTACAGGTATAGAAGGAGAAACATCAATGGAATCGTTTTCTATTACCTTACAAGGGAGAGTAAATGAAATAGGCTCTACCTATTTAGATGAAATTTTCGAGAAAAATCCTTACATGGCAAAAATATACCCCCTCTGTAGAAGACCGAAATGTTTTACGAGTCTTTGAAATTTATAAAGGCGTTATGTCAATCTTTGATTTAAGCAAAAAGCCTATCTATCAAAACGTTAAATCTTTCGGATAACTCAAAGCAAAAGGAGACAATCACATGGCAAATAAAGTATCAGAAGAGGAAATGAACGAAGAAGAGTGGTTAAGCTGGTATAAGAAGCAGGAATTACCACAATATCCAAAACAGCATTTACTGTTGACAATTTGATATTCAATGTCACGTCGGATGCAGTATACATTTTACTTGTCAAAAGAAAAAATCATCCTTTCAAAGGAAGGTTCGCTTTGCCAGGTGGCTTCGTTAACGAAGGAGAAAATATCATTAAAGCCGCCATCAGAGAGTTAAAGGAAGAAACGGGCGTGGAAGTGCAGGAAGTTTCTTTATTAGGTGTATATGGAGATAAAAATCGGGATCCCCGTGGATGGACTATTTCTGCTGTCTATATAACTGTTCTACAGCAGATGAAGACTCTTTATGCAGGAGATGATGCTTCTGAGGCTTTTTGGTATAGGGTTGATAAGGATAAAGTACTCTATCAATATGTTACGTCAAAAGAACGATCCTCTACGGAGAACTGGGAATCTCTTTTTGCTTTTGATCATGCGCAAATCATCCATGATGGATTTAAGTGGTTGAACGACGAATTAAGGCAAAGAGGCCTTTAACAAGTAGAAGCGATGTGGCTTAATTTTTTTCGAGTGGGGATAATTATTTATATGATACAATTGATTGATCGCCGGGCGACTTTTGCCATCTCTTTCCTGATATCCTCTAAAAACCATGGATAGTCAGTTTGGTTCCGATGTAATGAACTACTTCTGAGGATTTGTCAGACTTAAAAGATGATGGCTTCCAATCCTCACTTCTTTCTCTTAGTAATAGTCAGCTTTGTTATAATCCTGTTTTACACAAAAGTAGTTGATTTATCTAGGAATAAGGTGGGTTAGACATAACTGGAATTGATAAGGAGGATCTGAACGAATAATCTACTTTGACGAATCTCATCTAGAAGAATAGAATGAAAGTACCTTCGTGAGAAGGTGCTTTTTTTATAGTAAAAAATGACCAAAAGAACTTAAATTATTTATTTTTATATGATTTCAATCTAATGATAGTTGGCTAAGTGATAGAGCTTTGGTTTCATAAAGAAAATCACACGATTTTGATTGGCAAAAGATAGGAGATGTTTTGTGCATGAAGGCATTGTACTTTAAAGAATTTGGCGATTCAGATGTGTTAACTTATGGTGAATTGCCTGATCCAGTCATTCAAGAAAATGAGCTAATGATAGAAATGATGTATATTGGGTTAAATTATGCAGATATTTATCGAAGAAAGGGCAGCTATCATATTGAATCCCGAGACCCTCTTATTAATGGCTATGAAGGTGTAGGAAGGATTGTTCAAAAAGGAAGATCAGTCTCTAAGTTTCAGCTAGGGGAAACGATTCTTTTTGTGGATGTTCCTTTTGCTAATGCAGAATTGGTGGCTGTTCCTGAGGAAAATGCCATCCATATTCCATCAGGTATACCATCTAAATTAGCAGCCAGTATTGGTCTGCAAGGGTTGACAGCTGATTTTTTAGCTCATGATCTTGGCAATAATGTGAATAATAGTAAGGTCTTCGTCCATGGGATAAGTGGTGGTGTTGGACAAATTTTATCGCAACTATTAACCGCAGATGGTCTAGAAGTTTATGGCGTCACTTCCACGGAAGAAAAGCGACAACTGGCTTTAGACCAAGGAGCAAAACAAGTCTTTTTAAGAAATACAGAATGGCAAGAAACCTATACTTCTTTCTTTGATACCGTTTATGATGGCAGTGGGCATACATTAGCCGAAAGCGTCGACTTGCTCAAAAATAGAGGGAAGGTTATCTTTTTTGGCATGGCCGGCGGAAATCCGCCAGCGATCGACTTTATTCCCTTGTTATCAAAATCAAAAAGTATTTTGACAGGGGATCTGTGGGATTACTTGACAAGTTTTCAAGAGCGGGAGAGAAGAAGCACCCGACTGTTTACTTACTTTAGCAAGGATCAAATGAAAATCAGTCAACCAACCATTTTTTCCTTAGTTGACGGAAAAGCTGCCCATGATTATTTAGAATCTGGAAAAAGTGTCGGGAAAATTTTGCTGCAACCATAAGAAAGTAAAAAAGCTAAATGACTTTATCAGAAAAGATACACCGAATGTTTGCTAATTCACTAAATTATCTTTTTATATAATCGATACTTTTCTTATGATAAATCATTAAGGATAAAAATAAGTATAAAATGAGTAGAATATTGCAAGAATCTAATGTTTTCTGTTTCTTCAGTGAGAATCAGATAAAACTTTGTGATAAACAGTACATTTAATTTGAAAATATTTAATTACAGCAGTAAGATAAATATATCAAATACTTAAGGAGTGATATCTATGACAAACTATGAAGAAAAGGAAGCAAAAGCATTGGTAAAGATTGCCGAGGTTCTTGATAAGTTAGATGAGAATTTAGCTGAATTAGACACACTAGATGCTGACGCAAAAAAACATAGTATGAAGAAATGGATCGTTGAGAAAAAAGCGATTCACGAAATCAAAAAGATCGCACACGAAGCCGGTAAGTATGAAAAGTACGATGAAAAAGCACTACAAAAAGAAATTAATGAAGTTGAGAAGTATATGTAATTGAAGAAAAATAAGAAATTGTCTTCATTATTCAGCAATTGAAATCTGAATTGATAAAAGCCAGATTTTAATTGAAGATTTAGAATTGACGATGATCTCACTAAGCCCATGCTCTTATGAGTGTGGGCTTGTTTGCTGTACATATGATTAAACACGACAAGCTGAATAGGCATAAAAGATCATGTTCTACAACGACAAGATAAAACCTTAGTTAAAGGGAGACGAGGAAAAATCAAAAAACACAAAGAAAGTCTGTTTTTTCGTTTTTTTCATCGACTTTCTCTATTTCTTTAGACAAGCTTTTCGCTTATTCTAAATTTATGAGCGGTATCAAAGTAAACAGTTAACAAAACGTTTAGACCCTTTGAAAATACCTTTGCAGAAAATAGTGACGAGAGATTTATGGCTGATAAGCAATTCGATTGCCTTTTACAACATAGTAGAAAGTTCTTTATTGAAGATAAAATAATAAACTATATAGATGAAACGGGTGATTACATGGAAACAACATTTTTCATTTCTAAAAATACTTCTGTCACGTCAAAACAGCTGGAAAATGAAGTGATTGGGCATGCTTGCGAGATATTGCAGCGTGACATTTTAACCGTTGTGGCAGACACAAAGAAGGCAAATAAAATTGAATTGGTTTTACTTGATGAAAAAAATGAAACGGATGCTTTTCATATACTTTTCGTATCGCCAGATAAAGTAAAAGTGTGTGCTGAAACACCGTTAGGATTAATGTATGGGGCTCTTGAAATCTCTCATAAAATTTTAGGTGTTCAACCCTTTTGGTATTTCATGGAGATTCCCCCAATAAAAAAGCCATTTATTGAATGGACAGGTTTTGACTTAACATTGCCTGATTTTGCAACGGACTATCGGGGCTGGTTCGTTAATGATGAGTTGCTGCTGGATCAATGGGAAGATAATGGTTCAAATGAATATGTATGGGAACGTATTTATGAAACATTGTTACGTTTAGGCGGAAATGTCATCATCCCTGGAACAGATAAGAACAGTCATAGACATCGAGAAAGTGCGCAAGCGATGGGGTTGATCTATACACATCATCATGCCGAGCCACTAGGCGCTGAGATGTTTGCTAGAAGGTATCCCAGTTTGAAGGCTTCATACGAGGAACATTTTGTGTTGTTTCAGGAATTATGGAAAAAAGCCTTACACGAGCAAAAAGGTACCAAGGTTATTTACACACTCGGTTTTCGTGGACAAGGGGATTGTCCTTTTTGGTCAGAAGATCTTGATCGACAGTGGTCTGCAGTGGAAAAAGCAGCAGTGATCAACGAAATCGTCCATCTACAGTATCATATGGTTAAAGAAGTCGATCCTCATGCAGTATGCTCGATGAACATTTATGGGGAGATGACGGAATTATTTAATCTTGGCTTACTTGAGCTTCCAGATGATGTGATTGAGATTTGGGCGGATAATGGTTATGGCAAAATGGTTTCTCGTAGACAAGGGAATCACGATCCACGAGATGAGGTGTTAACAAACACACCAAAACCAAATCAATCAAGAGGAATCTATTATCACGTTGCCTTTCATGATTTACAAGCATCTAATTTCTTGACGATCTTGCCTAATAGCCCAGAATTTGTTTCTAGAGAGTTAATGGCGGTTAGAGAAGTCAAGATGGATAAGTTTGTCTTAGTTAATACAGGTAACATAAAACCGCATATTTTGATCTTACAAGAAATAGCGAATTTCTGGCGAGCAGATTATCAGTTACGAACCAATCAAGAGATAATTTTAGAGCATGTAACACAATACTATCAAAATCAGCAAGAAGAGATCCAAGCTGTCTATGAAGCTTACTTTGAAGCGGTTATCCGCTATGGAACACATGAGGATCAAACCGCTGGGGATGAGTTTGCCTGTTATTTGATTCGAAAAATTATTCAATCCTGGCTCAAGCAAGAAACAAAAATTCCGAGGTTAGAATGGTTGACGGGTGATCGGAAAATCAAGGAGCAAGTCACAGAAATTTTCTCTATGGTAGGAGAAAAGATAGTAGCCTGGGAGAATCTATTGCTGAGATGCCAGCAGATTACATTATCCCTTCAGGATAAAAATCCGGAAAATGCTCGCTTTTTTAATGATATTTACCTCTCAGTAGCCGTTCAATGCAAAACATTAAAAGCACTGCTCCGTTTGTTAGACGCTTATCAGATGATTGATCGGGAAGAAATGGTTTTTGTATTTGTAAAAGTTTTCGATGCGTTAGAAGAAATCCATCAACTAATTCAAATACTGAAAGAAAATCCAAGTGATACATGGTATGATTTTTATGAAAACGATGGCTATACCAACCTAACATTGACAAAAGAGATGATTAAAAGTCTGTTGTCTTACATTCGCATCATTGGCGATGGTCCAGATCAAGACCAGTGGGAGAGAAAATATATTATGGACTCCATTGAATCAAGAGTTATGTTGCTTTCAAATACTAAAAAAGCGTTGACGGATGAAAAGTTAGCAAGAAAAATCAGAGTAAGTTTTAGAAAAGTTCGTAAATAATATTAATTTGAGATGAAACGCCATTCAAAAGTTAGACTTAATATCTTACTTTTGAATGGCGTTTCATCTAGTATGCAGTTTTTTATTAGAATTCATTAGGCGTGTTGGCCAATTCTAGCACCATATTATACCAAGCAACACCTGCATGTTGTGATTCTGACAGTCCTTCTAGTTGATAGCCATGCTTTTTGTAATATGGAACCAATGATTCTAAACAAGTTAAGGTGATTCCTTTTCTGTTTTGAAGACGACATTTTTCTTCAAGGGCTGACAGTAGTTTGTTACCAATTTGGCAGTTTCTATAATCAGGAGCGACAGCTAAGCTAAGAATACTTTGGTAGCCACCAAAAGGCTGATTAGGACGAGTACTTTCAAAAAGATCGTCAGAGAGATAACGTTTAGAAATAATGGGTCCTACAACGTAGCCGATCGGATAATCCTTTCCATTTACTGCAACAATAAAACTGTCACTTATTGTAAGTATACGATCCATCATCGCAGATTTGGATGCTGCTTCATCCGCTGTAAATCCTGCATTTTCAATCTGCATGATTTGATCAATATCATCTATTTTAGGTGGTCTGAAGAAAACGTTCATTCAATCACTCCTATACTATTTAGGAATAGTTTATCATATAATGATCCTTTTAAAATCCATCTTACGCGCTTCTATTTTATTTTTGCTTGTCTAACGTTTTTTAACATAAATGCGTTGACTTTTTCGCCACATATTTGAGGAAAATCGAAAGATAAATGGAAAAGTCGTTAATAAATTATTGTTTACAACTTTCTTTCAAACTCTTTTAATAAGCCTTAGAAATTTTATATGGAAAGATAATTAAAAAAAGATTGGAGAGCCTTAGTGGTAAATCAACTTTATGATTTATTCAAAAATGAAGCTTTCTTCTTGTACCAGGAGTAATGCCATATGTTTCTTTAAATTTTTGGTAAAAGAAATTAATATTCTCAAATCCGACTTGTTGCGAAATATCAACGATATCCATGTCAGTTGAAAGTAAAAAACGATCAGCTGCCAAGATACGTTGATTGATTACAAGTTTTTTGTAAGAATAGCCGGTGTGTTTTTTTAAAAGATTGGACAGATAATTAGGATTAAGGTTGAATTGTTTCGATAATTCTGTCAAAGTCACATTTGCATAATTTTTCTCAATGTATTTCAAAATTGGAACAATCGGGCTCTTTCGATATCGATCAGAACGATCCGTATAAGAGTCTTGATAGATATTCACAAGATCCGAAATGATCAAACTCAACAATCCTTCACAAATGTCGGTATATGCTGTTGAACGATCGAACCATTCGCATAACAACTCTTTAAAAAAGAACTGTAGACGTGTCCTTGTTTCTGAAGCAAAATGAATAAATCGATCATGTTTCATTCCATGAGTGATGGCTTCAATAAAAAATGAAGTCAAAACGCTGTCCGAGGAAAAACGGTTGAAGAAATTTGCAGTTAAATAGTACTTGGGAATAATCAAATTAATGAGAATATCATTTTCGCCAAGCGGTTCAATCTTGTGAACAGTGTTTGCATCCATCAGCAAAATTTGCCCTTCATACAGAAAATGTGGCTCATTGTTAATGATCTGCTGACATTTTCCAGCATACATATAATTAAACTCGATCCAATCATGGCAGTGAATCGGATAATTTTGAAAACGAGAATGCCGTTTTATAAAAAAAGGCTGTTCTTGCGTAATCATCTGTGAATTTGTCAGTTCCATGCAAAGAACTTCTTGACCATTGACAACTACTTTTTTATAGTCGGAATAATCAGGTTTCAAATTTCCGTTTCGATACGCCTTTTCATGATTAGAAACCTTACGGATCAGCCTGTCTAGGGATAAATGGTCCATCGTTGCGCTCCTTTTTTATCGATTTTAACAATCAAGAATCAAGTAGTCAAATCTGTGTTTTTGTCAAAAACAAGTCAGGAATTGATATTCGCTTTCGCTAAAGAGTCTGTTATATTGATAACAAGTTGAAATTGAAGGCGCTATCAAATCAACAATAAATGATTGGAAGGAAATATTATGAAAGAAAAAATCACAGGTCATTTCGATAAATTAAGTCCTTTTTTTGACAAATTAGGCAACAATGCTTATTTAAAATCGATCTCCGGTGCGATGATGGGGACACTAGGTCCTATTTTGATCGGCTCGATCGCTGTTTTACTTCTAGTATTACCTAATAGTCTTCCAGCACTTTCATTTTTAGCTGGTTTCGCAAATGTTTTTAGCAAACTAAATCAAATAACTATTGGCTCGATGGCTGTTTATGTCGTGGTATTAATGGCTTATCATTTAGTGAAAAATCTACGTCCGACAGAAGATGGTATTTCTGCTGCTATTATCGCATTGCTTAGTTTCTTTATCATTACCCCTCTAGGTACAACGACGGATGAAGTCAGCGCAATTCCAGCTACTTGGCTAAGTGCACAAGGAGTATTTTCCGCAATGATCGTTGGTTTGGTAAGTGGAAGGGTATATATTTGGCTGAAAGACAAAGGTTGGACAATCAAAATGCCAGCAGGTGTACCTCCTATGGTAACAAAAGTGTTTGAATCAATTTTACCTACGATTCTTATCAGTGTGCTCTTCATTGTACTAAATTCACTCTTTGAAGCAACCAGCTTCGGCAACATGCATCAGTTTGTTTACAGTATCATACAAGAACCGCTTCAAGGGATCGGAGGATCAATCAGTGCAGTCATTCTGATCTCACTGATTCAACAGGTTTTGTGGTTTTTCGGTATTCATGGAACAAATGTCGTTATGCCGATCGTTCAAGCCCTGTGGATGGCAATGGACGTCGAGAACTTAAACGCTGTTGCGGCAGGCCAAACACCGCCAAACATTACTGGCTATGCATTCTTTATGATCATAACTTGGAGCGGTATGGGCTTAGGATTAGCATTATTAATGCTGCGAGCGAAAAGCAAGCAGTATCGAGAAACAGGGAAAGTCGCAATTGTTCCAGCTCTTTTCGGAATCACTGAACCATTGATTTTTGGTACGCCTTTGGTATTAAACTTTAAATTAGCGGTACCATTCATTACCAATAATAGCATTGCTTTAATTTTAGCTTATGTTTTAACACATTTTGGATTTGTCGCTCGTTTTACTGGTGTTACTGCCATTTTCGGTTTACCAATTGGGTTCCATGCTGCTGTTCAAGGGAAACTGTCGATTATCATCTTACAGTTGTTCATTCAACTGATTTTGTCCCCAATACTATGGTATCCGTGGTTTCGAAATCTGGATAAAGAAACCTATCAATTGGAACAAGCCGCATTGAAGGAGCAAGTGTAAACCCGAAAAAGAAAGCGGCTAGTGTCGCTTTCTTTTTTCTATGTGGCAATACAAAGAGAAAAGAGGAGCACAATGAAGTATACCAATCCGGTTATCAAAGGATTTCATCCTGATCCGAGTATTTGTTTCGATGGAAAATCCTACTATTTAGTCTGTTCAAGTTTCGAATATTTTCCTTGTCTGCCGATTTTTAAAAGCCAGGATCTACTCAATTGGCAATTTAAACAGTATGCGATTGATTGTCCAGATCATATCAATCTGAAAGAAATCAGCAACTCGATGGGACTTTTTGCCCCAACGATCCGCTTCTTTGAGGAAACATATTTTCTGGTATGTACAAATGTCACTCAAGGGAATTTCATCTGCCATACGAAAAACCTTGACCATGGCTGGTCTGATCCAATCTGGATCAATTGTCCTTTTGGGATCGATCCCTCGCTTTCATTTATTGATGGCCGATTTTTCTTCCAACTTGCTGCATCAATGAAAGGGAAAAACAGCATTCTACAATTTGAAATCGATCCTTACAGCGGGAAAATGCTGACAGATCCGGTAGAAATCAGCCAAGGGTGCGGTGGACGCGACGCGGAAGCACCACATCTTTTCAAGAAAGACGAATGGTACTATCTTATATTGGCGGAAGGTGGCACAAGAGAAGGACATATGGTAACGATTCAAAGAAGTAAATCAATCAATGGTCCATATGAAGGAGCAAGTATGAATCCTATCCTCTCGAATAGAGATATCAAGTCGCCGCTTCAAGCCGTAGGGCATGCAGATTTCTTTCAAGATAAAGAAGGTTTTTGGTGGCTGACAGCTCTTGCGACTAGGCCCAAACGTCATTTTACCCTGCTTGGTCGTGAAACGATTCTATTACCTGTAGAGTGGATTGACGGTTGGCCAGTTGTCAACCAGACAGGGAACGCATCGGTTGAAGTTGAAACAGATCGTTTTTCAAAGAGCGTTAAGCAGCGGAATGAACCGGTACCTTTTCTCTGCAAGAAGTTGCAGAGTGTACGTTTGCCAATTGTTTATACGTATGATACTGATTTGGTCATTGATAACTTACCGACCCGTTTAGGAACTTCTAAGGACGAGCCCATTGCCTTTTTGTCCTTAAGTCAAGCTGATACTGACTGCTGCTTTGAAACGACATTGATGGTCGACGAATGTCAGGAGGGAAATTTTGGCATAGCAATCTATAAGGATGACCTGCATTTTTGCCAATTCGGATTGCGAAAAACAAAACACCAAACAGAGCTTTTTTCCAGCAAAATCATCTTCGATTTACATCTGCATCGATCCAATAATTTAAAAGATAGAAAGAGACTGACCCTGAAATTATCTGGAGACAGCAATAGCTACAATCTGCTGATTATAGATGGAACGAGTACTGTAGTGTTTAAAGATCAAATCGCTGTACGTCATTTTACAAACGAATGTTCTGACTCAAAATTTACCGGTGTCCAGTTAGGAGTTTTTGCAGAAGCAGCTACAGGAAAGACTCGCTTTATCACACCAGAACTAAGATATCAATAGAAAAAACTATGCGAGGAGTAATAATATGAAAAATCAAACACTGGTACAATTAGTCAACCAACTGACCTTAGATGAAAAAATCGGCCAATTGGTGCAGTTATCTGGAGAATTCTTTCACGGAAGCGATTTGTCTTTGGGTCCTCAGCAAAAACTTGGCATCGAACAACAAACCATCGATTTTGTCGGTTCGGTACTAAATGTCACAGGGGCTCAAGTAACTCGAAAGATTCAAAGAGACTACTTAAGAAAAAGCCGACACAAAATCCCTCTATTGTTCATGGCAGATATCATTTATGGATACCGAACAGTCTTCCCGATTCCTCTAGGATTGGGAGCAACATGGAATCCGGCGTTGATTCAAAGCGCCTACCAAGCCGCAGCCCAAGAAGCAAGAGCGGCTGGCGCGCATGTAACTTATGCACCGATGGTCGACTTAGTACGCGATGCTCGCTGGGGCCGATGCTTGGAGTCGACAGGAGAGGATCCGCTGCTAAATGCTGATTTTGCGAAAGCGATGGTAGAAGGCATTCAGCAGTAAAAAAGGGGGGGATCTGTTCGGAATCGCTGCCTGTGTTAAACATTTTGCTGCTTATGGAGCAGCAGAAGGCGGACGCGATTATAATACAGTTGATATGAGTGAACGCAAACTGCGTCAAGACTACTTAATCGGCTATAAAGCGGCTGTCGAGGCTGGATGCAAACTAGTCATGACTTCTTTTAACACGTATGATGGTATTCCCGCTACTGCTAATCAATTTCTGATCAAACAAATTCTAAGAGAAGAATGGCAGTTTGACGGAGTCGTTATTTCGGATTATGCAGCTGTTCAAGAATTGATTCCTCATGGGATTGCTGCGGATGATCGAGAAGCGGCCAAATTAGCGATCGAAGCAACAAATGACATCGATATGAAAACCCGCTGTTATGCGAAAGAGCTTCGTCCGCTGTTGGAAAGCGGTGCGATTGATCAGCGGTTGATCGATGACGCTGTGTATCGTGTCTTGAAACTTAAAGAGGATTTAGGGCTGTTTGAAGATCCTTTCCGTGGCAGTTCAGAAGAAGTAGAGGCTCAAATACTTTTATCCGAAGAGAACCGGCAACTTGCACGAAAAGTTGCCTCCGAAGCGATCGTTTTATTGCAGAATAAGCAAGAGGTACTTCCTCTTACTCCAAACAAAGAGAAAATATTACTCGTTGGTCCCTATGGTGACAACCAAGCAATGATTGGTTTATGGGCAGTACACGGAAAAACAGAGGATGTCACAACATTAAAAACGGCGCTCCAAAATGCAGTTACGGAAAAATATGTTCATTACGAACCAGGTTGTCCGCTTTTAGAAGATGATTCTATACTTGGAGACTTTGGCTATACTGCCAGCGGCAATTCCTCATCAGCTGCACAGCAAGATCTTTGGCTGAAAGAAGCGTTGAAATCTGGCACTGAGGCAGACATTATTCTTTTTGCTATGGGGGAACACAGTTTGCAAAGTGGGGAAGCTGGCAGTCGAACGGACCTTCATTTACCAGCTGTTCAAAGAGCTTTTATTAAAAAAATGACCGCTCTTGGTAAAAAAAATATCTTGATCAATTTCAGTGGTCGCCCACTGGTGTTAAAAGAAGAAACAAAACAAATGGATGCAATATTACAGGCATGGTTTCCTGGTACAGAAGGAGCACAAGCAATCGTTGATATACTTTTTGGGAAGGTCAATCCTTCTGGTCGTTTAAGTATGAGCTTCCCAGAAGATGTAGGGCAGCTGCCACTTTACTACAATCACTTCAATACTGGAAGACCATTGAACAGCAAGACACATACAGGACGTTTCGTTTCGAAGTATCTGGATTGCTCAAACGAGCCGCTCTTTCCATTTGGTTATGGGTTGAGTTTTGGGGAAGCATCATACCATTCGTTAAAATTGAGTGATTCAACCATGAATGAAACGTTGGAAGCTGAAATTACGATCCGCAACAATTCTGCTTACTCCAGATTGGAGACAGTCCAGCTTTATATCAGAGATCACGTTGGATTGGTAGTTAGGCCTGTGAAAGAATTAAAGAAATATCAAAAAATCTCTTTGTCAGCTTATGAAGAAAAAACCGTTCAGTTCACAATAACAAAAGAAGATCTTTATTATTATCAAAAAGACATGAATTATGGCGTCGAACCAGGAATGTTTACTTTGTTTATTGGAAAAAATTCATCTGAGGGCGAATCAACAACTTTTGAACTTCTCTGAATTTCCTTCGCTGGCCCAGATTAAACACTGAAAAACAAGATAGAACAATAAGAGATGAGACTTGGGAGAGCTGTAGAACAACAGGAATTGTTTTACGGCTTTTCATTGTGTTGATTTTGTGAGAAATTGGTAAAAGAAAATCTAAAAACGCTTCTAGCGTATTGCCCTAAAGTACACTTCAGGAAATATACTTAAAAAGTCAATCTGATTGATAATAAGAAAAAGGGGTAATATGATGAAAAAAATTTTGTATGGAATACTTTTTTTAGTGATCTTTCTCACCGGATGTGGTCAATCACAAAATGAAGAGACAGAAAATGGTGCGACGACTGACAATACAGCAGAAGTTGATGGTCTAGAAAGTGAACAAGTAGGGAATGGAGGGGTAGAAGCTACGATTGCCATAGCATACTTTACACGTCCAGAGAATTTAGAACAAGAGCCTGAGATCGAAGCTGTTTCAAGAGCCAGTTTTAATATAGTAGACGGTGAACTCGCAGGAGATGTGCGCATTTTGGCTGAAATGATCGCAGAGGGGACAGGTGGTGAAATATTCTCCATTCAGACAGTATCAGGCTATCCAAATATTTATGATGAACATACAGCTACAGCCACTGTAGAGGTGGAAGAGGATGCGAGACCAGAATTGATAGAGAATACTGAAGAACTAGAAAATGCAGACGTTCTTTTTATTGGATTTCCTATTTGGTGGAACCGGGCACCGAGAGCTATTTTAACATTTCTTGAATCAAATGATTTTAGCAACAAACAAATCGTTCCATTTGCAACACACGGTGGTAATGGATTAACAAATAGTCAAAATGAATTGGAATTGCTATATCCAGACTACGAATTTCTCCCAGGATTTGGGGTAAGAGGGGGAAATGTGGAAGCGTCTGAAACGAACCTGCAGGATTGGCTAACGGAAATTGGATTCTAGCTATTTCTTTAGGTATCAGCAGATGGATGATACCTTTCTTGAAAAATAAAATGAAACATAATATTGTTATGGTAAACTAAATTTAATCGGAAGTCACAGCTACAATGAAGGAACATAAGGATCTTCATCGCAGCTGATTTGTAAAAAAAATCTATTATTAACTTGCTACATGAGCTTGTATAGATATTTAGACTATCTCGGGTAAGAATAAGCATAACAAAAACCCACTTATCCTACGTCAAATGTCATAAAATAAATAGCTGATAAACCTGTTCGTTTGTGCGAACAGGTTTTACATGTCATTCCATAAAACGATCTTCTTAAAATTCTACAGTCTTCTCCGCTTTTTTAGCATGATTCGCGGGATTTGCGATTCTTTGTTATTATTAGAAATGGATAGACCATGAAGAAGGATGATTCTTTTCATTACTAAAAGTTAAAATGTTGCAAAAAAGAGGAGGCGATTTAGTGGAATTTCGTTTATTAAAATATTTCTTCACGATTGCAGAGGAAGGGACGATCTCACAAGCCGCAGAAGTGCTCCACATCACCCAACCGACATTGAGCCGTCAATTAAAAGAATTAGAAGATGAATTAGGGACGGCTCTTTTCATTCGTGATAATCGTCCAATGCTCTTAACCGAAGCAGGTCGTTTTTTAAAAAGCCGTGCCGAGGAGATATTGAGTCTAACGGATCAAACCATGCAAGAGTTTGAAGCTCGTAAGAAACAGTTGTTTAGTGGTCATTTTACAATTGGCTGTGTGGAAGCAGATAATTCCGACACGCTTTCTTTGATGTTGGAAGAATTTATCAGTGACTATCCAGATGTCCGCTTTCATATTCACAGTGGCACAGGAGATGATATCAACGAGCGTTTGGAGAAAGGCTTATTGGATTTGGCGATTTTGATCGAACCTATCGAGATCGAGAAATACGAAAAAATCGTTCTACCAAGAAAAGAGACTTGGGGTATACTGACATCGGCTGATTCTTTTCTCGCCCATAAAGAGGAGATCACACCAGAAGATATCAAAGGGGTGCCTTTGCTAGTGTCAAGGCGTCCGGAGGTGCAGCAAATGTTCAGTCAATGGTCAAAAACACCAATAGAAGAATTACCGATCGTTGGAACATATAACTTGATTTTCAATGTCTTTTCCTTGGTAGAAAACCATGTTGGGTCGGCGTTGACCATCAGCGGAGCAGTTGGAGAACGAAGGGATGAAATAATCAAATTTTTGCCTTTAGTCCCTCAAATCGAGACCAGCTGTGTCTTGGTGTGGAAAAGAAATCGTGTGATGTCGCCGGTTGTGACGGCGTTCATTGCCCGCTTTCGTGACGCTTTTGAATAATTGCATCCTAAAAGCCAAAAGAAGTGGAGTGATCCGCTTCTTTTGGCTTCCACCTCTCCCTATGCTTCGTAAGCATAGGGACTTTTTATAGAAAGCATTATTCAACGGCTCCGCTTTGCCTTACTATTAAATTTACCAAGAAGAGATACCAAGGAGGTGACAAAATGCCGGCAATACTTGTGTATTCACGAGCAGGGGAGAATCTTATTGAAGGGCAGCGAAAAAAGCTGATAGTGGGAAATACGCGGGTTCTAGCAGAGAAAATAGCAGAGAAATTACAATGCCCGCTTTATTCTCTTGAACCGGCTTATCCTTACCCTGAAAGCTATCAAGCAATGGTCGAGCTAGCAAAAAAAGAAAAAGCGGCGAATGATTTCCCCCTCTATCAAGAGGTATCGGCAGCGTTTTTTAAAGAACGGGTCTTGTTTATCGGTTTTCCCAATTGGTGGGGCACATACCCGATGATCCTAGCGAGTTTTTTAAAAGATCACCGATTGGAAGGGAAGATTATTTTTCCGGTTTGTACTCATGAAGGCTCAGGATTCGGCAATAGCATTGAAGACTTTAAAAAGACTTGTCCTGATGCAGTTGTTTATCCTGGATTAGCTGTTCGTGGTTCAAGAATAGAGAGAGCGGATACAGCTATTCGAAATTGGTTAAATCAGCATTTCATTAAAATAGATGAAGGAGTCGATCGATATGGTCAAGAAACAAACAGCAGGAAGAGATAGCTTAGGCAACTTTGCACCGAAATTCGCGCAACTGAATGATGATGTGTTATTTGGTGAAGTTTGGTCACGTGAGGCAGAATTGGCTCCTCATACGAGAAGTTTATTGACGATATCTGCCTTGATTTCCGGTGGCAATTTTGAACAGTTGACCGCCCATTTGACGATTGGCAAGGAAAACGGGATCACTGTAGAGGAAATAGCAGAAGTGATCACTCATCTGGCTTTCTATGTTGGCTGGCCCAAAGCTTGGTCTACTTTTAACATCGCCAAAACGGTTTATCAAGAAGAGTTAGCAGAATTGGAGGAAAAATAAATGTCGAAAGCTGATGCAGCAAAAGAAGCAGGAATCTTTTTATCGGGCAACACAAATGATGCCTATGCGCAATATTTTAGCGGTCAGAGTTACTTGAATCCTTTAGTAGCTGATTCAGCGATTCCAGTCAACGTTGGCAATGTGACCTTTGAACCGGGTTGCCGCAACAATTGGCATCGGCATATTGATGGTGGGTATCAATTGTTGTTGGTGACTTCAGGAGAAGGCTGGTACCAAGAAGCAGGAAAGAAACCGCAAAAACTTACTGTTGGTGATGTCGTAGTCATCAAGGAAGGGGTCAAACATTGGCATGGTGCAGCAAAAAATAGTTGGTTTGCCCATGTAGCGATTACTGCTGGTGCTTCAGAATGGTTAGAAGCAGTCAGTGATGAAGAATACGATCAATTGCCCGATGCATAAGCGATGGTAAGCAGCCGTACTTGAAGGCGTGTAACAAATCTTATGAGGTCTCACCTGACTGGCAGCCAATACTGTGGCTAGTCAAAAGAGATCGAAGAGATCAATGTGAATGAATGTACGGTCGATTCGATGATTCAACCGGGGTAAATAGGAAAGAAAAAAGAAGCGTCCACTTGCACAACTAACGTGCGAGTGGACGCTTCTTTTTGTTTAGCCAAGATAAAATTCAATCAAGGTTTTTGCAATCAATTTTGTCATAGGATGACCTTTCGTAAAGCTTGATGCCAAATAGATCGTCCTTGATAAGGGAAAATCTGCTAGTTCACGTAAAACGAAAGGTGCCTCATCTTCATAACCCCAAGTTATTTTAGGAAAGAAGGTGATTCCTAGTCCTTGATTGATAAGGGAGCGCAGCGTCGCTGGATCGTCCGTCGTTGAGCCGATAGTCAAACTGATTTTTTTTGCTTCAAAAGCTTCGTCGATGGTTCTACGCAGCGGGCTGTTTTCAACCAGCATCAGCAGAGGCACGTGTTGGATATCGGCAACTTGCAAGTCTTTTTTTTCTGCCATGGGGTGCTTTTTGGGGATCGCCAATAAGATGGGTTCCGTGAATATCGGCAGATTAGTCAAGCCGTTCTTTGGCTCAGAGGTAATGTAGAAGGCTTGTTCTTTGTTGGTCTCCTTACTGCCGTGCTGCTTGATCGAAAGTTGGATCTCAGGGTGCTTTTCAACGAATGTCGCCACCAAGTTGGGCAAGGAAACAGAAGCGACTTCAGAGTAGATCGTCACTGCCGGGACCATTTCTCCATTTAAGGCTTGGATCGCACTCATTCCTTCGTCGAAACGTGCTAACGTCTCAACGACATAGGGATAAAATTCTTCAGCATACATCGTCAACTCGATATGCCGACCGGCATGATAGAACAAAGGAACGCCTAGTTCACTTTCTAAGTGTTTCATGGCACGGCTCAAGGCAGGTTGCGAGATGTATAATTCTTGTGCAGATTGGGTAATATTTTTCGATTCGGCTACTTTTTTAAAGTAGCGTAAATGATCAAGGTTCATCAGATACTCCTCTTTCCATACCTTTTGGTTATGGATAATCACGAAACTGGTATTTTTTATTATAACAAACTTCCGATATTATGACACAGGAAAGAGAAATTGCTTAGGAGGTGTTTCATGAGTACAGGTTTCGTATACCCAGGACAAGGCAGTCAGACCAGCAAGATGCTTGAAGACGTACCTGCCAGTTATTTCCATCGGCTAGAACAGGCGACAGGCTTTGATTTACACCGTGTATCGGAGAATCTAGAACAAGATACCGTCTATATTCAGTTGGCGCTTTTAGTAAAAGCGGCTTTTTACACGGACCAGATGAAAGCCTCTGGTGTGCAACCTCAGCTTGTGGCGGGGCATTCGATTGGCGCTTTTTCCGCTGCGTTAGCTTGTGAAAGCTTAAGTTTCGAAAATGCCGCTAGCTTGGTCTATCATCGGGCGACATTGATGAAAGAAGCCTATCCGACTGATTATGCCATGGGGGTACTTGTTGGTGTAACGAGAAGTGAAGCAGAAGCGCTCGTGGCAAAAACATTTGATCCTGCTGCTCCCGTCTATTTGTCAAATGAAAATTGCCCCATGCAGCATACGATCTCTGGTCATCTCAAAGGCTTGCGCAAGACGCTGGCTCAAGCGAAAGACTATCATGCGCAAACCGCCAAACTTTTAGCAGTGCCTGTGCCGTCCCATTGTGTGTTGATGACAGAACCCGTGAAACGGTTTGCGCCATTTATGAACACGTTATCCCTTGATGTGCCTATCTGTCCGTACCTCAAAAATACAGATGGGCGGATGACCATGAATCCTGAAGAGATCCGCCGTGATTTGCTGCAAAATATTGCTTTTCCGGTGCAGTGGAACAAGATCATGGATGTTGCCTACGAAGCAGGACTTGATTTGGCTCTTGAATTTCCTCCGGGCAATACCTTAACAAAACTGATCCAAGCAAAATTTGGTGAAAACAAAGCGATCCGTGTGATCAATTTGGATCAACATGGCATGGATGATGCTTTATTCCTATATCAAAAATGGAGATGAATACAATGGAAAAACCTGCAAGAAACTGGGCAAGTAAACGTGAAAAGAAAGCCCAAACCATGAAAAAAATCGAGCATCTTCTCGATGGAAAATATGTCCCAACGGAAGCAATCATTGAAGTCTTAGAACAGTTGATCCGTCCGGGAGACAAAGTGGTCCTTGAAGGCGACAATCAAAAACAAGCAAGCTTTCTATCAAAAAGCTTAGAACAAGTCGATGCTCAAAAAGTCAACAATTTGCATATGATCATGTCGAGTATCTCCCGTCCAGAACATTTGACGATATTTGAAAAAGGCATTGCAACGAAAATCGATTTTTCTTATGCAGGCGCACAAAGTACGCGCGTTGCCCAAATGATTGAAGACAAAACCATGAAATTAGGGGACATTCATACGTATTTGGAATTATATGGTCGCTTATTTATCGACTTGATTCCGAATGTGGTCCTTGTGGCGGCGGACAAAGCCGATCGCCAAGGAAATCTTTATACAGGTTACAATACGGAAGAAACGCCAACGATCGTCGAAGCAGCAGCCTTTAAAGATGGGATTGTGATCGTCCAAGTTAATGAAGTGGTCGATCGTTTGCCGCGGGTCGACATTCCCAGCGATTGGATCGATGTCGTCGTGGTAGCAGACCAACCGTATCAATTAGAAGCCCTCTTTACGAGAGATCCGCAAAACATTACGGAATTACAAATTTTGATGGCGATGATGGCATTAAAAGGAATCTATGCAGAACATGAAGTACAATCGTTGAATCATGGGATCGGTTTTAATACCGCTGCGATCGAGTTACTTTTACCAACCTATGGAGAAACGCTTGGAATCAAAGGAAAAGTAGCGAAAAACTGGGTCTTGAATCCTCATCCAACGATGATTCCAGCTATCGAATCTGGTTGGGTCGAAAGCATCCACAGTTTTGGTGGGGAAGTTGGTATGGAAAAATACATTGCCGCTCGTCCAGATGTATTCTTTGTCGGAAAAGACGGCTCGATGCGCAGCAATCGAGCATTATCCCAAACTGCAGGTCAATATGCCATCGATATGTTTATCGGTTCGACCTTACAACTGGATTATCAAGGAAATTCTTCTACAGTGACGAAAGGCCGCTTATCTGGATTTGGTGGTGCACCAAATATGGGGCATAATCCGGGGAGCCGTCGGCATTCGACTCCAGCTTGGCAATCCTTGCGGGATGAAACAGATCCTTTAGCAAAAGGACAAAAATTAGTCGTTCAAATGGTTGAAACGTATGGTTCCAATAAAAAACCTGTTTTTGTAGAAACGTTAGATGCGTTGGCTGTCCAAAAGCAAGCTGGTTTAGCCAATGCCCCAATTATGATCTATAGCGAAGATACGACGCATATCGTGACAGAAGAAGGCATCGCTTATCTTTATAAAGCAAACTCAAAAGAGGAAAAACAAGCAGCAATCGCAGCCATCGGTGGTGTAACGCCACTAGGAATGACCAGCACAAAAGCTTCTCTGGATGCCTTGCGCAAAGCGGGAATCGTGAAATTACCAGAAGACTTAGGGATCAAACGCAGTGATGCCAAACGATCATTGCTAGCAGCTCAAACCGTTGATGATTTGATCGAATGGTCCGATGGGTTGTATGAACCGCCAATGAAATTCAGAACGTGGTCTTAATAAGAGCAAGAGGAGAGAAGAAGAGATGGAAAAATTAGCTTATACGTATCAAACAACGAAACCAGTCACCAAAAAAGTCCATGTTGGCGTGGTTGGTTCTGGTGACTTGGAAATTCTGCTTTTTCCAACGGACAAACAAGAAACCACCGTTTCAGTTTGTACAGGAAGTGATGGCTTTGGCGATGTGTGGCAAAATGTCTTGACACGTTTTTTTGAGCGCTATCCAATCAGTGCGCAAATAGTGATCAACGACTTTGGCGCCACTCCCGGTGTGGTTTACCTACGATTAACCCAAGCAATGGAGGAACTAGCAGATGAAGAATAGTTTTGTAGAATTAAATGCCCGAGAACGGGTGCACGCATTATTGGATGCCAAGAGCGGTCGTGAATTGATCGATCCATTCGACCAAATGATCGCACCCAATCTGGTGGCTCAAGACATCGTGCCACAAAGCGATGATGGGATCGTTGTTTGCCGTGGAACGATTTCTGGAGAAAACGTGGTCGTGATCGCTATGGAAGGAAAATTCCAAGGTGGCGGGATCGGTGAAGTTTCTGGTGCTAAAATCATCGCGGCATTGACTCATGTGTTGGAAGAAAACCAAAAGGGCAATCCGATCACACCGATCATCATCCTCGATACTGGTGGCGTACGCCTCCAAGAAGCGAATTACGGCTTATTGTCGATTGCAGAAATCGGCAATTTGATCGTTGCAATAAAATCGTATGTGCCAGTGATTGGATTAGTGCCAGGTCGGGTGGGTTCTTTTGGCGGTATGTCGATTACCTCAGCACTTATGAGTTACTTGATAGCGACGAAGAAAGCCCGTATCGGTTTGAACGGTCCTGAAGTCATCGAACAAGAAGCTGGCGTGAGAGAATTTGATTCCAGTGATAAAGATTTGATTTGGAACACCATTGGCGCCAAACAACGTTTGGCAGCACAAATGATCGATGAACTAGTGACTGACAGTGTCGAATCGATCCAAGAAGCCGTGATTGCTGCGATGGCTGAAAAGAAAGACAGTCATCGCAGCGAAAAAAGTGGTTTTTATCTTTCTCTTTTACACGAACTTGATCTATCAAAGCCGCTGGCTATCGAGGCATACAATAAGGCTCTTGCAGCGCATAAAGCAACTGAAGTGGCACCTATTACTGTAACAGAAGGCAAAGAAGCTGCTGCTGACAGTATCGGTTATCACTGGTTTTCAGCATTGACGAATCTGCAATTCCCAACCTCAACTAGTGCAACTGTCTATGCAGCTGCATCTGACCTTTTTACTGAAGAAGTCGTTGTTACAGCGATCGTGCCAAACCCAACTAATCCGATGTATCGGGTACGCAAGGGAGAAGTTGGTTTAGTCGAAGGCTATGAGATGGGCCACCTGTTAGAAACTGTTTATCAAGAAGACAAAGAGAAAGCAGTCAAACGACCAATCATTGCGGTCATCGATGTCCCTAGCCAAGCGTATGGCTACAATGAAGAATTGATTGGTATTCATGCAGCTTTAGCAAACAGTGCGGCAGCTTATGCCAAACTACGCCAAGCGGGTCATCCAGTGATCGGTTTTATCGCTGGTAATGCGATCTCTGGGGCTTTCTTAGCGCATGGCTTGCAATCAAGTCGTCTGATCGCACTAAATAGTGAAAAAATCACTGTTCAGGCAATGTCAAAAGAAAGTGCAAGTCGGGTCACCAAACGGTCGATTGCCGCGATTGAAGCCGCTGCGGAAAAAGTACCAAGTATTGCTTATGATATCAAAAATTATACGAAACTTGGGGCAATCTTCACTTTCTTATCCTCCATTACGGATCAGTCTGTCACCTCTGAAAGCAAAGCGACTGTAATTGAAGCGATCAATGAGGCGATTGATGATGTGCGTAAAACGAATGACACGATGTTGACCAGTCGCTACACCAATCCGATCGCTAAAAAGAGCGGCCGGCTGGAAACGAATAACGTATTTGAAAAAATGAATGCAGAATGGAATGTGTAACGAATGAACCGTGCCCACGATATCGTTCAATTAGATAAAGAAGTTCTTGATATGATTGATATTCCGAAATGGTTTTCTGAAAAAGAACAGCTTTTTGCGACCGTCCGTCGTGGGAAACCCAGCAACCCTAGCTATTTACCCGTGGGGTTGCGCGGGGAAAAGCGGCAAGAACGGTTTGCCTTTGAGGCACCCTGTAACATGATCAAACGAACGATCCATCCTTGGGAATTGACCAGTCGTGAGAGCTTCCGATTCAATGAAGTAGCCAATTATCCAGTTTACCGCAGCTATCAAAAAGCACGGCTTTTATTGAAGTACTATTCTTGGGGAATTGGTGGCAGTTTGGGTTTTGAATTAGCTGCAAAACAGGCAGCAATCAAGCCGACAAGTGATTTAGATCTGTTGCTTTATGCCGACACGAAAGAAAAGCTGCCATTGGAACTATTGGAAAAGCAGGCAGCCTTTTTTCAACAGATCGATGTTCAAGTTATCACAAAACAAGGCGGGTTTGCCTTAAAGGAGTATTTGGAACATCCAACAAAAAAAATCTTAGTAAAAACAGACGAAGGGCCAAAACTCACCACTGAGATTTGGTAATTATTAGAAAAGTGAGCGAAAAACATGTTTGAGAACAACGATTTAAAAATCAACATCAGTGATTTCCAAAAAGTATTTGCCGTGACAGCAGTAATGATGCAAACGATTTTGACTTTTGCCTTATCCAATACCCAAGATGAAAAGACTGCAGCATTCATCGGTACCTTTTATGTCTTGGTGAAATTTACCGCACCCCTGTTTATTTTTGCTATTGTTTATAACATGGTTAAGACAAGTCAACATCTGTCTTATCTAGAATTTTTGAAAGAAAAGTTTTTTGAACTTGTCGTGCCATATGTGCTTTGGACGACGGCTTATTTATGGCTCTTTCCCGCTGTCCAACAAGGAAAACCTTATACTGATACAGCAACGTTTTTACTAAAATATGTGACGGGGGATGCGGCGCCACACTTGTGGTATACGATCATGATGCTGCAGATCCAATTGTTGATGCCGTTTTTTGTCTGGTTAGGCTACAAAGTGTTGACGAAGAAAAAAGCTGTTTGGCCAGTATTGATCGTCGCAACTGCTTTGTATGTCGCTTGGTATGTGTTTTATGATCGCCAAGTTTTTGAAGGACCGCATCATGAAAGCTGGTATTTATTGGATCGGTTTGTCTTTAGCTTTGTGATCTATGGGATCTATGGCGAAGCCGCTTTGATTTATCACGAAACCGTCTATCGCTTCCTATACAAGATTCGCTATGCTTTCTTGCCAGTGGGTTTAGCATTGGGGCTATTATCTGCCAATCATCTGCTACATTATGCAGGTGATCTAAGTTTCGCTCATGCACCGTATTTAAATACATTGCAAAGCTTATATAGCTTAGTATTGATTTTTGCAGTCTTTATGTTTGGGACAACTATGATCAAGAACAATGCCCCTCAGTTAGGGACATTTAAGTGGCTGTCTACTTATGCGTATCGAACCTATCTTGCCAATGTTTTTGTCTTTCAAGTTTTGTTGCTATGCTTGAAAGATTTGTTGCTGCAACTGCCAATGGGCATCATGATCATCGTCGCTTATTTGGCAACTGCCAGCTGTGGTTTTTTAACAAGCTATGTTTTGCATGTTTTATGGGTAACGATCAAAGGTCAAATCAAAAAATAGAGGAGGAGTTGGATGTTTGCATTTGCTGTAGAAGAAAATTGTCGACGACTCGCCCAATTGGTAGAAGAAGCCTTGATTGCAGAAGTGACATTGTCCCCAAAACCTGGGTTAGTGGATGCCATTGATTCAGGTGCCCATCACGATATGGATCAAGCACTCTTTCTGCGATCAGCTCGAGCATTGACGCCATACTTTGAAGAAATGGCCTTGGTGTCTTGGGGAAGCAGCATGTCTCAAGAGTTGCGGGAAGCAATCGCTGCAATCGGTCGGAAGGCAGAACAGGCGATGTTGACAGCCACTGGTGGCATCAACACTCATAAAGGAGCCATCTGGGCATTAGGCTTGCTCATCAGCGCCGTCAGTAGCCAACTTAGTCGCAAACAGCGGATTTTTTTGCCAGAAGTCTTTTCTGACATCCAGCTTCTCACTGCATTTCCTGATCGTGCGCTGACTCAACAAACGGAAAGTCATGGCAAAACTGTTCAAGCCAAATATGGACATCTCGGTGCGTATGGGGAAGCTGCTGCTGGGTTCCCCCATGTTCAAATCGCTCTAGCGGATTATTTTTCTCGGGATTGTTCCAATGAGACTGAAAAAAGGCTCCACATGCTGTTGGCGATCATCGCTACACTGGACGATACGTGTATTTTATACCGCAGCAATCAAGAGGTACTGGCACTGGTTCAGCAACTCGCACAAAAAGCCAATCAGCAAGCGTTGCCGAACCCAGCATTTCATGCACTAGCAGCCTTCTGCCAGTCAGAAAATGTGTCTCCAGGCGGCAGTGCTGATCTGTTGGCTACCAGCTTCTTTTTATTGTCCATCAACTCGGTTTTACCCGTAAACGAAGGAAAGACCGTTTACCAATAACTCTTTTCCTTAGAAGAAAGCCAACGATTCTTCTAAGGATTTTTTGTTTCATTTTTTCGCTCGATTAAGAAAAATAAAATCTCTTGCTATTTGCATAGTTTAATGATTAGATAATTCTTAGGCACTACTGAAATGCTTCGTTGCTCCATTGCAACGAATAAAGGAGTTACAGATGAAATACTATAATGCTTTTCTTCAAAATCTTGTGTTGCGGCGCTGGACGGTCCTGTTTATGCTTGCGGGCATTCTTTTTTTGTTTCGCAGTATGATGACCATTCTTTTGCTGACCTTTATCTTTACGTATCTGATTTATCGGCTGGTTCTTTTGCTCCATCGAAAAAGTCATCTGCCCATTAAGCTTACGAGCATCCTGACTTACAGCTTGATTGTTTTTATTCTTTATTTAGTGGCAACAAATTATGTACCCATCATCATCAAACAATCCGTCCAATTAGTCAATTCCGTTGCTGATTTCTACCAACGGACAGACTCCAACAATGAATTGATCGAATATGTCTTGAATTTATTGCAAACCAGTGAATATATTCAGAAATTACAAAGCGGCGTTCTAGTCGTGATCAATTATCTGTATAATTTCGGTGAGTTGGCATTGACGGTGCTGATCTCATTTCTGCTTAGTTTCTTCTTTATGATCGATAACAAAAAGACCGTTGCGTTTTCTCGGCTATTTTTGCAAGGGCGAGGGGCGTGGTTCTTTGAAGATGTTTACTATTTAGGAGCTAAGTTTACGCGTGCTTTCGGAAATGTGATTGAGACGCAGTTGGTGATCGCCTTAGTTAATACAGCAATCACTGTCTTCGCCTTAGCGGTGATGGGCTTTCCGCAGCTGTTGAGTTTGGCGTTGATGATTTTCTTTCTCAGCTTGATTCCTGTTGCTGGTGTGATCATCTCGTGTATTCCATTGACGTTTATTGCCTATTCCATCGGCGGATTTAATGACGTGATCTATATTCTTTTGATCATAGTATTTGTTCATGCGTTGGAATCCTATATCTTAAATCCCCGCTTGATGGCCAATAAAACAGAGATTCCGATGTTTTACACGTTTATTCTCCTGTATCTTAGCGAACATCTCTTTGGTTTGTGGGGCTTGATCATTGGGATCCCATTGTTTACTTTCTTTTTAGATTTAATGAATGTGAAAGAGATTCCGCGATTGCGTAAAAAAACCGATGACACCTTGCAGGACCAATAAAATGATTGCTGTAAAGGATGGCAATTGATAGAAAAACCATCTCTGCCGATGAAAGGCGAGATGGCTTTTTTATTTCGCAGCAATTTTTTTCGTAAAGGAGACAAAGCAGATTGCTGAAGAGGTGCTTTGAAACCTGCCTGTTTGGGAATACCCCAAAGAATGATAAAAGTGAACCAGCTTGGGTTCTTGCAGGATCGTATTCAAATGTATCGTATCTGTTTGTACGTTCCTTTCAATCAAGGTCATTGCTTGTCTACCGATCCCGCGGTTCTCGTAGGAGGGAAGAAGGGCGATGGAAGATAGCTTCGTCGTATGCTCCTGCTCAACCGTCAGTTTTAGGAATCCCACGGTTTTCTGAGCGGTCATGATTAAATAATAAGTGGTATTCGACGCAGAAAACTTTGCGTTTAGCTTCTCAAAACTTTGTAAATAGGGAGAAGTTTCTCCATCTTGATAACGGAGAAAGAGAGATTTGAAGGCAGCTTTTTGTATCAAGTAGATAGAAAGTAAATCGGAAAGCTTCGCTTCTTTAAGCTGAATGAGCATGCACACCTCCATAAAATGTCAGACATCATTTGTTGAAAGACATTGATTCGGTATAGAAGGTCCTGATGAAAAAGCCATCGAAGAGCAGTCTTTCATTGGCTCGTTTCCGTTTTGACCTTCCCTCAACCAGAGGTTCAAAAACGAAGAGATCCGCAGGGGTTCGTGCCGTCGTTGTTTTATTGAAAAAGATCATTTATCGATGTAACCAAGTCGTCATAGGTTTGACCGGTAGCGATTGCATAAACGGAAAGCAAAAAGACGAGGGCTGCTGCCAGCACGTAAAAAATTCGGAGGCGATAACCGTCACCTGTCCGGCGATTTTTTACAAAAGTAAAAATCGTCACAGCTAGATAAGCGAAGGTCAATAAACAAATAAGATACGTAATAATTTCTGGTGTCATGGGCGTTTTCCTTTCTTTTTCTATTTGTATAAAAATATACTCAATAAATATAATATAACCATTTCGATACCGTCAAAGAAAGCGCTCAATTTTTGATACAAAAAACTGACCGAGTGGTAGCCACTGGTCAGTTCTATTCAAAAACGATGGGGCATGATCTTAATTGTCTTTTTTTTCCGCATCTAGCAAGCTTCTTAGTTCATCTGCTAAAGCGATACAGGCAATACTATCCGTTAAGGACATCAGGGAATTTTCGAGTTGTCCTTGTGCAAGAGCGGTGTGAACTGCTTGAATCTCTGAATGGAAATCATCGATCTCGTACCCAATATCATAGACCGTGTCTTCTTGGTCAATCGTCACGGTAAAAGAAGCGGGGCGATGGAAGTTGGGGATTGTGATTTTCCCTTTTGTTCCTTGTAATTCCGCCACCGTCTCTTTTGTTTGGTCAAATCCAGTCTCAATCACTGCAACAAAGTCTTCACTGACAAAGCGTGCTTCAACATAGGTATCAACCCCAGTTTCATAAAGGCTGTAATCGATCATTTCGGCAGTTAAATTTTCTGGTGAAAAATCTTGGATAAAGGCTAAGTTATAGATCCCCATATCCAGTAAAGCACCCCCTTGTTTTGGCAGATAATGGTAAGAACTGCCTTCGACTGGTAAATGGCGGCGAAAAGTAGTCGTGACACTTGTTAGCTCACCGATATGACCACCATCCACAAGTTCTTTTAGTTTGCGATACGCTGGGGTGAAGCGTGGCTTCATGGCTTCCATAAAGAAGACTTCGTGTGCTTGGGCTTGTTTTTGTACATCGCGCATTTCTTGTGCAGTCAAGGTTGCTGGTTTTTCACATAAAACAGCTTTTTTTGCTTGAAAGGCTTTGATGATCCATTCATAGTGATACAAATGCGGCAAAGCAATATAAACGATATCGATAGCTGGATCATCTAATAGGTTCTGGTAGTTATCAAAGACGGCATCACACGGAAATTTTGCTTGAAACGCTTGCGCTTTTTCCATCGTACGACAAGCAACCCCATAAAGCTGGGCATCTTGAAAATTTTCTAGACTTGCAGCAAAGCGATTGGCGATATTTCCGGCACCAATAATTCCCCAATTGATCATTTCATTTCCCTCTTTTCTTCAGTTGACGGGTATTCTGAGAGAATCCCTGATTCCAAAACAGATTGTTTTTTTCTTAACTCGACAATATTTTTTTGATATTCTTTGGCATACAGCAATGCAAACAGTGAATCTAAAATATACTCAAAGGCGACCTGTGAAGAAAAGGTACCGACTTTGAGAAAATCACGTTCATCATGAGAAGCGATGATCGCATGGGTCGCTAATGGGATGATTTTCGCATGGGCGTTGCCAGAGATTACGATCACTGGTACCCCAACATCACGAAAGTGTTGCATGATTTTTTCGTATTGTGTATTTTTCCCACGATAGGTAATAAACACGGCACAATCATTTTGCGTGACGTTCGATGCATTCCACGCATCATCCCCATATTCATCCGCAATAATCAGATACTTATTGATTTTGACCAACTTATTTTGAAAACTTCTTGCCCGGATCTGAGAATCACCGCGAGCAAATAAGAAAATCCGCTGCGCAGCTTCCAACGATTGCACCACTGCTTCCATCGTTTCTGGGGCAACCTGAGCATGAGTTTTGTGGATCGAGTTGATCGTTAGATCGGCCATTTTTTTCAAAATATCAGGTGTTTGATCCTTGGGCGAAAAGGGAAAATTCGCGTCAACAAAGGTTGGATTGAACATCTGATTATGGGCAATTTCAGCCAGACCTAAGCGAAAACTTTTAAATCCTTCATAACCCATCTTTTTGGCTAGACGAATGACGGAAGAGTGGGATGTGTACGTATGCTTGGCGATGACTTCAATCGTCAACGAAGGCACATCATTGATATTTTGCAAAATATAACCGGCAATCCGTTTCTCCGTATTGGTCAATCCTTCTTGAAGCCGTAATTTATCTCCTAATAACATCAAACCACCTCTTTCTAATCATAGCCTAGGACAAAGAAAACCAAAAGCAAAAACTGTGCCTTTTTGGCAATTTGGTAAAAATGTTCAGAACCACTCAACAGTTTGCGAAAAAGTCTGGTCAAAAGAACCTGTTTTTGGCAAAAGACTTCCCATTTCGAAGGATTTCATCAATAATCAAGCTATCAATTCATAGGAGGCGTTACAATGTTAACTATCGCATATCTCGGAAACGGAAAAAGCACCAATCGCTACCATCTGCCTTTTTCAACCAAGCTACAGGATAAGATCAAAGTAAAGACGATCTATTCTCCAAGCGGCAAGCTGACCTGGCCAACACTGGAAGACGTTCATTACACCTCTGACTTAGAGGATATTTACCGTGATCCTGAAATTCAATTAGTTGTGGTCACGACCCCTAGTCATTTGCATTATAAATTAGGCAAGGATGTCTTGCTCCATGGGAAAAATGTCTTGATCGAAAAACCTTTTACGGAAACCTCGGCACAAGCAAAGGAATTGTTCGCACTGGCGCAGGAAAAAGGCTTGTTTGTGCAATGCTATCAAAATCGACGCTTTGATTCTGATTTTTTGACCACGCAAAAAGTGATCGAAAGCGGCGTGCTCGGAGATCTCTTAGAAGTAGAGATGCATTATGATTATTTTCGCCCAGAGATTCCACGGTCAGTGACCGAATTTTCACTGAATACTAGCTACTTTTATGGACACGCTTGTCATACACTGGATCAAGTGATCTCCTATTTTGGGCAACCAGACGATGTCCATTATGAGGTTCGGCAATTGCTTGGAAAAAATCGCATGAATGATTACTTCGATTTGGATCTGTTTTATGGTCGAATGAAAGTCTCAGTCAAATCTAGTTACTTCCGATTAAAAGAACGGCCTAGTTTCGTTGTTTATGGTGAAAACGGCGTTTTTGTTAAACAAACGAAGGATCGACAAGAAGAGCATCTAAAACAGTTTTATCTCCCGGATCATGCCGATTTTGGGATCGATTTACCGGAACACTATGGCACACTAACTTATATGGATGCTAACGGTGACTACCATGAAGAAAAAGTCATCTCTGAAATTGGTGATTATAGCCGTGTGTATGAGGGCGTCTATGAAACGATCATCCATGGCAAAGAGAAAATCGTGAAAGACGAAGAAACGATTTTACAAATCGAAATGCTAGAAACAGGCATCAATCAAGTGATCACTGAGTCATAAGGCAGGGTGATTATGGGGCTTTTGACAAACAAAGCGCCTGGAGGCATCAACTGACTCAACGAAAAGGAGTAGATACGAATCGAACCTTCAGAAATCCTGCAAGAAGAACAGCAGCTGCAGTTTGCTCATTTTGACAATGACCTCGCATTGCGGTTGGTTATTGCCATCGATCAGTACGTTAAAAGGAACTACCCGAAGCCTGTAGGGATCAAAGTTGTTCATCATGGCTTGCCGATCATTCGATTTTTAATGGCAGGGCGGAAAGAGAGCCCTTGGCTTGAAAGAAAAGAACGAACGGTACTAGAAAGCGGGCATAGTTCACTATACGTCTATGCGCAAAAAAATAGAGATATACAATTTGCTAAATGGGCACAAGACGAACATTATGCAGTTTGTGGTGGTGGTTTTCCAATTATCGAAGATAGAGAAGTCACTGGTGCTATCTGTGTGTCAGGTTTGGCCCATTTAGAGGATCATAAAGTGATCACCGAGGTATTGAAACAAATGATCTAAGAAGATAGAAAAGGGGAAGCAAGATGAACTTAGCGATTTTAGGGGCAGGCATGATCGTCCATGATTTTTTGACGGTGGCAGGGGATGTCCCGCAGCTTGAACTGTCCGCTATTTTTGGGACAGAAAATGATTTAGAGAAAATGAATCACTTAAAACAGCAATACGGGATTCAAACCGTCTATACAGAGTTAGGGGCATGTTTGGCGGATCCCTCCGTTGACACCGTGTATGTCGCATTGCCCAATCATTTGCATTATTCCTTTGCCAAAGAAGCGATCCTCGCTGGCAAACACGTCATTTGTGAAAAGCCATTTACGTTGCAGGCACGAGAATTAGTAGAATTAACAGAATTGGCTGCTGCCCATGGGGTGCTTTTGATGGAAGCCATCACGAATCAGTACTTAGCCAACTACCAAGGAATAAAAGCGCAGCTTGAAACATTGGGAGAGCTGAAAGTGATTGAATGCAACTATTCGCAATATTCTTCTCGTTATGATTCATTCAAAGAGGGAACCGTTTTACCTGCATTTAACCCAAAAATGGGTGGTGGGGCATTGATGGATATCAATATCTATAATATTCATTTTGTGGTCGGGCTTTTAGGAAAACCTAAAAGTGTCCGCTATTTTGCTAATGTCGAAGAGGGGATCGATACTTCTGGCATGCTGTTTTTAGACTATGAACAAACAAAAGTCGTTTGTATTGGCGCCAAAGATTCGACAGCGACGATTCGCTCAACGATCCAAGGGACGAAAGGATCGATCATCGTCAATGGACCGACGAATATGCTTGCCAGCTATGACGTTGAACCGGTCAATGGGGCAAAAAGCCATCAGGATCAAAGCGTTCACGGACATCGTATGTTTGAAGAATTTGCCCGTTTTGCACAAGCCATTCACGAAAATGATCATGCCTTTGTCAAGGAACGCCTTGCACATAGCAAGCTGGTGATGGAAGTAGTGGAAAAAGCATTGGCAGATGCCCAGATTGTATTAGGATAATCGCATCAATGTGGAAAGACACCAGCTTCTTAGAGAAGTTGCTGGTGTCTTTGTCTGTTGTCTTATTTTTTCTTCTTTAAACTCAATAAGGTTAGTGGGATACCCAAGGTGAGATAGCCGACAATTGTCATCAAACAGACGACCAGCCAAAAGTTATCTACTGCTAGAAACGCAATCAGGCCATAGGCCACCAGAATCGAGAGGAAATAAAAAAGAAAGAGCTGAAAAAAACGTTTAAAACTCACAGTCATTCATTCTCCTTTGTCGTTAAACTGACAAGAAAAGTATACCATATCAAACGCAATTTTAAGGGATGATTGTGATCATTCGCAGGAGCCGTTAAAGGCGAATTGTTTTGTGGGCTGACCGTGATTCGCTATACTTGAAGGGAAGAGAAAGAGCAGGATTTTTTTAAGAGAAGGAGGAGACAGATGAAAAAGGTGGATGTACTGATTATCGGAGCGGGTCCAGCTGGTACGGCTGCTGCCTACGGGTTAAAAGCCAAAGGAAAGACAGTGGCGATCGTCGAAGCTGATTTATGGGGTGGCACGTGCCCCAATCGCGGGTGCGATCCGAAAAAACTACTGATGCGAGGCGTAGAAGTCAAAACAGAGGCGAAACGTATGCAAGGCAATGGCGTTCAAGGGCAGGTAGCCATTGATTGGCCGGCACTGATGGCGTTTAAGCGCTCGTATACTGATCGTGTGCCGGAGTCAACCAAACAAGGGTTACTAGCAGAAGGAATCACTACTTACTACGGACAAGCCGCTTTTCGTGATGCCCATACGGTCGTCGTGGACGCCGAAGAGATTCAAGCAGAAAAAATAATCATTGCGACAGGACAGCGTCCAGCCGTACTACCAATCGTCGGCAAGGAGCATTTACAAAACAGTACTGATTTTCTTTCCTTTGAAAAGATGCCAGCAACGATTGCTTTCATAGGTGCTGGATATATTACCTTCGAATTGGCGATGATCGCTCAAGCAGCAGGTGCTGAAGTTCATGTGATTCATCATAATGACCAGCCACTAAAAGGATTTGATGCTGAATTGACCGCAGAAATGGTTCGTTCAATGCAGGACCAAGGTGTTTCGTTTCACTTTAACCAGAACACACAGCGAATCATGAAAGAACAAAACCACTATACAATTCAGACACAAGCGTTGTCTCTCACCGTAGAAGCAGTGATTGGTGCCACGGGACGCAGACCCAATAGCGATCAGCTGCAACTGGAAAAGGCAGGGGTAGAAACGTCAAAACAAGGGATCGTTGTAAATGAGTTTTTGCAGACTAGTCAAACACACATCTACGCAATCGGAGATGTGCTAGCGAAAAAGCAGCCAAAACTGACGCCTGTTGCTAGCTTTGAAGCCGCCTATCTTGTCGAGCATATAGATGACCAGAAAACGCCCATCCGCTATCCGCTAATCCCTACGCTGGTTTTTGGTGCGGAAAAACTGGCAAGAATCGGAATCAGTGAGCAAGAGATTGCCGATCATGCCTCAGAATATCATAGCGAGGTGATGGATCTTTCTTCTTGGTACACCTATCGACGAATCAATGATCAAGAGGCAAAAATCAAATTGGTTTATGACACATCTGATACAATCGTTGCTGTCACGATTTTTTCTGCATTGGCGGATGAGTTGATCAACCACTTCGTTTTTGTGTTGGAAAATCAGCTATCGAAAGAAGCACTGGCACAAATGATTTTTGCCTACCCCACACCTGCTAGCGATTTGTCCTATTTTCTATAAATAAACAAACAAGCCTGCGCTAGTTTCCGCTAGCACAGGCTCTAAATTATTATGTCCGTATTGACTATAGTCTGCCAACCTTAAATGAACCTTAAAGTTAGGCTGGGTTTCATTTAAGCAATGTCTTTGTTTTCTAGTAACCCTAGGTTTAGGCTTTTTTTGAAAGCCGACGGACAGCAACAATCAGTACGATCGATGACAAGAAGAGTCCGATCAAATAGATGATGAAAATAAAATCCGGCTCATAATGCCGATAATTGAATATTTTTATCATAAAAAAGAGAAACGGGATCGCTGCAATAAGGGTTGAAACGAAACGTTTCCGCCATTGTATGAAAAACGATCCAATCACTAGAAAAAGACAAAATGGGACCCAGAAGATCAGATGTCCGATAAGTTCGATTTTTCACACCTCCTAGCAAGTAAAATCATCATAACGTTTCTTCCTAAAAAGCAAGCGTGAATGAAAAAATAATCCCATTAGGCACGTATGAAATTATGAGTGGAGTCTTCTGAAAAGTTCACAAGAAATCTGAGAATTTCAAAAGGAAATGAAAATCGAGCAATTAGGAATGTCCCAATAGTCCGAGACAAGAAAGCACCTGTTGCAGCATTCGTTTTCACTTGAATCCTGCAAGAGGTGCTCTTCCGTAGAAAATCTGGTGCTTTATTCAATTGATATCAAAGAAATGATTAGGAAGGAACGGCAGTCTTTTTTTATGGCAAGATATTCTTACTATACAAAAGGGAAATGATCATACCTATATCCAATAGATCCTTATAATAAAATCCTTTCAGTGGACCAAAGTGTAAGAAAAATCCGAGAATCAGTAATACAAACAGCAGCAGGAAGAGCAGGTTGAAAATGGTCATCAAGCGAAAACTGAAATGCCAATTACTCAAGAAATACTGATATTTGGCTGCTCTGTAAATTTTGTTTTGAATTGGAATTTTCTTGAGTGCAGGGATCGATTCATGATAGGACGTAAATAATTCGTAGTCTTTTTTCGTCAGCACTTCTGAGAAAATGTGCGTCCCCGCTTGAAAGTCGAAATAGCCCCAATGGAATTGTTCTTTATCCTCTGGTGATTCGTGCTTCATCAGCTTTCTTGGCTTGATGGTGAACGCCTTGATGTTCTCATAGGGGTAACTGAAATAGGTGTTACTTTCTAAATAGTCGATGATGACCAGAAAAAGCATTCGGGTTTCTGTGAAAACCAACAAACGATTGCCGCGGGTATCATGAAAGATGTCACGGTATGCTTTTGCTTTCTCAGTTGTTGCATACGCATAGGCGCCAAGCCCTTGGTTGGCGAAGGCGAGGTTTCCATCTGGCGTCAAAGGCAGATAGCCAAGAATCGTTTCGTCTTTTGCTAAAAGCGTCCGAAGCTCCTCTAATAGATCTTGCAAGAAAACATATTGTTTGGACAGCTCGAAGGTTGTTGCTTTTTCTTGTTCAGTTACTTTTATCAGTGATTTATTTTCATTTAAGACTAACTGTTTAAAATCCATCGATAGTCATCCTTTCTTTTAAGCGTTTGCGGCCACGGGAAAGACGATTGTAGATTGCTGAGACATTTAAGTCCGTCTGCTCTGCGATGGTTTCGGGTGATTCCTGATAAAAATAGTAGAGCAGAAAGATCCTTTGATCAAGGGCTTCAAGGTCTTCAATAAAGCCCAAAAAGTTTTCCTTTGTTAAAGGTGATTCTTCAATAGCTAGTTCCTGCTCATCAACAGGTTTTTCTTCCAATGAGCGCTTGTTCAACTTTCGCTTGTGGTCAATCGCACGACTACGACTGATCAAAAGCAGCCAAGTAATCAAGCGGCTTCTGTCAGGTTGATACGCAGCAATCTTTTGCCAAACCTCGTAAAAAACTTCGTTCGCTACATCTTGGCGCTCGCTCACTTCATGCGGTTGGGAGAGGACACTATGAATCGTCCTCAGCATGCTATCACCATAAACAGCTAACAGTTCTTCTAAGCCGGCATAGTCTTTCTTTTTGATTCGTTTAATGATTTCTTCATCCTGCACCTTTTTCACCCCTTCACACTATATACGAAGAATTTTTGTCTTTTCTATCAGAAAAAGAAAAAAACCTCTGTTAACGAGGTTCATGTTCTTTGGCCATAAGATCTGTTGCTAAGCGCTGTGCCAAATACTCCCAAAGAATGCCACCAAAAAAAGCGCCTATCATATAAAGAGTGGCTGCTTGCAGCTCCAATGGATTATTTGCTAGCCGGAAAGAAAACAGCGAGCCGATGATGAATAGGTAGCTGCCAAAAAGCACTTGCCGCCACGAGCGTTTTTTAACAAACTTGCTAATGAGAAAGGTTGAAAGGATCATCAAGAGAATTTGGATGAATGCCAGAGAAGGAAAAAGTGCAAAGTCAGAAACAACCATTTCCCTCAATTGTTGAATCAAGAAAAAGAAAGCAAAGAGAATGAGCCCGCGTGAGAATATACTAAGCCGCAAGGAAGATATTTTTTTTCGCATTGGTTTACTCCTTGAAAGGTTTTCTTTATTATAGCAAATTTTTAGTTAAACAATGTAAAAAGATGAACGAGAAGGTCTGCAAAAAACTTCTCCTAAGTATGCGCTCTTTTAGTATACTTGAAAGAAACGAGTGGATGGACTCGATACATGAGGAGGATTGCATGCCAATGATTCTTTTTGCACCTGCGGTATTCAACTTGGCTGAAACGACACGGATGATCGAAGTCGCTAAACAAATGCAAGGAAATCACCACTGTGAGTTCTTTGGTTTTTCAAAGACCTTTGCTTCACTTATCATTGAAAGTGGTTTTACGTACCATTTATTGACGCCGACTCTGACAGAAAAACAAGAGGAACAGATCATAAAATTAGATCAACTGCGCTCATTCAAAAATCCCTTCACCAAAGAGATGGTTGCTGCGCGTATCCTGAGCGAAAAAAAACTGGTCGACAAGCTTGCTCCTCAGGTGATTGTAACTGGATCGAATGTCACGATCTTTCTATCTGCTCGCAGCAAACAGATTCCCTTAGTCTACGTAAAACCCTATGCGATGAGTGATCCCTTTTTTCGATCAGATAGCGCGTTTATCCCTTCTAGTTTGCGTTTCTTCGGACCGTTAAGGAAACCACTTTGGTATTGGACAAGAAAACAATTGGTAAAATCCCGCTGGATGCCCCGAGCATTCAAACACGCTGCCCAAACAGAAAAACTTTTTATGCCTGAAACGAGCTTACGAATGATGGACGCTGATTTAAATCTCATCACCACTCCTGATTTATTTTTAACGAAAGAGCAGCTGCCAGAAAACTATCAAATCGTTGGGCCGATTTTTGCGAAGCTCGGGTCTTCTTTACCAGACGAAGTGTTGACTTTTATTCAACAAAAGCGGCGGGAAAGAAAACGAATCGTTTATTTTGCGATGGGCAGTTCGGGGAATCCGCGCATGGTGCGAAAAATCTTAGCTTTCTTGCGAAACCGTTCGGAACTAGCGATCATTGCTCCGGTTACGCATCTACTCAAGGGGAAACACAACGTCTCAAAGAATTTGTTCCTGACCGAATATCTACCAAGTCATCTATTGCATGAGCATATCGATTTTTCTTTTATCCATGGTGGGGAAGGGACTGTTCAAACAGCTTGTGCCTCTGGGAAGCCGTTTATCGGAATCGGGATGCACTATGAGCAAAGCTGCAATATTCAGTACTGCGTGGCGTATGGCAATGCAATTGCACTAACAAAACCAGTAACTGTGAAAAAGCTAGAAGTTGCCCTGACTGAGGTTTGTTTACCGAAAATCCGACAACAAGCCTGCCAGCTAAAGAAGCATTTCCCGACAAATGGTCCTCAGAAAGCGATGCAGGAGATTGAACACTTTTTAGAAAAAAACAGTTTTCCTACTAAAAAAAAGAGCGATTATCATTGAGATAATCACTCTTTTTTTAATAGAGATCTAATAGCATCAGCAAACCTGGGACCCACGTAGTGAAGACACCGCAAGCGATCGCAAAATAATGAATTTTACGACCGAAGTTTACCTTCACGATCGTATCCAAAAAGCCGCAAAACCATAACGCTCCCCATGTTAACCAAATCAGTGCAAAAAGGGGATCTTGCTCCCATCGCCAAGAAACCCAGGCAAAAGGCAAGGTATTGATGGCTACGAATAGCGCAAAAATCCCATAAATACGTAGATCTAAATCAAAAAGGTAAATGATCCCTACCAATAAATACGTGAAGGCAAAGAGAAAGCCAGTGCCTGCTTCATAATAAGCGCCTTGAAGCATATAGATTAGATTGATAATGAAAGATAACGAACCTGTAAAAAGATTAATTAAAGCAAGTGAACGATAGTCAATGTGAAGTAAACTTCCCCAGCCGTTGATTATCAAAGTAATTCCTACAAAAAATAAGCCGATCCCTAACATAAAATCCTCCTTTACTTAAATTTAGAATAACAAATTCCAAGAAAAAATAATACCTTTATTTATTTTTATGTCAATAAAAAGGAAAATAATTTTCAAATTTACTATTTTTTGCTGTTAAATTTGATAAAATCAATAACAAAGAGCGCTGCTTGCCGATGTTTTTCTCGTTAAGGGGAAAATTCCAGCGTTTAAAAGGAACTTTAACTCGTTGGAAGAATGGGAAAAGAGGGAGAAACAATAGATTTTCAGTGTATTAATTGGACAAAAAGCTGACGAGGCAGTAGCTTATCGGTTTTTACGAATTTGCAGCAGTGAAGACTGTTTTGCGGAAAGGAGGAATTATGCCGAGAAAAGATCGAATCTTACTTTTTATTGACGAATATATGCAAGCTCAAGGTTGCTCACCTACCATACGAGAAATCTGTGCCAATGAAGAGATAAAAACAACTTCTTTGGTTTATCGTCATTTATTGCGTCTTGAAAAAAGAGGCCTGATTTACCGAGCTTATCGCTTTAAGTCACGTTCGGTTCGTTTTACAGACGAAGGGAAGGCCTATGTCAAAACGTTGCGACAAGCACAAGCCAACGAAGAATAAATAAAACCAAAATAAAAAAGCCTAAGGCTTTTTTATTTTGGTGCACGGTAGCCGGCAGCTTCCGCTTCAGCGATCGTTTTGAACCATTCTTTCGGGTTGGTAGTATCTTCGTAGTATTTAGATCCGGGCAAATGATAGATGCCGCTTCTTGATCCTTTGATCAAACCGTTTCCTTGTTGATCGACATATTCTTTCTGTTTTTCCTCTGTTTCACTGCTTTGAGAAGTGGCTGTTGTCGTGTTGTTTTCACTACTTGTAGCATTCTCCGGCTGCGTCATATCTTCGTTGGAAATCTCGCTGCTACCATCCGCATAGTTGATTGTGACACCATCTTGGATGTTGAAGATATAATAGTTGAATTGGATCGTATCCTCGCCAATAGATTGGGCTTGCATCTGTACCCCACGGGCAACCAGCTCGTCATCGCGATAGATCGGGGTGACGGAATATCGGACATAATGATTTTTATCTTGCTTGAGATAATAGTTGATATCCATTTCTAAGCGCAACATCTCGGGATTGTTCAACTGACTTGTCCCTGTGATCAGATTCTTCCAGTTTGCATTTTCGCCAGCTAAAGCAAAGCCAATCAAGTGGGTTCGATTATATAAATATTTCCCATTGGGGAGCTGTTTATTACGCCAACCTGTCGGTTTCACACTGGAAATATCGCCACGCTTTTCCGTGGGCATCAAGGATTGATTCAACATTGCTTCAGCAGAGGTCGCACGATTGAGGTGATCGAGGTCGCCGTATGCTTCCCAGGCGCCATTTTCAAGGGAAAGATCATCTTCTGAAAACTCAGGAATGTTCTGATTGACTTCAATCGTTTGGGTGCCTTGGTAAGTTAACTGTGCCAGCTCATCTGCACGAATATCCTTAGCAGAAGTGACTGCCACTTCTGATGATGGTGTTTTGTGATTTGGGAATAGATCATTACTGTGTAGGAAACTAAATCCGACTGCTGCGAGTGCGAGAAGCGCAGTGACCGATCCGATAAATGTTTTTTTCTTTGCCATCTTTTTTTGCCTCTCTTTTCATTGATGTATAGTTAGCATAAACGGGGAGTAAAAAAACTGCAACCCATTCATCATACCATTTGCATGGAGCGTTTTACAGAACTTTCAGGTTTCTTTTGCTTTTTGATCTCAAATGTTCTTAACCCACTTTCTTTACCAAGGGAACATGCCTGAATGGTTTTTTTATTTGTAAGTCAAATTTTTCATGTTTTAAAAAAACTATGTGATATAATGAATAAAGTTGTTGCTATTTCCCTTTGATGCTTGTTTTAATAACAGGCATCTCCAGCTGCGGAACGAAATTTCAGCTGTATAGCACGCAACCTTCAAACGAAAGAAATCTGGACAATTTTCTGAACGATTTCCTTTCTTTCTTTGAGCAAAATTACAGGAGAAGGAGTGTATCCCATGAACCAGCAAGAAACCATCTTACATTATTTAAATCAGAAAGACTCTGAAAAATTAAAAGAACTCGTATCAGGAATGGAAGAGCTGCCGCTGTTACAATTGTTCAGCAATTTATCCGCGGATGAAAAAGTGATCGTTTTCCGACTATTACCGAAAGATAAAGCACTTATCCTGTTTGAAGATTTGACACCAGCTACACAACAACACTTATTACGCTCTTTCACCGATGAACGGGCAACCGAGTTTGTGAACGAAATGGCACCAGATGTCCGGGTAAGACTCTTGGATGAGTTGCCAGCGACCGTAACACAAAAACTTTTACAATCAATGGCACCGGATGAACGTGCTGCAACAAACCTCTTATTAGGGTATGAGGCTGAGACTGCTGGACGTTTGATGACACCGGAATTCATCACATTGAAGAAAGATATGACGGTCAATCAAGCGTTAGAAAAAGTGCGAATGCAAGCCAAAGAAAAAGAAACGATTTATACGCTTTATGTTACTGATCAAACGAAAACATTAGAAGGTGTTTTGTCACTGAAAGATCTCTTAATGGCTCAAGGGGATCAACTCATCAGTGAAATCATGTCTCAAAAAGTTATTTATGTTACCACGGACACGGACCAGGAAGAAGCGGCACGTTTGCTAAATGAACTAGATATCATTGCGCTACCAGTCGTAGACAAGGAATCGCGAATCGTTGGGATCATCACTGTCGATGACGCCATCGATGTCATCGAGCAAGAAACGACAGAAGACATGTTTAATGCCGCTGGTTTAGTCGATGTTGCTTCTAATGAAGCAGACCGTAGTAACGTTCTGATCAACGGCACCCTTTGGCAAATTTGGAAAGTCCGATTGCCGTTCTTAGTGATCACTTTGGTTGCCGGTCTTTTAGCTGGGGTAGTCATTGATGAATTTGAACAAACATTGGAATCGGTGGCAGCCGTTGCGATTTTTATCCCTTTGATCATGGATATGGGTGGAAACGTTGGTACACAGTCCTCAACTGTTTTTGTTCGCGGGATGTCATTAGGGCATATTGATCTTTCGACCTTCACTCGCCATTTCTTTAAAGAAGTTTGGATCGGCTTAAGTCTAGGTTTGATCGTAGGGGTCATCTCTGGGGTTGCTGCATCACTTTGGCAAGGAATCCCGATGTTAGGTGTGGCTGTTGGTATTTCGTTAGTTTTTGCCATGACCTTAGCCGCAGCACTTGGTTTCTTAGTCCCGTTTGTACTGATTAAACTAAACATCGACCAAGCAGCCGGTTCGGCACCGATCATCACATCGATCAAAGATATCGCCGGCTTGTTTATCTACTTCGTTTCAGTAAATGTTCTTTTGGGTCATTTGCTTTAGCATACTGTCCGTTCCGGTGGTATAATAAAGCGACATCACATGATGAGCACAACATAGAAAGGGGAAATGTCTTATGACAAATCAAATGAAGCAACATCAACTCGGAGGTTTCTCTTTTTAAGTGCGGCCTCCTAACTAACTGGAGGGAAATCATGGAAAAACAAGGAATTGTGGTCTTTCAGGCCAAAGATATCGCAAAAGTCCGCTTGACCACAGGAGAAGAATGTTTAGCAACGGTTTCAGGAAAATTTCGCCAACAGGCACTAGCGCCAAAGGATTATCCGATCGTTGGTGATTCTGTACAAGGACAGGTGTATGATCAAGATCATTTCTTGATTGATGCTTTGCTGCCACGAAAAAGTTTTTTACAACGAAAAGTAGCTGGAAATCGCACGGACGAGCAAGGCATTGCGGCGAACATCGACACAGTTTTTATTGCAACTAGTGCCAATGAAGAATTCAATTTGGCTCGGTTAGAGCGCTTTGTAACGATCGCTTGGGACAGTGGGGCTAATCCGGTGATTCTCTTGACCAAAGCCGATCAAGTTACTGCTGATAAAAAAGCAGAGCTGCTGCAAGCATTAAACGATGCATTTGGTGTGAAAACATTTGCTACGTCCATTTTTGAACCAAACGAATTGCTGATGGAAACGTATTTTTCTGACAGACAGATCAGCGCATTTATCGGTTCATCTGGGGTCGGAAAGTCCAGCTTATTAAATCAGCTTATGGCGCAAGACGTTCAAAAAACCAATGACATACGAGAGGATAGTCGAGGACGACACACGACGACGAGTCGCCAGTTGTTCACTCTGTCCTCTGGCGCAATGATCATCGATACTCCTGGTATGCGGGAAGTTGGCATCAGTACCGTCCGGTCAGCTTCGATCGACCAATCTTTTGAAGCGATCAGCCAGTATGCTGAAGGTTGTTTCTTCAGAGACTGTCGTCATGAAACAGAACCGAAATGTGCGGTCAAAGCAGCTATTGCTGCCGGTGAACTTTCAGAAGAAGCTTTCGCCCGCTATCGTAAAATGGAAAAAGAACTGGCGTATTTGAAGCGAAAAGAACAGATCAAAGAATTGAAAAAGTAAAAGTTAGCACTCCTTTCTTTAAGAGGAGTGCTTTTTTGTACGTGTTATTTGTACGTGTTAAGAGAGTCTTGTTGAGTAAAGAAGAGGGACGTAGACAATGTCCTTGTGTTTTCACGAAAAGGCGGCCAATTCCACAGGGCACTACATGCTAAGTGGTTGAACTAAGCTAAGAACGCCTGTCTGGTTGCAAGCTACCGTCAAGAAAGGCAGTATAAAAAAACACAGTGGGGTGTTTTCCCACTGTGTTTTGAGCAATGATTTGCCCCTGCCAAGGTATTTCAAGTATAAAGCGTTGATTCTTAAATAGCAACTCGAAAAAAATCGCCTCATTCAGCAGAGCGTAAAATTTTTGCCATGGCTTTTCCTTTCGCCAGTTCATCGATCAGTTTATCTAGATAACGAATTTCTTGAACCATTGGCTCTTCGATCTCTTCTACCCGAATGCCGCAAATGACACCAGTGATCTGCTTTCGTGCGGGATTGAGCTGAGGGGCTTGACTAAAAAAACGTTCAAAAGAAAGCTCTTCATTCATCTGTTGCAGCGTTTCTTGGTCATACCCGGTCAGCCAGGTAATAATCTGATCTACTTCTTCTTTTGTTCGATTTTTCCGCTCTGCTTTGGCAATATATAGGGGATAGACTTTCGCGAAACTCATTTGGGTGATCTTTTGATTTTTCATGATATACTCCTTTAGTCTTTACACAAAGTATACTTTATTTTCTTCGTTTTGCCGAGATTTTCGACACTTGCTGTGTGTCAAAAATAGGCGAGGGGACTAAAGAATGATCTTTTCTTCTTGTTCACGAAACCCTAGAACTTTTTGACGTGACTCGCCATCCCAATAGAGTAAGTCCAAATTCTTATGCAGCATTAGCTGTGTATATAATTCTTTCAGCGTCAGAGCGGGTTTTTTTGGTTCAAAAAATAAAATCAATTGGTTATGGCTATCTTGGGCGATCGTCGTAAAAGGAATCAAGTTTTCTTTGTACATTAAATAAATTCCTTGGTAATCTGCTGCACTCGACGACGTTGTCAGTGCTGTCAAGAGGTCTCTTGCTCTCATAATGAACCCGCCTTTACTGTTTTTTGTCGATAGGCATCGATATCCAACATGATTTTTGTTTTGCCGTACACCGTATACTTTTGCACCACGAATTGACGGCGCTTATTCCAATAGCCGCCCACGGTTAGAAACATGCCGTCATCAACATCCCCTAAAAAATTCAAACTGTGTTTCGCAATCAAACAGTTGGTGGTACCTAGTGTAAAGCGGACCAAAGGGGAGGGGGCAAAGGAGACGATTCTTATTTTTGAGACAGATCCTTTTTGTGTTTCCATCATTTCTTCCTCCTTTAGTTTAAGTAGTGTAAACAGTTGTATTATTCGCTGAGATCAAACCATTTTCTTTCTTCGTAGAAAGCAACGTGACGAATCTCATCATAATGGATTTTTTCCGTTGTTTCTCCCGTCAAATAAATGCCTAATGGGTCATAACCGCTGATTTTCCCGATAATATCTGGAGGATAGCCGCCTTCTTCATTAACTTCTTCTCGTTGGATCGCCACAGTTAGGTTCTTTTTCATGGCTTCAAATAAACACTGATTGATTTCTTCCGTTGTGAGTGACGGCTTAGGTGGACAATCAAACTTACGTGTCGGTTCCTCTTCAATTTCAGTTGTATGCTCAGATAAAAAGAATCCTTGCCACTTTAGCTTTTTTCGATCTTCATATGGTTGTAGCATACCCATAGCAATCACCTCTTATCTATATAATACAAACATACGTTCTCTTTTGTAAAGCGAACAGATTTTTAAATTTCTGATTCTTCTATGAAACATTTGAAAAGCGCATCAAACAAGGGGCTAGTGGTGGGTATCGTTTTTTTACACTATATCTGTTATAATTTATCCTGAAGCGCCGATGAACGATTTGGAAAATAGCTGGCGAAAAAGGAGAATAGTATGTCTGGATTAATCGTGGTCCTGCTTACGATCTACTTTGCAAGTAGGAAAGATAAAGAACAGTGGGGTTTTGATCGCAAACGATTGACTATTCTGACGCTTATGTTTGTGATCGTCGGCATAAGTTTGGGCTTAAATGACAAAATAATGAAGGATCCTCAGAACCAAAATATTAGAAGTGATTTACTGTTTAATTATTCGTTTCCCTTATTGATATGTATGCTAGGTTTATTTATCAAAGAAATACCACGTTGGGGACGGATCGTGACTTTGTCATTTGGCTTTATGATTTTCGGGTATTTAGCTTTGCACTATTTGATAGGGTTTCACAACCCGTATTGGGAAAATCTACAGCTAAGTCCATTGTATTGGCTGCCAAGTGACTAGCCATACGAAAGTATCGCCAATGGAAACGCAAAAAAAGCACTCCCTTTATTGAGTGCTTTTTTCGGCTAAATAACTGCAGCAAGGTGTTTCTTTTCCTAAAAAATGGGTTGGACCTAAGTAACGAGGGGATCATATAAGGAGAAGTCATGACTGTTTAAATCAAAACGATAGATTCTTGACTAAACCGTGTCTTTTGATCATTGCCAAAGTAAAATATGCGATGAGCGTTCCTGCAATACCAAAAAGTAAATCGATTCGATCAGGGGTGTTCATAAAGCCAAAGACAGTCTCACTCAATAGATTGGCAATGAGCAAAAGCAGGGTCAATAGCGTGACGGCTTTAAATGGCGCACCTACCAGAAGCCAAAAGTACCCCAGTAAGCCAATAATCAAACTAATCGAAAAATTGGAGATATGAAGATAAAAGTCAGCATACCTCGAAGTAAAGAAAGAAATGTTCAAGTACTTTGATAAGTAGAGGAAGAGGGCTGTGAACACGAAAAGCAAGTAGAGGAGTGACGCCCATATTTTTGGTAAAAAGACTAGCTTTAGTTGCGTATTCTTTTTCATTTTTATTCTCCTTTTAGGAATTATCAGCTATACTGATGGAATTGCTTTTATCGGGCATTAATTACACAAATGGAAAAACAAGCTGCAAACTAGGCAAGTCAGTAGTCTGCACCTCATTAATGGTAAAATGAGGTGAGGTGATAAAATGACAATAATAAACAATCAGCGATTATGGTTAGGCATAGGGATAGAAATTATTTTGCTCATATCATTCAGCATGATTATGTATTTCATCCTGACGAGTGGCAATTTGAAGCAAAACCCGTTCACAAGTCGACAAAAAGGAAAAATGAGCTTATGGATAGCTGCTGGTTTGATTTTACTTGCCATGGTTCTAGTATTCCAAGGAATGATCAACGGCGCTTTATTCAGGCTTTTTTAGCAGAATATGGACGTTTATGGTGACCTACGAACATTACAATTATATTAAATAACGAAATGCCCTAAGTTATCTACATAATTTTAGGGTTCTTTTTTATAGAATCATGTAACGGATATTTGTCAGTATTTGCAACATCTAAGCACTAGTGTAAGAACTTTGAAACGGATTGGCTGTATATGAATAAAATTTGAGAAAAAAGCTCAAAGATTTTCAAAATGATTATAGCATACAATCAAACCGATTGGTTCGTGAATCAAGGCTGATAGCTTGAATCTGTATTTGCTGAGATAAAAAAGACGAATCCGCAAGTAACTTGCTACAAGACAGTTAACAATGAACAATCTGTTAATCAGCAAATCAAAAAAAGAATCTGAAGAACATGTAAAACAAGAAATTCTTAGTTTTAATTGAATTTTAGGTGCATTAGCGACAATCTACTGATAAAAGTCATTCGGAGGGAGGTAAAATGATACAAAATTGTCTTGAACTATTTGGAATGGCACGAACCCTTTTTTGAATGCAACTTTGTATAATATATAAAGTGTTATCTATCAGAAGCCTGTAAAAGGGCTTCTTTTTTGTTGTATGGAGGAAAATCAAAAAACTCTGATAATGTTATATTTAACGCTTCGCAAATAGACAAAAGAGTTGATACAGTAGGGATTTTACCCTCATTTAAAATACCGCTGATAGTCGATTGTCTTATTTTTGAAGCTTTTGCTAGCTGATTTATTGAGTAATTATTTTCATTTGCAAGATACTTTATTCTATCTCCAATAAGTAAATTTTGTTTTTCTTTATTCATAATAATACCTCCAAAAGTGTTTTACATATTATAACATTTTAAGTTAACCCAATAAAGTTGAAACTTTGAATTATTAAGATATACTTAACTCATAACCCTTTAGGGCTAAAAAGGAGGATGTCAAATGTTTGTCAGTAATTCAGATTTAATTTTTGAGAAAAAAGAAGAAAAAGTTTCAAAATCAGGTAATCCTTATACTGTTATTCACTTGATCGATACGAAAAATTTTCAGCGTTTAGAATTTTTTGCAGATGAAAATCTTACAATCGGTTGTGGTGAAGGTGCAAAATGCAAAGTTGTTTTAAAAGCTGACCGTCGTGGTTATAGCACTAACTTAAATTGCTTATCTGTTACTGCTGCCTAATATGAACGAGCAGGAAGCCTTACAAGCGATTCTAGTTGAATTGAAAACCTTGAATAAGACGCTTTCTGACGAACAAGAAAGGCAGTCTAAGGAGCGTGAAGCGCAAGCTTTACAAGAAGCTAAGAATCAAGAAGAAGTCGCTCTCAAAGAGCAACAAGCCAAAGAGAAAGAAATTGCTTCGGAAAAACTGGCAGAAGAAAGATTTTCAAAAATTGAATCATTCTTTGAATCACAAAATCGGGAAAGTACAGTATCTAATGAGTTTAGAACTCAAATAAAGACTGCACTTGACGAATTAGACCAGACTGAGCAAAAGTCTTCTCTTTCTGAAATCAGTAATAAGTTAAATGTACTTGTCGAAAGTTCGGAAGTTAGTGAGGAGCAACAACAGGAACAAGAAGTTAGTCATTTTACCGATTTAACATTAATCGTATTTTTTCTTGCTTTTGTTCCCGCTTTTCTAGCCTACAAAGGTTTAACGAAATTATTCGATAGTGCATTTGCTTAAAAAATTAAAAAATGGAGGAATGAAGATGTTTACAGCTGAAATGTTTGAACCAGTAATCACTGCGGTTACTGCGGTTGTCCCAGTTGCAATTGGTGCTGGTGTGGGTGTCTTTTCTGTTACTTGGGTAGCGAAAAAAGGCTTTGGACTTGTCAAATCAATGATGAACAAGGGTTAATAGTTATATCGATTTAACGGCGTAGAGGCTGGCTTAGTTAGCCAGTCTTTTTTATTTCTACTAAGGAGGAAAACAAATGATTAATGCAAAGAAAATTGGTAAATGGGTAGGTATAGTTTTTTTATTCTTAGCTTTTGCTATCGTGGTTATTACGTTTATGCCGATAGTTCAAGTTCTGACGTATTACTTGATACAAGTAGCTCTATTAACAATTCAAGTAGCAGTAGCACTTCTGATTCTCAAACTAGCACTATGGATAGTTCTAGTAGTATTCAACAAGAAGAAAGTTCAGGTACCTATAACACTCAAGAAAGTAGCCAAGAAAATGTTTCGGATAGCTTAGAAACAAATGATACAAATGAATATGTTACAGAAGACAATAATCAAGTTAGTGAAAATGATATCTATGATTATTATGATTTAAGTAATCCTTTTGTATTTGGCAATACTGATGAAGGTACAAATCAAACTGTTTATCCTGATTTTAGTAATAGATCATTTACTACATTTGCAAGTACTGGACCTAGTACAGTATACGCTGGTCCGAATAACGGTTGGAATATTACAGGATATTTTGTTTCCTGGCGTCTTGATGGCACATTAAATGCTACTATGATCGCTAATAATATAGATATGATAGTTAATCAAGCTAGAAATAGCTTTTCTTATGTTAATTCAAGATTAAATGGTCTTGAAAATTGGAAAAGTTCTATGACTAGTAGCTTTAGTTCACATGAAACTTGGGCAACTAATGCTATTGTCGCTCTAAGGAATAGGGCAACTTCACTAGAAAATCATGAGGTTTGGGCGACTAATGCTATTGCCGATTTAAGATCAACTACTGATTACATTAATACGAAAACTAACACTATCAATTCTGATTTAAGTTCTCATAAGTCGTGGGCTACCGATGCAATCGTTGCTTTAAGGTCTCGTGCTACTGACATTGATACAAAGTTAGTAAATCATATGTCATGGGCAAACGATGCTGTTGTTAAGTTAAGAGAACGTGCTACGGATATTGATACTAAACTGGTAAAACATATGGCATGGGCAGAAGATGCCGTTGTTAAGCTGAGAGAACGTGCCACAGATATTGATACTAAACTGGTAAAACATATGGCATGGGCAGAAGATGCCGTTGTTAAGCTGAGAGAACGTGCCACAGATATTGATACTAAATTAGTAAAACATATGTCTTGGTCTGAAGAAGCTATTGTTAAGTTAAGAGAACGTGCTACGGATATTGATACAAAATTTGAAAGTCATAAAACTTGGGCAACAGATTCGATTGTTTCTTTAAGAAAAGCAGATACTGATTTAAATACGAAAATTGATAATCATGCCACTTGGGCAACGGATTCAATCGTAGCATTGAGAAAAGCAGATACTGATTTAACTACTAAAGTCGATAACCATGTCACTTGGGCAACAGCTTCGGTTTTAGCCTTGAGAAATGCTGATACTGCTACTAACACTAAAATAGATAATCATATCACATGGGCAAAATCTGATTCTACTTCACATTGGACAAGAATGAATACTATGGATCAACAAATCACGAGTTTACAAAATGAGATATCGGGATTTAATTGGTCTGATGCGGGCATAATTGCTGCAATTATAGGACTGCACGATACATGGAAATCAAAGGACTATAACGCTTCGATACTTCCTGATGATGGGGACGCTGTAAAACTTATGAAGTCTGTGGCAAATAAAATTGGGTCTAGTGTATCGACTAATATTAGCTTATTGAGAGATGTTTTTGGAAAAGACGGAACTTACTGGGTGGAATATGATAAACGATGGAATAACTTCCCGCTTTGGCTCCAAGGCTTACTGAATAACTATTTCGACAATATATATAATATGGAAAATAAAGATTCGTTGCTCTATCGTCTTGTTTATTTCTTTATCGATGAAATGACTAAAACCAGAGATTTTGTAATAGAGATTAATGATAATTTATTAATTGCCAATGATTCTCTATTAATTATCGTTGATTGGTTGAGAATGATTTATAGCAAACCACCAGATATTGTAAATGTTTCAATTCCACCGTTTGATTTTGATAGGTTACAACAGATTCTCAATGGCTTGAATTTCGGGAACATTGTCAATGAAGCTGGTACGAACATTTGGGATTTTCTAAGTCAATTAATCAAAACATTGGGTGAAATTATCAGTACAGCTATAACTGGTTTAACAGATGTTGTAGGGGAGATTTTAGATTTACTTGGTGACTTAATCAATCAAATTATTAAACTAATTGTTCCTGAAAATCTCGATTTTCTTGATACTGGGTTTGGAACAGTTAAATCTAAAATTGATATCAAATTTGGTAGTTTCTTGTCATTGGGGAATCAAGTTAAGGAAGTAGTTCAACCGATTGACCAAGATTTTAAAAAGGTGATTTCGATAGATATACTGGGTGCTAAATTTAACCCTGATTTTTCTACCATTGATTGGGTAGTTGTTCGTTTTAGAACCGTTATGGCGCTTAGTATTTGGATGTCAGTTGCAATCTACATTTATCGGAAAATAACTGGGAATGGAGATTTAATCAATGATAATTGAGTTACTTTTCAAACTGATTTTCGGGGCCGTTGACTTGTTGATTTCGTTAATTCCTGAAATCAAATTCGATATTTCATTGCCTGATACTACTGCTTTTAGGGAAATGTTAGGTTTAGCAAATTATTTTTTCCCTATTGGTACTTTGATAGCAGCTCTTGGCGTTTTAATTGCTGTTCAAAACGTTCAATTTATTTTGAAGATATTTAATTTTGTATACAAGAAGATTCCTTTTATAGGCGGATAAAGAGGGGCAGGAAATGCAGTCCACGCTTTAGCGTGGCAAGCATTTCTGCACCTTTATCGACAATAGGATATTAGTTGTCAAATTAAGAAGTTGAAACCATTGGAGGGTTTAAAAGTATGAAAATGTTCGAGTTTATCAAGTATAAGGGAATTGACTATAAACATTATAGGGAGTTACGGAAAATGGGAATTAAACCTTTTAAAGAGTATGGGTTGACTTTATTCACTGGTCGTCAAGGTGCAGGGAAAACGATGACCTTAGTTCATGAAGCTGAGCGATACCGTGAGGAATATCCTGATTTATATATTTGTAGCAATTTTGGATATGTTTATGAGAATGAGCCTTTGAAAAGTTTAGCTGATATTGCGAATGCTGTACTTAAGGCGAAAGAAGCAGAAGCGAGTGGTGTTCTTATTTTGTGGGACGAGATCCAGAATGATTTTGACAGCTTTTCAAAAGTTTCTCGTGATGTCCTTGCAGTTGTTACTCAACAAAGAAAGCAGCATATCAAGATACTAGGAACGTCTCAAGTCTTTACACGTGTTTCTAAGGCACTACGTGAGCAGACTTTTGAGGTTTGTGTTTGCAATACAATTATGGGGCGTTACACTAGAGGGCGATTCTATGACGCTGACGAGTTTTCTCATAACATAGATAAACCAGATGATAAGAAACAATTACACCGCTTACGCACAACGTCATTCATTCAGACAGACGATTTAAGAATGCTTTACGATTCTTATGCTGTTATCAAGACTTTATCTCAACAAGCATTAGAAGAAAAAAGTAATCCAAACACGAATCTAATGCTTGTTAACAAATAGAAACGTAGGTATAGCGTAGTCAAGTATAAATGTCTGACCGTAGGGAATTTATGCCTTGACTACTATAAACAGAACCCCAAACCCTTGAGTGTCTTCTTCGGTATTACCATACCGGAGAAGCTGGCTCCCGCCGAGGGGTGCCCCTCCAGAGTGAGGGGGTGGGGAGTTGATTCTCTTTCTAATCAAAATAGAACAAAGGACAGTTTTTCTAAAAGCATTCCTATTATTGGAGCAATTAAAGATATTCCTAAACTTAAAAGAACAATACAAGTTACGACTATTTTCTTTAGCTCTCTATCCTTCAAAGCATTCCTCTTAATGATTGCATCTGCCAAAAGTTTAGCCGAAAAAGCTACTAGGCAAACTCCTAAAATCAAAAATATTAAGTAGTAGATAGTAAGCGTTGGATAGATTCCTAGATTTATATCGTTTGCTGAATTCATTTTTTCACCACCTTTCTTAAAAATATATCAAATGGGAAGAGGTATTTCTATGTTTGTTGAACATGATTTTATGATTATTAAGCGGATTTCTATTCAAGAAATGTACAAGAGAAAAGTACAGCTGTTAGTTTTGAGTGATCCTGAATCAAATACAGAACTTCACTATCTTGTGAATTTTAAAATTAATTTATCAAAATTTAAAAAGAATGATAAAGTTAGAGTGAAGCTTGGTGTTAGCTGTAAAGGGGCTTCAAGTGTTCCTTACTATTTTATAAAATCCGTCGAACGTGTTATCTTAAAAAATGAGGTAATAGCTCATGTATGATGGTAAAGAAAAAACAACCCCCGTTTCTAACAGGGGGGTTGTCAATACATGCCCAAAATCCCCAATCGCTTGCGTAGACTGGTTTAGTTGCACTTTTTTCTCTGCAAGAAATTGGCAAGAACTTGCAGCGCTTTTTCGGTTTCCTTTAGAGAAGTTTACAGTAGAAGAAAAGGGAATAAATGGTTATTTAAAATCGGCAATATGGGATAATATTGAGTTTTATTTTGAAGGTCATAACGATTCTATGGGTATTTGGTTAAATTTAGGGGGACAAGGTTGTCGTCAATTCGAGGAATTGTTTGAACACACTAAATGGACATGGATAGAAGTTTTTGAGTTTGTACTTGAAGAAAAAGCAAATGTAACTCGATTAGATATTGCGATTGATGATTTTAACAACATATTTACGATACACCAGTTAGAATTATGTATGAGAAATGGGTGTGTAGCAAGTCGATTTAAGCATGGCAGAAATTTTGAAAAGATAAATCTTGAAACTGGTAAGACTGAGGGGCAAACATTATATTTTGGGCAATCAGAAGTGATATTTCGTTTTTATGATAAGTACTATGAACGGTTGCAAAGAGGTAAATACTTTCATGAGGATATTAAAACATGGGTTCGTTCTGAGGTTCAGCTTCGTGGCGATCGCGCAAAAGCCGCTTTAGATGTAATTGTTAATAACGATATGGATTTAGGTGATTTTCTTAGAGGTTTGTTAAATCGCTATATTGCGTTTAAAGTTAAGGGGAATGATACGAACAGAGCAAGATGGAAAAACACTAGATGGTGGGATAAATTTCTCAATAATATTGGCAAAATTAAGCTCTCTCTACAAGCTCCCGATAAAAGTGTTCTTCGTACAAAGGACTGGATTGACAAGCAAGTGCTTGCTTCATTAGCAACTCTGTATATCTCGCTCGGTTCAGATGATAAACTCTTTAATGATTATATCATCGAGAAAGGCAAATCACAAATGAGTGACCACCAGTTGCAAATGGCTCTAGAGTTCGCAAACAAGGATGATTTTAGAAATCAACTCAAAGCTGATATGGTTTCTTATATCCAAGAAAAGAAATCCTTTAGCAAGCAACAAGCAACTAATCAATGGTTGCAGACAGCTGGAACAATAATTCAATATAACAATGAAAAAAAGCAACAAATGACTTTTTAATTGATATAATTAGTGTAAATGATTTTGCGGAGGGAATTTCATGGTTTCATTAATTATTGGATTATTTATACTTGGTTGTTTGGCTGGATTAAAAAAAATACTGGAAGTCAGTGAAGAAGATCCTGATTTGTATTGGTGGGAAAATATCAGAAATTGGATTAATCGGCACTAAAAAAAGGGTTTGAAATGTTACAAATATATTAAATAACGTAGAGAGGGCTAAAAAGAGCAAAAAAAATAAGCTTATTAGCCTTTAGATTTTAACTATAAACTTTGTATAATATATATTATGTAAACTAAAATAAAAAATTTTTTGAACACCGTATTTAGCTAGTAATTGTGCGACTCTCCTCTCTCTTATTCATGATTATTTCCTTCAAATTAACCTAAATACCAGCATAATCCAAAAAAAACGGTTATTTAAGCGATAGTTTAAGATTTTTGTTTATTTTACGACTGACAAGAAAATCAATTGACAAATTATATCTGTACCTTTGTCTGTATTTGATCTTGTTGATCCTTGAATCTTTGAATTCAAACATTGCTTGCAACTGCTGGCCAATCTCAATGAATCACTCAGTGCTTAATGAATCGCTGTTCACGATTTTATCAGTAATGATTCGTACATAACCCAGCCAAATTTGTGCTAACTAAATAGCCTAATGGGAATCTTGATCACAGGCAAACCAGCAACGATAAACAAGAAAAGTTGAGTTGCGTTCAGTTTTCACCTAAACGGATCCAATTCCCATAGCGAGTCCTAATCAAGGGATCACAGTCATCTAAGTACAATTTTCTTTTTGTTGCTGCTAATAAAGCAATGACAGCTACGGAAAGTTTCAAACTATGTAATACAGGATCGCCGAAAAGACAATGATCAAAACGACCAAAACAATGATTAGTTGATTTAAACGTCGAATAAGCAGGTTTTTCTTATTTTTTTCAAATTCTTTTCCTTCATTTCGATAATATTCTCTATCTTTTGTTCCCACGAGCGCCAACTCCTTTTCCCTGATTTTATCACTATCCTGAAAACAATGGGTGCAATCAAGGTGTTTTGTACAATAAATGGCAGTATTTTGTTAGAGCTTACCATCGTATACGTATAGAGACTAAATAAGACGACTGACGAGTTCCAAGTGATTCATAACCGCAGCTTTCCGAATAACGCCCATACCTGGAAACGACCTTTGCTGATAGGCAGCAATTAATAGCTGCAGCCCAGCTGTTTGTGTAGAATACTCTTCTTCATGCTGTAACAAAGCTTCCATGACTTCGAAAAATTTTTCTTTCTGATTTGGTAATTCTTCCTCAGAAAATAAGTGAACGATTCGCAAATCTTGCTCAGTTGTCGGATAGATCCAATGCAAAACCAACCGCTTTGAGGGATAACTGTGCTCATAATAAATTTTGCTATCGACAGAAAAATCACTAAACCCAGCATAACCCAATTTTTGATAAAGATGATGGGTTTTTGAAAACCCTTCGTCCGGACATTCTGTATAAAAACTATTTTTAGGTAAACGTGTAAACGGATCTTCCATCAGTAGTTTCGGGCCGTTGATTTTATTTAACAAACGAAACTCTTTGCCTACCAGCACCGGCAGTGTATTTTCCCGCCAATCACTAGCGAGTGCTGGGTCCGCTTGATGAACGATCCAAAGATCAGGCGTTTCTTCCACTGTTTCAATGGGTCGATCTACGATCATTGCTTTAGGGGCAGCAACATTTTGCAACTCTGCTAACCCCTCTGCAGTCAGAAAAGCCCCAGCCTGTGGATTGCGAACAAGATAAAAAGGATGCTGCTTCCTTTGAAACAGGTCAATGGTCGTCCAAAACGTTTTTGATTGCTTGACCGGTTCAATGATCGGCTGGATCGCTTCTGACAAGCGATCTTGTTCCAACAGTGCTTTCAATGCCAATAAATCAAATTGTTTTCCACGAATATACGGGAAGTACATCTTCTTCTCTCCTTCTTACTCGCCTGATAAAAAACGTTTTTCCAGCGCTTCATAGGCTGCTCTCGTAGCGGCCAATTCTTCTTTCAAGGCTTCGATCGCTTGCAGCTGAGTATCTTCAATAAATCGATCATAGTAATTGACTCCACCACCGAACAAGTCATACTCAGGCTGGCGTTTCTTCAGTTCTTGGTACAAACGTTCTGTTGAAAATACCCGCAATCCTCGAGCAGTCTGTTTTGCTTTGCCGACTTCTCTCGCTTGTGCCGAAATCAACCGAAACAATAAGCCATTTTCTGGAACCTGCAGCTCTTGCCGTTGGGGTTTCTTTTCGACACTGAAATACCCTTTGCTGCCCGTTTCTTTTTCAAGAAATGCATGATAGACCAAAACACCAATTGTAGGTGCAATCTGATCTTTGACTTTTTCATACAATGACTTGGGTAAGACAAAATAATTATAATTCCCAATAAAGGATAGTTTTGCTTTTGAGCGAAAATCTGCCAAACTAACTTTGAGTTCGTAGCAACGCCATTCAAATGTATTTTCAGTCGTCAAGCGACAACTCAAAGTATCCACGATGCCGTGATCATCTGGCATGACTACCTCTTCTACCACAATATCACTGTTTTCACGACAATAATAATAAAGTGCCTCTTCCATTTCTAAAGTTAAGGATGTCTTCACAAATTCACGACCTTTATCTTGTTTCACCTATTATAAAACATATGTTCGCATTTTAAAAGAGGGAAATAAAAGCAACCTATCATCCCCTCACTCATTCGGGCATCCGTTACCGAGAATCTCTTCAACCGTCCTCTTTGTACCGCGGAATCGTAACAAAAAAAGCAGCAAGAGCACACCAAGTTGCGTGATTAATAGACCTTTAAAGGGAAATTCAAAAGTAAAGCCTGCGGGAAGATGAAAGAAATGAAAAAAATCCTGCAGTGCTTTTTGACTAAGCCACAAACCGCTGACAAGCCCTATCAAACCAATAACAATGCTTTGAATGCCTACAAAGAAAAGCTCTTCTAAGGTGACCACCAACGGAGACTGTCCTAACAACAACCGAATACTCAGAGATTGCTGCTCCTCCCCCATCAAATGAAAACGATACATGTGATTGCAGTGCCATAAAAAGGCGGCGATCAATCCTATAGCTAGAATGCTAAGTACGAAGCGCAGCAATTGCAAAAAGAAAAGCCAACTGGCATATGTGAGATCCATCTGATTCTCACTGCTATTTGTTTCATATTGTAGCCATTGATGAAAAAACACTAGCCAATGCTCTGCAAAGATGGCAATGATCAGTAGAAGAATCGCCAATACCCCACTCATCAGCAAACTGCGCCTACGAAGTGCTGCGTGCCAGCCGAATTGGCAAGGATAGTAGAAGTACCGCCATTTGTTCATGATATCCCTCCTTTTGGCGCCTATTTTACAGAACTTTTCAAATTTAGACAAACATCTTCTTGTTTACATAATATAATTATGATCAAAAAAGAGTGCGGCACGTAGCCCACACTCTTTTCCCTTTAGCTATCGACGTCTACAAATACCTTGTCAGCAGCTGCAACAAGCGCTGCGGAAATTCTGTTAGATTGGAAAGATCAATAAAGCGTTCTTCCCCATAAATCGCTTTGATCACCTCTTTGTCTTGGCCAATGGCAGCTGCCAGAAACAGCACCCCTTGTCGTTCATAGTCAGCGATCACCTGCTGAATATCTTCTTTGGCTTTTACCCCTGTATAATCAGGAAGAGCTTTTGGCTGGCCATCACTGATATTCAAGAGTAATTTAGTGGTTGCCGGCTGATGAGCGAGCTTTTCAGCTAGCACGCGCAAGACAGCCCCATCACGGTTATTTTGCCGAGGCTTCATTGTCATGAGTTTCTCTGGCACAAATTCAAAGCCTTCATTAAATTCTTTGTATGCAAAAAGCGAGGTTTTTTCACGAGCGGTCACGTCTGCTGTATCGCCATAGATCATCAATGGCAAAGATAAACGTTCGGCAAAAGCATTCACCGCTAAGACCGCCTGTTGCGCATACAATATCCGATCTTCTCGAATCATCGAACCCGATTCATCGATGCGCAAAGCAAGAGCTAAGGAAGGCTGTTCATGAGGTGGATTCTTCTTGTCAAAGGTCCGGAAATCTTGATACGCAACCTTGCTGGCATCAAAGCGTGTGCCGCTGTACTTACCTTTACTGTATGCCGAAGCTTGTTCATTTTCCAATACTTCTTGGGTTTGCTTGATCAATGACTCTACGATCGGCAGCAACGGCTGCAAACGCTGTTGGGCTTCAGTCGCTTTTTCTAAATCGACGGGTGGTCGATGAACGATCAGCCCTTCTTTGGCATGGATTGATTCTTTCAATGCTTGTCGTGCTGCCTTTGATGCCGTAGTTTTCTTTTCTTTCTCCTGGGCTTCATACGCTTCGATCGACAAAGAATGAGCAGCAGGAGCTGCCTCTTGTGCCTCACTCCCAGCTTTTGCTTGGCCATCATGACTATTGCGTTCTAGTTCTTCTGAAAACGTCGCCTCAGTTGCTGCGCTTTTCGCTTCTTGTTTGTCAGAATCACTGGTTTCCATCGTTTCCGCCTCAGTTTCTTGATTGGCGGTCTCAAGGACTTGCTCATTTTTTAGGACGGGCGTGCCTTCTTCCACTACATTGCGCTGGTCCGCCTCTTCGCTGCTGATTCGGCGTCCTTTGATTTGTTCTTTAAAGGCATTTAGCGGTTGTCCAGAAAACAAAAGCCGCAATTGCGCCAATAACCCTGAAGCTTCTAGCGCCTGTTGTAAAAGAGAAAGCTCATTCGGATCGGTGGTGATTTTGTATAGCACTTTGCTATCAATTGCTGTAAAGGGATCTTGTCCTTGCTTGACTGCATTTAGCCAATAAAAATAGGAACGCATGCCCGCCACTCCTTTGATGGCATTGGCTTTGGCGGTCACGTCTAGCAAGCGTATGATCTCAGCCATTTTCTCCGCAGTCGTTTTGTCCGGATAATTGGTTTTGGCAATGCCTCGCTGCACCATGACTGCTAGCTCAGGTAAATCCATTTTTTCAGCATGCTGCATCCGATCTCGCAAGGATTCGTTCAATGGTCGGTTGCCTTGGTAATTCCGATTCGTTGTGATGATTACCACACAGTCAGGGTGTCGCCGAACAAAGCCAGTTGGGATATTCAGCATCCCGTTTTGTTCAAGGGCCGAGTTTAGTGCCACTAGTACCGAAGCATCACGAATGACCGTTGGCTCTTGAATCTCAAGCAAATAGCCTTTTTCCAGCGCCCGTACGATTTCGGAGGGATAAAATTTGTATTGAATCGTCGGTTGCTGATCACTGGTTTCAATCCGTTCGATCAGTTCCGCAAATTTCGCCCGTGCCCGCTCACGAGTCAAGGAAAAATGCCGCTGGATCAAAGCCAAGACATCTTCAAAACAATCACTTTGATAAATCGCATCCAGCAAGTCCTTGTCCTCTTCTTGGTCGGTGTTGATCACTGGTAATAAAGCACCAAATACATCTGACTTATCCATATCCGCAAAGCAGGTGATTTTGGTGTAGGGCAGTTGCAAGTCGGCAGAAAGTGCCTTTGCCAACTGAGTCTTACCCGACCCAGCATCGCCTTCCAGCAACACATTGAAAATCTTCATCTCTGGATCCGCCCAATTCAACGCGATCTCTGAAGCGATTCGTAGTTCTTCAGCACTGGTCTGATGACTTTGTGGTTTTTTCCAAATCATGGTTTGTTCTAATTTGCTAAAAGCGCGTCCTTTCGTTACGACAAAAGACGGTTGATTTTGTGTCATGGCAATCTGCTCCTTTTCTTAATAACCTAGCTCATCTAAAAGCCGCTTTAGGATTTTGAAGCGTTCGCCGTATAGCTCGCCATCTTTTTGCAAGGAATCATAAAAAAGTAGAATGTCTTCATCGATCTTAGGATTTTCGGTGTCTACTTCAACGGTCATACGATTTCCTTGTAAGCCAATGATCTCGATCAACGGATTTTCAGGATCGTAAAACTTTTCATGGCGATAAGCCTCTTGAAAATACAAACTGGATTGCGCCACTAAGATTGCTAGATCTAAGATTCTAGTGAGCGGTAGTTCTTCTGACTGACGAGACCATTTTTCACCTGTGTGGCGCCAAACCTTGCCTGAGATATCGACTTTTCCCCGGTCGTTCCATTGTGCCAATCCGAGGGAAAGGCCTTTTGCATCCGTATGTAACGCATTTTTTCCGTCAACAGTATCATAGTCTTCCACTTTAATGACGGGCTTATGTTTCAAGTTTTCTGGTATTTTCATTGTTCTCACTCCTTGTTTAGTAAATTACTAATTTACTAGATAGAGTAAGTATAATGAGGAAGCTAGTTTGGGACAAGCAAAAGGTCTTTTCTAGTAGCTAGGGACAGATGTCTATAGAAAAAGCACTTGATAAGAAGTATCTAAAAACAAACGCTCTTAAAAAGTGCTTTTTTATGACGCATTACTTCACTAGCTCAATTGATTGAAAAAAAGGCGCAATTCTTGCTTTCTCTGACTTGCAAGTTGGGCTTTGGGAATGCCTTGGATCGCCCCTTCAATACCATAGAGCATATGGAGGCAAGCGCCCGCATCACATTGTTGGCGGATCGTCACAAAAATGGCTTCGGCCGTTTTTGTGCGCAATTGTTCAGGGGTACTGATGCCGATACGAACCAGGTGATCCGCTAAAACTTGGCCTACATTTGGTAACTTTTGCAGTTCATTCATAGGTTTCTCCTTTTTGATTGTTGTCATCCTGCCCGTCTTCCTCTTGACGAATCAACGCATAGAGTTTCATATCTAACAGCTGATGGTTTTTCTCCGCATGCTTTCGCAAAACGCCTTCTAATGTAAAACCTGCCTTTTCCAACACACGACAAGAGGAATGATTCTTCGCAAAAGATTCAGCAGAAATACGAACGATAGTTGAAGTAGTAAATATATAGTCACATAGTTGTTGAACGGCTTGTGTCATCAAACCTTTTCCCCAGTACTCTTGTGCAATAGAGTAGCCAATCTCAGCCGTTCTATAATGGATATTTTCTTTGCGAACAGCACGGATACTGCCGACTGCTCGGTCATCCACAGTGATTGCAAAGGCAAATTCTGCTTCTTCCACAGATCGAATATAGGCTTGTGCATCTGCGACCGTATACGGGAATGGCAACCCCTCCCGTAAATAATCGTGGATGGATTGATTATTTAACGCATGGGCTAAATCTTGCGCATCGCTCATTTGCCACCTTCTTAAGGAACACTTCATAGCAATTCCTCCTTTGCCAGTCCTTCATTTTGATCCTATTGTACGAGTTTGTGTGATTTTTTACAAGCGAATCTCAAAAAAGCAGAAAAAAGAACCAGCTAGACGAACGTCTAACTGATTCTTACATACATTGTCTTGAGGAGATAATGGCGTGAATAAACATAGAAAAAATAAAAATTATTGCGCTGAAATAGCGATGCCAATGGCTTTTTCCCCTAAATGCGTGCCGATAACTGGTCCGAAGTGACCAATCTCAATTTCTGCATTTGGGTATTTCGCTTGTAGCTTCGCTTTTTCTTCTTTCGCTACTTCTAAATTATTGGCGTGGATTACATAAAATTTAACAGGCAATGCGATTTCTTGCTCCCGTTGACCAATGATATCTTCCGCGCGATTGAATGCTTTTTTGCTGGAACGAATGCGCTCGTAAAGCACAATTTTTCCTTGATCAAAGGTCAAAATCGGTTTGATTTTTAATAATCCGCCAATCAAGGCTGCTCCATTGGTTAAGCGACCGCCACGAACCAAGTTATTCAAGTCGTCAACGATCAAATAGGCATAGGTATTGTCTCTGATAGTGTCCAGATGGGAAATGATCTCTTCTACGGTTTTGCCTTGACTTGACAGATCAAGAGCGGTTTCTACCATGTGCCCCATCGGCATACTTGTGATTTTCGAATCGTAAGGAATGATTTGAACGCCTTCGATTTCATCGGTAATTCCATAAAGCGTTCCGATAAATCCAGAGATACCGCTTGATAAGTGGATACTAATGATCGTGTCGTAACCGCGATCTTTCAATGACTCATATAAGGCTAACACTTCTCCTAATACCGGTTGAGAAGTGGTTGGGAATTCTTTGCTGTTTTTCAACAAAGCGTAATACTCATCAGCTTCAATGTCGATGCCCTCATTGTAGACTTTTCCATCTAAAATAACAGGGATCGGTATGATAAACAAATCTTCATGGTTTTTGATCCGTTCCGGCAGATAAGCTGTACTGTCAGTAACAACGGCTAATTTCATTCTTTTTCCTCGTTTCAACAAATTTCAAACGTCATTAATAATATAGCATAAATTTACTTACTTTCAAATGGTTTTCAGAACTTTTCATTCTGCTTACTCATTAAGAAAATTCCTGATCGCTTGTTGATTGGTTTCAAGATTGACGACTAACACACTTCCGGCACTCGCACTTGAACCGTATTGCCAAGAGTCAGCGACTGGGACAGTCAAGCTGTCGACTCCTCCCGCCCCTCGAGCAATCGAGAAGGTATTTTTTAATAGGAAAGACATTGGCAGGTTGGTGGAAGCATAGCCTAAGACTTTTCCAGCTGCATAAGGCAATTTTAAAATAGCTAAAGGATTTTTCATTTCGCTAAAGATCGCATCCATTACTTGCTGCTGTCGTCTTACACGACCGAAGTCACCTTCTTCGTCCATCCGAAAGCGTGCGTATTGCAACAGCTCAAGCCCATTCATTTGTTGTTGCCCTTGCTTGATGGCAACTTCAAGATTTTTACTCATATCTTTTTCCGCGTTGATAGCAACGCCTGAGGGAAACAATGTGTCGATCACTTTTTCAAAGGAACGAAAGTCAACTTTTGCATAATAGTTGGTTTCTAGCCCGAAGTTCTCCGCTAACGTTTGTCTAACCAAATCAGCACCACCAAAGGCATAAGCCGCATTGATCTTGTTTTCGCCATAACCGGGAATCGTAACTAAAGTATCCCGCATAAAGGAAAGTAGCTTCGGTTGCTTACTGGGACCATCTAATTGCAAAACCATAATAGTGTCTGCTCGTCCAGCTTCTCCTTCACGACTATCACTACCAATGAGCAATATATTCCGAGCACCATTTGCAGCGGCCGTACCATTAAAGGTCTCTTCATCAGTCGTAGCAAAAGCAGCGTCACTTCTTGCGACTTGCTGACCGACAAGAAACGCAATCAATGAATAGGCAAAAAGCACCAATAGTACCCGAACCACAATACGCAGAACTGGGTGCTTCCGCTTTTTCTTTTGTTTGGGTTGCTTGGTCTTCTTAAGCTTTGGCGGTTTTTGTTTGCTTTGTTCCTGGCTTTGATGCATCGCAGGCCCCTGAGCAGATAGCGGGGGGATTGCGCTTTTTCGTCCCTCAGATTTTTTTGCTCCTACTTGTGACTGTTCTCGGAAACTTTGGGCCACACGAGGGTCGCTTGCCCTAGACTGCTGGGTGTTTTGATAAGAAATGTCTCCTACCCGCTCATCAGCAGACGGAGTAGAATCGCTCGGTCTGACGCGCTGGTTTCTTCTTTTGGCTTCTCTGCGGGCAAAGATACTTTCTTTGGCTGCCTCACTGGATTCCTTTTCTAGCCGCTCATGCAGTTTTTTATTTTTTTCCATCCTGCTCATTGCTTCTGATCCTCCAACTAAAAAATAGCTCTCTGTCTATAAGGATACCCTAGACCTTATAGAAAGAAAGCTATTTTCTGAAATTTTAACCTTTTTCTAGGAAATTTCTTCATATTTTACCTTAGATGCTTTGATGCACCTTGTCGTATGCTCACAAATCCTGCTTGCTCATAAAATGATTTCACTTGGTTTGCCGACCAAAAGTTTAGTGAGAGATCATCGAAGCCTTTTTCCAGCGCAACGTTTTCAGCAAATGCCAACAATTGTTTTCCAATATGCATCCCTTGGTACCGAGGGTCAACAGCGATCGCTGCAATTTCCAGCCACTTTCGTTCATGCATCATCGCATTTTGTGGCAAACAGACCTCTTGAAGATGCACAAAGCCACAAGGCTGGTCCGCCAACCAAGCGATAAAAAAGTGGTGGCTTGGCTCTTGCAGCTGCTGTGTGATTGCTTGTTCAAATCTTGACTGATCAAAGGGCTTAAAAATCGTTGGGTACCATTGATGGTGCTGTGTTTGGATCTCTTTATGAAACGTTGCTAAAAGGGTTTCATCTTGGCTAAATTTTATTTTGACTTGAGTCATTTTTTGTCACTTCCTCAACAACATTTACGGAATACACGCCGAGAAGATGGACTTGACCACCCAACAACTGAATCTCTTCAAAAGCATTTACAATCAGTTGCCACGGCTTGTCCATCACCAGATCGATCACGAAAAAGTATTCCCCTAAGGTGGTTTTTGAAGGCCGCGATTCAATTTTGCTTAAATCAATTTCTCGCCAGCCAAAGGTTGCTAAGATTTTGTGCAAGATCCCCGGTCGGTTTGCTGGGAGCGTCACAAAAATCGTTGCTTTCTCAGCAGTCTGCTCTGGTAACTGGGTGTTTGCTGCTTTCTTCGTCAAAACCCAAAAACGGGTTTGATTAAAGGCAACATCTTGAATATTGGTTTCTTTGATCGTTAATTGATAGGCCAATGCCGCTTCTTTGGAAGCAATCGCCGCAACTGCTTCTTCTGGATGTTTTGCTACGTAGGCTGCTGCAGTCGTTGTGGAAGCAACCGCCTCAACAGTAGCTCCAGCAAATCGGGCTTCGATGAAGTCGGCACATTGCGCTAAGGCTTGCGGATGAGAAATAATCTTAGTGATGGGACGGTTGTCTTTTGCTGTTTGCTGAGAAACTAACAATTGATGATTGATCGGTAAAATAACTTCCTGTTCGATGCTCAACTGATTTTGACGAAAGAGCGTATCAATCGTGGCATGAACAGACCCTTCTAATGAGTTCTCGTTCGGAACGACCGCGCGATCGATCACGCCGTTAGCTAGCGCTTGAATACAAAGCGGAATCGATCCATAGGGGATACAGGTATTTTCCGGATAAGCTTCTTGCGCAGCTATATGCGTAAAGGAACTTTTCGGTCCTAAATAACCAATCTTCATTTTATGCACCCGCTTTGATCAAAATTTCCTGTACGATTTCTTCTGGTGCTTTGTTCGTCGTTTCAACGATCAATGAAGCAGTTTCTTCATAAAGAGGGATCCGAGGACGGTAAACAGCCAATATTTCTTCTGGTGATTTTGAGACGACTAAGGGACGAATGCTGCCATTATCCGCCTTTAAGCGATGAATCAGCTCCTCGGGATCTGTTTTTAAATACACGACGAGCGGCATCTCTTTTAAAAGTTGACGATTTTCTTCTTTTAATACGATGCCCCCACCAGTGGAAATAATTTGTTCCTTTGCCAAAGTTTTAGCTAAAATATCCGTTTCGATTTTGCGAAAGGCTTCCTCACCGTGTTGGTCGAAAAATTCTTGAATGGTCATGCCGATCTCAGCAACGATCAAGTCATCAAAATCCACATGAGACTGTTTCGTTTCTTCAGCCAAAAGACGACCAATCGTGGTTTTTCCAGCACCCATAAAGCCAATTAATATCACTTTTTTCACTCGCTGTTTCCTCCTTTAGCCAAACGTGCGACATCCTCAAAAAAATCAGGATAAGAAACTGCTACGGCTTCGGCTTTTTCTAATTCTACCTCTTCATCTGTCAATAAGGCGGCAATTTGCAGCATCATGCCGATGCGATGGTCCCCCCGACTTGACACACGTCCGCCATGCAAAGGGGTTGGACCGTTGATGATCAACCCGTCCTCGGTGGGAGTGATGTCCGCTCCAAGTTTTGTCAACTCTTCGGCAGTTGCATCAATTCGGTTGGTTTCTTTTACTTTTAGTTCTTCCGCATCTTTGATCACCGTTTTGCCATGAGCCTGCGTGGCTAACAACGCAATGATCGGCAATTCATCGATCAAACGTGGGATAATATCGCCAGCGATGGTCACTGCCTGCAAGGTAGAACTTCGAACGGTAAGGTCAGCTGATTGATTCTGATCGTCTTGATTAGAAAAAGCAATTGAAGCACCCATCTCCTCTAGTACGTCAAGAATTCCTGTACGAGTGGGGTTGATCCCGACATTTTTTAAAACGATCTCACTTTCTGGCATAATCGCGCCGGCTGTTAGGAAAAAAGCAGCGGAGGAAATATCACCAGGAACAATTACTTCTTGTCCTTGGAGTGTTTGAGGTCCCGTCACAGTGATCGTTTTGCCTTGTGTTGTAATGACACCACCGAATTGACGAATCATTTCTTCGGTATGGTTGCGACTTGTCTCTTTTTCAATAATCGTCGAGGTACCTTGTGCTTGCAATGCCGCAAAAATCAGCGCCGATTTTACTTGGGCACTTGCTACGGGCATCTGATAATTGATGGGCTGTAAAGAAGCAGTACCATTAACGGTGATCGGTGGGAACTCCGTCTGCTCATGCCCTCTCACATTGGCACCCATTTCTCTTAATGGCAGCATCACTCGGTTCATCGGACGTTTATTCAAAGAGTTATCGCCGAATAAGGTGGTTGTAAATGGCTGTCCAGCCAAAATCCCCATCATTAAGCGAATCGTTGTACCAGAATTGCCGATATCAATTGGGTCTTGGGCAGGCTTAAGGCCATTAAAGCCCTGTCCTTCAATCGTGATCGTCTGACCGTCATCATGGATTGGAACGCCTAATGATTGAAATGCATGAAGGGTGCTATAGCAGTCTTCTCCACGCAAGAAATTACGGACAATCGTTGTCCCTTCGGCTAACGCCCCGAACATGATACTACGATGCGAGATTGATTTGTCAGCAGGGACTGCTATCGTCCCTTTTAGATGTGTTGCTTTTTTTAGTTTCATAACGGCCTCCTATTTTTTTCGACATGAATAGGTCGTCTTTTTTTGAATCAGCTGCTCTGCTTGCAGCAAATCATTTTGCGTTTTGAATGAAATCTGTAAAACACCAATAATATCTTCTCGAGTTTCAAGAATTTTCAAGTTGATCAAAGAGAGCTGATGTTCGCTCAATAGCCCCGTCACTTCAGCGACAACGCCGGGATGATCCGGTACATCGATGAATAGATCATAGAATGCTGGGATCGCCCCATTTTGATGAACCGGCAATTGATCCCGTGTTTCCTTCGCGGATTCAAAAAACCGAAAGATCGCCCGTTCGTCTTTTTTCTGCAACCAGTGAGCCATGGTCGTCATTTGTTTTTGCCACTCATCGATCAGCTGCAGCAGCTCCTGTCGATTACTCAATAAGATATCGGTCCACATACGAGGATCTGAAGAAGCAATGCGAGTGATATCGCGAAAACCGCCTGCTGCAAGTTGCTGTGCTCTAGGGTGTTCGTGGTTGAAGGCATCTGCCTGATTGACTAATCCCGAAGCAATAATATGAGGCAGATGGCTCAACATCCCTGTGATTTGATCATGCTCTTGGGGAGCAAGTGCCACATATTTGGCTCTAGTGCCGCGAAAAAGCTCTTGTAGTTCTTCCACCCGCTGACTTTTCGTCGGTGTGAAGATATAGTAAGCATTCTCGAAAAGGTTCTCATCGGCTGCTGTGATCCCTGATTTATGAGAGCCAGCCATCGGATGGCCCCCAATAAAATCAAAGGAAAAGGACTCGGCAAATTGCGTGATTTCCGCTTTGGTACTGCCGGTGTCTGTTACCAGGACCGAAGGCTTTAATGAAAGTGCCCCCAGTTCGGCAAGATAGTTTTTGGTGATCTCTACCGGCAATGCCAACAAAATCACGTCGGCACGGACAGCACCTTCAGAAAATGAAGGGGGCACTTCGTCTACTAAATTTGTTGCTAATGCGATCTCATTGGTTTCCTGACAATCCCACCCCATCAAATGCACTTGCGGATGTGCCTTTTTGATACATGTTGCTAAGGAAGCGCCGATCAATCCTAGACCGGCGACGAAGATATTTTGGCTCATGAAAAGAATCCTCATTTCTACTGGAATTTTTTGCTGTTTCTTTAATCAGTAGGTTAACAAGTATTCTCGATACGCCTGAACAGATGCGGTCAATTCTTCGAAAGAATCACTTGGAAACTTTTCTAATAGTTCATTGGCCACCACTGTTGCCACCACACTCTCACAAACAACACTAGCTGCTGGTACAGCGGTGCTATCTGAGCGTTCGACGCTTGCTTTATACGGTTCTTTGCTGTCGATATCAACACTTTGCAACGGCTTGTACAAGGTCGGGATCGGCTTCATAACCCCGCGAACCACAATTGGTTCCCCGTTCGTCATGCCGCCTTCAAAACCACCTAGGTTGTTGCTGCGACGGGTGTAGCCCCGTTGTTCGTCCCATAAAATCTCATCCATGACTTTTGAACCCGGTAAAACACCTGCCTCAAAGCCAACACCGAACTCAGCACCTTTAAAGGCGTTGATACTGACCACGGCTTGGGCAATCTTCGCATCAAGTTTTTTGTCCCATTGCACGTAACTGCCAAGACCAGCAGGAACGCCGCCAACAAGCACTTCCACTACGCCGCCGATCGTATCACCATTTTTCTTCGTTTGATCGATCAACTGCTTGATTTCTTCTTCGACTGACGGATCTAACACCCTTACTTCTGAAGCTTCAGAACGTTTTGCGATTTCTTTAACGGTCAACCCTTCTGGAATTTCTGCTTTGATGCCGCCTAACATCGTTACATGACCTGCCACATCGATGCCAAGCTCCTTCAAAATTTTCTTCGCGATTGCGCCGATGGCTACCCGCATAGTCGTTTCCCGGGCAGATGAACGTTCCAGGACGTTTCGTAGATCTTGATGGTGGTATTTCATACCGCCGACCAAGTCAGCATGACCAGGTCTTGGTCGTGCCACTCGTCGTAGTTTGCGGTCTTTTTCTGGTACCTCTTCGATTGCCATGACCTTGGTCCAATTTTTCCAATCTTTGTTCTCGACCACTAAAGTCACAGGAGAGCCTAATGTTTTTCCATGACGGATACCGGAAGTGATACGGACTTGGTCTTTTTCAATCAACATCCGTCCCCCACGACCATAGCCGGTTTGTCGTCTCGCTAATTCAAAATTGATGTCTTCTGCTGTTAATGGCAATCCTGCCGGTAACCCTTCGATAATGGCGGTCAACTCTGGTCCATGTGATTCGCCTGCTGTAATATAACGCATGATCCGTTACCTTCCTTTCTTATACTAGGTAGTCTTTGATTTTTTCAGTCGGGATCGTCACGATTTTCGCCTGTCCGATCGCTTCTAATAGAATAATCTTCAATTGTTGCCCGCGGGCTTTTTTATCATGAGTGATTGCTTGGTATAATTGCTCTTTATCTATTTCCCTTGGTGTAATCGGCAAGTGAAACTTCTCAACCATTTCTGTAAGCTGCTGGGTCGTACCTTTTGGTGTTAATCCGGTGGCTTCTGCATGTCGGGTAATCATAATCATCCCCATCGCAACGCCTTCTCCGTGACTAGTCTCAAAAGCAGCCGTTCTTTCTAAGCCATGACCGATCGTATGACCGAAGTTCAGTGTCAGACGACTACCATGATCAAAGGGGTCTTCTTCCACTACTTTTTGTTTAACCTTTAAAGAAGCTGTGATCACATTTTCAGCGTGGGCCAACAAATCGGCTTCATCTTTCAAACCTGCTAACGTTTGCCAAAGTTCAGGATCTGCAATAGCGGCTGACTTGATGATTTCAGCAATGCCTTCTTGGACGCGTTTAAGCGGCAAAGTTTCAAGTAAATCTGGATCGATCATCACACCGGCTGGTTGGGCAAACGTGCCAACGAGATTCTTGGCACTGCCAGTATTTACAGCTGTTTTTCCGCCGATACTTGAATCGACCTGTGCCAATAACGTCGTCGGAATCTGCAAGAAATCAATGCCGCGCATATAAGTAGAAGCAACAAATCCTCCGAGATCACCGATCACACCGCCACCAAGGGCAATGATCCCATCGCTTCTGGTCATTCCGAATTGGGCAAGACCATCATATAAACTAGCTGCTTGCTCTAGTGATTTGCTTTTTTCGCCGGCTGGTACGATTAACAGTGTCGCTTCAAACCCGGCAGCGGTTATGGAATCAACGATTTGTCCGCCATACAGGGGTGCGACATTGCTGTCTGTAATGACGGCAATGCGCTGTTTGTCCCACAACTGTTGTACCCAGGTTCCGACTTTTCGAAACGCCCCTCGTTTAATGAGGATATCATAGGAATGGTCTTCTAAGTGAATGTGTAACATTGATTTTTGCACCTCTTTTATTGGTTGTCTTCACGCTTAGTCTTGCAACGCTTTGATTTCTTTCATCGCTTTTTCCATGATATGGACTTCTTTCATCATGTTCATGTACGTTTTTTCGTTAAGTGATTGAGGACCATCAGACCAAGCATTGGCTGGATCTGGATGGATCTCAACGATCATCCCATCGGCGCCAGCAGCAACACCCGCTCTTGCCATTGGTGGTACAAGATCCCAAATACCTGTTCCATGACTAGGATCAACGATGATTGGGAAGTGGCTCAATTTTTTGATGATTGGTACTGCACTTAGATCAAAGGTATTACGGGTTGCTGTTTCGTAAGTTCGGATCCCACGTTCAATGAAAATCACTTCACTTTTATCTTGAACGGCGATGTATTCCGCAGCATTCAACCATTCGTCGATCGTGCCTGAGATGCCTCGTTTAAGGCCAATTGGTTTCCCGGTTTTTCCAACGGCAGCTAGCAATTTGAAGTTTTGCATGTTCCGAGCACCAATCTGTAAAATATCACTGTATTCCGCCACCATATCGATATGCCCTTCGTCCATGACTTCTGTGATGACTTTCATGCCAGTTTCATCAGCTGCTTGGCGAATGTATTTTAGCCCTTCTTCTTCAAGCCCTTGGAATGCGTAAGGCGACGTGCGGGGTTTGAAGGCACCACCACGTAAGATTTGTGCACCACCAGCTTTGGCGATTCGGGCACATTCACGAATTTGGTCTAATCCTTCAATCGAACATGGACCAGCCATCGTAACAAAGTTGCCGTCACCGATTTTCACACCATCTACATCCACAACCGTATCTTGCGGATGGAACTCACGAGAGGTCAATTTGTAAGTATTTGAGATCCGAATGGCATCTTCGACACCTTCGTAGCTGCGAAAAGCAACATCTTGGATGCGGCGTGTATCCCCTTTTAACCCGATAACGACCTGTTCTTTTCCTTGGTTGACTTGAACATCTAAGCCTTCTTTTTTGATTCTAGTTACAACAACTTCAACTTGTTCTGGCGTAGCGCCTGGTTTCATAATTACGATCATTTTTTCTTCCTACTTTCGTTTTTTCTAATTTTTTTATTTTTTACATGGATTCAATAAGTGCTTTTACTTTTTCAACAGGCATTTCTTGGCCTGTCCAAAGTTTAAATGCAGCTGCACCTTGATACAGCAACATGCTTAAGCCGTTTGCAGTTTTGGCACCGACTTCTTTCGCATCTTTCAAAAGCTGCGATTCTCTTGGATTATAGATGACATCATAGACAGCTAATGATTCCCGCAAGAGTGTTTTGTCTTTTAGAGGACTTACCGTATCATTCGGCTTCATCCCCACGCCAGTAGCATTAACTAAAAGACTGCTTTGATCGATGGCTGTTTTTAGAGCCGTCTGATCTTCTAAATCCGTTAATGTGATCTCAGAGGCGGTCTTTTCTGCGATCTGTGTCAATTTTTCCTGGATGATTGGATAAAACTCATCCTTGCGGTTAAAGACACGGATCGTTTTGACACCATCTAGTGCAGCTTGACTAATGATTGCTGTCGCTGCTCCACCTGCACCGATCACAGTCATCGTTTTTCCAATGATCGACACTTGAATGTCTTCAAGTGCGCGCATAAAGCCGATACCATCTGTATTGTGACCAATCAATCGCCCCTCTTGATTGACGATTGTATTGATTGCGCCGATCAGCTCGGCTGCTGGTGAGCATTCATCCATCAACGGTACTGCTGCCATTTTATGGGGCATTGATAGATTGACACCTAAGAGATCCAACTGACGGATGCTTTGGATACTAGCGGCTAAATCATCCGGCTCAACATCAAAGGCCAGATACACGGCGTCGATCCCTTGTTCTTCAAAAGAAAGATTGTGCATCGCTGGAGAGATGCTGTGTTTGGCTGGTTTGGCAAATAGCGCCGCCAACCGTGTGTGACCGGTTATCATTTGTTTCATCTGGTTCATTCCTTTCAACAAAAAAAGATGTCCACCGTAAATTTAAGAATCTACAGTGAACACCTTCAAACATTACATATCGGCAAAGCTAGATATGTGAATATAAAAAATAGCCACTATAGATTTTACGATCTACGTGGCTGCGAATTCATTACGAAATGCTCTAGCCATCATAGATACAAACTTAGCGTTTGTACCCATGCCTTCATGAATACAAACCTATCTAAAATAGCTAAAGTAATATTTATTCAGTTGTGTGGGGTTCGTTAGCAATAATTTTTGCATAGTCCTTCGCTCCAAACTGATGTAAGATTGACCTAAGTATAGGTTTAACTTTGAAAGATGTCAATGATTTTTTCTTATTTTTTTCATTTATTTGATTATTTTTTTTGAAAACACTGTTCTATCAAGGGTTTATAAGTCGTCTTCAAAGAACAGTAACAGTTCTGGTAAACTTAAGCGAGCTTTTTCATCTGCTGAAAGATCCTTGACGATTTCCCCTTTTCTGAGCAGGATCAGGCGGTCTCCGTATTTTAATGCATCTTCCATCCGATGGGTGATCATGAGACAAGTTAGATTTTGTTCTTCCACGCGTTTTGCTGTGATTTGCATCAGTTGTTTGGAGGTCTTTGGGTCTAACGCAGCCGTATGTTCATCTAGCAACAACAGTTTTGGTGTTTGAATCGTTGCCATCAATAAACTTAGTGCCTGTCGTTGACCACCAGATAAACTGCCCGTTGGCGTATCCAAATGATTTTCCAACCCATTGCCGATTTCTTTACAAAGGGCATAGAACGTTTCTCTTTGCCCTTGGAGTTGTCGAAGACCTAGTGACCGTTTTTCCCCTCTTTTTTGTGCTAATAGAAGATTTTCTGCCACTGTCATACGGGGAGCCGTCCCCATTTTCGGGTCTTGGAAGACACGTGCCAAAAAGCGGGCGCGTTTTTCTTCCGAAAGTGCGGTCACGTTTTGATCATCGATCATCACTTGCCCACTCGTCAAGGGCATGGTGCCTGAGATGCAGTTGAATAACGTACTTTTGCCGGCGCCATTTCCTCCGACGACCGTGACAAATTCTCCTGGTTTTAAAGAAAGATCGATTTTATTCAAGAGCACTTTTTTCTCATTCGGTCCGTTGCCGACAACTTTAAAGGCTTTTTTTAAGGCTAACATTATTCATCCTCCGTTTCAAAACCAGTGCGTAGATGCAAGGCTTGTTTAAATTGAGGGATCAACAGGCAGATCGTCAAGACGATTGCAGAGAAGATCTTCAAGTAAGTCGTATCAAATCCAGCTTTGATCACAAATAGGATCAATAATTGGTAGATAATGCTGCCGATCACGATAGCGATCAGACGTTCCAGCAAGGTCAATTCACCATATAATACCTCACCAATGATGATTGACGCCAGTCCGATAACGATCACACCGATTCCCTTGCTTATGTCGGCGTAGCCGTCGTTTTGAGCGATCAATGCGCCTGAGAGTGCGATCACGCCATTGGAGACGATCAGTCCAATGATTTTCATTCGATCCGTATTGATCCCCATTGACTTGGCCATGTGTTCATTATCCCCGGTAGCAATATAAGCTTGACCCAAGTTGGTATGGAAAAAGTAAACCAAGACGCCCCCAATCAACAAGACCATGATCAATCCGATAATCACCGTATCATAATAATTCGGTAAATTCATTCTAGTAAAAAAATCTTGAATTTTCGGTTGGTTTAATAAAGAGAGGTTTGGTGAGCGCATCACAAACAGCATGACCGAGTTCAATGAAGACATCACCAAAATACCTGCTAAAATCACGGGAATTTTGCCTTTTGTATAAAGAAGTCCTGTCACACAGCCCGCACACATCCCAGCCAATACTCCTAACAAAGTCGCTAAGACGGGCGACACCCCATGGGTGATCGCTGTCACACAGACAGCACCGCCTAACGGAAAGGACCCTTCCGTCGTCATATCCGGGAAATTCAAAATACGATAGGTCATAAAAATCCCTAATCCCAGGATTCCCCAAAGTAGCCCTTGCCCTATTGCTGAAACAATCATCATTCTTCCTCCATATTCTTACAAGTTTTCTCTTTCAAGACTCTCTCGGTGATCGCAGGTGATTGCTGTTCCTAATTGTTACTCATCACTTGCTTCACTTTCCGGTGTCGTTGTAATCAATTTTGCCTCGTCTTTGAGGTTTTCTGGGATAGTGATTCCCAATAACTGCGCTTGTGTTTCATTAATGATCGTTTCGCCATCGCTGAATGTATAGATCGGCGTTGTCGCAGGTTCGGCCGTCCCGTCAAGAATTGCTGCCACCATCTTCCCAGTTTCGACCCCAATCGTAAATTGATCTTGCCCAACCGTTGCTAAGCCGCCTTGTTCCACCATCGTATCAACAGACGTGATGATGGGCGTTTTTGATTTATTGGCTTCTTGTACTACCGTCTGCATTGCGTTTGCAATCGTATTATCTAACGGAATATAGATAAAGTCGACTTCTCGTGCCATCACTTGCACCATTTGAGCAATTTCGTTACTTGAAGGAACGGCATACGATTTGCTGGTCAAGCCATTTTCTTCGGCAGCAGCTTCTGCTTCTGCCACTTGGTATTTCGAATTGTCTTCGGTCGAAGAATACAAAATGCCGACTGTTTTTGCCTCCGGTAGCAAATCTTTTGCTAGTTTGATTTGCGCAGCGACGGGTGCTTTATCTGAAACACCAGTGATATTTCCGCCGGGTTGATCCATATCTGCCACGAGATTTGCCCCAACTGGATCAGTGACCGCTCCTAAAACGATTGGTACATCCTGAGTGACATTCGCCAACGCTTGTGCTGCGGGTGTTGCTACCCCAACCAAAACGTCGGCATCTTTATTTAGCAGCTGCTGACTCATCGTTGCCAATTTGCTTTGATCCGCTTGGCCGTTTTGGAATACAATCGTCAAGTTGTCCCCTTCGGTATAGCCTGATTCTTTAAGGCCTTCTTTGATCCCCTCGGTGATCGCATCTAACGCTTCATGACTGACAAACTGCAGGATTCCAACTGTTTTTTCAGCTTTTTCTACTGGTTCCGAAGTCTCACTGGCTTGATTGGTCCCACTTCTCATTCCTAACTGATAGACAAAGGTCGCTCCTAAAAATAATAAAATAACGGCAACCGATGCAATTAATCCCTTGTTTTTCATTTTTCATTCTCCTTTTTCTGCTTACGTTTTTCGTGTTTTCGTTTTTACGGTTTTTGAGAACAAAAAAAGCAACTGCCTATGTGACGGCAATTGCAAGTAAGCAAAAGCCGCATAGAAGGTTGTCCTATGCGGCGATAAATTCAACTACCAGCATAGATACAGCACTTTAGAAGGTTCTCTAAAAAGTTGTATCTATGGAATGAGGTCCCATCAATACAACTATCTACGCCAGTTTTGCCATGATTTCACTTGCAATGGAATAAATAGTTTCATGATTGTTCCTCCTTCTCAACTTGTTTTCTTTCTTGATTGAATTCAGTTTAGCCTATTGATAAAAAAACGTCAACAATTTTCTGTCAAATTGTCAGATTTTTTTATCAATCATTGGCAGAAGAACGAATCGTCCACATGGGTAAACGATTCAATTCTGGGATGAATTCCGTCGTTGGCTGCTCAAATGAATCAAAAGTAAAGCGATTTTTCTCGACTCCTTCTTCATAGAAGACAAAGGTCACTTTATCAGGATCAATGTCATATTCATTGGAGAAAAATGCCACGTCATAGACGATCGGATAATAAAAAAATGTTCGATTCATTTCGTCTTCCTGTGCTTGGATCAGATCAAACACTTGATCCAGCTGTGGGCCATTTGGTTTACTGTACATCACAGAAATCGCTCTTGTTTCGCGAATCGTCTTATCAGCTGTCAAATATGGTAATGGCTGTACTTTTTCCGAAGGTAACTTGTCGAAAGCGATTCGATCCACTAAAGAGGCGTTGATGCGATTTTGAGAAAAAACGATCAAGCCTGCAAAAACCAGCGCGAAAAGAATGCCTCCGATCAGCGTGAAAATCGTTTTTTTCTGATCTCGGTATAGATCATCTAACAAAGCCTGCCAGCTTTCCACTGTTTTTTCTTTCGTGTAATGAACAAAGTTCCTAACTTGTTCCATAATTTGCCCACCTTTTTTAAAAATCCTACTATTAATTCATACTATCAATTCCCTTCTAGAACGTCAAGAAACTTCACATTTCTTCGATAATTCGGTAAGATAAAAGAAAACGGTAAAGGAGTCATTATGCATAATCTAGCTAGTTCTTTGATGACTGGAGCCAACCCAATCTTCGATTTCATTGTTGTCTGTTTAAACTTTCTCTCCATTTTCGTCATCGTTTGGGGTGTATTGATCGCAGGCATTGATTTCGTGCGCTACGAATTAACAGAAAAGGACCGTTTGGTGGCAGCCAGAGAAAATAATTTTATCCGCAATTATTTAGGGAGTTATGTCTTATTAGGTCTTGAGATCTTGATTGCAGCAGATATTATTGAGACGATCATCCACCCTACTTTCGAAGACATCGTACGTCTAGCTGCAGTCGTTATTATTCGAACAGTCATCTCTTATTTCTTGAACAAAGAAATTGAGCGTGCACTGCAAACCACCGATCACCAACCTAACAAGAAAAAGGAAAGCTAGCTGCCATGGCTTTTCTTTGGATTCTTCGGTATAATAGATAGGAATATTTGACATTGGAAGGATCAATCCCTCAGTCAAACTATCCTTATAAGAAAAGAGGGAAACAATATGTCTTTTGATGGTGTTTTTACCCATTTAATGGTCAAAGAATTACAAAATCAATTAACCAGTGGACGTGTGAACAAAATTCATCAACCTTATGAAAATGAGGTCGTATTTGTGATCCGTGCCCAAGGGAAAAATCATAAACTTTTGCTATCCGCACATCCCACCTATGCTCGTGTGCAATGCACAACGATCGCCTATAGCAATCCAGAAACCCCACCGAATTTCTTGATGATGCTGCGGAAATATTTAGAAGGGGCGATCTTAGAATCAATCGAACAAATCGACAATGACCGTGTGATCCATTTTCATTTTACTCGACGAGATGAACTAGGTGATTTACAATCCCTCGTCTTGATTGTCGAATTGATGGGCCGTCACAGCACGATTTTATTAATGAATAAGACGAGCGGAAAAATTGTCGATACAATCAAACACATTGGTCATTCACAAAATACGTATCGTACTTTATTACCGGGTGCTACTTATATTGCACCACCAAAGCAAACAACACTTAATCCTTTTACAGCCTCTCGCACCAAAATTTTTGAAGAATTATCGACCATCGATCCCTTGACGGCAAAAGAACTTCAACAACGATTCCAAGGCTTAGGCCGCGATACAGCAGAAGAATTAATCGCTCGAATCAATGCCAATCCCAATGAAAAACTGCGTCAGTGGGAAGCTTTCTTTACAGAGCTTACCCAGGAGCTAGCACCAAGTTATCTCCAGTCAGAGAAAAAGGAATATTTTACACCAATTCCCTATCCATCATTGATCGATGCGACCACCACTGTCACCTCTTATCAGAGTCTGAGCGAGCTTTTAGATGCGTTTTATCACGACAAGGCGGAAAGAGATCGGGTCAAACAACAAGGTGGCGAATTACTAAAGAAGATTGAGAATGAACTGAAACGGAACCAATTGAAGTTAAAGAAACGCCAACAAACGTTAATCGATTCAGAAAACGCCGAAGAATTTCGTCAAAAAGGTGAGCTTTTGACGACCTTTATGAATCAAGTCCCCCGTGGTGCTGCTTCAGTTGATTTGGAAAATTACTATGATGAGAATCGGCTTTTGACGATCAAATTAGATCCCGCTCTTTCTCCCAATCAAAATGCTCAGAAATATTTTCAACGTTATCAGAAATTAAAAAATGCAGTCAAATTGGTCCATCAGCAGATTGCCGAAACGAAAGAAGAAATCGCGTATCTCGAATCCGTGTTAGCCCAATTAGAAATCGCCTCTCCAATGGATCTGGCGGTTATTCGGGAAGAACTGATTGCACAAGGCTATGTCAAAAATCGGACGAAACAGCGTAAAAAAGCCGCTCCTTCGCAACCAGAACGATTTCTTTCTTCAGACGGAACAGAAATTTTCGTTGGAAAAAACAATTTACAAAATGACCAACTGACCTTAAAAACAGCTCGTAAGAGTGATATCTGGCTGCATACCAAAAATATTCCTGGCTCTCATGTCATCATTCGTTCGGATGATCCTAGTGAGACAACCTTAATGGAAGCTGCAGAGCTTGCCGCATATTTCTCAAAATATCGTCAATCTGCCCAAGTACCGGTGGACTATGTGCAAGTCAAACATATTCGGAAACCGAATGGTGCCAAACCTGGATTCGTCATTTATGAGAATCAAAAAACGCTTTTTGTGACACCTGATGAGGGAATTTTGAGATTAAAACAGTCCTAGCTGCTCCTCAGCCTATTCGGATCAAAAAATCATAGTGTAATCAATAAAAGAACCGACCACACAAGCGCTGCGAAACTACACGCGCTTGTGATCGGTTTTTATGCTTTTTCCTTCTATCTACTGCTCTTTCAGCGAAAATTTTGCTTAGCTTGAAACACAAAAGGCAAGCCTTCTCAGAATTTAGCCATCGACGTATCTGCTAGATCCGATAGAATGGCATTCGAAAATCACCGTGAGAAAGTAGCTTCTGCTAGCTAATAAATTCCACCATCCTCCATAGTGACTTTCTTCTCGAAATCAAAATGATACAGCTTTTCCCAGTGATTGATATTCAACGTTCCTTTGGTCAAATGGATTGCTAGAAAGCAACAGCCTTTATCATTCTCATTGTTGACTTCGTCGTACCAGACAAAGGCTTTGCGAATTTTGCATCTTAATTCTGCATTTTTAGGGTCTAGCACCCAACCTAAATTCTCCCCTTGACCGACCGCAGTAAACCATTCACCGCTAACAGCAATGGAAACTGCTGGGTTCTTTTTGATTTGCTTGATTTTATTGGATTGCTCGTGTGTCGACACGTAAAAAACGCCCTCTTCATAAAAAGCATCAACTTCTCGAACGACTGGTTGTATGTGTCCCTCTACAGTTTTGTCACAAGCTGTCGTCGCAAGGGCAATCACATTGTCTTTAAAATGTCCGAATTTTTCTTCAAGCAGCTTTATTCCTTCTTCATACTGGTGGGTCATTATTCTGTTCCTCCTTGCATCATAATTCTTTTTTTAAAAGGAATCCATAATTCGACATGAACCACATGATTTTCCCCTTTTCGATAAAGCTCAGGAAAAAAATTCTCAGCAATCCAGCCATTTTTCTTGAGCCAAAAACGGGTATAACGCATCGCCTTTCCCATATTGATGATCAGTTGCTCTGAGACCGTATCAAAACTGCAAACAATATACTCACGTTCTGGTAAAGTCCATTCAGTGCAGTTGAGAAATTGCGAACCATCAGATATTTGACCAACAAAATAACTTGAATAGCCTTCAGGCGCATCTCCCGGAAATGAAACACCGATCAGGCAATGATCGGTGCGAGGCTGATTGGCAGTCTTTTGATAAAAATCATGCCAAATATCATCAATCGGATCAATCCCTGTTCGTTGGCCCAGCATTTTTCCATACTTAAATGGATAGTAACCAACAACGCCACAAAAAACCAGCGGTTGCTGATTTTGCTTCTTCTGAATCTCCAAAACGACTCCTTCGCTGATCAATGGATTGCCTTCTTCTGTGACAATATACCCTAAAGATAGATCCGGCTTATCAAAATTTTGCAAGCCGATCGGCGCTTTTTGGTAAAGAGAAGGTGAAAGTCCATAAACGGTCTTAAAGGTTCTTGAAAATACTGCATGGCTGCTAAAACCAACCTCAAAAGCGACCTCAATGACTCGACTTTTTCTGTCTTTTAATAAAACAGCGGCTCTGGCCAGACGACGCAGTTTTATATATTCCCTAACAGAAATTTTAACTAAGCGAGTAAATAAGCGTTGATAATAAAATACAGAAAGTGATGCGACTTGTGCTAACGTTTCGATCTCTAGCGACTCAGCAAGATTGTCTTCGATAAAATCGATGGATTTTTGGATTGCTTCCCATGCATGCATATGGATTTCCTTTCTTTCACTATAAAATACTCAGCCAAAAAAGCTTTACCGTGTCTGCTCTTTTTCTAAAAAAAACTATATTTGTATTTATTTTCACAATGCATTAACTGCCGAGAATCAGCTTATTTAATATTTTAGCATAGCCTTCATGGTCCTAGAATATAAAAATAAAAAAAGACGAAGAGTTTTCGTCTTTTTCTAGTCAATGACATTCTAAAAATTCTAACATCATTTTTATTGATTACCCTTACGAAGTGGTTTCTATACTGACCATCAAATGAAGTCAGTGAGAAACACTACGTAAAAGGATCTATTTTTATAAATTAATAGAAATAAATAGGTCGATCTTTGCGGTCTTGTAATGGGCGATTATTGTTTTCTAACACTTCTTCCCGGAATTCCAAAATGAAGCGGCGGCTCATCTCCCCGATCCAGTCAAAGACGAACCAATTGATTGGCCCTTTGGTTGGCGGTGTCGTCAACGAACCCACATAATGGAAATGGTGGGTGCGTTCTGGTAAGAACATAGTCGGATCAAACCATTGCGTATGGTTTTCAAAGTCCCAGATGCTGTCGTCTTGCTGATTGCAGATCCAGTTGAGCTTATCCGTCAATTTGAATAAGATGCCCACAACCAAGTTTTCTCCGTCCTCATTCATATGGACGAGATGAAACTCTAATTCTTGCTGTTCATCATCGATAATATGTTCAGACGGCATGTGGAAATGAATATCCGTCAAATAGTAGTTGATCCCTTTAAATGTGACATAACTTTCTTTGTTATATGGAACGAAGTGAATCGTATTTTTGAATTCTTTTTCCGTGAACCGCTCTCGTTTATAGTGAAAAGCCAAGTCCTGATCGATAGGTTCTTCGGTTTCATCGTGAACTAAAGCAATTGGGGATTGGTAAGGAAATTCGGCGCCTTGTGCATACCAATCGCACAAAGTGTGCCAATGTTCAGGTCCATTGTCTCCGGAATAACTCCAGGGAACATCCATATTTCTTTTCAAAAAAACAGCCTCCTAATTCAAGTTGACAGCAAGGAATAGCCCTTCCTATCAAAAAAACTTTCTCCCAATGCTATCAGAAAATAGGTGAAAATAAAACGAATATGCTTGGTCATTCCCTCACATATCCGTTTCTTATTTCAATTCCTTATTCACTCAACCAAGCAGCAGGATCTTTTCGCCACTCTTGTAACAGGGCAACATCAGACTCTTGAATAGCACCCGTTTCTAAAGCCGACTCGATCAACGCTGTATAGTTTGTCAAAGTCACATAGGATAGACCTGCTTGGTCAAAATTCTCTTGGACTTGAGGCAGCTCGTAAGTAAAGATCGCAGCGACGCCTAATACGTCGGCTCCTTCTCTTTTGGCTGCTTCACAAGCTTCTAAGACACTGCCACCTGTTGACAATAAATCTTCAATGACGACCATTTTTTGATTTGGCTGAATACGACCTTCAATTTGATTGCCTTTGCCATGTTCTTTTGCTTTGCTGCGAATATAAACCATTGGCAAATCTAACAATTCAGCGACCCAAGCAGCATGGGGAATCCCGGCTGTTGCGGTCCCTGCAATCACTTCTGCTTCGGGATAAGTCGTTTTGATGACTGCAGCTAAGCCTTTCGCAATGGCGCGACGTACATGAGGATAACTCATAGTGATTCGATTGTCGCAGTAAATAGGGCTTTTGATGCCGCTTGCCCAAGTAAATGGTTCATTCGGTCGTAAAAAAATCGCCTCGATGTCTAAAAGATCTTTGGCAATTTGATTGGATTGTTCTTTCATTGGCTAGCTTCCTTCCATTCTTGTTTTATTTGCAGATAACTTTCATACGGTGTCTTAGACTGGGTGATTGGACGTCCCACAACGATCATGGTAGCCCCCGCATTGCGAGCTTGTGCAGGTGTCATGATTCGTTTTTGATCGCCAACTTCACTGCCAGCTGGTCGGATACCAGGCGTCAAGCGTATGAAGGCATCGGTTGTTCTTTGCTTGATCTGTTTTGCTTCGTGTGCGGAGCAAACAACACCGTCTAATCCAGCTTTTTGGGCACAGGTGGCGTAATGGATAACACTTTCTTGCAGTGACGTCATGATCTGCTGATCATGATGCATTTGTGCCTCACTAGTGGAGGTCAATTGGGTAACTGCAATCAAATCAGGGACTTTGTCTCCAGCGGGGGTTCCTTGTTGCAGACCTTTTTTAGCAGCAGTCATCATTTCAATCCCGCCGGCTGCATGAACATTCGTCAAAGCAACACCTAAAGAAGCTAAGCGCTCCATTGCTCGTCCAACAGTATTAGGGATATCATGTAATTTTAAATCTAAAAAAATGTCATGGCCAAAGGATTTCAACCAAGTGACGATCGCTGGTCCTTCTTGGTAGAAAATCTCCATTCCAACTTTTACAAATAATTTTTCTCCCGCAGGAAATTGCGCTAAAAATGTTTCAATAGCCTGTTTGTTGGGGAAATCTAAGGCAATAATTGGTCGTTCACTCATCACACGTGCTCCTCTCTCACTTCTTTTATCAACTGTTCCAAAGAAGTGATCCCTAATTCTGCCATTCGGATAGGCAATTCTTCAATCAATTTTGGGCAAATGTAAGGATCGGTAAAGTTTGCAGTTCCTACTGCAACTGCACTTGCACCTGCCAGATACATTTCAAGTACATCATCCACTGACATCACGCCCCCCATGCCAATAATTGGTAATTGAGAAACTTGCGCCACTTGTTTGATTAGGCGGATCGCCACTGGTTTGATTGATGGACCAGACAAGCCCCCGGTTTGGTTGGCTAAAATCGGTTTTCGTGTTTTTAAATCGATCCGCATGCCCAAAAGCGTATTGATCATCGTAAACCCGTCGGCGCCGCCTGCTTCGATCGCTTTTGCAATTGGGACAATATCCGTCACATTCGGCGAAAGTTTGACATAGATCGGCACTTGCGAGACTTTTTTGACCGATTCAGTCAATGCACCAGCAACCGCAGGATCGGTTCCGAAAGTGATACCGCCATGTTTGACGTTAGGGCAAGAGATATTCAGTTCGATCGCTTTGACATTTTCTGCCTGACTGATTTCCTGACACACAAGAACGTAATCTTCGACGGTCGAACCAGCAACGTTTGCAATGATCGGTAACTCTGGATGTTTTTGAGCTAAGTCCGGCAATATTTGATTCATGACCGTTTCTAACCCAGGATTTTGCAACCCGATGGCATTTAACATACCACTAGGCGTTTCCGCTACCCTTGGGGTTGGATTGCCGAAACGTGGTTCAGGTGTGGTCGCTTTGATCATCACCGCACCTAATTGACTGATGTCATAATATTTATCATATTCTGCACCAAACCCAAAACAGCCGCTGGCAGGCATGATCGGATTTTTTAGACTCAATCCGGGTAGCTCGACGTTGATCGACATTAAATGACCACCTTTCTCGCCTGAAATACAGGCCCTTCGTCACAAACTTTGACACTTTTTGTACCTTGTTCGTCATCTTTCGTATGGCAAACACAGGCATAACAGGCACCCATCCCGCAAGCCATTCGCGCTTCCATGGATAATTGAACATCTGAAAGGTCTTCGAAAAGCTGGGCGGTGGTTTTTAAAAGACCGTTATTTCCGCAGGCAAAGACTGCCGCAGGTGTTTGCTCTGCAGCTAATAACAGGTTGCCAACATTTCCTTGTAAACCAGCGCTGCCATCATCGGTAGCGATCCTCGTATCTCCCAGTGCGCGAAATTCCTCTTCATAATACATGACGTCTTTGCTGGCAAAGCCCAAAAAGTGAATGACGTGGATCCCTTGTTGCGTCAGACGTTTCGATAGTTCGTAGAGCGGCGGTACACCGATACCGCCACCTACGATAAATGCAGTGTCCCCTTGGTTTAAATGATGATAGCGAAACCCATTTCCTAACGGCCCCATCACATCGATTGGATCACCAACGGTCATTTCTGAAAAAATTCGTGTGCCATCTCCTTCGACCCGGTAAATGATTCGGCATTCTTTTTTCTCAGCATCGATATGATTGATACTGATCGGTCGGCGAAGAAGAAAGGCATTTTGAGGAACCCGCAGGTGCAGAAACTGCCCTGGGGTCCTCATCTCATTGACTAATTCACCAGTCAATGTCATTTCAAAAATCCGTGGTGCCAGTTGACGCTGTTTGCTGATGGTCATGATTTCTTGCTTCATCAAAAAACTCCTTTATCTGCGTTAAATTGCTTTTGTTGAAAAACTGCGGGATTCCATCACTTTTAGAATTGCATCCGCTGTATCAAGAGAAGTAAAGGTCGGTACACCATGCTCCACTGCTTCTCGGCGAATGATAAATCCGTCTTCCGTTGCATTTTGGCGATCTTTGTCCATGGTATTGACTACTACTTGGGTCGTTCCTTTACGGATCAAATCAACAACCGTTTCTTCTGCTTGTTGATCAGAGATTTTAGCAACTCGTGTCACTTGCAGGCCTTTTTCTTCAAAGTAATCAGCGGTTCCATTGGTAGCCATTAAGGTGAAGCCGACCTCTACGAAACGCGCCGCCAGTGCTGCTGCCTCTTCTTTGCTTTCGTCTGCAACGGTGAAAAGTGCTTTTCCAAATTCAGGAATATGCAGGCCTGATGCCTCAAAAGCTTTATAAAGTGCTTTTGCCAAATCTTTGTCTGATCCCATTACTTCACCCGTTGATTTCATTTCAGGGCCTAAGTAAGTATCGACTTTTAAAAGTTTTGTAAAGGAGAAGACAGGTGCTTTGATGTGTACTTCATTTGGTGTTGGAGCAAGTCCGTCTTGATAACCTAACGCTGTGATCTCTTCCCCGAGAATCGCCTTCGTGGCAATTTGTGCCATTGGGATCTCTGTTACCTTGCTTAAAAATGGCACGGTTCGGCTAGCACGAGGATTTACTTCAATGACATACACTTTGTTCTCATGGATGACAAATTGGATATTCATCATACCGATACAATTTAAACCTAATGCCAAGCGTTTGGTATATTCTTCGATCGTAGCAATTAGTTCATCCGAAAGATTTTGCGGTGGATAGACCGCCATTGAATCTCCTGAATGGACCCCTGCACGCTCGATATGTTCCATGATTCCAGGAATCAAAACAGTTTTGCCGTCACAGATAGCATCGACTTCACATTCTTTACCAACCAAGTAACGATCGACCAAGACAGGATGTTCTGGTGATGCTTTCACTGCATGACGCATATAATCTTCTAAATCGGCTTGGTTTTCCACGATTTCCATCGCACGTCCCCCTAAGACATAACTTGGGCGGACTAAAACAGGATAGCCGATTTTTTGTGCGATGGCGATCGCTTCTTGTTCGTTCGTCGCCGTGTCGCCTGGTGGTTGCGGAATATCTAGTGCTTGTAATGCTTGCTCAAAGAGATCGCGGTTTTCGGCACGATCAAGATCTTTAATGCTGGTGCCTAGGATTTTGACTCCGGCTTTCACCAAAGGTTCGGCTAAATTGATCGCCGTTTGCCCGCCAAATTGGACGATGACCCCAATTGGCTGTTCCAAATCGATCACATGCAAGACATCTTCTAAGGTCAACGGTTCAAAATACAGCTTGTCGGAGATAGAAAAATCAGTCGAAACCGTTTCAGGATTACTGTTCATGATGATCGCTTCATAGCCAGCAGCTTGGATCGCTTTCACCGAGTGCACTGTTGCATAGTCGAACTCCACCCCTTGTCCGATTCGGATCGGTCCAGAACCTAGGACAAGAACAGATTCTTTTTCACTGCGCTTGCTTTCATTCTCAAACTCATAGGTGCTATAGAAATAAGGTGTTGCTGATTCAAATTCTGCGGCACATGTATCTACCATTTTGTAGACGGGCAAAATCTTTTGCTCATGACGCAGCGTGCGGATCTCAGCTTCCGTGGTTTCCCACAGCTCAGCGATCTTTTTATCCGTAAAGCCGTTTTGCTTGGCTTTTTTCAACACATCAAGGGAATGTGGTTCGTTTGCTAATGCTTGTTCGATCTCAAAGATGTGAAGCATTTTATCTAAGAAGAATAAATCGATTTTCGTCATTTCATTCAAATCTTCGATAGTATACCCTCTTCGGATGGCTTCCATGACGTAGAACAGGCGATCATCTTGGGCCTTGATGACCTTCTCCATCAGATCATTGTCAGAAAGAGCTTCTAGTTCTTTCATTTCGATATGATGTGTGCCGATTTCCAATGAACGAACAGCTTTCAGTAATGACTCTTCAATATTACGACCAATGGCCATCACTTCTCCAGTTGCTTTCATTTGTGTTCCTAATCGACGTTCCCCCGTTTCAAACTTGTCAAACGGCCAGCGAGGAATTTTTGCCACAACATAGTCAAGGGCGGGTTCAAATTCTGCATAGGTGGTTTCTGTGACTGGATTTTTCATTTCATCCAATGTTAAACCGACGGCAATTTTCGCTGCCAGTTTGGCAATTGGATAACCTGTTGCTTTACTTGCTAGTGCAGACGAACGAGAAACCCTTGGATTTACTTCAATCACATAGTAATTAAAGCTATGTGGATCAAGTGCCAACTGAACGTTACAACCACCTTCTATTTTTAATGCGCGAATAATTTTTAATGACGCATCTCGCAACATTTGGTATTCATGGTCTGACAGTGTTTGACTAGGGGCAAAGACGATGGAATCGCCGGTGTGGATGCCGACTGGATCGAAGTTTTCCATATTACAAACAACGATCGCGTTGTCTGCAGAATCCCGCATCACTTCATATTCGATCTCTTTAAACCCAGCAATACTACGTTCAATCAAGCATTGGGTCACGGGCGAGAGCTTCAAGCCGTTTTCAGCGATTTGGCGTAATTCTTCTTCATTGTTACACATGCCACCGCCCGTTCCTCCTAGCGTAAATGCTGGACGAACAATGATTGGAAAGCCGATTTTTTTCGCAAATTCAACTGCTGCTTCCACCGTTGATACGATTTCGGATTCTGGGATCGGTTGATCCAATTCTTCCATTAATTGTTTGAATAAATCTCGATCTTCTGCCTGATCGATTGCCGCTAATTTGGTTCCTAGCAACTCAATTCCTAATTCATCCAAAATACCTGAGTTGGCTAATTCCATCGCCATATTCAAGCCCGTTTGTCCGCCTAATGTCGGTAAAATTGCATCAGGCTGTTCTTTACGTAAAATCCGTGAGACAAACTCAAATGTGATTGGTTCAATGTAGACTTTGTCAGCAATTTCTTTGTCCGTCATGATCGTTGCGGGATTCGAATTGACTAACACCACTTCGTAGCCTTCTTCTCGTAAAGCTAAACAAGCTTGTGTACCGGCATAATCAAATTCTGCCGCTTGTCCTATAATAATCGGTCCAGAACCGATTACCATGATTTTCTTGATATCTGTACGTTTTGGCATATTAGTTCTGCTCCTTCCATGCATCGATCATCTCTAAAAATTCGTCAAATAAGTGGACCGCATCATGCGGGCCCGGTGCCGCATCTGGGTGGTATTGGACACTGAATGCTGGGTAGCGGCGATGACGAACCCCTTCGATTGTGCCATCGTTCACTTCGACGTGTGTCACCATTAGTTTTTCAGGATCGATGGATGCTTCATCCACAGCAAAGCCATGGTTTTGTGAGGTAAAATCGATCCGACCAGTGGCGATCTCTCTTACCGGATGGTTCAATCCGCGGTGACCGAACTTCATTTTATAGGTATCTGCCCCATTCGCTAATGAGAAGAGCTGATGGCCTAAACAAATCCCGAAGATCGGTACCTTGCCTTGAATCCCTTGTATCATTTTAATTGCTTCTGGCAAGCTTTTAGGATCACCCGGTCCATTTGTCAGCATTACACCATCTGGTGCGAGGTCTAAAATTTCTTGCGCTGTCGTATTGTATGGCAAAATCGTTAGATTGCAATTACGGCGTGACAACTCCCGTAAAATACTGTGCTTCAAGCCGAAGTCGATGACCACGATATTGCGACCCGTTCCAGGACTTGGATAAGGTTTTGAGGTAGAAACTTGTGCCACTTGATTGGTTGGTAAAACCGCCGCTTTTAATTGATCAAAGGCATGGTCAAAGACATCTCCTGCATCAACGATACTCGCTTTCATGGTCCCATGTTGACGGATCTTTCTTGTCAGCGCGCGTGTATCGATTCCTGCGATCCCTGGAATATTTTTGCGTTTTAAAAATTCATCTAACGTCAGCTGTTTCCGCCAATTGCTCGCTAGACGCGCGTGTTCTTTCACAACAACCCCTTTACAAGTCGGTGAAATTGATTCGTAGTCGTCTCGGTTGACGCCGTAATTTCCAACCATCGGATACGTAAACGTAATGATTTGTCCGTTAAAGCTTTGATCCGTAATGGCTTCTTGATAGCCCGTCATGCTGGTGGTAAAAACAATCTCACCAAAAACATTGATACTGGCACCAAAGCCTTCGCCTTCAAAGTATGTTCCATCTTCTAAAATAAGCCAACGTTTCATATTATTGCCCACCTTTTTGCCATACTAATTTTCCATTTACAAATGTATAACTTGTATCCCCATATAACGTCCATCCACCGAAAGGCGTATTGACTCCTTTTGATAGAAATTGCTTAGGATCCACGTTATAAGCTGATTCTAAGTCAAAAATCGCGAGATCGGCTTTGTCTCCGACCATCATCGTTCCGGCGCTTAGACCAAAGATTGATGCTGGTTTCACGGTCATCCAATCCACTAGTTGCTGCAAGGTAAAGCGTCCTGTTTTGACAAAATGAGTGTACAACAATTGGAAGGCATATTCTGATCCGACGATGCCAAATGGTGCTTTTAAAAAGCTTTGCATTTTTTCTTCATAGCCATGTGGTGCATGATCCGTCGCAATACAATCGATCGTGCCATCCAGCAGACCTTTGATCAACGCTTCACGGTCTTCTTGCCCACGTAACGGTGGGTTCATTTTCCAAAAGCCTTCATCGGCAGGAATATCTTCATCGATTAGAAGCAAATGATGAGGAGAAACTTCAGCTGTCACATGGATACCAGCTTTTTTGGCATCTCGGATCACTCGAACACTTTCTTTGGTCGAGACATGGCAGACATGGTAATGAGCACCTGTTGCTTCCGCCAAAAGTACATCACGAGCGATTTGAGAAGCTTCCGTTACACTCAAGATCCCCGGTAGTCCAAGTTCTTCTGCTTTTTTACCAGCATGCATCACGCCGCCAAAGAGTAAGGAGTCATCTTCTGTATGGGCAACCAAGGCCAAGTCATTTTCGGCTGCTTGCTTCATGGCCAGATACATTGTGCCAGCAGTCTGAACACCCACGCCATCGTTCGTCAAGGCGAAAGCGCCAGCAGCTTTCATTCCAGCTGCATCCGTCAACGTTTCACTGCGTAAGTTTTCTGTGATCGGGGCGTATTGTAAGACATTGATTGACGCATCTGCGTTGATTTTTTCGTAAACAGCTGTTAATTTTTCCGGTGTATCGGGAACTGGGTCAAGGTTTGGCATTGCGCAAACTGTCGTGAACCCACCGCGAGCTGCTGCGATGCTGCCCGTTTCAATTGTTTCTTTGTATTCAAAGCCTGGTTCTCTGAAGTGTACATGAACATCCACTAAACCTGGCGTGATCAATTGCTCTTTGGCATCGATGACTTCGTCAAAATCTGTTTCGGGAAATGCTGTACCGATCCCACGAATGATTCCTTCTTCGATCCAAATTGCTGCAGGAACACAGTGATTGTCTTTTTTGATGATTTTACCGTTTTTAATGAGTGTTTTCATGTAAACTTCCTCCTCTAATTCTTTCCTTTTTGCCTGTTAGGCCTTACCGTTCAACACCGCTTCAAGAATCGCCATTCGAACAAAGACGCCATTGGACATCTGTGTGATGATTCGTGAGCGTAAGCTTTCAACTAGCGCATCAGCCAATTCCACATCGCGATTGACCGGCGCTGGGTGCATTATGATCGCATGCTCTTTCATTCTTGCGGCCCGTTCGACGGTCAACCCGTGATTTTTTAAGTATTCTTCTTTGGAAAAGCTTTCCGTTCCATCATGGCGCTCGTGCTGGACACGAAGCATCATCATAACATCGACTTCTGCAACCAATTCGTCTAATGGTAGCCAATGACCGTATACTTCAAATTCTTCGTCATACCATTCCTTTGGACCTGAGAAGAAGACTTTCGCTCCGAGACGCTTCAACATTTGCATGTTTGATTTTGCGACCCGTGAGTGGGTGATGTCACCTACGATTGCGACTTTCAAGTCGTCAAAATGCCCAAACTCTTCATAGATCGTCATCAAATCTAGCAAGCATTGCGTTGGGTGTTGGCCGCTGCCGTCCCCGCCATTGATGATACTGCACTGGATCGTTTTGCTTTGGATCAAAGCGTCGTAGTAGTTTTCATCGCCGTGGCGAATGACCGCAACGTCTACACCTAAAGCTGACATCGTCAAGACCGTGTCATACAAGGTCTCGCCTTTTTGAACAGAGCTGGTGGAGGCTTCAAATTCGATGACTTCGATCCCTAGTTTTTTCTCAGCAACATCGAAGCTTTTGTGGGTTCTGGTACTGTTCTCAAAAAAGAGATTTGTTGCGAAATATTGTTCTTTTTGGGGCATCCATTTCGCCCCTCTTTTGAATTCTTGTCCTCTGCGGATGAGTCCCATCACTTCACGGTCCGTCAATGCTTCTACCGTCAAAAGATGCTTTAAGCTGATTCTTTCGGATTGAATAATCATGAATGAATTCCTCCTTTGATTCTGTTTAAACGATGAGTTGGCACAAGTTATTTTTCTTCGCTGCGAGAGCTGTCAGGTAAAATAAGATTCAAGAAGATTCCTAGGACAGTTGCTAACGCCATTGCGGATAATGTGAAGGTACCGACCGTGAATACAAGACCGCCGATTCCTACCACAAGGATCACTGACGCAATGATCAAATTCTTCTTACGATCAAAATCGATTTTGTTGTCGATCAAAATTTTCAACCCGCTGGCAGCGATGACGCCAAAGAGCAGGAAGCTGATCCCTGAGATGACTGGACCAGGAATACTTAAGATCAATGCGCTTAGTTTTCCAACGAAGCCTAGTACGATGGCTAGAACTGCTGCTCCACCGATGACGAACACACTGTGGACCCGTGTAATTGCTAAAACCCCAATGTTTTCTCCGTAACTTGTCACTGGGGGGCCCCCAACGAGACCGGCTGCAATTTGAGCAAACCCATCTCCCAATAGTGTTCGGTTCAAGCCTGGCTCTTCAAAAAAGTTCCGCTTGGTTAATTTGTTCAAGACCATCAGATGACCGATGTGTTCGGTCATGGTAACAAAAGCGATCGGCGCCATCGTAGTGATTGCATTCAGATACAGTTTTGGTTCATAGTTAATGAAGGGAATCTCGAAGCTTGGCATGCCAAACCAGTTGGCGTCAATGATGGGCTGCACATCGACGATCCCCGCTGCTAAGGCGATCAAGTAGCCGCCCACGATCCCCAGAAGGATCGGGATCAATCCTAAAAACCCTCGCAGAAACATATTGAAGAAAATCGTTAATCCTAAGGTAGCCAAAGCTACCAGAATGTACTTGAAATCGTAGACTGAGTCATTGTACATTGCATTCTGGGCGGCGTTAGCGGCTAACCCTAATCCAATCACCATAATCACAGGACCGACAATGATCGGTGGTAAAATTTTATCCAACCAAGCTGCACCGGCACGTTTAATGATCATCGAAACGATCACGTAAACCAACCCAGTCGTGATGGCGCCTTGTGCGATAGCTGGGTAGCCATCAGATTTCATCAGCATCTGCATCGCTGCGATAAACGCAAAGCTGCTGCCTAGATACGCTGGAATCTTCCCTTTCGTCGTGACCAAGTAAACCAATGTTCCAATACCTGAACTAACTAAAGCGATGCTTGGGTTGATCCCAACGAGGATCGGAACTAAAACGGTTGCCCCAAACATCGTGAAAAGATGTTGTAAGCTTAGACCTAACCAAGGCAGTGCTTTGGGCCGATCTTTGATGTCTAAAACTGCGTCTGGATTACGAAATTCTTGCTTCTGCATGTTGCTGTCACTCTTCTTCCTAGTCGTTTTCTTTATTGATCATGATCCGGTCAGAACCATCGGATTCTTCCATCTCCACGATAATTTCTTCACTTAAAGCAGTTGGAATATTTTTTCCAACAAAATCTGCCCGAATCGGCAGTTCACGATGACCGCGGTCAACTAAAACGGCGAGTGAGATTCTTTTTGGTCGACCAATATCCATGATGGCATCCAAAGCTGCCCGAATCGTCCGTCCTGTAAACAAGACATCATCGATCAAGATGACTTCTTTGCCATCAATGGCAGTCGGGATGTCTGATGAATGGATCTCTGGATCATCTTCTGTCTTTTTGTCATCTCGGTACAAGGTGATGTCCAATTCACCGACAGGTACTTCTACGCCTTCTAGTTGTTTTAAACGTTCTGCTATTCGTTGCGCGATATAGATGCCGCGGGTTTTGATCCCTACCAGCACCAAGTTATCAATGCCGCGATTTCTTTCTATAATTTCATAGGTGATCCGCGTTAACGCTCGTTTCATTGTTACTGCATCTACTACTTCTTTCGCTGCCATATGTTATTCCCTCCTAATTTTGAACATAAAAAAACTCCTACCTGCTTGAGGTAGGAGTCATGTTTTCCGATCGTTGCCTAAAATCCCATTCTGTGGATTTTGGGTACACGTTATCATCTAGTAAGGGTTCGAATCTCCAACGCGGGAGTCGTCTGCTTACTCATTCCTTCTTAGCCTCACGGGACTACATTTAAAGGAGCTATTTAGTTGTTACAATTACTATACAGTTCTCACACAAAAAAATCAATCATTTTTTCGCAATTTTTTTAACGTGTCCGTGAACAGCTCTGGTAATGGCGCTTCAAAGACCAGCGACTCGCCTGTTGTTGGGTGGGTGAAGCCTAGAAGCTTGGCATGTAAAAACTGCCCATTGCCTTTTAGCGTGCGTTTAGGTCCATATAGCGGATCGCCAGCTAGCGGAAAACCGATGTACTGCATGTGGACTCTTATTTGATGGGTTCTTCCTGTTTCCAGCTGTAGTTCTACTAAGGTGAACTGCTCGAAGCGCTCCAACACGGTGAAGTGAGTGACAGCGGGTTTGCCATTTTCGATCACGGCTTGCATTTTGCGATTGACTTTTGATCGACCGATTGGTGCATTGATGGTGCCTTTTTCGTGGCTGATCGTACCATGAACCAATGCTACGTACTTGCGTAACGATGTTTTGTCTTTCAATTGTTTCGCTAACGACTCATGTGCCTGATCATTTTTGGCGATCATTAACAGACCCGACGTATCTTTGTCGATTCGATGAACGATTCCTGGCCGAACAACATCATTGATCGTGGATAAATCATCCATATGGTACAATAACGCATTGACCAAGGTGCCATTTGGATGCCCAGCGGATGGATGAACCACCATCCCTTGCGGCTTGTTGATGACTGCCACATCAGCATCTTGATAGACGATCGTCAAAGGAATATTTTCTGGCTCTAAATCTACTACTTCCGGCTCTGGCACTTGGATGACCAAGTGATCGCCTGCTTTTACTTTATAATTAGCCCGAACCGTTTCACCTTCTAAAGTAACGGCATCTTCTTTCAGCCATTGTTGAACTTGTGAACGGCTATGGTCAGGCAAGCGTTCAGCCAACACTTTGTCGACCCGCCCTTTTTCTTCTTTAATGATTACTTCAATTTGCTTTTCCATTTGATTCTCCTTGTTTCCCTTTTGCTTCGTCATCTACCAGTGCATAAATAAAAATCAAGATTACCCCAAACACTAATGACATATCAGCGATATTGAAAATTGGGAAATTGATAAAATCAAGCTGGAACATGTCCACCACAAAGCCATGCTGCAAGCGATCGATGAAGTTTCCGATAGCGCCACCTAGAACAAATGCCAATCCAAAGCGAAACCACAAACTGCTTTTTTGGTAACGAAACAATAGGTAAACAACGACGGCAACCGCGATAACGGTGATGATCGCAAAAAAAGTGATTTTTCCTTCTAGAATACTCCAAGCTGCACCGGTATTCTGAAGATAGGTCAGGGACAACACATTGTCGATCAGAGAATGTGTTTCACCTAGTTGATAATTGGCAACGATCCAAATTTTCAGCCATTGATCCAAGCCAATGACAACAGCACTTAACAAAAAAAACAACGCGATCATAAATTTTCCACTCTTTCTTCTTTAAAAATATCTCGTGGACGGATGATGCCCAAGAGATTTCCATTCGGATTTTTATCCTTGGTGATCAAAACCGCCTCAAGCAGGGCATTTTTTTGAAACAATTCTTCCACTTCTACGATGGTCGTTTCAGCCGACACGAAACAATAATTTGATCGTTTCCCATCTCCTGCTAATAATTCATCTGCCGTTCTGCCTGTCAACTTGATTTCACCATGGAGGCTTTCTTTCGCTAACCAGTATCCCAGCATCCGCAAAGTGATCAAGCCCAAAAATCGACCATTATCATAGATCGGAAATTGTGAATAGCGCTTTTGGGCAACGATTTTCAATAACTCTGGTAATGGCAGGTGCTTTTCAAAACCAGTCACTCGTTTCGCAAAACGCGGCATGACTTTTTCAGGTGCCAGTAAAGAGCGTTCAATTTCTTGAATGCGATTGACGACCCATTCATTCGGTTCAGCAATGACAAAGTTTTCTCCGATTTTTTCATGTACGATGGCATTGCGCAGCTGAGCCATTTGTAATAAATCATCTTCTGCTCTTCTAACATTGATATTTTTGCTTTTTGACAAGCGACGAACCATTTCAGAAAAACCCATATTCCGTGGATTATCCAATTCGTCACGAAGCCGCTTTTCGATTCGATTAAAACTACTCAAAAATTGATCTGCACCACTAGCCATGAGGAACCTCCTTGATAAGATACGCTTTTTTCAAATAAATCAAAACAAAGACAAAATATGCCACCAAATACACCCCGACAAAAAGCAACGAGTAAAGGGAGATAGAGAATAAGCCCAATACCCCCATCATGAGAAAAAGGCTTAAATAAAAGCCGATATATAATCTTTTAAGCGTAGGATTCATCACGATCTCCAGCTTGAGCGCTGATTGGCCTTGTGGTAGCTGAAAAGGCTGACTTTCTAAAAAAAACATGCGCACACGAATCGGTGTCTGCTCAGCTAACTCTAAAAAAATCGTTTGCTGATGATTGATGGCAGCGATTCTTTTTTTCCCTTGCATGACCTCTAAGGGACTGCCCATTCCATAAAAACCAGTCCTCCTAGTTAGTTGTAGCTCCATTGACAAAGATCACCTCAATTGGTTAAGTATACTTGATTATCAAAAGAAAGAAAATAGACTTTTGCTTGCTTCCTTGATTATTATAACAAGAATCCCTACTTTTATCTTCCATCACGTCTAATGAACGAGAAAAAGACGAATGCCGCTTGCATCCGTCCTTTCAAATCATCTCTTTCCGTTTTTTCGTTTCAAATGCAGCGAATGTCTTCTTTGCTTGTGATCACTCTTTTAGAAAAGACCGATCGCTTGGCCATCAGAAGTCACGTCCATATTGATAGCCGCAGGTTTCTTCGGTAATCCAGGCATTGTCATCACGGCACCAGTCAAGGCAACGATAAAACCAGCACCTAATTTTGGCACGAATTCGCGAATCGTTACTGTGAAGTCATCTGGTGCGCCCAATCGCTTTGGATCATCACTGAATGAATACTGGGTTTTTGCCATACAAATCGGCAGCTGATCCCAGCCTTGCTCTTTGAAGCTTTGCAACTGTGCCTTGGCTTTAGGCGCAAACTCAACCTCTGCCCCGCCGTAGATCTCACGCACAATCAAAGAAGCTTTATCCGCTAAAGGCAAATCGTCGGTATACAAGCGATGATAGTTGGCGGTTTTTTCCTCAATTACTTGTACCAGCGCTTTTGCTAGATCCGTTCCACCGGCGCCACCTTCTGCCCAAACGGCTGTCCGTGCGATGGTGACGTCGATTTGCTGACACATGGTTTCAACTAATTTCCGCTCTGCTTCTGTGTCTTGTGAGAACTCATTAAGCGCAACGACAACTGGAATACCATATTTACGCATGTTTTCAACATGACGCTTTAAATTACTGAAGCCTCGCTCTAATGCTTTTAAGTTTTCTGTCCCTAAATCAGCGACAGCGACCCCACCATGCATCTTCAGTGCTCTGATCGTTGCTACCACTACGATCGCATCTGGTGCCTTTGATAAATTCGGTGTTTTGATATCAAGAAATTTCTCTGCGCCTAAGTCAGCACCAAACCCAGCTTCGGTCACCGTGTATTCGCCTACGTGCAAAGCCGTCTCGGTTGCGATGACACTATTACACCCATGGGCGATATTCGCAAAAGGACCGCCATGGATCAGCGCAGGGGTTCCTTCAATCGTTTGAACGAGATTCGGTTTGAGGGCATCTTTTAAAAGTAAGGCTAAAGCACCTTGGACCGCCAGATCTTTTACGTAAATCGGTTGTTTCCCAAAAGAATAACCAATTAAAATCTTTCCTAATCGCTCTTTTAAATTATCAATACTTGTTGCCAAGCACAAAATCGCCATGATCTCACTAGCAACGGTAATGTCAAAACCGTCTTCTCGGGGAACGCCTTGTAACGGTCCCCCTAGACCGACGATCACTTGTCGTAACGCTCGATCATTCAAATCGACAACGCGTTTCCATGTGACCCGACGTCCGTCGATCCCTAATTCGTTGCCTTGTTGGATATGATTGTCGATCAACGCAGACAAGGCGTTATTGGCAGCCGTGATCGCATGCATATCACCTGTGAAATGTAAGTTGATGTCTTCCATCGGTAGAACTTGTGCTTTGCCGCCGCCGGTGGCGCCGCCTTTGATGCCCATTACTGGGCCCAATGATGGCTCCCGCAAAGCAATGACGGTTTGTTTCCCGATTTGATTCAGGGCATCCGCAAGTCCGATGGTCACCGTTGATTTACCTTCCCCTGCTGGTGTCGGGCTGATGGCTGTGACTAAAATAAGCTTACCTAACGGCTTGTTTGCTTTTTCTTTGATTGCCGACCATTCGATTTTTGCTTTATATTTGCCATAAAGTTCCAGGTCATCCCCTGTTAAACCAAGTGGTTCAGCAATTTCAATAATCGGTTTAGGCGTTGATTCTTGTGCAATTTCGATATCTGATTTCATTTTTACCCTCAATTCACGAACTATTTAGCACTTTAAAATGTATTTTGTTTGCTATGCTCTTATTATACTTGATTTTATTCAGAAAGAAAGAGAGATTTTCCACACTTTTACAAGAAGTTTGCCGAATCCTCTATGTAAACAAAAAACAACGTCCTTCCTAAGGCTGTACCGCCAAAAGGAGTGATCGCTGTTTTCTAGATTCCTATGAATTACTCGTTGGTTTCGACCTGCACCCTTTTTTCAGGGATTTTTTCTTGAAAAAAAGTTTCTAACCATGCCACATCTTTTTTACGCAACGTGAAGGTATACGTTTTTTGATGATCGGTAATGCTGATTAAACGGTTTTTAATTTGCCATTTTTCTATCTCAGGTAAAGAAATAAGGCGTTTCTTCCATAAGCGGGCATAGCGAATAAGGAGCAAATCATTTCTGATGAGCATGCTTCGGTGAATACCTAACCATACAAAAAAGAAAAAGACGGCTAAAACGAGGTTGCTTTTCCAATAAGGTCTGGTATTTTCCAACGAAAGAATCAAACTGATAAATAATATCATCATAGTAAACGACCAATAAATGATCGCTGTAGCAGCTTCCGGTTGCCAATACAATTTACGCTTCATAAAAGTTCCTCACAACATAAAATTTCTAGTATACTATCTTTATCATATCAAAAAAGGGTGAGACAATGTTAAAAGTTTATCTTGATGCTTCCACGAAAGGCAACCCCGGCCCTAGTGGCGGTGGAATCGTCATTGTCGGTACTGATCTGCATGAGCAAATTGCGTTTCCGCTACCTGATTCAACCAACCACCAAGCAGAGTTCGCTGTGATGGTAAACGCGTTGCAGCTGCTGATTGACAAAGGGTTACAGGAACAGACGATTATGCTCTATACCGACAGCAAAGTCGTTGCGCAGACTATCGACAAGAATTATACCAAAAACCCTGCTTTTTCTGATTATTTAACGGAAATTCAATGCTTGTTGAAACAGTTCCCTTTAGCGATCATCCAATGGATCCCTGAGAGCCAAAACAAAGGTGCCGACCATTTGGCACGCCAAGGATTAGCAAAGGCTTTGAAATTAAAGGATCGGAGACAATAACCGAGAGAAGTTTTGTTTGAAGCGCAACCAGTAAGACTGCTTAGCTAAAATTTCATCCGTCAGTAATGTTGATTGCGCCATATCCTCTTCAAAGAAGCCTTTCAACGTTTGCGTGACATCGTGATCGTAGGCAAAAGCATTGACTTCAAAATTCAAGGCATAACTCCGAATGTCTTGATTTGTCGTCCCAAAGGAACTAATGGTATCATCCATCATGACCGTCTTCGCATGGAGGAAACCATTGTTATAGATGTAGATTTTTGCACCACGACGATGCAAATAATTGGCATAATGCTGTGTTGCCCGGTAAATGAATGGGTGGTCAGGCATACATGGGATCATGATTCGGACGTCTACACCTGAGTGGATGGCAATTTCCAATGCGTTCATCATACTGTCATCAGGAATCAAATAAGGCGTTTGGATCCAAATCGATTCTTTGGCAGCTAAGATCATTTTTACAAAACCGCCTTTGAGAATTTGGGTCTCACTTTCAGGACCATCAGCGACAATCTGCAAATCAACATTTCCAGAGAGCTCTTTCGGCGGTAGAATAAAGTAGCGATCCTCGTATTCCAGTTGATCCTCTTCTTTTTTTACAGATGCGTTCCAGTCACGAATAAAAATCTCTTGTAGTGTAAAACTGGCAGTACCTACGATTCTTGCATGGGTGTCTCGCCAATAGCCAAATTTGGCCTTTTTCCCTAAATATTGATCGCCGACATTAAAGCCGCCAGTCCACCCAATTTGACCATCGATCACAACGATTTTTCGATGTAGATGATAGTTCAATCGTGTGTTACGGATCAGGTTCTTCGAAGTGATGAAAGGCACGACTTTTCCACCGGCATCAATCAACGGTTGAAAGAATTTCCGATTGGCTTTCGGTGACCCCCATGGATCATAGACCAAACGCACTTCAACACCTTCACGGGCTTTATCGATCAAGATAGACAGAAATTGGCCACCGATCTCATCATTAAAAAACGAATAATATTCCACATGCAGATTATCTTCTGCTTGCTTCATGTCTTCAAACAATGCTGCAAATTTTTCTTTTCCATCTGTATAAAATTCTACTTTGTTTCCTTTAGTCAAGGGCGATTCATCAAGGTTCTTAAAATAGCGCTCTAATAGATGATTGTCATCTGAGTAAGGATGTTCAGGAAAAGAATAATTGTGCACTTTGATGATTTGATTCAACTCATTGATCCTACTTTGGTGGTGCTCACTAAATTTATAAATAATTTCTCCGTCGATCCCCCGACCACAAAACAAGTACAACAAAAACCCGATGCCGGGGATGAATACCAACGTCATCATCCAAGCAAAGACACTTGCAATCGAGCGTGGTTTCCGAAAAACAGTAATAAAGGCAGCAATCGTATTAATAAACAAAAGTGCCAATAATACCGTGGAAATCATGCTCATATCCATTTTTATCATAGTTTCCTCCTATATCCTGTAACCCTATAATAGGTAACTATGATCGAAAGCAAGCTTCAATTCATAGTCCCCTAGTGTTTCTTTGATTTTTTGTTTCAGCATTTCTTCGATTTCTTGATCACTATACGCCGATTTTGCGGGAATCACTAAATCAAACGCCAACAGATCTCCTTTGACCTGAAAATCATGCATCCGTAACTGCGGATCAACGAAGCGAATGATCTTTGACACTTCTTTTTTTAAATACCGATACTGCTGATCTTGAATTGGTACTGGATCAAGATGACAGACAAGGTCGACCTTTAAAGATTGGCGAAAATCTTGTTCAATAGCATCAATCACCTCATGCGCTTCTCGTAAAGACCACGTTTCATCCACTTCGATATGCACACTGGCAAAGCGATTTTTCGGTCCATAATTATGAACCAGTAAATCATGGTAACCGAGAATCGTCGGATAGTGATCCAAGCGCTGCTCCATGGCAGCTACTTCTTCTTGCGTTGGGCGTGCCCCTAATAATTCGTTGATAAAGGAACGAATCATTTTGATTCCGCTAATCAAAATATACAAGGCAATCAGACAGCCGACAAAGCCATCGATACGTAGGCCAGTCAACCACTCGATCGTCGCTGAAAACAAAACCGCACCCGTTGTATACACATCGTTGAGACTGTCTTGCCCACTGGCTTTAAGTGTTTGAGAGCCAATCAGGTTCGCCAGTTTGCGGTACATCGCTCCCTGCCAGATTTTGATCAAAATCGATAAAACCAAAACGATAAACAATAGTGGTGAAAGACGGATACTCGTCGGTTCCATGATGCGTTGCACAGAGCTGATGAGAAATTGACCGCCAACAAACGTGATGATCAAAGATACCACAAACCCACTGATGGCTTCAAATCGCTCATGTCCATATGGATGTTCACTGTCGGCTGGTTTCGCCGAGATCCGAAAACCGATCAATGTTAAAATAGACGAGGCTGTATCTGAAAGACTGTTGATGGCATCGGCCATAATCGAAACAGATTGTGCAGATAAGCCAATGATAAATTTTCCGGCAAATAATAGGAGGTTGGAAAGCAACCCGAGGCTACCCGCTAACTTCCCAATGGCTGTGCGTTCGTAGACATCATTTTTTTTGCTACGATTTAAAAAAAAGTTTAGCAAATCATCACCCTCTCAAAAAAACCATCTTTCTTATTTTACCCCGAAGGAATTCAATTAAACAACTATTCGTATCGCTTTTTCGAAAAAAAAGCGAATTCCCTTCAATTATCGAACGCATTTTCAGATAACACGTAGGAAAAAAGGAAAAAGATAACGGAAGGGTCTCCCCCCTCCGTCATCTTCGTTCAAAAAAGGACTGTGCTAAAGACCTGCGCTCCTCTTTCACCTATCTTCTTAGAAGGAAAGGAACTCGCGGGTACAGATTCAACCATAGTGTGCTTACTTGGCAGCTAACCACGCTGCTGCGGTCTCAAGTGCTGCTGTGATTCCTTCAGGATTCTTCCCGCCGGCTTGTGCCATATCAGGACGGCCGCCACCGCCGCCACCAACTTTAGGTGCGATCTCTTTGATCAAATCGCCCGCTTTCAATCCTTTTTCATTGGCTACTTTGTTCATAGCAGCTAAAAGATTCACTTTGCCATCATTCGCGGTAGCTAACACTAAAATATCAGAATGGTCTTTTTGTTTCCATTGATCGGCTAGTTGACGTAATTGGTTCATGTCCTTAACAGTCACTTTCGCTGTGATTAGACGCAGACCATTTACTTCTTTGACATCTTTGAAAACATCCCCTGCTTGCTGATTTGCTAACTTGCTGGCAAGAGCTTCGTTTTCTTTTTGCAATTCACGTAGCTGCGCTTGCAGTTGTTCTGTTTTGGCAACGACTTCTTTTAATTGGGCAGATTTAACGATTCCTGCGATTGCTTTTAATTGCGTTTCTTCTTCATGCAATAACGTATAGGCTTCTTGACTAGTCACGGCTTCGATCCGACGAACACCAGCACCGATCCCTGATTCAGAAACGATTTTGAAAATACCGATATCCTCCGTATTTGCCACATGGGTTCCCCCACATAATTCGATCGACCAATCGGCAACATTGACGACGCGAACGTCATGCCCATATTTTTCACCAAAGAGTGCCATCGCTCCCATGCCTTTTGCGGTATCGATATCCGTTTCGATCGTCACAACAGGGAGGGCTTCCCAAATTTTTTGGTTGACGATTTGTTCCATTTGGCTCAGTTCTTCGCTGGTCACTTGCCCGAAATGACTAAAGTCAAAGCGCAAATGTCCTGGAGCAACTAATGAACCTGCTTGGTTCGCATGGCTACCTAATACTTCTTTTAACGCTTTATGCAATAAGTGAGTCGCCGTATGATTTTTGATGATCTTATTGCGACGATGCTGATCCACTTGTAAGAAATAGTTCACGCCTTCTTGTAGTGGCGCTTTGACTGTAGCAGTATGCAAGAACTGACCGTTCGGTGCTTTTTTGACATCCGTCACTTCCGCTACGATCGTACCATCTTCTGCTACGATCGTGCCTGTGTCCGCAACTTGTCCACCCATTTCTGCGTAAAATGGTGTTTCAGCAAAAATCAGTTTTGCTTCACCTGTCGAAACAGAATCGTGTAACGCTTCGTCTTGGATGATCACTAATAATTCACTGTTAGCTTCAAGTGAATCATAGCCAACGAAACGGCTGTCTACTTTGATATCCGTCAATAAAGCGGATTGTACGCCCATTGAAAGCTCCGTTTGTCGAGCCGCACGAGCGCGGGCACGTTGTGCATCCATTTCTTGTTCAAACCCTTGATGGTCCACTTTCAACCCTTCGTCTTCCGCCACTTCTTCTGTCAATTCAACTGGGAAGCCGTAAGTATCATACAATTTGAAAATATCTTGACCAGCTAACGTATCTTGGTTGTCTGCTTTTACTTGGGCGATCACTTGATTTAAAATATCTAACCCTTCATTGATGGTTTCATGGAAACGTTCTTCCTCGTTGCGGATCACTTTTTCAATAAATTCTTGCTGCTCTAGTACTTCAGGATAGTAGCTTTCCATGATCTCGCCAACGATCGGTACTAATTTGTATAAGAAGGCAGCATCGATCCCTAATTTTTTCCCATGCATGACTGCACGACGTAATAAACGACGTAAAACATAGCCACGGCCTTCATTTGAAGGAAGTGCCCCATCGCCGATCGCAAAAGAAAGCGCACGGATATGGTCTGCAATCACTTTAAAGGAGATATCTGTCGTTTTGCTGTCGCCGTAGTTCACACGACCGCTTAAATCCGCCACTGCATTGATGATCGGCAGAAACAAGTCTGTTTCAAAATTGGTTGGTGCATTTTGAACAATGGAAACCATTCGTTCCAGCCCCATCCCCGTATCAATGTTTTTATGTGGTAGTGGTTCATAGGAGCCATCTGGTTGATGATTGAATTCTGAAAAGACCAGATTCCAGATTTCCAAATAGCGCTCGTTTTCGCCACCAGGATAGTTTTCGGGATCATCTTCCGCTACGTCATTAAACTCAGGACCACGGTCATAGAAAATCTCCGAATCCGGTCCACATGGTCCTGCACCAATGTCCCAAAAGTTGTCTTCAATCTCAACGATATGCTCTGGTGTTAAGCCGACTTCTTCTGCCCAGATCCGTTTTGCTTCTGTGTCTTTTGGATAAACCGTGACATATAACTTTTCTGGATCAAAAGCCATCCATTCTGGGGAAGTCAAAAATTCCCATGCCCAATGAATCGCTTCATTTTTGAAATAATCGCCGATCGAAAAGTTTCCTAGCATTTCAAACATCGTATGGTGTCTTGCTGTTTTCCCAACGTTTTCGATGTCGTTGGTCCGAATTGATTTTTGCGCATTGGTCATTCTTGGGTTTTCAGGAACAACACTGCCGTCAAAATATTTTTTTAGCGTTGCCACCCCTGAATTGATCCATAATAGGGTTGGATCGTTGACTGGGACAAGGGACGCACTTGGTTCAATTGAATGACCTTTTGATTGAAAGAAGTCCAAAAACATTTGGCGTACTTCTGCACTGGATAATTGTTTCACGTTATTCTCCTACTTTCTTCTGTGTTCGCTTAAGATACAGGGGCTGACAAAATTGCTGGTAAGGCGCTCTTATGCCTGTAGAGTCGTTTTGACGATAAAAAAACACCATTGCAGAGCAAGGACGTCGATACGCGGTACCACCTTGCTTGCAATGATGTGACTCATTACCTCTTAGACTCGTTAACGCGGAGTGGACGGCAACATTTCTGCTACAGTTGAGCACCAAAGGGAGCAATCCGTCTGAATTCATGTTTTTCTCTCAGCAGTGAAAAACTTTCTGTAATGAATCATCAAACCGACCATATCCTTCGTCATTCAAAGTATAAGGAAATGTGTCGAAAAAGTCAATCCTCAAATCCGGTCTTTATTGATCAGAATCGCTTTGCGGTAACGATAGCTCTGCGGAGAAAGCTTTTGATCTGGCTGTAGCATTTTCCGTGAACGGTAATAACTGGCATAAGGCAAGGCATCGAATAAGGGATGCCCACAAATTTGCCAGTTCTCCATTTTTAAAGACAAGCCATCTGTCAGCTCCCACGCATCCGCAAGCCCATAGGTGCAGCCAAATAAATTCGGTTCAAGCAATTCAGCGGTTGGCAAAGAGACACCATCGTCGCAAGACTTTTCATTGCCCCAGCGAAAAAGTCGCCGAGTAGCAGCACCGCAGACATATTCCCATTGATCCTCTGAAAGCAGCTGAAAGCCTTGTTTATCTAACTGCTGTTTCAATTCTGTTTGACTGACGGATTCGTGGGTAAATAACTGATAGGTTTCCGATAACGGCTCTAGTGCAGCAAAATAGCGATTCTCTTCGTGATAAAAAGCGGGTAATTCCCAACGCAAGCTTTCCTCAAAGGACGCTGGTGCTGTGAATTGTGCCTTTAGCTCTTTTTCGAAAACACTGAATTGATCGACTAACCCGTGAAACTCCCCAGTGATCGTATTTAACTGCCCGATATACCTTGCGCCAGCAGGCAGAGAACTTTTTTGGACTAGCATGGGATCAATCACAGCTTTACGCAAAGGGCTCGTCGACTCATTGACAAAAATCCCCCAATCCTGGCTGGTTTCTAACTCATAGATTGTTTCCAGTTGGCGAATGATCTCATTGGGTGGTGACTGCCAATTTTTACTCCAGCAAGTAGCCGGTAACCCTTGCACACCGAGATCCCAACCTAAGATCGCCTCAGAATTCCCTGGTATAAAGACAAAGTCTTCGCCATCGATCGTTAATTCAAAGGTAGCACATTTCAATCCTGCATACGTCAACTGACTAAAATGGACATCGGTGATCTCCTTTAAAGGACTGACAAAATACATTAAAATTTGCTGGATCAGCTGTTCTTTGATTTCAAAGGACAGTGTCTTCCAATTTGACCATTGTAACGCCTCAAAAAAATCCACGTCATTTCTCCTCTCATCTGCTACAATTACTATATAACGAGTATACCACGAAAAAGGAGGAAAACGGCTGATGCTTTATTTTGGACGCAGTCCGTGGATGCTACAAGCGGTTTTCGCCTTGCGGCAAGCCGTTTTTGTAGAAGAACAGCACATTCCGGCAGAATGGGAATTTGATGAAAAAGACCAAACCTGTCCATACTTTCTTTGGCTTGATGGAAACACACCGATCGCTACCATTCGCTATCAATTCTCTACACCGAACACTCTGCAACCTGATCGCTTTTGCGTAGCTAAGGCCTTTCGGCACCAAGGATACGGCACCAAATTATTGCATTATCTCGAAATGCGTGGTGTCCAAGAGGGTGCCCTCCAATCAGTGTTATCCGCAGAGATCGACGCTTGTGCGTTTTATGAATCCTGTGGGTATCAAAAAACATCTGAACCCTATGCTGAAGATGGCGTATTGTGTGTAGAAATGACCAAACAATTAAAAACAGCAGTCAAGGAAGAGTAGTTCTCTTCCTTGACTGCTGTTTTGGTAAGCATTAGCTATTCGAATTTTTCTTGTTTTTGCGGGCGGTTCGAGTCGTTTGACGACGTTCGATCTTCCGTTTTTCTTTGTTCTTCTTATCAACGGCCCATTGAATTTTTTTCTTGTAGCCAGGCTTGATTTTTTTCTTCTTTTTCTTGACTAAGCCAATCAAGGTTGGGTCTAATTCGTCACGAGATTTTTCCCGCTTTTGCCGACGATTCCGATCGTAAGTCGCAACGATCTCGCCATTTTTGATTTCCTTCGGTTGGAAAACAACCCCTAGATCTTCGATGGCTTGGATTGCCCCTTCATCGCTTGGATCATATAAAGTGATCGCGGTCCCATCCATTTGATTTCGACCGGTCCGACCAACACGGTGGATAAAGAAATCCAAATCAGCTGGAATCTCGGCATTGATGACATGAGAAACCCCTTCAATATCAATTCCTCGCGCAGCTAAATCTGTTGCGACAACATATTGGTAGTCCAAATTTTGCACTTGGCGCATGATCCGTTTTCTTTCACGAGGACTGATGTCGCCGTGGATCTTCGCTACTTTTAAGCCTTGTTCCTTTAAGTAATCCGTAATTTCATCCACACGGCTCTTCGTGTTGGCAAAAACGATGGCAAGATAGGGATGGCCTGTAGTCAATAATTGATAGATCAATTTATTGGTATTTTTCCCTTTAGTAGAAATCAACCAATTCTCGATCGTATCAGAGATGACTGCTTTCGATTTGATTTCTTCGATCAATGGATTGGCCATGTATTTTTTCAAGAATGGGCGCAATTTCTCTGGAATCGTTGCGGAGAAAACCAGCATTTGTAGTTTCTCAGGCAAACGCCCCGCAATTTGATCGACTTCTTCCAAAAAGCCCATATCCAAGGTCATGTCTGCTTCATCCACGACAAATACATTGGCAGTGTGAACCCCTAAGGCTTGTTCGTTGATCATATCCAAGATACGACCAGGTGTCCCAATCACGACATGGGGCTGTTGATTTTGCAGACGGCTCAATTGGCGCTGTTTATCCGTTCCTCCAACAAAATTTGACACACGAATCTCCGGATCATGAAACCCGCCGATCTGTTTTGCGGCTTGATAAATTTGTGTGGCTAATTCACGACTCGGTGCAGTAATCACGACTTGCACTTCATCTTTTTCGGCATCAATTTTATCCATCAATGGCAGTAAAAATGTATGGGTCTTACCACTCCCAGTCTGAGATTGTCCAACAACACTACGGCCTTTTTGGATAACAGGTATCAATTTTTCTTGCACTTCTGTTGGATTAGAGAACTTTTTATCAGCAAGTGCTTCATAAATAAATGGTTGAAATTTAAATGACTCAAAAGACATTCAAACACCTTCTTTCTTTTAGCATCCTTTGGATTATAGCATATGTTGCCTTGATTTCCTAACTTTCTTTTGTCACGGGTTTTGGATCAATCGTGCTAATTGTATACGTTGCACTGCGGCGTTCATAGAAAAAGCGGCTTTCTTTTTTTATTGCAGCCCAAAAGAGATTCATGTAAAAGCCAAACTGGATCAAGCCAAAAATGACCACCATCAATAAACTGACGACCAGAAGCAGCGTATTATCCGAATCAAGAAACGGTGCAAAAAAGATGTTGACCCGACTGATGCTGGCATAAATCAGATAAAACAAACCATAACGTTTCAATAACGCAGCCAAGCTGACCCTCTGACGGGCTTCTTGCATGATTTTGATTCGTACGAGTTTTTTTCCAATCGTTTGTCCTTTGGCAAGATAAGCAAACAACACAAAGTACAGTAATACTTCAAGAGCAAAGTACCAATAGTCCCCACTAAAGTCTCGTACCGTCTGTTGAGTAAGCAAACGAACAGCGATCACCACAATGAAACTGACCACATTCAGTATTCCCCAATCGATCAACCAAGCAAATATCCTTCGGGTTACGGTTACCCGAGTACCTTTGGCGTATGAATCGGCATCCATCTCTTCTCTTGATGGCAATAAGAACGTAAATAGCGGGGCAATGCTCCACCCCAACAATCCTCCTAGTGTATTGACAAAGAGATCATTAACATCAAATAAGCGATAAGGACGGGGATAAATAAAATAAAGTCCTGTCAGCTGAGTCAATTCAAAAAACAACGTCAGACAAAACGTAATCGCCAGCGTTTTCAGAAAAGAACACTTGAAGTAATAACGTAAGTAAACGCCGAAAGGCAAGGTCAACAATAAATTAAAGAGTGGTTCGAGAAAGACCCCCTGCTTCATGGCAGGAAGATAGGTTTGCGGGTCGTGGATATTTAAGACCGTCTGTTGGACAAAATGGTGCCAGGATGCTCCTAGCTGCAATTCCATCTTAGGACCAGTCATATGAGCTACCTCTTCAATCGAGGGCAATGGCAGAATAACTAAAAAATAGGCGCATAATAAATAGAAGACAAACGAATAAAGAACCAGTGCACGAGAAAAGATAAAACGACCGTATTTTCGATATTGGATAACAAAAAAAATCATTGATATCGCCAATGCTAGAAATGGAAAAACCAGCAGAGCAACCTTTATTGGGGTAATATAAGCGGACATAAAGAACTCCTTCACGTTTTCTTTTTATCTTACACGCTATTTCCCAAAACGTAAATTTTGGAGTATCATAAAAGAAAAGGAGGTTAAAAAACCATGTTAAATCCCTATTTTGCCTTTGGCGTACCGGCATTCCTTTTGGTTTTATATGTAGCTTTTGCTCTTTTTCGCCGGTCTTCCGATATACCCTACTTAGGATTTGCCCTATTCATCATTGCTGGTTTTCTGACTGGATTTAGTTTACAAGTCATTCAACAAGCCATCAATGAAGTGGAGAAAACTTCTCTTGAACACGTGCAAGAAACCCACCTTTACTCGCCCTACTTATTAGCGATTCCATTGATTGTGGGCATTCTTTTACTTATTCTCAACTTGATTCGCGGCTATCTAAAAGTCAAAAACGTTCGTCTGCGGACAAAATAAAAGCAACCTACCTAGAAATACGAAATGATCCTGTTCCTCTTAATGGGAAATGAGATCGCTTCGTATTTTTTTTGGTAAGCTGCCTAGATTGCTAAATCCCTTCAAAAAATCCAACCACCACTCCCGTAGTAAAACAGTTTATCAACCACAAAAAGCGTTTATTCGTCGGCTAGTTCTTCATCCAGGTCTGTCTCTGACGTATCAGCAAAAGATTCTTTTACATCATCATTGACTTGTTCCAATAAATATTGCCAGTCACTATTCGACACAACCACCACATCGATATTCTTTTCTTCATCGATCAGCTCGAGATTCGAAACATCCTCTCCTAACTGCTGGAATAGGTCAATCAATGTTTTGTCTTGGAGTGTTACGTATTCAGTCCGTTTCATTCTTCTTCCCCCCATGAATCAAAAAATTCATAAAACAAGATATCGAAACTAGTAAGATCGGTCATCTTTTGTAAAGTAGATAGATCTAAACGAATAAACGCTTTTTCCACTAATAAATAATGGTTTTCTTCCAACGCTTCTTCGATAAATGGTAAAATCTCTTCCTCGTCCCCTAATGTCTCACTAGAGATTTGTTCGATTTGATCAAACAAGCGATCATCTTGCAACAAAAAGAATTGATCGTCGTAAAGATAGACTGCGATTTGATATTGCCGGATGGGTAGCTCAGCCCGAATGACAAAAAAGCATTCCCCTGAATTGGAAATCGCTGGCAATAGTTCACTCGGTTGTAATGCCTGTTGGTAGTACATTTCCATCCCTCCTTTGTACTTACTATTATAAAGAACAATAAAGGAAAAAGGAAATAATCGAATTGCAGTTTAAAAAACTCTAAACAAAGTTAGACATCCCATTCTGCATAGAATTCTTCTAAAAAATCCTTCATGAAAGCCACGCGTCGCTGAGCTTCTTTTTTGCCATAATCCGTGTTCATCTTTTCAGGGAGCAAAAATAGTTTCTCATAAAAATGATTGATCACCGTCGTCCCTTTTCGGTAATCCTCATGATTTTGAAACGTCTTTGGGGCTAAGTCACTGACATGGATCGGGTGTTGATGACTGCCACCAAAATAGCTCGTCCGTAAAATACCGATCGCACCTAAAGCATCGAGACGATCTGCATCACGAACGACGCGGCCTTCTACTGAGACAACTTGTGCGCCTTGCAAAAGTTCTTTTGAAAAAGACAGATTTTCGATAATAGAAAAAATTTCTTTCGTTTGTGCTTCACTTGCCCCTGCTGCAGTCAAACAAACTCGCACTTCGGCATAAGCCGCTGTGACATCCGCCACAACTTTGTCATCCACCGTATCATGCAAGTAAGCTGCTGCCTGTACGACAAAACGATCAACCGCCAATTCGTCGGCATCGATGATAGCTTGACTTAAGCCCGCCACCCGTTTGACATGATCAAACCCATGTCCTGTGTAATCATTCCCCAAAATACTTTCGGCATAGGCAATTACTTTGCTAAGATCGGTAACATTGTTTTCTTCCTTCATCTTTCTCCTTCTTTCGATACGAAAGCAGCAAGCCTTCCTTTTTTCAGTGGTTATCGATACAAAAGGAAAAGAAGTTCAACAAAACGAGCACCCCACGAAACAGTTAGGGCGGCAACGTCTTGCGAAGCTTCTTTTCACTCGTTTCTTTTAAGCGAAATCTTGCGTCTCGCTGATTTTATAGACACTAAAATAGATCTTACGTAAATAGTCTAATAGATATTGAGGATTCAATAATTCATCCGTTGCATCTAAAATCAATTCATTTGGTTTCTTTGATGCCCCATATTGATGGATATTTTCAGTCAGCCATTTACGAATCGGTGAATAATCATCTGAAGCCAACACTTCATCGACATTGATTTCTTTTTCCATCGCATGCAGTAATTGCGCGGCATACATATACCCTAACGCATAGGATGGGAAGTAACCAAAGCTGGAACCTGACCAATGAACATCTTGTAAGATTCCTTCAAGGTCATTCTCTGGACGAATCCCTAAATATTCCTCGTATTTGTCATTCCAGATTTTCGGCAGTTCATCGATCGATACTGTTTCGTTAAAGATCATTTTTTCGATCTCGTAACGAATAATGATATGGATTACGTAAGTCAAACTGTCAGCTTCAATACGGATCAAGCTGGCTTTAGAATGCTTCAAAGAATCATAGAAGGTGTCAAAAGACACATCATCAAACGAGCCTTCCGCACATTCTTGGAAAAATGGGTATTGCTTGGCCCAGAAATTGCGATTACTGCCGATAATGATTTCATTAAAAAGCGATTGAGATTCGTGGATCCCCATAGACGCTCCTTCATGAACCGGTGTTCCTTCGTATTTTTCGTCAATATTTTGCTCGTACATTCCATGTCCGGCTTCATGAATTACACCGAATAGTCCCATTGAAAAATCGTTTTCGCTCCAACGAGTAGTCAAACGCACATCGTTGTGATTGATCCCCGTAGCAAATGGGTGGACCGTATTATCCAAGCGGCCGCGAGAAAAGTCATAGCCTAAGTCGGCAATCACTTTTGAGATAAATTTACGTTGCTGCGCTTCGGTCATCTTACGTGACAGGATCGAAGTATCTGGTGCTGTTCCTTTTTCAGCCAATTGACGACGAATATCCATGATACCGTCTCTCACTTGTGAGAAAACATTATCCAAGATCTCAACCGTCATATTTGGTTCGTATTGGTTTAACAACACATCATAGTTTGTCAGCTCATTCTTCTTCCAATAAGGAATCAATTCTTTCGTCAAGCGAATATTTTCAGAAAGTGCGTCTTTAAATAAAGAAAAATCTTTTTCTTTACGGGCTTTGAGCCAAGCAGTATGTGCTTTTGACGTTGCTGCGGAAGCCGCCATCGCCAACTCATTTGGTACATCTTTTTGCAATTCATACTCTTCTTTGACTAGCTGATAAGCCGCTTTCCCAACTTCTGATAATTCTTCTGGGTGTTTCCCAAAATAGCTGATTGCTTCTTGGATCGGCTCTCCAATTTTTTTGTCAAAATAGAGGCCATATAAATAGCTGTCAACTTCCGCCCGGTAATCACTGGCTTTTTCTGGCATCCCCGTTTGATTGTCCCAGCCTAAGATCCCCATTGCTTGTTGTAATAGATCGATTTCTTTTAATTCTTTCAGAAATTCTTGTTCTTTCATTCAGCAAACTCCTTTTTGCGTGGCGGACGTTGTCCCCAGTATTGGAAGAGATCGGTACGAATCGCACCGTTGTATAATTTGCGTTTTTTTGTCGCTTTTTCGCCGTAATGGGTCTCAAAAGTCAAGTCACTGGTCAAAAAGTACTTGCTCCAGGTTTTAAGCGGTCGAAACACTTGGCCCATTTCTTGATACAGTCGCTGAACAGACTCTTCTTCTCCTAAGCGTTCGCCATAAGGAGGGTTAGCCACAACGACACCATACTCTTTTTCTGTTTTAAAGTCTTTAACAGCTTGTTGTTTGAAGGTGATCGAGTCTCCTAGACCGATTTCTTCCGCATTCCGGCGGGCGATCTCAATCATTCGACCATTGATATCCGAACCGGTAATATCTAATTCGACATCATAATCTGCTGCTTCATCTGCTTCTTTCCGTACTTTTTCAAATACTTCTGCTGGGAACCAATCCCACGTTTCGCAAACAAATTCCCGATTAAATCCAGGGGCGATATTATGGCCGATCAAAGCTGCTTCAATACACAATGTGCCTGATCCACAAACGGGATCGACAAAAGGCTTGTCTTTGTACCAATTTGTCAGCATCACTAAAGCCGCAGCCATGTTTTCTTTCAGAGGTGCGCCCCCTTTTTCTAAACGATAGCCGCGTTTAAACAAACTAGGGCCAGTCGTATCCAATGTGATCATCGCATGGTCTTTCAATAAAGCGACTTCTAATTGGAAAAAAGCGCCAGTTTCAGTCAGCGGCACACTTGCCGGACGATGATATACTTCTCTTAAGCGATTGACGATTGCTTTTTTGGTAATCGCTTGGCAGTCAGGTACACTATACAATTTTGATTTGATTGATTTTCCGGCTACTGGAAATTCAGCGTCTAACGGTAAAAAGTCTTCCCACGGTAACGCTTTAACTTCTTCAAACAGCTGATCGAAAGTCAATACGTCAAATTCCCCAACGACGATTTTGATACGGTCGGCTGTACGGAGCCACAAGTTCGCGGTAGCAATGGTCTCCATTGTCCCTTTAAAGCGCGCTCGGCCGTTTTCAACCTCACACTCGATCCCTAAATCCCGTAATTCTTTGCCCACTAGTGCTTCTAAACCGCTCGCAGCGGTGGCAATACAATTAAATGTTTTTTCAGTCATAACGCTCTCCTTCTTGGTATAAAAAAACCTTCCGTTGCTGGAAGGATTCCCTGATAGGTTGTGATTTTCTATAAGCCATGTTTTGTCCGTATTTTCCTCAGGGAGAAGAAAACACTGGGTAATTATCTATCTGCAATTACTTGCCTTCTTGCTCCGTTCATTTCCGTGCAAAAAGTGCCCCTACCATTGTTTGGGTTGCTCGCTCGAGGGGTTTACCGCGTTCCACCAAGACGGTTTCCCGGCTTGCTTCGTCACTGTGGCACTTTCAAGGATACTTTGGCATAGCTTGCACCTTAGCCATTTTTCCTGCCGTTACTTTCTCAAGTACCCTAGCTTATGGTTTCGCTAGGCACGAACACTACAAGCGTCTCAGCTTGTGCGAGCATGGACTTTCCTCAGCATAATCGAGTTATGCCGCAATTACCCGAAAATCACAACTATCTTTTCTACATTAGAATTGACGGGTTTTTTCGTTGTCGTCTTCAAAATCAGCATTTGTATAGTTGCTGTTGTATGAAGAAGAACGAGTGACAGGTTCTGATTCACGATCAAGCTTTTTGCCAAACACTTCTTTTTCAAGATTAGACAAACGTTTTAAAATATCAAAATTTGTGACTGTTTGGCTTTTCGGTGCTTCTTGTTGAACACGAGAAGCGATTGCTTGGTTTTTCGACAATTGATCGATTTTCGCTGTCAGACGATCGTTTTCTTCTTGCAGGGCTAAGATCTCTTTATTGTAGCTTTCGTAGTCTTTAATGATATTATCTAAAAACTCGTCCACTTCCACTGGATCATATCCACGCATTTTTGTTTTGAATTCTTGTTGCAGAATATCTTTTGGACTATAAATTAAATTTGCCATTATTTACACCTCATTGTTTATTCCAAATGGTTTTCACTTTCTAGACCATTCTATCAAAAAATATACGAAAATCAAAGTAAATTACTATCAAATGTTGCGTTTTGTAAATCATCCATTGTTATTTGATGAATAAAGTAGGGATTTTGCTCACTATAGGCTTTCGCATCTCTTAAGAAATAATTAGGTTTTCCTGGAAATTCGTCATCATATAACACAAGTGCACCTTCAGTATGCTCCAGTAAAAACGCTGTGTGATTTCTTAATTGACTGGGGTCTTGGTAAGGCTTATGGCTGGTGGCATTGACATAATCGGCAAATGACTTCGCTGTTTGCAGTGCCTGTTGATTCGTTTCGTTCCAATTTTCACCAAACCCTTCAAAAGGAAAAATAATTCCTAGTTTCAGTTCCGGGTATGTTTGTTTTAATTGTTCAATGGCTTCGGCACACCACAGCTCTGCTCCAAGATTCCCGCTGATCAAGAGCCATTCTAGCCCTTCTTCGACATAATTGGTCAATGCCGACATTATTACTTTCTTAATAACTGCAATCTTGGGATCTTTTGCTTGAAAGACACCTAATTCATAATTACGATAGCCAGTAAAGTATAAGGTTTTCATTGTTTCTCTGGTCATCTCTTTTCTTTCCAAACGACTTTTTGGTATAATGTTGCCTAGGAGTGTGAACAACATGGTTATTCGTTACCCGAATGGACAATCTACTACCTATGATGACGGCAAAAAACAAAAAATGCAAGAAAAACTAATAAAGCCAAAAACGTATGCCAATCGTGGGATGCGTTTTGAAGAAGCGATCAATGAAAGCAACCTTTATTATTTAAATCGCAAACTTGCGGTCATTCATAAGAAACCGACACCAGTTCAAATCGTCAAGGTAGATTATCCGAGAAGAAGCGCCGCCGTAATTAAAGAAGCCTACTTTCGAGAGGCCTCTACCACCGATTACAATGGGGTTTATCAAGGGCAATATATCGACTTTGAAGCGAAAGAGACTCAAAACAAAACGTCATTTCCCTTTAAAAATTTTCATCCACACCAAATCAAGCATATGGAAGACTGTTTGGAACAAGCGGGATTATGTTTTGTTCTTTTATGGTTTTCTAGTCTACAACGCTGCTTTTTTCTAGATAGCAAGTGCTTAGTTTCTCAGTGGCACCTGCAAAAGGAAACTGGAAAAAAATCAATGACGTTGGCCTATATCGAAACCAATGGGATCGAAATCATCCCCACTATTGCGCCGCGTATTCCCTATTTAAAAGCAGTTGATCAATTTTTAACGATGAAGGAGAATGATGAGTATGGCAAATGAATCACAATCGAGGACCTCTCGGCATGATTCTAAGAAAGGCACTGCTAAAAAAGCACCAAAGCCCCCTAAAGCCAAAGGCAAACGAAGTATTGGGAGTATTATTTTAAAAGTGTTTATGGGCCTATTTTTCTTAGGCTGTATCGGGATTTTATCAGGAATGGGGCTGTTTTGGTGGTACGCCAAAGATGCACCAGCACTTGATGAAACACGTTTGGATTCGACTGTTTCTTCGCGCTTTTATGCCTCCAACGGTGAATTGATCACTGAATTCGGAAGTGAAACGAGAGAAAAAATCACCGCAAGTGAGATTCCCCAACTGCTGGAAGATGCGATCGTCTCTGTCGAAGATCGTCGGTTCTATCAGCATATCGGGGTCGATCCGATCCGAATCGTTGGTTCTGCATTATCCAATGCCACAACCGGCGGTATGCAAGGCGGAAGTACGTTGACTCAGCAATTGATCAAGCTGTCCTTCTTTTCTACCAGCGCCGAAGATCAAACGTTACGAAGAAAAGCACAAGAAGCTTGGATGGCGGTTCGGCTTGAACAAACCAAATCAAAGCAGGAAATTTTGACTTACTATATTAATAAGGTATATATGTCCAACGGGGTTTATGGAATGCAAACAGCTGCTATGAAGTTTTACGGCAAACCTTTGGCTGAACTAGACCTAGCGCAAACCGCTTTGATTGCTGGTTTACCAAATGCCCCTTCTGCGTTTGATCCTTTCGCTCATCCTGATAATGCGAAAAGTCGTCGAGATGTGGTTTTAGGCGCAATGCTTGAAAACGAGAAAATCACGCAAGCGGAATATGATTCGGCCGTTGCCGAAGATATTCAAGAAGGATTGCAAGAAAACCCGCGAGAAAACCAAGAGTGGAAGTACTTTGATAATTACTTCAACGAAGTGATCGCAGAAGTCAAAGAAAAAACCGGCAAAGATGTTTATACCGATGGCTTAGATATTTACACCAATGTAGATATCGATGCGCAAAAACGGTTATATGACATCGTCAACAGCGATGATTATGTTAATTATCCAGACGACAAGATGCAAGTTGCCGCTACTTTAGTTGATGTCAATACGGGCAAAGTCACGGCTCAAATTGGTGCCCGCAACGTTGATGACGTTCTCGCAAACAACCTGGCTGTCAACGTCGCTCGGGACTTTGGATCGACCGTTAAACCGATCACAGACTACGGCCCTGCCTTCCAATTTCTACAAGACTCTACCGGTAGAATGATTTTAGATGAACCTTATACTTATAAAGGAACCGATATTCCTGTGTACAACTGGGATCGCCAATATATGGGCAATATCACGCTTCGAACTGCTTTAGCAGAATCCAGAAATGTACCAGCAGTGAAATTGTTTGATGAAGTTGGAGCGGATAATATCGCCGACTTTCTTAGCGGGTTGGGTATCGAATACCACACGATTACTCAATCTAATGCGATTTCTAGCAATACGGATAAATTAGATGGCACAAAATATGGGATCTCCAGCCTGAAAATGGCCGCTGCTTATGCTGCGTTTTCAAATGGTGGCACCTATTATGAACCTCAGTACGTCAACAAAATCGTCATGCAAGATGGGACCGAAGATGAAGAATCCTTTAAAGTTGATGGTCAAGAAGCAATGGATGATACGACGGCTTATATGGTGACCGATATTTTGAAAGATGTTATTTCTGTCGGTACTGGAACCAATGCGCAAATCGATGGGTTATACCAAGCAGGGAAAACGGGAACTTCCAATTACACCGATGACCAGCTAGCACAACTGGATACATCAAACGGTGCTTATCCGGATATTACTTTTGCCGGCTATACTCCCTCCTATTCATTGGCGGTATGGACCGGATACAACGACAAAATGACACCGATCACTGATAGCAGTACCCATGTGGCTTCAGATGTCTATCGTGAATTGATGCGCTATGTTTCTGCTTCTGTAGAAAACACGGACTGGACAATGCCAGATGGACTGACACGGATCGGAAGAGAGCTTTATCTTGAAGGGACATACACGCAGCCAAGCTATTCAGCACCAAGTTCGTCCAGCAGTAGTTCGTACGTTGAACCGACGACACCTTCTACAGAAAGTAGTGAAGCAACACCATCAAGTACAACAGAATCATCAAGCGAAGTGACACCCCCAGTGACAACACCTGATGAGGATGATTCATCTTCGGTCGTTACACCTCCTGCTTCTAGTCAGGATCCTGGCTCAACAACGCCTTCCAGCAGTGAAGAAAATCCTTCCTCACCGCCGGATCCACCAGAACCAAATGATGGTAACTCCGAATAACTGAGAATAGTGAAAAACAGTAGATCAGATTTTGATCTACTGTTTTTTTTACTAACGACCATATAAATGTAGAAGCTTACTTTTCAAGTTCTTCAAAAAGCAATTTTTTATCTGAAAGCTGATAAACTTGATTATGCAGATCGTCAAACAAATGAATCACATTTTCTTTTGTCTCGTTCACTTCAAAAAGAATCTCCTTGGCACGATCATGAATGCCATCGATTCGCATTTCTGTCGTACGGATCATTCGTTCAGATTCGATCTTCGCTTCTTGAATCGTGCGATTTGCTTTTCTTCTAGCAAAGACTAAAACCTCACTGATTTCTGTTTGGAACTGCTCGTTTTCGATTTGTAAGGTTGCATTTTCTTCCCGTAGTGATTCGATCTTCGCCTGAAGCTCTGCGACTTCTTCATTTGATTCGCTAGCTGAAACTTTTGCTGCAAGCTCTTCTTTTTCTGCCAATTGCTGTTTCAAATCAGCAATTACTTCTTGCAACTGCTGGATTTCTTGCCGCTTCAACGTCCATTCAGCGCGTTCCTTTTCGTAATTTTGTTTCTCTTTTTGCTCTTTTTCTTGCTGAACAGCTAACTTAGCTTCTAATTGCTGGATCTTTGCTTCAAGTTTTTCTGTATCTACTTTTCTAAGCTGTTCTTCTAGGTCTTTGACTTTCTTATTCGCTTCTACTAGCGAAGCTTTTAATTCTTTTGCCTCTGCTTCTTGTTGAGCCACTACCTTCTGCTGTTTTTTTAACTGTTTTTTTTCTTCCTGTAGTTGCTCGTTTTCTAAAATCAATTCTTTAATTTCAAAAGATAAATTTTCAATCATATGATCCTTTTCTTGTTCTTCCGACTCTTGCTTATGTGTCTGGTTTATACTCAATTCTTTCTCCATACGTTCTCCTTTATCTTCAACGAGTTGACTATCCTTGGCGTGGTTATCACGGTTCCCAGAGGATTTTTGCTGCACTGCTATCTTTTTGACACTTTGATCTGTCTGTTGATCAACAGACACTCTTTGCTGAGAAATCGGTTTTGCTAAAGTCTGTGCGACAGGTTTCGCAGTTTCTTTCTGGGTTTTAGGGGGTTCATTGTCCGCTTGTCGATTGGTTCCTTTCTCTTTTTTTTCAGGCGTAGCCTTTGCGAACCCTTGATCCTCAATGATTCCCTCTTCTTGATTTGTCTCCTCAAATTCATTCAACTCTTCTATGGATAATTGATTTACTTCATCCATTAGCTTTTGGACAGAAAACAAACCTTTGTTTTTCTTTTTCATCATTAATTTTTCACACTGCCTTTTTGTTCATTTGTATTGATCGTTTCACTTTGATCCGTTCGAGGAGTAGAGGATATGCTTTCGCTCCCCTCGTTATTAGCTACTTCTTGAGCGTCAGTGTTTGGAAAGCTGCGTTCTAAAAGGGTCCAAACTCCATTCTCGTCACGAATGATCGTCTGCTCAAAGGACTGATCAGAATCCTTGGAAAATTGAACAGAGAAGGTTCCTTGGGTGATCAAGGGAACGTTCTGCATATCATGGAGTAGACGAGAAAAATTTTCTTCCCATCCGTTTAGGTCATCAATTGATGGTAATTTGCTAGATAGAACAATCGAGATTTCTTGCAAGGGCTGATCAACAAAAATCATCGCTACAGTGCGGCCTAGATATGGTGATAACTGATAGGCCAACTCATATTCAGCTGCAAACTGTGCCTCACGATCATTGGATACGAGTAAATGCTCCCAATCAATCGCTTCAAAAGCAAAGCCGTTCTCAGGATAAGCAAAAATCGGCATACGCATCCATTCCGTTTGCTCAGTTCTTAGCGCGAAGACTTCCTCTTTCAATTGACTAGTTTCTTCTTGCAGCTTTTGCAAATGAATGCCGCCTGTCAGTTGAAAAACTGTTAATAGCAAGACACTTACGATTATGGCACTACTGCAGCCCAATACAATTAGCAAGTGCCCACTACGCAGGTTGTGCTTAAATAAACGAAGTTTCCTTTTGGCTAAAGCATCTGACGACAGCTGCTTTTCAACTTTTCTTAATAAATATTCTCGATACAATCGCCAACCGATGATACTACCTGCTCCAATGGCAAGCAGTATCATCCCAATATAAATAAAAATCACAGTCTCTTCCTTCCATCAAAACTAAAATTCGTTTTATTCATCCCTTTTGATACAAACTTAGTCTCGTTGATATGTTGCAAGAAATGAATCATCGCAAGCTTCCTTTCAAGAAGCTGATGTGTCAGAAGAACGTGATCACCACACCATAAAAGGTTTTACTTGAAATGATTCCAAATTCTCTACTATCACTTGAAGTGAGCAGTGCATCGCCAACGACAAAGTACTCATCTTCTTTGAGGTACCCCCGAATCGGCAACGCCTCAAAGGCTTCATCCTTCACAGTGATCATAAATGAAAAATCAAAGTCAGTATCCTCCGCCCCAATCAATAAACGCTCCTGTGTACGAACGAAGGAATCTCCCGGCACACCAATCACTCTCTTGATCAAAAATTTCCCTTCCTGTTCGAAAGCGATCAGCTGATAGCGATTTGGCTGGCGCTTTTTATGGATCAGCACAACTTGTCGATCCTCGATCGTCGGCAGCATGGACGCTCCTCTGACTAACGCCAGTCGATACGGCTGAAGAAACGCAATAAGCAAAAGGACCATCAAAAAGATACCGCTGATAGGAAGACCTATTTGTCTATGCCTTTTACTCATATTGCCAGCCCTCCATCCTTATTTTGGCATAATATATGAAACACTTGATGAGTGCGCCAATTCATTGCTGATCACGCGATAAGAGATTGTGGTTCCACCATAGACATTTCCTTCTGAAACCAAAATACCATTTGGACCAACGGCTTCAACAAAAGCGACATGACCATAACGAGGATCAGATCCAGCTGTTCCAGGTGCAAAAGAGATCATACTGCCTGCTTTAGGTGTTTGACTGACGTTGTAACCTAAACGTCGTCCGGTATTGCCCCATTGACCACCATTTCCCATGTAGTCATCTACTTGACCGCCTAATTGACTCACGCGATTGAACACATACCAAGTACATTGTCCAACAGGATACGAACCAGAAAGATTGTAGTCACGACCGTTGTATTCTCGAAATGTCATGAGGGAGCGATACTCTTCTGGAATTTGTTCTTTCCCTTGGATAAACAAGCCTGTTTCTGTTGCGATCACTTGGTCATATTGCGTCAATCCATAGACCGCAATCAGTGAATTGATTTTTTTACTATAATTAACATCGGTCGCATAAGTGCCCGTCAAAGCATCTGCTGCCCGAAGATAGTTTTTTGATTCAGAGCGCCACACGTCTTGATAAAAGGTTGGATTTCCAGTGATTCCTCCGCGAATCAATTTGACATAATCAGCCATGGAATCTCGATAACTTGAATAGGAACGAAAGGCGGCTTGAATTTGGAATAGTTCTCCGTTGCCTTTATCTTCCATTGTTGGTAAAGTCACGCTGTTTCCTTGATAACTGCCTTTGATCCCAAAAAGGTTATAGTGGGGACTGCTGGAAAGCCCGCTGTCGCCACTGCCGCTTTCAAGGATCGCTTGCGCGATCAATACAGAAGCAAAGACATCGTATTCTTGCCCTAAGCTTTGGGCTTCTTGTGCCAATGTTTCAATAAACGTCTGGGTCTTTTGATTCACTGTAAATTCGTAAGGGGCTGGATATTCAGTAACTAGCTTTTCGCCATATGTAGCCAATTCAGGATTTGATAGCCGTCTGATCGATAGCGGCTCTTCGATAGAAACCCGCTGAACTTCGATGGCAGTTTTCGTTGGCTCTTCTTGATTTGTCACTAAACTTGCTTGGTAACCATCTGCGAGGTAGATACCGATTAACTTATTTGCGTCATATAAAAGATCCCCCGGTTGTAATTGTTCAACCTGCTGTTCTTTTTCTATCCAGCTAGCTTCTCCTTTTATAACCGCTTTGATCCGTTCATTGATCCATTCGTCCATCGTCAATGGTTCTTCTAGTTCACCAATTTGCCCGATGATCTCGTAGACGAATGCCGCTTGCCATTGCGCATCATAATCAGCTAATATCGGCAAGGTGAAATCTAACAGATTCGAATCTGCGATCTTTGCTGCCCGAAAACTCTCTGGTAAATCAATGGTACGTCCATCATAAAAAGAATTTTTCAAGTCAGAAGTAGCATCTGGTGATTGAACGACAGGGTTTATTACTTGCTCAGGTGCAATAATCGGAGGTGTTTTCGGCTCCTCTTTTTTTGCATTTTCAGTATTTTCGTTGCTCTCAGTTGAAATTTCATTTTCTTTTGGTGCCAATGACTCATCAATCAAGTCGGTCTCTTTTGGCTTGTTCTCTGTTTCTATTTCTAGATCGTCCGTTTCAGCATCTTTTTTTTCCTCTTCCTCGGAAGGTTCCTTGGACTCTGATTCCTCTAGTTCGGTCGTTTCCGCTGACTCGGTCGTTTGTGTTGAGTCTGATTCTTCAGACGAATCAAGAGATTCTACAACGGTATCTGCTGTTTCTGAATCCATAAGCGGCTCATTTGATTCGGAGGATAACTCGGTCGAGCCCTCCGTTTGCTCTTTGCTGACGTCTTCTTGACTCTCTTGGGCTTCTGCTGCCGATGAATCTTGGTCATCAAGTTGCTGTTCGACATTTGTATTTTCTGAATAGTTATCAGGCTGAGGGCTTTCTTTCGCCAGTAATACGGGAGAAACAAAAAGTTGGCTTGCTAAAATCCCAGCACTGAATAATGTTAAATATGACTTCTTTTTTCTACTCTTCATACAGTTTCCTTTCTCTTGTTTCAGCCGGCATCCTTGGTTTTGATCAAAACCTGACGAACTGATTCAAAGTTGCTTGAATAGTTTTTGCACGAGTTTAGGTGAACTCTGTATCTTCGCGATTATTTTTGAAGCAAACGATTGATTTAGCCAGCTTAAGCAGATTTTGCTCAGCAGCGTGATCTACCATAAAAAAGCGTTAAAATCCACTGCTTTTCAACCGATTTATTCACTGTCTTCCTATCAAGAATGGAAGCTGTCATAGGCGTCAACAGCTTCCATTTGATAAGATTGAGCATCGATCATTCGGTAGATGGGACAAAACTTAACTCCCATTCAATCGTTGCTTGATAGGTCATGTTACGCGGATTTGATCCAATGGGTACTTCAAGTTTGACACTATCCCCCATCGTCCCCATATCCCCGTAGCGCTGAATCCAGGTACCGCTTCCTTCATTTGCATCCGCTTCAGCGATCAAAGCGGGTACCCCAGGATCAAGGATCATTGATTCACTATAAGTGGGAGGAATTGCTGAATTGGCGGCATTCGTCAGCATAACTGCATTTTCTAAAATAATTCGTGCACCCCGAAGTTCTTCTCCTCGATCATTACGAAATCCTGCAGCGGATAATGTCGCGTTTAATTCCCAGCCGGTAAATTGAGCGCGCCGGTCAGAAATCTGCACGTAATTTGGCCGTTCCTCAGTTACTGAGCCATCAGCACTGCTAAGACGTTGTGGCAATGCCTTGTACTGTTTGGTATCTGCACTTATTGATACATCTCCAAAGCTATACTGGGAGATGAAATCGATACTGATAAACCCTAAATGTTCTGGTATATCCGGTTTATTTTCTGGATTCACTTCAATATCTGGCGCGATCGGATCTCGTGGATTCATTGTGACAATCTCTTGAACAACTGTTTCAGCTGTATCAAATTTTCCATTTAAGAAAGCGTAAGCCGTCACCGTATTATGTTTTGTAAACCGATCCCCCTCGGCTAAGGTCAAGCTGAAATCACCATTGGCATCTGCTTGAAGATGAAACAAGCTGTTATCATCAAAAGAGGGTGATTGCAGTTGCGGTGCGGGAATCGCTGGATCTCCGTCAAAACGAATCACACTATATGGTGTGGCTTTTCCCCTAATGATTCTTGAGCCTTCCAGTGCCGGATCTTCCGTTAATGGTTCTAAATGAACCTCGACATCTGGAATATATTCAAATAGAATACGTTGTGCTCTTGTGGTAAAATTCGCGCGAAAATGATCAACGATCTCTTGTGAGATGGAAGAAACATTCGAAATCGATGACAAGGTAGAGGCAAAATTCACTTTTAAATTGAAGATTGGACTCCAACTGAAGTCTGGTTCCTCCGTCAAGTTTCCATGCCGCCATTGCTTCGCAGCTTGAATATCCACATCTAATAGCCCGCCGCTGCCGGAAATCGAAATAAGGCTACTATTTGCTGCATTTCCGGTAACCGCCCTTGTTTTCTCTAAATTGATGCGTTGTGCATCCGCAAAAGTGAAGGTTGAGGCCGAGCTCAAAAATGTCATCAAGGAATGAGAGGGATTGGTTCCGTCCGACTTAATATCCAAGACTCCTTCTTTAGCAACAATAAATGTGGCGGCACCGGCTACATGGATCACTCCGGAGGTGGTGGTCCCTTGATTCACTGCATCAATTTCGACACTGCTTTTATTTCCAATAAGCATCGTGCTTCCAGCACCCATGTAGATAATGTTATAGCCCCATCCATTGAGGCTTGTGGTACGTCCGTCAGCTTTGATTACCACTTTGCTATCCTCAGACATTTCAAAGTGGGCGCCGCTAGCATACATACTGATTGCGGGGGAGTTGGCTCGGGCAGTCAAATGAAGCTCTGATCGATTACCGATATTGATCCGTCCATTCGCAATATAAATATTTGCTCCAAAAGCCTCACCGGCTGTTCCAGCTGCACGCAGAGACATCTTTGCATCATTGCCAATAGTCATACGCCCCGTTGCATAATATAAATAGATATTGCCGGAATTTATTGTCGACATGTCAACTGTTGCGTTATCAAGAATTTCCAATTGTGTTACTTCCATATTCGCTTGGTTGGTTGCATTGATCGTTTGCACACGTCCAGATCTGGAAGTATATGTCGGAGTTTGATGCGATATTACTTCGCCAGACATAATAACAGGTGTCGCTAACGAGTGGATCAACTGATTGCCCGCGTTGGTTAAATTGTGGTAACGCATTCTGGATAGATTTTGTTGCGGAATACTCATATTCGTAAAATTCATGAAGCCATAATAGTTGCCATGAACGATATCGATATTTTGGTACGTGATATCCCACGGCGTTGCACTATTGACGGTACTATCATAAAATCCGACAGCAACAGCTCTAAAGTCGATTTGATACCCATTGCCTTCGATCACAAGCGTTCGCGAAATTCCAGAAGCATTGGTCCAAATATAGGCTACCCCATTCGACGGGTTGGAAGTTGCACTTCCCGCAGCCACTCCGGAAACTCCTTGAGTAGGATTGTTTGATGATTCAAAGTCATTTACGATATTGATATAATTTACTTCTCTATTCACGATTGCCGCCATAAACTCTTGCCAGTTGGAAACATCCCGGTGACTGATTTCGTCTAACGGTGTGACAGGTTCTGTCAATTGGGCAATTGCTTCTGCTTGGTCAGCTTCTGTGTCTTGCTGATTCTCATTTAGGTTCGCGTCATTAGAAGGTTGCGTGGTTCGTTTCCCTTCCTGAGGCGTGTCTGATGGTGAGACCTCTGTCTCGATCGTTTCATTATCTGCATCATCATCCGAGTCCTCTTCCCCGTCATCTTCTGCCTGTACTTCGATCGTTAGTTCCGCTTCACCTATAAAAAGTCGATAATCGCCTATTTTATTAAAGACGATAGGAATCTCGAACTCCATTAGCTCTTCATCAAAGGTAAGCGTCCATTCCTGTTCTTCTTCAGACAGCTTCTTATTCTTCACTTCTGCAGCAAATTCTTCTTCCACGATCGCTGCTTCTTTCGCTACAACTAGCGTAATCTCATTTAAAGGTTGGCTTGATACGACGAAAACGTCGATCGGTTGATCCACGACACCTTCAATCACACTAACTGGAAACTGAAAAAAAGGTTGATGGATGTCAAATTCTTTTGTTTGGATCGGTTGTGTTGCTTTATCAAGCAAGGACATATTCTGCGTTTCGTCCAACGGTTCAATCGTGTGATCGATGGCGTGGATTTCCGGCAATAGGATACTGCTCAGACTTGGAAAAAAAGTTTGCACACTTAGTAATCCAATAATGATCGCAATTATTACCTTGTGCGGGGTATTCTTCATTTCAACTTTTCCCACCTTCCTTTGCATTTTTTTTCTTATGAACAATTAGGATGATCGCAATAATTAGAAGCAAGCTGATTAGACCAGCCGTGGCGATCATCCACCAATTGAGTGACGTATCTACAGTGACATCGAGTTCATTTAAGCGGCGAGCATCTTCTGCCTCTACGCTAAATATCTGTTCCCAAGACCACTCTTCCTCTCCTGACCGCGCAGTAAGATTCAATACATACTCCACATTACGAAAACGATCGCCATCCAAGGGAATTGGGAAATGCATATGTGAATTAGGAGCCATTTGCATAGATGATTGACTTGTTTCATATAAGATCGTCTCACCATCAACAGAACGAATTTCAGCTGTTACTTCCAATTGATTGACAAATGTTGCTGTATAATTTTGGATAACAGCACTAAATACGTTTCGGTAGTTTACTTGATCGGCAAAAACATCAAGCAGTTCCAATCCCGGATCCGTTGCGGACCGATTGTTGCTTACTACCACACCAATGACATAGGAAAATGCGTTCCGAATGCCTAATCCTTCTTCAGCAGATTGTGTTTGCTCCTCTTCCGAAATAACCTCTTTGATTCGAATGCCACCTGCCAAAACCCCTTTAAATTCCTCTTCTGGCATCGTAATCGGTAAAGAAATGATTCGTTTTTCTAATGGATCGAACGATACGGTTTCAGGCACCTCTACCAGTTCATCAATTGATGCAGGTAAAGTCGGATCAGGGGATTCTGCATCCCTGCCATATTCCACAACACCATTCACATTCGTAAATGCCGTATGGGCAGAAATTTCTATTTCGATCGCTTGATCAGAACCATTTTCGATCTCTAAAGCCAATTCATCACGTTCTCCTGCCCCAAGATTTAAATCGAAATACCCCAACGCCCCTCCTTCCAGCTGACTTTCCGGTAAGATAGGCGTCACATAAAAGTTTAATTCTGATTCTGTCTGAGCATAGCTCATTCTTGGTGAAAAAAAGAATGATAGTAGGATGACCGCACAGGTAACCGTTTTTATCCATTTCATTCTCATACGTTGTTCAGTCAAAAGTGGTTCTCCTTCCAAAAAAGGCAGGAATAATTTACTATTCCTGCCAGTTGTTTCTTGTTGCAAGCTATGATCCTTCTTACGGATTTACTGTTTCGCCGCCACTATCAACAGAAGCAGTTAGCGTCCATGTCATTTCAGCAGTATAGTTAGTTGCTAGCTGCGTGGTAGAGCCTGGTACAAATAGTTGAATATCATCATTTCTGATCATTTCGCCTTCTTGTTTATTAAGATTTTGTTCCGTCAATTTTTCCTGATCTCCCCAGTAAATCGATGAAGCGCCCGCGCCTTGACCGACCGAAGCACGCATGACAGGAATGTCTTGATCGTTGACATCTAGGATCAACGCATTTTGTTCTTCATTATTGATAACGGCACTTGGCTGTAAGTCTCGATCACCCTCGCCTTTGTTGAACACGATTTCAGGGTTTGCCAACTTGATTTTTGCCCCAGTCAAGACATCTCCTGATTCAGAAGTAAAATCAGTTAGACTAACATTTAATGTCCAACCAGCATGCGTTCCTCGGGTATCTTGCACTTGGGCAAACGATACGTACGGTGTCGTCCCTGATTGATCAGCCAAATTACGCTCGTCAGCAACGATTGAATACCAACGATCACTGGTAGAAATAGCATTCTGACCAAAATCGAATGTTTGTGGTGCATAAGCAATGGTAAATGGGCCCGTTTGTCCTGGCGGTGTTGGTTCGATTGTTTCTACTTCTGGGTGCACGACTGGCGGTTGTACCACTGTTAGATCGCTTCCGTCTGAGGTAAACCCTACAACGTTATCGGTAGTCGTTTCTAATGAAGATTGGGCAAAGGCTTGAACGCCTCCTGCTAGTAAAGTGGTGGATAATACAGCGACCGTAGCTAAACGAATCTTTTTCATTTCTAGTTCCTTCTTTCTTTTTTTATTCAGTACAAAACCAAGTTACTGAACCGTTTCTCCGTCCGGTCCAGCTGTTGCAGCCAAAGTCCAAGTAAGAGTTGCTTCATAAAGAGCAGCGTCTTTTGCTGTTGATCCAGGAACAAGTAACTCAATTCCAGCATTTTCAACAACCTCTGCACCTGCTTCTACTTGTCGATTGATTTCTTCCTGATCGCCCCAAACGACTGACGATACGCCAGCACCTTTTGTTTGAGCAGCGGTCAGAACCGAACGTTCACTATTTGTAGCATCTAAAATCAATCCATCCGCATGAATTTGTGGCTCATTTTCTTGGTTGCTTCCGTTATATTCCAATTTTGGCGAATTAAAACGAATTCTTGCTCCAGTCAGTTCATTATTCTGTGTTCCTGATTCAAAAGCACTTAAGGAAACTTTTAAATCCCAACCAGCATTTGTCCCACGCGTATCTTGGACTTGGGCAAATGAAACATAAGGAACTCTTTCTTCACTATCTTCCGCGTCTTTTAGCTTGTGTAATTCAGCCACTAGCTTATATTCTTGATCGGTATTAGAAATCACTTGCTCACCGAAATTAAGCGTAGGTGCGTAAGCAATGGTCAATGGTCCCGTTTGTCCTTCCGGGCCGACTGGATTGATCTCTACATCTGGACCATTAGGACCAGGATTTGGTGGTTGAACTACTGTCGCTTCGCTATCGTTTGGTACAAAGAGAACTTTCCCTTCTGTATCATGGTTTGTTACACTCTCAGTAGCGAAGGCTTCCGCGCTAATAGTAAATAAAGTTGCAGCTAAAACAGCTGCCGATGCAAATCGTACGAATTTCAAATTCATCCCTGCTTTCAAATTATTTGTCTTTTCTTTTTAACCATCACAAATTTTGATCGATGTTTGGTATATTGCACATACAATACAACCAGTACAAGCAGTAATCCAAGAAAGATTACGCCGTAAGTTCTTGTCTCGTTGGTCTTTGGTAAAATACCACCTGGTTTTGCTACCTTGTTTGGTGGCGATATATTCTCTGTAGGGCCTGCTGGCGGTGCTGGTTCGGGTTGCCCAATAGGCTCATAAACACCGGTAAAGAGCACAGAGCTTTCTGTTTCAACCGACTGCACTTCCTGAGCATTCACCGCTGCCGTAGAAATAGTTATCCCATAAAAAAGAGTGCAAAACAGAACCATACGAACTAATTTCCATACCTTTTCTCCTTTCATTCTCCCTCCTCCTCTATACTTGCCACGTCTTATAAGTGATCTTTTCAAAACAGCGTTTGCCTAAGACCCGTTAACAAAAATGATTTTGAGATCGTTTCAGAATCATTTGAGATGTGCAACGCTTTTTCTGTCATTCGTAAAATAGCAGAGAAAGACTTATAACTTTTGACAAAGTTCACTATACTGATGATTTTCACAGATTTGAAATATTATTTTTCACCAATGGGTGAATTTTCTTATTAATATTCCTTTTTATTGACCAAAAATAAGCATTTTTATAAAAAGAAAGGGTAAAAATTTTGCGAAAGAAGCCCATCATACTAAGCTTACAAATAGTTTCAAAAAAAAGGCGTATTGGAAGGTTCATTTCGCATCGAGCATCACCCCTCACACGATCTATTTGTGAAAAACACCTGATTTTGAGTGGTGTAATCAAAAAAATTCAGTAAGCTTGTGTTTTTCCAGTTACTTGAAAGGGCTTTAATAAAGGGTATTACGTTAATTACCTGTTTTTTTATCAAATTGTGCAAAAAAAAACGCTAAGCGATTTCGCTTAGCGTCTTGATCCTAGATACTTTTGGTCTATGTTCACCATTAAATGGTTTTCTTCCCCTTCATGCGAAGCTTTCCTTCTTGGCACATCGCCAACAACGGGCAAATCTCACACTTTGGCGCCCTCGCGGTACAATGATAACGGCCAAAGAAAATCATCGTATGGTGGGTTTTGACCCATAATGGTTCGGGAATCTTTTTCATCAACGTTTGTTCAACTTCTAGTACATTGGCATCTAATTTACAAATGCGCAATCTTTTTGACACCCGTTCGACGTGGGTATCGACAGCGATTGCCGGTATCCCATAGGCATCACCAAGTACCACATTCGCAGTTTTTCTACCGACACCTGGCAAAGAAACCAAATCTTCTCTTGTTTTCGGCACTTCACCACCAAAACGTAGCAATAGTTCCGAAGCACAAGCTTTGATATTTTTTGCCTTGTTTCGATACAGACCGATCGACTTGATTTTTGCAATCACATCTTCTAAAGGTGCTTCGCTCAAAGCTTGCGGTGTAGGATAAGCCTCAAAAAGTGCCGGGGTGACTTTATTTACCGAGACATCTGTTGCTTGCGCACTTAAAATGACTGCGATCAATAATTCAAACGCATTTTTGGATACCAATTCACCATGCGCTTCGGGAAACATCTCGTACATTGTTTCGATGGCGATCATTGTTTTTTCTTTGCTGATCATAGGACTATTTGAACTCCTTGTCTGTTACTCTCCTTCTAACCAATTATGCATAGGGATTTTGGGCATTGGCCCTTCTTCCTGTGAAATATTCTCATTTTGAAGAAATTGTTTTTTTCTTCTTTTTTGTTCTTCCTCAACTTGCGCTTTCGACGTGATATTCTTACGTTCCCAAGAAAGTAAGATACGATCGATGTAATTTAAGCTATAAGCCTGATTCAAAACCGCTTCTCGCAAAGCAAACTGAATCAGTTCCGGATCGTAATGGTCCTCATCCAACCACTGCCCGATCCGCTGGTATTCGATTGCTGACAATGGCCGACCAAACTCGCCTTCAAACAAGCGATATAACCCACGGATTTTTTCTTCATTTGATTCTACTGCCTCATTTTTCGATTGCTGTGTCAAGAGAAATTCTAAACGGTCATAGATTCCTGTGAAATCATAATAATCAACCATTTTTCCGGCAGCATCTTTTTTTGATTCCATTCGCAGTACATCTTTTTTAAGTAATTGATTTAACCAATGATAAATTTCTTTTTGATCACTCCCCATCACAGAGGCAATCTCACGTAAATCGGGGAAATCATTTCCTTGCTCATGACTGCGATACAACTGCAGCCATAACAAAAATTCGTCATTTGTCAATCCAAGATGATGGTAATTTTCTAAAAGCAAATTTGATATCGTTGTTTGCCCTTTTGCTAAATAGTCCTTTAACGAAACCATACTGTATCCTCTTCTCCTTGATTCACCTGAAACTCTATGATCCTTTGGTCCAAGATCAATCCAATAAAAAGGGGACGACGCAAAGGCGGACGTCCCACGATTCATTCTTGGTTACGCTTTTTCTTTGACTGCTGCGATGATCTCAACTTCAACCAAAACATCTTTTGGCAAGCGGGCAACTTCTACAGCAGAACGTGCAGGTAACTCTTCATTGAACAATGTGCTATAGGTATTATTGAAAGGAACGAAATCATTCATATTTTTTAAAAAACATGTCGTCTTAACGATGTCATCTGGCGTAAGTTCCGCCGCTTCAAGAATCGCGTTGATATTTTTCAATACTTGCTGAGTCTGTACTTCAATCGTCGTACCGACAACTTCCCCCGAAACAGGATCTAATGGCACTTGACCAGAAGCAAACAAAAAGCCGTTTGCGATTTTTGCTTGAACATAAGGACCGATTGCTTGTGGTGCTTGATCTGTAGAAATTATCTTCATTTTGTTTCCTCCTCTTTCACTTGGCATTCGGGACATAGACCATAAACTTCTAGTCGATGGTTATTTATTTGATACCCAGTTAATTTCGAAGCCGCCATTTCGACATCTTCCAATCCTGGATAGTAAAAATCAGCGATCTTTCCACACTTTTGGCAGATAGCATGATAATGAGGCTCCGTTGTAAAATCAAAACGACTGGAGGCATCTCCATAATTCATTTCTTTTACAAAGCCAATTTCTGTGAACAAACGTAAGTTATTGTATACCGTTGCGACACTAATACCAGGAAAATGAACTTCAATCGCTCGATAAATCTCTTCAGCGGTCGGATGGGCATCGTGACTGGCTAAAAACTCTAATATCGCTACTCGCTGCGGTGTAATACGAATATTTTCATGTTTTAATCGTTTGATCGCTTCATCGTAGATCGTACTCACAGGAGTTCCTCCATTTCTCTTATCTCACCTATCATACTATGTAAAACCTAAAAATTCAAACAGCTTTCCTTATTTTTTCAAAGGCAAAACGCTTTTTTCAGCCCGCTTCCGTCCCCTTTTTTCGAGAAAGAAAAGCAGACATTTCAATGCCTGCTTTCTCTCGATTGTTAGTCTTCAAACTGATACAGTGCTGTGGACAAATAACGTTCGCCATTGTCAGGCACGATTGCTAAAACTTTTTTGCCTTTGCCTAGTTCTTTTGCTACCTGTAAAGCAGCTTGGATCGCAGCCCCTGAAGAGATTCCAACTAAAATCCCTTCTTTCATCCCAACTTGCCGTGCAGTTTTCATCGCATCGTCACTGGCAATTGCAATGACTTGATCATAAATTTCGGTATCTAATACTTTAGGGACAAATCCAGTACCGATCCCTTGAATCTTATGCGGTCCTGGCTTACCACCTTCTAAAATCGCAGATTCAGCAGGCTCAACACCAACTATTTTCAAATTAGGATAGACGCGCTTCAGTTCTTTGCCCGCTCCAGTGATCGTTCCACCAGTGCCGATTCCAGCGACAAAAGCATCTAAACCTTTTGATTCAAATGCATCCTCAATTTCTTTTCCTGTCGTTTTTTCATGAATTTCTGGGTTAGCTGGATTTTCAAATTGTAATGGCATATAGTAGCCGTCTTGCTCCGCTAATTCTTTTGCTTTGTTAATGGATCCTGTGATCCCTTCAGACCCAGGCGTCAAAATCAACTCTGCACCATAAGCTTGTACGATTTTCCGTCTTTCGATACTCATCGTTTCTGGCATAACCAACACAACCCGATAGCCTTTTGCCGTACCGATCATGGCTAAACCGATCCCCGTATTTCCTGAGGTTGGCTCGATAATCGTATCGCCGGCTTTCAATAAGCCGCTTTTTTCGGCTTTTTCAATCATGGCTAAAGCAATTCTGTCCTTTACGCTACCCCCAGGATTGAAAAACTCTAATTTCACATACACATCAGCAGAACCTTCTTCTACGATATGATTTAATTTGACGATTGGCGTATGACCAACTAATTCATTGACCGATTGATAGATTTTTGTCATTGAAAATCCCTCCCGTTCTTATTCTTCCATTCTACCTAAAATACCTCGGAGTTGCGAATAAAAAGTAAGCAATTTCAAATTTTTTTTCATATAGTTTTATACTTTGTTCTATTTCCACTGACCAGAGTTTGATTGCCACGTCAAAAAAACCTTAAGATTGGCTGCAATTGTAGCAATCCATCTTAAGGTTTTTAACTTACTTATACGATCAACTCTTGTCCGATAACGATGATCTCACTGGATAATCCATTCGATGCCATCAACGCATCAACGGTTGTGCCAAATCGGTTGGCGATATCCCAAAGCGTATCCCCAGAAGCAACTTGATAGCTCTGTGCTGAAGATGTACTACCTGAATACGTGGTCGTCGTTGTTTCGCTGGTCGTTGTGCTAGTTGTGTTTGTCCAGGCTGTATTTTGTGTCGTTCCTGTATCGAACCGTGTAAGCTGATAGGTTTCGATCAACCAGTTCAGTTTTTGTGCGTAACCTGGATCGGTAGCATAACGTCCCGTCAAGTAATTCGTTGCATCATAAAATGAGGTTGTTTGGCTTTTCCAGACACCACTGTAATGAGCAGTCCCTGTCGCGAAACTTGTACTTCGCAAGACGTTCGCATGATCCTGAAACGATTCCCAATAAGAGTTATATTGACGAAACGGTTCATTCATCTCTACCCACTGACCATTCAAATACTCTTGGGTAGGCATATACACACTTTGTCCGTTGTAACTGCCTTTGACCCCAAATAAATTGTAATAGGGGGCATTGGATAATGCGGAAGAACCATAGCCGCTTTCCAAAATCGCTTGAGCGATCATCACAGAAGCATATAGATCATTGTTGACAGCAACATCTTGTGCTGACCAGCCAATTTGTTCGATGAACCCTGAGATGTCCTGCGTCGCATATTGATTCTCAGCAGCTTGTACCTGTTGAGGAACGAAAGTGACCGTCATTGGCGCTAACATCATTCCTGCACCCATCAAAGAGACCACCGCCTTTTTACTAGGTCTTTTCATCGTCTTCTTTGGTTGATGATGTCTTTCACTTCTTGTTTGATAACTTCCCATCTTTTTCCTCCAGTAACTGTACGTTTTTTCAAATAAATCAATACAGCTATTATACGGAAAAATGCCTAGCAGTGCAAACAATGTTCACTTCCGACCCGACAAAAGACTTTTAAAAAACTTCCCGGACATCCCTCTCAGTTTGTTAATTACTGAGAAGTTTTTAAAAAAACTATTAGAATGGGGTTATATTGCTTCTCTCTTACTATTTAAAAGAGTCTATATCTTGTGGTGAAACCATTTTTCAGAAACCTTAGCCACTACTACCTTAAATAAGTCACTCTGGCACTTTCAGAGTGAGCAGTACTCGAAAAAAACACGCTCGAAAATCGAAAAGATTCTCGAACGTGCTAGCTTTGATTGATTGTCGATCAATTAATCGATTGATTTAAAAGTATTCACAACATTTTCAACACTAAAGCCGAATTCTGCTAATACTTTGTCGCCAGGTGCTGATGCACCGAAGTGATCGATCGCGATCACTTTTCCATGGCAACCGGTGTAACGTTCCCAACCAAATGGGGAAGCCGCTTCAATCGCTACCCGTTTCTTCACTGCTTTTGGCAAGACGCTTTCTTTGTATTCTGAGCTTTGTGCTTCAAACAAATCAAAGCTTGGTAAGGAGACCACCGATACATCGATGCCTTCTTCTGCCAATTTAGCTTGTGCTTGGACCGCAAGATTCACTTCAGAACCTGTGGCGATCAAAATACCCGCTGGTGTTTCACCAGCTTGTTTTGAAATCACGTAACCACCTTTTGCGACATTTTCATCCGCACCGGTTTGCGTGCCTTCGATCACTGGTAGGTTTTGTCGGCTTAAGACTAAGACCGTTGGTTTATCCGTTGTTGTCATAGCCAGTTTCCAAGCAGCACGGGTTTCGTTGCCGTCTGCTGGACGAATCACTTGGACATTTGGCATGCAACGGACGCTAGCTAATTGCTCGATTGGCTCGTGGGTCGGTCCATCTTCCCCAACCGCCACGGAGTCATGTGTCAAGACATAGATCACAGGTGCATGCTGGATCGCAGACAAGCGCACCGCTGGACGCAAGTAATCAACGAAGACGAAGAAGGTCCCGCCATAGATTCGGGTACCGCCATGCAATTGGATGCCGTTCATGGCTGCCGCCATCGCAAATTCTCGGACACCAAACCAAATGTTGCGGCCTTCGTATTGGCCAGGTTCAAAGTCTTTTTCTGCTGCCACCATCGTGTTGTTGGAGCCAGAAAGGTCAGCCGATCCACCCCAGAGACTAGGGACGGCTTTGGATAAGGCTTGGATCATCTCTTTGCTAGAAACCCGACTAGCTTGTGAGCTGCCAACTTCGTAGCTTGGTAATGTTGCATCCCAATCTGCTGGCAATTCACCCGCAAAGGCTTGTTTGAATTGCGCCGCAAGTTCTGGGTAGGCTGCTTCATAGGCACGGAAGGTTTCGTTCCAAGCGGCTTCAGCTTTTTGCCCTTCATCGATCATGGTTTCTTTGAAGCGCGCGGCAACTTCTTCAGGTACGGTAAATTCTGGGTATTCCCAACCATAAATCGCTTTAGCTGCAGAAATGCCTTCGGCACCGATCGGCGCACCATGAACGGCAGAGGTGCCTTGATTTGGCGCACCGTATCCGATCACAGTCTTGATTTCGATCAAGGTTGGTTTGTCGCTTTCAGCTTTTGCTTCGTCGATCGCTTTTGAGATTGCTTCTAAATCATTGCCGTCTTCAACGAGAATGTGTTGCCAGCCATACGCTTCAAAACGCGCACCGACATTTTCTGTAAAGGCTTTTGAAGTCGGACCATCTAGGGAAATGTCATTTGAATCGTACAAGACGATCAGTTTATCTAATTTCATGTGACCCGCCATGGATGCAGCTTCTTGCGAAACACCTTCCATCAAATCCCCATCGCCACATAAGGCATAGGTATAGTGATCGATGACTTGATACTTGTCGCGATTGTAGGTTGCAGCCAAGTGGGCTTCGGCCATTGCCATACCGACTGCCATGGCGATCCCTTGTCCTAAAGGTCCAGTGGTTGCTTCCACGCCGTCTGTGTGATCGACTTCTGGATGTCCTGGCGTGCGGCTATCCCATTGACGGAAGTTTTTTAGATCCTCAATGGTCACATCGTAACCAGACACATGCAACAAGCTGTACAATAACGCCGAACCGTGTCCAGCAGACAAAACAAAACGGTCACGATCCACCCACTTGCGAGAAGTCGTTGGATTGACTTTCAAGTGTTTGGTCCACAAGGCATAGGCCATGGGTGCTGCCCCCATCGGTAATCCTGGATGTCCTGAATTGGCTTTTTGTACGGCTTCGATACTTAATGTACGAAGGGTGTTCACTCCTAATTGATCGATTTTATCAAACAATGGTAGTTCCTCCTAATTTAGGTTTTTTTTACCTTTATTACATCTTTTATTATACGTGATTCAGATGCTTATTTCAATAGCAATGAAAAGGAATTCACAATTATCTGCCGTGGAGACCTTTTTTCTTTTGAATCTCTTTTAATTTCTCTGGTGTCACATCAGCACCTTCAGGATCAACGATCTTCATTCCTTCGATATGGTGACGCATTCCTCCACGAAAGGCGGTTAAATACTCGTCACGTAGAACTTTTTGTTCGTTCGTTTCTGCCTCAGTCAAACCCTCTGTTTTTTTCTTGTTGGCAAGTTCATTGATTCGAGCTAATTTTTCTTGAGATAGCATATTCGTTCCTCCTTTTCCCTCTTGATTTTACTACAAACTAGCGAATAAAAACAATAGTGTAAAAAGCGAACATTTGTTTGAATATTCGATATACCTATGGTACACTAATGTTATCAAATGAAAGAAGGTGTCAGTTTTGGCAAAACGAACAGAAAATCGACAAATCGAAATTCTTAAGTTCATTCATACCCGTGTCACTGAAAAAGGCTATCCGCCGACTGTTCGCGAAATTGGCGAAGCCGTTCAGTTATCTTCTACCTCAACTGTTCATGGCCATTTGTCCCGACTTGAAAAAAAGGGGTTGATCTTGCGAGATCCTACAAAACCCAGAGCCATTGAATTAACTTCTTCCGGTCTTGAAAAAATCGATGTTCAGCCAGCATCCATTCCGATGCTTGGTGTCGTAACTGCGGGAGAACCGATTTTAGCAGTGGAAGATGCATCCGATTTCTTTCCGATTCCGCCAGATTTAGCAAATAGTACCGGTAGTTTGTTTATGTTGACGATCCGAGGAGAAAGTATGATCAATGCTGGCATCCTTGACGGCGATCAAGTGATCGTTCGCAAACAACAAAGTGCGCAAAATGGTGATATTGTGATCGCTATGACAGATGAAGATGAAGCTACTTGCAAACGATTCTATAAAGAAAAGAATTACATTCGTTTACAACCGGAAAATGATTACTTAGAACCAATCATTTTGCCTGACGTAACGATTTTAGGATTGGTTGTTGGGTTGTATCGACATCTGCTTTAATGCTCAACGAGCTGACTAGGAAATCTTCGTTTTTACGAAGATTTTTTTTCTTTCCTCTTTACAAACCGAACAAACATTCGTATAATAAGTATACAAACATAAGTTCGTATTATTTAAGGAGTGAATGAGATGAAAGCAGTTCGTCGATTTGGTTTTATGTTATGGGTTTTATTGATGGGTATTGTTATTGGCTATTTTGGCGTTCTAAGTGCTGTTCTGATTTTTTGTCCTCTAATGATGCTTTGGTTCATGCTATGGGATGAAAAGAAATTCCGCCAAGCAGAGCGCAAACGTAACCGCCATTATTATCACGATCATGATTTTTATCGTTACGAACCATGATCCTTCCCCTACATACGCCATAAGGCAGAAGAAACAAAAAAGGACTCCTGCGAGTCCTTTTTTGTTTCTTCTTTTTTAGTATTCCATTAACGTCTTGATTTCAACACCTTGGATTTTATCTCTTCCATGTAAATCCATTAGTTCGATCAAAAAGGCACAGCCCACAACGATACCGCCTAGTTTTTCTACGAGTTCAATCGTTGCTTTGATCGTTCCGCCAGTTGCTAGTAGATCGTCACAAATCAAGACACGTTGTCCTGGTTTGATAGCATCGGCATGCAACGTCAAAACATCCACGCCATACTCTTTTTCATACTCTGCTTCAATGGTTTCCCGTGGCAATTTGCCTTTTTTACGTACTGGGGCAAAGCCGACACCTAACTGGTACGCAACTGGGCAACCAACGATAAATCCGCGGGCTTCTGGTCCTACCACCATATCGATGCCTTTTTCTTGTGCATACTCAACGATCTGCTGTGTCGCATAACGATACGCTTCTCCATCAGCCATTAGCGGCGAGATGTCCCGAAAAATAATTCCCTCTTGGGGATAATCCGGAATACTAGCAATATACTCTTTTAAATCCATTTTTTTTCCTCCTAGACTGTCAACCACTGACGTAGGGTTGATAAATCACTCATTAATAAAAATTCTTCTGTTTTGATCATTTTTTGTCGTTGCTGATACAAATGACTCTCTGTCAGCGGACGAGAAACAGGATCAGCCCTTTTATTCAAAACACCATCTTGTATTGTAACAAATTCCAGCTCAGAAAACACCTGAATCATAAAAATAAGTAATTTTTCTGGAATTTTTAGATAGTTAGCCACCATCTTTAATTTGTAGCGAATATCCAAACGAGGCTGCTGCTTGATCAATTGAAAAAGCCGACCATATTGCTCTCTGGTTCCTACCCCGTCTAAATAGGCATCTTCCGTCGAGTAAAACACAAACGCAATTCTTGAAGCATGAAGCGCTTGAACGACCTCTTTGATCACAGCAATATCAGCAGGACAATCTAAAAACGCGATCTCTTGGAACGGACCAGCACAAAATGTATCTTTCACAGCAGCCACCGAGTCGAATAAGATCGTTTGTCCACAAAATCCTTGCAGCTCTCGAGGCAGTTTCTTATTGAAAACGACCCCTAATGTTTCATTTCCCAGAGAGACACTTTGCCGACTCCTTTTCGAACGATAATCAAACAACTGCAGCCCTTCCACTGCAAAGTCATCCAACATCAGCTGCGGTTTTTTGTTGCCATTCCATTCATTGATTGAAAGCTGACCGACGATCGATAGTCGATCATTTTCAAACTCTACTGAGTCTTTTCCAAAACCAAAGCCAATCACATCTAGCTGTAGATTGGACTCATCTGTCATCACTAACTTCAAGTGCTGGTTTTCGGTACCAATCTGGCGGGCATTTTGAGTCGATAAATTGGAAAACAGAAATTTCGGTAACGGATTGTCCGTTCCGAAAGGCGCTAAAACGTTTAAAGACTCAATAAAGTTGATCGATACTTCCGCCAATGGCAGTTCCTCATCGATCGCTAAGGGGATTCCCTGACTAAGATCAATTCCATTTTCTTCCACATAGCGATTCATCTGAGCTTGTAGCATGTCCAAATGATCAATCGGGATACTTAAGCCGACCGCCGCATGATGACCACCAAAACTGGTAAACATGTCTTTCATCGTAGCCAACATTTCAAATAGATTCAACGCAGCGACACTTCTACCTGACCCTTTTGCTAACCCATTTTCTTTTTTGGTCAAAACGATCACGGGCTGTCCGGTACTTTGCATGATACGTCCAGCTACGATTCCTAAAACCCCTTCGTGCCAGTTATCACCTACGACCAGATGAACATGATTGGCAGGGTCGATTTTTTCTTGCGCTTCTTTCATGATTTCTTCAACGAAAGTTTTTCGCTGCTGATTGATCGTATCTAATGTCTTGGCTAAGGTTACTGCTTCTTCTTCATCAAATGTGGTTAACAAACGAACAGCAGGATTAGGATCTTCCAACCGACCAATTGCATTGAGGCGGGGGCCAACAGCAAAACCAATATCGGTTTCGTTGACTGTTCGTTTTTTCAACCCACTGACCGTCAACAACTCATTCAAACCAAGCCGATCAGTTTGTTGGATCATTTTCAGGCCATTGCTGACTAGTAGTCGATTCTCATCTGTCAAAGAAACCATATCAGCAATCGTCCCAATTGCAACAAGGTCCAGCAGTTCGACGGGCACTTCTTCTAATAGGGCACAAGCCACTTTAAATGCGACACCGACTCCCGCTAAATCACCAAACGGATAGTTTCCTTCAGGGTGACGGGGATGAACGATGGCAAAGGCTTCTGGGAGTTCTGCAGGAAGTTCATGGTGATCCGTCACGATCACATCGACCCCTTGCCCTTGAGCATAAGCAATTGCCTCATGTCCAGATACCCCATTATCAACGGTGATGATCAATTGCGTCCCTGCCGCAATTTTATCTTGATAGACAGTTATGTTGGGACCATACCCATCTGAAAAGCGATTGGGCAGATAATATTCAGCTTCAGCCCCTAGCAACTCCAGTGTTTCTTTTAATACGGTGGTGCTCGTAATCCCATCTGCGTCATAGTCGCCATAAATCAAGATCCGCTCACCATTTAAAATGGCTTCATGGATCCGTTCCACGGCCTTATCCATATCATGAAAGAGAAACGGATCATGAAGGTATTGCAGATCCGTTGATAAAAAAGCGTCTAGCGCTTCTGCTGTTCGAATATTTCTTTGCCATAGCAACGCGCCGATGCGCTCAGGAATCTTTCTTGCTTGGATCAATTCTTTAAATACAGGGGTAGCTTCGCTATCTTGCGGTCGCACCCAATGAAAATTTGCACGTTTCACCAAATCACTCCTAACTAGGTTATTATAGCAAAGTTTATGTAAAAAGGAAAAACAACGAAAGAAACAATTTATTTTTTCATATCACAAAAAAGAGCTTGCAGCGAACGATGCGCCGGCAAACTCTTTTCTTAATTGCTCTCATGTAAACTAGGCTTGCGATTCAAAAGACTTCATTTCTTCATCAATCGTTGGCGGCGTTGAGGCGCCTGCAGCACGTGACGAAAGTTGCGCTTCTTGATCGTCGAGTTGTTGCTGCCTAGCTGCTAACTCCGCCTGCTTGTTGGTATATTCTCGTTCCAATACTTCTCGTTCATCTTGCAGAACTTTCTCGTTATTCGTGCGATAATCCGAGAGCTCTTTTCTCAATTGTTTTAGTTCTTTTTTTTGACGGAACATTGCACTTGTGGAAACCAGCAACAAAATCAATGCGCCTAACAAAGCAGAACCAATAATGACTAAGATCAGTGGCGATTGAATCGTTGTGAAGCCAAAATTGATCGGAACAGTCATATTGTTTGCAACCGCAAATAAAACGATCACTAAAATCAGTAAAATACCAACGATAACACGCCATTGATTTTTCATGGGTTTCAACTCCTATTTTTTGTTGAACATCGTTCCTGCCATATAATCCCCGATTGCAGGAAACAGTGTATACAGTTTTGCTGCCGCCCCTAAAATATGTGGGCGATTGATTTCTCGTTTTGGATGAATCATGGCTTTGACGATCGTTTGTGCCAATTTGTTTGGTTCAAGGACAAGGCTGCCCACCGATGATAAGTAACTACCGCTAGGATCTGCTTGGTCAAAGAATGCCGTTTCGATCGGCCCTGGGTTGACCGTTGTTACGTTGATCCCCAGTGGTTTTAGTTCTAAACGTAAGGCGTTAGAAAAACCAAGTACAGCAAATTTCGTTGCAGAGTAAACTGCGGTCTTCGGCGTAGCGATCTTACCCGCAATTGAAGCAACGTTTATGATATGACCATGCTTTTGTTCAGCCATTTGAATCGCAACTTGCTGAGTCAAAACCATCATCCCAAGTACATTGACTTCAAACATATTACGGATGATCGCAGGATCCATCTCTGTAAACTCTTGAAAGATCCCGTAGCCAGCATTATTGACAAAGACATCGATCTTTCCGACTTTCTCACTGATTTTTTCTAATAAGCGCTCCACGCTTTCAGGATTTGCTACGTCCAATTGAAACGCATACGCTTCTTTGCCGCTTAATTCCATACATTGTTCTTTGACTTTTCCGATCAAATTCGTCCTCCGGGCACAAGTCACGACGATCGCACCACGTTTTGCGGCTTCATAACAGATTTGTTCTCCAAGTCCGGCAGAACCTCCTGTTACAACGACAACTTTATTCTCCAAGTTCATCTGATTCTTCCTCTCCGGCAAAAGGGATCTCGACAACATCAAAATCTTTGACGATCAACGTATTCGGAAATACTTCTTTTGCTTCATTTACTAAATTTGTAATATCTTTGCCAACATAGCGCGCGCTGATATGGGTCAATAGCAAACGCTTGGCGTGAGCTTCTTGGGCAACTTCAGCAGCTTGTCGCGTCGTCGAATGAAAATAAGCGCGAGCCAACTTGGCTTCTTCTTTGTTGAAGGTACTTTCATGTACCAAAACATCCGCATCTTTCGCTAAAAGCACGGCGTTTTGACATTTACGGGTGTCACCTAATATTGTCACGATCCGTCCTTTTTTGGCTTGACCTAAAAAATCAGCCCCATTGATTTGACGACCATCATCGAGGGTAACTACTTCACCTTTTTTCAAACGTCCGAAGACAGGACCAGGTTTCAGCCCAAGTTCAAGCAATGCTTGCACTTGCAACTCCCCTTGATGGCTTGCTTCGACAATACGATAGCCAAAACTATCAATCCCGTGGTCAAGGCGCAGACAAGATACTTCAAATTGCTGATCTTTAAAAAGAATCCCTTCTTCTTCAATCTCAAAAAAATGCAATGGATAGCTGACTTTCGTCTGAGAAATCCGCAAAACGGTTTGAATGTATGCTTTGATCCCCTTGGGTCCATAAATCTCTAGAGGTGTGTCTCCGCCTTGAAAGGAGCGGCTGCTGATCAATCCTGGCAATCCATAAATATGATCACCATGAAGATGGGTAATAAAGATTTTTTCAATCTTTCTCGGTCTAATCGTAGAATGCAAGATCTGCATTTGTGTCCCTTCGCCACAATCAAAAAGCCAAACAGCATTGCGTTCATCTAATAATCGTAACGCAGTGCTGGTCACGTTTCGATGTTTCGCAGGCACTCCAGCACCTGTTCCTAAAAATTCTAATTCCATAAGCTTCTTTCCTTTCATCTCTTTCCAATTTTAGCGGAAAAGAAATCAAGTTGCAATTGAAGCTTGCGGTTTTTATTTCTCGGATTGGCTATCGGATTCATCGTTATGGGAATTTTTCCAATCCTCTTGAACACGTGCCTTGGTGGATTCTTCGACTTTTTTGGCCGTCTCGATCTCTGCCTCGACATCATCGTAGTCAAAACGAGTGATGTCACCGCCTAATTCATTCATGATCAGTTGGTTCAAAGGACGATTGTCCTCTTCATCGGCAATCAATAATAACCCCGTATCGCCTACACCAATTTGGTTTCCGACGTGTTCGAAGAGCATTTGCGCATTTTGGATCTCTTTTGCGTCACGAGTAGCACCGATCATACTACCGCCAAACCAGCCCAGCATGATTCCCAAAGGCCCACCTAACACACCAACGAGCATCCCAATCAAACCACCAGTTGATGTCTTATTGTTTCCAGTAAAATCAAGAAAATCCTCGACTTTAAATTGATGCACGCCTTCATTGGTGTGGGTAAGAACCGCCATTTGCTCTCCTTTGATCTTTCGTTCCATATGCATCCGTTTCACTTCAGAAAAGGCTTGATACGCTTTGGCACTAGCATCAAAGTTCATTACAATGACTCGTTTTGACATAAAAATCGCTCCCTTTGGTTTATTTGTTCTTTTCTTTATTTTAACAGTAAATCATTTAAATGAAAAAAGAAACCAAAAAGACTGCTGATCATTGATTTCTTAGAGAAAATCAATGATCGGCAGTCAAAACCAATTCAACTATGAAGGATTTTTTTAAAAAAATGATGTTCTTTTAAACGCTTATTCGACAAACTCAAATTCAAAATTACCGATACGCACAATATCACCGTCTTTGGCACCTCTCGCACGCAATGCTTCATCGACACCCAATCCACGTAATTGACGAGCAAAACGCATCACAGTCTCATCGTGATCAAAGTTCGTCATTTGGAATAGTTTTTCGATTTTCTCACCGCTCAAGATCCAAGTTGCATCAGGATCGCGATCGATTGCAAACTCCGGTTCATCCGATTGGAAGCCGTAATGAACCACATCTTCTTCGATTTCTTCATCGTACAAGAGGAACTCAGGAGTGACTTCCAATAGATCCGCTGTCGCATTCAGCAAGGCATCGATTCCCTTACGAGTGACACCAGAGATTGGGAAAATCATTGGTTCATCCGCGAACTCATCCGTTTTTTCTTTTGCCAGCTGCTCTTTGAAAAGGGCTAGGTTTTCTTCAGCATCCGGCATATCCATCTTATTGGCAACGATGATCTGTGGGCGCTCTAGTAAGCGCAAGTTATGGGTCGACAATTCATTGTTGATGGATAAATAGTCTTCATATGGATCGCGCCCTTCCATGCCGCTCATATCGATCACATGTAAAATGACCCGCGTCCGTTCGATATGACGTAAAAACTGAGTCCCTAAACCAACACCTTGCGAAGCACCTTCGATCAAGCCAGGCAGATCGGCTACAGCAAAACTACGACCATCAGTGGTCGTTACCATGCCTAAATTTGGCACCAGTGTTGTAAAATGATACGCGCCGATTTTTGGACGAGCAGACGAAATCACAGAGAGTAATGTTGACTTCCCAACTGAAGGGAAACCAACTAAACCAACATCTGCTAAGACTTTTAGTTCGAGCTCGATCTTTCTTTCTTGACCGGGTTCTCCGTTCTCTGCTAATTCTGGGGCTGGATTTTTTGGAGAAGCAAACCGAATGTTCCCACGGCCGCCCCGCCCGCCTTTTGCGATTACTAATGTTTGACCTTGCTCAATCAAATCACCTAATAAGGTACCTGTTTCAGCATCACGAACGGTGGTGCCTTGGGGTACTTTGATGTAAGTATCATCTGAGCCACGGCCGTGCATTCCTTTACTCATGCCATTTTCCCCGGGTTGCGCTTTAAAATGACGATTAAAGCGGAAATCCATTAATGTACGCAAACCTTCGTCTACGACTAAAATGACATCACCGCCACGTCCCCCGTCCCCACCTGCGGGTCCGCCGTCTGGGACATATTTCTCTCGGCGAAAAGCAACCATTCCGTCGCCGCCTTTTCCTGCTTTGACATCGATTGTCACTTGATCTAAAAACATGGACATTATTTGTCCTCCATTCTTTTTTTACTACCTTCTATACTTTTTGATTATCAGTTATCTCACTTTAAGTGGTTACTATTTCTCTAATAAGAAAGTCTATTTTATTGTAACGACCGAAACGCCTTTTGTCTATCTTTTCTCATGGGTTTCCGTAAGAAATCGCGAATTCTTAAGGGTTATTCTTTGACAGTCACAGGAAATCGTAGCAAACTTTTAAGTGTACCAGTACACAATCAAAGGAGGAAACAAGAAATGACAGTAAAAGTTGGAATCAATGGTTTTGGACGAATTGGACGTTTGGCTTTTCGTAGGATCAGAGAAGTTTCTGCCGATATTGAAGTTGTGGCAATCAATGATTTAACAAGCCCCGTAATGTTAGCACATCTATTGCAATTTGACTCGACCCACGGCACGTACCCTGGAACTGTTACTGCAACGGATAATGCTATCGTTGTCGATGGCAAAGAGACCCGAGTGTACGCTGAACCAGACGCAAGCAAAATCCCCTGGGCAAAAGAAAATGGCGTCGATATCGTATTAGAATGTACGGGTTTTTACACTTCCGCAGAAAAAGCCCAGGCCCATCTTGATGCAGGTGTCAAACGAGTCGTTATCTCCGCACCAGCTGGTAATATGAAAACGATCGTTTACAATGTCAACTCAGACACGTTAACACCGGATGATACTATCATATCCGCAGGTTCTTGTACGACCAACTGCTTAGCTCCAATGGCCTACTTTTTAAATGAGGAATTCGGGATCGAAGTTGGTACGATGACGACGGTTCATGCGTATACTTCTACTCAAATGCTATTGGATGGTCCTGTAAAAGGCGGAAACTTAAGAGCCGCTCGTTCCGCTGCTGACAACACGATCCCTCACTCAACGGGTGCCGCCAAAGCAATCGGTTTGGTTATCCCAGAATTAAATGGCAAATTACAAGGCCACGCCCAACGGGTTCCGGTCGTCGATGGTTCTTTAACAGAGTTAGTCTCAATTTTGAAAACCAAAGTAACCGCCGATGAAGTCAATGAAGCGATCAGAAAACACACCGTCGATAATCCGTCATTCGGTTACGATGACCGTGAAATCGTCTCTGGAGATGTGATTGGTACCACTCAAGGGTCTATCTTTGATCCGACACAAACAGAAGTAACCACTGCTGGCGATTTCCAACTGGTGAAAACCGTCGCTTGGTATGATAATGAATACGGCTTTACTTGCCAAATGATTCGCTTGCTAGAAGAATTTGCTCGTTTATAAGCTAAAGGTCAAGCAAAAAGTGCCGGTTCTTTTTTAGAACCGGCACTTTTTTATTCACTTGCTGGATGATCGTATTTGTCCAAAAAAGCTGCAATGTTTTCTTTATAAAGGTCTGGATCTGTTTTGTAGCTTTTCGCATGCTCGGCACCTGAAACAACCCACTTTTCTTTTGGTGCATCGGTCGCGTTATACAAAATATCCAGCATCGAATAAGGAACAAACGTATCCGCATCGCCATGGATAAAAAAGATCGGACGCGTATTCTTTTGCAGTTGTTTGACTGCATCTGCTTCACCGAAGAAATACCCCGCTCGGATTTTTGTGACAAGACTAGTGACATTCATCAATGGAAAGGCCGGTAGACCAAACAATTGATCGAGTTGATAACCCAATTCTTCATTGACGTTAGTATACCCACAATCTTCAATGATAGAAGTGACATTTTTCGGCAAGTCTTCCCCACTGGTCATCATTACCGTGGCAGCCCCCATACTGATGCCATACAAAGTGATCGTTTCTTCAGGACCATTTTTTGCGAGTACTTCATCGATCCATTGCAGATAATCCTTACGTTCGTGCCACCCAAAACCAATATAATCTCCTTCGCTTTGACCATGCCCTCGAGCGTCTGGAACCAAGACATTATAGCCTAAATCATGATACATCTTAGCATAGTCCGCCATCGTTTCTGCATTCCCCATGTAGCCATGCGCGATGATCGCCGTTTTTCCTCGATTCTTCTCCTCCGCCGGTAGATAAATGGCGGATAATTTTAAATCATCTTCAGAAGTCAGCTGCCACATCTCACGATTTGCTGGATCTGTAAACCAATTTTGCGATTCATTTCCTGTCTGATTTTCATCCGTACCAGGGGTATCTCCTTCCAAAAAATCTTTTTCTGAAGGAACCACCGCATAATCGTAAAAATAGTTTCCTGCATACCCTAATCCTGCAATTGCTAATACAGCCACTCCGATGGCAATCTTCCAGCGCAATTTCACACTTGTCACGTCCTCTTGTTATATAGTTTACATAATATTATTATGGTTTCGTCATTCCTCAAGGAAAGAACCCACTACATAAATTACCGTTTTTTGCTCATGTTTGTCAATCGCAAGCGCCCAAAAAGAAAACCATTGCCAACAATCTTTGTTGACAATGGTTGATTTTCGTGGTAATTAGTTATTTTCGACCAATTTAAAACTTGACCAAGGTTTCAAAAATTCTAATAAGAATAGTTCCTCATCAGCGATCTTACCAACGACATTGACTCGACCATCATTTTTCATTGCTTTCAAGGCGATTTGCGTCTCCCCTTTGTATTGTCCATAGCCAGCATTATCGATCAAGACATCCCCTCTTACCATATCACGGGTATCATGAGGTGGAAATTCCTTGTCTTTATAATAGATCCGCGTCATCGTTGAACGCAAGATGTATTCCGAACGATCTCCTCGATAGCTGTGCAGATTATCGAAGAGACAAATTCGTTCATCTTCAGTGATTCCGTCAACGACATCGACTCTTAATGTCGGATAATCCGCGTGAAACGCTTCAGCCATTGCTGCTAATTCTTCTTCTGAAGCATAGGCATTTCCAACAGAGATATCATCGATCAAGCCAGTCAACACTAAATGTTTGACTTGCGTAGCTAGTGGCAGATCACGATGATCTTCCAAAGAGCATAAACCATCTTGTGTTGGCCATGGACCGAAATCAGCTTCGTGAGAATTCACGAAAGCCATCGTATTTAAATTGTATTTGCGGAATTTTTCCGAACAAAAAACGAAATGGTCGAAGCCCAACCCTGAATAGCGATGAGGATAGAAGTTATGCGAGCCTAGTAAATTTTCAGTATTAGGCGAATAACTCATGATGTTATCCACGTAGCTCGTACCACTGCTCATATTGATTTCGATTTTAATCCCGTAAGGATTACGCGTCATTTTGGCTTCTTCTGAACCAGTAAAACCAATATCTAACCGAACACCGTAAGCGCCCATCTCATCAAAGAAGGATAAATCATCATAAGAAATACCTAGCTGTTCGAATAAACCAGGATTGATATCTACCATGACTTCCATTCCTAACTGATTGGCATAATCCACGACTTGTTTAAAGTCTGCCAAGACTTTTTCTTTGTCATCGTTGATTTGCAGCAAACTGGTAAATACCCGTTTAAAGCCGTATTTGTGTGCCAAGTCTAAATACGCTTTGTCCTTTTCAAACGTTGAGCGCTCTGGATAAATCGATATCCCTAATTTTCCCATCAAAAAAACCTCCTGTAAATTCTATCCGTTTATTATAATGAATCCTCTTTCATTATAGCAAACATCTAAAAAGTGGTCTACACCTTTCCGCCTGTTTCTTTCTCATTCCACAAAATCTGCGCTTTCTTCTATGTCTCTTTTTTGTTATGATTATCATTAAGAAAACTGGAAGGAATGAAAGAATGAAAAAAATCCTATTCACACTGACAGCAGCTGCTAGCCTTTTATTATTAGCTGCTTGTACAGGTTCAAGTACCACCGATCCCTCATCAAGCAATTCGGCAGAAAGCACGTCGACCTCAGAATCCGTTGACTTGAATGCCCTGGAATTGCCGCAATTATCAACGGATGTGCAAGAGAATGAAGCTTTAGTTGAAATGGTGACGGAAGAAGGCTCGATCAAAATCAAACTTTTCCCAGAGATTGCGCCCAAAGCAGTCGAAAACTTTTTGACCCATGCCAAAGATGGTTATTATGACGGCTTGACTTTCCATCGTGTCGTAGAAGAGTTTATGATCCAAGGGGGCGACCCTAATGGTGATGGCACTGGCGGAGAAAGCATATGGGGCGAAGGATTCGGCGAAGAATACTCGAACCAGCTTTATCATTTGCGAGGCGCATTGGCAATGGCAAAATCAAGTGCGCCAAACAGCCAAGGCAGTCAATTCTACATCGTTCAAAATGATCAAGACGTATCCGACGGTCTAGCGATCCAACACTATCCTGAAAAAATCATCGAAGCCTACAAAAATGGTGGAACACCACAATTGGACGGTAGCTATACCGTTTTTGGTCAAGTGATCGAAGGCATGGATGTCGTAGATAAAATTGCGCAAGCAGAAACCCAAGACTCTGGCAATGGTGAGAATTCTCAACCGGTTGAGCCAGTGAAGATCGAAACGATCAAGGTCTTACAAGAAGCCAAAGAATAAATAAAAAAACCGCTGAAGTCTCCGATACTCGGGAATTTCAGCGGTTTTCTTTTACTTTTGGTCGCCTACGATAAAGGTAAATTCGCACTCAGCAGCTTTTTTGCCATCCACTGTCGCTACCGCATCAGCAGTTCCAACGGAGCCTTTGATTTTGGTGATCTCAAAAACAAGTTTCATAGTATCTCCCGGAACAACTTTTTGACGGAATTTGGCTTTGTTGATGCCGCCGATATACGCCGTTCTACCTTGGAATTCCTCGGATTTCAAGATCAGGATCGACCCTGCTTGTGCCAATGTTTCTAAAATCAAGGCACCCGGCATTACTGGATTTCCCGGAAAATGACCTTGGAAAAAGTCTTCGTTGATGGTAACATTTTTCGTTGCGATAATCTTTTTGCCAGACTCGATTTCATCGACATAATCAATATATATAATTGGGTAGCGATTTGGAATCAAATCCATGACTTCTGTTTCAGTCAATAGTTTTTTCATGGTTTCCCTTCCTTGCTTAAGAATTTATTATAGTTTGATTATCAAAGTATCATAGTTCAGCGGAATTCGCAACTAAATATTTATTAAGAAAAAAATAGTTTGACAATCAAACAATTATGCTTAATAATTAGAAATCAAGATAGTTTGATTTACTATTTGTCATTATACGTATTTTATTATTGTTGAATTAATTAAGGAGTGGAATTATGAGTTTTTTAACCGGTAAAAAAGTTGTCGTCATGGGCGTTGCCAACAAACGCAGTATCGCTTGGGGCTGTGCACAAGCATTAAAAGCACAAGGAGCCGAAGTGATCTACACGTATCAAAACGACCGCATGAAGAAGCCTTTAGAGCGCTTATTGGAATCTGATGAATTTGTAGTGGAGTGTGACGTCGCTAATGACGAAAGCATTGCTGCCGCCTTTGATACAATCAAAGAATATGCTGGAGAGATCCATGGTGTCGTCCATGCCGTCGCTTATGCTAATAAAGAAGATCTTTCTGGCGACATTTTGAATATTTCTCGTGACGGTTATGCTTTGGCGCAAGACATCAGCAGTTATTCATTGATTGCCGTCACTAAATATGCCAAACCAATCTTAGCTGAAAATGCTGGAATCGTTACCCTTTCCTACTTAGGTGCCAAACGGGCAGTACCAAACTACAACATGATGGGTATTGCGAAAGCTGCTTTGGAATCAAGTGTTCGCTATTTAGCTGCCGAACTTTCACCGCAAAAGATCCGTGTCAATGCGATTTCAGCTGGCGCCATCAAGACGCTGGCAGTAACTGGTGTAAAAGACTATCAAAAACTGATCCAATTGTCAGAGGATCGAACACCAGATCATATTGGAGTGACGATTGAAGAAGTCGGCAATGCTTGTGCCTTCTTGATCAGTCCTTTATCAAGCGGGATTATCGGCGAAGTGATTTTTGTTGATAAAGGCGTTCATTTATCTTAATCAATGATTGTCATAGAAAAGTCTGCTGTTTGCCTACCCGTTGGCTGAGCAGGCTTTTTCTGAAAAAAACAGGTATTTCAGAAAACCTCCTTTGCATTTCTATTTTATCTTCGTTAAAATAGATGCAGTAAGACTTGGAGGGATTTTATGAAACAACTGCTACTCGCAGCTAGCACGACCGATTCAAGTGGTTCCAGCATTACCGAACCAGCAGCTGCTCAGCTCAATGCGTTGCAAAAATGGTGGGCGTCCATCGACTGGGAATCGATCATTGGTCTACTGATTCAAAAAGCATTGATGTTGCTTTTTTTATGTATCCTATTCGGTATTTTATTGAAAATAAGCAATATGATCATCGATCGGATCTATCGTTCCTATGAAAAAAAAGCCAGTTTCAATGTGAGTCGAATCAACACGATCCATACCCTGATCCGCAATACGGTTCATTACACATTAGGCTTCTTTTTGGTCTATGCACTCCTTTCAACCATCGGCGTACCTGTAGGCTCTCTATTAGCAGGTGCTGGAGTCGTCGGTGTCGCACTTGGTTTAGGCGCCCAAGGTTTTATGAACGACTTGATTACTGGCTTCTTTATTATTACCGAGCAACAAATCAATGTTGGTGATTACGTCCGCTTGACCAATCTGACGCTTGAAGGTACGGTGACGGCAGTCGGTATTCGGACTGTTCAATTAAAATCCGTCGATGGAACCGTTCATTATATCCCAAATCGTAACATCACGACCATCAGTAATACATCAAGAGCCAATATGCAAGTCGTGGTCGACGTACGTATCTTACCATCTGAAGGCTTAGATGAAATACGTGCCATCATTGAAGAAGTCAATGAACAGATTGCTCAGCAGCATGAAGAAGAGATTCAAACGGCCCCTACGGTCTTCGGTTTAGTGGATCTAGGGAACAACAACTTTGCAATTCGTACGACCATGTATGTGACCAACGGTACGCAATGGAAAATCAAAGAGGAATTTTTGGCCGCATCGATCGATGCTTTAACTGCCAAAGGCTATACGATCCCCAATGCGCCGATCGTCGGTATTTAAAAAAGGTTATCCCGAAGCTGGGATAACCTTTTTTCTATACCACATGCAGTTCATCTGTCACCTTTGGGGCATCTTCTTTAGAAATCAGCAAATAGCGTCTTTCAATTTCGTGCGCCAAATGATTGACGGATTTTAAAATCTCTTTGCGGGTGATAATCCCAACAAAGACATTGTCATCATCAACGATCGGCAAGAATGCTTGATCTACTAACAAATGCAGCATACTTTCCAACTCATCGTTTTCTTTGATGCAATTCACATTGACTTCCATGACATCTGCCACAGTCAGCCCTTCAATATTTTCCATACTGAAGCCAGTGAGATCCATCATTCGTTCTACGATGTTTGAGAGGCTGATTAAGCCGACTAAATGGTCCTCACTATCTAGTACTGGGATCTTTGAATAGCCCACTTTTGATAAAACAAGCAATGCGTGACTCAAAGGGTGGTTATAAAATACCGATGCCACATTCTCTGCCGGCACCAAGAAATTTTCTTGATTCTCGAGTAATATTTTTTCTACGGTCTGTCCTATCAATCTAATTGCCTCCATTTCACAGCTACTCTTCTATTTTACTTGAAAATGAGAATAGAAAGTAGAAACCTGCAAAATTATAATGAAATTTTTACTTTTTGATTCCGCTTACTTAGCGTGTGAAAACAAAAGCTAGCTCAGGGACTTTATGAAAGGAACGATCATAGTATTGGATTGCCCATTGTTCTGGCGTACTTTCGATAATCGCAAAGCTTTTGATTTGAATTTGCCCTCGCGGTTGGGAAATACTGCCGGGATTCAAGAAAAGCCGATTCCCAACTTTCTCACAAGCAATTTGATGCGTGTGACCAAACAGTGCGATCGAGGCATCGGCTTGTTGCGCTTGCAGCCCTAATTTCGTTACACCAAAACGGACATCTGCCAAATGGCCATGAGTCATATAGATGGTGTCCAGCGGCGTTTTGATGATACGCTCATTGGGAAAATCACCGCCATAATCGCAATTGCCGCAAACGACTTGAAAAGTATCCCACAAAGGGTCTGTGTCAGGTAGTTCGGAGTCCCCACAGTGCAGGAATAAATCGACTTGATTTTCGAATTCATTTTTAAGATCAACAAGAATCTCACGATCTGAATGATTGTCACTGACAACTAAATATTTCATACATTTTCTCCTTCTAACCACTCCTGCCACTGTTCCTGCAGCTTTTTGATTGCTAGACCACGGTGGCTGACTCGGTTCTTTTCTTCTTGACTCATTTGGGCTGCGCTTTGCTCTGAACCATCAGGAATAAACAATGGATCGTAACCGAACCCATTTTCTCCACGGGGGATACGGCCGATTCTTCCCGGCCATTGAGCTTCAACCACCAAACTCTCTTTTCCTGGCGCTGCGAAAACTAACGTACAGTGAAATTGAGCACTGCGCTTGTCATCTTCGACATCCGTCAATTCATAAAGTAATTTTGCATTATTGGCAGCGTCACTTTTTTGCTCACCAGCAAATCGAGCAGAGTACACCCCTGGTCGACCCCCTAATGCATCGACTTTCAGTCCTGAGTCATCAGCTAACACCGGTCTTCCCAAAATTCTGGCGATGGTTTCCGCTTTAAGGCGGGCATTTTCTTCAAAGGTGGTGCCGGTTTCTTCAACATCCGGCAAGGAAGGATAGTCTTTTAAGGTGCGGACATCGTAACCTGCTGCGCCAAATACGGCTTTAAACTCCTTGGCTTTTCCTGGATTGCCTGTAGCAATGACAATCGTTTTTTCGGGAATCTCATAAGGGGGTTCATCTGGTAAAAACAGTGCCTCTTTTTGATAGGCGATCAATTCTTCGATAGCCGTTTTTCCGTAGATCAGCATCTCATTCAACTGCTGACCATCAAAGGTCGCTTCTTCCCCAGTTCCTTGCAATTCGACAAATCGACCAGATTCCGTCATCACCAAATTCATGTCAACAGCAGCTGAAGAATCTTCTTGATAATCGAGATCAGTCACACAGGTACCATCTGGTAAGATCCCGACACTAATTGCTGCCAAATGCTCCTTGATTGGATCTTCGGTCAATGCTTTGTCACGCAACAAGGTATCGATAGCTAAACGCAACGCGACAAAAGCGCCGGTAATACTGGCTGTTCTGGTACCGCCATCCGCTTGGACGACATCACAATCGACGACGATACTACGTTCCCCTAATTTTTCTAAATCAACTACGGCTCGTAAGGAACGAGCGATCAGCCGTTGGATCTCCATCGTACGACCAGAAAGCTTGCCTTTGGCACTTTCTCGACGATTACGAGTGTTGGTCGCTCGTGGGAGCATACTGTATTCGGCTGTGACCCAGCCTTTTCCCGTATCTCGTAAAAACGGAGGGACCCGATCTTCAATCGTTGCCGAACAAATCACGGTTGTGTCACCAAAAGAGATCACAACCGATCCTTCGGGGTGTTTGTAGACGTTGGTTTGAATGTTGACTGGTCTTAACATTGTTTCTTTTCTGCCATCATGTCGCATTTAAAAGCCTCCTAAATCAGTGTGAATCGATGAGATCGTATCTAAATCAAGCCAATCATTGGCGATCTCATCAAATATTTTCGGTGAACCAGTAGTAAAGAATGCATGTTGCGGATGCGGATCGTCCTGACTCGTTGCTGCAATGGAAAAATAGTCCAACAAGGTACTGACTTCCCCCACCGTTTCTGCCCCTGAATCAATCAGCTGGATATGGGCGCCTAATTCATTTTGGATCAAAGGGCGCAATAAAGGATAATGAGTACAGCCCAGAATCACTGTATCTAACCGCTTGTTTTTCAATGGACGCAACGTTTCTGCCACGATTTTCTTGGCGACCGAGCTATGGTATTGTTTGCTTTCTACGATCGGCACAAACTTTGGGCAAGCCAAACTGACGACTGACGCATGGGGCGCTTTGCCATGAAGAGCGCGCTTGTAAGAGTCGCTTTTGATCGTTCCATTTGTTCCGATGACACCGATTCGCTGGTTTTTACTTGCTTTGACTGCTGCTCGACTACCGGGCAGGATCACGCCAATCACCGGGATCGCTAGTTTTTCTTTGATTTCTTCAAGGGCGACCGCTGTCGCTGTATTACAAGCGATCACCAACATTTTAATGTTTTTTTCTAATAAAAAACGGGTCATTTGCCACGTATACGCGATAACTTGCTCAGCAGGTCTCGGACCATACGGGCATCTGGCTGTATCTCCCAGATAAAGAATCGATTCGTTGGGTAATTGCTTGATTGCTTCTTTGACGACCGTCAACCCACCAACACCAGAATCGATAAAACCAATTGGTCTGTTGTTTGTCATAGTTTCCATCCTTTACATGAAAAAAAGAGTTTGGTGCGTTTTTCTCTCTTATTCATTTTGGACTTTTTTTGTCTATTTTTCAAGTATTCCTTTCGTTTGCTAAAAAAGCTTTCCCAAAAAATACGAAACGGTCAAAAAGAAAAAAGCCCCAACGATTGGCTCACAACCCACAAGTTGCACTTGCATGGGTAAAAGACCGATCGTGGGGATGTTTTTGTCGATTATTCTTTTTAGTAATCGTACTGACGTTTTTCCAAAAAGCCAGAAAGCAATGACAAGGCATAACAAACCAAAAAGTATAAAACAGTCATTGCCAAAAACATAGGCAAAACATAGTTTGTATTTTGACCATAAATGATTCGAGCATGATGAGTCAGCTCTGGTAAAGAAATAATCACGGCTAATGACGTATCTTTGATCAAAGAGATCAACTGACTGACGATTGCTGGCAACATCGCTTTAAATGCCTGTGGCACGACGATGCTCCGCAATACTTCGACATAGCTTAGCCCTGTAGACAAACCAGCTTCCATCTGCCCTTTTGGCACAGCATTCAAACCAGCACGAAAGATTTCAGAGAGCATCGCTGATTCAAAAATCGTCAACGCCACAACCGCTGACCAAAAAATATTAAAGCGGATACCGATCTGCGGCAATGCAAAGTAAGTGAAAAAGATGATCAAGAGCAAAGGCAAGTTACGAATAACATCGATCACGACACCTAATACTTTCGAAAAGACCGGGATCGAGCTGAAGCGCAAAATGCCGGCGATCCCTCCGATAATAAAGCTAAATAAAATCGATAGGATCGACACTTCAACTGTTACCCGCAAGCCATCGATCAAGAAGCGAATGTTAATCGCTGAAAAAGCTTCAAAAAAATCCATAGTTCGTTAGCTCCTTTCTATGAGCGGACAGCCCAACGCCGTTCCAAGTAAACCATCAAATAAGACAATGGTAGGGTAATGATCAAATAGAAAAGACCAACAATGATATACGTATCGAATGTATTGAAGGTCTCACTTGCGATCAAATCCCCTTGATACATAATATCTAATCCTGCGACCATCGCCAAAATTGATGAGTTTTTAACAAGATTGATAAATTGATTGCCTAACGGCGGTACGACGATCTTGAAAGCCTGAGGCAAAATAATGTAACGCATCGCTTGGCTGTACGTAAAACCAGAAGACAAGGAAGCTTCCATCTGGCCTTTAGGAACCGTTTGAATCCCTGACCGGATCGTCTCAGCGATAAATGCCGATGTATAGATCGTTAAGCCAATCGTTCCCGCTTGAAAACCGTCAAAAGAAACCCAATACATTGGCACAACGACATAAAAGAACATCACGATGATCAATAAGGGAATATTTCTAAAAAACTCAACATACGCTTTGGCAATCCCTTTGATGAGGCGATTGTCTGACAACTGAAAAATTGCCATTAAGGTTCCGATCAAAAGACTAAAAAACAGTGCGATCAAACTCGCCATGACTGTGTATTTAAAGCCTTCAATAAACTGACCGGTATACGTTTGAAATAATTCAACCATTCAGTTTCCTCCTACTCTACTTTTCCTGATTCGTCTTCAGGGAACCACTTGTTGTATATCTCATCATAGGTTCCATCTTCACGCATTTCCCGCAAGGCTTGATTCACTGCATCAAGAAACGGCTTTTGTCCTTTATTGATGGCAATCCCATAAGGTTCTTCTGTAAAAGTTTCGCCAACTAAATGGTAATTGGGATTTTCACTCGCCATCCCTAATAAGATCGCATTATCCGTGGTCATAGCATCCCCTTGACCAGATTGTAAAGCAGTAAAGGCTTCCGCATAATTCTCAAGTTCTAAAATTTGCGCTTCTGGTGCTGCTTCACGGATGTTCACAGCTGAGGTAGAGCCTTTCACGACCAATACAGTGGTGTCTGCGGTCAAATCTTCGATCCCTTGAATAGGACTGTCTTTGGCAACTAATAAAGATTGACCTGCATCAAAGTAGACATCGGAAAAATCGACCTGTTTTTTACGTTCTTCCGTGATAGTCATCGTGGCGATGATTGCATCGATGTTGCCGTTTTTCAAAAGAGGAATCCGGGTTTTTGAGGTAACTTCAACAAAGATGGCATTGCCATCACGACCTAAAATTTTCTCAGTGATTGCACGAGCGATATCAATATCGAATCCCCGTACTTCTCTAGTCGCGATATCCATCAATCCAAAAAGACGGGTATCGTTTTTTACGCCCCAAACGATCTGATTCGTCTCTTTGCTGTTTTCTAAAATATCGATATCTGCGGCACTTTGTCCTTTACAACCTGAGAAAGTCACAAGGGCAAAGGCTAAGACTAGAAAGGAAAATATTTTCTTTCTCATAAGGGTTCCTCCTATTGCTTAATGATTTGTGACTTTACTCAAGAATTGTTTTGCACGTTCGTCTCTTGGTGCATCAAAGAATCCATCGACATCGCGCCGGTCTTCTAAGACTTGTCCTTCCGCCATAAAGACGATTCGATCTGCTACTTCACGGGCAAAGCTCATTTCATGGGTAACAACGATCATGGACATACCTTCACTGGCAATTTTTTTCATGACATCCAATACATCACCAATCATTTCTGGATCCAATGCTGACGTTGGCTCATCAAAAAGCAGCATCTCTGGTTTCATCGCAAGCCCTCTGGCAATTGCGACCCGCTGCTGTTGTCCGCCGGATAACATGGAAGGATAGGAATCTTTTTTATCTAACATCCCTACCCGATCAAGAAGTTTTTCCGCCAAATTGATGGCTTCTTGCTCATTTTGTTTTAATACTTTAATCGGTGCCAACGTAATATTTTCTAACACGGTTTTATTTGGATACAAGTTGAAATGTTGAAACACCATGCCGATGTTTTTTCTAATTTCTGTCATTTTGACATCTTTGTCAAACAAGTTCTTACCATTGACCAATAATTGACCACCTGAAATGGTTTCTAGACCATTAATCGTACGGAGCATTGTACTTTTACCAGATCCTGAAGGCCCGATAACAACAACGACCTCACCTTTTTCAAATTCAAGGTTGATGTTTTTTAATGCATGGAACTTTCCGTAATATTTCTCTACGTTCTTAAATTCGATCATTGCCATTGATTCACACTCCTAGCTTTTTTTAAAATTAAATGAGTAATTGGAAAGATTTGATTCATATTATAGCTCAATCTTTTTTCATTTGTAAAGGTTCTTTTCCAATGTTCCCCCCTTATTTCTGAAAAGACAAGTGCTATTTTACTTTGATGTGAGGTTTTTGTCCATGAAAATTTTTCTCACCCCATCAGATCACAAGGAGAACCGGTTGTTTCTTTTGCTAAAAAAAGGTAAGATAAACCATATAACAAAGGAAAAGGTGGAAAAAAAGTGAATACGATTTTAACTGGCGACCGCCCAACTGGCAAATTGCATCTTGGCCATTATGTGGGGTCTTTAAAAAAACGGGTCGAAATGCAAGCTGACCCTGAAAATCAGCTTTATATCATGGTCGCTGACATGCAGGCACTAACAGATAATGCGAAAACACCTGAGAAGGTCTCAGCGAATATTTTAGAAGTTGCTTTGGATTATTTAGCCGTTGGATTGGATCCAGCAAAAACAACGATGTTTATTCAATCGCAAATCCCTCAGCTCTCTGAATTGACGATGTATTATCTCAATCTAGTCAGTGTTGCTCGAGTACGACGCAATCCAACCGTTAAAGCCGAAATTGAACAAAAAAAATTTGGTGAAGGCGTTCCTTCTGGTTTCTTCATCTATCCTGTCTCTCAAGCAGCGGATATCACCGCTTTTAAAGCAAATTTAGTCCCAGTCGGCGAAGATCAAAAACCAATGCTGGAACAAACGCAAGAAATCGTGCATAGTTTTAATTCTACGTATAGTGAAGTATTAGTCGAACCAAAAGCGGTTTTACCGCCAAAAGGCATGGGACGTTTAGCGGGGATCGATGGGAACGGGAAAATGAGCAAATCATTGAACAACGGCATTTACTTAGCTGATCCAGCCGATGTATTACAAAAGAAAGTGATGAGCATGTACACGGACCCAAATCACATTCATGTCAACGACCCCGGACAAGTTGAAGGCAATATGGTCTTCACTTATCTTGATGTATTTGGTACCGAAAAAGAAAAAATTGCTGAATTAAAAGAACATTACACCCGTGGTGGATTAGGCGATGTCAAAATCAAACGCTATTTGATCGATGTTCTAGAAGCCGAATTTGCACCGATTCGTGAACGCCGTGAAGCTTTTGCAAAAGATCCCGGTGAAGTGATGAACTTACTAAAACTTGGTAGTGAAAAAGCTGAACAAGTTGCCGCTCAGACGTTAGCTGAAGTCAAAAATGCAATGGGCATCAATTACTTTGCTTAAAAAAACAAGCCTTTACGGCTTGTTTTTTTGTTTACAAATCGGAATGAATTCTTTCATGCAAAACCTATGTACAAACTCTGTGTTAGATTTCACGAGAACACTTCCTCCCCAGACTGACACTTTGTGTATTTTGATTTGATGCTGTTTCTTGCGTAAAAATCGAGGAGCTGTCCTAAAAAATAACTTCATAAAACGCTGATTAGAAAATGCATTTTTTCAGCCTAGCCAGTGTTTAAAAAAGGTTGTACCAAAAAAGCTGGAATGCCTTCTATAGAGAAATCTTTTAAGGCTTTCACTCAACTCCTAACATTCTTGTGTCATCTGAGCATCTATTATAATAGTAGAAAACGTTCCCCACCCAACTTCTTTGTATGGTGGAGAACGTTTTTCTACTTATTTGATTAGCGGATTTCTGCTTGAACGTTTTCTTCTAAGTTACGAGTAATTTTCGCTATTGCTTGATTGATCTCTTCATCCGTCAGGGTAGCTTCCGGATTGCTAAAGGTCAGACTGTACCCTAGAGATTTTTTACCTGATTCAATGTTTTTCCCTTGATAAACATCGAATAAACGAATATCACTTAAGAAGCGACCTGCACTTTCACGAATGATTTCCATCACGGATTGGTTATCGATCGTTTCATCGAGCAAGAGTGCCATATCTCGGGTCACTGATGGGAACTTAGAAACTGGTTGATAGACCAATTGTTCTGTTTTAGCTGCTAACAACTGATCTAAGTTCAATTCAGCAACATAGGTTTCACTCACTTCGTAGGCTTTGGCGATCGATGGGTGGACTTGTCCCAAGAAGCCGATTTCTAGGTCATCTAGCAAGATCATTGCCGTACGCCCAGGATGCATCTCTTTGATATCTGCCGTTTTTTGATAACGAATACGGTCGGTTAATGCCAACGAATCAAAAAGATTTTCTAAAATGCCTTTCAAATGGAAGAAATCAACTTTTTGAGCTTGGGTTTGCCAGTCTTTCTCATGGATATTTCCCGTCAATGCTAGCCCTAAGTGATTGACTTCTGTTGGCAGTTCGTGTTTACTGTCGCCCGTTTGATAGAAGACGCGACCAATTTCATATAAACCAACACGATTGTTTTTACGTGCCAAATTGTACGCAACGTCGTCTAACAAACCTGAAATTAGATTCAAGCGCAAGACGGCACGCTCTTCGGTCATTGGCCAATCCAATCGAGTCACTTGGCTCGATTTATCCGTAAATTGTTGCGCCTTCTCTTCCGTTGTCAAAGCATAGCTGATGGCTTCACTGACCCCGTTGCCTTCCAATAGCGTCCGAACTTCTCTAGTCAGACGTTGCGCTTTGGTTAAATGACCGGCAACCGTTTCTCCTTGCGGTAAAGTCGATGGCAAACGATCATAACCGTAAATACGCGCCACTTCTTCAATGATATCTGCTTCGATCGTAATATCCCAACGACGAGGTGGGACTGAAACAATATAGCTGTCTGCTTCTTGACGATGACCAAAGCCTAATGCATCAAAGATTTCTTGCACTTCTTCATCAGTGATTTCTGTGCCTAAATAGCTATTGATCCGTGCTAAAGTAATCGCAACCTCCACAGGTTCTACTGCTACTTGGGAACCTATTACTGCCTCTTTCAAGACCGTTCCGCCAGCAAGTTCCGCAATCAGTGCTGCTGCTGCATCACAAGCTTTTGCAACCGTTGCTTGGTTGATCCCTTTTTCAAAACGAGCGGATGATTCGCTTCTTAAATTGAATTTTTTCGAAGTCAAACGAATCGCTAATGGATCGAACAAGGCCGCTTCTAAAGCGACTGTGGTCGTCGTTTCCGTGATTTCAGAATCAAGACCTCCCATGACGCCTGCGAGCGCAACGGGTGTCGTTCCGTTGGTGATAACGATGTCTTCTGGGGAAAGCTGACGAGTTTCTCCATCTAAGGTAATCAGGCTTTCATTTTCTTTGCCGCGACGTACCAGTATTTCCTTGCTGTCTAGCTTTTGATAATCAAAAGCATGCAATGGTTGACCAAATAACAGTAAGATATAATTCGTCACGTCCACGACATTATTGATTGGACGAATGCCTTCATTCATCAAGCGATTTTGCAGCCATTGTGGACTTGGGGCGATCGTTACGCCATCAATGATTCGAATTTGGTAGGCGGGTGCATCCGTTACTTCAGTGACCTTCACCTGAATTTTATCGGCAGCAGCTACTTCACTTTCGGTAAGCGCAATTTCAGGAAACTTCGGTGTTTGCCGATAGATTGCACCGACTTCATAAGCAACCCCCCGCATGCTCAACGCATCCGCACGATTCGGAGTGATCGATAATTCGATAATGTGATCATCCATATCAAGATAAGGAAAAACTGGTGTTCCTGGTTCTGCTTCTGCTGGTAAATAATAAATTCCTTCTGCGTATTCTTTGGGAATCACGCTATCGGCATATCCCAACTCTTGCAACGAACAAATCATGCCGTTGGAAACTTCTCCCCGCATCTTGCCCTTTTTGATTTTTACGTTGCCCGCGATTCGAGAGCCTGGTAATGCCACGATGACTTTGATGCCGCTTTTGACATTCGGCGCACCACAAACGATCTGTGAGTCTTCATCCTCGCCAATATTTACTTGGCAAATTGATAGATGATCAGAATCTGGATGTGGTCGGCAGTCGGTCACTTCTCCGACAACGATTTTTTTTAAACCCTCTTCAGGCACGTCAATACCTTCGACTTCGATCCCCGTCACTGACATTTTATCCGCCAGCTCTTTGGGTGTGATCTCAGACAGATCAAGGTATTCATTTAACCATTTGTATGATACTAACATTTATTGTTCCCCCTTGAACTGGCGAATGAAACGCACATCATTTTGATAGAATTGGCGAATGTCGTTCACGCCGTAGCGCAGCATTGCCACTCGATCAGGACCTAAACCAAAAGCAAATCCTGAATATTGGGTTGGATCGATCCCTGACATTTCTAAGACGTTAGGATGCACCATTCCAGCACCGAGGATCTCGATCCAGCCAGTTTGTTTACAAACATTACAACCGGCACCACCGCACTTGAAGCAGCTGACATCGACTTCGACCGATGGTTCTGTGAAAGGGAAATAGCTTGGTCGCAAGCGAATTTGGCGATCTTCCCCAAACATTTTTTGCATCATGACTTCTAAGGTTCCTTTTAAGTCACCCATCGTAATATTCTTATCGATTACCAAACCTTCAATTTGATGGAATTGGTGGCTATGGGTCGCATCATCTGTGTCACGACGGAAAACTTTCCCGGGTGAGATCATCCGCAGCGGCCCTTTAGAAAAATCATGAGTCTCCATTGTTCTCGCTTGCACTGGTGACGTATGGGTTCGAATCAGCACTTCCTCTGAAATATAAAAAGTATCTTGCATGTCTCTGGCTGGATGATCCTTTGGCAGATTCATCCGTTCGAAGTTGTAATGATCTTTTTCCACTTCGTAACCTTCGACTACTTGGTAGCCCATACCAACAAAGATATCTTCGATTTCTTCCATGATTTGCGTTAGCACATGGCGTGTTCCTCGGTTCATCTTTTTACCAGGCAACGTCACGTCGATGGATTCTTCAGCAAGAGCTTTTTCCAAGTTTGCTGCTTCGATAGACGTCTTGGCTTCTTCGATCGCTTCTGTCAAGATATCACGAATCTCGTTGGCATAGCTCCCCACCTTCGGCCGTTCTTCCGCAGAAAGATCTTTCATTCCCCGCAGAACTTCTGTGATAGGGCCTTTTTTCCCAAGCACTTCCACTCGAATTTGATTCAAGTCATTCATGGTTGGACTTTCTTTGATTTTAAGCAATGTCGTTTCCTTCAATGCTTCTAATTTCTCTTGTAAAGACATGTGTTTCCTCCTTCTATGCTGTGAATAGTGTAAGAATAAAAAGACTGGATTGACTGAATAAAGTGAGTATTATTCATATAAAGACAAAAAAAGACATCATCCCTTAAAAAAGGAACGACGTCTCGTGTTACCATCCTCATTCGCGAAAAAAACCGCGCACTCACTTCGGCTAACGACAGCAAAACTGCCGACTGACTGTAATCAGCAAGCTCCAGAAGTGAAATTCATTTTTCGAATACAGGACTTGCTTTCAGTCTGTGACAAGTCTCCCTTTTTCTGATTCAGCCAAATTACTAGTTTCTATCAACGCTTTTTATCTATTCATTTAAACTTAGTTTACCTAATTTCCGGTGAGAAATCAACTGCATTCTTCCTCACGCACCCAGGTTTCTGCCCAACGCTTCACACTCATCATACTCTTTTCAAGAGCAATACCTCTTGGCGTCAAGCAGTAAAGATTGTTTTCTTTGCAGACAATTTCTTCCCGCTCTAATTCTTTCAAGCGTTCGACTAACACCCGATCACTCACTTGAGGAATCTTGTTTGCTAACTCAACAAATCTTTGTTTGCCGTCTTCAAGAAGGACATCAATGATCAAGCCGTTCCACTTTTTGCCTAAAATAGAAAAAGCTTTTTCAAATTTAGGACAAAGGGCATAATCCGATTCTACTTTTATCATTCTCCATCACCTCTTTTACCTATTATAGCATATGACTTACGAATTGTAAGAAACTAGGATCGATCAGCTAGAATGCCACGATCATTTTAGGTTTTAACAGCACTAAATAGGTCTGTTTCACTGGTTTGCTCAATGCTTTCTCCAATGCTTGGCAGTAGAGTTTCAATTGACCATAATATCGTTCGCGCATTTTCTTTTCAATCTGAGCCTGACTGCCGAAAACATCATCTGTTTTAAAGTCATATAAAATGATTTCATCCGCCAATTCAATATAGCCGTCGATAATACCATGGATCAAAAGCGGCGCATCTGGTTCGTCAAACCCTTCAAAGATCGTATCAGCCTCTTTTAGCATCGAAAACGGCTGCTCCCGCTTCACCACATCAGAGAATCGGTTCAGCAGTTTACCTAGTTCAGTTTGATAAAACCACAAAATGCTCGATCGGTCAATTTTTTTGGCGATTTCTTCAGAAAAAAATTGCTTTTTCACGAGTTCAGCAATCAGGAGCTCCAAAGTATCTTGTGTTGGCGTCATTCCTAATGGAATCATTTGCAAAACCGTATGTGTTGCTGTCCCGATACTGCTGGCGAGAGGCTTCGTTTCCTGCAGAAATTTTGGTTTCGCCAATTCATCCTGTACGTAGCGATATTGCTGAGGATTCGTCTTCTCGGAAACCGACCGCCATTCCAACAAAGTGGTCTGTTGATCATCGGGATCGTTATAGAGTCTTTTCAATTCTGATACAGATTGATAACTAGTCGTTTGGGTCGCTTTTTGATAAGGATAGCGATATGCTAGGCGTTTCAAAAGATCATCGATATTGCTATCTGGCGCAAGCAATCGTTTAGGCTCCTCGACTGGCGCAAGGGTCTCTTGGACTTGTTGCGTGATCGTTTCTTGATTCCACCATGACAGACGAAAATGAGCAGGATGATCGATCGTCCGCTTGCGCTCTGACGCTTCAGAGAATACTGCTTCCATATCTGGATGGCGCATCAGGGTCCGTCCGACCCAATCCATCAAGCTCCCCCGGGCAACAAGCCGTAATGCAGGATCAAGAACCATCTCGGCTTGTGTCAGGCCAGATTGCCAAGTCTTAAAGGCATCCGCTTGATTTTTATAGGAGCCCACTAAGAAAAGCTTCTGCTCTGCTCGTGTCAATGCTACGTATAATTTTCGCATTTCTTCTGACAAGGCTTTTTTCAAACGAACTTGCTTGATGGCTTGAAACGGCAGTGTCTCAAATTTAAGGTTTTCTGCTGGATTCACATATTGGATCCCAGCCCCCAGCTGTTCTTCAAAGATATAGCGTTTTTGAAAATCTTGGTAGTTAAAGAATTTTGTTGTATCCAGTAAGAACACAACAGGGAATTCCAAGCCTTTACTTGCATGGACGGTCATCACTCGAACGGCATCTTCTACAGGAGTAGCCACAGGCTCCGCCAAATCTTTGTTTTTTTCTTGCATTTTTTCGATGAAGCGAATGAATTGGTACAAACCACGGAAACTGCTCTTTTCGTATTTTTCGGCTCTGTGGATCAATGCCACTAAATTTGCATAACGCTGCTGTCCTGCAGGAAGTCCCACAACATAATCCAAGTAAGCAGTATCTTCATAGATTTGCCATAATAAGGTCGGGATCGGTAATCTGCGTGCTTCTTCGCGCCATTGATTTAGTTTGGCTAAAAACCCATCCACCGTTTGCCACAAGGGTGACTCTTCTTGTTGAACATGATAATCCAATACTGCATCATAGTAGTCGCTGGAACGATTTGCTAAACGGATCTCAGCCAATTGATCTTCTGTTAGGCCGACGATTGGCGAACGCAAGACCGCCACAAGGGGGATATCTTGGTACGGATTGTCAATGATTTGCAGCAAAGAAACGACGGTTTGGATTTCCGTTGCCTGAAAATAGTTTTGAGCATCATTCACCGCCATCGGAATCCCAAACTGCTTAAAGACATCTAAAATGACAAGATTGTTTTTACGTGTAGGGGTCAATAAGACGATATCGTTGTAAGTGATTGGTCGATTTGCTTTGGCTTTTTTGTCATAGATCATGAATTTTGATTCAATCAACTCTCGAATCTTCAATGCAGTAATCTGCATTTCACCCTCTGTTTTGTCATCGATCAATTGTTCTTCGGATTCATGCTCTTTTTCATATAACAAGAGCTCTGTGGCAAAGGCGTCGCTTTCTGGAAAATGAGGAAAACCGGTAATCAAGGCTGCCGCCTCATCATAAGGGATTTGTCCAACCCGTTCATCCATCAGCTGTTGAAAAACTAGATTCGTAAAATCCAATACGTCGGAGCGAGAACGGAAATTTTCTGCTAAGACGATTCTCCGCCCACCATTCTCCGTTTCAAATGCCAAGTATTTTTCGATAAATAGCGTCGGATCTGCTAGTCGAAACGAATAGATCGACTGCTTTACATCCCCCACCATAAACATGTTGCCGGGGTTATGATCGACTTGTCTCACCCAATATAAAATTGCCTCTTGCAGCCGATTGACGTCTTGATATTCATCGACTAAAACTTCTTCAAAGCGATCACGATAATAGGTCGACGCTTCACTTCCACTACCGTCTCCTTGTAAAATCTGCAAGGTGAAATGTTCCAAATCATTAAAGTCTAAACGGCCTTTTGAAAGTTTCCTTTCTTGGAATGCTTTCATAAACGCTTCGGTCATAGCTGCCATTTTTTCAACGACAGGTGCGGACCGATGAAGCAGCTCCATCATTTCAGCCGGTGGGTATGGAAAGGCCGCTTTCAATTGCTCAACCAATTTTTTCGCATCATCTCGCAAAGGTTTAATTTCTTGAGAGAGTTCCTTTTGTTCTGGTTTGCGAAAAGCTGGGTAGCGAGCAAAACGCAACACTTGGATTTGCTCATAGAAGCCATCAACATCGTCTGAATCAAGCAGAGCCTTTAAGGTTTCCACCATTCCTAATTCGGTATCGATCAATAGTGCCGCTTTTTCCATCGCTTCATCAGAACGGGCATAGTCTTGCGCCGCCTGCAGCAAATGCGCCGCTGTCTTCAAGTTTTCTTGCAAAGTCGGCTTGATTTGCGATTGGTACAGGGTATTTTCAGCAAAGGTTTCTTTGCCGATATAGTGATCACTTAGATGAGCTAACCAGTTTACTGGATCCGGATTTGCTCGGGCAAAGTCATAAAGAGACAGGATCAGATCCCCGACGCCTTCATCGGAACGATCACTAGAAAAATTTTCCGTCAAACGAAAGAACGCTTCATCATTGGCTTCATATTGTTGATCTCTCAGCTGTGTCCAGATTTCTTCTTTCATCAATAAAATTTCGGTTTCATCAGTCATCATGCGGAAATTTGGATCTAAATCGATCAAATAATAAAAACGCCGAATCACAGTTAAACAAAACGCATGCAAGGTAGAAATGTTAGCTGTCGGCAATAGCTGCAGCTGACGGACGAAGTGCTGGCGCTTTTGCTCGTCACTTTCTTGATTGATGGCCTGCTGCAATGCCGCTTGAATCCGTTCTTTCATTTCTCGAGCAGCTGCTTCGGTAAAGGTCACGATCAGTAAAGAATCGATCGTCGTTCCTGCTTTTAGCTTTTCAATCACTCGCCGAACCAAAACGGTGGTTTTGCCTGAACCCGCTGAAGCGGAAACGAGGATATTATCCCCTTTATCAAAAATGGCTTGCCATTGGGTATCCGTAAAGGTTTCATTTTGCGGTTTTAAAGGGATCTTACTCATCTTCTTCCTCCCTTAAGCGATGGATAATCTCATCTTTAGATAAGTTTTCTAAACGGTGGTACTCATTTTCTTTCAACAATACATCAAAGTCACAGATGCTGCGAAACGGACAAAACTCACACGCCCTTTTTTTGTCTTTTAATTTATAAGACGGGTTTAAGGCGATTTCACCGCTCAACAGCTTCTCACCACTTTGTTGCATATTTTTCCGATTGTGTTTTCTTAATAGTTCAAGCTCTTCTTCTGTATAAAACTTGTTTTTCGCCTGTGTTGTTTTTTGATAATTGCCGTTTTTGTCTTTCCGAACAGGAAATACCGGCGAATTTTTGCTGGCTTCAACTTCCTCATCGAGTAACGGGAAAACAGCCGGTTCGTCAATAAACAACCCGTCATACTTGAAACGTTTTAAACGTTCTTCTTCACTGGCTTCTTGTCCGTCCAAAAGCGGATTATGCACATGCAGATAATATGCCCCCGCTGGTCGAACCTTTGGCGAACCAACCAGTTGGACAGCATCCGTCAATGCGACGTCGAGATACGTGATCAACTGCATCGCAAGTCCGTAGTAGGCTTCAGAAAGGTCAAAATCTCGGCTGCTAGATTTATAGTCAACAACGGAAAGCCATTGTTCTTCTTCCGTTTTCGCCGTATCGACACGATCAATCTTCCCCCGCACATGTAGTTTCCCGCCAGAACTTAATGGTAATTCGATCCCGTTAATCCCATTTGAGCCAGCGATCTGGCCGAACAGCACCTCCGTCTTTTCAGGACTAAAATGCATTTTTTGTCCTTGTTTCGCTAATGCCCACGCTACTCGCTGAATCGTCTTGCCTAATTGATACCGAATAAAATTCATCCGAGCAGAACTCGTCAGTAAGCGATAACGGCTTTCGCCAAAAATTTCCTGCAAAACGACTTCCACAAATTGCACGCGTTGGTCAGCAGTTAACTGGGTCAAGGAAATATTTTCAGCAATTAGGACTTTGACAAAGCGGTCCAACGCATCATGGAAAAACTCACCGGTCATTGCTGGATTTAAGCCATAAACTTCCCGTTCTTTTAACCGTAATCCGTAGCTGACGAAATACTTGTATTCACACTGATAGAACGTCTCCATCTGAGAAATGGAGCTGTAGATCGACGGGCCATATAGCGCCGCAGCTTGTGCTTGAGACAAAGGAATCGGAATATTTTGATGGGTTTGGCTTTCAAATACTTGGGCAGCTAAATCTGTCCATTCCGAACGTAACAGCGCTTGTTTCAGTTGCTCCCACACTCGAGGCAAATTCTCTTTGTTTTTTTGCGCTTGCTGACTGAGATTATTGATTTGGTAGATCAGGCCACGATAACTGCCAACATAGTCTCTCGGGTCACTGACTAGCGTCAAGATCCCCCGCTCTTGCAGTGGTACATCCAAATGCTTGACCACGCGGTCTAAATAAGGCGACATCTTGATATTTTGCTGTGTATCAAAATTAACGGCATAGGACAGTGATAAGTGCTCTGTCGCTGAAAGCAAGACAGAATAAAAGGCAAATGGTTCTTTGACACTGCCTTCCACCACTGTGTCTCTAAGGTATTTTTCACCATTAAATAACTGATTGAAATGCTGACGTTCTTCATTCGTCAACAATGTTTTATTTTCCATTTTTCTTGGCAAAGCCGTTTCATTCAATCCCGGTGCAAATGTGATCTTCGCTTGTTTCGGACGTGCCAAATCAAGGCGGTTGATGTTGACTTGGTCGATCGCTGTTGGGATCTTTCCGAATGTGACATTTTCTAAGCCAGTCAATAAGACATCTTCAAAGAGCGCAAAATCAAAGGGCTCATCTCCATAGATCGTGGCATACTCATCCAGCAGATCCATTAAAGCTTGCCATGCTTGTTCATGATTGCGGGCTTGATCTAATTTTCCTTGTTGGATTGCCTGGTCTCGCCAATGCCTCAGCTGTTGCTCGACACCCGCATTCAGTAAAAAGCGATACAGCAGTTCTACGGCATCTCGATTTGTTCTAGCTGCTGTCAGCCAATCGAGTGTATCCACGACATCTTGCTTGAAAGCCCTGCGAAGCTGATTGGTGTACGCCGTCAAATCCACTTTGTCCACTGCTTCTTCTTCCGATTGTAAATACTCGATCAGTTCCCAATCTTCGTTTCTCGTCCAACTCGCTCCTTGGAAATCATGAGCCAGCGCTTTGTTCTCGGTAATATCCACCAACTTACGAAACTGGTCACGCCCAACAAGCCAATCTGCTTCGGAGCGATAGGCTGCCGGTAAGTAAAGTTCCGTTCTAAGCAACCGTAAAATATCATTTAAGCGAAAGCCATAGGATTGACAAGCAAAAAAAGCATTCAAAAACTCAACCAATGGATGTTGCGCCATCATCTGCTCTTCATCGATATAAAAAGGAATCTCAAACTCAGTAAAAATTTTAGGAATATACTGATGATAGACTTCTGGTTCGGCGATCAGTAATTGGATATCACGATACCGTAATGTTGGGTACCGTTTCTTATCACTCATCATCCCGCGGATCGACGCTGCGATTTGACGAATCTCTTCTTCGGGATTCCCAACTTTCCAGACAGCCAAGAAGTCTTTGACGGACGTCTGCTGATGATAATTGGCTTGTGATTGGGTCTGCCGCCAAAAAGTTTCTACTTCCTTGTATGCCTGCGGGATCGATCCCTCGTCTTCTTTGTCCACCTCTTGGTTGACGGAAAGTTTCTGATCTAAGTAAATGTTCACTTGATTGTCACGAGCAGAACTGATCAACTGATAATAGGTCCGTCCTGCTTCGTAAAATAAATTCAATGGCGTGGGCATCTCTTGTGGGTACCCGCGATCCAAAATAAGATCAATCACTACATGACTTCTCTTCATCAGTACTTGAATCAACTGTTGCTCTTGTGTTGAAAAAGCGGAGAAACCGCTGATAATAAATAAGGCGTGGGAAAGATCTGGCGCTTTGTTCAAAGAAACAGTGGTTGGCATTGCATGATCCACCGAGGAATCGCCCAGCAAGGAACCTTCCAGAAAGCGTGTCAGTAAGGTGATCGGTTGTTCGACTTGCAAGGCACGCTCTAGAAGTTCTTGTTCAAATCGTTGAAAAATTATCGCTAATTCACTGTATTTTTTTTCTTCGTCTTGGGTTGCGCTTGGTGCAGCACCACCTGCTAATAAATCTTCGATCCCCAATCGACTTGTATGCATTTCTTGATAGAAAGCCAACAATTGTTGGATAAAACCCGCTTTGTTGATCTCACCACGGTATAAGACGAGTTCTTCTTCTAGTTCCAAAAGCAGCTTACGCATGATCATGGAGGCACCATTTTCAGTGATGGCATTTTGAGAAAGCAAGCCGGTTTGCTGCAGATAAAACCAAGCCAAACGGTGAAAACTATACACTTGCGCGCGAATAGAAGCAAAATCTTCTACGCGATCCTCTTTCAGTAATTGAAGGATCTCGCGCTCTCGTTCAAATTTGTTGTAGTTAGGTACCAGGAAAAATACTTCTTGATGGTCTTTTTCTAACCAGCTTTTTGCATTTTCTATCACTGCTTGATCATGACGACAACGGCCATCGCCAAGAATAAATCGTAAACTCATGAAAGGACTCCTTCTCTCCATCGTCTTTTAAAAAAATCCACTAAAAAATCAGCGACACGCTTTTTCGAATGCGTCTTTATTTTTAAGAGACCCTCCTTAAAAACAAAATAACAATCGCAGAATTTCATTCTTTGCCTACCATACCAAAATCGGCAATTGGCCAGAAAACAAATTTTACATCCCCCAAAATTGTTGATTCATCGATCAGACCTAATTGACGACTATCTTTGGAAATTCGACGGTTATCCCCTAACACTAAAATTTGACCTTCAGGAATGACTTCAACACCAAATAACCCCATATCAAAATCACTAGTCAACGGAAAGCCATCTGCGACAGCTGCTTTGAATTCATCCAAGTAGGGTTCATCATATGCTTGTCCATTGATATAAAGGGTATCGTTTTGATAGGAAACCTGGTCGTCAGGTAATCCGATTACGCGTTTGATATAGTTTTTGCCTGCTTCATCCGGTGCTTCAAACGTTATGATATCGAAACGTTCGATCTTGGTATTTTTCAAAGCAATCACCCGCTCACCATCATGTAATGTGGGGTCCATCGAATCTCCTTTTACGATCACAGGGGTAAAGACATACTGTCTTAATAACAAGAGGAATAAAGTAAAGATCACGACAAATCCTACTGTTTTTAAAAGCTCTTTTACTTGTTGCACGCGTCCCTCACTCCTTGAATGTTTTAACTATATTTTCCAAGAATCGAACAAACATTCTTATTTTTCTATTCTACCATAAAATGAAAGGAGCAGGACATCTCCTCTCTGGTTCTTTATGAAAATTTGGGGAATCATTGGACTTGCGTATGAATTGTCATCTTATCTAATCCGTGCTACGGTTGAAATAGAACCCATTATTGAAAGGAAGTGCCAAAATGAACCAACAGTTACCACAAGTGCCCACGAAGTTATTGATTGACGGAAAATGGCTTGAAGGAACAAAAGAGTCGGTTTCGGTTACCAATCCTGCCACTAATGAAGAACTGGTAAAAGTCAGCCAAGGAGGCATCGATGAAACAAAGCAAGCGATCGATGCCGCCGCGAAAGCCTTCACAGATTGGTCAAAACGTTCGCCTCGAGAACGAGCCGATTTGATGAACAAGATTGCTGATTTAATGGAACAAGAAAGCGACCGTTTGGCAAAAATTATGAGCATGGAACAAGGAAAACCATTAAAGGAGGCAGAGGCAGAAATCCAATCCAACGTAGACAATTTCCGTTGGAATGCCGCCGAAGCACAACGGGTCTACGGCGAAGTGATTCCAGCTCCTGCACACAATCATTGGCTGGTGCGAAAAGAAGCCATCGGTGTTGTTGGTGCGATCACGCCTTGGAACTTTCCTTCCAATATGATTGCTCGAAAAATCGCTCCTGCCATGGCAGTTGGCTGTACCCTTGTTATGAAACCATCTAAAGAAACACCCCTATCAGCATTGGCTTTAGGTGAACTTTTTCAACAAGCGGGCCTTCCTGACGGAGTCGTCAATATCGTCTTAGGGGATTCTTCTGAAATCGGGAAAGAATTGACTGAGAACAAACAAGTCAAAAAAATCACCTTTACCGGCTCCACGAAAGTTGGGATGAAATTATACGAACAAGCTGCACCAACTCTGAAAAAAGTTTCATTGGAGTTAGGCGGCCATGCCCCGTTTCTTGTTTTTGCTGATGCTGATTTAGATTTAGCTGCTGAAAAATTAATTGCAGCAAAATTCCGCAACAACGGTCAGGTCTGTACATCCCCCAATCGAATTTTTGTCGAAGAATCCATCAAAGAAGCCTTTACTAAAAAGCTATTAGGGCAAATGGAAGCCGTAACTGTTGGTAATGGTTTAGAGAACCCCACCGTTGGTCCTTTGATCAATCAAGCAAGCGTTAAAAAAATCATCGACCAGCTGGAAGACGCGGTAAATAAAGGGGCTAAAGTCTTATTCGGTGGGAAGAAGCTTACTGAAGGTGAATACGAAAAAGGCAACTTCTTCGCACCAACGGTCATCGACGGCATCACTCCTGACATGACTATTTACTATGAAGAAACCTTTGGACCCGTGATTCCATTGATCTCATTTACGGATCGACAAGCAGTCATCGCTGCGGCAAATGATACGGAATTTGGATTAGCCTCTTACTTCTTTTCAACGAATCTGCAAACAATCTCGGATGTAGCCCAAAACCTCCAATATGGGATGGTTGGGGTCAATGACATTGCGATCTCAAACCCGGCGGCTCCCTTCGGCGGCGTCAAACATTCCGGTTTTGGTCGTGAAAACGGCAAATATGGTCCTGAAGAATACGTGACTGTCAAATTTATCGCCATTGATGCCCAGTAAGAAAAAAAGTCAGGCGCGTTTGCCTGACTTTTTTCTTACAAAGCATTTTGTTTTACTAACATTAAGTAAGAATGTATACTTCATTCTATGACAATAGAAAAGGTGGAATACTATGACAAAATTTCTTGATACGATCAAACAGCGCCGTTCAATCTATGGATTAGGCAAAGATGTTTCACTCTCAGATACAGAAATCGAAGCCATCGTGAAAGAAGCAGTAAAAAACAGTCCAACTGCTTTTAACGCACAATCGCCACGTGCCGTGATTTTATTTGGCGATGCCCACGAAAAATTATGGACGTTAACGGAGGTTGCTTTAGAACCATTGACACCACCGGAGGCGTTTGAAGCAACGAAACAAAAACTTGCTGGCTTTAAAGCAGGTTATGGAACCGTTCTATTCTTTATTCACACAGATACCGTTAAGAACTTGCAAGACCAATTTGCCCTTTATGCAGATAACTTCCCGGTCTGGGCAGAACAATCGAATGGGATTGCCCAAGCGAATGTTTGGGTAGCTTTAGAAGAAGCCGGATTAGGCGCCAACTTACAACATTATAATCCAGTAATTGATGATGCTGTTGTAGCTGAATGGTCAATTCCTGAAAATTGGCAGCTGCGGGCCCAATTAGTTTTTGGTTCAAAACAAAGCGAACCAAATGAAAAAGAATTTTTAAATGATGACGAACGTTTCCGCGTTTTCCATTAAAAACGATTCCCGATTTTAAAAAAAAGACCCTTGATTACGGCCACATACGGCAGCAATCAAGGGTCTTTTAGTCATTTTTTCCTTGATCATGATCGACCAGAATATCGATCGGTGTTCCTTCATTCAAGTGCTCCGACAAAAAAACCACCAATTCAGCTAACGGTTGTTTGAATTTCATTAATGGTCCCCGCATCCCTTTTCGAAAATAGTTCATCTTGATGGGCTGCCCTTCCTTTTCTTGAAATAATACGACCCGATCAATGTCTTGGTACAGTACCCCTTTAATACTCATTGGATGGACAATAATTCGATCTAGGGCTAACCCGCGGCTGTCTAGCACAAAGCTTAAAAAGACAAAACCTGAAACGATTCCTCGCACCTGATTATCCAATTGGTCATCCATCATCAACATGGATAGGATAATCATTACTGAAAAGATCGTAATAGCGATTTTGCTTAGTTTGCGCTCAACAGCAATAAAGTGAATCTCTTTGCGTACCACCAATAAATAGAGGTACAAAACGATCGTAAAGGCACACATCAATAGCGTTAACCCACTCATAAAACTCTCCGTTCTGTTTTCTTTTCCCTATTTTACCAAAAAATGATCTGTTACAAAAGGCTTAGCCTATTTCCTAGGTTTTTTGATATCTATTTTCACCAGAATTCGGTACAATAAGAAAAAAAGGAGGAATTATCATGAATGCATTTTTTGATAAATTACAACGCTATGACTTGCTTCGTGCCGTCGTATATATCGTCTTCGGCTTCATTATCTTGATTGCACCACGATCTGTTTTCAACACGATCGTTTATCTCGTTGCCGGATACATCGCATGTCTAGGAATCATCAGCTTGTATACGAGCTACAAAGAAAAACAAAAGGGCTATCGCAATGTGCAGTCGGTCTCTGGTATCTTACTGTTGATTGCTGCAGCTGCGATTTTAGTTTTTGCTAAAGGATTACTTGCCATCGTGCCATTTTTCTTAGGGATTATGATCACCATCAGCGGATGCACCCGCTTAATGGCAAGCTTTAACCAAAAACGCATTGGTTTACCTTACATCACGAGCTTAATCATCAGTCTTTTGATTATTGCTGCTGGACTCGTTCTCGTATTGAATCCATTCGCCACTTGGCTACTGTTCTTCCAAATTTTTGGCGGTATCTTGATTTTCATGGGGGCATCCGACGCTATTAATCATTTTCAACGAAAAAGAGCCTAATAAATGAGAATGTTTTAAAATTTTCTACGAATCTAACATCTACATGTAGACTTTTCCCGCTATTCCTTTTAAAATAGGAGATATCAAACAGTCAGTCCATTGAGAGGCGGGAGGTGCGACATGAAGAAAATTAAGCAAGAAGCAAAACATCCAAATGATGTGCCGGTAATTTTTTTGACCGATGCAACTGGCAAAGTCGTACGAAAAATCTCGATCAATGAGTGGCGTGCGTTAAAAGCGAATCCAGAACAAATCGAAGAACTCGATATCAAATTGTATCGTGAAGCGATCAGTTTCTATCTTCAAGAAGACTATGCGAAAGCAAAAGATCTCTTGCACTTCTTGATCAATAAAACGGACTATAGTCATTACGAATATGTTGAACGATTAGCCAATATCTATCGCATCGAAAATCGTCCTGCTAAAGAAAAAGTCCTATTGCTGACTGCTTATCATGCAATCAAACCGTTAGAATCCTCTGAAGGAATTCTAAGAAGGATCGAAAATCGATTACAAAAAATCGATGCCTTTGATTTTCCAACTTCGACACAATTCAGTCATTAAAAAAGCAGCTATCTTTCGATAGCCGCTTTTTTTATGCTTCTGGCAGTTTACGCAAAAGACGTAACCCGTTAAACAATACGATCAATGTACTGCCTTCATGGGCAAATACCCCCAACCCAATGTTCATCAAGCCGAATAGATTCAAGCCGACTAATAACGCGACGATAAACATGGAGAAAAAAATATTTTGCCAAATGATCCGATCCATCTTCTTCGCTAAGCGATAGGCATATGCAAAACGCGAAAGATCATTCTTCATGATCACTGCGTCTCCTACTTCAATCGCAACATCTGACCCTTCCCCCATCGCAAAGCCGATGTCTGCTTGAACAAGTGCAGGGGCATCATTGATACCATCACCCACCATGGCGGTTTGTCCGTATGCTTCTTGGAGTGCTCGTACCGCTTCCGCTTTGTTCTCAGGCAAAACATTGGCAGCCACTTGGTCAACCTTTAAGCGCTGACCGATTGCTTCACCAGCAGAAGCACTGTCTCCGGTGATCATAACAGTATGGATACCTTCATTTTTCAAATAATGAATCACAGAAGCTGCCTGTTCGTTCGGCTCATCCATCAATGCGATGATCGCCGTAACCTCTTCGTTGATGGAAAACACGACCATTGTTTTTCCTTGCGCTTCCAATTGACGGTACTGTTGCTCCATCAAACCTGTTAACTGGGTGTTTTCGGTTCTTTTTCCTAATCGATAGGTTTTTGTTCCTGCGACGGCACCTAAACCGGAACCAATCTCGTTTGTGACAGTCAACTGTTCGATTTCTCGTATTTTCTCTGTCTTCTCGAAATAAGTAACGATCGCATCTGCTAATGGGTGGTTGGCTTGCTTTTCCATCGAAACGATGACCGCTGCTGCCTCTGCTCGATCGATCGTATCAGCGAAAACGGCTTCCGTGACTGTAGGTTTTCCGACGGTCAAAGTTCCCGTTTTGTCAAAAGCCACCGCTTTGATCTGAGAGAAATTGGTCAAGTAATTGCTCCCTTTAAAAAGAATCCCTTTTTTCGCTAGATTCGAGATCGCCGATAAACTAGCAGGGACGGCGCTTGCCGCTAAAGCACAAGGAGAAGCCGCAATCATCATTACGATCCCACGATAAAAACTTGTATACCAATCCCAACCAAAGAGAAACGGTGCAGTCAAAATGAACAAAGGAACTGCAATGAAAACAACTGTTACATAGATTGGTTCGATTTTTTTGATTCGTGTTTCGGTCGGTGATTGATTTGATTGCGCCGCTTCCACCACTGAAAGAATTTTTGCGAAGACTGTTTCAGAGCTGTCTTTCGTGACTTCCATCAAAAATGTGCCGTTTCCATTAATCGTACTCCCATAGACTTCGTCTCCTGTAGTCTTTTCTCGAGGAATACTTTCCCCATTGATCGAAGCTTCATTGATGGCACTCGTTCCAGAAAGGATTACGCCATCTGTTGCTAACTGATCACCAGGTAGCACTTGCAAAATATCTCCTTTTTTTATCTCAGAAGCGGCAATTTTTTTGGTTTTCCCATCCGGACCCATCAAACGGGCTTCCGTGGGATTCAATTTGAGAAGATTGGTGATTTCTCTTCGACTTTGTCCCTCGGCGTATTCTTCTAAGAAGTGAGCGCCTGCAAAAATCAAAATCAACAAAGCTGCTTCATTAAAATTTCCTATGACCATGGAACCAATCGCTGCCAACAACATCAAAAGATGTACATTCGGTGTGAATCGCCGATTGGCTCTGGTACTCTTTATGGTATCCTCGATTCCTTCCCACGAAATGTGATAACCTGCTAATAAAACCGCAGCAAAATAAAACCCATCTTTCACCCATTGGTTCGGAACAAAAAGTGCCAGTATAAAGAGCAGTAAGCCTACAAAATAAATGTTACGTGGGAGAGTCCCATGATCGTGAGTATGAGAATGCCCCTCCGTTTTTGTGTGATCATGTTGACAAGTATGTTCAGCCATCATTAAAACCTCCTCTAGTCCATCTGTCATATGAACGATCAATCATATTTATAGACTTATTATATATGAATAAACAATCATATGTCAACCGAAAGAAGTTTTTCTTGTGAAATGTAAGCGTTTTGGGTTTTGTGATTCCTTATGGCATGCTAGAATAAACTTAGGAGAGAAAGGAGTGTTGGTTATGAGAACATTTACTGGCGGTATTTCACTAAGTCCCCCATTAAAAATGTTAAAAGAAAAATTAATGATCGAACAAGATGAAATTCTTACCTTTTCACCCACGATGGTCTTTATCCCTTTAGCACAACATATTGGTGCTCCGGTGGAACCGATTGTTTCCGTTGGTGATTACGTCAAGCAAGGGCAAGTGATCGCTGAGTCTGATGCGTTTGTATCTGCCAAAATTCATGCATCTGTTTCGGGTAAAATCGTCGACATGGTCGATTGGCCGAATCAAAACAATGAAGAAGGAAAAACCATCATCATTGAAAATGATTATGCTTATCAAAATGATTTTTTGTCAGCCCCCTTCGACTGGCAATCTGCTGCTAACGAAACCATCCTCAACAAAATCCGTCAAGGCGGCGTCGCCGGCAAAGGCGGTGCAACGTTTCCCACCCATGTCAAATTCAGTATTGATGAAACCAAAAAAATCCATACTTTGATCTTAAATGGTTCTGAATGTGAACCGTTCTTACGCAGTGATGCTTTCTTAATGCAAAAAGAAGCCCAGAAAATCATTCACGGTGCAAAGATTGCCCAAAAGTTACTGGATGGTCCAAAAATCATAATAGGCATCGAAGATGACAAACCAAGAGCCATTTCAGCCATGCAAGCCGCAAGTGCAGAGGATGACACGATAGAAGTCGTTACTGTCCCAACTGTTTATCCAACCGGTGGTGAAAAGCAGTTAGTAGAGTTATTGACCGATCAAGAGGTGCCGTTAGGTGGTTTGACTGCCGATATCGGTATCGTCTTGATCAATGTTGCCACCAGCTTTGCCATCGGCGAAGCGGTCTGTTATGACAAACCGTTGATTGAACGCTATACAACCGTTACCGGCGATGTTCAAAATCCCTGCATCGTCAAAAATCCGTTAGGAACACTCGCAGGAGAATTGATCGACTTTGCCGGCGGCTTTCAAGGAGCCCCCAGCAAATTGATTCTTGGTGGACCAATGATGGGAAAATCCGTCAAAACCTTGAAAGTTCCGGTCACCAAAGGCAGCAACGGCATCGTTGTTTTTAATGAAGAAACCGATTGGCTCTATGCCGAAAACCCCTGTATTCGCTGCAACAAATGTGTCGAAGCTTGTCCAATGCGCCTCATGCCAATGGAGATCGATCAGTTTTATCGAGCGGGGGATTATCAAAAGTGTGAAGAATTATTGGCAGAAGCATGTATCAATTGTGGTGCCTGTACCTTCGTCTGCCCAGCTAAACGTTCCTTAGCTGCCAATATCACTGCCGCAAAAGGCAAAGTTGCCCAGTTGCAAAAGGAGGCGAAGGAAAGTGCCTGATTATTACAAGGATTCCGATAGCGAACGTCTCTTTCAGCAAAGGAAAAATCAAGAAACACCCCCAAGCCCCCATATTCGCAGCAATGACGAGACCATTAAAATCATGGGGTGTGTGGTATTAGCCTTGCTGCCAGCAGTTTTATTCTCTGGCTACCTTTTTGGATTGAAAGTTTATGGCTTGTTTTTCATTGCACTAGCCACGGCGTTTGCTGCCGACGGACTTTGGTCCTATCTTGTCAAACGGCCGTTTCGCTTCGATTTAAGCATCGTCGTGACGGCCTTGCTTTTAACGATGAACCTCCCACCAACCGCACCTTGGTATTTTCCCGTGATTGGGGTGGCGTTTGCCGTAATCATCGTCAAAGAATTTTTTGGCGGTATTGGTTATAATTTTCTAAATCCAGCCCTCGGCGGTCGAGCCCTGTTGATTGGCTTGTTTTATAACCAAATGTTTCTAATCAGTTGGCCTGATCCACCTTTTGGCAGCATCGCACCTGATGTCGTTTCGCAGGCTACAGCGAACGATGTTGTTTCTGGTGCCACACCATTAGCTGTCATGAAAGCAGGAGAAACGTTGAGTGGCTCTGAACTAGTGGATGCCTTTTTAGGATTTACCGGAGGACGAATCGGTGAAACCAGTGCCTTACTTTTACTGTTGGGTGGGATTTTTCTCGTTTACAAGAAAATCATCTCCCCTCGTATCCCACTGATTATCTTTGCGACGATCGGGCTCTTTGCTTTTATCCTTGGTCCAGAAGGACTTTTTACTGGCAGTTGGCAAACGGTCATCGGTCATATCATCAGTGGTGGTGCCATGTTGGGTGCGATTTATATGGCGACTGATTATTCTTCGACACCAGGAACAAAAGCAGGAGAAAATCTTTTTGCCTTAGGCGTTGGCCTCCTCGTTGTGCTCTTCCGTTTCTTTGGTTTTACAAATGAAGGCATGAGCTATGCCATCTTGATCATGAATTGTTTCACCCCACTTATTGATCGCTTCTTACGCCTTCGCATATTAGGGGAAGGAAAAAAGACCCCGTTCAACCTTAAAATCATGAGCTAAATCGTAAAAAAGGAGGGTTCCTTATGATGATCGCCAATCGGCTAGTGGTCTTTCTAGTCATTCTACTCACAAATTACGCCTGTCAAAATTTGGCACCGACCGTCAAAGAGAAAAAACCGAACGTGACGACACGGGTGGTTTTCCTCTCAGGGATCATTGCGGTCGCTTACTTGTTCAGTGGGTTAAGCTTTTATCTTTTACTTCAAAATCGTTTCGTCTATGGCAATCAAGTGGTCACCAACTTGGTAAGTGCTGCCATCATCGCCTTGATTGCGGGGGGCTTGTGTTTACTGATCGTTCCTGCAAAAAAACGTTTCTTGACGACTGATCTAAAAAAAACGCTCCTAGTCAATGTTCTCTTGCTGACGATCGCCACCGTGACCCAATTTCCCTATACCGATTATTTAACCAATTTATTTGTTGCTGTAGGCATGTATTTCCTCTTTTCTTGTGCTTTGTCAGGGGTTCATACACGGAATCAAATTGCCACGATTCCGCCAATTCTAAAAGGTTTACCGCTGGATATCGTAACACTTTTTCTATTCTATCTAAGCTTTTCCTTTCTCAATGGTGTCTTCTTCAATTATTTATTCTAAACAAAAAGCAAGTCCCGCTTTGGCAGCGGAACTTGCTTATTTTTTGCGGAATAACTCTCTGAAGGAACCGATCAAAAAACCAGTCGAAAAAGCATTTTGTGCTTTTTGCTCTTTTTCAGCAGCGATTTTTTGTCGGGTTCGCAGCCCCTTATTGGCATTTTTGGACTTCTTCCCTTCACGGAGTTCTTTCGAAGCCTTTTGAAACTCATTTGAGAAACGATTATACCCAACCATGTCGTTTCCCTCCTTTCTTTGTGCTTGACCTATAATAACGAGGATTTATTATAGGAATTGCCTTTCTGATGCAAATCAGGTAACATAACAGACAGAAAGATGATTTATCCCAGGTTTATCAGAAAGGAAGATCCCATGAACGAAACCCACACTGGATTGTTAGTCAATAGCCGCGTTTTTCAAGAAACGCCAATGATGCTGACAGGTATCCAACTTTTAGAAGACCACAAAATCGTAAATTGCATTATTAAGGATCGCTACTTAGCCAGCTATGTCTTACGCCTTCCATTAAATAAATACCAATTAGAAGTTGAAGGAAAATGGAACAAGCGGGAACAGTTAGTGATCAAACATATGAAGATCAAGAATATCGATGAATTTATTAAAATCGTCGGTACGCCAGAATAACAGGACTCACGAAAAGCAAGTGCAGACAACTGCCCTTGCTTTTTTTCTGAAAAAATCCAACTAATTTTCCCGCGTGTTCCTCCGATGTTTATCGCGACATTCTGGTAAACCGATCGATCAAGGCTTTTTGCTCCTCTTTGATACCGATCGCCAACGGTTTGATCATTAATTTGACAGTGGTCGAAGGCGTCTGAATCTGAACTTTTTTATTTACCACACCGCCTAGTTGTAATTTTGTGATCTCATGGATCATAATTGTCTGCATCCCTTTTTCATGAAATTGCAGATCTAACTGAATCAAGTGGATTTTTTCTTCGTCAACCACCACGATAAAATACTTTGGTGTTGGCAGGGCAATCATTTTGGCTTCCTCGGCATAACCAGCCAGTTTTCCATGGAACTTCGCACGGTAGCTTTCTAAATCATCTTTTTTCACGATCCATTTCATCAAAAGCCACATCCTTCCTTAGATACCTTAAGGATACCTGCAGAAAACGCTTTTGCACAACAATATGCCTGCTTGTTTCCTCACATAGCCCCATTCAACACGTTTGATCATCAAAGACTTTTCATCTAGACATAGATGTTTTTGTCACCACGACTGCTGAGTCAAGCAAAAAGACAGCGAGGCGCTTAGTGCCCTTCGCTGTCTTTATTTGGATAGTAGTGTTGGAAAAGTCGCAGAAAAATCGGTGCCAGCATCAAATAAAAGATGCCATTCCCCGCTGCATGCAACGCATCAAAGCTCAATCCTTGAAAGTAATAAGCCCAAAAGCTGGGAAACCCATAAAGCTTGACACTGATCCAAGAAATCACAAAGCCATACGCAAAACCTGCAAATACACTATAAATGACTTGTAAATACAACTTTTTCATAAACAGTTTGCTTTTTGATAATAGATACATTCCAAAAATTACGACGGCATAGCTAATCAATTGGGCAATCGTCCATACCCCCATTCCCATGTAAAAATTGGTAATCAGCATCGAGAGCAGACAAACGATCAATCCACGACTAAGACCTAAATGGATGGTTACTAATAAAAAGATCACCGTCATTGGTTGAACATTGGGTAAGGGTTGAAAAAGTGTCCTGCCGACGATGGCTGCTGCTATAAGCAACCCTAAATAAGCAATTTCTTTTCTAGCAAATACAAGTGGTTTATTCGAATTTTTCATAGGTGAAAACCACTTTATCGTTGTTTCCTAAAAAGGTATCATCTGCCCCAGTCGTAATCATTTCATCATTGATCGTATATGTCCAATAATAGCCAGCTTTTTCATCTTGGGCTAAACCGTCGATGCTGGTGATCATCCCTTGATTTTCTTCCAAGTCAAAGTTCTCTTTCATGATAGTCATCAAAGAAACCCCTTCTTTAAAAGTGACCGTTTTGGTTTCGATCTCCTGGTCTTGCTCTTCACTTTTATTATTGAAGCTGATTTGGGCAGTGCGCTCTTCGGCATTTTGTTGGACTGACGAAGAGTCACTAGAGGAGTTACCCGCATCCATCGATGGTTTGGCACATCCGGCAAAAACCAGACTTAGTAAAAAAATATAACTAAAAATTACTGTTTTCTTCATAATAATGGCTCCTTTGATTTTTTTTACAACACCTTATTGTACTAAAAATAAATAAAAAAGGCGAAATTTTTTTGTTCCCCTCTATAGAAAGCATTGTAAATCCATGTGACTATGGGTATACTAGCTTCAATCATTCGTAAGAAGAAATGAAGGAGTGTTGGAAAGATGGATAGAAAAAAAGCGTCCTGTACCACTTTACTAGTAGGAAAAAAAGCATCGATTGACGGCTCGACCATGATTGCCCGTAATGAAGATTCAGGGAGCGGTTCGGAACCGCAAAAATTCGTCGTCATCACTCCAGAACAGCAAGGAAATGAATTTTACGCCGTTTTAAGCGGCTGTCGAATCCGTTTACCTAAGGATCCCTTACGTTATACTTCGACACCTGAAGCAGATGAATCCCAAGGAGTCTGGGCAGCTTCAGGAATCAATGAAGTAAATATCGCCATGACTGCGACAGAAACGATTACGACCAATTCACGCGTTTTGGCCATTGATCCATATGTGGAAGATGGTATCGGGGAAGCTGATTTCGTCAGCATTGTACTGCCTTACATTCATTCCGCTAAAGAAGGTGTTCTTCGCCTAGGGGAACTCTTAGAAACCTATGGGACCTACGAAGCCAACGGGATCGCGTTTTCTGATGCCGAGGAAATTTGGTATATGGAAACCATCGGTGGACATCACTGGGCAGCTGTTCGCATACCAGATGATGCCTATGTCGTGGCACCCAATCGCTTAAACATTGATCACTTCGATTTCGCCTCAGAAATGACGTTGTGTTCGCAGGATCTCGAACAGTTGATTGAAGACTATCAATTAAATCCTGATTTTGAAGGCATTAATCTACGCCATATTTTTGGCAGCTCCTCAGAAAAAGATACCCGTTACAACAACCCGCGGGCATGGTACATTCAAAAACACTTTAGCGGAACAGTTGCTGAACCGATCGATCAAGAGCTCCCGTTTGTATGCTACCCAAAACAAAAGCTATCCGTGGAAGATGTAAAATGGGCATTGAGCTCCCACTTCCAAAATACGCCTTTTGACCCTTACGGTACAGGGACCGAGACACAAAAAACACAATTTCGATCGATTGCTCTTAATCGCAACCAGCAAGTCCATATTTTGCAGATCCGCAACCACGTGCCTGCAGCAATCGCTGGCATTCATTGGCTCGCCTTTGGCCCCAATACCTTCAACGGCGTTGTGCCCTTTTATGCAGCTATCACTAAGACCCCACTTGGCTATTGTGATACGACAAAGACCTACGATCCAACAAATAGCTATTGGTTAGGACGCACCTTGGCGTTGATTGGGGACAGCGACTACGATCGCTATAGTGATCTTGCCAACCGTTTTGAAATGGAAACGATGGCGGCTTGTCGCCGCATCCAACAAGAAACTGATCGTAAAGCTTCCGCTGAAAAGGAGCCTACTCGTCTGCTTGAAGAAGCCAACGCTGAGATGGCCGAACTGTATTTAAAAAATGCAACAACGTTACTAGGAAAAATGGTGGAGTCTGGCAGTAATAAAATGGCCTTGCGTTTTTCTTTAGCCGATTAGTCAATCGTTGAAAATAAAAGGATTAACAAAAACTTTACATGGAATTGCAGCAATCTAAACATTGCTCTCCTATACTAAAGATACCAATTCGTTTTCTTTTTCCTTGCTGGTACAAATCAAGCAATTGATTTGTACTGGTCCCCCTATTGAAGACCAGTTGGGAAAAAACGTTGGGAGGAATGAGCATGACTGCAAGTATTTATCGGACTGTCACCAACGAAATTGTTAAAGGTGAAATCATCAAAAGCCAGAGTCAGCAAGATATGCTGATCATTCAAGACAAAAAAGGCTATTTCCATGTCGTTGAACCAATCCCCGCTACTACTACATCAACTCCCCACAGGACGAAAGACTAAAAAATCCACTGGCGATCAGAAAGAATACAGGATCTTTCTGATTGCTCAGTGGGTTCTTTTTTGTTATGTCAAACTCAATGTGAATCGGTTCAATCCATCAATGAGTTTTTCTCGCGAACAGCCAACGTTTAGGCGTAAAAAATTTCTCCCTTCATTCCCATAGATTTCCCCTGACATAATCGCGACTTTTCCCTTACGAATCATTCGTTGCTGCAATTCCACCATCGTTAAATCCAGTGCTGTACAATCAATCCACATAAGATACGTGGCTTCGCTTTTCGTGACCACGAGTTCTGGATGATATTCCTGTAAATAAGCAATCACATAAGCAATGTTATCATCCAGATAGTCATTGAGCTGATCCACCCACTTACTTTCATTATCGTAGGCAGCAATCGTTGCGGTCATGCCAAAAATACTGGTGGAGCTCAACCCATCGGCTTCTTTTAACTGAGTTAAGAAGCGATCACGCAATTTGGAGTCAGGAATGATTCCATAAGAATAAATCAACCCTGGGAAATTAAACGTTTTGCTACCCGAAGTAACAAGGGCTACTTTTTTTTGCAACAAATCAATGATTGGTTGATGCCTTTGTCCTTTTCTTACAATATCCATATGAATCTCATCAGAGATGATAAATACATCATGGGTTTTCGCCAATTCGATCATTCGTTGCAACTCATCTTTTTGCCAGACTCTCCCAGTTGGGTTATGAGGACTACATAAGAGAAGAACTTTGTTCTCAGGCTGTGCCATCAATCTTGTTAGCTCTTCAAAATCAATGCGATACGAGTTGGCATCATAGATGAGTGCATTAGGTACGATTTTTCTTTTGTTCTCTTTGATCATTTTATAAAACGCATCATACGCTGGCGTCTGAATAATGATCCCATCTCCTGGATTGCTGAGTAAGGTGACGAGTAGTTTGATGCTATACATGACGGAAGGACTGTAGACCAGCCAATCGCTGTCGATCCTACTTTTAAAGCGTTCAGAATACCATTTGCAGACCGCTTGCTTGAATTCATTATGATTCCAACGTGTATACCCAAATACCGGGTGCTGCATCCGCTTGATAAGTGCCGCTTCAACTGCAGCTGGCACCTTGAAATCCGTATCGGAAATCGTAAATGGCAACAAGTTTTTTTCACCAAAACGGTCTTCCACATAATCCCACTGGGTACAATGGGTTCCTTTACGATTGATTGGCTCATCAAAAAACATTTTCTTCACTCCTACTACTTGACAATTTTGCTAAAGAATCGCATCAAGTTGATTTCTGACTGTTGTTACTTTCGTTCCAATGATTACTTGAACGTTCGTATCATCTAAGTGAACGACCCCAAGCGCACCTAGTTTTTTTAGCCGTTCATCATCAACCAATGTACCATCGTTTAGAACGAGGCGTAGCCGTGTAATGCAATTGTCTAAAGAATCAATATTGCTTGCTCCCCCTAAAGCTGCCAAAATACCATGGGCATCGTAGCCACTCTTTCCAGAATAGGTCATTTCCTCTTCCAACTCATTCGTTTGATCGTTGTTCTCTTCTCTACCAGGTGTCTTCAAGTTCTTGCGAAGGATCACTGTTTTAAAAACAAAGTAATACAGGGCAAACCAGCAAGCTCCTACGATCAGAACGAGCCACCATTTTGTATATGCGCCTTGCATCACGCCAAAGATAAGAAAATCAAGCACGCCCCCATCGGTATTTCCAATCGTGACACCCAATAGACTCATTACCATAAATCCAGCACCTGTCATGATGACATGAAAAATCCATAATAAAGGGCTGATGAATAAGAATAAAAATTCGATTGGTTCAGTAATTCCTGTCACAAAAGTTGCAATGACGCCTGAAATCAACAAGCCTTTTATCTTTGAACGATTCTCAGGTTTTGCTGTCTGGTACATAGCTAATGCTGCTGCCGGTAAGCCAAACATAAAGGTTGGCATTTTCCCTTGAGACAAGAACGCCGTTGCACTTGGTGAGATGCTTAAACCGTTTTGTAATTCCGCATAAAAAATATTTAACGCCCCAAAGACTTGCTGACCATCGATCAGCTGACTTCCCCCTGCTTCGGTAAAGCGAATCATGGAAACCAAAATATGGTGTAACCCAAATGGCAGTAATAAGCGCTCACCTGAACCAAATAAGAACGGACCGAAAGGACCAGCTTGTTGGATCAAATGTCCGATTCCTGTGATGATCATAGCAAACAATGGCCAAATCATCGGAATGATCACCCCGACCACAGCTAAAGTAAGCGAGGTGATGATTGGAACAAACCGGGCTCCTGAAAAGAAGGCAAAACTATCTGGCAATTGAAAATGGTAGAAGCGCGTATGCAATTTATAAACGATCAATCCTGCGATAATACCACCTAGAACACCCATTGATAATGTTTGAATGCCAAAAACGATCTCTTGTCCTGCTTCTCGAAGTTGATCTGCAGTAGCTAATTGATTCGTTTCTTGTAAATAAAAATTGATGGATAAATGCATCACGACATAGCCCACAAAGCCTGAAAATGCCGCAACTCCCTTCTCTTTTCGTGCTAGACCTAAAGGAATCGCCATCGCAAACATGACGGGTAAGTAACTAAAGGCAAACCCACCGATCGTTGACATGAAACGAAAAACCACTTGAAGCCAAGAGGCACCTAAAAATGGGAAAACGTCGATCGTTGAAGAAGATGAAAATGAACTACCAATCCCTAAAAATAAACCCATGAATGCGAGTAAAGCGACTGGCAACATAAATGTTTTCCCAAGTCCTTGAAAAATTTCCATCCAGCTTGCTTTCTTTCCTTTTTGCATATCATTTCCTCCTAACACTTTTATCTCTTAAAATGTAAACGATATCAAGAAGGCTTACAATACAGTTACCAAAACAAGAATGACCATTCACAAAATGGAATGGTCATTCCGGAGCAAGTACTTCTTCGATTTGATTGGCGTATTGAATAATTAAAATATCCAGTAACGCTGCTAAAGAGATCCGTGGGCTCAAATCGACTTCATGATGATAAATCGTTGTCATTTCAACAGAAAAAGAGAAGGTGGCAAGCTTTTCCAACGTGCTTGTTGATTGACCAATACAGGCTAAAATCGGCACACCTCTTTGTTTCAACCGGTTAGCATAATTTAGCATCCCGATTGTTTCCCCACTATGACTAATAAAAATAGCCATATCTTTTTTTGATAGTTGATTAGCGATGGTTGTCAATTCATCCCAATCCGTTGAAGCGCCAACCGTTTTTCCTAAGAACCGCAACTTTCGACTCGCAGATAATGCAACCGGCGCACTTTGCCCTAAAGCAAAAAATTCGATTCGTTGTGCTTGCTGCAACATTTCCACGGCACGCTGAAAGTCAGCCTCTTCAATCATTGATAAGGATGTCGTCAGCTGGTCAATCATTTGCTTGATCAGTGGGGATAAGCCAAGAGAAGCTTGAGTAGATGATTTTCTTTCAAGAGTTTGATAATTCTTCAGTGAAAATTTGAATTCTTGAAAACCGGTAAAGCCAAGCTTTTTTGCCATTCTGCTGATCGTCGCTTGACTGGTGTACGTTTGGGAAGCTAACTCATCGGCCGTCATTTCTGAAACTTTCTCGGGCGCCCTTAAACAATAGTTAAGGACCGTTCTTTCTACTCGGTTCAGCTCTGGAATTTTGTATTGGATTCGTTTATATAAATGATTCATCACCTGCTTCTCCTCCCTACTATTGCTTCATTCTTCCGTCTCCACTATGCTTCATTTACTCATTATACCTTCCCTCAACAAAAGTACAAACTGATGATGAATGGCTTGAAATAAAAAAAAGGACTCACCCTTTGAGGAGTGAGCCATCTTTGTTATTTTCTTTGCATCGGTCATCTGTAGACAGTCACTTCAGTAAACTCTTGCCCGTTGCCGTAATCATTTTCTTTCGTTTGACGCTTTCCATCAATTCGTTGTTTGCAACTGGCAAGTCCATTTTCGACATAGTTCACTGTATTTGCAACGATCCTTATTATAGTTGCTAGACCTTTCATCAAGGGATCATTTGATTCCATCCTCTATTCCCCCATTTCTATCACGCTTAAGCCGCTACTGGCTTTTTCTTATAACAAGTATAAAAGAAGTACCTTAAACGAAACTAAAAGAGAAGAACTTCGACAAAAAGAAAAGCAGACTAGTTTCTCTTTTTGGTAAAATATGGTAAATGTAATAGGAAAGGATGATCAGTCTCATGATAAAAACTTTAGTGGTAGCCAGCCATCCGGATTTCCACAATTCGCTTTCCCAACGATTCTTTAGTGAAAGTGCCAAGCTTCCTAACGTCACCATGCATTTCCTTGATGATCTTTCTGATTTTTCTCTCGCCAATGAACGGATGCTGTTGCAAACATGCGATCGTTTGATTCTACAATTCCCCCTATATTGGTACAGCGTTCCAGCAAAAATGAAAGCTTGGATCGATACGGTTTGGGAAAAATGTGCCCCTGCATTGGTGGGCAAGGAAATCAGTTTCGCCGTTTCTACCGGCGTTGCCGCCAAAGAATTTCAGCTAGGCGGCCGAGAAAATACGACCTTCAATGAAATTTTGCACCCACTGGTACTCATGGCAAAAAAACACCAAATGACGGTACTCCCCATCGTTGTCCTCGATCAACTGATGTATAAATCAGAACAAGAGAAACGAGCCTTTGTCATTGCCTATCAGCAACTTTTATTAATGCCGGCTCCCTTTACATTTGATCAAAAGCAACAATGGTTTAGCGAAAAGCTGGCGCGTTTGGTTTCTGAAAAACCGCAGCTTGCTCCTTTGCTATCCTTGTTGCAGGAAAACCATGAAACGTTGATCGAATTAGATGACGCTTTAACTGAATTGGAGGTGCTGTGATGGATCACGAATGGCTGAAGCCACTGATAGAGCAGTCAATAAAAGAAACAGCTGACTATCACGAAAAAGCATTTTTGCAAGAACTAGAGAAGTTGCTTCATCAGCAAGAAATTCGAATCGAATTGAAACAAGGAGAACTTGACGGAAAATTGTGGAATCCTAGTGAATGGTAAAATCTGCACTTGTATCCAAGAAAAAACTTTGTTCCACCTAGCTATAAAACATGCTGGGTGGGCCAAAGTTTTTTTGAATCGTTTCTTTTGCTTGTTAACTAGGATTCGCACATACTCTTTGTAGCAGCGATATAGGCTGCTTGCAAACGTTTCGTGATCGAACCCAATGTACCATTGCCAACTGATTTCCCATCTACTTTGACGATAGGCACAATTTCCCAGACAGAATTGGTCAAAAAACATTCTTGCGCGTTGTTTAGTGCCTCAACAGGGACAGGTTCTTCTCGATAAGGAATTTCTAATTGCTGACACAACTGTAGCACCTTCATTTTCGTGATACCTGGTAATACCAAGCGTCCATCCGGATGTGTATAGACGATACCATCAATGACAAACCAGAGATTTGATGCCGAAGCTTCCGTGAAACATCCATCTCGTTGCAGGAGTGCATCATCGAACCCCGCTTCGATCGCTTGATCTAGCGCTAACAGATTTCCTAACAAGCTCAATGATTTGATATCACAATGCAACCAACGCTCATCTGGAAGAACGGTCGCAGATAGCCCTGCATGCTGCATTTCCAGAGGTCGTTCAAAGGGGATCACATTTGCGGTCACGACTCCTTTGACTGCTCCAGCAGACGGAAACTCGTGATTGCGGGGAGAGGCGATTCCTCTGGTGATTTGAAGATAGATCTCTCCTTCTGTGATTCCTTCGGTTTTAACCAGTAACTTAAGGTTTTCAGTTAATTGGGGAATTGTATAAGGCAACGTCAGTTTAATTTTTTGCGCACTACTTTCTAAGCGAGTCATATGCTCCCCTAACATAAAGCAGCGACCATTATAGATTCGAATCACTTCATAGATTCCGTCACCATACTGATAACCGCGATCTTCAATGTCAATTTTCACCGCTTCTCGATCAACGATTTGATCGTTCCATAAAACCTTCATTTCCTCACTCCTATCGTCCTTCTCGTTTCAATAAGTATAGCATTTGTCTTTAGGCCTTGCTACGTAGTGCTTAAAAGCAAAAAAACCTGCTGATGGAGACCGCTCCAACAGCAAGGTAGAACATTTTCGTTATAATGAATCTTTATCAATTACAGATCGTTCTAATTTTCGTTCTTGAAAAAAACGCAACAATGTACCAGACATTGCCATCACGATCGAATACACTGGCAGTGCCACAATCATGCCTACAAATCCAAGCAAGTTGCCGGCAATCAATAATAAGAAAACCGCAATGATTGGATGGATATGCAATACTTTTTTCATCACTAATGGTGAAACAAGATATGATTCACCTAACTGAATGATCGTGATTCCGACAATCAGAAAAATAGCTGTTCGAATGTCTTGACTTAACGCAAATAAAAAGGCTGGTGCTGCTCCGATAAAGGGGCCGAAATAAGGAATAATGTCCAGAACGCCGCAAATTAATCCTAATAGTAAGGCATTTTGTAAGCCTAGCAAAGAAAAAATGAAATAGCTTGAAACCGCAACATAAGAACAAACCAGCAATTTCCCACCGATGTACGCTGACGCTGCTTGATGAAAATCACTACAAAGTTGTCGCATTAAGCCTTGATAGTTTTTCGGTGTCTTACTTGCCAAAAAATCAGGAACTTTCTCACCGTCTTTAAACATATACACTAATAACAGTGGGATCGTAAACAAGACGATCGCTGAATGAGAAACGATGGAGATCAAACTCGTCAGACTATTGGTTGCCCCGGTAATAAACTGTAAGGCAAAGTTGCTAGCTTGGGAAATATCAATCGAATCAATAAAAGGACCAAATAATTCTTCTAAATAAGAATGATCAATAGTATCGATCACCAAATTGATGATGATGGGAATTTGATTGATAAAACGCCCCATCTCATAGGCTAATGCTGGTCCAATCACCTGAACGATCAAATACGCTGCAAAAACGATCAGCAGCAATGTCGAATATAGCGCAATGCTTTTCTTTTTCGTTCTTTTTTTTACCCAATTAAAGAAAGGTAAAAAGATGTAAAAAATAAAAATTGAAATCAATACTGGTAAAAAGACACTAGAAAAGATGGCTTCCAGTGGTCGAAAGACAAACAGTATATTTGAATAGATCCAGACCGCGATCCCTAAGAGACAGACGATCACTAGACCTGCAAAAATTTTTGATTTTTTAAGAAACTCCAATAATAAATCCTCCTGATTCTAGAAAGTAATTCAACTTCTTTCAGTTTAGCATAATTTTAAAAACGAAGGATGATTTCAAGAAGAATTTTTCAAAAATCCATGTTTTTCATAGCAAACTTTCAATTAATTTAATTTTTTTCATCTCTACATCTCGAATCTAATCAATTTTGATGAGCTGAAAACGGCAACGGAATATGCAACCGTCTGACAAAGTAGACTGCTGAAGCAAACTGGAGCAACCCTAGCAAAAAGAAAATCACATGCAAGACATTCCATTCTTGTAATAAGATGACCTGCACGATGATCCAGACAACTAAACTCATGCCTAAAAGCATTACCCCGTGGTACCCTTTGTTAAGCCGCAAGAGGAAAACAACAATCAGATTACCCAAACCTAAGATAGCGAACAAAAACAAGCCGGGAATTAAGAAGGTCGTGAAGGGTGTTCCTTGCAGCATGGCCGCTTCCAAACCAGCAAATGTCTCCCCTTTGCTTAACGGCTCAATGCTTTTAAACGCCAATAGACTTCCTCCACAAGCGCCAACACCAATAAAGAGACACAAAAAAAGTAACGCAAAGCGCATCTTCATTTTTCTCCACTCCTTCTTAAAACCCAACGCAACTAAAAAAATATTCTCAGTGACACATCGATTTTCTTATTCCTTATTCGCTTTTTGCTGAATAGATAAATGCGGCAATTTGCTGCTCTTCCACAGAGGAAAAGCCACACGCCTCATAAAAATGACGCGTTTTTTCTGTGTTGTCCGTAATCAAAACCTTTTGCCGTATTGATGGATGATTCGCCAGCATTTTTTTGAGTAATCGCTGACCAATTTTTTGACCTTGGAACTCGGATGCTACTAATAGATCTTGAATATAAAGAATGGTTTGTCCATCGGTTATGCAACGGATAAGCCCCACTAGCTGCTCTTCAACATAGGCCGTGATCACCTCTGAGTGGGCTAACGCTTTTAAAAGACGCTCGGGATCTTTAGTATAGGCGCTCCAGCCAACTCCCTCATACAAAGCGAGTACTTGATTTGAATCAGATGGTAATTGGTCTTTAAAGACGATCTTCATACTTTTCCTCCTTGTAATAACTTAGCGACAGGGTGGAACAATAGAAATAGAGTTGACAGCTCTTTTCCAAACAAACTCTTGTTATTAAGCCGTAATGCATTGCTTGACTAAAGAGTATCCTGAGGAAAAGCGGCTGTCAACTCTAATTACGAAATACTTGAAGAACAAAATTGAACTGGTTCTGTTTCTAAGCCAGAACGTTAATCAATCAACAACTCATTTTTTAAACGTTGGCTCGTCGTCTGTTGCTCTTCAGGCGTTACTTCTTGATAGGAAATTCCATATTCTCCTCTGAAGCCATCGCCGGTGAACCCACTGCCAGCCATTTGGTAAGACTCGACAGTCCCTAATGCTGATTGATATTGGATAAATAATTGACTCATTTGCGAAAAAGTTAGATCGGTTTCGCCATTTTCTCCAATGATCGTTAGCAGATCCTGAATCCGCATCACGCTGGAAAGTGAAACTAACTCTTTTGCCAGAATCTCAGTCACTTCTCTCTGACGGCGCTGACGGCCATAGTCACCTTCTGGATCATCCTTTCGCATACGAGTATACTGAAGCGCCTCCCAGCCATCTAAATCGAGGATCCCCTCTGGGTAATCGATTTTCTCAGCAGTAAAAGCAAATTCATTTTCAACCGTGATGCCACCAATTGCATCAACAAGATCTGCCATCCCATCCATGTTTAAGGAGAAATAATGATGGATCGGTATATCAAGATATTGTTCGACGGTTTCAATCATCATTTTTGCCCCACCAAAAGAATGGGCATGATTGATTTTATCATGGTACCCTTGTCCCACGATTTCCACATAAGCATCTCTAGGAATACTCGTGAGGGTGGTTTTTCTTGTGGCAGGGTTCAACGTTGCTACCATGATGGTGTTGGCGCGAAAATCGGTTTTGCGACGAGAGTCATTGGCGATCCCTAACAAAAGAAGGCTTAGAGGCTCGGCATTTTCGATGACTTCCGCCTCTTCTCGTCCTTCGATTGGACGATGGATCGAGTGGGCAACATCCTCTACTTGAAAATACACCCTAACCGCATAGACAGTTCCTGCTGAGATAATTCCGGTCAGCAATATCAGGAAAATGATTATTAGTTTTTTTGCTGTACTCAATTTATCTCCCCCTAAGTACATATTTTTTGATTGAAAAGACGAAAGCATAGGTGATATAACTGATCCCACTTGCCAATAAAATACTTGCTAGCAAGTCGCTGGGATAGTGAACCCCAAATAGCAACCGACTCATCATAATCAGCAACAAATAGATCAATCCTAGAAATAGGGCCATGTTTTGGATAAAGTGACGCTTGCCTCTTTTGGCAGGAACTGTTTGCCCCAAGAAAAAGAGGAGAGAAATAATCAACGTGGTCGCTAATAATGTATGTCCACTCGGAAAACTTGCTGATGCCCGTTCCATACTGTCAGCAAAATCCGGTCTCGGTCGATCAACTACTTTCTTGATCACTTGACCAACACCACTGATCACAATCATATTCCCCATCAACCAAAGACTTTCTAACCGCTGCTTGCGCATAAATAAAATACTTGCTAACAGGAAATGAACGACAGCTATGGGAATGATCGTAGCCGTACTGGCAAGTGGGAGAAAAAGCGATTCCACAGCAGGTGTCCGCCATTGAGGCAACTGGGAAAAAAGGTTGTCGATGCTTTGGAACCAGCGCGGTTCTAATGCAACGAGGAAAAACAGCCATGCAAAACAGCTGCAGAGTATTCCGCCTATCACTCCTTTTTTTGCTGTTTTACTCATGTTAAGCCCCTACTTTCTTTTAATGTATACGACCTATTTTTGGCTTTTATCGGAAATTTGTCTAACCCAAAGATAATTCCCATAGCAATGCTGATCGCAATCAGAGAGGTTCCTCCTTGACTTAAGAATGGTAAGGGAATGCCGGTTAAAGGCAGCAAACCGATCGCCGCTCCGATGTTTTCAAAAATTTGAAAAACCAAACCAAACACATAGGTAATCGCAATATAGACCGATGCTTTGTTATTTGTTTTTAAAGCAGCAAAAATGATTTGATAGATCAGATAGAAATAAAGGAAGATGACTAAAGTACTTCCTAAAAAGCCATACGTTTCTCCAATGACTGTAAAGATCATATCTGACTCCCGAACCGGCACATACACCGTTGTATGGGTATCAGGTGCCCCCAATAAGCCGCCAGAACCAATCGCCCACATACTGCGGACTTGTTGGAAAGCGATGGAATCTTGGTACGCGAGTGGATCTGCCCAGGCTCTCACCCGATCCAATTGATATTGTGAAAAGTGAAGGCGAAACAACACACGATTGCCCCATTCCGTGAATACGAGTAGCAACAAAATAGCACCAAGAGCGGCAATCAAACCGATCACGACGGTCAGTATTTTCCAATGAACACCGGAAATGATGAATAAGGCACCTAACATCACGATAAACACCAAACTCGTTCCAAAGTCCCGCTGCATAAACATCAATAAAAATGTGGGTAAGCTGTATAGCAGGATCTTAGTAACATAGATCAAATCGGATTTGATTGTTCGTTCTGCTTTACGTTTCTCATAGACTAAAGTGAGATAGACCATAAAGAGCATAAAGGCCACTTTCATAAACTCAGAAGGCTGAATCGTAAACGCACCAAATCTGATCCACCGTTTGGTGTGCGTTTGTTCAAACATCGTTTGATCGTAAAACCAATGAAGAGAGGCCATCAAACCAAGTGATAGTAAGTACAAAAGACCAGAAAAGCGGAGGAGTAAATTCGTAGGAATCAAACTCGTTACAAAAAGAGCAATCGCCGAAAGGATACAAAAGAGGATCTGCCGAAAAACAATCCCTGAAGGATCATTGCCATCCATCACAGAAGCCTGATGTTGTACCCAGATACTTAACAAAAACAGCAGGAAAATCGGCAGCAATAAAGCATAGTTTGCTTCATGTCGTTTGAGGAACTTCATTAAGTATACCCTCCTCTCGTTCTAGTTTCAGGCATAAACTGAAGGCAAATGAAAGAATAAAGTAACTGGAGCCACCATAACTAATGAATGGCAAAGGTACCCCCGTCATCGGCATCAACCCTAAAATACTGGCAATATTGATACTTGTTTGTAATAACAGCAACGTGCTGGTTCCCAATAATATTAAGCCAATCTGAGGATTTGCGATTGCCGCTGATCGTATAAACAGACGTATAATAATTACGAATAATAAAGCGATGACAAAAATGCCGAAAATCAACCCTAATTCCTCTACTAAAACGGAGAAAATAAAATCAGTCTCTGCTACTGGTAAAAAGCCTTTCTTGGTGATGCTATTTCCTAAACCAAGGCCCGTAAGACCACCATTGAACAAAGCATAGTAGGAATGGATCATTTGGAATCCTTGATTATATGGGTCGGAAAATGGATCTCCCACTAATCGAATTCGGTTATACACATGCATAAACATGTGGGGCAATAAATCATTGTTTCCTAAAAAGAGGATCAACATAGCAACCAAGAACAGACTGATTAATAACCCGCCAAACAAAAGAGCCGTGAGTTTAACGGGTACCTGAACCGTGGTAATCATGATAAAAGCCAAGAAAAGTAAAATCATCACGCCGGCTACTTTTGGTTGAATGAGGATCAACACACAGCACAAAAATAAAACGAAAAGCGGACGTTTCATTTCCTGCAAGGTAGTTTTTGCTGATTGAAAGTAATGAGCAAGGTATAAGACCATGCCCACATTCACGATCTCTGAGGGCTGAAATTGTATCCCTACAATCGAGACCCATCGTTGCGCTCCATTGACAGAAACACCGAAAAACGGCAAACGTGCCAATAGTAAAGTAAAGACGCCAAATGCCAACAGACCGATCGCTAAATATTTACTGAGCAGAATCTCACGCCGTGTTCGCTGAATAATGAAAAGGAGCACCCAGCTGAGTAACAGAAAGACAAGCTGACGCATAAATAAGCTTGCTGGCGGCTGATCTCTCGTTAATAAACGATAAGAACTTGCACTATAAATCATTAAAAGACCGATAAGGCTCAATAGCAAATAAGCTATGATCAGCAGCCAATCGATCTTCTTTTTTTCTATCATTGCTTCCACTCCTCTTGCCTTGGAGTAGGTGTTCAGACGGTACCAGTTATTATGCCCTTTGAGCTTAGTCATCCATCAAAGAGAAAAGCAAAAAAGTCTCACTTCTCTTAGGACGTCAGACTTTGCTAGCAATCTCATCGTCCGAGTTTTAGCACTATACAACGTAAAGAAAGTTGTTCCCTTTCTTAGCTATTTTATGAAAAGCCTTAATCCGACAATTCCTGTTTTACACATTGGCGTCTTTCGACGTTTCTGCGCAATAGCTTATGTTTGTATAGGAGCCTCACCTAACAAGGTTATATGTTATTTTCAATCCACTATGAATGGTACCCTTCCTCGTATAAAGATACAACCCATTCTTTGTTATTTTTATTTTTCTTTAACTTTTCTTAAAGAATTTAGATATTTCGAGTAATTTCCGATATTTAAAGAAAAATCAATGGAAATCATTCGACCATCACTGGATTCCCTTCGATCATACACGTTATTAAAAAACGGTCATTTTCAAAAAAAGACAGCTCTTTTTCTAAAACTCGAAAAAGAGCTGCTTTCTTGATTTTATACTCCCGCTCTAAATATATCTGTGCCGATCAATCCAATGATCGTTTGGCCTGACGCTCTTGCGCTGCTTTTCGTAACTGCTTTTGCGCTTTTTTAGACCCACGTTCAATATCTCGGGTAAATTTACGTTGGGCAAAATCGGAAAATAATTGATCTAGATCATAGCCGGCTGGATAGAGTGCTTCTCGTTTGGTGAGCAGTTGCAATCGCCGAGCAGCAACAACGAAACATTGTTTCTCAATATAAATCTTCGCTTGTCCCTGTTCCAAGTATTCATAAAAAACTCCCCGTTTTTCATGCTCTGCTGAAAAGACCTGGTCTCCCTTTTGAAAAATGTGCTCAGACTTTGTTTCCTGAGGATCGGTTCGTTTTCTGGACGTCTCAAAAGGCTGCTTCTCAAAAGAATAAGATTTATTCTTTAAATAGTCCTTTGCCGTTTGCACGACCTCAGCAGGAATCGCCATTTTTTCGGCGATCCAAAACGCATTACTTTCACCGACCGCATTGGTCAACAAGCGGTATTTCGGCGTCAGGGTCTTGGCATCAAAAGCCATCGCCGCTGTTTCAAAATCTTGGTGATCAAGAGCAAACTGCTTGATTTCACCATAATGAGTCGTGGCGATCATTAACGCCCCCGATCGATAGATCGATTCCATAATGGCGATCGCTAAAGCTGCCCCTTCATTTGGTTCAGTCCCGCTGCCAATTTCATCTAACAAAACGATACTGTTCCGGCTGGCATTCGTCATGATCTGTGCAATATTCGACATGTGTCCAGAAAAGGTACTTAAAGAATTTTCTAGACTTTGCTGATCCCCGATATCCATCCAAAGACTTTTTAAAAACGGCACGCTGCTGTTGCCATTATGCGCTGGAAACAAGCCGTAATGTGCCATCGCACAAACGAGTCCGACGGTTTTTAAGACAACCGTCTTACCACCAGCATTCGGCCCTGTGATGACCATACATCGGTTCTCTTCTCCTAGTTTTAAAGATAGAGGAACAGCATCAGTGCCCAGTAAAGGATGCCGGACTTGATCAAGAAGCAAAACTTCTTCTTCAGTAATTGCTATCGGTTGACCATTGATTTCCCGACAATACTTTCCGCGAGCAAAAATAATATCTAGTACCACTAAAATATCAAGACAGGCAAATACTGCATTCATTTGTTCGGCGATTGCCCCGGTCAATTCTGATAAAACTTGGTATTGGGCGGCCGTTTCTTCCGCCTGTGCCAAAATCAATCGATCATTCAGACGGGCAGCTGCCTCTGGTTCAATAAAAACAGTCGCGCGTTTATTAGAACGTTCGATGATCGTCCCTTTAATTTGCTGTTGAAATTCGGCACGTACCGGCAGCGTATAACGGTCGTTCTTTTTGATCACACGGTTTTCTTGCAGATAGCGACTTTCTTTAAAAAACTTTGCAAAAACTTTTTTTAAATCGGCCTCATATTTCTCAATTATGCCACGAATTTTCCGTAATTCTCGGCTGGCGTTACTATCTACCTGACCATTGCGAATTTTTTGGAAAATCATTTCGGCGATTTCAGAAAAGTCGGCCAACCCCTGAGCATAGTGATGCAATCTTGGGGCAATTGATTGATTTTTCTCAAACAATTGACGGATGATGCGAAAAGACCGTAAAAAGTCTCCGTATTCAATCAATTCCTGCGGCTCCAATACAAAGCCTTTTTCAATCTTCTTCGTATGATGTAAGACATGCTGAAGCCCCATGAAAGGGACTTGACGTCCGGCGTCTAATAGCGCCATCGCTTCAGTTGTCTCAGACACTCGTTTTTGGGCGGAATGGATCGTAGCTGCTGGTTTTTCATTGGCAAAACGTGCTTTACCATAATCGCTGATTATTTTTTTACTTACTTGTTCTTTAATTTGTTCAAATTCAGTTGCTTGAGGTATCTTCATGAGTGATCCTTTCTTGTGCCTGAGGATCCCGGTAACATCCCCGTCCAAAAAAGTGTACAAAAAAAGCGATAGTCTCCCATCACCTGATTCATCAATAACGATTTTTATCGGTATCTACAGGCACAACAAATAAACAGTCTGTTTTTGCTTATTTGTTTTAATTAGCTGATTAGATACCTACGACACTCATTAATATACCTCTTTCTTTTTTGAACGAGTTTTTTTCATTGTAATATAGAAACTGTCCTTCTGTCAACTTCCTTCAAATCTCCTTCCCCTCAAAGAAAAAACGTCTCAGAAGCTGCTAGAAGCTCCTGAGACGTTTCTGATCTAGATCAAATAATAAGCTACTTACCTACTTACGAGCGAATCAGGTAATCAAACGCACCTAATGCAGCAGTGGCACCTGAACCCATTGAAGTGATGATCTGTTTGTATACACTATCGGTACAATCTCCCGCTGCAAAGACCCCTTCAATGTTGGTTGCGCCATGTTTGTCCACCACGATCTCATTGCGTTCATTTAAGACGACACGATCTTTTAACCATTCAGTATTCGGCATCAAGCCAATCAAAATGAAGACACCCTCCACAGCTAAAGTGAATTCACCATTCGTTTCACGATCAACGTAGGTCAATTGTTCGACATGATCGGATCCAACAATTTCCTTCGTTGCCGCATTCGTAATAACAGTCACATTATCTAACGTGTTCAAACGGTTTTGTAGCACAAGGTCCGCTTTTAGTTCTGGTAAAAATTCAAGAACATAGACATGTTTCGCCATGCCAGCTAAATCGATTGCTGCTTCGATCCCAGAGTTTCCGCCACCAATGACGGCAACTTCTTTCCCAGCAAATAACGGACCGTCACAATGCGGACAATAGGCAACACCTCTATTTTTGAATTCTTTTTCTCCCGGAACATTGATGTTGCGCCAGCGAGCGCCAGTTGCTAAAATGGCCGTTTTGGTTTTTAATACTGCACCATTTTCTAATTCAACTTCGATGACGTCATTGCGGCGAATATCTTTCGCACGCTGACCTTTCATCACGTCTACATTGTATTCGTTGATGTGCTCTTCTACCTGACGCATTAATTTTGGACCTTCGGTATAAGGGGTACCGATCATATTTTCGATCCCCAGGGTTTCCATTACTTGTCCACCCATTGTTTCGACAACCATCCCAGTATTGATGCCTTTACGCGCTGCATAAATCGCTGCGCTTCCGCCTGCAGGTCCGCCACCGACAACTAATACATCGAAAAGCTCTTTTTCAGCAAAGTCATCTTTACTCGTCGGACCAGCTGCTTTTTCCAACAACTGTTCGATCGTTTGTCGGCCGCTTGCAAATTCTTCCCCATCTAGAAAGACTGTTGGCACAGCCATAATTTTTTTCTTGTCAATTTCTTCTTTGAACATCCCACCTTCGATCATGGTGTGACTGATGGAAGGATTTAGCACTGCCATAATGTTTAACGCTTGAACAACATCAGGACAGTTATGGCAGGTCAAACTGACATAGGTTTCAAAATGTAATGGCTTATCGATCGCTTTGATGCGCTTTTGAAGTGCTTCATCAATTTTCGGCGGACGACCGCTTACTTGAAGCAACGCTAAAATAAATGAAGTGAACTCATGTCCTAACGGTAAACCAGCAAAAGCGATGCCGCTTTCTTCACCGGGACGATTGATCGAAAAGCTTGGTGTCCGTTCACTTGCTACAGCTTGAATCGTGATTTTTGACGACATTTCTGCGATTTCTTCTAAGAATTCACGTACTTTCGTTGAAGAATCATCCTCACCTAAAGTCGCCGCAAAAACAACCTCTGATTCTAGCATCGCTAGATATTGCGTCAGTTGGTCTTTGATTGCCTTATCTAATGCCATGAGAGCCTCCTAAATCTTGCCTACAAGGTCTAAGCTTGGCGTTAAAGTTTCTTCGCCTTCTTTCCATTTTGCAGGACATACTTCACCTGGATGGGTACGGACATATTGTGCGGCACGGATTTTATCGATCAAACCACTAGCATCACGACCGATACCATCCGCATTGATTTCAACCGTTTGTACCACACCATCCGGATCGATGATAAATGTACCACGTTGAGACAAACCTGATGCTTCGTCTAATACATCAAAGATTTCTGAGATCACATGAGAAGGATCAGCAATCATGATATATTCGATTTTATTGATAGCATCAGAGTGGTCATGCCACGCTTTATGTGTGTAGTGGGTGTCAGTTGATACAGAATAAACTTCTGCGCCTAATTCTTTTAATGATGCATATTGGTCTTGCAAATCCTCAAGTTCTGTCGGACAAACAAATGAGAAATCTGCAGGATAAAAACAAACAACGTTCCATTTTCCTTTAAAATCTTCTGATGAAACATCGATAAATTTTCCATTGTGGTAAGCTTTCGCTTCGAATGAACCAATCTCTTTTCCAATTAATGACATATCATTTCCTCCAATTAGAATAATTATTTGAGAATAATCTCTATTAATTATTAGTATATCTAACTACAAAATGCAATAGTTTATTCAGAAATAGTCAAAAAAAATGTTATCATCCTCAGAAATGAGCATATTTATTTTTTATCGAAAGCAAATGGAGTATAGTAATAAGTTTGGCTAATCATTTCTAAGCAAAGTTCCTACCTGTTAGATTCTCAATTACATCTCTTATTCTCAATTAAACAAAAAAAGATTGCCTCTTCCTATGATTCCTCACAATGGAAAGTGAGTCATAAAAAAAGACAATTTTTTTATTTAGTATTGAAATAGTTGAACAATCCACCGATCGTTCGCTCCTTCAATGTAATCCGCTTGCCGTCTAGAAAAACTTCTTCGACTGGGTAATGATCTTGAAAAGGTGGAACTTCCAAGTATTGACTTGCGAGAAAGCGCTCTGGGGATTCAATTGTTGTTATTTCTTTGCTACCATTTTTCAGATAATGAATTTCTAACATATCCATTGCCTCTTTTCTTGTATTCTGAACTTTTGAAAAAGCATTGAGAGGATCTTATTTCTCGCTGTTCTTTTTGCTTGGTTCAGTTACAAGCCGTATTATAGTCTTCCTTTTTTTAAAAGTAAAGAAACCACTCTCGGTTGAAACATCTCTTATTTTTTGGCTTTTGTCTGACCGATAAAGTAGTCCTCTAAGACACCACCAATCACAAAAATGACCCAAGAGTATGCCCAGGCATGAAACATGAAGGACCAAAGCATATAAACGACCAAAATCACTGGCCAGTAGACTGTTCGAAAAAAGGTAACTCTACCAGCGGATTCGCCATATTTATGACGTGTTGCTCGATCACCAAGATTCTCTTCGTCACGAATAAAATACGTCTCAGTTGCCAGCTTCGCAAAGCCTGTACGAATAATACTTACATAAATAATAAAGAACACACCCACTGCAACTGTCAAGAAAAACAAGGAAATACCAAACTCAACAGAATAATAAAACAATTCACTTAAAAGTACAGGCGCAATTGATAAAATACAGGCACCAATTCCTAAAACAAGACCAATACGAAAACTTTTTTCATAATTTGCTAGTTGCTGAGCGGCTTCTCGTTTGGCATCCCTTTTGATTGGTCGATCATCTAACTGCTTACGAGCACCGGAAAAGTGCAAACTGCTAGAGATGATAAAACCAACCCCGATGGCGATGAAAAGAAACATCACCATTATTCCAAAGGTCTCAGCATAAACACTAACAAAGAGCATTAGGGCTGCTAGGGAGGCGATACAAAAGCCGATTCCTATCGACAACGAAAAAGCAAAGTGCCGCACAGTTCCCCAATAATCAAACGCATCGTCTTCTGTGATGGCATCGGACCAATCATCAATCGGCTCTTCTTCTTTTGAAACATCTAACTCTTGCAGCAGTTCATCCACCGAACCAAACTCGCTGATCACCGCACCGATGGCTTCATGCTCACTTTTCCCTTGGTGAATCAGTTCCAAGTAATGGTCTTCCATAATCGCTAAAAGATCTTCTTTTGCCTTCTTCGTTTCCGGTGTGATGGGTACTGATAAAAATAAGCTGTCTAGATAGTCATGAATGGTTTTCATTTGTCTCCTCCTTGTAAGAACTGGTCAACGACGATCTTCGTCTGCTGCCACTCCAATAGTTTCTCCGAAAGGCTTGCTTTTCCGTCTACAGTTATCTGGTAATAGGTCCGCTTTTTGCCATGTGTCACTTCTCCGGGATACGAACGGATCAATCCTTGTTTTTCTAACCGAGTAAAAGCGGAATACAACGTCGTTTCTTTGATCACATATAAAGCATCTGTTCCTTCACGAATACGCTTGGATATTTCATATCCATAAGAGTCTTCTTTCGAAAGAATGGATAAAATGATTGCGTCGTTATAGCCGCGAATTCCGTCACTCGAGATCACGCAATCGCCTCCTAAATTACTTCATCTGTCGTACTAATTATAAATCAATTACTACGACAGGTAAAGTAAAGCTGGATAACTTGTCAAAAATCAGTCGCAGGTCCTAGAAACAGTTCGAATAAAAAGACACGCTTTCTCAGTAAACTGATAAGCGTGTCCCTTATTACTTAATTTTTTTCACCTATTTATTCAACGGCTGGCTTGACATCATCCATCATCAATTGGATCGACTCCAATCCGGAACCAGCTAAATACCAAACCGCAGCATCCAATTCAATCACTTGATCGTTTTGCCCTGCATTTGTTTCTTGAACAATTTCATTTGCAACAAATTCACTTTCGCTTTCATTGCCACCGATCGCTTTTGTCCGATCGATCACGAAAATGACATCAGGATTTTTTTCAAGCAAGTACTCATAAGAAATACTTTGTCCATGTGTCGACGCCTCTAATTCCTCATCTACTGCTGGGAAACCAAACGTGTCATACAAGATACTGTAACGAGAACCTGGACCAAAAGCAGAAAGATTGCCTTCATTTACCATAACAACCAAGGCTTTCTCGTCAGCATTTTGCGCTTGCTCCTTCAAGGTATCAATCTGACCTTGTAACGATGCTAGTTGTTCTTGCGCTTCCTCTTCCTTACCAAAAATTTGACCAATGGTCGTAATGTTGGCTTCGATCGATGCCCAAGTATCACTATTGTCAACGCTTAAGAAAACGGTTGGCGCGATTGCAGACAATTCCTCTTGGAAATCACGTTGTCGACCAGAAATAATGATTAGGTCTGGCTGCAGTTGATTGATTTTTTCTAAATCAGGCTCTTTGATTCCCCCTGCTGATTCAACATCCGCATACGCTGATAAATAATCTGGCAAATTGCTGGTTGCGGCAGCAACGATTCGATCCCCAAGGCCAAGTGCATCCATCGTATCTAATGCACTGTTGTCAAAGACAACAACTTTTTCCGGCGCATAAGGAACAGTGACAGTCCCATTGCTGTCCGTAATCTCGACTTCTGTCGGCGTTTGTGTACTTTCTTCTACTTGGGTTTGAGCTGTACCCGTTGAATCTGTTGTCCCTGTATTATTCGAGCCGCAAGCGGTCAACCCCGCTAATACGAAAATACTCATAAAACTTACTGCTATTTTTTTCATTTTTTCCTCCTTTGAAACATATTTTTTATTGGAAGGTGTAGCAAAATTGCCGCCCATCCACTTGTACCAGTTTGATTGGAATCTCATACAATGATTCTAATAATTGTTCTTGAATCACTGCCTCTGTGTCAGCCGCTTTAAAAATCTGACCATCTTTCATCGCGACGATGTGATCGGCATACCGTGCTGCAAAATTAATGTCGTGCAAAACGATCACAACAGTTTTCTGATAGTCTTCCACCAAGGTTGTCAATAGCTTCATCAGCTGGTTGGCGTGTTTTAAATCTAAATTGTTTAACGGTTCGTCCAAGAGTAGATAATCTGTATCTTGGGCTAAAATCATCGCCAAGTAAACTCGTTGTAACTGACCACCAGAAAGTTCATGAATTGATTGATCACTATATTCGGTTAGAGATAACTTAGACAAAGCGTCATCAATGATCCCATCATCTGCTGCCGATTGTCGCCCCCGGTTATACGGATAGCGACCAAATGCCACCAGCTCTCTTACAGTCAGATTGACGGCATAGCGATTGCTTTGCTGCAAAAAAGCCATTTTTTTTGCTAGCTCTTTGGACTTCCATTGACGAATCTCCGTTCCATCCAGATAAATATCACCGGTGCGTTGATCCAACATCCGACTGACTAAAGAAAGCAAGGTACTTTTTCCGGCACCATTGGGCCCGATGAAGGCAATCATTTTCTGTTCCGGCAACGCTATAGAACATTCCGTCAAAACTTGTGTTTTTGCATAATTCTTGGATACATTTTTGGTTTCGATCATGATTTTTTCCTTTCCAGCAGCAATTTGCTTATAAAGAAGATACCGCCTAATAATTGGATCACGGTGCCGATGGTCGTTTGCCATTGAAAGACCTGTTCCACTAGGAATTGACCTCCTACCAACAGGAGAAAACCAATCAAACTCCCACCGAAAAACAACCAGCCGTGACGATAAGTTGGGAAAAGCTGATAGGTGATCGTCGCCACCACAAAGCCTAGAAAAACTGCTGGACCAACTAAAGCAGTGGCGGTGCCTGTCAGTAAAGCAATCAAAAATAAAACACCTTTATGAAGCCATTGAACAGATACACCTAAACTTTTGGCTTGCCCACTTCCTAAATGGAGCAAATTCAATTCTGGAATCAGCAGAACCAGACAGATACTCCCTAGCAAAATGATCGCGGCAGCAATCAGTAGATGCTGGGTATTGATATTGCCAAAGCTGGCAAACAAACGACCTTGTAGTAAATCATATTCATTTGGATCCATCAACACTTGCAGAAAGGTGCTGAGACTACCGAACATCGTGCCACAGACCATCCCTGCCATCAATAACAAAAACAACCCAGCGACTGATTTTTGATAGAAAAAGCCAATTAAGAAGCTACCTAGAACGGCAGTTAAGCCGACAGAAAACAAAAACATCGTTGCTGTTTCTTGGCTCAGCATCTGAATTCCGCCGATAAAAAAGAAACAAAGGGTTTGAACAAGAACATACAGTTGGTCCAAGCCTAAAATTCCAGGGGTCAGATAGCGATTGCTTGTCAGTGTCTGTAAGGTGATGGTACTAAAGGAGATGGCGATTGCAACTAAGGCAAAAGCCAAGATTCGGCGTCCCCTTAATGCAAAAGCAAATGACCAGTTTCCATAGGTGTTATAGGTCAGATAGGCACCACATGCACAAAGGATCAGAAACAACAAAAGAAAAAGTTTTTTCTTCATCGAAATTTCCTCCCCAGAAGCAAAATCAAGAAACAGCAGCCACCCAGTACGCCGGCAACAACACTGACCGGCATTTCATAAGGTGCGATGACGATTCTCGCCAATACATCACACAATAGCAAGAACGCGCTTCCGGCAAAGCTGATCAAAAGCAGATTGTTTTTCAAGTGATCCCCAAAAACCATGCCGATCATATTTGGGATAACGATCCCTAAAAAAGGAATTTGCCCCACAGTCAATAAAACGATACTGCTAGCAAACGCCACCAGCGCAAATACAGCAAAACGCAAGAACAAGTAATTGATTCCCAGACTCTTAGCCGCACTTTCTCCTAAACCGGCGATCGTGATCTCATAAGCCAAGAAATACAATAGACCGAAAACGGGAATCGTCAAATACAAAAGTTCATACTGTCCAACCATAATGGTGGCAAAATTTCCTTGCAGCCAAGAAGAAACATTTTGAACCAATTGGAAGCGATAGGCTAAGAAGCTACTGATAGCCCCGATGATATTACCGAACATCACCCCTGTTAACGGCAGCATCATTGGATCTTTCTTTGGTAGAAATTGGCTTAAAAATAAAAAGAACAACACACCTGCGTAGGCAAACACAAATGCTGCTGTAGTGCGAATCAAATTTGAGGCATTTGGTAGAAAGAGCATAACCAGCAAAATTCCTAAACGGGCGCTATCCGTCAGTCCAATCGACTCCGAGGCCACAAATTTATTTTGCATCATGTGTTGCATAATTTTTCCACAGATACTAATGATCCCACCTGCAATGATCAAACTGATCGTCCGTGGAAGCCTAACTTTTACCAAAACAAGCCAATGATTCGGATCACCCTGCTGTAAACCTGATAAAGACAATTCATGGGTGCCTGCCAACAAGGAGCAACCCACTAGAAGAACAAAGATCAGCAGTAATCCGATTTTTTTAAACATGCCCCGCCCCCCTTATTGAGAATGATTCTCACTCTCTTTAATAGGGTAACGTATTTCACTTAAAATCACAAGAATTTTTTTTTAAAAATCCCTTTCCTATCGCAATTTCGAAAAAATGAGTGTGTAAAGAAAAGGATTATGTGATGTTTTTCTCTTATATCCTTGCGAGAAAACTTATTTTTATCTCAATATTGTCTATTTTATTGCTTTAATTATAAAATGCTCGCTCATACTATATTCATTTTATGAGGATCATTCAATAACAGATCACTTAGATTTGCAATTATTTTCATCTATTGAAACCCTTGTAAAGCCAGCACTTACTGATGCAATGGTGATGTAACTTTTCAGATAAAAGCAAATGACGCGCCGTCTCCTCCACCTAAACACCATTCGTCTATCGATAAGAAATTGTGAGTAAAAACAGTTTAGTCGTGGAACGAGTTTTATAGTTTTCGTTTTGAGTTTCTTCTTCCAAAAAATCATGATACCAGTTGAATTCAATCTCCGACAAAAGCCTACCTGTTTTCAATACGCGATACCAGTCACTGATTGTAATCGATAGTCTTTCCCGATTATCTGTAATTAAAAAAAATAAACCTACGATCATCGCAGGTTTATCAAGAGTTATTATTTTACTTTAACAAGCCATCAAGGGCTAATTGATTCAAAAAGTGCAAAGGGAAAGAAATGGTTGGATTGAAAAAGTAATCCATTGTCGCTAGTTGGTGCAAAGTCGTCTTGCTATTGATCAAGGTTGAGATCGTATTGATGATCTCCAAACTTCCACGATCACTCGTAATGATTTGTCCCCCCATAATCACTTTCGTTTGCTGATCAAAAATCAGTTTTAACGTTACTTCAAAATCCTCATCTGTCGCGAAAAATGTCCGAGAATGAAATGTCTGCGTCACTGAATCTACTTCAAAGCCGTAATACGGTGCCTCGGTCTCATTAATACCTGAACTGCTGACGAAATAGCCAAACAGTTTACTAACGACGGTCCGTTGCATTTTTGGAAAAGGAATTTTCGTCGTTCCCCGTTCATTTGCCAATAAATTGGTGGCAGCTACGATCCCCGTCCGATAAGCATTAGTCACTAAAGGGATATACAAAGAGCTATCCGAATGATTGAAAGGAATCGAAACCAGGTCACCAATTGCATAAATCGCTGGGTCAGACGTTTGTAAATATTCATTTGTAAATACCGTGCCATCGAGATTTAGTTTTAAAAAGTCTTCAACCAATGCGACATTCGGTCGCGGATTTACGGCATAAACGACCACGTCAGCTCGAATCTTGGTTCCGTTTGAAAGCTCGATTCCCTGATATTCACCCTTCTCGTCTTTGATCGTATGGGCGACATTGCTGTTAAGATAGATTTGTAAGTTCTCTGGAAAGCGCGCCATCAAAATTTCAGCAATTTCTTGATCAAAATAACGGAACAAAAGGGTATCCATTCGATCAATCAAATGAACGGCTTTTTGCTGGCCACTTAAAGATTCCGCCAATTCAAACCCAATCAGACCCGCGCCAACGATCGCCACGGTTTGCGCACTTTCGATTTTTTCTAACGCTTGCTTTGATTGACCAATGGTTTTGTAGGTCGTTATATGTGCTTCGACATCTGAGGCAAACTCCGAACGGAAAGTACTCGATCCCATCGCCAAAATCAAGCCATCATAACTCACTTCGTCTTCTTGCTGATAAGATTCCGTTGATGTGACAAAATGAACCGTTTGTTCTTGCGGAAAGATTTTTGTGACTTCACTGTTTAACATCACATTGATTCCTTCAGAAAGAAGCTCACTCGCAGTTGCCGTTCGGGAATCTTCCAATCGTTGAATGTAGCCTTCCAGCACTAAATTCAAACTGCTAGCAACATAACCCAGAACGCTTGATTTTTCAATAATTATCACATCGACTTTTGGGTCAACTTTTTTTAAATGACGGGCAGCAGCAATTCCTGCATGAGAGCCTCCAATAATCACTATTCTCATATCTTTTCCAACTCGCTTTCAAGGTTCTCATTGCGTATTTCATCCACGATTTGATGAAGCCGCTCTTCTTCAAATGGGGTTGCCCCACCTGTTAAAATCAATCGTTTTTTATAACGATAGCCTTCCGAGATCTCAGAATGATCAACGATCAATAAATCATAATCCTTCTCCTTCGTCCCCTCAAAATGAATATTCGGATAGCCAGCCAATTCTTTGATCAAAAAACGCCGCAAAAAGCCACTGCGTAATCGTGATTGAGTCAACAAAATGCCGACCGTAAATGCTTTTTCCTGTTTTACTTGAATCCATTGACGGATCAAAAGCAATTCATTGGTCAAATGCTGCTTTTTCTCAAGAGAAAAGGACTGGTTTACGTTTTTCTCCAACTGTTCGATTGCTTGCTGTGCCACTTCAATCAAGCTCTCATTCGCAACACTTTGCGGCTGAAATTCAGCAAAGGCAATAATGCCGCCATGAATATACAACGCTTGGATCGTCACACTCGTCAAGAAGACGCATAATTCCGTAGAAGTTTCTGTAGTCTTTCTCTCACTATCACCAATTGCCTGCAGCAGCTCCCCATTTAACGCATCGATCTCTTGGAAGAAAAGTGATTTTTGCAAGGAGTCATCCAGTGAAGGGCGAATCAAGCCTTCAGCTAATAAAAATAAATAGAAATAAACCGTTTCATAATCGCTCCAGGATACGGCAAAACGACTGAGATAGCGTCCTAATATATTCCGCAAAAGCTGGAACATCGCTTCATTTTCCAATGACTTCAACAATGGATACGATGCTTCATGCTGCTGCGAGCCACGATAATCAAAACGGGCTTCCATAATACCTAACCACAGCCCGACTTTCCAGCGTTCGGATTGACTAAACGTTGTCTGTAGCTGTTTTTCGATTACTCGAATCAAATTGTTGATGGCTGGTGCATTCAAGCGAGCGATCAATTCTTCATTGGGATAACTTTGTGAAAAAAACTGATAATAGAAAAAGCGAATCTGTTTTTCATCCCCAAGCAATTTTTTATTTTTTAATTGGATGTCGAATTCTTTCAATAACTGATTGATGGCTTTGAATCGACGAAACAATGAAGCTTCACTCAACATCAGTTCTAACATCATTTTCGTCGTTGACTCATCTCGATGAAAAAACAAATACGACAATATCTGAAAATCGATTGCTTCTGAAAGATACGCATAAAAGAATTTTTTTAGTGAGAAATCAAGCGGAAGTGTTAACTGTACTTGATCATTTTCTAAATAAGTCAATGCCGCATCCTCATGGAAAGCGACTAAATTTTGATGAAGATTTTGAAGTTCTTTTTGCAAAGTGGGTGCGGAAATGGATAATGTTTTTGCAAGTTTCTTGTAAGAGATTTCTGAGCCGTTCTGAAAAAAAACAGCTAAAATTTGAAAATGAACCTGCTGATTTTTTTCAAGCAGCTGCATAACATTCATTTTTGAACCTCCTTCACCTTTCACATACTAATTTCCCAATTAATGGGTCGTTTGTCAACTATAAAAATTGCCTGAATGCCTTTGAGTTATATGGAAAAAGCGTTATTTATTGTTCCTAAAGCGCGGGAATGGTAAAATTCTTGAGAAGAAAGGTGGTGAACTATGGGAAAACGAATGTTAGCATTTTTTCGAAAGGATCGATTATTTTCGATTTCCCTGTTACTAGCACTCATTGCGTGTTTTTTCGGCACCTTCCGTTGGTCATTTATTGACTTTAAAGTGATTTTATCACTGTTTGGGTTGATGTTAGTAATCAATGGGTTAGAAGAAGCTGGTCTTTTACGAGCATTTGGACAAAAATTAGTGGAAAAAAGTCGCAATCTGCGTGACTTGATCCGTTCAATCGTCTTGCTAAGCTTCTTCAGTTCGATGTTTTTAACAAACGACGTGGCTATCTTAACATTATTGCCCATCTACTTACTCTTAACGAGGAAAGAACAACAGCGCACCAGTGTCTTATTAGGCGCTGTCTATTTGATCGTGGCAGCCAATTTAGGAAGCAGCCTGTTTCCATTTGGAAATCCGCAAAATCTATTTTTATTTTCTTACTATCAGATTTCGCTGCCACAATTCATGTGGACTACCGGCACCTTTGTGGGACTTTCTTTGCTATTACTCCTTGTTTCGATCCAGCTCATCCCAAAGACTCCATTGGAAATCGCCCTGCAAGAAGAGCCCTTTGAAAAAAAGCCAGCGCTGCTCAATGCAGGATTATTTGTCCTTATGATTCTTGGTATTTTTAGTGTTCTACCTATTTCAATCGCTGTGCTCGTCGTCGCAGCCGTGGTTTGGTTTAGCAACAAACGATTATTCGCAAAAGTTGATTATCGGTTACTACTTACCTTCCTCTGCTTCTTCTTGATCGTTGGGAATATTCAAGACCAACCTCTGGTCACCGATCACATTCGACCATATTTTCAAGAAACACATCGCGCTTTTTTAGGTAGTATTTTACTCTCTCAAGGAATATCTAACGTTCCTGCAGCGATTTTGATTGCTCCTTTCACCGATTTAGAAAAAGCCGTTCTTTTGGGCGTCAATGTGGGTGGTTTGGGTACATTGATTGCTTCTTTGGCGAATTTGATTGGGTACAAATTACTGAAACAAGCCAGACCCAAAGAAGCGGGAATGTTTCAAAAGCTATTTTTTATCGTTAACGTCGTTTTTTTACTGTTATTAGGCAGTATCGTCTACCTTTTATTGTAGTAAATTCACTGTAAAACGAGATTCCAGCATAAGATGTTTCCAGTCAGCAGTCAACAGAACCCTACTTGCTGTACCTGTTTCTTGATCTTATGTCAGAATCTCGTTTTTTAATGTCTATTGTGTGATTTCTCCTAGGCTAAGAGAAGCTCAAAGGTGATTTTCGTTTGGCTTTCGACAGTCAATGCCTCACCAAAGACATGTTGAACCATTTCTTGCCGCTGTTCCAATGAATACTCCTCCTCAAAATAAAGATGAAATAATTCTTGATCGATCTCTTCCTTCAAAATATACTCGAATTGCCGACTCTGCCAATCGATCGCTTCTTCTGTAAACCACTTCTTGTACCAAGTATTTAGGTTCAGATCGTTCTTCGCTGAATGATTTTTTTCATAAGGCTGAAACACGTTCTCTTCTTCTGCGATCATTCTTAGAATAATTAATTGATGGGCCTTTCTTTGAAACTGAAGCAAGGTTTCTTTGTCTCTGACTGCTGGATTCATTGCCATAAAAATACAGGGCCAGTGCTGGTCTGCAGATAAAAAGTCTTTTTGGCTCTGCTGAACCAGATGGAGCTTGCTCATCGGATCTTCCATCGTTTCTTCGATGATTTTTAACATTTCTTTTGAAAAATCAATTGCGTAATACTCATCTACAAAAGGATAAAAAGCTGAAATGTAGCGACCAGTGCCCGCAGCAAAGTCAACGAAGGTCGATATCGGAAACACTTTCTGCTCCACCAAAAAAGCTGCTGCCTCTTCGGCGATTTTCAATTGGGATTCTCTTTGAATTTGCGCATATTCTTGCGCGAATTCATCCCAAAACAGCATCGCTTCCTCTTCTTCCATTTAGCGGACGCCTCCAGTGATCACTGTCTTTCCTTTCGTTCCTTGCTCAACCGCTTTTGTAGCGTGCTTTAAGGTCTCGATGGTAATTCCTCCATCAAACGTTTGGACCGCAGTCGTATGGATCTTTTTGTCAGCGAGCAACGAGGCGATCCGTTGCAAAATGCCCCCTTGTGTTTCAATCATCAACTGAGCATCTGTTTTTGTGAACATATACTCCCAATAAAAATCGATGCCGAGGTTTTTAAATGGATTTAAATCTAGCGCTTCTTTCGTATTCACGATCATTCCGACTTTGCCAAATGGCAAGATTGCTTTTGTTAATTGTGGCAAATAGGCAGATGCGTCATAAAAAAGTGCAACGGCTGAAAAAGGTTCAGTGATTTGTTCAGCTAACGGCAAGCGGTGATTCAGTACCTGATCCACTTGATTGTCTTTAAGCCACTGATCGTTCTTAGGACTCGCAGTGCCATAGACTGTCAATCCTGCCCATTTTGCTAGTTGCGCCGCAATCGAGCCAACACCACCGCTGGCATTGACCAATAAAATTGATCCTTCATTCGCGTTCTCTTCAGGCACATACCCAAATTTTTCAAAAAGCAATTCCCATGCCGTAATACTCGTTAATGGCATAGCTGCAAGATCACCGTCAGAAAAGCCGGCTGGCGCCTTTGCTGCGATTCGAAAATCAACGACTTGAAACCTTTGATTCGCACCAGGTCGTTGTGTGGTTCCAGCATAAAACACCCGATCACCAACGGCAAAGCCATTAACTGCTGAGCCGATTTCATGTACTATACCTACTGCATCATATCCCTGGATATGGAATTTCTCACTTAAAGTGGTTGTTTGGCGGCGTTTCGTGTCAATTGGATTCACAGAAACAGCTTGCACTTCCACCAATAGATCGTTTGCCTGACAAGTTGGCATTGGAAATTCCTTTTCAATAAATACTTCTGGATCATCTAAAGATCGTCCTTCATAAAAACCTAGTGCTTTATTTATCATCATACTGCTCCTTCCAAAAAAAGTGCTGAATAGTTATAAAAACCATTCTAGCACTTTTAACCAATTTAGAACATTTATTCTTCACCTTGAACGACAAGCGGAACCAAAAACGGATAACTTGTGAAGAAATCCAATAAAGATCGCTTCCATTGATCCGAGTCAATCGTGAGTAACGTTGATTCTGTGTACAAATGAATCGTCAAACGCTGATTTTTATCAAGCAGAACAAGGATCTCGCCTTTGTTTTCTGTGATAAAATCATACGACTGATTCTCCATCGTGATGATGAAAATTTGGTCAAGGACTTCCGCTGCAACAGGAAAATCTGTTTCCATATCGACAGCTAAGGTTTGGGTATTGTCGATCAAACTTGGCGAGACAGTAAAATCCAATTCTTTTAAATGAGCCAGTATCAAATTTACATCGTAATTAAACAGTGAAAGTTGATTGACTGAGAAAATATTATCGGCATGCCATTGACTGATCAGATGTAAAATCTGTTCATCGTTGACCACCACCGACTGGGAATTTGAATTGATTGTCAACAACGGCAAATAGTTTGATTGGTAACTTGAATTGACCGGATTTAACTTAAAACTAAACTCTAGTTCTTTTGTTTCTGTTAAACGAAAGCGGACATTGAAGTGCTTTGTCTTCCAGGTATCGTAATTGTCGGTAGCTGTTAAATGAATCACTTTTAATGGTTTCAAGAATTCATAGGCATAGTACTCAAGCAAGGTTTTTTTTGCAATGACAGAGATTTCTTGTTCTGTTAAGATCAAATGACGATAATGGTTGAGCAACCCGGAGAAATCAGCCTCCATGATTGATTTTCGCAATTTTAAATCAGCTAGTTCATTTTCGGCTTGTTCAATAAGGGACTCGATGCGCTGATGATCTTGTGCTTTTACAGCATAGTAATCATCTTCATATTCCGCTTCCTCTTCCTCTTCCACTAATTTGAAAGAATCATCCTCTACATTGTCTTCTACTAAAGAGCGATCATCAACTGTGGTAGACGCATTGGTTGCTGAATTTTCGTCGACCTCATTGACTTCTTCTGGTTGAACTTCTAGAGTCTCTTCCTGATCCATCAGTTGTGGTTCAAGAGGATTTTTCTGTGTTTCTTTCGTCAATTTCAATCAGCTCCTTTCCCGTATACTGAGCTAAGAAAGCCAATAATTTAGTATTGAATTCTTCAAAAGAACCAAAAAAAGTATCAATTTGTCGGAATTCTTTTTCTACGATTGCTTTCTTTAAACGCAATGTTTGATATTGCTGCTGCAGGCGTTCTTTTTCAGCAAAAACTTCTTCATTATTATTTGAATATCTTTCCCATTCTCTACGTTTGGCTTCTAGAGCTTTCCGGTCAGAAGTCAAACGCTCTAGTTCTTCATCGATTTTTGTCCGATTGAAAAAGCCCTTTGATTCCGTCAATTCATTTTCGGCTTCCGTAAGTTTATCGATCTGATTTTGGATTTCCTTCACTTCTGATAACGCAGTGATCCGTTTGGCTTCCAGCTTGTCCATCTGCTGTTCGATTGCTGTCAGCATCTCACGATTGCCTCGTTGGAACTTTTCCCATTCTTCATCTATCTCAGGGATAACAAAAATTTCGGGAATACTCGCATCGATACCAATCGTCGCTCGCTCATGATAATAGGTTCCTAACTTATAGTAATGCACCGTAGGAGATATTTTGGCACAATGCATCATAAATGGGAAAGCTTGGGTAAAGTTATCGTGGAACTTCCTTGATAACAATTCATCAATCTCATGATTTTGATTTGATGTTTCTTTTAACTGTTTGTGTAATCGACCATTATATATACGATAAATTTCAGGAATATCCTCTTTTTCGATCGCGACTTCAAAATCTTGCAGGTCTTGCAGCATCTGACCTATATTTTTTGAGGCCACTTGTTTTATATCGCCAAAGGATACTTCTTCATTCGTTGAAACTGAAACAACGTCTTGATCTTGAACAACATTTTGTTCTTTTTTGGCATCGTCAGTCATATGATCCCTCCTAAAAATACTTCACTACTAGTGTATCATTTTTTTCCATAAAAAGTTATTTTAAGTGATTGTTTTTAGTAAAATGATACATCGTTGTAATAACAAAAAAACACATGTCAATGAAGACATGTGTTTGACTGCGTGGCGACGTCCTACTCTCACAAAGGGAAACCCTTCACTACAATCGGCGCTAAGAAGCTTAACTTCTGTGTTCGGCATGGTTACAGGTGTATCCTTCTTGCTATCGCCACCAC